>NZ_JBXUCV010000001.1:0-618381 GCF_057178085.1 Pelovirga sp. C15f
TTCCCATCCCGAACACAGAAGTTAAGTCCTACCGCGCCGATGATACTGCATTGGAAACGATGTGGGAAAGTAGGTCGCCGCCGAAATTATACCCCAAAAAGCCCTCCAGTTACTGGAGGGCTTTTTTTTTATCTTTATTTCTGGCTACTTAGTCGGGGTTAAGTTGATAGTATTTGATTTTTCTGTGAAGGTTGGAGCGCTCCAGACCGATTTCTTCGGCGGTACGCGAAATGTTCCAGCTGTTCTTTTTTAATTTTTCAATCAGAAACTGTTCCTCAAAAATTTCTTTTGCTTCCTTATATGAGTCCGGCAGGTCTTCCACAAGTGTTGCAGTCAGAGTGTCAGAAGGCCTTAAGTGGCTGATATCCTGTGGTAAATCAGAGGGTTTTATCTCTGTTCCCGGGGTCATTATCACCAAGCGTTCAATCAGGTTTTTTAACTCTCTGACATTTCCAGGCCAATCGTAAGCCATCATGCATTGCAGGGCATCATCGCTGATCGTTTTATTTTCCCGGCTTTCTTTACTGCAGAAAAAATGCAAAAAGTGGTTGCACAAAAGGGGAATATCTTCTTTGCGATGGCTTAGTGATGGCACCACAAAAGGGAGAACATTGAGGCGGAAATATAGATCTTCACGGAAGTTTCCACTTTTTATCTCCTGCGGCAGGATCTTATTGGTTGCCGCAATCACCCGCACATCAACCACGATAGTACGGTTGCCACCAACCCGCTCAAACTTGTGTTCCTGCAGGATCCGCAGAATTTTTGCCTGGGTTTTCAGGCTCATGTCACCTATTTCATCAAGAAACAAGGTGCCGCCGTTGGCCTGATCAAACTTTCCACGTCGCGCCGCTGTTGCTCCGGTAAAGGCGCCTTTTTCATGCCCAAATAATTCAGACTCAATCAGCTCTTCCGGAATCGCAGCACAATTAACTTCTACAAAAGGCTTGTCACTCCGGCCGGACTGTTGATGAATGGCACGTGCCACCAGTTCTTTGCCGGTACCATTTTCACCGGTAATCAATACCCAGCCGGAACTGGGTGCCGCGACCTTGATTTGAGCTTTAAGTTTTCTGATCGCCTGGCTTTCTCCAATCATCTGATAATCGCGCGCCAATTTTTCTTTAAGGGCCGTGTTTTCAGCAACTAATTGTCCGATCTTCAAGGCATTTTCAATGGATAACAGGACTTTTTCCAACGACAGGGGTTTTTCAATAAAATCGAAGGCTCCAAGGCGGGTTGCCTTGATGGCGGTTTCAATTGTTCCGTGGCCGCTCATCATGACAACCAGTTGCTGTGACCTGGTCTGTTTGATTCTTTTCAGGGTTTCAAGTCCGTCAATTCCGGGCATCCAGATGTCGAGAAGAATCAGGTCGGGATCTTCAGCATTCATCATCTGCAGGCATTGTTCGCCATTGGCCGCAAAGGTGGTTTTAAAGCCTTCATCTTTTAGTATTCCTTCAAGGCTTTGACGTATACTCTCTTCATCATCAACGATAAGGATATGTTTCATCAGTAGGTATTCCTGTCGGTCAGTGCTCAGACGCTATCGTCTGCCGGTAATTCGATAATAAACTGGGTGCCCTGAGGCTCGTTATCTTTGACCCGGATATAACCGTTGTGGTCGGCAACGACGGTAGAAACAATCGCAAGGCCGAGACCTGTGCCGGTTTTTTTAGTGGAAAAGTAGGGTTCAAACAGGCGCGGCTTGTTTTGCACCGGAATGCCGCAGCCGGTGTCTGAAACTGTCAGGGTAATAATATTGATCTCCTGATTAAAGCTGGAACCCAGTGTGATCGACCCATTGGCGGGGGTAGCACTGACAGCATTTTCCAGCAAATTGATCAGTACCCGTTTGATCTGCTCACGGTCAAATTTACTGTTGGGCAGATTGTTGTCAAGGAGTGTATCAAACCTGATATCCTTATGGGCCTGACGATAGAGGGTCAGACATTCGAGGATAACGTCATTCAGGTTATTCAGGGTAGGATTGGTGGCCGGCATGCGGGCAAAGTTGGAAAACTCGTTAACCAGATTCTTCAACTCATCAACCTGTTTGCTGATCATGCTGGTACACTCGTCAAAGACATCGTCCTCGGCATTGAAGCGATCAAGATAGCGGCGGCGTAGACGCTGTGCGGAGAGCTGGATGGGGGTTAACGGATTTTTGATTTCGTGGGCAATGCGGCGTGCCACCTCTCGCCATGCGGCCATGCGCTGAGCCTTGTATAGTTGCGTAAGATCATCAAAAACAACAACAGTTCCCATAAAATTATTTTCATTGTCCCGCAGCGTGGTCAGGTTGATCATCAAGGTGTATTTTTCAGCACCTATGGGAATGGTCATGTGCTGACGCACCGTGCCTTTTTCTGAATAGAAGAGATCTTTTAGCAGAGTCATGATCTGAGGCATATATACATTGGGGATAACTTCTCTGAAGTCCCTGCCAAGGACCTTGTCTGCTTTCATGTGCAGGAGGTTTTCCGCCGATTTGTTTACCGTGGTCAAGCAGCCATGGCGATCAATGGAAATAACCCCGGCAGTAACGTTCGCCAGAACAATTTCCATGTAGTTGCGGCGCCGGTCAAGTTCGAGATTGGAGCGCTTGAGTTCCAGGTTGGCGGCGTTTATTTCCTGGCGACCATAACGTAAATCGCCGGTCATTTTGTTGAATGCCTGTACCAGGGCACCAATTTCGTCGGTACTGGTGGTTTCCAGCTGAATGTCAAGATCTCCCGATGCTACCCGTGTTGTTGCGCTTACCAACTCCTGGATCGGGACGGTAATGCCGCGGGCCAGGTGGAAGCCGAACCAGGTGGCCAGAAACATGATGATCAGTGCGATCAGCAGCAAAACAATGACGTAGCTCTGCTGAATCTGTCCCTTGATGGATCGAGTGGTTTTATACTGTTCGACCGAAGAGGCAATCTCCTTCATTTTGACAATGAGGGAGTAGGGAACGTAATAGTTGACAACCACAACACCGACGATGTCCCTGGAATCCCAGTTTGATTGTACCGGAACAATACCACGGATCAAATCGGCCTGGCCGACCGTTGTAATCTGCGAAAATCGTATTCCCTGCAGACCTTCTCGCACCGGGTCTGAAGTAGCCGGCGTAATGTCGAAAATTGGCAGCTTCGGGTTGGCAACCCGCACCAGTTCTTCATGGGTTGCCGAGAAAACTTCAACGATGCCTAAATTGTATTCCTCCTGCTTTTCCTTGATGAGTTCGCGCAGTTGTGGAAGATTTTCCTCATTGAGAAGGCGCTCGCGGCGGATTCGTTGACTCAATTGGTCAGCATAATACAGGGCGTTGGCTTCTGAATTACGGTAGTAGGTTTGCGCAACCTCAAGGGATTCATCCAGAGCCATCTCGACCTGGGTGCTGAACCAGTTGTCAATACTGTTGCGAATAAAGCCGGCCGATACCAAAAAAAGCAACAGGGTAGGAATCAGGGATAGCGCAATGAATGCTCCAACCAGCTTACTGCGGAGCTTGGCGCCGGGGACACCACGGCGGCGTTCCAGCAGCAGTTTGAACAGGTTGCGAAAAATCAGGAACAAAAACAGCAGGATCAGCAGGATATTCAGATTGATCACAGCCAGGGCGATGATGCTGTTGCTGATCGGTAGTTGTGATGTCAGATCTACCAGATGTACTTCAAGTTGGGGAATGAGCAGAAGCAGTATGAGCGCTAAAAGAATCGCGAACCAATCACGACTTTTACGCCGAGGCTTGGATGTTTCGTCAGAATGTGAGTCGGTAGTTGTCATGCAAGCCTGCCTCGCTGGAACATTATCGCTGCGCTTGCTGATTTTAGAGAATGCGTGCCGACAACACAAGCATGATAGGTGGTTTCTTCCGGATAAAAAAAGAGCAGCCGGATACGGGCCGCTCTTTTGTGGATCTGCGAAGGCTTATTGTTTTATGCTTTGTTGAAAACAAGTTCAGTAGCACGGGCACCGGAAAAAACGCGCTGGGCCTCGCGCAAGGCTTCTTCAGTGAAATCGACATAGACCCAGTGGTCAGGATGATTTTCAATCAGCCTGACCATTTTGGCGTTAAGATCATGGCCGGCTTTGAATGCGCGGATATGGCCGAGCAGCGGCGCCCCCAGCAGACTGAAGTCGCCCACAGCGTCAAGGATCTTATGGCGCACAAACTCGTTATGGTAGCGTAATCCTTCGGGATTCATCACCCCGTTGTCGTCGATCACCACGGCGTTTTCGAGGGAACCACCACGGGCCAGACCGTTAGCTTTGAGGTATTCTACCTCATGAAGAAAGCCAAAGGTGCGGGATGAGGCAATCTCTTTGCAGAAGCTTTCGGTGTCAAACTTGAAGCTGTGATTCTGCACTGAAATAGCCGGATGATCAAAGGCGATATCAAAAGTGATTCTGAAAAAGCGTGAGGGGATAAGGCTGATCCGTTTTTCCCCTTCAATGATTTCCAGCGGTTTGCGAATCGCTATGAATTTGCGTGGTTCGCCCAGCGTGGTAAATCCCACCTGTTGAAATTCGCGCACAAAATGAGCAGCGCTGCCATCCAGCACCGGTACTTCCGGGCCGTCGATGTCGATATGCAGATTGTCGATAGAAAAAGCTGCTAGTGCAGCCATCAGGTGTTCAATGGTCGACACGGTGACACCATTGTGCCCGATCACGGTCGCCATGCGGGTATCGACAACATTTTTTGAACAGGCCTTGATGCTGACGTTCGTGTCACCATCAGTGCGATGAAAAATAATACCGGTATTGGCTGTAGCCGGGCGCATGCGCATATTAATGCGCGCACCGCTATGCAGGCCGATTCCGGAAATGTTGATGTTTTTAGAGAGCGTGCGCTGAAAAATCATTGAGATTCCGATCTGCTGGATATTTATAGCATTTAACCTGATCCTAACATTAAGCAAAAGTTGTGCCATCTGCTAGATGTCTTAAACTGCTGAATTTATTGAAGGCAGATGTCTGGATTTTTTTAGAGTGTGGCGGGTTCGTGATGGAATCAGAAATTTGCTGTGGTGATTATGCCACAGTTACATGCCGTCACCAGCCTGTTACAGTCGGCCGGATCTGAGAATGGCGATGGCCAGACCAAAGCCGAGAAAGCCGGCAACCGAATATCCAAATAAACCAATAACAGGGAATCCCATCAGGCTTGGACCTTTATCGATTTGCATAACGACAGAGGAACCGATAATCAGCGCAGCAATCACCATGCTGAAGGAAATCCGGTTGGTCGATTTTTCCAGGTCAGTAACCAGCCGCTCCAGACCACGGTGTTCCAGATCTATTTTGAACTGATTACGATTGATACGATTGATGAATTCTTTGATGTCTTTTGGCAGGCTTTTGCTCAGAGCGTGGTATTCGCGGATGGTACCGGCAATATCCCTGGTCATGTTACCGGGAGAGTAGCGTTTTTTGACTATCTCCTCAGCAAAAGGTCGCAGTTGCTCAACCATGTTGAAGTGTGGATCGAGCTGTCTGCCAATGCCCTCCATGGCAATCAGTGAGCGTGACAGCAGCATCAGATTGGAAGGAAACTTGATCTGGTAGTGCGAAAGGATCTGGATAAAATCAAACAGCAGCTTGCCGACCTTGATGTCCTGCAGCAGGGTGTCGTAATAGTCTTCAATAAATTCAGAAAGTTCATGGCGCAGACTTTTACGGTTTGACTCGTCGTTAAGATCCCCTGAGTATAATAACTGTGTGATGATGTGGTCGGCATCACGGCGCAATACGGCCAGGAGCAGTTCAGTGAGATGAAGTTTGAGTTCATCGTCCAGTCGCCCGACCATGCCGAAGTCGAAGATACAGATGACATCATCTTCCAGAATGTGCAGATTACCGGGATGAGGATCTGCATGAAACAGTCCGAATTGAAAAACCTGCTTAAGAAAGCTGTTTGCTCCGCGCCGGGCGATCAGTTTAAGATCATGTCCGGCACGGTTTAATTCTTCAAAGTTGGAGATCTTGATACCGGATACGTATTCCATAGTCAGGACCGTGTGCCCGGTATACTCCCAATAGACGGCGGGAATATGAACCGTTTCGTCCTCCTCAAAATTTTTCCGAAAACGATCAATGGTTCGTCCTTCTCGGGAGAAATCGAGTTCGCGTTGAATCGATCGACGAAATTCCTTGACGATGCCCACCGGGTCGTACATGTCGGCCCCCGGCAGGTGCTTGTTGGCCAGGTAGGCGAGCCCCATCATAATATCTACGTCGGTAGTGATTAACGCCTCGATCCCTGGGCGGCGAATCTTGCAGACAACCTTGGTGCCGTCTTTCAACGTTGCCCGGTGAACCTGGGCCATGCTCGCGGTAGCCAGGGGAATGGTCTCAAAGGAGGTAAAGAGGTCTTCTGCCGGATATCCGAGCTCGGAATGGATCTGTGCCTGGACTTCATCAAGGGGCACTGCCGGAAGGTGGTCCTGAAGTTTTTTGAGTTCGTTGATGATATCTTCGGGAACCAGATCGGGGCGGGTGGATAGTAACTGCCCAAGTTTGATGAAGGTCGGCCCCAGTTCTTCGAGAGCCAGACGAAAACGCGCGCCGTGGGGAAGTCGTTGCAGGTCCCGCGAGGTTGACCCGAAAGTAACCGCGCGTTTGCCGAGTTGAATATAATAATCGATATTGAGCTGTTCGATGATATGGCCGAAGCCATACTTGAACAGCACAGAAAGTACCTGACGGTAGCGCTTAAGCGACCGGACATTGCGGTTGAATCGATTAAAAGGCAAAATTGTGTCCTGCCGGCAACCTATTGCTCAATTGCTTTGAGTTTTTTTTCCAGGGCATCCACCTTTTTCTCGAGGGTATCCGCCTTTTTCTCCAGGGCCGTCGCCTTTTTCTCCAGGGCATGAAATTCTTCTTCTGTTACGACGCCCATCCGTTCAAGGGCTTTTTTGACCTCTTCCTGTGCTACTGACTCCAGCTTGCGCTGGTTTTCCTTGGCTGTTTGTTGCAACTTGTCCAACAGCTTTTTGCCTTCTTCTTCACTTAAGTTAAGACGTTCCTTGAGGTCGCACACTAACTCTTCTGCTTTTTTTTGTGACATGGACAGAGCCCCAAGACCGGTAAGTAATGTTTTTTCGATGATTTCAATCATAATAAACTCCTTGCGACTGTTTGAAGTGACCTGTCGTTGCGTTTGATTATAACAGTTGGGCTGGATGCTTCAACCATGAACAGAGGGGGATCATCCGGCGTAGCGATCCCGCTCAGAATAAATGCAGCCACAGTATTGCTGGCGGTAGAGACCCAGCTGCTTGGAAATTCTGATCCCTTCGTTCCAGCCGCGACGATAATCCTCGTAAAAAAAAGTTAACCGGAATTCTGCCGCCAGCTGCCGACCATAATCAACAATTGCATCATGCTGCTGGTAACGTGAATAGAGCAGGGTCGTGGTGAACGCTTCAGCACCTGTCTTGTGCGCCTGCTCGGCCGCTACGCGCAAGCGCGACTGATAGCAATATTTGCAGCGTTGTTCGGGCTTCTGGGCAACATGTGCGAGAAACTCATCGAGAAGATAGTTGTCATTAACCACCAGCGGCAGTTTGACCTGATTGGCGTACTCACGAGTGGTAGCCAGGCGTTTACGAAATTCCTGATAGGGATGGATATTGTGATTGTAGAAAAAGCCTGTTACCTCGTGCTCTTGCTGACGCAGCATGGTGACCGGGTAAATGGCGCAGTTGGCGCAGCAGATGTGGAGTAGAATGTTCATAGCTTCCGTTTTTTTCTAGGGATGTTAACCATGTTGAGTCATCTGCAGGCCGCTGTCAATTTTTAAACCAGTCCGGATCGGGCAGTTCAAGTTTTTTCCAGATATTGCGGACCAGATTGCGCGCCGCCTGTGGCTTTTCCATCTGTCTGTAGCTTAAGTCGCTCAACAGTTGATGCAGGTTGTCGAGATCCTTGCGGTAGCGTTGCAGGATCTGCTCCAGCTGCTTGCGATCGCTGGGCAGATCGAAAGCCGTTTTGCCCAGGCGGGAGCAGATCAGCAACGCCTGCTCAAGCTCTTCCCCGTAACCGTTTAAGGGCCGACCTTCTCCATCGACCATATCGAATTGACCAAGGAGCTTGGAAACGACTTTAAGGGGCGGAGTGATGACATAGTTTAGCATGTCGGGATGGTCAAGAAAATACAGGTACTGATCCGGAAAATTGGGAATGCCGTGGGCTTGTAGTTGTTCGATGATCTGCTGTTTGACGTTTTTTGATGCTTGAACGGTAGTTTTGCCGGCAGGTGCTTCTTTGTCTGTTTTGGGCTCAGGTAACCGCAGGGCACTGATTAATTGCTGGCGAAATTGCTCCGGTTCAGTAAAAACAAGGGACACTTCAGCCTTGTCGGCGGCGGCCTTAATTAGTGTCGGCTCGGTATTCAGCGGGGAGCGAGAAAGTGATAAGCACAAGCTGAGCTCACTCTTGACGATTTCACGCAGATGGAAATGTTCACACAAAAGTGACCACAGGGGATCATCAGCAGCGGTCTCGACCAGGTCAACAGGGCATTCAATCTGCAGGTGTTGTTGCGGCTGAGAAATACCGAGGAGGTGGATCAATTGCCATTTCCAACGTGGTTGATCGGTCAGGATCTTGAAATTGCGATGTGGCCACGATGTGCGCAGTCGGGCACTAAACAGGGCTCTTTCGTTGCGGGAGATGGGGATCGGGCTCAGTAACCAGGCCGAAAGATTGCCGCGACAGATAGTTTCCGGGGTTAATGACATCAATGAGTCGTAGTAGAATGTCGGCAGTGGCAGGCTGGCAAGCTCGCGCGTAATAGCGGTGCCGGCCAACAGTAAGGGCGAATCAGACAGAACCGCACGCAGGTTGGGACTAACGGCCGGGGTGCGGGGGTACACTAATATGTTGGCCTCTTCCATCGGGCAATTGCCACTCTCCGGATACCAGAGATCAAGAAGATTGCGCAAGCTTTGCTCCATGCGCTGGGTCGGTGTCGTCCAGCATAACTGTTGCAGGCGCAAAAGCAGGTGATGATAGCAGACGGCAGTTTCGTTGGGCAGAGACAGGGGCGCCGCATCCCAGCGGTAGACCAGGCTGGTATTAAAAGGCTCGGGCGCTCGTTCCAAAGCTGTCGTGATAACTTCACCGAGATCTTCAGGAAGCAGGATGTCAGGTAGCAGACCAAATCTCAATGCAGTGAGAAGTTGGAGCAGGAACAGGCGGTTGGCCTCGAGGGCGCGCTGATCGACATCAAAGGCAATTCCCTCAAATTCCTCGGCCCGCTGGCTACGAAAGGCATCGGTCAGGGCGGGCAAAGCAAGTTCTTCGGCAATATTAAACAGGTTGTGAAAGTAATGGTGTGAGAGTTGGCCCCGGGGGATGGCGCCGGTGACCGCAGGAATTTTCAATGCGTCAATAAGATCACGAAGTAGGTGACGAAAAAAATCAGGGTGATCAGTTCCCGGCAAAGGGAAACGTTTCTCTTCACTGATATCACCGTCGCTGATTCGCCATAAACGAACCTGTTCAGTTTCCCAGGTGACAAAGTGACCAAGACCTAAGGCCTCGGTACAGTGTCTGCCCCGTTCCAGTTCTTCAGCCAGATTTTTTTCAGGTAGAAGGACTATCCCGCCGGCCATCATGCTCTGGCGATTGATCCAGAATATCAGTGGTGGTCGAACAACGCCGGCTTCAGTAACGATAGCCGGCAGGCAATCGACGCGGCGAAAAGGCGTGCGCCCATGGTCAATAATATCTTGTGCCCAATTTTTAAGCTGCAGGGCAAACTGTTCGAGATGCTTGGTCATGAACAGATAATCAGTCCTTGAACAGGGAGTCGCTGACAGGGTGTGGCTTTTCGCGATGAAAATGCTGCAGGCAGCTTTCTGTTGCCACGCGCCCACGTGGCGTACGGTTTAAAAAGCCCTTTTGAATCAGATAGGGCTCAATCACTTCTTCAATCGTATCACGCTCCTCGCCGATGGCAGCTGCCAGAGTATCAAGGCCGACGGGACCGCCACCAAACTTGTCGATCATGGTGAGCAGCAACAGCCGGTCCATGTGATCGAGTCCTTGCTGATCAACCTCCAGTCGGCCAAGAGAACGATCAGCTAATTTCTGGCTGATGACACCGTCACCTTCAATTTCAGCAAAATCCCGTACCCGTCGTAACAAACGATTGACAATGCGCGGGGTACCACGACTGCGACGGGCAATCTCCCAGGCCCCTTTTTCGTCAACCGGGATATTCAGGATGCCGGCACTGCGTTTAACGATAGTGGTCAACTCTTCGGTTGAATAAAATTCCAGTCGACAAATAACCCCGAAGCGATCACGCAAGGGGGAAGACAGCAGCCCGGCGCGGGTTGTGGCCCCGACCAGGGTAAACCGCGGGATGTCGAGTTTAATGGTGCGCGCAGAAGGTCCCTGCCCAATGAGGATATCAAGCTGGTAGTCTTCCATTGCCGGGTAGAGGATCTCTTCAACGACTGGCGAGAGGCGGTGGATTTCGTCAATAAAAAGGACGTCACCTTCTTCGAGATTGGTCAGTACCGCAGCCAGATCGCCGGTTTTTTCGATGACCGGCCCCGAAGTGCTCTTGATATTGACCCCCATTTCATGGGCAATAATATTGGCCAGGGTGGTTTTGCCAAGGCCCGGTGGTCCATAGAAAAGGACATGATCGAGGGCTTCGCGGCGGTTACGGGCCGCATCGATGAAAACCTGAAGGTTGCCCCGGGCTTTGGCCTGACCGACATAATCTTTAAGAGAACGGGGGCGCAGCGACAGATCAAGTTGATCTTCTGCCGGCTGACCGGCGGGGTTAATCAGGCGATCATCCATGGACTCTCCGTCAATGCGATTATTTCAGCAGAATCTGCAGCGCTGCTTTAAGAATCTGCTCCAGCGGTGCTCCCGGTGCTGACTTAAGGTTTTTCAGGGCCTGTTTAGCCAGAGACTCTTTATACCCCAGGTTAATCAATGCCGAGAGGGCATCCTGATGGTGTGAGTCGGTCGTATCGGTGTCGGTGTGCGGGACGCTGATAGATGCAGAAATTGCATAAGTGCTGGCTTTGTCCTGTAATTCGAGGACCAGGCGTTCGGCACTTTTCTTGCCGATCCCCGGAATGGCGATCAGGCGGTTGACGTCCCCCTGGCTTAAGGCCAGAGCCAGTTCGGCTGGAGCAATGTGCGAGAGGATGGTGATGCCCAGCTTGGGACCGACACCGGAAACAGATATCAACAGGGTGAATAGATCTTTTTCCGCAACGGTAAAAAACCCGAACAGGGTAATGGCATCCTCCCTGACGTTGGTATGAACCTGCAAACGCACCGATCCGGTTTCCGGCAGACGATAAAAGGTCGACAAAGGAATATGCAGTTGATAGCCGACGCCGCCAACATCAACAATGATATGATCGGGGGCGCGATGAGCCAGTTGGCCGCTAAGCAGGGCAATCATCAGGAGGGTCTCCGTTGTAGCTTGTGCTGGTCCGGTTTTATCTTGTTGTTCAGGTGATGACTATGGGCATGACAAATAGCGACCGCCAGGGCATCGGCGGCATCTTCCTGGGCAATTTCAGGGAGGTTTAGCAGGACCTTGGTCATCTGCTGTACCTGGTTCTTGCCGGCCCGACCATAGCCGACGACCGCTGATTTCACCTGCAGCGCGGAATATTCAAAGACCGGCAAACCGGCATTGACCCCCGCCAGCAGGGCGATGCCACGGGCATGACCAAGCTTGAGCGCCGATGCCGGGTTACGTGCCATGAAGACCTGTTCAACCGCAACCGCATCGGGGTGGTAGCAGGCGATCAAACGACAGATTTCGCTGTAGATGCGGTGCAATCGTAGCGCCAGTTCGGTCTTGCTGTCGGTAAAAATGGCCCCGTTGTCGAGATGGCGCAGGTTGTTACCGCGTTGTTCAATAAAACCGTAGCCGGTGGTTTTGCTCCCCGGATCTATTCCCAGTATGCGCATGCTTCTCGTCAATTCGTGGCTGAATAGCTCAGCCCATAAGTTTTTCCATCTCGTCGTCGTCAATATCGAAGTTGGCGTGGATGTTCTGAACATCATCGTTATCTTCCAGAACGTCAATCATCTTCATCAGGGACTCAGCCTGACTCCCGGTAACTGCTGTCATCGTTTGTGGAATCATGGTGACTTCAGCCGACAGGTAGGTCAGGCCCCGGGCACTTAAGTGATTGCGTACCGCTTCATAGCCAGCTGGTTCAACAATCACTTCAATACAGTCGCCATCATCCTTGACATCCTCTGCGCCGGCTTCAAGTGCAGCTTCAAAGATGGTGTCAAAGTCGTTGCTCTTGTCAAAAATAATCTGTCCCTTGCGGTCAAACATAAAAGCCACTGAGCCACTGACCCCCAGGCTGCCACCGTATTTATTAAAGGCGTGGCGCACCTCTGCTACCGTACGGGTGCGATTGTCGGTCATGAATTCGACCATTACTGCAACGCCGCCAGGACCATAGCCCTCGAACGTGCCCTCTTCGTAGGTGACACCGTCAAGGTCGCCGGTCCCTTTTTTGATTGCCCGCTCGATATTGTCTTTGGGCATGTTGGCTTGTTTGGCTTTGTCAACGGCCAGACGCAGACGCGCGTTCGCTTCCAGGTCCGCTCCGCCGATACGCGCGGATATGGTAATTTCCTTAATCAGTTTGGTGAATATTTTGCCGCGTTTTGCGTCCTGAGCGCCTTTGCGGTGTTTAATGTTTGCCCATTTGCTATGGCCGGCCATCGATCATGCTCCTTGAAACAATTGTGGTAAGGAAAGAAAACGCCGGCAATGCCGGCGTTTGATCTGACAATAAATATGGCACCGGAGCCTGTGACACCGATGATCAGTAGTGAACCACCTTCAGTTTGTCAACAACACTTTTGACCCCTTCGACCTGTTTGGCATTTTCGAGGGCCGCCTGGCGTTCTGCATCGCTGTGGATGTGGCCGGAAAGGACCACTTTGCCGTCGCTTACGTCGATATTAAACCAGATGTCATCAATGCGCTCATCCGCCAGGCGGACAATCTGAATCTTTTTCTGGATGATCAGATCTTTGATGGTCTTTTCGCACAGATGCTGCATTTCTAACAAGTAAGGATCCTCAACCGCGGTTTTGATCAGTTTGACCGCGCAGTCGTTGGTCATGCGTACAGTATTGATGACCAGATCATAGTCGAGGGGGTTTTCCCAGTCACGATCAAAGTAATACTTGATAAATCCGGCGCGCTGCTGGTCACTTCTGCGCACCAGGAAGCGGGCGAGATCCGGATCAATCCACTCCCGTTCGGCCCAACGCCCAACCCGCTCCTCAAAAGGAGCAATGACACGAACCCGCAGGACACTTTGAATGCCTGGGAGCAGATCCTGCCCGCCACGCCCGTAGATGATGACATTCCCCTGCAATGCCCGTTCAAGCACAAAGAGTTGGATGCGGTGAACACTCAGATCAATTTGACGATCGAGGGCGTCGACGAATGCCGGTGGCTTCTCATCGGCCTGTTGCAGTGCAGCTTCGGTCAGGTCATAGGCTGATGCGGCTTCTCTGAGTGCGTCACCATCGACCAGCTCGTAACCGATTTCTTCAGCCAGTTGCTGAGCGATAGGAATCCCTCCGCTGCCCATTTCTCTGGAAAAGGTAATGATTGCCATTTGTTCAATCTCTCCATCATTGGTGAAATCTGTGGTTGCCGGAACCTGTTTTTGTTCCGGAGCTTGTCAGGCGCCCAATATTCGCATGATTTTTCTCATAATTCAATAGCCGTGATAGGGTTGCGGGGGCTTATATGACGTGACCGGTGAGCCGCCGGGTGGTAGCAGCCACTTGACGCCCCTGACTTGCCTTGGAGACATTAAGGGTTGTAATTGGCAAAGCGGGATGGAATAATCCGCGTCTTTAATAAATAATCGGGCCTGGATAACAACGATGACAGTAACATCAGTAGAAGAAAAACCGGAATTTGTCACCTGGTTGCGTCGGCAGATCGAAGCACAACAGGGGATAACCTTTGCGCGCTTCATGGAACTGGCACTCTACCATCCTGACTATGGTTACTATACCTCGGCGCGCACCCGTATCGGTAAACAGGGTGACTTTTTTACCTCTTCCAGTGTGCATCCCGGTTTCGGCCGTTTGATTGCGCGCCAGTTGGAGCAGATGTGGCAACTGCTCGGTCGTGGTAATTTTGTTGTTGCTGAGCAGGGCGCCGGTGAGGGGCATCTGGCAATTGATGTGCTGGATGCCATCAAGGAAGATTTCCCCTCCTGCTACCAATCATTAGCCTATCGCATTGTCGAGATCAGCCCTGATGCCCGCCGACGCCAGCAGGCAACCCTGCACCAGCATGTCGCCGCCGGCCTCGTTGAATGGTGCGCTCTTGACGATCTGGCGGGAATGCGCGGCTGTCTGTTGAGTAATGAACTGGTCGATGCTTTCCCCGTTCATCTGGTTCAGACCGTTGATGGTAAACTGCAGGAAGTTTTTGTGGTGAGCCAACAAGGGGCCTTCGCCGAAGAATTGCGTGCGCCGTCGACTCGGCAGCTGGTGGAATATTTTGAGCAGATCGGTATTGCCCCGGCAGAAGGCAACCGCTGCGAGGTTAATCTGGCGGCGCGTGACTGGATGACGGAGGTCGCCGGCGTCCTTGCCGAAGGTTTTGTGCTGACCATCGACTACGGTTACCTGGCCAAGGACCTTTATGCACCGGAACGCCACGCTGGCACCTTGCTCTGTTATCATAAGCATCAGACCAACGAAGACCCTTATCGGCATATCGGCTGTCAGGACATGACCGCCCACGTCGATTTTACTGCCTTGCAACAGGTCGGGAAAGAAAATGGACTTGAACCCCTTTATTTTGGTCACCAGTACCAATTCCTTATGGGGTTAGGTTTTCTTGAGCTGTTGATGCAGATGCAGAGCCGTGAAACCGATGCCCTTAAAGCGCAAGCGCTGCGCATGAGCATGAAACGCCTGATTCTACCTGAGGCCGGGATGGGGGAAAGTTTCAAGGTGTTGATTCAGGGAAAAAATGTCGGCCATCCTGACTTGCTGTGTGGCCGGCGGATCCAGGATATCCCGTTGCCGGTAACCGGTTTGATCTGATACTTGCACTGGAAATTTGAACGCGTCTATAATGGACTATACAACAACCAAGGGAGGATATAAGCAGATGAAACAACGTGTACAAGATGTGTTGGATATGATTCGCCCGGCACTCCAGGCTGATGGTGGTGATGTCGAGCTGGTGGATGTTTCGGACGAAGGGGTTGTCAGTGTCAAACTGACCGGTGCCTGTGGTTCTTGTCCCATGTCAACCATGACCCTGAAAATGGGTATTGAGAAAAACCTGATGGAGCAGATTCCGGAAGTTAAAGAGGTTGTCCAGGTTCGCTAGGTACTCCCGGACAGCATCCTCATAACAACAGAAGGCCCGTGCACAATGCACGGGCCTTCTGTTGTTAAAACGTCAATTGCCATCCTTTTATGTGCGGCTTGATCGGCGCAGACGACTTGATAACCGTAACAGCAATCCCTGGTGGGTTGTCAGGGCGGCATGAGGGCACAGCTCCTGACAGCAGAAGCAGCGGATGCACAGATCGTAATCAATGTTGAGGCAGTTTTCCTCTATAGCCATGGCCTGGGGCGGGCAATGTTTAACGCAGGCATGGCAACGAACGCAGCGTTGATGATCAACCTGCGGATGTGCGGTCAGCAGATGTTTGAGGCGCCGACCGAAATAGCCGGGGATGCCGAAGTTAACATCGGTCATTTTAGCGGCACGAAAGTGATCGATCTGCAGTTCAACCAGGGGTGTGCCGACCAGTTCAAGCTCGGTCAGATTTGCCAGCGGGCGCCCGCTGGCCAGCGCCTGTTGTTGGGTGAACACCTGCTCCGGCCGCATTTTAACCAGCGCGGTCGCAACCGTATCAACCGCCTGGGCCGAGGTGCCGGCGAGTAGTGCGCCGATCTTTACCGGATCACCGCTGCCCGGGCCTTCCCCCTCCATGCCGATGACTGCGTCAACAATGTTCAGGGTCGGGGGCAGGGCCTCACAGATCTCCAGCAGCATGCGGGCAAACAGATTTTTGTCAGCACCGGCCTGCAGATGCATGCCCGGCTTGCGCATCCCGACTAGAGCACCGAACATGTTTTTAACGGCGCAGGTTAATCCCATCATCTGGTGGGTTTTGAGCTTTGGTACGTTGATGACGACATCGGCATCAAGGATGTCTTTTGCGACTTCAAGCTGGTTAAGAGTTTTACCCTTCGGGTGGACGATGACTGATTCGGAAAAAGGGGCAAACTGGGCTCCGGTTTCTTCAATCACCTCAAAGATCCCGGTTTTGCGGGCCACTGCAGCCGGGCTGCCAATCCCCGGAGAATCTCCGACCGAGACCTGGCCGCCGGCAGCAATGGCCTGTCTGATGATAGCGCGGACGACCTGCGGGTGGGTGGTTACTGCCCGTGCCGGGTCCTTTCCTGACAACATGTTGGGTTTGATGAGGACCCTCTGCCCCGGTTTGATAAAGTTTTTCATGCCACCCAAAGGGGCTAGTAATGTCCGTACAGCATCATCAACTGAGGCAGAATCGTAGTTATCTAGAGCTGTCAGGCTGACCCGGTTTCGTGGTGGAGGGGCGCTTGTGCTCAGATATTGATGCCGGGCTGGTGCGGGAGTAAGCGGCGTAGCCACTATTTAAGCCGCAGGATTTACATTAAGGGCAGTAGCGGTCGCATCAATGGCGGCGGCACGATAGATCAGGGAGGTGTGTCCCATGTCATCGAGTTCAACCTGACTTCCCCAGGTCAGCTGTGCCGAGGTGTTAGGCAGAACCATGTTGTCCTTGCGCGTATAGATATTAACTGTCTGCACCCCGGCAGGTGCAGGCTCGCTGTTCAGCCGACTGAGGAACTCAGATCCGGGCATCAGCAGTTTGCCCAGGGGCATAAAAGAAAAGGGGGTGAGCTTTGAACCCTGATGGGGGGTGCCGAGAAAGATCAGGCGGTCAACCTTGTCCTGCCCGCCGCGGCGCTGGACGTAGTTGCGAGCGATGATTCCACCCATGGAATGGCCAACCAGGTTGACTTTATTAACTCCCAGGCGATGGCGCAGCTCATCAATCTTTTTGGACAACAGCTCTGTCAGAACCTCTTCACTGTGAAAGCCTGACAGGTTGATGGTAACAATATTTTCACAGCCATGACGTTTTAGACGTGATCTGAACCAGAACCAGCAGGCGCGGTTGACAAAGAGGCCATGAAGCAGCAGGGTCGGAGTTACTCCGCGTTTAAGCTGAGGACGGCCCGCAGAGAAAATGCCAAAAGGCACCGTGAGCAAGGTAGTGAAATTGTAAAAAAACTCTGGAAAGAGTAATCGCGGAATGCGCCGCAGATTCTCGCTGCTACAGCGATTTTTTACCAACTCCGGATGGGCATTGGCATATTCATACCAGAGGATACTGAAACTTAGCAGCACAACCAGAAGGTCAAAAAACAGCAGCAGAAACAGCAGAAAAATCAGCACATACAGCAGGCTCATGGTGTTACCTTTTTTATGACGGTGAGCTGAACATCCCGGGCCGGGTTGGTGGGCCGAATAATCCTCGACGGCAACCAGTGTAACGGCTTAAGATGATGGGATTATGCCATGCTCCAGGTCAATCGTCAATCAGCCTCCAGGATGAAAAGGCCCATCAATGGAACATTACCTGACCCTGTTTCAACGGCATCTGGAGGTCGAGCGTAACCTCTCTCCCCATACGGTCAATGCCTACCTGCGCGATCTTCAGCAGTTTTGTAATTTTATAGAAAAGGCCCATGGTGCGCCGGTCGATGCAGACAGCCTTGCCCGCGTTGATGTGTTACTTCTTCGCCGTTTTCTGGCAAATCTGCAAAAAAGCTGTCAGCGTTCCAGCATCGTGCGCAAGCTCTCCTCACTCAAAACCTTTTATCGTTATCTCGAGCGTCGGGGGGTGATCGACTCCTCGCCCATCGCTGCGGTCATGGCGCCACGGCGTCAGCGTTATCTGCCCCGCGTTCTCAGTGCTGAGCAGACCGGTGCCCTGCTTGACACCCCGGTCGATATCTATCCGCAACTGGTCCGCGATCTGGCCATCTGCGAACTTCTCTATTCTTGTGGTTTGCGGGTAAGTGAATTGGCGAGTCTGGATCTTGGTTCCATCGATTTTGAACAACGTCAGGTGCGGGTGGTGGGAAAGGGCAACAAGGAGCGCATTCTACCGGTGGGGCGGACTGCCTGTCACGCTCTTCAACTTTATCTGGAGCAGCGCCCGATGGGGGAAGAAAGAGGGCTGTTTCTCAACTATCGCGGCGGTCGTCTCACCACCCGCAGTATCCAGCGCCTGCTCAAGCGGCGCTTGCTGCAGTTGAATCTGCCAACCGATGTAACCCCTCATGCGTTGCGTCATTCCTTTGCTACTCATCTACTTGATGCCGGCGCTGATTTGCGGGTGATTCAGGAGTTGTTGGGACATGCCTCTCTATCGACCACCCAGCGCTATACCAGTGTCAGCTTTGCTCATCTGACCAGTGTCTATGACCGGGCACATCCGCGCAGTCGAAAAAATAAACCATAATGGTCATCTTTGTTCTTGACTCGCAGGGGAGGATCACTAGAATGACGTCTGATGTCTTTGGTCAACTATTTGTCGTCAATAAAAACAAGGAGTTTTTTCAATGAGCGTGCTTGTAGGAAAGAAAGCCCCGGAAATTAACGCCCCCGCCGTTATGGCCGATGGTTCCATCAATGAGTCATTTTCCCTGTCGGATTATCATGGCAAATACATTGTGTTGTTTTTCTACCCCCTCGATTTTACTTTTGTCTGCCCCACCGAGTTGATTGCCTTCAGTCATCGTATCGCCGAGTTTGAAAAACGGGATGTTCAGGTTCTTGGTTGTTCCATCGATTCCCAGTTTACCCATCTGGCCTGGCGCAATACCCCCGTAGATAATGGTGGTATCGGACCGGTAAAGTATCCGTTGATCGCCGATATCAAACATCAGATCTGCCGTGACTATGATGTTGAACTGGATCCGGCCGGTGTGGCACTGCGTGGTTCGTTTCTTATTGACCGCGAAGGGGTTGTCCGTCACCAGGTCGTCAACGATCTACCCCTGGGACGCAATATCGATGAAATGTTACGCATGGTTGATGCGCTGCAGTTCCATGAAAAACATGGTGAAGTCTGTCCGGCGGGTTGGAAAAAAGGTGATCAGGGGATGGTCGCTGATGGCGATGGTGTTGCCTCCTATCTGGCAGAACAGGCAACAAAATTATAAAGGCTTTTATAGATTTTGTTACTTCTCAATAAAAAAAGGTGGCTTTTGCCACCTTTTTTTATTGATTACCAAACTATAATAAGGTTTAATTTGCCGTATTATTAACAGTTACAAAAAATATCAACAGGAGGATGGTCTGGGCTTAACGTTCAAGCGACGTCAAAAAGGGGGTGCAGCTGTCGGGATCTGCCTGGAGGCGGATGCCTTTACTGTTGCTGGTGTATCCTGTGGGATCGCCGGTCGTCCCCAGCTGACCTTTGCTGACCGGACGGAGGTTACTGACATTCAGCAACGCAAAACCCAGCTTGAAGAGCTTCTGCGCCGCGGCAAGCTCCAGGGCAGGCCTTCTCATGTGATTCTTCCCCTTAACAGTTATCAGACCATGCAGCTCGATTTACCCGATGTTCCCCTGGACGAGGCTCGTCAGGCAGTACGTTGGCAGATCGGTGAGCGTATTGATTACCCGGCAGAGCAGGCACAGATCGATCTTTATCAGATTGCCCCCTTTGCTGGTGAACGGCGCGCGCAGAATTATGCGGTTGCGGCACGGCGTCAGGTGTTGCGTGAGCAGATTGATGTCATTGATGCGGCTGGCCAGCAGTTGCAGACCATTGATATCCCCGAATTTGCCTTGCGCAACGTCTGTGAACTGTTTGTTGATGACCCGCGTGGGGTGGCCTTGCTGTTGCTGCTTGAGCAATCCGGACTTTTTGTTGTGATGCGGGATGGGGTCCTTTATTTGAGTCGACAGTTACCGATGGGAATGAACAGTCTGCTGGCTTATGACCCGGATGATTCAGCCATGATCAGCATGTTCGATACCATTGTCCTGGATATTCAGCGATCCTTCGATTATTGCGAGAGCACCTTTCAGCTGCCGACGGTATCACGCTTGCTGGTTGCCCAGACCCAACAGGAGATTCCGGCGCTGGCCAATTACCTGAGTGACTATCTGACTACGCGGGTTGAGCCGTTACAGCTTGCTGACGTGATGGATATTCCCGATCAAATTAATCAACTGACACTGAATCATTATCTGCTGGCGATTGGTGGTGCCCTGCGCCAGGGAGATAAATGATGCGGCAACAGATCAATCTTTATCAGCCGGGGCTGATTGACCGTCCCGCCCCGCTCTTAAGCCACCAGGCCGGACTTCTGCTCCTGCTGAGCCTGTTGTTGACACTTGTTCTTGGCGGTTACGGATATTGGCGCGGAGTCGCACTGGAACCACAGCGTGCTGAATTGGCACTGCGCCAGGAGCAGATGCGTGTCCGCATTGCCGACCTTGAGCAACAATTTCCCGTCCGCCAGTCGTCACCTTTGTTACAGCAGCGGGTAGCGCGCCTGGAGCAGGAGCGTAAAGCTCTTGGGCAGACCCTTGACGATGTTCTCCAGCGGGAGCAGGGACGCAATGCCGAGGTGCTGGCTGCGCTGGAAGGATTGGCACAGCGCCAACATAACGGGCTCTGGCTTAACCGGATTCGCCTGTCCCGTCAGGGACAGGAGGTGGAATTGTCTGGTCGCGCTTTTACCCCCGAACTGGTGCCCGATTACCTGCAGTGGTTAAGCGACGAAGGCGTTTTTTCCGGTCAGACCTTTTCCCGTTTGCGGCTGTCGCGCCTGCAGGAATTCCCTGGTCATGTTGATTTCAATATTGGTTCCAGTGCTTTAGGAGCACGTTGATGGGCAAGCAGTGGACAGCATTGGTTCAGTGGTTTGATCAGCGCGCTCTACGCGAACGGGCGATCCTGCTGTTGTGTGTGGTTGTGGTGATGGTGACCACGGTCTATCTGTTGGTGCTCGAGCCGGCTACCAAAAATAGAACCCTGGCTCGTCAGCAAATCGAACAGATGATGGTCGAAATCGGTCAGCTGGAAAAGACGGAAACACTGATTAAAGAGCGCTCGCAGGTTGACCCCGATCGGGAGCTGCGTGAACGGCATGATCAACTGGTGGAAGAACTGGCCGAACAACGCCAACAGTTGCATCAGGGCGTGTCACATCTGGTCACGCCGGCAGAAATGCCGGAATTGTTGAAACAGATGCTCACTCAGGGCGATCTTCATTTGATTTCTCTGGAAAATCTGCCGCCGGAACTGATCTCTTCCGACAAAGAGCCCAGCGACCAGTCTTTGCGCCTTTATCGTCACCCAGTGCAACTGGAGTTGCGTGGAGATTATCTGGGCCTGCTGAGCTATCTGCGCCTGCTCGAGCAGTTGCCGCGCTTGCTGGTATGGGAAGAAATAGCTTTGGAGACCCAGGAATATCCGGCCACGAAGATCCGTCTCCGGGTTTATACTCTCGGGCTGTCTGATGAGTGGTTGGGTGGCTGACATGAATGAAAAGTTGATTCTCCTCTTCCTGTTGATCGCTACCCCCGGCCTGGTCTCGGCCCAGTCGTCAGTAAAGTTCGTCGACCCCATGCGGCCATCTTACTACCGATCGCAGCCACAGGCTGAGATGCAGTTAGACCCGCAGCAGGTCCAAAGGTTGCGCGATCAGTTGCAATTAACCGTCATATTGACATCCGCCGAGCGTACCATGGCGGTGATTAATGGCAGACCGTTGCAGGTCGATCAGACCATCAGCGGATTTCGTCTGACCAGGATCGGTACTGACTACGTTGTCCTGCGCAAGGGGGAGCAAACACTGATCCTGCATCGAACAATCAGTGGTGTGAAAAAATCATCTGCCAAAAAGTAGTGACATAGCGTAACAAGGAGTTGTTGTGACCAAGTTGATGGCAAAAAGGATGTATAAAGGAAGAATTAGTTGCCTGTGTTTGCTGCTGGCAGTCGGGTGTGCCCCTTTGTCGCGCACCAATGCCCCGGCGACGGCTATTGAACAAGTCCTGCAACCGCCTGCTGTCAGCGAATCGGTGCCGGCGCCCGTGCCACCGGCCGAAGTACGCTCAGCGCTTATCCCCCCTCCGCCGGCGCCAGGTCGTGCGGTTACTGTTGCAGAAGTCGAACGCTTTGACATCAATGCCCATCAGGTAGAAGCCCGTGATTTTTTCATGGGGCTGGTTGAAGGCAGTCGTAGCAACATGGTTGTGCATCCTGATGTTACCGGGTTGATCAGTCTGAATCTGAAAAATACCACCATCGATGAAGTGATGCGCGTGGTTTATAACGTTTATGGTTACCCATACAGCAAAAATGACACCATCTATCAGGTGATGCCGGTCGGATTGCAAAGCCGGACATTCCAGGTGAACTATCTCAACCTGATGCGTAGCGGTTCATCCCAGACGCGAATCAGCTCCGGTCAGGTGACGCAGGGTAATCTGGGCGAAGACAGCCAAGCCTCACGCGACAGCAGCTTGTCCGGCAGTCGTATCGACACTCAATCTTTGACCGATTTCTGGACCGAACTGACCACTGCAGTTGAGGGGTTGATCGGCAGCGCCGACGGCCGCAAGGTGGTCGTTCAGCCACAGGCCGGCTTGATCGTCGTTGTCGCCCTGCCCAAGGAGTTACGTCAGGTCGATGACTATCTGCAGAGCGTGCAGCGCAACATGCTGCGGCAGGTAGTGATCGAAGCCAAGATTATCGAGGTGACCCTGGGTGACGGTTTTCAGTCCGGTATTAACTGGGCAGCTCTGGCTACGACCAGCAGTGGTCGTGGCGCCCTGATTGGACAGACGGCAGAAGGCATTGGCCTCTCTCCCGGTATCAGTAGTGGGGGGTTGTCGATCAGAGAACCAGGTGCACAGGTTCCCTTTTTAGAGGCCCTTGCTGCTGAAGCTCTTGGTGGCGGTTTTACCGCAGCCCTGAACTTTAAAGATTTTCAGGGTTTTATCGAGTTGCTTGAAACCCAGGGGGATGTTCAGGTCCTCTCCAGTCCGCGCATTTCGACAGTGAACAACCAGAAGGCGGTGATCAAGGTTGGTTCGGACGAGTTCTTTGTCACCGATATCTCTTCCGATACCACCACCGGCACCACGACCAACAGTACCACTGATATAACCTTGACCCCCTTCTTTTCCGGGATTGCCCTGGATGTAATGCCGCAGATTGATGAAAACGACGCCATTATTCTGCATATTCATCCGACCGTCAGTGAGGTCGTCGATCAACAGAAGCAGATCAAACTGTTCGGTGTAGATCAATCCCTGCCCCTGGCTTTCAGTACGGTCCGTGAGTCGGATAGCGTGGTTCGCGCCGAGAGCGGTCAACTGGTGGTCATTGGTGGTCTGATGCAGGAGAAAACCGTCAACAATCGCGATGGGGTACCATTGCTCGGGCGGATTCCCGGTATTGGCGGATTATTCCGTAACACGCGCATGTCTTCGAGTAAAAGTGAGCTGGTGATTCTCCTGCGCCCCCAGGTGATCCGCACGGCTGCTGACTGGCAGCGCGATATCGATTCCAGCCGAGAACGGGTGCAGCAGATGACACCGCAGATGCACCATGGCTGGTAGTATGTGCCCTGTGCAAACCAAGTGGTAATCAGGCCGCAGGACAACAGGTTCAAACTATGTATGAAACCTTCTACGGTCTTCAGGAAAAACCCTTTTCCCTGACCCCCGACCCCGGTTTTTTCTACCGCTATGCCGGTCATCAGGAAGCCCTCAATGTGCTGCTGATCGCCCTGCAGAACGGCGAAGGATTCATTCAGGTCACCGGTGAAGTAGGAACCGGAAAGACCCTGTTGTGCCGGCGACTGTTGCAGTTGCTCCAGGATCCCTGCGCTACCGCCTATCTGCCCAACCCCCTTCTGTCACCAGCGGAACTCTACCGTGCCATTGCCGAAGATCTCCAGCTTGAGGTGCCGGCCGCGGCAACCCTGCAGCAGCTGGTGCAGCTGATCTTCCGTGAGTTGGCACGTCTGAAGCAGCAGCAACGGTCACTGGTAATTCTGATCGATGAGGCCCAGGCCATGTCCCACCGCAGTCTGGAGGCCCTACGGCTGCTCAGTAATCTTGAAACAGAGAAGGAAAAACTGCTGCATATTGTCCTGTTTGCCCAGCCCGAATTGAAAGAACGTCTCGCTGCCGATGATTTGCGCCAGTTACGCCAACGCATCACCTTTACCTGCGAACTTGAGCCCATGGGTGCCGCAGAAGTTGGAGCCTATATCCATCACCGCTTGCAGGTGGCCGGTTTGAATGGCGAGAACCTTTTCTCACCAGCAGCGGTTAATTGTCTTGCCCGTGCCAGTCGTGGCGTGCCGCGCCTGGTTAATCTCCTGGCTCATAAGGCGTTATTAGCGAGCTATGGCAAGGGAGCGAGAACCGTTGGTCGGCGCCATGCTCAAGCCGCGGTGCGCGACAGTGTCGCAGCTCTGACATTTCCACGCCGTTTTATTGCCCCTTATCTGTTGGAATCCGGACTGGTCGTGCTGATTGGCGTTGTCCTGCTGTTTGCCTGGAGGGTGTTGCGATGAGTCTGATTAATGACATGCTGCGTGATCTGGAGCGGCGTCGCAAACAGGAGCCGCAGCAGGGGCCTGCTTCCGCGCCAACCCCGGTCAACAGCACAGCGCGCAATCAACGGTTGCTGCTGACGTTCGGCGCTCTGGCGTTATTGTTGCTGCTGGTTGCAGGCTGGGCCTTTTATCTGCCAAAACCGGCTGCGCCTGACGCAAATCTGGCGGTATCCGGTTTACAAGAAGAACTGAGCCCGTTACCACCTGAGCTGGCTGCGCCAGCAACGTCAGCTTTAAAGCGCGATCCCGCACCGCTTATTGATCCTCTTTTAACCTCGGTAAGCCTTGCTGAAGAAGACCGGCAGCTGCAGCTTGAGCTGACTTTTGATCAGTTGCCGGCGCGCGCCGAAATCCGGGCGTTACCGCAGGAAGGACAGGTGCTGATCCGTTTGCCTGATACCCGTCTGCATCAGGGTCTGGTTATTCCGCAGCCGCAGCATGAACAGATCAAGAATATCAGCCTGGTACCGACCGCTACCGGCCTTGATGTGATTATAGCTGTCGCAGCAGGACAGCTGATCGCGACCTCACAGCATCTTGAACCCCTTGGTTCGATACTGTTTATCGGACTTGAATTTCCTGTGGAAGCGCTTTCAGCAGTCGAAACCGGAGCAGAGGTCATAGACAGCGTCCCGGCGACGGCAGTTGCGCTACCAGGGTCCCCAGTCGCAATGGCGAATTCTGCACCGGCAGTCTCATCGGCGGTTTCGCCGGCGTTGATCCGTACTAAACCCCTGGCGGAAACCGCCGAACAGCTATATCAGCGCGGACTGCAGCAGGTGCGCCAGGGCAATCTTCGCGCCGCCCGGGACAACCTCTCCGCGGCCTTGCGAATTAATCCTGAGCTTTTGGCGGCGCGCCTTGAACTGATTGGAGTGTTGCAGCAACTGACCGATGAACAGCAGACTCTGGCGGTCATTGAGGATGGGCTGAGATTGCATCCGGCCCAACCGGAGTTACGCAAACTGATTGCCCATTACCTGCTCTCTTTGCAGCAGTACCAGGCTGCCCTGACCCGGTTAGAGGCTGATCCGGTTCCCGTGGTCGCGGCTGATCCCGACTATCATGCCCTGCGTGCTGCTATCTACCAGGAACTTGGCGAGTATTCCCAGTCTGCGCAACTCTATGCCCGGCTATTGGAACAGCGCCCACGTGAGTCCCTGTGGTGGCTGGGGCTGGCTATCGCTCTTGAACAGCAGGGTCTGGCGACCGGCGCGCGGGATGCCTATCGCACCGCCCTGGATGTGAGTGACTTGCGCCCCGATCTGGAAAGATTTGTGCACGAACGTCTGCAACACCTGTAGTACAAGGTAAGGAGTCCATGATGTCCAATGACAAACCCGCCGGAGGGCGGCAGAAAATCCGGATAGGAGACCTGCTGGTGAAGCACGGCGTTATCAGCGAAGAACAGCTGATGACGGCGCTGGCACGGCAGAAAAAGACCGGGACCAAACTCGGGAACACCCTGGTGGAGATGAGTCTGGTCAGTGCCCAGCAATTCCATGAGTTCCTCGCCGATCAACTCAATCTGCCCTTTATCGATCTGAAACACTACAGTTACGATGCTGAAACCGTGCGCCTGTTACCGGAAACCGCCGCCCGCCGTTTTCGTGCGATTGTCCTCAGTCACGATGGAGAGCAGCTGCTGGTAGGTCTTGCTGATGCTACCGATCTGCACGCTTATGACGAGCTGAGTCGCATCCTGAAAAAACCCTTGCGTCTGGCGGTAGTGTATGAGTCGGAGTTGCTGCGGATCCTCGACATCGTTTACCGGCGTACCCAGGAGATTGTCTCCCTGGCGGAAGAACTCGGAGAAGAACTGTCCCAGGGGGACAGCAACCTTCAACAACTGCTGACCACCGCCGACGTCGAGGATGCACCGGTGGTACGTCTGTTGCGTTCCCTTTTTGAAGACGCCATTCAGGTCGGCGCTTCCGATATTCATATTGAGCCGGATGAAAAGGTTCTGCGGATACGTCAGCGGATTGATGGAGTGCTGCATGAGCAGGTGATGAAGGAAAAGCGCATCGGCACTGCGCTGGTTTCACGTTTGAAGCTGGTTTGCGGTCTCGATATTTCGGAACGGCGTTTGCCTCAGGATGGTCGTTTTAACGTCAGGGTCAAGGGTCACAGCGTTGATATCCGCCTGTCCACGATGCCACTGCAGTATGGTGAATCGGTGGTTATGCGTCTGCTCGATCAGTCCGGCGGTTTGCTCGACTTAAGTCACATCGGCATGGATGAAGATATCCTTCAGCGTTTTCGCGCCCAGCTCAGTCAGCCCCACGGGCTGGTGCTGGTTACCGGGCCGACCGGCAGCGGTAAAACCACAACCCTCTATGGTGCGCTGAATCAACTCAACACCTTTGAGAAGAAAATTATCACGGTTGAAGATCCGGTCGAATATCGTCTGCCGCGCATCAATCAGGTGCAGGTCCATCCAAAAATCGGCCTTGATTTTGCCCGGGTGTTACGCGCTGGTCTGCGCCAGGATCCTGATGTTGTCATGGTCGGCGAGATGCGTGACAAGGAAACCGCCGACATCGCCCTGCGTGCCGCCATGACCGGTCACCTGGTGCTCTCGACCCTGCACACCAACGACTCCGTCAGTACGGCTCTGCGATTGATCGAAATGGGCGCCGCCGGCTACGTGGTCGCCAGTTCCCTGCGGTCGGTCCTGGCTCAACGCCTGGTGCGCCGCATCTGTGACGGCTGCGTGACCAGTGATCCGCTGGGGCCGGGAGAACGGGCCTGGCTCAAGGGCTACCGAGGCAAGGTAAAGCGCCCGGAAGGGACCTTGAATTTCAAAAAAGGGCAGGGGTGCCCCTCCTGCAACAATACCGGATACAAAGGGCGGATTGGTATTTTTGAACTGCTCGAGATTGACTTTGAGCTGGCTGATGCTTTGCGGCGCAACGATAGTGCTGCTTTTGCTGTGGCCGTGCGTCGTTTACCGCACTTTGTAAGCCTTGGTGACAGCGCGCTGAAACTGGCGCTGGAAGGGGTGACCACCATGGAAGAGGTGTTGCGTATCGCCGGTCAGGTGGCAGAAAACCCTCTGGCCGAACGAATCAGTGTTAATACCTCTGCGGCAACGCCGACAACCCATCAACAATCTTCTGGAGATGATCACTGATGCCACAGTATCGCTACAGGATCAGGGACGCACAGGGCAATACCCATCAGGGGGAAAGTGAGGCTTCTTCTGCGGAAAGCCTGGCATCCCTGTTCCAGGCGCAGCAGGCGATCCCCATCGATATTGTCGAAATACCGGTCAAAGCATTCCTGTCACTAAAGAAGCTTGTCAGGTTCCGTCTCGATACCAGTGTCACTCTGGATGATCTCAACCTCTACTGTCGTCAGATGTATACCCTGATCAACGCCGGGGTGCCGCTGATCAAGGCCCTGCGGGGCCTGGTGGCTACCAGCCGTAATCCGTCCCTGGGCAAAGCCTTGAATGAGGTGGTGGAGGATCTGGAATCGGGCATGGAACTGTCAGGCTGTTACAGTCGCCATCCCAAGGTGTTTCCTGCACTGTTGTGCCATATGGTGCAGGTCGGCGAGGTGACCGGTAAGCTGGATCAGGTATTTATCCAGTTGGCGGTCTATTTTGAGCGGGAAAAAGAAACAATCAATCGGGTCAAGTCGGCATTACGCTATCCGACATTTGTCATCATCGCCATCTTGTTTGCGGTAATTTTTGTCAGTTTATTTGTTATCCCGGCATTTGAAAAAGTGTTTGCTTCTGCCGGTTCCAATTTGCCGTTGGCAACGCGGATTCTGATGGGGCTTTCAGCTTTTATGCAAAATTACTGGCATCTCTTGCTGGTAGCCGTCGTGGTCCTGCTTTTTGTCGTTCGTCACGCCCTTAAAACCACCAGAGGGCGCTATTTGTGGGACCAATACAAATTGCGGCTGCCACTGGTTGGCAGTATTATTCTGCGGGCCACCCTGGCGCGTTTTTCACGTGGTTTTAATATGAGTTACACCGCTGGTGTTCCCTTGTCTCAGGCTCTGGGTTTAACCGCCCGGGCGGTGAATAACACCTACGTGGGAGGGAAGATTGAAATGATCCGCAACGGCATCGAACGTGGAGAATCCCTGACCCGTAGCGCCACCAAAACCGGCATGTTCACCCCGCTGGTATTGCAGATGCTGGCCGTTGGTGAAGAGTCCGGTTCCGTCGATACGATGCTCGAAGATGTAGCTGAGTTCTACGAGCGCGAGGTCGATTACGATCTGAAGAACCTCTCCAGCGCCATCGAGCCGATCATGATCGTCATCATTGGTGCCATGGTGCTGGTCCTGGCCCTGGGCGTCTTTTTGCCCATGTGGAATCTGGCAAGTATTGCACGGTAGGTGCCGGTTTTTTACTAAAAAAGAACTCTTTAATCTTGACATGCATAACATGATGAGAGATATTACATAAATTATGGCTAATTATTGGCCGAAGTCGCACAGTCATCACCAGCGTGGCCTTACCCTGCTTGAGCTGGCCGTGGTCATTCTGGTGATCAGTATCGTCGGTCTGGTCGCCCTGCATTATTATTTAAAATTGCTGGTGGATATTGAGCGCACCAGCATGGAACGCGATGTGAGTGCCATGCGCAGCGCCATCGGCCTGCAGATCGCCGCTCACTATGCCGGCGGCAGAATGGCTGAACTGGAAGGCTGGACGGGTGGTAACCCCATGGCGTTACTGGTGGAGCCGCCCGAAAACTATCTGGGTGTTATTGAACAGGTCAATTTAGAGTTAAAGAACGGCAGCTGGTATTTCGATAAGAGCAGGGGGGTTCTGATTTACCTGGTCCGCAACCGGCTCTATTTTGAATCGCAACTGGACAATCCGGCACGTGCGGAATTTCGCTTGGAAGCCCGGTTTACAGAACGGCAGAGTGGAGAATCAATTTACCAGCAAGTCACTGGAATAGAACTGAAAATAATCCACCCCTATCGCTGGGTGTCGCCCTGGGAGTGAAGTGGATTTGAAGTTGGTTTCACAGGCGCAACACAATGAACTCATTACGATTGTAAAGGAGCACAAGAACATGAAAAATCAGCAAGGTTTTACCCTGATTGAACTGGTTGTCGTTATCGTTATCCTTGGAATTCTCGCGGCGGTGGCAGTGCCGAAGTTTATTGATATTCAAGAGGATGCTCGTGTTTCCACTTTGGAGGGGATGCAGGGAGCGCTCAGTAGCGCCGCATCACTGGCGCGTGCCCAGCAGCTTGTCAAAGGTTTGGCAAGTGACGGCGCTATTGATATTCCCGGAGCAACCGGCGTTGCGATGGCAAACGGTTATCCAACTACTGCCAGCATCGGATCTCTCGTAGAAACCAAGGGATTTGATACAGCAACAGCTGGAACTTTCGCCCTGCGCACTAATTGTAGCGTGACATATGCGAATAGCGTTGGTGGCGCCTTTCCCGCGATTACTATTACCTCCAGTAATTGCAACTGATTAAACGCTCTGATAATACCACCGGCGCGGGATGGCTCTCCGCACCGGTGGTTGTCTGACCGGGGTGTCCAATGACAGGTGATCTTTCATGTCGTGCCGGTCGTTTCAAGCTGTTTAACCTGACCCTGCTGGTGGCAGGGCTGACCTCAGGTTTATTTTTTACCGGAGTTGAGGGCACCCTGTTTTTTGTTTCCTGCGGGCTGCTGTGGTTGTATTTTTTCGGGGCGCTCATTGCCGCCGGCAACACTCTGAAGCTGCCCTGGAACCTTTCCAGCAATCTGCTGTTGATTCTTTTTTTCCTCATGGTTCTGACCCTTTTCTGGACGCCGGTGCCAGGCTATACCCAGGTGATGCTCTGGCGTCAGGGGGTTTTGCCGCTGGTTTTTATCGCTCTTGTCCTAGGTGCCGACGAGGATCAATGGCAGCTGTTGCAATGGGTGCTCATGTTGCTGGCGCTGGTTGCCCTGACAGCGGCGGCGGCGCAGTTTTTTTCCGGACAGCAACCACGAGCGACATTTCTTAACAAGAATTCTTTTGCCGGATTTCTCCTTCCCCTTGTTTTCTGGAGTTTTGTTGCAAAGGGGCGGCGATTTTCTGCTGCTTTGGCACCATTGGTGTTGCTGTGCAGCGGATTTATCCTGGGGTTGATTGGCAGCCGCGGAGTGTTTCTGGCCATAATCCTTGGCGGACTGACGGTGCAGATGTTGGCGTTGGCAGCGGGAGTCAGCCTGGCCTCGTGGTGGCGTCGTGGGCTGGCATTATGTATCGGGTTTGCAGCCAGTCTGATTGGTACCGGACTTGATCTTGGCCGGGGGTTGGGGCGGATGGCGACATTGGGAAATCCCTGGAGCGCCGGTACTGACCGCTTTGTCATCTGGCAAGCGTCGTGGGATATGCTCAAAGAGGCGCCATGGCACGGACTCGGTGTCGGTATCTATGCCCTGGCTTATCCTCCTTATCGAAATGCGGCGGATCGCTCTGCCGGACACTTTGTCCATAACGACCTGCTGCAACTGGTGATTGAAAGTGGCTGGCTTGCCGGCGCTGTTGCCCTGGCAACGGCTGTTGCTTTTTTGCTGCTGGTCCGGCGAGGTATCTGCTGTTCTGAGATATCAGTTAACTCGCGTTTGGAAATCCTGGCACTGAGCGGGGGGGTGATCGCCATCGGTTTTCACAGTATGTTCACCTTCAACTTTTATGTCTACCCGGCGTTGATTCTGGTCGGCATCGTGCTGGCACGTATCCATTACCTTCTGCCGGATTCGGTTGGCGCAACCCGAACGATAGTATTGTCCGGCCGGCGGCGGATATGGCGGATGGTACTGATTCTTTTGCCGCTCTTTCCCCTCTTGCTGCTAGCAACCGGAACCATGTCGCAGATAGCCACACAAAAGGCCCTTGCTGCGGTGGAAAGTGATACCAACAGCGAGGTGTTCCGTTATCTGGCGCAGGCAAAGAAATTATGGCCGACCAATGATTTCAACTGGTATATGGAAGCGGAAGTCATCCGCATGAATCTGGCTACAGCTGATCAACTTGCCTATGGTGAATATCAGCAGTTACTGGACTATGCCGCGGAGTTGTATCGGCGTACCTTGGAGTTGAATCCACTGCGGGCAGCGGTACCTCACCAATATGGCAACCTGCTGGCAGCGGTACCTGGTTCATTGACAGGGGCTTCAGTCGATAAGATTATTGCTTTATACCGACATGCCTTGATTATTGATCCGGGCTACTATCCGGCTCGAGTCGATCTCGCCCGGCTTTACGCACAACAAGGTGATATGACATCCGCACACCAAGTTTTAGAGCAGGGTTTCAATCACTTTTTTCGCCGGGTTCCCGAAGCTCTTCCATATCTGGAGATGACGCAGCAGTTTCGCCGGTTAGTCAGCGATCAGCAAGGTGTTGACCAGTTAAAAGAAGAAATAGAACAAATAAAATCCACCTGGAAAAGCCGCGTGGATTCAAAAATCTGAAGAACCGGGCGTGCAGGTCACGTCATGTTCCTACGGGAAAAAGTAGAACGCTATGTGCATTCAAAAACACACATCTTGTGCCCGCGGTTTCACCCTGATCGAACTGGTGGTGGTCATGGTGATCCTCGGCATTCTGGCGGCGGTTGCTGCGCCGGTGTTCTTTGACCTGGGCACCTACAAGGAGCGGGCGGCTTATGATGAGGTGGCGAGTGCTCTGCGCTATGCGCAGAAAATGGCGGTGGCGAGTGGTTGCGAGGTGCGGGTTGAGGTGACCGCCGGGGGCTATACACTCCAACAGCGGGCCAGTGACTGTCATACCGGAACTTTTACCGCTATCAGCGGCCATCCGGTAACCAGCGGAAGTGTTTCCGGTGTCAGTATCAACCCGGCGAGCACCATCGTTTTTGATGCTATGGGGCGCAGTGTTTCTGGTACGACGATCAACGTCGGTGCTCAACCCATTTCTATTATCGCCGAAACCGGCTACGTGGATGCACCATGAAAAGAAACCAGCAGGGCTTGACCCTGATTGAACTGATTGTGGTGATGATCGTATTATCCGTGGCGCTGGTTGGGTTGATGTCGGTAATTAACTATACCACCCGCTACTCTGCCGATCCGGTTCTACGCCATCAGGCCATTGCCATAGCTGAAGCCTATATGGAAGAGATTACTCTAAAAGAGTTTCGTGATCCGGATACTGGTGATATCTGTCCGGTATCGGAAGCGGGGCGCGCTCTTTATGATAACGTCTGTGATTACAATGGATTGATAAATGGTGGTGCGCGCAACCAGAATGATCAGACGATCCCCGGATTGGAAAACTACCGGGTCAACGTTAGCGTTGCGCAGGAGGTTTTTGGTCCATCAGGGGCTACGGTCAACGGGTTGCGTATTGATGTTGATGTGACCGATCCCTCCGGGCAGTCATTGCAGCTGAGTTCCTATCGGGCGGATTACTGATATGAGCAAATCTGGAATCAATATGGATGCCCGCGGCTTCACTCTGATTGAGCTGATCGTGGTGATCGTTGTTGTCGGTATTCTGTCAGCGTTGGGAGGACAGTTTATTGTTGCTCCTGTAACCGGCTATGTCGACCTGTCACGGCGGGCGAGGCTGGTGGATCAGGCGGAAATGTCCTTTCGTCGAATGCAGCGGGATATCCGGCATGCCTTGCCGAACAGTATCCGGATGACAGGATCTTATCCTGCCGTTTATATAGAAATGCTGCTAACGGAGGATGGTGGTCGCTATCGTCGTTATCCAGACCCGGATCCTGATCCAACAATTGGCAAAGATATCCTGGATTTTTCTGTCGCGGATACCAGTTTCGATGTGCTGGGTTCCTTAAGCCGCCTGCCCGCTGCCGGGCAGCACCTGGTAGTTTACAATGTAACGGCGGCTGGACCCTCCGGAAATGCCTATGCTGCTGGAGCTGATAACCGCGCAGCAATAGCGGCTACCAGTATAACTCAGAGGATTGATCTGGTGTCACCGGGATTTCAGTTTGCCAACGCATCTCCAACCCAGCGTTTTTTTGTTGTCGCCGGACCGGTGACTTATGCGTGCGAGAATGGTCAATTGAATCGCTATGACGGATACGCAATCTCACCGGCGCAGCCGACATCCGGCATGGGAACAGCCGCTCTGGTCACGCGCGGAATCAGTGGCTGTAACTTCAGCTATGACCCCGGTGCCACCATGCGTGCGGGCCTGGTGACAATGGAATTGACGTTGGAAGAAGAAGGGGAAGAAATTACCCTGTTGCATCAAGTGCATGTGGTGAATGCACCATGAACAAAACTAATCAAAAAGGCTTCACTCTGGTGCAGGCAATATTTATTCTTGTTGTTCTCGGGCTGCTGGGAGTGGTGATGGTGCGCCTGATCGGCGTACAGACCTCGACCGGGGTCATGGCCCTGCAGGGTGCCCGTGCCTACCATGCCGCCCGCAGCGGGCTGGAATGGGGCGCGGCGCGAGCGAATGCCGGCCAGTCTTGTGACGGCAGTATGATGATTAATAATTTCAATGTGGCCGTGAATTGCAGCAGCGATAGCTTTAGCGAGGGTCCAATTGGTCCCTATTCCATTCACCGGATACATTCCGTCGCTGAGTATGGAAGCTATGGCTCAGGTGATTACGTTTCACGCCGGGCGGAGATGAAGGTAGGTTTGCCATGACTTGGCCCCAAAAAAAATACATATTTTCTCTATTTTTTTCGCTCTTGCTGGTTTTAGTTACAACTTCCTTCACCTTCGCGGCCTGTTCCCCGTACATTGGCCAAGTGAGTATTAATGAGGTGAACGTACATAGTCAGGGCAATAATGCAGGCTTTTATTATGTAGAAATAAAAGCTTTAAACAATCAAATTCTCACCAGTAGTCCGCCCCTTTGGCAAAATTGGACACTGGATATCTGCTCTGAAAACGGTAGGCTCGATGGAACTCCATGTAAATCAGATATTCCGATTATTGCCGGTGATCTGGAAGGCAGCTGGTTGGTAATAGATCAGGAAAATATTCAGTGGGCATATCTGGATCTTAACGATGGCAATAATCACGGTATGGAGATCGTTCTGCGCGATGAGAATGATGCAGTTGTCGATTACCTGTCTGTAGACAGCTACAGCATCTCTGGTTCGGCGGGCTGCAACTTCTTTTATGACACAACCTTTGCCGGCGGCAACAATTTCAATATCCAGCGGCAGCCCGATGGTGTCGGAGAATGGGATTCAACGGGAGGCGGTAACTCTGGCGATGAGACCGAAAACAATACTAACGATACGGTGCCAGATGGTAGCCCTAATGTGAGTGTCGCAAATTCTACCTCCGCTGCTGGGACGAGTATGGTCTTTACTGTGCAGCTCAACGCTCCGCATGATGCACCTGTCAGGATTCAATATTCAACTCGTAATGGAAGCGCCATCGCAGGAAGCGATTATCTAGCGGCAAGCGGTACGGTAACGATCCAGGCAGGTCAGACATTGGCAGAGATTTCGGTCGTAACCTTGCCTGCAGCTACAGATGGGGCCCTTTTCTTTTTGGAGCTGACAGCGGTCCTATCAGACAATGCTGTCATTGTTAATAATCTCGCGTCGGGTACAATATTAAGACTTGGAAATGCGGTTACCCATTTTCGGATGGATGAGCCGGTTGGTTCCTGGAACGGTTCTTATGGTGAGGTCATCGACAGTGGCGGAACGGTACTCAATGGGCGTTGGGGCAGTGCCGGCGGAGCCAGTGCACCAATCGATCCGGTCCCTTCTATCGCTGCACAGCATCCGTCTGTTATTGGCAGCTTTTGCAATGCAGCGACTTTTGATGGCAGCTCGGTTATCGAGGTTGCAGACAGCCCTTTGTTCGATTATACGTCGCAGTTGTCAGCGACGGCCTGGATTTATCCGACCGCGTATCCAGGCAGTGGCTTGTATTCGATCTTATCGAATGATGTCAACTATGAATTTCACCTCAATAATGTCGGCAGGCTCAACTGGTGGTGGGGGGGGGGTGCCAGAGAGCTAACTTCAAATGCAATAATTCCCCTTAATCAATGGACCCATGTGGCGATTACCCTGGACTCTTCCTCCGGGGTCAGGCGGCAGCGGATTTATATCAATGGCGTGCCAGATGTGAATACTAACAACTGGCAGGGGACTCTGTCGACAAACAACTGCAGGGTACATATTGGGGGAGATGTCGATACCGGAAATTGCTCAATCATCCCGGCGCGAAACTTTCGTGGCATGATTGATGAAGTCAAGTTGTATGATTTCGAACTGACACCGGAACAGGTGCGCATCGATAGGACCATAGGGCGGTCGTGTTCCGGAGCTTTTGATCACTTAAGGATTGAACACAACGGCACAGCGTCAGTCTGTTCACCAGAAACAGTGACGATCAAAGCCTGCCTCGATTCCGCTTGCGCGGCACTCTATCCCGGTTCTGTGACAGTTAATCTTACCCCTATTGGCTGGGCAGGTGGCGGAAGTTTCACTTTTTCTGGGGGCGTATCTACGCGTCAATTAAGTGTCACGACTCCAGGACTCGTGATACTCGGAACTTCCAGTGTTACGCCGACGCCGGCAGTCTTAACGCGCTGTTTCAATGGCGCAAGTGAGACTTGTCAGCTTGAATTTGTCCAGGCTTCGTGTGCCTTTGATGCGGTTGAACCAGGGATGGGGCCGCAGTCGCCAATTTACACCAAACTCTCCGGTGTCCCCTTTACAATCGACGTCCTTGCTTTAGATGATCCCGTTACCATCAATACAAAATACAAGGGAACTGTCGCAGTCGATCTGGTTGATTCCACGACCTCGGCCTGTCCGAGTGGTCCGGGGTTGAACGCTAAAGCCAATTTATCTTTCAAGAATCCAGATAACGGTCGGATGTCCGTAACATTCAATTACCCTCAAGCTGCCCGAAATGTGCGTGTGCGAGCTATCGTCGGCACATCTTTACCAGCTTGTTCGGCAGACAACTTTGCCATCCGTCCCCAATCATTGGAGGTGTCTTCGCCAAATGCAAACAATCAAATACTCACGGGGCTTCCAGTGGTTGCAGCGGGAGATCCTTTCAGCTTAAGGGCCACCGCACTGGCTGGTTACGATGGTACACCAAAGTTGAACTCAGGGCTGGTGGAGGGTACTCCGCTGGCAGGGACCATGATTGGAGGTTTTTCCGCGGCCAATCCCGCTACTGGAATAGCAACAGGTGCGGATTTCAGGTATTTGGAGGTCGGACATTTCGGTTTGGGTTTGCATGCTGTTTATGATGATAGTTTTACCCAGATAGATGCCGTAAAGGGCGAATGCATAAGTAGTTTTTCCAATAGCCTGGTTGGAGGAATGTACGGTTGTTCCTTCGGGTCTCCGTCAATTCCCTTTATCGCAGGTACGAGCGGTTTCGGCCGCTTTATACCGGCCCGTTTTACTGTTGCAGCCAACACTCCGTCGTTTGCCTCGGCATGTAATAGCTTTACTTATCAGGGACAGGAGTTTGACTATTTAACTGAGCCTCAATTGACGTTGACAGCATTGAACAGAAACGGCGGGGTCACCAGAAACTACGGAGGCACATATTGGAAGCTTAACTCTCTTTTCTTTGGTCGAAGCTACGCAAACAATGCTGCCGCAACGTCATCTGCTGTGTTTCTTTCCACGGCAGGAACCATAACCTGGAGCGGCACCGGAGACACTGATGGCGTCGGGATCGCCGAAGTCGGTGGAGACCGATTGACCTACAGCAAATCTTTAATCCCGGAAGGACCATTCGACGCTGATGTGGATTTGACTTTTACGTCGTTTGACCTGACTGATACCGATGGTGTCTGCTATGATCCTGAAAACGACGGTGGCTGCAATAGCTACACAATTGGCGGAATCAGCGGCACGGAATTACGTTATGGTCGCATGTTGTTGCAAAATGCCCATGGTCCCGAGACGCAGCCATTGATAATTCCTGTGCGGACGGAATACTACAACGGCTCTGCTTTTACCTTGAATGTAGCAGACAATTGCACAGCTTATGCTTCCGGTAGTTTGTCATTGACGATGAATCTGGCCGATAGTGGAACAACAACGGCCTCAGGCAGTGGCACGCTGGTTTCCGGTTTAGGCACTAATCTGAGTTTGAGCGCCCCAGGGGTTGGTCATGAAGGCAGCGTTGATCTGGAGCTGGATTTGTCGCAGGCAACAGGTTTAAATCTTGAGTGGCTGCAACCGGATGGCAACAACCCCACCGCCAAAGCCACCTTCGGCATCTTCAAAGGCAACCCCCGCCTGATCTATATGCGTGAGTCGGTTTGGTAAATGTAGGGACAGGGTTCTTCCGTCCTGGGCGCTCCGTTCTGCGTTAAAAATTTTCCTGATTTTTTGATTAAAAAAAGACCCCGCCGGAATCGATCCAGCGGGGTCATCACATTAAAGCTTAAAACAGCTATCTAACTATTCACACAGGTCAATCTTGATGTCCCAGTTCTTGATGCGCATGGTGCCGTTCTGGGCCAGATTTTGCTGCATCTTGAAAGCCCGGTCAAACAGTTGTGGCTCATGGCCGACACCTTTGGCCAGACATTCTTTCGTTGCCATTTCCAGATAGTCATTAAGGATCGGCTTATACTCGGGGTGCGCACATTTTTCAATGATGAGTTTGGCGCGCTCTTTTGGTGCCACGCCACGCAGGTCAGCCAGGCCCTGCTCGGTGACCAGAACATCAAGGTCGTGCTCGGTGTGGTCGATGTGAGGAGCCTTGGGAACAACGCAGGTGATACCCAATGGATCAGTCTTGCTTGGGCGTACTGACGGGCTGTGCATCATCTTGATGTAGCCGTTACGCAGGAAGTCACCGGAACCGCCAAGGCCGTTGATCATGCGGGTGCCGCCGACCAGGGTAGAATTGGCGTGGGCATAGATATCAAACTCGACCGGAGTATTCATAGCGATAACCCCAAGACGGCGAATTGGCTCCGGAGCATTGGAGATCGACAAGGGCCGCAGAACGATCTTGTTGACGTATTTGTCCCAGTTATCAAAGAAACGCGGGAACCCCGGATTTTCTGACAGAGACAGAGAACAGGCCGAAGCAAAATTCAGGTTGCCGCCGTCAAAGAAATCGAGCATGGTGTCTTGCAGAACTTCCGTATAAACCGACAGGTTGGAAAAAGGACCTTTAGCCAGACCACCTACAACAGCGTTGGCGATGGAGCCGACACCGGACTGCAGGGGGAGGAGATTCTCGGGTAAACGACCCATTTTTACTTCGTGGGCGAAGAACTCCATGATGTGACCGGCAATCGCTTCGGAGGTGTCATCCATGTCAGCGAAGGCACGGCCTTTGTCACGGCGCTTGGATTCAACTACGGCAATAATCCGGTCAGGGTCACAAGGAACATAGGGGGTGCCGATGCGGGTGTGCGCCTGGGTAATCAGGAAGGGCGCACGGTTTGGTGGCTTCTGCTGCATGTGAATGTCGTGCATCCCTTCGAAAGAGGGCTGCCCGGTGTTGACTTCGATAATGATTTTATCGCACAGATGGAGGGCTTCGGCGACGATACCGCAGGAGGAGGTCAGGGCCAGACTGCAGTCTTCAGTAATAGCGGAGACTTCAACAATACCGATGTCGTAACGGCCGTTTTTAGTGTAGAAGCCATAACCGGCATCCTGAGCAAAGAGACCAAGGTGCTTGTCACCCATGCGGATGCGCCCTTCGTTGATCCCCTTGGCGATGTTTTTACCGGTCTGGTACGGCCAGCGACGATCAATCATGTCGAGGGTTGCCCAGCGATCTTCCGTTTCAGCACCAACTGACGCCCCGATAAACAGGTTGAACTTCCACTTGCCCTGGAGATTATTGGCTTCGACATGGTCAGCAAGGGCAATTGGCACGGCTTTAGGGTAGCCGGCGGGGGTAAATCCGGACCACAGCAGGTTTTGGCCTGGTGTGAAAAACTCGATACATTCTTCTGGGGTCCTTACTTTGCTGAGCAGGGACTTGCGGCGTACACGATCCTCAAGTGTTCCGAATTCGGACATTCTCTCTCCTCCTGTAACGGGAATCAGTGGTGCGGCATGCACCAGTTAAAGCGCTGTTAAAACAGTGCTATGCTCAATTATATGCGACCTAAGAAGCTGATTTAAAATGATAAATTATATGACGAAACGGATTTTTTTCATCTTTTGTGAAATCAGGAGTCCGGCTCGAAAATAACAGCGTTTCTTATATACTGGTGAAGTTCGGCAAGTCAAGGGGAAATCTGGAGGTTAAGTGTTAAATTATCATTTCTGGTAAAAAAATACCCGGGCCGCTTGGACGGCTCCGGGCAGATAATCCTTAATTAATAGTAATATGAAATCAGGGTTCAGCTTATATCCCCTAGCAGCTTAGAGGCTTTTTCATGATAGCTGCTGGCTGGAAACTCTTTAATCAGCTGGCTGAGAATCTGCTTTGCATCATGGGTTTGTCCGGCAGCCAGATAGGCGCGCCCAAGAAAAAAGAAAGCCTCGTCACGATAATAATAATCAGGAAATTGGGCCAGGATATTCTCAAGGCGTTTAATTGCCGGCTGGTAGTGTTTGCGTTGCAGGTAAAACCGACCAACATACACTTCATGGTCAGCCAGTCGGGTTCTGGCACGTATCACCAACTGTTCGGCCTGGGTGGCGTTGGGGTCGTTGGGATATTTACGCAAAAATTCTTCGAACGTGTTGAGCGCGTTGCGGGTGTTGGTCTGGTCACGATCACGCGAAAGAATCTGGCGATAGTAGCTCTGACCGAGACGAAATAAAACAGTTGATGCCCGAAAGTCATCAGGGTAGCGGCGCAGAAATTCTTTGTAACTGGTCGCCGCTTCAGGATAGCGTTCCGCCAGGTAGTAGGTATCGGCAATCTTGAGTTCCGCCAGCATGCTCAGTTCAGGGGTATAATAGGCATCACGTACCTGTTCCCAGGCGGTGAGGGCATCGTCCCACAGGCCGCGTTCAAGAAGGCGTTCTGCGGATTGAAACAGCTTCTCCGCGTTCTGCTCCGGCGTCGGTCGGGAACTGCTGCAGGCGGCAGTGAGGATAATGATCAATATCAGGATAGAAAATTTAAAAAAACCGGTCATGCGGTTAAACTCCTTGGGTAATCGGACAACGAGCACTGCAGCAACCTACGGAATCCGCAGCTTTTTGTCAATGATCTTGGTCTTTGATGTTTGCTGATAAGCAATGCATCCATCCCCTTGTTGACAGGGTCTGCCTACTTATTGATAATGACGCCACCTTTTCAACGACTGCCGGAATGGCTGATTGCTTATGAAGATACTCTATATCGGGCTGTTTGGTGGCCTTGGTTGTATCGCACGTTATCTGTTGACCCTCTGGACACAGCAATTGGCGGGGCGTGACTTTCCGTACGGAACAATGCTGGTTAATGTGTTGGGGTCGTTTCTGCTCGGGGTGCTGCTCACTCTGGGGGTGCGTCAGTTTCCTGTTTCCCCGGATGTACGTCTGGGTTTGGCGATCGGTTTCCTTGGTGGTTTCACTACCTTTTCAACCTTCTCCTACCAGACCTTGATGTTGCTGGAGGAGGGGAGCCACTGGCCGGCTGTTGCCAGCGTTCTGTTTAATGTGACCTTGAGCCTCGCCGGTGCCTTCGCCGGGGTGCTAGTCGCCCGCCAATTGGCCTGAGATCGGGAGCTTGTCCTTACTGATGAAACGGACTGCAAGTCATCATGGCCGTTTGAGCCGAATTATCCCCTGGGGTCATGAACTTCTTGCCGAGGTCGTTTCTCCCGGTGATCTCGCTGTTGACCTGACCGCCGGTCGCGGTCAGGATACCCTGGCCTTATGGCGAATGGTTGGGGAGCAGGGGCAGGTTATTGCTTTTGATGTGCAACAGGACGCGCTTATCCAGACGCGGCAACGTTTATTGGCAAGCGGCGCGACGGTGCGAATGGATGATCAGGACACCCAACCGTTGACCAATCAGCCCGGCGTAGATCTGCTTCATTGCTGCCATAGTTGCTACGCCGCCCTGGTTGTTAACGCTCCAACCGCCATTATTGCCAATCTCGGCTATTTGCCCGGCAGCAATCAGCAAAAGATTACCCGGTCTGAAACCACCCTGGCAGCACTTCATCAGGCTCTTGCCGGCCTTGCTAACGGCGGGAGAATAGCGGTTGTGTTTTATCCCGGGCATGCTGGTGGGGCAGAAGAGGCGACTTGCGTCGACCGCTTTTTTTCTGACCTCGATAGCAATAGTTACGATGTCTTGAACGTTCATCTACCAAACCGCTTACAGGCTCCCGGCCTGTTTGTCGCGGAAAAAAGAAACGAAATCAGGAGGGGATGATGTTGATCCGTTTGCTGCTGCTGATTGTTATCGGCACCTTCAGTTTAACTGGTTGCGCTGCGACCCAGGCGGGGCTACCCCAGACAGATGCTGATCCGGTAGTGTCTACCCGCACGGAGGGTTCAACCAATCAAAGAAGTGACGACGATTTTTTAAATGCACAATCAAACAGTGACCCTGATGATTTTGACGCCAGCTTTGATAATTGGGATGCCCCGGCGACGCTGATTGCCGATCCATTTGAGCCGATCAATCGGGGGGTATTCTGGATCAACGACAAACTCTATTTTTATCTGTTCAAACCACTGGCTCGCGGCTACGGAGTAATCGTTCCTCGTCCGGCCCGGGTTTCGGTAAGTAATTTTTTCAGTAATGTGTCTACCCCGGTGCGCGTAGCCAACGCGTTATTGCAACTCAACCTGACTAATGTCGGCACCGAAACCTATCGCTTTATCGTTAACAGCACCATCGGTATTGCTGGATTGTTTGACCCGGCCACCAGTGTCGCAGAGGTACGCCGGGCTCCTGCCGATTTCGGCCAGACCCTGGGCAGATATGGTTTCGGACATGGATTTTATCTGGTGTTGCCCATCGTGGGGCCATCCAGCTTGCGCGATGGTACCGGTACGTTTGTGGACTCTTATGCCGACCCTGTCCGCTATGCCGGGCTTGCCACCGAAGATCTCATTCTTATCCGGTTGCTTGATTCAACCAACCGGTTGTCACTGGATCGGGATACTTACGAGGGGATAAAACGTGATGCGCTGGATCCGTATCTGTTTATCCGGACAGCCTACGCCCAGCGCCGACTGGCACAAATCGGTGATCCGGTTTATAATCTCAATATTCTCCAGGCCCCAGTTTTTGATAATGAATTTTTCAACCCTTTGGAATGGTTTAATTTATGGCAATAATGAAAAAAATCATAGTTATTATGCTGCTGGTTTTGCCGGCAGCCCCGGTTTTTGCCCAGCCCGATCCCCTCAATGCCGTCGAGTCAATGGTCAACTCGGTTCTGGAGGTTCTAGATCATCCTGACATGAGCCTGGCAGAAAAAAAGCAACAGGTAAGCGGCCGGGCCCGGGGATTTCTCAGTATCGATTCCATGTCACAACGCACCCTTGGCAATTATTGGAGCAGTGCCACCCCGGAACAGCGTGAGCATTTTACCTATTTATTTACCCGGATACTGGAAGAAACCTATCTCAACCGCATTGATGATTATAGTGGTGGAACCGTCAGGTATCTGCAACAGCGGGTCAAGGATGATCGCGCCATTGTTGATACTCTGATTGTTGTCGATGAACTCGAACTGCCGGTACAGTACCGAATGGTTTACGAACAGCAGAACTGGCGGGTATTTGATATTGTGATTGATGGCGTGAGTCTGGTCATGAACTACCGCGCCAGCTATGGCGAGATCATCCGCAGCCAGGGTTATGACGGTCTCTTCCGCCTCATGGAAGAGCGGGTCGCAGGTATGTCGGCAAGCTGAACCGGCGAGAATCAACGCTTATGGATCTCAACAGAAGGCACAACCCAAAGAGTGGGATTGTGCCTTCTGTTGTTTTCTCTGCAGCTTGCTACGCTTCGAATCCTCATTGATGCTATAAAAAAAAACGCCGACCGGATGGCCGACGTAATTTTTAATTGGTCGGAGCGAGAGGATTCGAACCTCCGACATCCTGGTCCCAAACCAGGCGCGCTACCAGACTGCGCTACGCTCCGAGGGCGATACAGGTACCACGGTGGAAACAATAATTCAATCTTTTTTTGCTGATTGACCTGTGATGGTTTTTTTCTGGTTGCGCAGCAGAAAAAGGATAACCTCTAATGTATCGACAGTATCTCTTATTCCCTGTCATTGGAAGCCGGACATCCTCATCCGCTATTTATCCGGGAGGTCCTGCCATGTTCGACAAGAACGACCTTTTCCAGTGTTCTCTCACGGTTTGACATTATCCTGATTTATGGCTGTTGGCCCGTTATGGCTAAGTCGAGCTTATATTGAATTATGTCTCACACATCATGGCCGTCTGCTGCTTCCGTCTTCGGTTCTATTCGCTTTTACCTTATCGGGGTGACACCATATATTCAACAACGGAACGGATTTCATCATCTGTAAGAAAAGCTGCATGACCTCGTGCCGGCATCTTGCCGATACCGTTGATGGCGTTCTCTACCAAGGTGTCGATGTCCTTGAGAAGGTAGGGCGTGCCGGGTTTTGGCGCCCCCATGATACCGTGGTCATGACAGGACGAACAATTTTTTTGGTAGATGGTAGCGGCCGGATTGCCGGCTCCGTCATCATTTCGCTCGATCTCCGATTGCGCGTGGAGCAAATGAATCAGGTTGGTGTTGAAAACCGGAAATCCACAAAAAGACAGGTACAGCATAAGCACGCAAGTGTAGAGTATTTTTTTCATTAAGGCTCCATGGATTGATGTAAGCGGTCATCTTGACACATAATGCAAACAATGTTGAATCGTTTCTTGTCATATTTGAACGATGCTGATACACACGTTGGCACCTTTCTGCCGCTAAATCTGTTAACTTTAAGGAAAACCTGCACGCACAAAGTGTTCTGACGTTTTCATTCATGCGTCTATTTAATCTTGTCTGAGCTTCCAATCTCAGGCTGAAACCATCAAAAAAGAGGTAGTTTTTTATGCAACAACACGATTTTACCCCCGGCCAGAAATTTCATGGATTTATCGTCGACCAGGTCGATGATTTGCCGGATGTTAATGCGACGATGGTGCGCTTGAGCCATGAAAAAACCGGCGCGCGGTTTATGCATCTGCTGCGTGATGATGATAACAAGCTTTTTGGTGTTGGTTTCCGCACCCCGCCGGATGATTCCACTGGCGTGGCGCATATTCTGGAACACACGGTTTTGTGTGGGTCGGAGCGCTTTCCGGTGCGCGATCCTTTTTTCTCCATGCTCAAGCGCAGCCTCAACAGTTTCATGAACGCCATGACCGCCAGCGACTGGACCCTGTACCCCTTCTCCAGTATGAATCATAAGGATTTTCATAACCTCCTGGACATTTACCTGGATGCAGCCTTTTTCCCGCGTTTACTCGAGCGTGATTTTCGCCAGGAGGGGCATCGTCTAGAATTTGCCGAAATGGAGGATACCAGCTCAGCGCTGGAATACAAAGGAGTGGTCTACAACGAGATGAAAGGGGCTATGTCCGACCCCTCGTCCCTGTTGGGGCGGCGGCTGACCCGCCATCTCTATCCAACCACCACCTATCGTCACAATTCCGGTGGTGAGCCGGAGGATATTCCCACCCTGACCTGGAAACAGTTACGAGATTTTCACGCGCGCTATTATCATCCGAGCAATGCCTGGTTTTTCAGCTATGGCAATCTGGACCTGGTTGAACTCCTCGGTATTGTCGAGGACCGGGTTTTGCGCCGGTTTGAACGGATTGATCCTGACAGCGAGGTACCCCTGGAGCAGCAGCTGCCTGCGCCCCTCTCGGTAAGCGAGGCCTACCCACTTGATCCGGGTGAGCCTCTGGAAAAGCGCTCGATGGTGCAGCTGGCATGGCTGACGGCCGATATCAATGACAGTTATGAGCGCTTGTCCTTGAATCTGTTGTCAACACTGTTGCTGGGAACACCGGCGGCACCACTGTACCAGGTGCTGCTTGATTCCGGACTGGGTGCCAATTTGACCCCGGCCACCGGTTATCATGATGATTATCGCAATACCTTTTTTTCGGTCGGTTTGCAGGGGACTGACCCCCAGCATTGTCAGGCTATTGAAAAACTGGTGATTGATACCCTGGAAGAGGTCGCACGGACCGGGTTTTCCAGCGACCGGATAGAAGCGGCTATCCACCGCCTTGAGTTTTCTACCCGTGAGGTAAGCGGCGATTCCTACCCTTATGCTCTCTTACTGTTGATGCGTCTGTTCGGCCCCTGGTTGCATGGGGGCGATCCACTGGATGTGCTGAATTTTTCGGAGCAATTAGTGCGGTTGCGTAAGGATGTTGAACAGGGTGGTTTTTTCGAGGGGCTGACCCGCAAATGGCTGCTTGATAATCCTCACCGCGTCACCTTGTTGTTACAGCCGGATGCGGAGATGGGAGTCCGTCAGGCGGCAGCGATCCGGGCCACCCTTGATGCCAGACAGCAGCAGCTTGACGAACAGCAACGCCAACGCCTGGTGGAAGAGGCAAAACAGCTGAAACGCGCGCAGGAGGCGCCGGAAGATCTGTCCTGCTTGCCCACCCTGTCCCTTGGCGACATCCCCCCGGATGAGACGCCGGTCGCAGTGAAACAGGTTGACCATGGACAGGTCGCTAGCTACTGGTTTAATCAGCCAACCAATGGTATCGGCTATGTAACCCTGAATTTTTCTATCGACACCCTGACTGCTGAACAGTTGAATTATCTGCCGGTGTTCAGCAGTCTGCTCACTCAGGTCGGTGCCGGTGGACGCACTTATCTGGAGATGGCTGAAGCGATGGAGGCGGTTACCGGCGGGATTTCCGCGCGCACCTCACTGCTGGATGACCCTGCCGATCTAGACCAGTTCGATGCCGGATTTGAACTCAAAGGCAAAGCGCTGGTGCGTAATAGCGTTGCACTGACGGAACTATTGCAGGATTTTATCCTGACTCCTGACTTTTCTGACGTTAATCGTCTGCATAAGGTGCTTGGTCAGATGCAGGTATCCATGGAAAACTCGGTTCCGCAATCCGGGCATACCTATGCCGCGCGCATGGCAGCAGCGGGGTTTTCCCCAGCAGCGCAACTGCGAGAACAGTGGTCGGGACTGTCGCAGATCGCTCTGGTGCGTGAGTTGGCTGCCAAATCGGTTGATGACCTGGGCGAGCTGGCGGCAATGCTGACCTCGATCGCCCAATCCCTGTTTGCCCGGGCGCAGCTGGAGGTTGCCGTTGCCGTCGAAGAACAGCACTTTCCGTCTTTCGAAGGAGCTCTGGCGACCCTGCTAGAAAGTCTGGATTGCGCTGCGCAGGTAACTCCTGCGGCACCACAACCATTCGATGCCCAGCCGAGACGACACGGCCTGGTCTGGTCGCTGCCGGTTCAATATGTTACCCGTGTCTTTAAAACCGTGCCCTACAATGATCCTGATAGTGCTCCTTTGACGGTGCTGGCGCGTTTGTTGCGGGCGGAGTTCCTTCATCGGGAAATCCGTGAGAAGGGTGGAGCTTATGGCGGCATGGCCGGTCACAACAGTGGTGCCGGGCTGTTCAGCATGTTGTCGTATCGTGATCCACATCTGGAGCGTACCCTGCAGGTGTTTGATGATGCCATAGCGTGGATTGTCAGTGGTCAATTCGAGGCGGTTTCGGTTGAAGAGGCGATTCTGGCAGTGTTCAGTGATCTCGACAAGCCCCTGTCGCCGGCCGGTCTGGCTGCTCACGAGTTTGCCTGTTTGCGCCGTGGAATTACGCTGGAAATGCGTAATGACTTCCGCAGGCAGCTGCTCAAGGTTGGCGCCTCGGCCCTGATCCGGGTTGCCAAACGCTACCTGCAGGACGGCGAGAGCGCCGTGGCGGTATTGGCTGGTGAGTCGGCATTGAAACGGGCGAATGAGAATTTAGGTGAAAATGGGCTGGAAATCCGGCGGATTTGAATGAAGATGCGGTATTAAAGAAATCTGAATGTGTGTGCCTGATGATTGCTATGGATTACAATATTTCTTCCTGTGGATTTTAAAAACATGAACAACAGCAAACAGCCATTATTTATCACTGCCGCCCTTGGGTTGGAGCCGCTGCTGGTTGAAGAGTTGATCAGTCTTGGGCTGGTGGAGGTCAAGCAGACCCGTGCCGGGGCCGGTTGTCACGGTAGCCTGGCCGATGCCTATCGGATCTGCATGTGGTCGCGCCTGGCTAGTAGGGTTTTGTTGCCGCTGGCACAGTTTTCAGCGGCTGATCCTGATCAGCTGTATGCCGGGGTTCAGAGTATCGACTGGTCGCAACACATGGATGCAGATTCGACCCTGGCTATCGATTGTGCCACCAGTAAATCGCAGATAAACCACTCGCGCTATGCTGAACAGAAAACCAAGGACGCCATCGTCGATCAGTTCAGGGTCCGCACGGGAGAACGTCCATCTGTGAGCCTTGAGCGTCCAGACATTCGTCTGAATCTCTATCTGTATCAGGATCAGGCGAGCTTGAGTCTTGACCTGTCAGGCGAAAGTCTGCACCGCCGGGGTTACCGCATTGATGGGGTTCATGCTCCACTGAAGGAAAATCTTGCCGCCGGGATGTTGTTGCGCTGTGATTGGCCGCGGATTTGTGCATCTGGTGGCGGACTGGTTGATCCCCTCTGTGGCTCCGGTACCCTGCCGTTGGAAGCAGCGCTGATGGCCACCAACACGGCTCCAGGATTGTTGCGCACCTACTACGGGTTCCTGGGATGGAAACAGCATCAGGACTCCATCTGGCAGGAGGTACGGCAGGCTGCCGACGAGACACACCATTGTGGGGTCGCGGCGTTAAAGTCGCCGATCATTGGTTACGACGCTGACCCACGGGCTATTCGCGCAGCCTGGGATCATGCCCGGCAGGCGGGGATGGACAAGCTGATTCATTTTGAACGACGCCGCCTGGATGAGTTTGTTCCCCCTTCCGGCGTGCCTACCGGCCTGTTGATGGCCAACCCCCCCTACGGTGAGCGTCTCGGCAGCAGCCAGGACTTAGCCCCCCTGTATAATCAGCTTGGTCAGATTATGGCACAGCAGTGTCAGGGGTGGCACGCCGGGGTTATTACCAGCGAAAGGGAGTTGGGGCGTGCCATCGGACTGCGTGCCGAGAAGATCAATGTGCTTTATAACGGTGCGCTGAAATGTCAGCTCTTGCAATTTGTTTTAAGTGCCGACAATCACTGGCAATCTCTGTCCGAAAAAGCCCAGCGGGTAGCGCAAAAGCCGTTGTCTGCCGGTGCCGAGATGTTTGCCAACCGCTTGCGTAAAAACCTGAAAAAATTCGGCAAATGGGTTCAGCGTGAAGGGGTCGATTGTTATCGTTTGTATGATGCCGATCTGCCGGAATACGCGGTGGCGGTGGATCTGTATGGTGATGAGGCTCATCTGCAGGAATATCGCGCTCCAAGCAGTATCGATCCCGACAAGGCCTCCGAACGCATCAGCGACGTTCTTGCCGCCCTGCCGCGGGTGCTGCAGATGTCGCCGGACCAGATTCATCTGAAGGTTCGGCAGCAGCAAAAGGGTTCCGATCAGTATGAAAAGCACGCACGCCGCGGGATATTGAAAGAGGTGCATGAAGGCAATTGCCGGTTTCTGGTCAATCTGACCGATTACCTCGATACCGGCCTGTTTCTGGATCATCGCCAGACGCGCCGGAAAATTCAGTCAATGGCGGCAGGCCGGCGTTTCCTTAACCTGTTTGGCTATACCGGTGCTGCGACGGTGCATGCCCTCAAGGGCGGAGCCGCTGCGACAACAACTGTTGATATGTCACGTACCTATCTCGACTGGGCACGCAGGAACGTCGAGCTGAACGGGTTTGACAGCAAACGTCAGGAATTTGTCCAGGGTGACTGCCTGTCCTGGCTTGAGCAGGCCCGGGCTCGACACGCTGGAGGCTTTGATCTGATCTTTCTTGATCCACCGTCCTTCTCCAACTCAAAGTCGATGGAGACGACCTTCGATGTGCAGCGTGACCATGTTGACCTGTTGCGCAACACCATGAGTCTGCTTGCTGATGAGGGGCAGCTGATTTTTTCCACCAACCTGCGGACCTTCCAGATGGCGGTCACGGCCTTTGATGATCTGTGCCTGGAAAACATCACAGCGCAGACGTTGCCACCGGATTTCGCCCGTAGTCCACGCATTCACCAGTGCTGGTTGATAAAGCGGTTGTAAACGATACCGGGAAGGCTTTCCATGTTTAAACTTGATGAACGTTTGCAGCACGATACGTTTTTGTTAGCGAGCCTGCCCTTGTGCGAGCTGTTGTTATTGAACAATGCCCATTATCCCTGGTTGATCCTGGTACCCAGGCGGAAGGGAGTCACCGAGATTTACCAGCTTGCGCAGACTGATCGTGACCAGTTATGGCGCGAAAGTCATCGGTTGTCAGTGTGGATGGCCGACTACTTTCAGTTTGACAAGCTGAATATCGGCGCGCTGGGAAATGTGGTTAGTCAGTTGCATCTCCATCATGTCGGCCGCAGGCGAAATGATCCCGCCTGGCCGGGACCGGTGTGGGGACAGCATCCATCACAAGCCTACGTTACTGAAGCGATTGAAAAGATCAAACACCAGGTCAGTATCGATCTGACCACATATTCGGGAGCCGAAAAATGAAAAAATCTCTATTGTTCTGGAGTGGATTGATGATGCTGGTAGTACTCTGCGGTTGTAGTGTGACAACCCGCGAAGTGGCATCGGACGAAAAAGTCATTTACGATGAGGGATATCACTTCTCCGACAAGAAGGCGATCGTCGCCGACATGGTGGCGTCTTTGTTGACCAAGCCACCTCTGGTCACCTCGACTGAGCGCCCGGTAGTGATCGTTTATGGTATCGCCAACCGGACCAGCGAGCATATTTCGACTTCCGCGATCACTGATGATATGCGTCAGGCGCTGCTGGAGAGCGGACGAGTGCGGTTTGTCAACGAGACCCAACGCAAGAATATTGAAGCGGAAACCAGTTATCAATATGGGGGCAGTGTCGCCGCTGAGACCCGGGTGGAGAGGGCCCGGCAGGTTGGTGCCAGCTACATGCTGACCGGCACCCTGCGCTCAATCGAGAAAAAACAGCCGCGCCAATGGCGACTGACGAAAAAAGTTTTGATGTATTACAGCCTGAATCTTGAACTGACCGATATTAAGACCGGCCTGATCGAGTGGGCCGACAGCACCGAAGTGATCCGTGAGTCTTCCAGTCCCTTTATCGGCTGGTAACGCGGGCGGTTTTTTTCATGGTGCTTCCTCTGCAGGCTGGACTGACGGCTCGCTGTCGGTCCGGTTTCCATATTCTTGTCCTGCTTCTGTTGACCCTGTTGGTCAGCGGCTGTGCCGGGCGGCTTAACAAAGCCGGCGAGCTGTTTTACGCCGACCGGCCGGAAGAGTCGCTGGTCGTGCTGGAAAAGGGGGACTGGGCCGGCCAGCGTAACCAACTGTTGTTTTTTATGGAGCAGGGGCTGGTGCTACATCAGCTGGGGCAGTTCCAACGCAGCGCTGATATCCTGTTGCAGGCTGGAGCGCTGATTCGTAAACTTGAGCTGCTCAGTCTCCATGAACAGGCGGCCAGTCTGGTGACCAATGAATGGCTGCTGCGCTACAAAGGCGAATATAGTGAGCGGCTCTGGGTTCATAGCTACCTGATGATGAATTTTCTGCTGCTGGCCGAGTATGACAGCGCCCTGGTTGAGGCGAAGCAGGCGTTGGATATTATTGGCCGATATCCTGAGACACTGAACGGAGATTATTTCAGCCGTGCCCTGATCGCTCTTTGTTTCGCCAATGTCGGCGAAGACAACGACGCTTATCTTGTTTACCGCCGACTGGCCGAGGATCTGCCCAGCCCGACGCCGGTGGCTGCCGATCTGGTGGCGATCAGCAGTCGCCTGGGTCAGCTCGACGAGGTTGAGCATTTTCGTAAATATCTGCCGGCGCAGGTTCCCTCAGGTGCTGGGGAGCTGGTGCTGTTTATCAGCAATGGGCGGATCGCTACTAAAAAGCCGGGTAATGTCTTGCTGCCGCCTCTAATCCGTTTTTCCTTCCCCTACTACGACGAGGTTCGGACACCGGCTGTTCAGGTGGACCTTCAGCCCGCCCGGTCAACTCTTCCGCCCCTGTCGACTGATCTGGGCGCGCTTGCCAAGCGTGCCCTCGAAGAACGTAAACTGGCGATTATCATGAAAGAGACCGCCAGGGTTGCCGCCAAGGAGACCATCTCCCAGAACGTTGGCAATGAGCATGGTCCTGCAGCTGAAGCGCTGGTGCGCATCTCTTTGCTGTTGCTGGAAGAGCCGGACACACGCTCCTGGCAGACCCTGCCCGGCCGTCTGACGCTGGTGCGCGTGCCGTTGGCGGCCGGAACCCATAAGCTGCGGTTGAACTTGCATGGTGCCGGTCTGCGGCGCCCTCCGGAAGTCGATCTGCCGGCATTTGAATTACGTCCGGGACAGAGAGTTTTTCGTGCGCTGCGATTTTAAGGATCTGGGGCTATCCGCCGGGCAGCCAGGGGCTGTTTTTATCTGAACCGGCGATGGAAAAAGAAAAGAGGCGTACCCTGACTACCGGGTTACGCCTCTTTTATCTGTCATCGTTAAGTTTTACTGCCGAGTCAAACTACGATACCTGATCCGGTGCGGCTGATCCGCTTCTTTCCCAAGGCGACGTTTGCGGTCGGCTTCGTAATCGGAATAGTTCCCCTCAAACCACACCACCTGTGAGTCTCCTTCAAACGCGAGAATATGGGTGGCGATGCGGTCCAAAAACCAGCGGTCGTGACTGATAATGACCGCACAGCCGGCAAAGTTCTCGAGTCCTTCTTCCAATGCCCGCAGGGTGTTGACATCGAGATCGTTGGTCGGTTCGTCGAGCAGCAGAAGGTTGGCTTCTTCGCGCAGCATCTTGGCAAGATGAACACGATTGCGCTCACCGCCGGAGAGTACACCGACCTTTTTCTGCTGGTCTGAACCGGAGAAGTTAAAGCGGGCGACATAGGCGCGGGAATTGACGGAAACCCCGCCCATCTGGATAACATCCTGGCCATCGCAGATTTCTTCCCAGATGGTTTTGGCAGCATTCAGCTCCCGGTTCTGATCGACATAGCCCAGGCGCACCGATTCCCCCACCTTGATGCTGCCACTGTCGGGCTTTTCCTCGCCGACGATCATTTTGAACAAGGTCGACTTGCCGGCGCCATTGGGGCCGATAACCCCAACAATACCGCCGGGAGGGAGGCGGAAGCTTAAATTGTCGATGAGCAGGCGTTTGTCGTAGCCCTTGCTGATCTGCTGTGCATCAACAACCATATCACCAAGGCGAGGTCCCGCCGGAATGTAAAGTTCCAGCTGCTTTTCTTTCTCCAGGGCGGTGTTGCCGAGAAGTTTTTCGTAGGAGGTGATGCGCGCCTTGGACTTTGCCTGACGCCCTTTCGGGGACATGCGGATCCACTCGAGTTCGCGCTGCAGCGTCTGCTGGCGTTTGCTTTCAGATTTTTCCTCGCGGCGCAGGCGTTCCTGCTTCTGCTCCAGCCAGCTCGAGTAGTTGCCTTTCCACGGAATGCCGTGGCCGCGGTCAAGCTCGAGGATCCAGCCGGCAACATTATCAAGAAAATAACGGTCGTGAGTGACAGCGATAACCGTTCCCTGGTAGCGTTGCAGGTGTTGCTCCAGCCAGTTGACGGTTTCTGCATCGAGGTGGTTGGTCGGTTCGTCCAGCAGCAGAATATCAGGCTTTTGCAACAGCAGGCGGCACAGGGCGACGCGGCGCTTTTCCCCGCCCGACAGCACCTTGATCCGGGTCTCGGGGGGTGGACAGCGCAGGGCTTCCTCCGCGAGTTCCAGGCGCGAATCCAGTTCCCAGGCATCGGCGGCATCAAGTTGATCCTGTACCTTGGCCTGGCGTTCCAGCAGCTTGTCCATGTCGCAGTCGGGATCAGCAAAAGCGTTGTTGATTTCTTCAAACTCCGCCAGCAGATCAACAATCTCCTGCACCCCTTCCTGAACGATTTCACGCACGGTCTTGCTCTCATCCAGTTGTGGTTCCTGCTCCAGATAGCCAACGGAGTAGCCGGGGGAGAGGGCCACTTCGCCGTTGAATTCCTTGTCGACGCCGGCCATGATGCGTAGCAGGGTTGATTTGCCCGAACCGTTCAGGCCCAGTACCCCGATTTTGGCACCGTAGTAATAGGAGAGGGAAATATCCTTGATAATCGGTTGCTTGTTGTGGTTTTTACTGACGCGCATCATCGAATAGATGATTTTTTTTGTATCTTCACTCATGGCCTGTTCCTTTTGATCTTTTTAAATGCCGGAAATTGACGGAGCCTGGACACCTATCAGGTGTCGGGGTGGAAGAAATGTATAACACCCTAGCAGCACTGGTCGCAAGCGGATCCAAGTGAATTGTCTCAGGAAATATTTTCATTCATGGCTGTTGTTGCTCGAGTTGAGACAGTGCGGTTAGAAAGGAGTGCGTCAATTCAGGATGAAGTGCCTTACCGGCACTTTCGCTCATGATAATTTTAATCTGATCGAAAGACAAAGGCTCTTTATAGGTTCGCCGGGTTCGCAAGGCATCGTAGATATCGGATATGGATGTCATGTAACTGCAGGGATTCAGTTTGCGAAAACTCGCAGGGTAGCCGGTCCCGTCATAACCGATGTGGTGTTCGTACGCGGTCACTACTGCCAGACGCGGAATACCAGGACAATTCAGCAGGTATTGTGCACCAAGACGCGGATGGTCGCGCATCAGTTCCCATTCCCTGTCATCCAGTTTTCCCTGTTTATTGAGCACCTCGGAAGGGATAAACATCTTGCCGGCATCGTGCAGCATGGCGGCAATGCCGATATCGTTGAGCATTTGTCCTTCGATGCCGAGCAGCCGGGCCTGGGCGAGATTGAGCAGGCAGATATTGGTGGAGTGGGTGTAAAGGTATTCGTCCATCGAACGAATCGGTGCCAGCGCCAGCATGACATCCTGTTGATCATGAAAAACCGAAATAAACCGCTGAACAATTTCTTCAAGTCCGGTGGCGTGGATTTTTTTTCCATGACCGATGTTACGGTAGATATCCATGAATTTGTCGAGATTTTCATCGACAACGTCCTGAAAACAAGAGACGTCGACAGAAAGTTTTTCCGGTGACTGAGAGCGAACACTCACATTGCCGTAAATAATCGTGTTATTGACATCAGAATGTTGTGCTGTCGGATGGCGAGGATCACGGCTGAGCTTTTCGGCCATCTGCAGCAGATCTTCCAGGCAGATTGTTGCATCAAACTTGATGAAGCTCAGATCATGAGTCTGCATGGCGCGGATCAGTCGTTCAACGGACAGGTTTTCGGTGAGCTTTTCATCCTGAAATACCAGACTGTTGTTGATGAGCTTCAACGTCACCTTGCCCGTGCCGGCAGATTGTTGGCACAGCTGCTCCAGTGCCTGCCGGCACAGATTCAGCACCTGCGGATGATCCGCGTCATAAAGGCGGATGGTGGCAAGTGCGGTGGTAAAGCTGCGGACAAACTGTTGCGCCGGATGTTCTGTTGCCGTTTTCATGACGACTGTTCCGTTGTGGATGAATGCGGGGAAGACAAGATGTCCTGGATGGTCGCCCGTTGTTTTTCCTCAACATGGTGCAGCAGGGAAGTAACCTGTTTGCGAGGATAGACTCTCAGGGTATCGCTTGCCGCCGATTTCAGCTGCTTGCGAAGACGATTGACAAAGAATTCCCTTCTGGATACCAGGCGCATAATGGGCAGCAGGCAGTCAGGTTGCGGCGCGGTCGCCAGCCCTGCCAGAATACTCAATTTAATTTCCAAGTTTTCCTCGGTCAGGGGTTCTGCTTCGAGTAGCTTGTTTAAGCGGCTGAAAACTTTATCATTATGGCTCATCGCAGTAAGTGGGATCAGAATTCTCAAGGTTCGAGGATTTGTACCTTCCAGTTCTTTTAGCAGCAATCGATTGGCTGTGGAGGGATTGACTCGAAACATAATGCCCAGCGCTTCGCAGCGGACCTCAGGATGGGAATGTTTACACAATCTCATCAGGGTCTTTGGTGGAATAACCCCTTTTTGCTGTCTCATGATCATCAGCAGATTGCGGACCAGATACCAGCGCCCATCCTCCAGGGCCCCCAGAATGGCGGGATGGGCCGTGTTTTTGAATTCGAGCAGCAGCGTCAACCAGGTCTTGCGCAACGCCTTGTCTTTTTCCTCACCAAGGCGTTCGATCAGCGGTGCGACATAGGGTTCCCCGACTTCAACCAGGTAATCGCTGATTTCGGCATATTTTTCATTGTGCCAGACCGGAACGGAATTCAAGACATCAGTAATAAATAAGGGTTGCAGCTGTGAATTGAAAAATTTTTCTGTCAGTAAATTTATTTTTGACCGACCACTGTTCATAAACGAGGTCCAGCGAGACAAGGTCTTATGCAATGTCTCGAAGTCGCCGGTATCGAGAAAAAAACGGGATAGATCGATCAGGTTATTTTGCAGAATGTCCTGCATTTCAATATCCGTATCCGTTTCCAGCAGATCGAAGATAATTTCGCAACATTGATGTTCAATCATCTGTTCGACCAGGTTGTCCCGATACTGCCGGGCGACGGCTTCCGGCAGGTTGCCCTGAATTTGTCCGGCAAGAATTTTCTGTAATGCCTGCTGATAATTACCAGGAAGGTAGTCATTGTGACGATCTTCCAGCAGCAACAATTCAATCTGTGATTGCAGCTCTTCTGTCGTGCGGGTGCGCTCGGATTGTATCGTCGGGCGCCGATCATCTCCCGGGGTGGATACGGCAAAGGTCCTCAGAAGATCAGTAAGTCGGCTTGAAAGCTGTAGTTCCGTGTTGCTATGGGAGAGCAGGGCCGCGCTGATAAAATCAGCAGGCAAGCTTGAAATGATTTTACTTGCTTCGTGAGGCCGCTGCTCCAGAGCGTGCAGAGTATCCTCATGGAATCTCTGCCGAACTTGCGGATGAAGTTTCTTGCTGAATTCATAAAGTTGGCTGCCAATGCCGTCGACAGACCCGCGACACTGCTCCAGAAGGCGATGAACCAGCCGGCTGGTCAAAGCCGTACCAGCATCATCGTCAGCAGCTGAATGATTCAGCATTTGCGCCAACTGGTCAGCAGGGTTGGTGCCGGCAGCGATATCCTTATCCTTGTTCATGGGGATCAAGGTCTGGATAAAGTCTGTCCAGACATCGGTCTCTGTCGGCAGCGGCGCGGAACCGACAGTCTCACCAGTGAAAGAGCTGTAATCAGTGATAGTAGTGCTGATATGTAATATCTGATGATCCTTGAGGGCCAGATCCAGTGCTGTTGACAGTTTGCCGGTTATTCTGGTGGAGAGCAATTGCCAGAACTCGATCAGTTCTGCTGTGCTCAAACCCGGATGAAAGGTGATAACAGCAATATCCAATCGGGAAAAAAAAGATCCAAGATCGCGACAACTGGGATTGTCAGCGTCAAGAAAGGTGCCGTTGAACATGAGGTTGTCAGGGGTAATGCCAAGGCTGATGTTTTGACTGTGATGACTGAGCTTGTTTAGCTCAATCAGTATTTTGTTGGCACCGGCCAGCGTCTTCGGGTGAGCAGGAGGATAGAGCATCACCTGGCGCCTGAAGACGTTCAGTTCATGAACGAAATGACTCAGATGGTGGTCAGTAGATTCTCTTAATTGATCTGCGGTATTCACGATAATGTTATCCCCCAAAGAGCCTGACCCTATTATATGATTTTTCTAATCCTTGTCAAACCATTTAATAGACTTAATGGAGGGCAGTGGTGCGCAAACCGGGGAAGTGTGATCGCGATTGTCATGCATCGGGATTGGAGTGCAGACCGGACAACTCAAGCCGGTGCAGTATGTCGATAAAATTACGGGTCAATTGTGGGTGCAGCTTGGTTCCGGCGAGGTTCAGCATGATGTCGGTTATCTGCTCGAGATCCATGGGTGCATCGTAGGTTCGGTGCGTTCTCATGGCATCATAGGTATCGGAGATAGCGGTCATGTGGGAGCCGAGATGCAAAGTCCAGGGTTGATGACAGCGTGGATAACCGTTGCCGTCATAACGCATGTGGTGCTCGTAGGCAATTACGACAGCCAGGTGTGGAATGCCGGGGGTTTTGAGGAGATAATCGGCACCGAGAACCGGATGCTGCTGCATGATATCCCACTCATCTTCACTCAGCTGCCCTGCCTTGGCGAGGATGTCATGGGGAATAAACATTTTACCAACATCGTGAAGCATGGCCGCAAGTCCAATATCGGTCAGCATTTTGCCTTCAATACCGAGGCTTTGGGCCTGGGCAATGTTGAGAATGCAGATATTGGTGGAATGGGTGTAAGTATATTCGTCCATGGCGCGCAATGGAGCAAGGGCCATAAAAGCGTTCTTCTGCTGATGAAAGGAAGCAATAAAACCATCGACAATATGATGCATCGTGGTCAGATCAAGGGACTCCCCGGCGCGAACAGCATCATATATTTCCAGCAGGTGATCAGCTTCCCGGGCAGCGATTTTCTCTAACCCCCAGTCGTGAGATGGTGATCTCCGGCGCACCTCCAGCTGACCGAAATGCAGGTGTTCACTACTACTGACCGCCGCAGGACGATCCGAACCTTTACTGAGGATATTGATCAGTTCCAGCAATTCTTCATTGTAAATCCCCGGGGTAATGCGCAAAAAATTAATACTGTGCCTTTTTAGCGCATCAATAAAACGTCTGATGGGTGGCGTCTCTGGTACCGGATGGTTATTGTATACCAGCAGATTGTCAATAATCTTGAGGCTGATTTCGCCAGCGGTAGCAAACAGCGCCTGTACCTGTTCCATCGCCTGTTTGTTGAGGCGCAGAACCTGCAGGTGCTGCAGGTTGTACAGGGCCGCGTTGGCAGCAGCTGTGGAGAGCAGATGCAGCAGCTTGTGCAGTCGGTCTTTGCTGTTAAGACTCATGGTTGCTCCCGGCGCTTGGCCATGGCTGTAGCGGTGTCATGGCTGAATTTTCCAGTTGTCAACTCTGCCAGCAGTTTGTCAGCGGCAGGGTGCCTGAAATCGGCCAGTGCCGCAATGATATCGCGTTGCAATTGCCGGGTGCGACGATGGACCAGCAACCCTCCGCGGAAGATGAGTCGGCGCAGGATGATAAGGCTTTCCTTTTCTCCGCGAAGGCACAGGCTTCTAACAATGGCCCTTGAAAGAGCCAGATCGCCATCGCTGTCCGGCTCTTTCTCGAGTAGCCGGTGCAGGAATGCCAGAACTTCCTGGTCACGGCTTAAGTGAGCTATATCGATCGCCGCCAGGCGGGCTTCTTCATCATCGTTTTGGAGTTCTGCCAGCAACAGGCGGTTGGCGGTGGCGTGATTGCAGGAAAAAAGCACCCGGATTGTTTCTGCCCGAACCTGTGGATGTGGATGCTGATACAGGGGTTGAATAGCTTTAACAATCGCCGGGGTCGGCTCGGCGCCGAGGATCATTACCAGGTTGCGCACCAGGTACCAGCGCTCATCGCTCAAAAAGGAGATCATTGTCTGCTGGGCATTGCCACTGATGCGGGTCAGCAGATCAATCCAGCGCTTACGCTCCGGGTAGCGGTGTGCCAGCCCCAGCCGCTCAACGACCGGTTCACAGTAGGGGGTGCCAACCAGGACAATATAGTCGATTAGTTCCTGGTGTTTGTCGGCTTCCCAGAGGTCAAATCCGTCAAGCACCTCAGTCATGAAAGAGGCCTGGTTGTGATAGGCTATGAGTTTTTCGGACAGCAGTTCGATGGGGTTTTCACTCTGATTGATAAATCTGATCCAATACTGGTAAGTAGAGTGCAGACCAGCATAATTTCCTGCTTCGAGAAATATGCGCGATAAATCCACCAGATGGTTCTGGTATGCCCTTGCCAGTTGGGCGTTCGGTTGTGCGGACAGGCGCTCAAAAATGATCCGTGCCGTCTGTTCCTCTACAGATTGACTGCTGATCAGTTCATTCAGGGCTTTCCGGTCTTCCGGAGACAGTGTCCCGGAGCTCTTGGTAGTGGTTGCGGTATGAAGAGCTTGTTGATAGCCGGTCGGCATGTAAAGGTTCTCCTGTTCTTCCTTGAACAGGGTCCCCAGTCGACTCCGGGTTTCTTCAGCGGAAAAACCGCTGGCGGCGACGGATGTTTCAGGAGCGATATCGACAGCAAGCGAGTTGATCAGATTGAGCAGACGCGGGGAAAGGGCGCTGTTGGATCGACTCGCGTGTGTCACCATGGCTTCAAGAAAGCCTGGAGATATCCGCGTCAAGGCCGGTTGGAGATTTGACCGTTCATGATCCTCAAGATGTTTCAGCCCTTTACTAAGGAAATCACTCCTTGTTTCTGGTGTAAGCCTTTCCAGCAGCATGTTGAGGTTTTTATTGTAATGGTTCAAGGCGGCGCGCGGTTGCCGGCCGGAATGACCAATAGACAAAAGCCGGCCGATACCTTTTGCCGCCTGCTCCCGTTCGGTCGGGGTGCCGGACAGCTTATGGCTGAAGACTGCAGCTGCTTCATCCTGATGGTCGGGCGCGATGTAGGCGGCCGTTTCCAGATCCCCTTCGTCTAGTCTCTGGAGAAAGTCTTCCCAGAGCTTGTCGACCCTGCCCGGTCCGCTTGTGCCCTCCGCTCTTTCATGAAAGGCTGCATAATCAATCATCTCGACGCTGATGTTGGAAATTTTCTCTTTTTCCAGGAGTACGGCAAAGGTTGTATCCCTGATGGCAGGATCACCTTGCTCCTGAAACAGCCGCTGGAAGCGAATCAGTTCCTGGGCGTCGAGTCCCTTGTGAAAGCTGATGGACGCGACGCCGGCATGGAAAAAAAAACGGGCAAACTCACGGTAAATCGGGTCCTGATGATCAATGCGACGGTTATTGACAAAGATTGATGTCGGTGTAATACCCAGGGTCAACAGCCGATTTTCGCCCCAGAAGTGATTAAGGATAGTCAGGGTTCGACTGATACTGGTGCGAATCTGCGGGTGATCAGACGGATAGAGACCGACCATGCGGCGGGTAATATTCAGTTGTTTCAGCAGCGCTTCAATGGTAAAAGAGCTGCTTTTCCGGTCTATAAGAGTGGAAGAGTCAGAGTCCACGGTTTATCCTTGGCAGCTGATGACACAAGATAAAAAATTATACCATGATCCCGGTCACTGGTGGAATGTCGGAGGTTCATGTTGCGCCTCTTGCATTGTGGATTCATTTGGTGCTAAATTCTCGGCGTGATTACTCAATATTTTGATTTATCAATATACCACATATGACTCCCCACCAGTCCTTTGATGTCGGCAATGCTGCTCTGGCAGCCCAGCTGTTCGGTCAGCAGAATCAACATCTCAAGCTGATAGAGAAGAAACTCGGGATTCGCCTCGGAAGTCAGGGGACGGTATTGCAGTTGTCCGGCAACCCGGCGCAGGTTCAGGTTGGTTACCGCCTGCTCGAAGAGCTCTGTGCATTGCTGCGCGATGATATGCCCCTGTATCCCACCGATATCGACTATGCTATCCGCATCCTGTCGACCGACTCTTCAACCAATCTGCGTGATATTTTTTATGATACGGTTTTTGTTTCGGCGCGCAACAAGCTGATTACTCCGAAAAGTCTGGCACAAAAAAGCTATATCGACCAGATCCGCAGCAAGACAGTTGTGTTCGGTATCGGGCCAGCTGGAACCGGCAAAACTTATCTGGCCATGGCCATGGGGGTAGCCGCTCTCATGCGCAAGGAGGTCAGCCGCATTATGCTGGTGCGCCCGGCGGTTGAGGCGGGGGAAAAGCTTGGCTTTCTGCCCGGGGATCTGGCTGAGAAGGTCAACCCATATCTGCGGCCGCTCTATGATGCCCTGTATGATATGCTTGAGCTCGATAAGGCCCGTGGGCTGGTTGATACCGGCGTGGTTGAGGTGGCACCACTGGCCTTTATGCGCGGTCGCACCCTCAATGATGCCTTCGTCATTCTTGATGAAGCACAGAACACCACGGCGGAGCAGATGAAAATGTTTTTGACGCGCATCGGCTTCGGCAGTCGCGCGGTGATTACCGGTGATGTCACCCAGATTGATCTGCCGCGCGGAACCGGTTCGGGACTGTTGCATGCCACCGACGTGTTACGTGATGTGCCCGATATTGCTTTTACCTACTTCAGTGATCTTGATGTTGTTCGTCATCCCATTGTTCAGGCGATCGTGCAGGCTTATCAGCGTGCTGAGCACAAGCCCTCCCCAAAAACCGAGGAGCTTCCACCTCGCCCTGCCAGAATCAACGCGCCTGACTGATCCGAGGATTCATGACTAAAGATAAAAAACCCAAAACCGTAGGGCGTAGTCGTTCCCGCTCCTGGCAGGAATGGCGGTTCTGGCATAGTCCGGTACAGTTGCGCAAATGGGTACTGCTCGCAGTGGCACTGTTGCTGGCAGTCATCATTGTTCCCAAGGGTGGGTTGATTCCCGCATCTTTTTCACCAGGGGATATCGCCCCGCGGGACATCAAATCGCCCCGCGACATGCTGGTCGAAGATGTTGAATTAACGCGTGCCAAACGTGATGCTGCTTCGCGTGCTGTGCCCCTGGTCTATCGCTACGACCCGAGTGCCGGTGTTCAGGCAATGAAACGGCTGGAACGCGGATTGGTTTTTCTGTCCCAGCGCCGGCAAGATGTTGGACTTTATCCTGACCAGGATCTGTTGCCGCGCCTCGAAGCTGATTTTGGCGTTCCCCTTACCAGCGATGATTATCGGCTGCTGCTTGATCTTCCCCTTGACCGGGAGCTGGTCGGACAGATCATTACTCTGCTTAAACCGCTGTTCGAGCGTCCGGTTAGCGCCAGCCTGCAGAGTTTTCTGGATGACTGGCAGTCAGGGATCGTTCTGCTTGAGCGTGATCAGGAGAGTTTGCCATCCCCCCAATGGTCTGAGCGGGTTGTTGGTCTCAATCATGTCCTTCAGGAAGCTGAAGGCCATTTTGCCGGCCTTGATATACTGAACACTGCCCAACGGCAGATGCTGCTCAAGCTGGTGCAGCAGCAGTTGCGTCCCAACCTGGTGCTGGACCAACAGGAAACCCGCCAGCGCCGTCTGCTCGCATCCAGTCAGGTGACACCGGTACTCTTCCAGATCAAAAAGGGGGAGATGGTGGTGCGTGAAGGGGAGCGTATCAGCGCCGATCAGATTCTCAAGCTGCAATCGTTGCGTGATTCAGGCCGCAGCAGCCATACCTTCCAGAGCGCCGTCGGTTTGCTGATCTGTATCATGCTGCTGATTTTTGTCGGTTTTGTTTTTGCGCAAGACAATATCAGTAAATTTAATCCGGACCGCCGTGACCTGTTGTTTTTGGGGACGGTGCTGATTGCCCACTTTGTTCTTATCAAGGTGTCGATTTTTGTTTCTGCCGGCATGGGAACGGTGCTGTCTTCGATTGATGCCATCACCTACTACTACGCTATTCCTTTTGCTCTGGCCGCCATGCTGGTGCGCATTGTGCTGAACTCGGAAACGGCTTTTATCGTGGCCATCTGTTCTGCCGTGCTGGCCGGGGTGTTGTTCGGTAATAGCTTGCTGGTGGCTTTTTATGCCCTCGTCGGCAGTATTGTCGGTGCTCATGGGGTGCGTCATTGCCAGCAACGAACTACTCTTTATCGTGCCGGTTTGTGGATCGGCCTGACCAATATGGCGATGTTGATCGGACTGCATCTGCTCACCGGGCGGGCAGCGGATATGCAGCTGCTGTATCGAATCGGCTTCGGTTTTGCCGGTGGGATGATCAGTGCGATCATTGTTAACGGGACAATCCCGCTGGTTGAGTCGGTATTCAAATATACGACGGATATCAAGCTACTTGAGCTGGCCAATATGAATGCTCCGGTTCTCCGTCAGTTGATGGTTCAGGCTCCTGGCACCTATCACCATTCGATCCTGGTGGGCAACCTGGCCGAATCAGCAGCCGAATCGATTCGTGCCAATCCACTGCTGGCGCGGGTGGCAGCCTACTACCACGATATCGGCAAGATCCGTAAGCCTCTTTATTTTATCGAAAATACCGGTGGTCAACGCAATAAGCACGACAAACTGGCACCTTCCATGAGTGCCCTGATTCTGACCTCCCATGTCAAAGACGGCGTCGATCTGGCGCGGGAGAACAAGCTGGGCTCAGAGCTGATCGATATCATCAAGCAGCATCATGGCACGGCGCTGATCAAATTTTTCTACGACCGTGCCAAGTCTCTCGCCGATCCCGGGGTCCAGCAAGTCGACGAGCGCGATTACCGCTATCATGGGCCCAAGCCCCAGACCCGTGAAGCTGCACTGATTATGCTCGCCGATGCGGTGGAGGCCGCCAGTCGTACCCTCGCCGATCCTACTCCGGCACGGATTCAGGGAATGGTGAAGAAGTTGATCAACAACATCTTTATTGATGGTCAGCTCAACGAGTGCGATCTGACCTTGCGCGACCTCAACGAAATTGCCAAGAGTTTTACTCGTGTCCTGTCAAGCTCCTTCCATCACCGGGTTGATTATCCGGAGCCGGTTCACATTGTCAAAGCCAAAACGGATGGCAATGACAACCCCGCCACGAGGGATAAGGGAAATAAGGTCAGTAATGCGAATACAGATCGAAAATCGCCAGCGCCGACACCGGATTTTGAAGCGGTCGCTGCGCAAGATAGCTCAGCAGATCTTAAATATCTGCGCGAAGCCTGATGCTGAACTGTCGATTCTGATCGTCGACAATACCGCTATTCAGCAGATTAATCGCGAGTTTCTACAGCGCGATCATCCGACCAACGTCATCTCCTTTGCCATGCAGGAAGGGCCGGGGGCCGGGGTGCAGCCACAGTTACTTGGTGATGTGGTTATTTCCGCCGAACGTGCCGCCAGTGACGCCGCCGCTGCCGGGATTCCTTTTGAACATGAACTGTGGTTTCTGCTGGTGCATGGAATTTTGCATCTGTTGGGTTACGATCATGAACGCGGCAGCGCTTTGCAGGCCCAGCAGATGGAACAATACGAACGGGAAATTTTTAGCCAGTTGATTGAACGTTTCCCCTTAACAGCGGACAGATAAACGGAATATTCAAGCAAAAACAACAAGGAGATTGAATTAACGGTGGACACAGGCGATGAAAAAGGACGACAGGGGCTGCTGCAACGCCTTCTGAGTCGTTTGAGCAGGCGCGCTTCGGCGGGCAGCGAAGAGGAGTTGCAGCAGCTGATTGATGAATCGGAACAGCGCGGTATCATTGATGAAGAAGAGGGGGATATGCTTCAGTCGATCCTGGAGCTTGATGAAACCTACCTGCGCGAAATTATGGTGCCACGTACCGACATGGTCTGCGTCGATGCCGCAGCTCCCTTGACCCAGGTGCTTGAGGCTATTCTGCAGTCAGGACACTCACGTATTCCCATCTACAAGGGAAATATCGATAACATCATCGGCCTGGTTTATGCCAAGGATCTTCTTCACTACTGGGGACAGTCACTCGCTACCATCCCGTTGGAAAACGTTCTGCGTCAGCCATTTCTGGTTCCTGAGTCGAAACAGGTCAGTGTGTTGCTGCGGGAGTTTCGTGAAACGCGGGTGCATATTGCTATTGTTATCGATGAGTATGGCGGTACCGCCGGCTTGATTACGATTGAGGATCTGATTGAGGAGATTGTCGGAGATATCCAGGATGAATACGATCTGGAAGAAGAATGGTTGATCGAGGATCCCGATGGTACTGTGGTGGTCAATGGCCGGCTCAATATTGAAGAGTTCGAAGAGTTTTTTGACGTTGTGGTGGAGCGAGAAAAGTTTGACACGATCAGCGGTTACGTCATTGAGAGGTTTGGCCAGGTGCCGGCGGTGGGTGAAAAAGTTCGTGTTGGCCAGTTTGACATGCTGATTGAAAAGGGGGATCAACGCTCGATTCAGCAGATCCGCATTTTTCCGTTGCGGGCAGATATGGGTGATGATGGCGCGGATGGATAGGAGTCTGCTGCCGGCAGCTTTTTCCGGTGGGCTTTTAGCTCTGTCATTTCCCCGGCCCGACCTTTATCCCCTGGCCTGGGTGGCGCTGGTGCCACTGCTGCTGGTCATGGAAAAACGACCGTTTGCCAGCGGTTTTGCGGCCGGGATGACCTTTTTTGCAGCCGTTCTCTATTGGCTGAATATCGTTATGACCAGCTTCGGAGGCCTTGATCCTTTCTCTTCGCTGGTCGCCTATCTATTACTAATCACTTATCTGGCGTTATTTTTCGGTTCTGCAACATGGCTCGCCTGGCGCATTAAAAAACGCCTGGGTCTCCCCATTCTGCTCAGTCTGCCGGTCATCTGGGTGGCCCTGGAATTTGTACGTGGTTGGCTGTTGACCGGTTTTCCCTGGGCCTTGATCGGATACTCTCAGCAGAATTTCAGCCTGGCTATCCAGAGTGCCGATGTGACCGGCGTTTACGGGGTGGGTCTCATGCTGGTCACCGTTAATGCTCTGATTGCCCAACTTGTTTTGCAGCCTAAGCAGCTGTTTAGTCGTTGGGCGGTTGTCGGGGTTGCGCTGTTGCTGGGTAGCCATTTCGGCTACGGGGTCTGGCGCTCGGAGCAATTATCCGACGAGCGCCCGGAGCAGTTAGCGGTGGCCCTGGTCCAGGGTAATTTTGAGCAGTCACAAAAATGGGATCCGGCGTTGCAGCAGGAGACGATCGCCCGCTATCTGTCGCTGTCACAGCAGGCGTTGCTCGGTTCTCCCGATCTATTGATCTGGCCCGAAGCGGCGACCCCTTTTTATCTCCAGGATCCTTCACTGCTGGCGGCCCAGGTTCACGATCTGCCGAGGCGCAGCGGTGTGCCGCTGCTGGTTGGTAGCCCGGCCTATCAGTTGGCGCCAAATGGAGATTACCAATACTTAAACAGCGCTTTTTTGATCGGCAGTGATGGGCTCCGGCAGGCACGCTCTGACAAGGTTCACCTGGTACCTTTTGGTGAATATGTGCCGCTGGGTCGTTTGCTTTCCTTCGTCGACAAACTGGTGGTGGGGGTTGGCGACTTCATCCCCGGCACGATTGTTCCTTTGCCGCTGGGGGATCATCATTTGGGAGTGCTGGTGTGCTACGAAGTTATTTTTCCCTATCTGGCGCGTCAGCATGTGCAGCAGGGCGCCGACCTGTTGGTTAATATCACTAATGATGCCTGGTTCGGACGCTCGTCCGCCCCCTATCAGCACCTGGCAATGGCGCGCTTTCGCGCTATCGAAAACCGCATCTGGCTGGCACGCTCCGCCAATACCGGAATCTCCGCTTTGATTGCGCCCAGCGGTGAGGTTGTGCAGTCCGGGCCGATTTTCGAGACCTTACAGATCTCCGGCAAGGTTGGCCTTGGCGCCGAGCTTACCTTCTACACGCGCTTTGGCGACCTGTTTGCCCTTACTTGCCTGTTGCTGACTGTTCTGCTGATTTTGGCTCAGGCTTTCGTTCCCCGTCTGCGCGCTAGATTAATCTCTCCATCCTAAGGATTGCTCCCTGATGAAAAAAGTGACTGCGATTATTCCCGCTCGTTATGCTTCAACGCGCTTTCCCGGCAAACCGCTGGCCATGCTCCAGGGACTGCCGATGATTCAGCACGTCTGTCGGCAGGTAGCCGCTGCAGAGCTTGTTGATCGTGTTATTGTTGCCACCGATGATCAACGTATTCTGGACTGTGTGCAAGGGTTCGGTGGCGAAGCCATGTTGACACGTGCGGATCACCCGACTGGTACTGATCGCCTGGCAGAGGTTGCCGGCACCCTCGACAGTGACCTGATCGTTAATGTGCAAGGGGACGAGCCCCTGATTCAACCGCAGATGATTGATCAGGCGATACGGCCAATGCTTGACAATGCCGACATCGAGATGGGAACCCTGGCAGCACGATTGACGCGAACCGAAGATTTTCATAACCCGAATGTAGTCAAGGTGGTCAGGGATATGGGCGGCTTTGCTCTGTATTTTTCCCGTGCTCCGATCCCCTGGCCGCGTGATTTGAAGAAGGAGGAGTTTGCTGCACAGTTGTCGCATCTTGCTGTGTGGCGGCATATTGGTCTGTATGTGTATCGGCGTGCGCTGCTGATTGATTACCCGCGCTGGCCCGAAACCCCGCTTGAACAACTGGAACGCCTCGAGCAGTTGCGGGCACTGGAACGGGGGGTGCGCCTCTATGTTGCCGAGACCGAGTGGGATAGTCACGGGGTGGATACCCCGGCTGATCTTGAGCGGGTTGAGCTGCTGATGACTAATAAAAAAAACAATTAAAACAGTTGCTTACTTTTTACGTCAGAGCAGATTCATTTTTACAGTTCAGGGTTTCTTTCGGTTCTGTTTGTGTGTAGAATCACGCCTTTGGTGTGAAGCAGAAAATTAACTAGATATCGGGGAAAAATTTTCCACATGAAGACAAAATTTATATTTGTAACCGGCGGGGTTGTTTCTTCCCTGGGCAAGGGGCTGTCAGCCGCCTCGATAGGCGCCTTGATGGAGGCTCGGGGGTTAAAGGTCTCGATGCAGAAGATGGATCCCTATATTAATGTTGACCCCGGTACCATGAGTCCGTTTCAACACGGTGAGGTCTTTGTGACCGACGATGGCGCAGAAACTGATCTTGATCTGGGGCACTACGAGCGTTACACCACTGCAACTTTGTCACGTAAGTCCAACTTTACCACCGGCCAGGTCTACGATTCAGTTATCCGCAAGGAACGTCGTGGCGATTATCTGGGCGGAACGGTGCAGGTTATTCCGCACATCACCAATGAGATCAAACAGAAAATTCTCGACAACGCCAAAGGGGTCGATCTGGCCATTGTTGAGGTTGGTGGCACGGTAGGGGATATCGAATCCCTGCCTTTTCTTGAGGCGATTCGTCAGTTCCGCGTTGATCGTGGGCGCGAAAACGTTCTCTATATCCACCTGACCCTGGTGCCTTACATTGCGACCGCCGGCGAACTGAAAACCAAGCCGACCCAGCACAGTGTCAAGGATCTGCGTGAGATCGGTATTCAGCCTGATATCCTGCTGTGTCGCTGTGATCGTGAAATCCCCCGCGATATGAAAGCCAAAATTGCCCTTTTCTGCAATGTGCCCGAAGAGGCGGTCATTACTGCCCGCGACGTGGAGACCATCTACGAAGTGCCGACCGCTTTTCATGATCAGGGGCTTGACGAGCGGATCATCAATTATCTGAACATCTGGACCAAGTCGCCCGACCTGTCCGACTGGGAGCGGATTGTTGAGCGGGTCAAGCGCCCCTCCGAGAGTATTACCATCGCTATCGTCGGCAAGTATGTCGACCTGACCGAAAGCTACAAGTCGCTGGCCGAAGCCCTGATTCATGGTGGCATCGCAAACGACTGTCGCGTCAATCTGAAATATGTTGATTCCGAAGCTCTGGAACGCCACGGCATTAATGGCATGTTCAGCGACATCGACGGCATCCTCGTGCCCGGAGGCTTTGGCGAGCGTGGCAGCGAGGGCAAGATTTCAGCGATTCACTTTGCGCGGACCAATAAAGTCCCTTTTTTCGGGATCTGTCTGGGGATGCAGATGGCGGTTGTCGAGTTTTCTCGTCATGTTTGCGAAATCGACGACGCGCACTCATCAGAATTTCATGAACAGGCGGCTAATCCGGTCATCCACATCATGGAAGACCAGAAAAAGGTCAAAGGCAAGGGCGGTACGATGCGCCTTGGGGCTTATCCCTGTGCGCTTGAAAAAGATACTCTGGCGCGGCGTATCTACGGCCTTGAGCAGATCTCTGAACGCCATCGTCACCGTTATGAATTTAATAATAACTATCTGGAAAAACTCAAGGGGTGCGGACTGGTCTGTTCGGGAATCAATCCCGAGTCCAATCTGGTTGAGATTATCGAACTCAAGGATCACCCCTGGTTCTTGGGGTGTCAGTTTCACCCTGAGTTCAAGTCACGACCCATGGCGCCGCATCCCCTGTTTGAATCTTTTATAGGTGCCTGTTTAAAGGTGCGACAGGAGTAACAGTATGGAACAAGTTGCAGTAGGTAGCGCGCGCTTTGGCGGTAATAAATCCCTGGTACTGATTGCCGGCCCCTGTGCCATTGAGGACGAAGGTCTTACTTTACGTATTGCCGAGGGATTAAAAGAGATCACCAGTCGGCTCGGTTGTGAACTGGTGTTCAAGGCCTCTTACGACAAGGCCAATCGCACCTCGGTGACATCGTTTCGTGGTTTGGGGATGGAAACCGGTTTGCGGATTCTGGAGCGGGTCAAGAAGGAATTTGACCTGCCGATCCTGTCGGATATCCATGATATCAGCCAGATTGACGCAGCGGCCGAGGTCCTTGATGTGCTGCAGATTCCGGCCTTTTTGTGCCGTCAGACTGACCTGCTGGTAGCAGCAGGGCAGACGGGCAAGCCGATCAATATCAAAAAGGGGCAGTTCCTTGCGCCCTGGGATATGGAACATGGTGTCAACAAGGTTGTCTCAACCGGGAATCGGCAGATTCTACTGACCGAGCGGGGTGCGACCTTTGGCTACAACAATCTGGTCACCGACATGCGTGCTCTGGTGATCATGCGTCAATTGGGCTATCCGGTGATTTTTGATGCAACCCACTCGGTGCAGTTACCCGGTGGTGCCGGTGGCTCCTCCGGTGGTCAGCGGCAGTTCGTTGGTGCTTTGTCGCGGGCAGCGGTAGCTACCGGTATTGACGGACTGTTCTGGGAGGTTCATGAAAATCCTGACCAGGCCCTGTGCGATGGTGCCAATTCTCTGCCGCTGGCGCAGGTGAAAACAATGTTAAAGCAGATATTGACCATCGATCATGTGGTCAAGGACTCTCTTAATCAAGGTGATAAATAAATGCTGGAAATAGCCCGTCAGGTATTGCAGATCGAGGCCGATGCGGTCCATGCCCTAAAAGACCGGTTGAACGAAGATTTTGTCAAAGCGATCAAGATTCTTCTGGCCTGCGAGGGCAAGGTCGTCGTTACCGGTATGGGAAAGTCGGGCCTGATCTGTCACAAGATTGCCGCAACGATGGCTTCAACCGGTACGCCAACCTTTTTCCTTCACCCGGCCGAGGGTATCCATGGTGACCTGGGGATGCTGTCTCGCGGCGATGTGGTGATTGCGGTTTCTTATTCCGGCGAAACCGAGGAGATCTGTCGTATTCTGCCGGTGATCAAGCGCATGGGTCTGCCCCTGATTGCCATGTCGGGCAGGCCGACCAGCACCTTGGGTATTGCCGGTGATGTCCATCTGGATATCAGTGTTGCCGAAGAAGCCTGCCCCTTAGGATTGGCTCCGACAGCGAGCACCACTGCCACCCTGGCGATGGGGGATGCCCTGGCGGTCGCATTGCTCAATGAGCGTGGATTCAGGGCCGAAGATTTTGCCATGTTCCACCCTGGTGGTGCCCTGGGCAAAAAACTGCTGTTGCGGGTTGAGGATCTGATGCACAAGGGCGCCGACATCCCCCTGGTGTCACCGGATACCTTGTTGCGCGACGCCCTGTTTGAGATTACCAGCAAAAAACTCGGGGTGACCGGGGTTATTGATGCGGCTGGATTATTGCTCGGGGTGTTTACCGACGGTGATCTGCGGCGGATGATGGAACGCGGACTGGAAACCCTGCAGTTACCTATTGCCGATGCGATGTCGACTTCACCAAAACGGATTTTACGACGCAATCTGGCGGCCAAGGCGCTGCAGATCATGGAACAGCATGCGATTACCTCTCTCTTTGTCTTTGAGGACGAGCAGAGTCAGGTTCCGATCGGTATTATTCATCTGCACGATCTGCTGCGTGCCGGGGTGGTGTAATGAAGGTCGAGATAAATGAAAAGCTCGCCGCCATCAAACTTTTGTTACTGGATGTCGATGGCGTCATGACGGATGGGCGCATCATTTATGATCAGCAGGGAAATGAGCTAAAAGCCTTTGATGTCAAGGATGGTCATGGCTTGAAGATGTTGCAGCGGGCCGGGTTCCAGGTTGGAATTATCACCGGGCGGACATCCACTATCGTCAATCGCCGTGCCCAGGAATTGGGGATTACTATTCTCTACCAGGGAGCGAAGATCAAGCTCGAGCCCTATCTGGAGATTCTCAAGCGGACCGGCTTTGCGGATCATCAGGTTGCCTATGTCGGCGATGATCTGGTTGATCTGCCGATTCTTTGTCGTGTCGGTTTCAGCGCTACCGTTGCTGACGCCGTACCGCAAATGGCTGAGCGGGTTGATTATGTCACCCTGCGGTGCGGAGGTCGCGGCGCGGTCAGGGAGATCTGCGACCTTCTGCTGCAGGGTAGTGGCCACTGGCCCGAACAGACGACGCGTTATTTTTCCCCGTGAGTCAGTCTGTGTGCCATAATCAGCGTGTGGCGCAGCCATGTTGAATGTGCGCCGAATTCTGGCATTGCTTACGCTGCTGGTCGTTATTATGCTTGGCCTCGTGGTGTGGCGCCATGTTCAGCAGGCGCCGGTGCAGGAAGTCCTTGAGGCCCTGTCTCCGGAGATTGATCTGGCGTTGGATAATCTCAACTACACAGAAACCCAGGATGGGCATAAACGCTGGACCCTGGTAGCTGATCGCGCCGAGTATCTGCGCGGTAATAATCTGGTGAGGTTGACGCCGGTACAACTGACTTTTTATGAGGCTGGAGCTTTTGGGAATCTGAGCCTGACCGCTGAGCATGGCGAACTGCAGGAAGATACCCGTCAGGTTGATGTCTGGGGTAAGGTAGTCATTGTCGGTGAAGGGGACGAACGGCTGCAGACCGAATCGCTACGCTATAAAGATCAGCAGCGGCAACTGTCAACCGCTGCGCCGATCCATTATCAGGCACCACGGATGGAACTGACCGGCGTTGGCCTGTTGGTTGATCTCGAAAAAAACATCATGCTGGTAGAAAAAGATGTCAGAATGCTGCTGTGGCCGGAACTAAAGGAGAACCCTGGTGAGAATTGATCTGGTCCTTAAATATCTGCTGCTGTTGTTCTTTACCTGGACACTGAACGCCGGCGCGATTGATTTTTTTGGGACGGCGGATTCTGATCAGCCGCTGGAGATCACCTCAAGCCGGCTCGAGGTTTTTCAGGAAGAGCAGAAATCGATATTCAGCGGCGACGTTGTAGCCCAGCAGGGAGATAAGACCCTCTATACCGATCAGCTGACGGTGATCTTTGATGACCAGAATGACGTCAGTCGCGTTGAAGCCGCGGGTAACGTGCGCATTGAAGAGCCATTGCGCAACGCGCGTGGCAACCATGCTGTTTTTGATCGGCAGGCGGACACCTTGATTCTGTCCGGCAATGCCGAGGTGGTTCAGGGTGAAAATCGCATTGCCGGCGATGAAATTACCCTGTTTATTGGTCAGAACCGCAGCGTTGTCAAAAGTCACGATACGGGGCGGGTGCGGGCGGTGATCCTGCCGGAAAAGAAACCGGAGTCACCGTGAACCGAACGCTGCGCGCCACTGGCCTGCATAAATCCTACGCTGGTCGTGAAGTGGTTGCCGGGGTCGACCTGGAAGTCAGCTCCGGTGAAGTGATTGGTCTGCTCGGGCCTAATGGTGCCGGTAAAACAACCAGCTTTTACATGGTGGTCGGACTGGCGACACCGGATCAGGGAAAGGTTGTTCTCGATCAGACCGAGCTGACTGCCATGCCCATGTATCAGCGGGCGCGGTCGGGGATCTCCTATCTGCCACAGGAGCCTTCGGTTTTTCGTAAACTCACCGTTGCTGAAAATCTGCTGGCGATTATTGAAACCCTGCGGCTGAGCAGGTCTGAGCAGCAGCAGCGTTTAGAGCAGTTGCTGGCCGATCTGAATATTGCCCACATCCGTGACTCAAAAGGTTATGCTCTGTCCGGTGGCGAGCGCCGGCGGGTTGAAATTGCCCGGTCGCTGGTTCTGAAACCGGCTTTTTTGCTTCTTGATGAGCCTTTTGCCGGCATTGACCCCATCGCGGTTATCGATATCCAGAATATTGTTTCGGATCTCAAGGGGCGCGGGATCGGCATTCTTATATCGGATCATAACGTGCGCGAGACCCTCGGTGTTTGCGATCGCGGCTATATTCTCAACCGGGGGCGGGTGCTGGAGTACGGAACACCCGAGCAGATTGCGGCGAGTCCGGTGGCTCGTGAGATTTATCTGGGAGACAAATTCAAACTCTGATGGCGTCGCAAAAACTCGCCGACTGCTGCGCCCATACTGGGACAGTCGCAACCGTCTCGCTGCTTCGACGTACATAAGTACGCCTCATTGCTCGACATTTGTGCGCCTTGCATTTGACGCTTTTTGCTTAGCCATCTGCTTTGAAGCTTTTTTGCGATTGTATCAAAGGCTGACCTGCTTCGGCGTTGCCGCAGCGGATTTACAAAACCATCAGTTTTGGACTACAAAGGAACCATGGCACTCGATCTTCGACTTCAGGTAAAACTCAGCCAGCAACTGGTGATGACCCCCCAGCTGCAGCAGGCTATTAAACTGCTGCAGCTGTCGCGAATGGAATTGGTGGAAGCGATTTCTGAGGAACTTGCTGAAAATCCGGTTCTTGAAGAGGGCATGGATCATCAGGAGGAGAAGGAAGAAGAGCTTCGTACCGGGGTCGAGGATGACGCCACACCAAACCAGGAGTCATCGCCGGAACAAGAACTTTCCGGTGAGATGGATGGGGTCGGTGATATCGACTGGCAAACTTATCTGGAAGGTTACAGTCTCAACAGTAGCAGCAATGATGCCCGAGACAACTACGAAGAGCAGGAAGATCGTCCTTCGTTTGAAAGCCTCATGACCCAACCACGCCGCCTCAGCGACCACTTGCTGTGGCAGCTCGGACTGTCAACTGTCCCCGCGCCGGAACATCATGCAGCTGTTGATATTATCGGCAACCTTGATGATGCCGGGTACCTGCAAACTTCGATTGAAGAACTCGCTGAGCAAGTTGGTGCTGACCTGGGTGTTTATCAAGCAGCTCTGCAACGGGTACAGGCTTATGACCCACCAGGTGTCGCCTGCCGTAATCTGCAGGAGTGTCTGTTATTGCAACTTCATCGCCTCGAGCTTTCAGACTCGCTGGCGGCGGTGTTGCTGCGTGATTTTATCGATGAGCTTGAGACACGTAAGTATCCCCAGATTGCCAAGGCGCTGAAGCTTCCGGTTGAGGAAATCTTTGCCGCAACCAAGCTGATTTCTGAGCTTGACCCGCGCCCCGGCAGTGCTTATAACGACGAAGAAGCACACTATATTGTGCCCGACATCTATATTCACAAACTGGGTGAGGATTATGTCGTTACTCAGAATGACGAAGGTCTGCCGAATCTACGTATCAGCGCCTTCTATCGCAATGCTCTGATGGAATCGAAGGGTATTGATAAGCAAACCGGAGACTATATTCAGGATAAGATGCGCAGTGCCGTGTGGCTGATAAAGAGTATCCATCAACGCCAGCGCACTATTTATAAAGTCACCCAGAGCATCGTCAAATTTCAACGAGACTTTTTCGATAAAGGCATTGAGTATCTCAAGCCCATGGTGTTGCGTGATGTGGCCGAAGATATACAGATGCATGAGTCTACGGTCAGTCGGGTGACGACCAATAAGTATGTCCAGACCCCTCAGGGGCTGTTCGAATTGAAATTTTTCTTTAACAGCGGCATCAACACCAGCGATGGTGATGCGGTGGCCTCGGAAAGTGTCAAAAGCAAGATCCGGGAAATTGTCGCTGATGAGAATCCGAAAAAACCCCTGTCGGATCAGAAGATCGTCGATCTGCTGAAGGAACAGGAGATCGATATTGCCCGACGGACAGTGACCAAGTATCGTGAAATGCTTGGTATCGGCTCGTCAACCGAACGCAAACGTCTGTTTTAACGCAGCGCCGGATGCCCACTGGCAGACAATTTCAGCGCGATTATCATAATTGCGCTATAATCTGGTGAAAACGAGGCTCTATGGAAGGGCCCTCGGCAATGAGGAGGTTCTTTATGCAAATCGCGGTGACTTTTAGACACATGGAGAGCAGTGATCCCCTGCGTGATTATGTGGAAGAGAAACTGGCGCGGGTAAAAAAGTACATCGATGAGCCGATTGATGCCCAGGTGGTTCTTTCGGTTCAAAAAAAGATTAATCAGCGCGCTGAGGTGACAATGGTTGCCAAAGGGCTGACGATGAAGAGTGTCGAAGAAAAAGAAGATATGTATGCTGCCATCGATCTGATGGTTGACAAGATTGAGCGTCAGCTTAAACGCTACAAGGAAAAGCTTAAAAATCATAAGGGTAGCGAAGGGGTTCAGCGGCGCATTGAAAAAACCGTTTATTCCGCACCAAGTTTTGATGAAGGCCGGGATGAGCCCGAAATCATCCGCAGTAATTCATTTTTTATCAAGCCGATGTCGGTTGAAGAGGCAGTCATGCAGATGGACCTGCTCGGCAAAGAGTTTCTGGTCTTCACCGATGACCGTTCCGAAGAAATGAATGTTGTATATCGGCGTAAAGATGGTAATTATGGTCTGATTGTTCCACACGGAAAATAGCATGATCGCGGGGTTGGTGCTCGATAGAGTGCATCAGCCCCGACGGTTCATCTTCTTTTGAGCGATAAAGATAAGAGTTATGAAAATTTCGGAACTGTTGAATCCACATGCCATTATCAGCGAACTTAGCGCTACCGATAAAAAGGAGGTTCTTGCGGAGTTGACCGATACCCTGATAACACTGGTGCCGGAACTGGAACGCGGCAGGGTTCTTGAGGTGCTTCATGAGCGCGAAAAGCTCGGCAGCACCGGTATTGGTGATGGTGTCGCTATTCCCCACGGAAAAATTGCCAACCTGGAGGCGCTGCAGCTGGTTTTTGCCCGTAGCAGCAAAGGGGTCGATTTTGAGTCGATGGATGGTCAACTGGCCCAGCTGTTTTTTTTGTTGATTGCCCCGGAAGGTGCTGTTGGAGTTCATCTTAAAACCCTGGCGCGGATTTCAAAGCTCTTAAAAGATATCCATGTGCGTGAGCAGTTACTCGCCGCCGATGACGCTGCAGCGATTTATCAGATTATCCTTGCCAACGAAAGTACCCCGTAGCTCCTGGGATCCGTCACGCTTCAATGCCGGATCCTGTGATGGCGCCAGCCACAGCGCCGCTGATCAGGTGTTGATTCCATGCAAACATTAAGCATCAGGGATATCCTCGAAGAAAAAGAAGCCGGGCTCGATCTGGAGTTGCTGGCCGGTGAGTCAGGTTTGGACAACCTGATCTCTCTGCCGCGGATCCAGAAACCGGGACTGGCCCTGGCTGGGTTTGGCAACAGCCTGCATCCTGACCGCATCCAGGTGCTGGGATCGACGGAGCTGAGCTTTTTGGCCAATATGCCGGCTGATGAAGCCGAAAAGCGCATGCGTGAATTATGTCAGCGGCGTGTCTGTTGCCTGATTGTCACGAAAAACCAGAAGGTCCCCGAATTTCTTGTTCAGCAGGCCGAAAGCTATGGAACGCCCCTGTTAAGAACCCGGCTGCTCAGTTCCGATTTTATCTCTTTGTTGACACGTTTTCTGGAAGAACGTCTGCTGCCAACCTCAACCCTGCATGGTGTACTGGTTGATGTCCTCGGTATTGGTGTGCTGATTCAGGGCAAGAGTGGCATCGGCAAAAGCGAGTGTGCGCTCGAACTGGTATTGCGCGGTTATCGGCTGGTGGCCGATGATGTGATCCGCGTGCGCTTCAAGTTGCCGTCTGTGATTTTCGGCGAGGGGATGGATCTGCTCCACTACCACATGGAGATCCGTGGCCTGGGTATCCTGAATATCAAGCACCTGTTTGGGGTCTCTTCAGTGCGCGAACGAAAAAAAATTGATCTGGTCGTGGAATTGGTCAAATGGGGGGATGATAAAGATTATGATCGCCACGGACTTGATGAAACTACCTATCAACTCCATGGCGTGGAATTACCCTATGTGCGGATTCCGGTAGCTCCCGGCCGCAATATAGGTACTATCGTAGAGGTGGCAGCACGCAACCAGCTGCTCAAAGAGATGGGTTATCATAGTGCGCGCGAGTTTCAGGGGTTGCTGGAGAAGCGGATGGCAGAAGCTGCCCATCTGCATGCTCACACCATTATCGGCGAGAACCTCGAATGAACAATCGCCTGGTTATTATCACCGGTATTTCAGGATCGGGCAAATCTACCGCGGCGCGGGCGTTAGAGGATCAGGGTTTCTTTGTCGTTGATAATCTGCCGCTGGTAATGCTCCCGGATTTTATGGCACGGGCACGCCAGGAGCTTTATCAGCAAACCGATATCGCTGTTGTTGTTGATGTACGGAATCGCACTTTTCTTATCGATCATGCCGGAACCTTCGAACAATTGCGCAGTGCTGGTCATCAGGTCGAGATTCTTTTTTTTGAAGCAGACGATGATGAGCTGTTGCGGCGCTATTCGGAAACCCGCCGCGCTCATCCCCTGGCCCAGGCCGGCTCGGTGCTGGAAGGGGTTGAAAGAGAGCGACGTCAACTGAAACTGCTGCGCGATGCCGCCACCCGGGTGATCGACAGCAGTAACCTCAATGTCCGTCAGTTGCGTGAACTGGTACTGGAATATATCGGCACCGATCATGATGCGCGCCTGATTGTCAACATTGAATCCTTCGGCTATCGCTACGGGTTGCCTCTGGCAGCCGACCTGGTTTTTGATGTGCGTTTTTTGCCTAACCCGCATTATATTCCTGAATTACAACCGTTAACCGGTTTGGATAAACGGGTGCGTGATTATGTCCTGTCCCAGCCGGAATCCCGGGATTTTCGTTGTCACCTCGATCAGATGCTGATGTTTTTGCTGCCTCACTATCGCAAGGAAGGGAAAAGTTATCTGACCATCGGGATCGGCTGCACCGGGGGGCGCCATCGTAGTGTGTCAATAGTAGAAGATCTGTGTCAGCAGTTCCCCGTTGCCGATGTGACGGTTCAGAAAAGTCATCGCGATGTCGCCAAGGGGTAATAAATGATTGGTATCCTGATCGTCACCCATTCTCGCATGGCCGCCGAACTAGGTCGGGCTGCAGAGATGATTTTAGGGCCGCTGGATGCCCTGGCGACAGTGAATATTGAACCTGAAACTGCTGTTGATACGGCCCGTGATCAGCTCTTTGAGGCTTTCAGGCTGGTGGGCAGTGATGGTGATGGGGTATTAATATTGACCGATCTTTTTGGTGGAACGCCGACTAACATCAGCGTTGAACTGCTCCAGGAAAATAAGGTTGAAATCCTCACCGGGGTCAACCTGCCGATGCTGATCAAGGGGGCAGGTCTGCGCTTAACCTGCGACATCAATGATCTTGCTGCTGAGCTTGCTGAATACGCCCGTACAGCGATCATTCGCCCCAGCGAGCTATTGCGTTAGCCCTCAGGGGTTAACGGGTGGATAAAATATGACTCTGGTATTGACCCGCATTGATAATCGCCTTATTCACGGGCAGGTTCTGGAAGCCTGGGTTCCCCATGTGCTGGCTAATTGTATTGTTGTCGCCAATGATGTTCTTGCTGCCAATTCCCTGAAAAAATTGATGATGAAGGCCTCGGTCCCCAGTCGCATGCGGGTTGAAATAGCCCCGGTCGCCGACGCCGTTGAGCTGTTATTGGCCAACGCCCTTGAAGACTACCGCGTGCTGCTGCTGTTTGGTACCCCGGCTGATGCATTGCGGGCCTACCGCCTGGGCTTGAACTACCAGCAGCTAAACCTCGGCAATCTTCACGCTGATGCCGGCAAAGCGCGCTTTAGTTGTACGGTTTTTCTTGCTCTGGAAGACCTCGATGATCTGAAATCGCTGGAAGAGGCAGGGGTCACCATCACCGCTCGTTGTGTTCCTGCCGATACTGAACGCCCCTGGCGTCAGTTGATTCCCGGCCCGCGGGAGGCTGACTGATGGTGATTGAGCTGTTAATCGGTGGGCTGGTCGCGCTGGTCTGTGGTCTCGATCGGGTGGCGATTTTGCAGATTCTTATATCGCGGCCGATTGTTGCAGCCCCTCTGGCGGGTCTGCTGTTGGGAGAACCGCTGATCGGCCTGCAGATCGGGGTGATGGTTGAATTGCTGTGGCTGGCGCGCTTGCCGGTTGGCGCTTCAGTGCCTCCCGATGATACCCAGGTGGCGGTTGCCGCTACGGTCTTAAGCATTGCCCTGGGGCGACAACTGGATGCCGTGACTGTCGAGTTGATGCTCCTGTGCCTGTTGATCGCTCTGCCGGTCGGCAAAATCGGGCAGTACTTCGAACACCGCGCGCGCAATTTCAACAGCATTCTGCTTGTCCGAACCGATCAGGCTCTGCAAGGCGGGCTTTTTGGTCAGGTGCAGTTGCTGCATCTGCGCGGTCTGCTGAGCTTTGCCGCCTCATCATTGTTGACCTATTTCACTATTGTCATCTGTGGCCTGCTGCTGATTCCGCCGATCTGGCCCTGGCTGCAGATTTCCATGTCGTATTCTGCCGGGTTGCTGCAACTGGCACTGCCGTTAATCGGGGTGGCGGTCATTCTTGGTACCATTAATGTCAGCCGCTCTATCACCCTGTTTTGTGCCTCCTTTGGGATGGCTTTTTTACTGATGTGGCTGGTGCACCCATGAAAATTGGTTGGCTAACACGTTTTCATGTCTGGTGTCGTCTGCTGTTTTTACAAGCGAGCTGGAATTATCAGCGGATGCAGGGGCTTGGTTTTCTGTTTGCCATTATGCCCGGACTACAAAAAATCTATCCCGAAGAAAAAATGCGTGAAGTATCAATCCGCCACGCCGGCTATTTCAATACCCATCCATATCTGGCGCCACTGGTCGCAGGTGCGGTCCTGAAACTGGAAGAAGAACGGGCCCTTTACGGTGAAGACCGCAGTATCGATATTGATGATTTCAAAGAGATTGTCGCTGCACCTTATGCGGCCATCGGAGACGCCCTGTTCTGGGGAGGATTGAGACCACTGGCAGCGGGGGTTGCTCTGTTTTTTGCCGTCAAGGGGATTATCTGGGCACCACTGATATTTTTGGTTTTGTTCAATCTTCTGCCTTTCTGGTTCCGGATTGTTTTTTTCGAATACGGCTATCGCCATGGCATTGGGTCGGTAGATTTTATCCAGCAACATAATCTCCCGGACTGGGCGATACGCACCAAAGAGGCTGCTGTGGTCATTCTTGGCGGTCTTTGTGCCTTTCTGGTTTTTTCACACCTGGTTGACCATCAGCTGCCAAGCTGGCTGGGGCTGTTGACCCTGGTACCGATGATTCTGCTGGGTTTGGGGGCGCGACGCGGGATGTCGACCCTGCTGCTTATTTTCATCACCTGTGCCGGCATCATTGTCGCTGGAATCTTTTGGGTCGATGTGGTCACCTTTTTGAAATGGTAGGGATGCTCTGATTATGCAGACACGCAACTTCACGATTGTTAACCGCCTCGGCCTGCACGCCCGGGCCGCCGCACTTCTGGTTAAGACGGCCAGCCGCTTCTCCTCTGAGATAACCATTAAAAAAGAGGATATGGAGGTCAACGGCAAAAGTATTATGGGGATTCTGCTTCTGGCAGCACCAAAGGGGAGCGACATCCTGCTGATGATTGATGGACCAGACGAAGAACTGGCGATGCAGCAACTTGCCGAACTGATTGAGGATGGTTTTGGAGAAGAATAGGTCAACAGAAGATATCTATCTGGTTGGGATTGGTGTATCCCCCGGCATCGCCATCGGCCAGGTGAACCTGCTGGATCATCGTTATCCGGTTTACGAGTTTTATATCGAACCGGATGGGATACCTGGTGAAATTGAGCGCTTTCAGGAGGCCGTAGCACTGGCTAAGGCTCAACTTCAGCGCATCAAGGAGCGGGTGTCAGGACAGGTTCATCTGCGCGAGCATCTGTATATTCTTGATACCCATATGCTGATTCTTGAGGACGAGATGCTGGTTGGCGCGACCGAGGCCGCCATTCGTGCTCAGCACAATGCGGAAAGCGCCCTGCGTCAGGTATTGAAAAATCTGCGGAGTCTTTTTGATAATATTGAAGATGAATATTTACGTGAACGGCGCAGTGATGTTGATGCCGTTGGTGAGCGCTTGTTGCGCATTCTGTGTGGCGCCGCCGAGCAACTGACCAGTCGGTTGGAAAAGGAATCAATTATTGTTGCTCACGAACTGTCGCCGGCAGAGACCATGCAGGTCGATCGTTCGCGGGTGCTCGGCTTTCTCACTGACAAAGGCGGACGTACCTCCCATACCGCGATTCTCGCCCGCTCCCTCGATATCCCGGCCGTGGTTGGTCTGGAGACCATTACCTCCCAGGTCAAAGACCGCCAGACCATTATAGTCGATGGCGAGAGCGGCATTGTAGTCCTTAACCCCTCTTCCGCGACGATCAATGAATATCAGGACCGCAAGAAACATTTTGAACACCTTGCACAGGAACTCGAAGATTATCGTAACCTAGAATCAGTAACCACCGACGGAGTCCGAATTTCATTGTGTGGTAATCTGGAAATGGAGAGCGAGTTCAAGCTGGCTCACAAACACGGGGTTGAAGGCATTGGACTGTATCGCACTGAGTTTCTTTACCTGGGGCGTCAGCAGCCGCCCACAGAAGAGGAGCAACTTGATGCCTATTGCAGTGCCCTGGAAAAGATGGATGGTCAACCGATTACCATTCGTACTCTCGATATCGGGGGTGACAAGTTTGTTGCCGGATTAAATCTGGATGATGAGGCAAATCCTGCCATGGGATTGCGAGCTGTCCGTTTTTCTTTGCAGGAGGAGACCCTTTTCCGGGTTCAGTTGCGGGCGATTCTGCGGGCGTCCGGCCAGGGCCCGGTGAGAATCATGTTTCCGATGATCAGTGGCGTTGCTGAAATCCGCGCCTGTAAACGGATTCTGCGTGAGGTAACAACGGAATTGGTAAACGAGGGAATTGCTTGTAATCCTGATATTCCGGTCGGCATCATGATCGAAACCCCATCAGCGGTCATGATTGCCCCTTTTCTGGCGCAGGAAGTCGATTTTTTCTCCATCGGCACCAATGACCTCATTCAATACTTTCTTGCCGTTGATCGTGGCAATCAACATGTCGCCTATCTTTATGACCCCTTTCATCCGACTATTTTGCGCGCGCTGAAAATGACCTGTGATGCTGCCCATGCTGCCGGCATCAGCGTATGTATTTGCGGCGAGATGGCCGGTGAGCCTTTGTACACCCTGGTGTTGATCGGCCTCGGCCTCGATGGACTGTCGATGAATCCTTCCTGTGTTCCACGCGTCAAGCGCGTGCTGCGTCATGTGTCAAAAAAACAGGGGGAGGAGTTGGTGGACAAATTACTGAGGTTGCCGACCAGTAAAGAGGTGTCGGCTACAATTGATCAACAGATGCGATCTCTATTGCCTGATTTGTTTGCCCGTCCATTGCTGTGATATCGAGAAAAATGCAATAATTACAGTTGACGTGTACATCCTACCAGCCTATCTTGTTGAATTCAAAAAAGTTAATTATTTCAGGAGGAATAAAACCGATGGCCATGACCGATTTTCTGTTTACTTCAGAATCTGTGAGTGAGGGGCACCCGGACAAGGTTGCTGATCAGATTTCCGATGCTGTTCTCGATGCGATCCTCGCTCAGGATCCTAAGGCTCGGGTTGCCTGCGAAACCCTGGTGACCACCGGGATGGCGATGATTGCCGGTGAGATCACTACGACCGCTTATGCTGACCTGCCGACCATCGTGCGTCAAACCATCAAGGAAATCGGTTACTGTGATTCCGCCATGGGGTTTGACTATGAAACCTGTGCGGTCTTGACCTCCATCGACCAGCAGTCGCCGGATATCTCCCAGGGGGTAAGCGAAGGGGAGGGTTTGTTCAAGGACCAGGGCGCCGGTGACCAGGGGCTGATGTTCGGTTTTGCCTGTGATGAAACCCCCGAGCTGATGCCGATGCCGATCATGTTTGCCCACCGTCTTACCCGCAAGCTGGCCGATGCGCGCAAAAGCGGTCAGTTACCATTTTTACGCCCCGACAGCAAATCGCAGGTGTCGATCCAGTATGTTGATGATCGACCAACACGCATCGACACGGTGGTGCTCTCCTCACAACATATGCCTGATGTGACCTATGATCACCTGAAGGAAGCGATTTTGGAAGAGGTTGTAAAACCCAACCTGCCCGCAGAGCTGCTTGACAGTAAAACCCGCTACCTGATCAACCCCACTGGCCGTTTTGTGATTGGCGGTCCCATGGGCGATTGCGGCCTGACCGGGCGCAAAATCATTGTTGATACCTATGGTGGTCACGGTTCCCATGGCGGTGGCGCCTTCAGCGGTAAAGATCCGAGCAAGGTCGATCGCAGTGCCTCTTACATGGCACGTTACGTAGCAAAAAATCTGGTTGCTGCGGGTCTGGCGCGCAAATGTGAAGTACAGATAGCCTACGCTATCGGGGTGGCTGATCCGGTTTCGGTCATGATCAATACCTTCGGCACCGGCAAGATTCCCTCCAACCATATTGCTGAAATTGTCCAGGCCGAGTTCGATATGCGTCCGGCAGCGATTATTAAACAACTCGATCTGCTGCGCCCCATCTATCGGCAGACGGCGGCATATGGTCACTTCGGCCGCGAGTTGCCGGATTTTACCTGGGAGCGGACGGATCGGGTTGAGTCATTAAAATCCAGAGCAGGTCTCTAGCCGCAAGCAACAAGTAGGGGCACGGCGCGCCGTGCCCCTACCGTTTATCCCCAAATAAAAATTTCAACGGCAAATGCACCCGGTTGCGCCAGGCAGTCTCCGAGTGGTCGGCACCAGGGTCAAGGTAGTAGCGAAACATCTCCTCGTCATTTTCACTGAGCTGCGCAATATCTGCGGCAATCCCCTCAACGTCATCGCCATAGCGTCCTTCGCGTCCTCCGATATCGAACCAGATTTTTAACCGGGACAATGCGTTTTGATCATGTCGCAGATCAGCTTTTAGTCTGTCCGGGTTCCACCAGCATGAGGGTGAGAGGGCAGCGATGGCGCGAAACTGGTGGCTGCGGCGTAATCCGATGTTGAGACTGACCAGCCCACCCATGGAGGAGCCCATCAGGGCGTTTGCATGAGGCTCGGGGTGGGTGCGAAAGAGGTGGTCGATATGGGGTTTGAGTTCGACCGCAAGAAACTCTTCGTAAAGGTGGCCTCGCGCGGTAATTGTCTGACCGTCGTGGCTGCGGTCCTGATGGGCAAATTCAGCCAGACGTCCGCTGCCGGCGTGATCGATGGCCACCAGAATCAGCGGCTCAATCTGCCCCCGGTCGATCAGATCAGAAATGATACGATCAAGGTGCCAGGCCTGCCCCGAAAAGGATTCGCTATCGGCAAAGAGATTCTGGCCATCGTGGGCATAGAGGACCGGATAACGCCGTGTTGACGTTGCCTGATAGTCGCGGGGCAGCAGGATGCGAATTCTCCTGGTGCATTGTAGAGCGCGTGAGTGGAAGGCCTCGAGGGTCAGCAGATTACTGTTCACGGATTGTTGAAGCGGTGAATATCGGCGACAACTGTCTGTCCTTCTTCTATGGTCGCCGTACGCAGGATGAAGCCGTAATTGCCGATGGCGGCACTGAAGATGGAATCGATCGGCTGGTGGTGAGCTATCGCTGTGCCATGGCGAGAGAGAATCTCATCAACACTATAGGTGTAAGGCTTGCCGTATTTACGGCCGGCGTAATGACAGACGTATTTACGTGAAATGGCGGAACTGAAAGGGCGGCCCAGAACGATGTTGCAGTACTCGCTGTAAATATCGATGTCGTTGGCATAGTTGAACATATCAACGGTCAGCCCGCCGGGGGGCCGGATATTGATTTCCAGGCCGATCAGCTGGTTTTGCGGGGTGCGGAAATACTCAATGTGAAAAAAACGTTCACGAATCCCGAAGGCCTTAACCGTTGCCAGCCCGGCCTTCACCAGGTCTTCAGGCAGGACGCGGGGGATATGGTAGTGGAGGTCAACTTCGTTGTTGACACTTTCCATCACGCCGCTTCCATAGACCAGTGACGAAGAAAAAACCACTTGTCCGGCTGCATCGACCAGTCCATCAAAGGTTTCAATCCCTCCCACGACAAAGGGTTCCATAAAATAATCAACCGGGGGTTTACGGACAAAAAACTGCTTAAGCTCTTCATCACTATTAAGTCGCCAGGTGTCGGCAGCACCAACACCGTTATCCGGTTTGACGATCACCGGATAACCGTGTCTGGCGATAAAAGCGAGACCCTCTGTCAGGTCATTGACAATGGTCCCTTCGACCACCTCTACCCGGGCTTTTTTAAAAGCTTTTTTCATGCGCGATTTCAGCTTCATGTCCATGATCTCATCATGTTTGATGCCGGAGACATTGAAGTCGCTACGCAAGGCTGCTTCGAGCTCCAGCCAGTGTTCGTTGTGGGATTCAATCCGGTCGATCTTGCCGTAACGGTGGGTAAAATAGCCACAGGCACGGATTACTTCACCATAATCATTCAGGTTTTCGACCCGATAATATTCGGTCATCGCCTGCTGCAGTTCGCGCGGGAGCAAGTGGTAGGGTTCCTCGGCAATACCCAGAACACGAATGCCGGATGCTGCCATTCGGGTCCAGAAGCTGACAAAGTTCGGGGGGAAGTGGGGAGAAATGCAGACAAAGTTCATGACATGCTCCAAGGGTATTAGTGTTTGTAGTTTGTATCCTGTCAGCACCGGATCGGGGATCCTATGCCAAAGGACGCTTTACGCCATCCATGGCCGCTTGACTGTCGCCGTCCATGGCGACAGACACCCTTGTCATAGGACCCCCGACCCTGCGCAAGGACGGAGTATTATCAGTATGATAGCTTCCCCATATCCAACTAACGGATGAATCTTTTGGTCAGATCAGCGTAAGCATCGATGCGTCGGTCACGCAGAAAAGGCCAGATGCGCCGTACCTCTTCGGTGCGCTGCAGAGCCAGTGAAACGCACAGGACTTCGTCTTTCTCGGCTGACGCCTGGGCAAGGATTTCTCCCTGGCAGCCGGCAACGAAACTGCTTCCCCAGAACTGCGCGCCGGCGGTAGCACTGGATGTGTCAGCCTCAAAACCGCTGCGATTAACCGCCACCACCGGCAGGCCATTGGCAATCGCATGGCTGCGCTGGATGGTGATCCAGGCGTCGCGCTGGCGTTGTTGCTCCTGCGCCGTATCATCGGGGTCGAAACCGATGGCGGTGGGATAAATTAACAGATCCGCCCCGCCCAGAGCCATCAGCCGTGCTGCTTCAGGGTACCACTGATCCCAGCAGACCAGCACCCCGAGGGTGCCAACGGAAGTTGCTATCGGGGCAAAACCGGAATCGCCGGGGGTGAAATAGAATTTTTCATAATAGCCGGGATCGTCAGGGATGTGCATTTTACGATAGCAACCGGCAATGCTTCCGTCCTTTTCCAGTACCACCGCGGTATTGTGGTAGAGCCCCGCTGCGCGTTTTTCAAACAGGGAGAGGACCACAACAATACCCAGTTCCCGCGCCAGTTGACCGAAGGTTTCGGTGCTGGGTCCGGGGATCGTTTCTCCCAAATCAAAATGGGCGGTATTTTCGGTCTGGCAGAAGTAAAGGCCGGTATGCAGCTCCTGCAACACCACCAGAGTGGCCCCTTGTGCGGCAGCCTCGCGGATGCCTTTTATGCTGCGGGCAACATTCTCGTCGCGATCTGCCGTACAGGGGTGCTGAACCAGTCCCACTTTTAAAGTCTTCATGATAATACTCCGGCCGGCAACTGCATGGTAACGCAGTGCAGTGAGCCATGCTGTTTGATCAGTGGGCGGCAGTCGATCCCGATGATCTCCCGATCAGGAAAGCATGCACCTATCGTTTCAAGGGCTTTTTTGTCAGCGGCATCCTGGTAGCAGGGCACCAGCACCGCTCCATTGATGATCAGAAAATTGGCGTAGGTCGCCGGCAGACGTCGTTCACCTTCATATTGGGCCAGTGGCCAGGGCAGGGGTACCAAGTTGAAAGGGGTCCCGGTGGTTGTGGTGAAGGTGCGCAGTTGCTGTTCCATGCGCTGGAACTCGGCATGGTGCTCATCCTGCGGATCGTCGCAACTGACATAAAGGATCGTATCGTCAGGGCAGAGACGGGCAAGAGTATCGATGTGGGCATCGGTATCATCGCCGGCAAGCCGGCCGTAATCAAGCCAGAGAACATGCTGACTGCCAAACCGGGACCGCAGTTCTGTCTCCAGTTGCGCTCTGGTCAGGTGCGGATTGCGGTTCGGATTGAGCAGGCAATTCGAGGTCGTCAGCAGCGTGCCGTTGCCGTCTGACTCAATACTGCCCCCCTCGAGGATCAGTCCAACGGTTTGTGCCGGTATGCCGGAAAAAAGCGCAGAGCAGGCAAGTTGGCGCGTTACCAGATTGTCCATGTCGGCAGCGAACTTCAACCCCCAGCCGTTAAAGCCAAAATCGAGCAGGTGGGGCTGACCATTGGAGAAAACAGTGATCGGTCCGAAGTCGCGAATCCAGGTGTCGTTGGTATCAATATCCACTAAATGAATTCGGTCACTGATAATATCGGCACAGCTCAGTTGTGCGCGCATAACGTCCGGCTCCGGAGTAATAATGATCACCCGCTCAAAACGACTGATCTGCCGCACCAGCTCGAGGTAGACAGGCGACACCTCATCAAGGATATCGACCCAGTCGCTGTTCTGATGCGGCCAGGCCAGCAGCACCGCGTCCTGCAGTTCCCATTCCGCCGGCAGGCGGCATGATGTCGCTGATGTTTGTTGCATGGGGGGGCTCACTTAAACAAGGTGTTTTCCAGTAATATTTTGACGCCGATGACAATCAACAACAGCCCGCCGGCACATTCGATCTTGCTGCTCCACAGGGTCCCAATCCGTTGACCAAGGAGCATGCCGCCCAACGTGAAAATGGAAGCGGTCGCGCCGATGACCAGGGCCGGCATCCAGATCGACACCCCGAGCAGTGCCAGGCTGAAGCCGACCGCCAGGGCATCGATGCTGGTAGCAATCGACAGCATCACCAGCGAGATGCCACGGGTCGGATCTTTAGGTTCAGCATCTTCATCACCGTCCGTCAGGGCATCGTGCAGCATCTTGATGCCGACAAGGAATAGTAGCACAAAAGCCAGCCAGTGGCTGAAAGCTTCCATATAGTGGCGCAATCCCACGCCCGCCATCCATCCCAGCACCGGCATCAATCCCTGAAACAGACCAAAGTGAAAACCAAAACGGAACAGGTGGCGGTAGGTTACCGTTGTCAGGGTCAGTCCCGCCACCAGGGCCACAGCAAAAGCGTCCATGGCCAGGGCGATAGCAATACCGATCAGGGTGGGAGTGTCCATTGGTACTGAAGTCCTTCATGTGAAAATTGGGTGGTTTTATAGCATGTTTCGTGGGCAGACAAAACCCTTACTTCTCCACCCCTTCAGCACCGTATCCAGCGTTATTATCGGATTGCATTTGTTGTTTAAATCCGTTAGCCGGAATGATGGAATCAGGGTCTCGCGCTACTGCCAATTTTTGTCACCCGCCGCTGACAAGAATTGACCGCTAATCATGAAATTTCACACATATTTGACTGTTGGAGGGGGCGCTTTCAGGAGTATCTGGGTTTTATTTATCATAGTAATCGTAAAACCCAGGTTTTTTTCACTTTTAGTTTCTTAAAATAAATTGAATAAATCCAGAAAGGTAGAACCCCCTAATAAGTAAAGTCCACTTTTTAAACCCATATTGTTTCTTTGTTTTAAGCCTGCAGATTATTGTTGGCACTTACCTTGCTGTTACCCAAAGCGCAATCAACAACAAGACGCGCCGGCAACATTGCCGGCAAATAATCAACATTCTAAAAAAGGAGAATGAAATGATGTTGAAGAAGACAAAGAATCAAAAGGGTTTTACCCTGATCGAGCTGCTGATCGTTGTTGCGATCATCGGCATCCTGGCGGCGATTGCTATTCCGCAGTTTGCGAGCTATCGGCAGAAGGCCTACAATGCCGCATCTCAGAGTGATTTGAAGACGATGAAAACTGAGCTCGAAGGCTATTTTACCGATAATTTTGAATATCCCCAAGCATAATCGAGGAGATCGATATGAAAAAACTGTTAATTTTATTGGCAATCGTGATGTTGGTTCCGACAATCTCTTTCGCGGGTACAACCAACAATGCTGACCCCGGTGCAAGGCTTGAATTAACTACTTCTGATCCTGATCTGAATATCGCTTCTTCGCCGGGTGTTTTTATGTATTACGGTGATGATAGCACTGGGACTCCTCAGTGGTATGTCATCGGCACTGTTCATCAAGGGGGCACAAGGTTTTACGGCACCTCACAAAATTCCACTTCTATATTCTTTCAAGAGGCAACCGGGCCAAAAGTCATTGGCGATTTGACTGGTTTGACCTGGCCAACTAGTGTGGCTGATACCGCCTCAGAAACCTGGTGGTCTACCTCAGGCTGGACTCGCTGATTAGTTGTATGAAACGTGCTTTCCTCCCCTTCCCCTTTGCTAGAAGGGGAGGGGGAGGCTGGCTTTGTGTTATTGAAAAGGTATTACATTTACATACTGGTTCTTTTTTCTCAGTTTTTCTTTTTTCCACTTTTCCTAAATTTTAATTCTTCTGCAAAATTTTTCCTTATAGCTTTATCGCTTTCGATCTTTATTTTGTTCATTGATTTTAGTGGTATGAAGAGCAAATTGCCACTAGCTCCAGTAGTTTTTTCATTCTTCCTGCTCATGCTTTCCACCGTAAATGCGTATCATCTACCCACATCTTTGGTGTCAGTCGGGATTCTGATGCTTTTGCTGATATTTGGGCTGTATGTTGTTCCAAATGTCTTTCCAAGAGGATTGACTCTTACTTTTTATTCGACTTTCCTTGTTTTTATTCAATTGGTTTCAGCTTTGGGGCTTTATCAATATTTTTCATATATTGCCATTGGGAAAACACATGTCCCATTGATTCCTTACCTTCTCCCCCCCAACAATGGATCTCGTGTATCAGGTATATACGGTCAACCGAACTTGTTTGCCCTCTTGCTCATTATTGGAATTATTGTTTTTCTATATATGCATTTGCACGGCGAAAGAGTTTTTAAAGTTCACAGTAATGTTTTAAAACAAGCTTATTATCTGCCGATGATAATGACATGCTTTACTTTTTTTCTTACCGGCTCGCGAGCGGGTATAATAGCTTTGCTCTTATCTCTTATATTCGCTCTTAACTACTTTTATAATAAGGGGTTTTTATCAAAAAAATCGCTATATAGACCTAGAGTAATTAAAATACTGTCATCACTTCTGGCTGCTTATCTCCTTTATCTTTTTGTAGACATGTACGTTGCCGTTTTGCCTGGACGCAGCTTTACTGATGTTGGAATGTCTGCGGATGCACGTTTTGTTTTCTGGGTAGCTGCTTTTTTGATGTTTTTAGATCATCCCTGGTTGGGAGTTGGTCTTGATAACTTTAAATTTTATCTTCCTAAGTATACGAATGCAGCTCATGATGTATTAGGCTTTGTTGAATATGAAGCCATGGGCTATACAAAGTGGGCTCATAATGAATTTTTGCAACTGCTCTGTGAAACAGGCCTGGCTGGGGTTTTTATATATGGCCCTTTATTGATTTATCTGTTCTTTTTTTGGAGTATAATACGTAATAAAAAGGGAGTTCCTTTACGCCGGTTTTTTGCGTATTTGTTACTTGTTCCCTTTGTTATACAGTCGATGTTTTCATGGCCTCTCCGCCACCCCTCATTGTTAATATTATTTTTTCTGTTGATAGGTTCTTTACTGGCTTTTCTTCCTGGAAGGAAGGGCGATCTTTCAAGATGGGGAGTGGTTTCCATTCGTTCTTTTGTATTAGTTTGTCTACTAGGTATTCTCTGGACTGGTTACAGCGAAGTGCAAATGGGTAAATTATTTCATAATTATTCAAAGGAAAATCTACAAAAGAGCTTACCAGAGTTCGAGAGGCTTATAAAAAACAAATATCTGGAATATTCTTTGCTTATGGAAGCAACTCCAAGCTACGTCCGTATCGCGACTAAGGATAGGGATGTTGAGTTTGGTAAAGAAATTCAACCGTATGTTCAGAGGTTGGCAGATATGCACGGGGCGCATTGGCAATGGTTTAATTTAGGACTTCTTTCGCTTTTACTTGATAGTAGAGAGGAAGCTAAGGTTGCCGTCAACAGGGCCATATTTTTGCGACCTATGGAACAAAAATATTGGTCATTCCAACATTATTTGAATATGCTAGATGCCTCTGAAAAAACAGGACGACCCCTCGAAGAGTTTCTGCCGATCCCTCCCGGAGGAACAACTGATGATTTAAAGGGATTTTTTAGTTTTGATGAGCGCATTGAAAAAGGAAAAACGTACGTTCCAAAATAACCAACTTGGTGTACCGCTCTCCATTGCTATGGTACGTTCAGCGAGCATAAAGTCTTCAAGGAGCTGTAGCATGTGATGGTTTGAGTTATGTTGTTGATATCTTATATGGATATTGGTTTGGTGTATGATCTATAGGATCTATAGGAAAAAATTATCAAATGAGCGAAATTCAACTGAAAAATATCTCTAAAACCTACAATCCCGGTCTGTTTAAAAAAAAAGTCGAAGCGGTCCGCGATTTGTCGTTCGAGGTGCGCCAGGGGGAGGTGTTCGGCCTTATCGGTCCAAACGGCGCGGGTAAAAGCACCACCATCCGCATGCTGCTGGGCTTGATTCGCCCTGGGGGCGGCACCATCCACTTTCGCGGCCAGCCACTTTCGGCGGCTGAGATGCAGCGTCATACCGGTTACCTGCCGGAAAATCCCTATCTGTATGATCATCTGAATCTGCGCGAGCTGCTGATCTTCTGTGGTAGCACCTCGGGTCTGGAACCGGATGCTGCGGCGCAGCGCAGTGAACTGCTGCTGACCAAACTGAATCTGATCGAGGCCCAGAAGCGTCCTTTGCGGACATTTTCCAAAGGGATGCTGCAACGGGCCGGGATCTGTTTCGCGTTGCTGCACGACCCTTCAGTGGTGATTCTCGACGAGCCGATGTCTGGTCTTGATCCCATCGGTCGCAAGATGGTGTTTGATCTGGTGATGGAACTCAAAGCTGAGGGCAAGACTATTTTTTTCTGTTCCCATATTCTTAACGATGTTGAACGCTTGTGTGACCGTATCGGCTTAATTCATCGAGGTCGGTTGCTGCGGTTGTTTGAGCGTCAGGACTTTGTTCAGCATGAGGGGATGAATGTGTTTTTGCTTCTGCAGGGGATAACCACTGGACAGCAACAGGAACTCGAGCTACGCGGTGGAAAAATCCGTTCAGACGCTGATGGCTGGCTGCTGGCAGTCCCGGAGCAGAGATACCATGACATTAATAGCTATCTTGAACAGCAGCAACTTGTTGTGAGTGGTTGCCGTTCTGAATGGGTGTCGCTGGAAGAGTTGTTTATGCAAATCATCGAGGAGTCGGCATGAGATCCGTCCTGGCGCTGTCACTGATAACCTTTAAAGAGGGGATACGCAATCGAGCTCTATTCGGCATCGCCCTGGTGGCACTGTTTCTGTTCGGGTTGAATATGACCGTTGCCGGATTTTTCATGCGAGATATCGGCAAGGTTACGGTGGATATGAATCTATCAGCACTGACCGTCTCCGGATTGCTGTTGGTGTTTTTTGTCGGTGTCAACCTGATGGCCAAGGATATCGACCGTAAAACCATACATCTGGTGCTCTCAAAGCCGGTAAGTCGGGCGCAGTATATCTGGGGGAAATATCTTGGGATTCAGCTGTTTGTCACGGCCTCGTTGTTGCTGCTGGCAGGGTTTTCGTGCGTGACAGTGTTATTGCTTAAGTCAATGTACCCTGCTTATTTTGGTGGTTTTTCATGGTGGGTCTTTTTTGTGGCGATCGTCTTTGTGCTGGTTAAGTTCTGGGTGCTGGGTGCCGTCGTTATTTTTTTCAGCGCCCTGACCACCAGTTCACTGATTACCCTGATCTTTTCTTTGGGGACGTATCTTGCCGGTGTGACTATTGAAGAGGTGGTGTTTTATCTCAAAACCGAGATGGCCGCGCAGGAGCAGTTGATCTCGGAATCCCTGAAGAATTTTATTGAAGTGATCACCTGGATTTTGCCAAATTTTGCTGCTTTCGATTTTTCTCTGGCGGCCGCTCATGGCCTGGCCCTTGATTCAGCACGATTATTTGGTGCTCTTGGTTATGGAGTGCTCTACAGCACCATTCTACTGTTGCTGGCATCCATGTTTTTTTCGCGGCGCGAGTTTAACTGATGCGGCAGTATTGGCCAGTTCCCGGACTTCTTGTAGCTGTTGTTCTTTACAGTCTGGTCGTGCCGGGCATGTGGAGCCAACGGGAACGGGTACGTTCAGAAGTCCCCGCCGATTATATTATACCCTCAAAGTTCAGCCGGATTCTGTCCTTCGGCCACCAAGGTGTCCTGTCCGATTATTTGTTTTTGAAAACAACCACTTTTGTTGGCGGCCGCAGTAGCGCCGCTCAGCCCATGTCAGATGAAGACTGGCAATATGTCATCAGAAGTCTGGAAGTGGTAACCGATCTTGATCCCTATTTCTCGGACCCTTATGTTCTGGCCGAAGGATTATTAGCCTGGGACGCCAGCATGCTGGAAGAAGCAAATCGTTTATTGAAAAAAGGGATTGAATACCGTACTTGGGACTGGCGTCTGCAGTTTTTTATTGGCTTTAATTATTTTTATTTTCTTCAGGATTATGCTACTGCGTCTGAACACATCATGGCCGCAGCAGAAATGCCAGGCAGCCCGGCCTACCTTAAAACCCTGGGGGCACGGCTGGCGTATTACGGCGGTAAATCCCGAACAGCGTTGTTGTTTCTTGAGCAGATGCTTGAAGAGGCGTCTGATCCGATGCTGCAACAACGTCTGAGAAAACGACATCTGGCGTTACAGCGGGCCGTTATTATCGAAGACGCTCTCGAGCTTTTTAAAGAGCGGGAAGGTCGCGTACCAGAGTTTGGTGAACTGGTCGAATTTGGCTTCCTCCAAGAGCTTCCTGTGGACCCTTATGACGGTGAATGGGTCCTGCTGCCTAACGGGCGGGTATTCAGTACCAGCAAGTTTGCCGATGCTCCGTCGAAAAGCAAACAGTCTCAGCCGAAAAAACCTTGATGTGTAGCTGTCTGCCAACAATACATTCTAGTAGTCTGGCGCCGGTGGCGCTGGTTCCGCACGCTTATTATCGATGATGAAAATTAATATTCCAGTTATTATAGCATTCAGTTAGAATGTCCGACAATCCGCTCCAAAACCACCGACAGGATATGCAAATGAAACCAACCGGTGTAAAATTTTTTTTGCTGGTGGGCGTTATGTTGTTTGTAATGTCACTCCAAACCTTGGCGGCTGTTGAGTCTTTGCGCTTCGACCCGTTTCCATTCAATTCGACAACCGGTGTAACTGTGGAGGTAGTAACCGCTGAGAACAGGCCGGATGTGTCGCTAGAATATCGCTGGTACATTAATGATAATGAACAGTTTTTCGAGAAAACAACCCACTTGCCCGGTCATCTGTTCAGGCGCGGTGACCAAATTGTTGTCGAAGTAATTCCTGTTACCTATGTTGGTGAGCGGCTGACACCGATTATTTCACGACCTATTGAGGCAACCAACGCGCCGCCGGAAATCCTCTCGGAGCCTCCTGAAGACCTGACTGAATCCGGATTTCGTTACCAGGTTGTAGTCGTTGATCCTGATGGTGACGCCGTGACATTCCGCCTCGAAGATGCACCCGAACAGATGACTATCAACGCGACCAGCGGGCAGATCCTGTGGCCCTTTGACACCATGCCGGAAGGTGTTTTCCCGATCAGAATGATTGTGGAAGATGGCCAAGGCGGGCAGGCTGAGCAATCCTTTGAACTCCACATGGCGTTCGAGAAATAGCTACCTGAGTCTTTTCAGCATGTTGACGGGCCTGAGAACCTCAAGGATGACTGTTATCAATGCGACTTTAACGGTCCCTGGCTTGAGGTTACGGACAGCCGATGTAGGTATCAACCCCATCTAAAAACAGGTCAAACTGGCTTTCCATCGCTTCTTTCAGGACATTGGCAGGAAATCCCCTGGCGAGGTTGCCGCGCAGGCCGACCCAGCCGATGGCGTCGATCGGGCCGAGGCTCATCAGGTAGCCTTTTTCCTGATAGTGGTATGGGCGCAGCCTGCGACCGGCGTGCAGATTAGTGATATTGTGCGCAACCAGTTTGCCTTTACGTATCGCCGCCTGGGCGGTGAGCTGATTCAGGCCGTTGCCGGCGTAATCGGAACAGTCACCGGCACTGAAGATATCCGGCAGCAGATCTCCTTCGATCTCGATCTGTCCGAAAGTATTGGTCGGCAAGCTCAGTGGCGCTCGCGTAACCCCGGCAAACAATAATGTCGCCCCCGAGTCCAGTTGATATTCCCTTCCACTATCGCATTCTTTAAGCACAATGCTGGTGTCGGTTTGTTCCAGATATTCCGTTTCCGGCAGATAGTCGATTTTATCCCGACGTAATTTACGAACAACATAGCGATGAGCCCCTTCGGGCATCATCGGCAGGGTGCGATTGTTCATGTCGATGAGCCGCAACCCGGCATCTATTCTTTGTTGACGAAGCAGTGCTTTTAATTCGAATAATATCTGCAGCCCGGTTGCGCCGCCACCGACAAATGAAATAGTCAGTCGTTGTGATTCAGCACGGGTCCGCCATTCTTCCAGCAGGGCCGGACCACGACCCGCCATCAGGTGTTCCAGGCCGTAGACCAGGCGTCCTCGGGGTGAAACCAGCGCAGCGGCACCGGTGCTGACAATCAGCCAGTCAAAATCGAGCTCACCTTCATCCAGGGGAACTTTTTTCTGCTGTTGCCAGTGGTTTAAGCTGTTTTTGTCAATTTGGAGTCGTTGCTGATGGAAAGCGAACCCGAAACGCTTTGCCAGTTGGGCATACGGAAGTTTGAAATCCGCAACCTGCCTGGCAAAGGTCTTGTGTAAATTGGTGATCTTACAATATTCCAGGTTAGCATCGATCAGGTGCAGTTGCAGTGCCGGCATTTTTTTCGCCAGACTGATGAGAGTGGCCAGACCGGCATAGCCGCCACCAATGACAACCACTTGAGCCATAAAAGAGTTCCTTCCTGATTGAGGCGCGACCTTCCGGTTTTTAACCTGTCAGCGTGGATATTTCTCAAGGTTAAAGTTATCGGCACCATCTCCCAATTGACCCATTTCGGGCAGTTGAATCGGATCACAGCAGTTTTCTGCGAGACGAGCTTTTTGCCCACACTGACCACATTTATAACTAGCCGGTTCAGAAAGACAGGCCACCATCTGCTTGCGCCCCTCAACCGTCAAGCTGCAGAGATGAATATGATGGTCTTCAGTATGTTTGCAGAAACTATTCAATTCATGCGTCATTTTAAGCTCCTTTAAATTGGCAATCTTTTCTCAAATAGTAACTTATCGATTTGTCCAAGACAACAGGGGTGGTCGTTTTTTGCCAGCCGGCTGTGCCGGAGGCAAGAAAAGGCTTTAAAAAGCAGATTTTTTGTGATCTTTTCAGTCTAATATGTCTGTTATCATAGGTAGCACCAGCAGGTGAACATCCATGGGACAGTTGTCCTGATCATGGCAATTTTGATCCTGAGCTGAAAGAATATCGTTTTTTTTGATAAGGGCAAGACAGGGTGATCGAAAATTAACGATCAAGGAGTGCGGTGTGCCAAAAACACTGACGATTACAAAGCCTGACGACTGGCATATTCATTTTCGTGATAACGCTATGCTGGCTGCCGTTGTGCCTGCCACTGCCCGTGTCTTCGCACGTGCCATCGCCATGCCGAATCTGCAACCACCGGTGATCACCCCGGCGGCGGCCAAAGACTATTATCAGCGGATCAAGGCGGCAGCCCCGGCAGCCAGTTCCTTTGAACCCCTGATGACGTTGTACCTCACCGACCACACGACGCCGGAGATGATCCGTGACGCGGCAAGGCAGGGACTGGTGAAAGCGTGTAAGCTCTATCCGGCCAACGCCACTACCAATTCGTCCCACGGTGTGACCAACCTGACAGCCCTGGATGCGACCTTTGCGACGATGGCTGAAACCGGTCTGTTGCTACTGGTACACGGCGAAGTCACCGCCGAGGACATTGATGTTTATGACCGCGAAAAAGCTTTTATTGATCAGCAACTGGTACCGATTGTCGCGAAATATCCGCAGCTCAAGGTGGTGTTTGAGCATATCACTACCAGCGATGCCGCAGAGTTTGTACTGGCCAGCGGTCCAAATGTCGCCGCCACCATGACCCCCCAGCACCTGATGTACAACCGCAATCACTTGCTGGTCGGCGGCATCAAACCCCACAACTACTGTCTGCCGGTGTTGAAGCGTAATACTCATCAGCAGGCGTTGCAAGCCGCAATCGCCGGCGGTTCTCCGAAGTTTTTCCTGGGCACTGATTCAGCTCCACACTTGCAGCAGGACAAAGAAAACGCTTGCGGCTGTGCCGGTTGTTACAGCGCCCCGGCGGCCCTGGAGCTTTATGCTGAGATCTTCGAACAGTTGGGTGTTCTGGACAGATTCGAAGCGTTTGCCAGTTTCAACGGGCCGGACTTTTACGGTCTGCCGCGTAACACTGACACTGTCACCCTTGTCCGCAAACCGTGGCAGGTCCCGGCTACGGTCAATGTCGCCGGGCAACCCATGGTGCCGTTCTACGCCGGTGAAACCCTGCAGTGGCAAGTACTTTAAGATCCCCGTTAGTTGCTGTATCGCCCCCGACTTTCATAACCTTACCCTGCTGTTTGAACGCACCTGCGTAGAGATGGTAGACTCAAATCACCCAGACAACTCTTCCAATGATCTCTGCAGGAGCCTGTGTTTATGACCGACAACAACAAATTCCCCCCGGAAAAAAATCAGCCTGCCGGCTATGCGCCCTCGAAGATCTGGAGGCCAGAACGTGAATCGGGTGGGGTTTTTGCCGACATCAATCGTCCGACTGCCGGAGCTCGGCACGACAGTGAACTTCCGGTTGGCCAGCATCCCCATCAGCTTTATTCCCTTGGAACTCCCAATGGCATGAAGGTCAGTATCATGTTTGAGGAGTTGCTTGAGGCGGGATTTGCCGGGGCAGAATACGACGCCTGGTTCATCGATATCGGCAGGGGTGATCAGTTCGGTAGTGGTTTTGTGGAGGTTAATCCCAACTCCAAAATTCCGGCACTGGTTGACCGGCAACCCCAGCTTGATTCCGGCGGACAGATTGAACCCGTACGGGTTTTTGAAAGTGGTTCAATTCTGCTTTACCTGGCGGAAAAATTTGGCGCGTTTTTGCCTCAGGGTGCGCCTGAACGGAGTGAAACCCTCAACTGGCTGATGTGGCAGATGGGTGCCGGGCCGCTGTTGGGAGGCGGCTTCGGTCATTTTTATGCCTATGCACCACTTAAGATCGAATATGCTATAGATCGCTTTGCCATGGAGGTAAAACGTCAGCTCGATGTTCTTGACCGGCATCTGGCAACCCATCATTATATGGCCGGTGATAGCTATACGATTGCCGATATGGCGATCTGGCCCTGGTATGGTCGACTGGCGCTGCACCAGATTTATGATGATGCTGGCACCTTTTTGTCCGTGGATGAGTATCAGCATGTACAGCGCTGGGCTAGATTAATTGCCACGCGTCCGGCGATCAAACGCGGCATTCTGGTTAACCGTAAGGATGGGGTGAAAGAACGTCATTCGCCGGCTGACTTCAGGTAATTTATGTGTCGGACACTACCTATCTGTCCATCTGTCGTAGTTGATAACAATTCACTGTGGAGTCTGGAGAACTATGAACAGTCGTGACTGTATCAACGTTGTCACTGAGAACGATCAGGTTCTCAATGTCGATGTTACCAGCTACAAGGAAGATGCCATCTGGATTCTGGTTGGGAAGGGAGAGCACAGCGTCAAATGCAAGCTGATGCCGAGTCGCAACGAACTGGTCTATGTTGGCTCGGTCATGGGGCGGGAACTGATCTATAAACGCAGTGTAAAGCAGGTCCGTGAAGATTTACGGCAGACGGGAAGGTAGTTTGTCACCGATGATACCGGCAACATGTTGATGAAAATATCGATGTTTGCTGATATGTTTTAACGGTTCCTGATTAAACTCAGAAGTTGCGGAATGGGTATGGCAACAGGCAAACAAATCACCCTGACGATCAAACTGTACGGTGTGTTTCGTATCGACCGTTTCAAGGAAAAACAGCTTGAGTTTGCTGCCGGAGTTTGTGCTGATGAGGTGGTGGAACAGCTGCAGTTGAACCGCCAGCTGTTAGGCATTATTATGATCAATGATCAGCACGCTAATATCAACAGCACGCTGGCCGACGGCGATACCCTGGCGTTACTGCCGCTCCTTGAAGGCGGGTAGTTTTTTTAATTGTATTAAAGAGGAGGAGAGGGCGCATGAAGATTCTTACCACTGATCCCGTGAAGGACCCATCAAACATTCTCTACCGGCGCTGTGTCCTGGATCTGCAAAGTGGTGAGCAGACATTTACCGATGTTCCCTGTGCTAATTTCGAGGAGGTGCTAGGGGGCTTCGGGCGCTCCTTTCAGCAATTGGCACAACGTCCGGTTAAGCAAGCCTATTGCGATGAAAATCCCCTGATCATCAACACCGGTCTACTCACCGGTAGTAGCGCCATGACCGGCTTGCGCACCTACTTCTCCGCTTACAGCCCGTTGAAACAGTCGCTTAAAGGGTTGCCGGCGGCGATCTGGTCGGCGGGCAGTGGAAAGTTCGGAGCCAAGTTCAAGTGGACAGGGCTCGATGAACTGATTCTCGAAAATCGTTCCAGCAAACCGGTCTACCTGGTCATCCGCCACACACATCAGGGACCACGGATTGAGGTGATGTCGGCGGAGCATCTGTGTGGTCTCACAACCCATGAAAAGATCATGACTTTGCAGCGGCAGTATGAGGATGCCCACTTTGCGGCAGTCGGGCCGGCCGGTGAGAACTGGCAACAGGTGCTCATGGGCTCGATTGCCTTGTCGACGGAAAACCAGTTGCGCAGTGGCGAGGATAAGCAGCGGTTTGCCGGACGTGGTGGTATGGGCAGCCTGATGGGGTACAAGAACGTACTGGCGCTGGTGGCACAGGCCCCAGACCAGAAAAGCCCCCTGACTGACGCGGTAAAAAAGGTCAATTTAAATGTCGTTAAGGGTGGTGGTGCTGCCCGACTGCAGCCGATCAAACGAGGTGGTGGCGGCGGCACCTGGGCCGCCTATGATGTGATGCAACCATTCCATGCAGTGCCGCTCAACAACTTTCGCCCCCAGGGCAACGATCTGCCCGAGCGGATGCTGCGCGAGAATGTCGAAAAGGACTACGATCTGGAGTCTTCGGCCTGCTGGCGCTGCGGGATCACCTGTCACAATTATGTCTATGAAAAGAAGAAAGATGGTTCACGCGGTGAGTTTCTCGCCAAGTTCGATTATGAGCCCCTCAACCTGCTCAGCACCAATATCGGGATTCACGACCCCGGTCAGGGGGCGCGGCTGATCCAGGCCTGTGATCTGATGGGGTTGGACGCTATCAGTTTGGGCGTGACCCTGTCATACCTGCTGGCCTGGAATGAGCGCCATCCGGACAAATCTTTGTGTGGTGGAGTGAATTTCGGAGATTATGAGAAGATTCGTGAATTGATTTTAGAGACCGGCAGGGGACACTGTTCCGATATCGGCATCGGTTCCATGCGTCTGTCGCAGAAGACCGGCGAAACTGACTACGCCTATCATGTCAAGGGACTTGAGATTGCCGCCTACCAGCCGGAAACCAATCCGGGCTACATCTGGGCGATTGCCGGTGGCCATATGACCATGGGCACCTACGGCATGCTGATTCGCGAAGGCAAGACCGATTTCGATTCCTGGGTTGATGCCATCACCCGTGACAAACTGCAGATTGTCGGCTTCGACATGATCGGTCTGTGCAAGTTTTTTGATATCACCAAGGGGATCGGCACGCAGATGGTAGTTGATTGCCTTAAGAGCGATTTCAATCTTGAGGTGACGCAGGACGATCTGCAGGCGGCGGTACGGCGGGCCTTTGTCCTGGGGCTGATTCTCGAGAAAATACAGGGATATACCGCGGCAGAATACACCCTGCCGGCGGAAGTGGCCAAGAAACCCAACCTCCACATCAAGGTTCCGTCAATCAGCAGCCTTGATTATATCGAGCAACTCAGCCAGCGTGTCTGGTCGGTGTTTGAGCCGGAGATGGAAACAGTTGCGAAAGAACTACAGCTGAACCGATAAATTGTATTTCGCGAGATCTGCAGAATCTGTGATAAACTGTGAAGCAGTTGTCGCAGTTCCGGTTGAGACAGCAGTGATAGGTTGATTGATTGTTTGTCATCCAGGAGGAGGTTCCCAATGAACATGAAAGAAATTAAAAAAATTGCTGCTGAACGCGGGGTTGTGCCGGGCAAACTGAAAAAAGCCGAACTCGTCAGGGCTATCCAGAGGGCGGAGAATAACCCCGAATGCTTCATGATCGGTATGCTCGATCAATGTGTTGAATACGACTGTCTGTGGCGTGACGACTGCTGTTGAGATGCGCTTATTGACCGTAAAGCTCTTCTTTGTTGTTGTCGTACTCGGTGTCCTGATCACTCCGGTTCTGGCTTTTGAACCGAAGATACCGGGACCGAGGGAACGCTGCCCGGTTTGCGGCATGTTTGTTGCCCCTTATCCTGATTGGATTGCTACTATTGTCCTAAAAAATGGCGAGCAGATTTTTTTTGATGGTGCCAAGGACATGTTCCGCTATTATTTTGCTCTGCCCGCGGGGAAGGTAACGCGCGAGGATATCCAGAGTATCTATGTCACCGAATACTACAGTGCCCGTTACGCCCCGGTTGATGAGGTGTTTTTTGTGCTGGGTACCGATGTTTACGGACCTATGGGGGCGGAACTGATTCCGGTGCGGGGACGCCGGCACGCCGAAACCTTTATGAAGGATTACAGCGGCAAACAGATTGTGGTTTTCGATGAGGTTACCCCTGACATGTTGCCGCCGGATTATCGATGACGCGCAGTTTACTCTGCTTGTCAGTTTTGCTGGCCGGAGCGACTCTTCTGCTTAGTCTGCTGCTCCCGGGGCATCAGCGCTTTCAGGATGATGCCGCCCTGTGGCAGGCGAAACGTGATCTGGTCGCCGCTGTGGCGATTACCGATCTGTCACTGAGCAGTGAGGCGCGCTATACTCGCCATGTCACTCAGGCCGATCTGTTTTCCGCTTTTCAGGACTTCCCAGCAGCATTTGAGCATTTCCCCACCGGCTCTATGATTCCGCCACGCCCTGTCGGTTACAGCGGGCGGGTGTTTTTTGAATCCCATCGGCAGGTCCAACCGTGATCCACAATGTCAAGCTGCTTGAATACAGTCTGTCCAGTTTATGGCGGCGTAAGGAAAAAAACCTTGCCCTGGTCGTCGTCTACGCTCTGGTGATTGCAACCCTGGGGTCGGTGTTGCTGCTGACCCATGCATTGAAAACTGAAGCGGTGATGACCCTGACTGCGGCGCCGGAAATTGTCGTTCAACGTACGCAAGGGGGCAGGCACGAGCTGATTCCCGTCAACGATGCCCAAACCATCAGGCAATTTCCCGGGGTGGGCAAGGTTACGCCGCGGGTCTGGGGCTATTACTATGATTCTCTGGTCAAGGCCAACCTGACCCTGATCGGCCTTGATGGATATCACGAGCAGCTCGAACTGCTTGACGGACGTTTCCCCCAAACGCCCGATGAGTGCGTCATCGGTGCCGGGGTGGCGGACGCCTTTGGTCCGCAGATCGGCGATCTGTTGGTGCTGGAGGACAGCAGTAAGCGGCGTACGGAATTCCGTGTCAGTGGTGTCTTTCGTACCGCCTCGAATCTGCTCACCAACGATCTGGTGGTATTGCAGGATGCCGCACTGCGCGAATTTTTTGGTATTCCAGGTGAATTGGCTACCGATCTGACGGTGCAGGTCTACAACCCGAGAGAAGTCAGTACCGTCGCTAAAAAAATTGCCTATTTTCTGCCCGGCAGTCGCCCGATCACCCGCGATGAACTGCTTCACACCTACGATTCCCTGTTTAACTGGCGCAGTGGCATGATGCTGGCGGTGTTTGTATCGGCACTGATGGCTTTTCTGATTCTGGCCTGGGACCGGGCGACCGGCATCAGTGCCGAGGAAAAACGCGAAATCGGCATTTTAAAAGCGCTTGGGTGGGAAACCTCTCATGTCCTCGGTACCAGATTACGCGAAGCCCTGTTGATTTCTCTGGCGGCGTTCATTGCCGGGCTGCTGCTGGCCTGGCTGCATGTGTTCGTCCTTGGAGCCCCTTTACTGATGCCGCTGTTAAAAGGCTGGTCCGTGCTCTTTCCGGAGTTTGATTTGCCCCGGGTGGTTGACCTGTACCAGCTGGCAGTGCTGGGCTGTGTGACAATCCTTCCTTATCTGGCCTGCACCCTGGTCCCTGCCTGGAAAGCTGCAAGCAGGGATCCGGATGATGTGATGCGGGGGTGAAAGTGGGTTCAGGTATCGATAACAGCGCGCCGCTGATCCGCATCGATGAAGTCAGCAAAATTTATCATCATGGTAAACCCGATGAAGTGCGTGCTTTGCAGAATATATCGCTGGAGCTTTTTCAGGGGGAGGTGATCGCCCTGACCGGACCGAGTGGTTCAGGCAAGTCGACATTGTTGTCCCTGATCGGCTGTATGTCACGCCCAACCCAGGGAACTGTCTATCTTGAAGAGCGCCGCGTCAGTCGCCTGCCGGAAGCTTTTCTGGCACGGATCCGTCGCGAAACCTATGGCTTTGTCTTCCAGCAGTATCATCTGCTGCGCGATGTCTCTGTCCTCGATAACCTGATGTTTCCCCTTTACCCGGCTGCAATTCCCTTCAAAACCATGTGTGAACGTGCACGGGTGTTGCTCGAAAGATTTTCGCTGATAGACAAACAGAAAACAAAAGTCCGTCAACTCTCCGGGGGCGAACAGCAGCGGGTGGCTTTGGCACGAGCGCTGATGGCCGATCCCCCGATTATCATCGCTGACGAACCAACAGCCCATCTCGATGCTGAATTGACGTCCGAACTGCTGACCATGCTGACTGAACTTCACTCCGACGGGCGCACGATCATTATCGCGACCCACGACCCGGTTGTTTATCAGTCGTCCTTGATCGGCCGCAGGCTTGCTTTGCGCCATGGTAAACTGGCTGACGAAGTACCGGTGGGGACCGCGCAGTGATTCTCCACCCGGGCATTCTCGCTCTGCTGTTCAGTTCAGCCCTGATTCTGTTGCTGCTGCTGGTAGCCGGTGGGGTGGCACTGCGGATTGCCCGCCACTGGAATTCCGACAGTGGCTCTGCGACTCAGTTGCAACTGGAGCGCCAGACCTGGCTGGTGTCGAGCCTGCTTAAATATGCCTTCGGTTTTCAGATCGTTACCCTGTTTCTCTTTCTTTTTACCCTCGAAGAAATCCACCCCCTGTTCGTTGGTGCCATGTGCGCGACCGGGTCGCTTAACGCCAACCTTGTCGGTTGGCTGGTGTTACTGGTAAAGGTCGGACTGGTTTTTGCCGCTGCGGTGTGGCTGGCTTTGAATTATCTCGATCAGCGCACCGAAGATACGCCGCTGGTTCGCCTCAAATATCGGTTGTTGCTACTGCTGATCCCGGCGGTTGCCCTGGATCTGTGGTTACAATGGGAATACTTCAGGGGGTTGCGGCCGCAGATGATCACCTCCTGTTGTGGATCGCTTTTTTCTGCCGAAGGAGAAGGGGTGATCAGTACCCTTGCCGGGCTGCCGGTCGAGCAGGGAATGCCCCTGTTTTTTGCCGTGGTTGCTGTGTATGCTGTGCTCTTGCTGGCGAGTTTGCGCTGGCGGGCTATATTGCTGCGAAATTTGCTGGTTGTTAGTGCGGTACTGCTGTTTTTTACATCCCTGACGGCGCTGGTATCCTTTCTTTCCCTCTACATTTACCAGTTGCCCAGCCACCAGTGTCCCTTCGATATGCTCCAGGCCAACTATTATTATATCGGCTATCCCGTTTATGTCGGATTATTTATGGCGACTCTTTTCGCCATGCTGCCGGGACTCTGCCAGCCATTGGCAACAACAGACAGCCTGCAGCAGGAACTTAAGCGCTGTGAACCCTTCTGGCTACGTCTGGCCCTGTCCGGGCTGATTCTTTTTGTCGTGACCAGTTGTTGGCAAATGGTTTTTGGGCCGCTGAAATTGCTGGGTTATTAAATATTATTTTTTCAGGTTGGCCAGGGCGGCGAAGGGCGAGTGGGACAGGGAGGGTTTGGTTGAGGTTAAACCTGTCTCCCCGTCGCGGGCCTCCTGCACCCCGCGGGTGTGTTCATGGTCGTGGCAGTAAACGCAGAGCAGTTCCCAGTTGCTGCCATCAGGCGGGTTGTTGTCGTGATTGTGGTCCTTGTGGTGAACGGTAAGTTCACGGATTTTTTTCCCTTCCAACTCTCGGGTGCAGCGGGCACAGACATGGGGAAAGAGTTTCAGGGCCTGCTCACGATAACCAGACTGCCGCTGGCGATGCTCGTCGCGCATGGCTTCCAGCCGTTGTTCCAGTTCTTCAGGACTTAAGGTTTTTTTTTGTTTGTTGCTCATCTGTTGCGATTCTCCTGTTGGTAAAAACAATCAAGCCAGCCGCTGTGTTTATCCACTTCATGGTAGTTGTTGCTGCCCAAGGCCCGAAAGCCGCTGACTTCGGCTGCTATGCGCTGGATCAGTTGCTCACGACAGTTGGCGATCAGTACCGGGTGATAGCCTGAATCACCCAGTTCCTCGACCAGCTGCAGAGCAATAATACGGCTGATCAGCTGACCAAAGGCATTAAGCCGGCGTTGCGACAGGGGCAAGATCAGATCAATATTCAGGTGAGCCTTAAGGTAAGCTGCCGTTCTGCTGGTCAGCTCGAACACGCTGACAAAAGCCAGGAGATTGTTGATTTTCCGGCGGTGCATCAGCTTTTGAATGGCTTCTGCAATCTGAATATAAAGAATATCGTTGGAACCTTCAAAAATCTGGAAGGGACGGCTGTCGACCAGGGCGCGACCGGCGATATGGTCAAGTCGGTAGCCTTTGGCTCCAACCAGTTGCAGCAGTGACTGGGCTGAATCCTGCATCAGATCGGTGACAACTGTTTTGACGGCATTGGCTTCGAGTCCGGCACCGGACAGGTCATTTCTGGTGCCGGCTTTCTTGCTGCTGTTAAGGCACATGGCCGTTGCTATCGTGACGTTGGCCTGCAGGGCTGAAAGACGCTGTTGGACCTGATCGTAGCTGAACAGGTTTTTTCCTCCTACCTGGCGCTGACGGCAATGGCTCACGGCTTCGTCTTCCAGGCGCTGGAGAAAGCCCAAAGCCATGCCGGGGAACTGCATGCGGCTGCGGTGAAGCAGGTCGAGCATCATTTTAATGCCGGTGCTGTGGGGTTCGAGTTTCTGCAGTTTCGGTATCTTGACGTCAATGCAGTTACGGCCGTAGGGGAGCAGGTAGATACCCAGATTTTCAAAAAACTCCTCAACGATGATGGTCTGGTTCTCAGCCGAGGAATCACAGATAAAGAAATCAACATCGCGCCCGAGCTGGCCGGATTCATTTTTGCGGCGCGCCGTCAGCAGCCAGTAATCGGCCCAGCCGGTCAGCCCCGCCCAGTGCTTAAGGCCCTGAAGGTGAAAATGGTCACCCTTGTGCTGGTAATGGCTCTGCATATGCAGGGCATCACTGCCATAGTCGGGCTCGGTGATCATCAGCCCACCCATCTTCTGCTGGTGAATAAAACCGTCAAAAATTGGTTGTTTGACTGGTTCCTGGGCATATTTAGCAACCGGTTGCAGAAAAAGAGCCCAGTTGATGCCGAAGCCCAGGGACAGGGGCAGGGATTCATAGCTTGCCGTCGAGAGGAGCGCCAGGCCTTCGTGAATATGACCGCCGCGACCGCCGTATTGCTGCGGGATAAAGGTCGCCAGCGGTTGCGCCGCGAGAATATCGCGGAGGATGAAGGGGGGAATGCCGCGCTTGACGCTGAGCTTGTCAATGTCACTGCGCACGTGCAGCAAGTGCTTTAACCGGTCTTTGAAGCTTGTCAGGAAAGTATTGAAATCGTTTGCCGGTTGTTGTTCCGAGAAGGACATCATCAAAGGACTCCGCTACGCTGAATGAACGTTTACTGCTGGTGAGTCTCCGATATTACATGAAAAAAGGGCCCCGACAAAGTAGTCAGAGCCCTTTTTATGGTCAGATGTATTGATAGTTTAAGATCTTCAGTCCCAATTACAGCGTTGCAGCAACATTCGACTGTGGCGGTTCAGAGACGATCATTTGTCTACCTCCCTCTGCTGTATGTTTGACTTCAATCTATCACATGATCCTGCCGGAATTCAAGGTCCGCACGGATATTTTTTAGACGATTGCCTTCATGCCCTGCATGGCGGCTCGCAAGTGCTCGCCTACTTCCTCGATCAGATGGCTGCGGATGTCTGCATTGATGACCACCAGAATCTGATTGTCGACATAGTTGTCTTTGATCTCAAGTCCTTTGCCGATCACATCGGTATCAACGCCGGCCATGAAATCTTTGAGCAATGGTACACAAGCGTGGGAGAAAAGATAGCAGCCATACTCGGCGGTATCGGAAATGATCCGGTTCATTTCATAGAGTTTTTTACGGGCGATGGTGTTGGCAATCAGCGGGGTTTCATGCAGCGACTCATAGTAGGCTGATTCCGGCTCAATGCCTGCAGAAACCATCACTTCAAAGGCAAGCTCAACACCGGCCTTAACCATGGCAACCATCAGGATGCCTTTGTCATAAAACTCCTGCTCGGTGATCTCGCCGGCGCCTTCGGTTTGCTCGAAGGCAGTTTTTCCGGTTTGTTCACGCCAGGTCAGCAGTTTCTTGTCATCGTTGGCCCAGTCTTCCATCATGGTGCGGGAGAATTCACCAGAGAGAACATCGTCCATGTGTTTTTCAAAAAGTGGTTCCAGAATGTCTTTTAACTCTTCGGCGAGGGCAAAAGCTTTAAATTTTGCCGGATTGGAGAGCCTGTCCATCATCAGGGTGATGCCACCATGTTTGAGGGATTCGGTGATAACTTCCCAACCCTTTTGAATCAGTTTAACCGCGTAAGGGGCGTTGACCCCACCTGCAACCATCTTATCAAAACAGAGCAGAGAGCCGGCCTGGAGCATCCCGCAGAGAATGGTCTGCTCACCCATCAGGTCAGATTTGACCTCAGCAATAAAAGAGGACTCAAGAACCCCGGCGCGGTCACCACCCTGAGCTGAACAGAGTGCTTTGGCGATCTCAAGACCGTCGCCGTTGGGATCGTTCTCGCCATGAACAGCGACCAGGGTTGGTACGCCGAAACCGCGTTTGTACTCCTCGCGTACTTCACTGCCGGGACATTTAGGGGCGACCATGATGACGGTGAGATCGTCCCGGATTTTAGTCCCTTCTTCAACAATATTGAAGCCGTGAGCGTAGCAGAAGGTCGCACCTTTTTTCATCAGCGGGACCACGGTATTGACAACATCGGTGTGTTGCTTGTCCGGCGCGAGGTTCATGACGATATCTGCCGTCGGTAACATCTTTTCATAAGAGTCGACGCTAAAGCCATTGTCTGTGGCGTTTTTCCAGGATTGACGTTTCTGTTCTATCGCTTCCTTGCGCAGGGTGTAAGCGACATCCAGACCACTGTCGCGCATGTTCAGTCCCTGGTTAAGGCCCTGGGCGCCACAGCCGACGATGACGATTTTTTTGTCCTTGGCGTAATGGCAGCCGTTGGTAAATTCCTCGGCGTCCATGAACCTGCAGGTTGCAAGCTCCTGAAGTTGGCGACGAAACGGCAGAGAATTGAAGTAGTTTTGACCCATGGTTGTTCTCCTGAGGTGGTTGGTTAACAATTGGTTGACGAACTCTTAGATCGATCAGCTAGCAGCGTCGTCGGAAAAATATCACTTGAACGTATAACTTTATAACATATTGATGCGTTGCGTAAATTGATTTATTGTGCACGTAGTGTTGCGATATGGAAAATAGTTGCTGGAGGTGGTGGTGGATATCAAAGAGCTGGAAATTTTTCTGGTGGTCGCAGACCAGCTGCATTTTGGTCGTGCCGGACACATCTGTCATTTAAGCCCCTCAGCCGTGACCCGTACCATTCAACGCTTGGAAGAAGAGATCGGTTCTGCCCTGTTTATCCGTGATAATCGCACGGTGGAACTGTCTTATGCGGGGGGGCGTTTTCGCCGTTATGCCCGGCAGGCATTGGTCGATTATCAGCAGTTTAAAAACGAATTATCGCTGTTACCTCAGGTGGCCGGAACCTTGACTCTGTACGCATCAATCACGGCTGTTTATACAGTGTTGCCGGATCTGCTCGAAGCATTTCGCCAAAGGCATCCAAAAATCCAGCTGGAACTTCATACCGGTGCCGCTGAGCAGGCGGTTGCCCAGGTTGAAGCGGGGGAGAAGGATGTCGCGGTAGCAGCGATTCCCGAGCGTGGTCGCGGGGATATCCTCTACCTGCCGATCATGACCACCGCCCTGGTATTTATTGCTGCCCGCGCGCGCGCTCAGATGTACGCAGCAATGATTAAAAATGAGCGGGATCTGGCACAGATCCCGCTCATTCTGCCGCGCAGCGGTCTATCTCGACGGCGCATCGACAGCTGGTTCAAGCAGCGCCGAATTGTTCCCGATATCGCTTCAGAGGTGAGTGGCAACGAAGCGATTATTCCCATGGTTCACCTGGGTGCCGGTGTTGGCGTGGTACCGCAACTGGTGCTGGAGCGTAGTCCCTTTCGTGAGGAGGTGGTGGTGCTCTCAGGCGCTCCTGACCTTGAAGCTTATGTCGTCGGCTTATGTACCAGTCGTCGCAATCTGAATAAACCTGCGGTCGGGGCTTTCTGGCAGCTGGCAGAGGAGCAGAGCAGGAGTCTTCTGTGAAAAACTAGTAATTATTCAGCTCTGTTCAGCGCGGGATCTTCGGATCCTATTTCAAGGGCCGCTTTTCGTCATCTTTGAGCGCTTGTTGTCGCCGTCCATGGCGACAAGCACCCTTGCCACAGGAACCCCGACCCTGCGCAAGGACAGTGCTGATCAGATACAAAAACTATTTCAGCATCTGTTGTAGCTGCTCAACTATGTTGAATTCCGGTGGAAACTCGCCCGTGGCTTTTTTAGAATAAATGAGGGTGTCATTCACGGTGATTTCAAAAACTCCACCGCTTGAGGGAATCATTTCCACCTGTACCGGCATTTTATCTTCAATTTTTGCCGCCAGACTGACAGCACGTGGTCGGTAGCCTCAGGAATTGCAATATTCGATGCTGATGTTCATATTTATCTCCTTCAACCGAACAGATTGCCGGTGGTGTCAAGTTGGTTGTGATGCGCGTCTGTGGCCGCTTTTCGTAACAGCTCTGCTACGTGTTCCTTGCTGGTGAGAGACACTTTTTTCAGTAAATCGAAGGGCAGGAAGGTGAACCCGTAATCCTGAATGATATCGTTATTGATAGCCAGCCACAGTTGTGCTGTCATCTCGGCATCAGCCAGGGCGCGGTGAAATCTAGTTGCCGGCTGAAGTTTTTTGTACTGTACCAGGGTTCCCAGTTTATAATTGATCGGATCGGAGTAGATGCGTCGTGCCAGCTGAAGGGTGCAGTTGAAATTCGTCGGCCGGGGTTTTCCGTACAGTGAGAGTTCCGAATCAATAAACTTCTGGTCGAAAGCGGCATTATGAGCAACAAAAGGATAACTGCCGATAAAGTCGACAAAGTCGCTCATTACTTGACGGCAGTCAGGCGCGCTCTGAAGCATGCTGTTGGTTATCCCGGTCAGGCCTTCAATCTCACGCGCTACCAGAAAGTCCGGACGGATCAGGCTATCAAAGCGCTCAATTATCTGGTCACCGCGCATTTTGATAGCGCCAATTTCAATGACCCGGTCACCTTTTTCAGGTAGCATACCGGTGGTTTCGACATCGATGACAATGACGGTTTCCTGCTGATGGGATGCTGGCATTGATCAATACCTCGTAGTGAATAGGATCAATTTCTTTTTTCTTGATTGTTGCTGAACCGCCCGGAGCTTGTCAAACTCACCTGTGTCATTAGTGTTTTTTATGATGATGGCAGGATCTTTATTCCGTTGGTGGTTACAGCATGTTATAGACCTATTGCACAGGAAAGATATCATGATGGATTCCCCTCGCCAGCGTGGCCGCAGACCCAAAAAATACAGCCAGGCCGCGCGCCTTCACGACCTGATCCGTATTCTTGAAATGCGTTATGGGGCAACTGTAGCGGAACTGGTCGAAGAATGCCAGGTCACCCGTCGGACAATTTACCGTGACCTGCAGGCGCTGATGGACGCGGGCTATCCGCTGGTCAGCGAGCGTCAGGCAGATGGTCATATGGTGTACCGGTTTGTTACCGGATTCAGCAAAATTCCGCCCCTGACCCTGTCCCTGGATGAACTGATGACCCTGTACCTGTGTCGTGGACAGTTGGAATTTCTTCAGGGAACCCCGTTTTCCGAGGATCTCGAGGCGATTTTTGGCCGCCTGCGGTCAATGTTGCCGCCTCGCAGCATCGCTCATCTGGAGCGGATTGCCGAAGCCTTTTCCCCGCGCTTTCAGGGGTATAAGGATTATTCGTCGCAGCGTCAGATCCTGATGGATTTGCGCCAGGCACTGCTTAAGCAGCAACGTTGTCGCATCGATTATCGACCGGCGCAGCGCTCCAGCCACTCTTACCTGATTGATCCCTATACCCTGCTTTTTTACAATAACGCCCTTTATGTCGGTGCGTATGCCCATAATCGCAAAGGTATTCGCCTGTTTGCCATCGATCGTATTGAGGCTGTAAGTCTTGAATCCCAGCGCTTCGAGGTGCTCGATGAATACCACCCGGGACTGTTGACCGGCAGAGCCTTTGGCCTGATTGATGATGGACCCGGGTATGAGTTGGAGTTAGAGTTCGATGCCCGGATAGCCCACCTGATCCGCGAGCGCATATGGCATCCACTCCAGCAAATTGAAGAACGCCAGGATGGTTCCCTGAGCTTGCGTTTTTTCGCCAGCGGCGATAAAGAGATCCTGGCCTGGCTCTACTCTTACATACCCCATGTCAGTATTGTCCGTCCGGAGTCATTGCGGCACAAATTTATGGAAGGGCTGCAGATGGCGCTGGCAGCACAATTGAAGAAAAATAACGAAGGAAGATCATGAGAAAAATTGTCCTGGCCTCAACCAGTCCGTATCGCCAACAACTGCTTAAACAGTTGCAGATTCCTTTCGTGACGGCAGCGCCTGATTTTACCGAGGTGATCGATCCCCATGTAGCACCGGCTCTGCAGGTTCGTCACCTCGCCGCCGGGAAGGCTCAGAGTCTCGCCGATCTGTATCCTGATGCGGTCATTATCGGTTCTGATCAGCTATTTGTTGATCAACGTGGCAGAACCCTGGGTAAAGCCGGTGAGGAACACGGAGCTTTTAATCAGCTGCGTCAGATGGCCGGCAGAACGCACAGTTTTTATACCGGCCTGGCGCTGCTGGATTGCCGCACTGCGACAATGCAGACCGACTATGCAGCCTTTTGTGTTACCTTGCGTGAACTCACTGATGAGCAGATTAAAGACTATCTTAGGCGTGAACGCCCCTTCGACTGCGCGGGTTCGTTTAAAGTTGAAGGGCTGGGAATTGCGCTGATCGAAAAGATGGCCGGAGAGGATTATAACGCCCTGATCGGTCTGCCATTAATCAAGCTGGTGACCATGCTGGAGCAGGTTGGAGTCAATGTCTTGCATAAGTCCGGAGAGGGAGATTGGAGATAATTCACTTTTTTATTGATCTGGGTTTTTTTATTTGCTAGTATCCCCGTAAATTAGATAAACAGCAATAAGCTGTCAACCGAAAGGGCAAAACCAGAGTAATCTGGTGACGCAAAGCCACGGATCCCGTTAGAATGGGACCGCCGGGTTGCCGAAGCGGACGCAACGCTTTCCCGCCCTTTATAGTATAACGGCTGAGAGGCGCCCACTTCGGATGATTTGAAGTGGGCGCCTTTTTTCGTGACTCCTGCTTACGTCAAGAGGCTGGTGTCAGGAAAAGTCGGTATCTGTCGATTGATCATTGTACCTTTTTGCCCTTCACAGCTTTGTTCAGTTTTTGAGGTGAATATATAACAGTGTGGAGTTTTCACGCAGTCAACAAGCTCCAATCGCCTGTACCCATGCCTTAACCCGGCTGGCTACACTCCGGAGGTTGCAAATGAAAAGAATGCTCGGTTTTTACGTGTTGCTGGTCTTATTTCTGGTCATTGGATTCAGTTCAGTCGCCTGGGCTAAAACCGTCGCCCTTGCCTGGGATCCAAGCCCAAGTGCTGTAACCGGTTATAAGATTTATTACCGGGCGGGCTCAGATAATCTGTCGCAAACCGGGGGCGAGGGGACGGTCGTTGTTGATGTGGGCAGTGTGCTGACCTACAGTCTGTCTAATCTCAACGACGCCGAGGATTACTACTTTGCGGTGACCGCTTATGATGTCAACGGTCAGGAAAGTGATTTCTCCAACCGGGTTCACAGCCCGGCTGTGGTTGCAGTCAATCAGCCCCCGGTTTTAGCGCCGATCGGCGCCAAAAGCATCAATGAAGGGCAGAGCCTGGCTTTTACCATTCTGGCAACGGACGCTGACAGCGATCCTTTAACCTATGGCGCATCTAACTTGCCCGCCGGTGCTACATTTAATCCGACAACGCGTCAGTTTGTTTGGACCCCGAATTATAGTGGCTCGGCCAATATCCGGGTTTTTTCGGTGACATTCAGTGTCAGCGATGGTTTTGCCGAAGATACGGAACAGGTCACCATCAATGTCAATCCGGTCAATCGTTCCCCGGTACTGGAGCCGATCGGGGCCCAGGAGCTGGTTGCCGGAGACAATTATAATCTGATTATCAATGCCACCGATCCTGATGTTGCTCTTGGCCAGCATCTTACCTACAGTGCCGTCAATGTTCCTGCCGGCGCGGTGTTTGCTCCATCCACGCGTTCTTTCAGCTGGCTTCCAGGCAATCCGCAGGCTGGGTCCCACAACGTGACTTTTGTCGTTAGTGACGGGAGTTCGCAGGACAGTGAAGTTGTTCCATTTACCGTTGTCCGTGCTGACGAACCGCCGGTTCTTGCCGCCATTGGTGCGCACTCTGTTCAAGAAAACGATCTGTTGCAATTCAATGTGTCGGCGACAACAGAGAATGATAATTTTGTGTTCAGTGTTGCCGGACTGCCGGCTGGCGCATCTTTTGATGCCACATCAAGAACCTTCAGCTGGTCACCCGGCTATGATCAGGCCGGCAGTTTTACGGTGACCTTTGCTGTAACCGATGGTGCCGAAACCGATTCTGACGAGGTCACCATCACGGTTTATAATAGCAACCGCCCACCAGTGATTTCCGGTAATCCGGGCACAACTGCCATTGTCGATCAGGCCTATGTGTTTGCCCCTGCGGCAAGTGATCCCGACGGCGATGATCTGGATTATTCCATCAGTGGTCTGCCGTTCTGGGCTAACTTTAATCGTCAGACGGGCGTTTTAAGTGGCACGCCGATCTCTAGGGATGTCGGGATCAGTGCAAATATTGTGATTACTGTCGATGACGGCTCTATGACGACAGCTCTGCCGGCTTTTTCCCTAGAGGTCATGGCCGCTACGGAAGAATCTGAGCCGAGCTATGTTGACGGCGAAATCGACTCGGACAGAGATGGTATCCCCGATGTGCGTGACGGCTTTCCCTTTGATCCGAACCGTACTGACTGGCTGATTTACGCCAGCTCCGGACCCGGCGGTTATATCGATCCCGCCGGAGAGGTCTCCGTTCTTTACGGTAGCAGTCAACGCTTCGAGCTCATTCCGATGGCGGGGTATTACCTCAATGACCTGCAGGTTAATGGTGTATCGGTTGCTTTGCTGGATAACTATGAATTTGTCGATGTTGATTCACATAATACCATTGAAGCAGTTTTTTCAGAGATCCCTTCCGGTTTGAGTCAGAACCCTCTTGAACCGGGGTTAATAGGTGTCGAGCGTGTTGATGGCGGGGATGACTTTAATAATCTGGTAGATGGTAAACCCAGGCTCGACCTTGATTATCGTTTCCACGTTACGTTGCGCGAAGAGGGTTCGCTGGATCAATACCGGGTTTTTGCAGTGATCAATGGTTATCGCTATCCGCTGCAGCGGGATGCCGGCGTACTGGCAAGTGGCGCGCGTTTCAGTATGACCACAAGACTCGGCCCGTTGCCTGCCCAGCGTTATTATTTTTTCGCAGAAAATGCAGGCGGTGTGCAGTTATGGCGCTATCCGGCAGTGGGAGATCTGCCGGGTCCCGTTATTGAACTTCTGTCCGGCCATAACATGGTGGGACTGGTTGGCAACCTTAACCCCTACGGGTTGACAACGACACAGACCCTTGGGGTCAGGCAGGTTTATCGTTGGTCACCCTCAGCTAAAAAAGATGGTACTTATGTCATGGTAGACAGCGGTGCGCCGGTTGCGTCGGGTGAAGGGTACCAATTGCGCCGGGCGACCAGTGCAACTTTACCGGATTTAAGCGCTTACGGAGAAGTAAGTACCGACTTCTATGAGTTTGATGTTTTCGCGGGCTGGAATTTGATTGCCAATCCCTACGCTGGCAATGTGCCTCTGGAGCGGCTGCGGGTTCGTTCCGGCGATGCTGCGCCCTTGGAATGGCGTGATGCTGCAACGCAAGGTGTCGTCGTCGATAGCCTGTATTCGTATCTTGGTGATGACTGGGGTGGCGGCAACGAGGTCACAACTGCCGCCGGGACCAACAGGGCGATTCTCGTGCCGGGGATCGGCTACTGGATGTATGTTAACCCTGTGAATCAGCCGGTTTCGCTGCTGATCCCCAGACCTTTGCGCTAACAGGAGTTGACGATGAAATGGACACTAAATATTTGCTGCTGGTTGTTTTGTTGTGCTCTGCTCTTGTTGCTGACAGCCTGCGAGGGCGGTGGCGGTGGCGATTCCAGTTCGGGAACCAGCGTGCCGTCTGAACCCTCGGAAACTACAGTATCAACACTGAGTGGTACCGTGGCAGACGGCTACTTGACAGGGGCCCAGGTGTTTCTTGACCGCAATGGTAACCGTGTCTACGATAGTGGTGAGCCGATGGCAATGTCCTCTGCTGGGGGTACTTTTACCTTATCGATCAATCCCGGCGAAGGGATGAAGTATCCGGTTGTCGCTGTGGTTGCTGAAGGGGAAACGATCGACGAGGATGATGGCCAGCCAGTGTCCGCTAGCTACCTGATGGAAGCTCCTGTCGGGCGCTGGCAGTTTGTCTCGCCTTTGACCACTCTGGTTCATCTGGAAATGCAGAAAAATCCTACCATGACGATCCAGGGGGCGGAGCTGAACGTTAAGCAAAAGCTCTTGGGGGTTATTCATGAATTTTCCCTTTTTGATGATTATATCGCCTTGAAATCGGATCCACTAAAAAGCGAGGAAGCTAAGCGAACTCATCGGGCAGCGCAGGTGGTTGCGTCCCTGATGGGCACGCTGCGCAGTGGTATTGCGGCAAACCTTGGGGGGCAGATAGCACAGGACGACCAGCGCCCGATAGCTTATCTTGTCAGTGACGAGATTTTGCGCCGTGGCGACAAGATCGAAGAGGCGCTGAATCAGCAACCTGATTCTGACCCGGCCGTCAATATTTTAAGTATTGTGTCTGCGGTTGAAGAACAAATAGAAACTCAGGCTCTGAATCGCGAAAGACTCGATTTATATGCTCGTGCCATCGCCCTGAACCTCGAAGTTTGGGATATGGAACCACCCCGTATCGAACAGCGGAACATTGAACATGGTGCCATTGTTTCGGTAGATACAGAGGTGAGGGTGACCTTTGATAAAGAGATTGATCCGACAACCATTTCTGCAGGAGCCATCTCGTTGCTTCGCTCCGGCGCATATGCTTCCGGGGTTGTGGACTATGATGCTGAATTAAAGGAACTGAGGTTTACGCCAGACCTGATGCTCTTCCCGAACAGCGACTACACAGTGGTTGTGAGTGGCCAGCTGGCGGATCATTCCGGTAACAAGATAGGCAGCGATCTGGACTGGCAGTTTTCGACCCTGTTCGACTTGACGCCGCCACCCCTGGCGGAAATCGGTCTGGAACCGTAAATCCTGTCGCTTACCCTCAGCGAAGACTTGACAACTGATCAGTCTTCGCTGGGTTTATCCTGATCCAGGATCAGCCGGCGTTTAATGCGACGGGTGATGAGCCAGACACTGGCCAGAACTACTGGAATACTCACCGCCAGCAGCAGATTCTTGTTGAGACCCCATTCTTCCAGTGGGAATCCTCCGAACAGATAGCCCAGCAGGCCCACTGCATAGTAGCTGATGGCGGCGATGGAGAGCCCTTCAACGGTTTCCTGCAAGCGGAATTGAAGTTTGCTGCGGCGATTCATGGCGGCCAGTTGCAGGCGGTTCTGCTCCTGCAGGGTCAGGTTGGCACGGGTACGCATCAGTACGCTGGCGCGTTCAATACGTTTCGACAGATCATCCATCCACTCCTTGACCGATTCGCAGGTACGTGACGCCGGGTTAAGGCGGCGGGTAATAAATTCGCCCATAGACAGTTGGCCTTCGATGCCCTTTTCGCCAATCCCCTCAAGACGATCCCTGACCAGCTGATGGTATGCCTTGGTCGCCGAAAAGCGCTGGTTGGTCTCAGCGCGATAGGCCTCCAGTGTTGCTTCAATCCGGGTCAGTTTTTCCAGCAATTCACGTTCACTGCTGGTAGTTTCTTCGTTCGTGACGACAGTCAGGATGTCCCCCAGTTGCTTATCCATATCAACCAGTTGCGGAGCAATTTTTTTAGCCAGTGGCAAGGCCATTAACGCCAGCAGCCGATAGGTTTCCATATCGGTCAGGCGGCGTACCAGTTGACCGAGCTGGGTGTCGTTGAGGTGATCATTTTTGACGATAAAACGTGAGAAGCCATCGCCGTGAAGTTTAAAGGCGGTATAGATGCGGGCGTTGTCACCATAGGCGCTGCTGATCATCAGCGGATGCCCCTCGAAACAGCGGGTCAAGGCCTTGTGCTCATAGTCTAGATGTTGTTGATCAATAATCAGATGAAAAGCGGCAATCATTTGCCCCGGCAGTTGTTTCAGCCAGTCGGCAGGCAACAGATCAATGGCCGTGTGAGCAAAGGGGGAGTCAGGGTCGGGAACCGTTCCCTGCATGATGGTCAAAGAATAGAATTCGGCGTGACGCTCCCAATGGATAACGAAATTGCCGACACTCTCATGGTAGGAGACTGTGCCGTTTGTGGGTGAATTGATATCGTAGCGGCGACATAGATCACACAGCAGATCATAGGCCTGCTCCAACTCCTCCTGGCGCTCACAACAGGCAGCCAGGTGTGTTATCAGTTGTGGAGATTCGAGGGTGTAGAATGGACGGATGTGCAGCTCGTTATAAAGGACTTCCCGCAGGGGATGAAAATTGTATTCGACGGTGGAGCCGATGGGCATGGTTGTTTCCCTTGTAGGATGACTTTTGTGCTTTTATAAAAACTATCAGCAGGATGAACTGGTTTTATTAGTATCAGGTCAGGAATAGGTTTGATTTTCCTGTTCCTGGACGCGAATAAAGGTCGTGCGTTTGGTCAGTTCACGCAGAGCCGTGGCTCCGACATAGGTGCAAGTGGAACGTACGCCACCAAGAATGTCCCGGATTGTCTCTGCAACCGGACCGCGATAGGGAACTTCGACGGTTTTCCCTTCTGAGGCACGGTATTCTGCAACACCGCCGACATATTTTTCCATGGCAGTCGTCGAGCTCATGCCGTAAAAGAGTTTGTACTGCCGCCCGTTTCGCTCCACCAGTTCGCCACCGCTTTCATCATGACCGGCAAACATACCACCGATCATGACAAAATCGGCACCGCCACCAAAAGCTTTGGCGACATCGCCGGCACTGATACAGCCGCCATCAGAGATAATCCGACCGCCGAGACCATGGGCAGCGTCTGCGCATTCGATCACCGCGGACAGTTGCGGGTAGCCGACCCCGGTTTTAACCCGGGTGGTACAGACGGAGCCGGGACCGATGCCGACCTTGACAATGTCGGCGCCGGAAAGGATCAACTCTTCGACCATTTCTCCGGTGACGACATTGCCGGCGGTAATGGTTTTATCGGGGAAGGTGTCACGGCAGCGGCGGACAAAATCAACAAATGCTTCGGCATAACCGTTGGCGACATCAATGCAGATAAATTTGAGTTGCGGATACTGCTCGATAATGGAACGTAGTTGCTCCATGTCCTGGTCGGAGGTACCGGTGCTGATCATGATATGCTCGACCACTGAGGCTGTCTGCTGGGCCAGAAAATCTCCCCACTGTCCGGGATGATAGTGCTTGTGGATAGCGGTGATCAGACCATGACGGGCTAGCTCTGCGGCCAGTTCAAAGGTGCCGACGGTGTCCATGTTGGCAGCAATAATTGGCGTGCCAACCCAGCGATGACGACTGTGGAGAAAAGTAAATTCGCGCTCAAGACTGACCTGGGCGCGGCTTTTAATGGTTGAACGTTTCGGGCGGATCAGTACATCCTTGAAGCCAAGTTTGATATCTGTTTCGATGCGCATGATGGTATCCTTATTTTCGATTCAAAAATTCATGTTAGGTGCCACAGTATAACAAGGATGTTCGAGCGATGTCTGTTGTAATCTCCTTGTCGACTGTGGCAATCTATCACCCTGCTCTGGTCAGTCAATAATATCTTTTCAGGAACAGTCACCCATGGAACACTCCAACTTTGTTCATCTACACCTGCACAGTCAGTACAGCCTGCTGGACGGGGCCATCAAACTTGACGAACTGGTTGCCAAAGCCAAGGAGTTTCGCATGCCGGCAGTGGCGGTGACCGATCATGGCAATATGTTTGGTGCCATTGAGTTTTACAGCAAGGCGCTGGCCGCCGGTATCAAGCCGATCCTTGGTTGTGAGGTTTACGTTGCGCCGGGATCACGTTTTCATAAAACCAACGCCCGTGGTTCTTCCGAAGCATCCTACCATCTGGTGTTATTATGCATGAATCTGACCGGTTACCGGAATATCTGTCGCTTGATTTCCGCCGCCTACCGCGAGGGATTCTACTATAAGCCACGTATCGACTGGGATCTTCTTGCTCAGCATAACCAGGGGCTGATCGCCATGTCTGCGTGCCTTGGCGGTGAATTGCCGACCCTGATTAATCTGAATCAGACGTCAGAGGCTCATGCCCGTGCTGCTCAGATGGCAGAAATTTTTGATGACGGGCGTTTTTACCTGGAGTTACAGGAGAATTTTCTGCCTGAACAGAAAAAAGCCAATGCCGGACTGATTTCTCTGGCAGAGGAGCTGAAGCTGCCCCTGGTCGCTACCAATGACTGCCATTATCTGGCGCGCGAAGATGCTTTTGCCCATGAAGTGCTGCTGTGTATCCAGACCGGCAAAACCATGGACGACCCGAACCGCATGCGTTTTCCCAATGAGGAGTTTTATTTCAAGTCCGCCGAGGAGATGACAGGACTTTTTAGCGAGCATCCCGAAGCGCTCGCCAATACCATCCGCATCGCTGAGCGCTGCAATCTGGACCTTGATTTTAATACCTATCATTTTCCCCAGTACCAAAAGCCGGCGGACCAAACCCTTGACGAGGTTCTTGCAGCGCAAAGCCGGATTGGCCTGCAGGAAAGGCTGGCGGAGATCCGCCAGGTGCGTCCGATCACTGATGAGATGGTGCGCACCTATGAAGAACGCCTTCAGGTCGAGCTTGACTGCATCAAACAGATGGGTTTTCCAGGTTATTTTCTGATTGTCGCCGACTTTATCAACTGGGGAAAAGATAACGGCATCCCGGTCGGTCCCGGGCGGGGTTCGGCGGCAGGCAGCCTGGTGGCATTTGCGATCCGCATAACCGATATCGATCCGATTCCCTACAACCTGCTGTTTGAGCGCTTTTTGAATCCCGAACGGATATCGATGCCGGATATCGATGTCGATTTCTGTATCTACGGGCGTGAGCGGGTCATCGACTATGTGCGGGAAAAATATGGCGCAGAGAATGTCGCCCAGATCATCACCTTTGGTACCATGCTTGCCAAGGGGGTGTTGCGTGATGTCGGGCGGGCACTGAATATTCCCTATGGTGAAGTCGACAAGATCGCCAAAATGGTGCCGACGGTGCTTGGAATTACCTTAAAACAGGCGATTGGGCAGGAGCCCCAGTTAAAAGCCCTGATTGATAAGGAACCCAAGATCAAGGAGCTGGTTAAGATTGCTCTGGCGCTGGAAGGGTTGACGCGTCATGCCTCTACCCATGCAGCCGGGGTGGTGGTGACGCCGCAGCCATTGCCGGAATATCTTCCCCTCTATGTTGATCCTAAATCTGGGGGCCAGGTGACCCAGTACCCGATGAGCTATGTGGAAAAGATCGGTCTGGTCAAGTTTGACTTTCTCGGGCTGAAAACCCTCACCGTGCTGGAAAACGCGATACGACTGGTGCGCGCCGGCAAGGATGAGAGTTTTGATCTCAAACTGATTCCCGATGATGATAAAAAAACCTTTGAACTGCTCTCCCATGGCGAAACCACCGGGGTCTTTCAGCTCGAATCGAGCGGGATGAAGGAATATCTGGTCAAGCTCAAACCCAGTTGCTTTGAAGACCTGATCGCTATGGTGGCGCTCTATCGTCCCGGGCCGCTGGGTTCCGGCATGGTCGACTCATTTATCAAGCGTAAGCACGGTCTGGAAAAGTTTCAATTCGATTTCCCCCAGCTTGAGCCGATTCTCAAAGATACTTACGGGGTTATCGTCTATCAGGAACAGGTTATGCTGATTGCCCAGATTCTTGGCAATTATAGTCTTGGAGCGGCAGATCTGCTGCGCCGGGCCATGGGCAAGAAAAAAGCCGACGAGATGGCTCAACAGAAAAAACAGTTTCTTATCGGCGCCCAGGAAAACAAGCTCAACCCCAAAAAAGCTGAAGCGGTATTTGATCTGATGGAGAAGTTTGCTGCCTACGGCTTCAATAAATCCCATTCCGCCGCCTATGCCCTGATCGCCTATCAGACCGCCTATCTCAAGGCCCATTATCCGGTCGAATTCATGGCGGCCCTGCTGACCGAAGATATGGAGAACACTGATAAAGTCATTAAAAATATCAGTGAAGTTCGAAGTATGGGCGTTTCTATTCTGCCGCCTGACATCAATGCGTCGGAACGCTCGTTTACTGTAGATAAGGAAGCGATGCGTTTTGGTCTTGGCGCTGTCAAAGGGGTCGGTTCTGCTGCCCTTGATGCTATTTTTAACGTGCGCGAGGAAAAACCCTTCAGCTCTCTGCAGGATTTCTGTGAGCGCGTTGATCTGCGCAAGGTCAACAAAAAGGTCGTTGAAGCATTGATCAAATGTGGTGCCTTTGATTCGTTGGGCGGCAAAAGGTCACAGTTCCTCTCCGCTTTTGAGGAATGTATGGATATCGGCCAGCGCCTGCAGCGCGAACAGGATTCGGGGCAGGACTCGCTGTTCGGCAGCAACGAGATTGTCTCTGTCGGTGGTAATGGTTACGGTCAACTGCCGCAGATCGAGGAATGGGATGAAAAAACCCTCCTGAGTCATGAGAAGGAGGCCCTGGGTTTCTATGTGACCGGCCACCCCTTGGCGCGTCATGCTGATGCCATCAAAAGTTTTGCTACCTGTGAAATCAGTGCCCTGAATGAACGTACTGATAAGGAGCAGGTACGCATTTGCGGAATTGTCTCCGGGGTCAAGGAACTGGTCACCAAAAAGGGTGACCGGATGGCCTTTGTCACTCTTGAAGACCTCACTGGATCGCTGGAACTTGTTGTTTTTCCAGAGGTATATGCAGCTGCGATGGAGCTGATCAAAGGTGAGGAGCCGATCATTGTCAGCGGTGAGCTCGATGTTGGTGAAGAGGCCTGCAAGCTGCTCGCCGGCGATATTGCTCTGTTGCGTGAGGTGCGTAAAACCATGGCCAGACGGGTCCGTATTCGTTTGACGACGCCGGGTTTGCAGGAAAACCAGTTGCGCCAGCTCAAAAGTATTGTGCAGCGTTACCGGGGTGACTGCGATGTACTGCTGCAGGTGGTTATTCCCAACCGTAGTGAAACCCTGATCAAGTTGCCTGAACAGTTGAAGATGGCCGCAGCGGAAGAAGCGATGGCGGAAGTGGAGGCTCTGTTTGGTTACAGTGTGATGCATTTTGAGTGATTGTGACGTCTGGCTGCAGGCTAATGCTTGACCTGGTTCGGTACCCGTTTTATTGTTACATCTTAAGTTTTAAAAAAGTGTAGGGGTGTTTTGGGCTATTGAGGTGTCACTTTTTGCCTGATCCAAAAAGAACCTTTAAGACCGTCAACGGTGATTTAGATTCACCCGTCGCAGGGAGATTTAAATGAGTCAGTATCTCGATTTTGAAAAGCCTATTGCCGAACTGCATAATAAGATCAGTGAGTTGAGAGAATACTCGACTGACAATGTTGATTTTACCAGCGAAATCCAGAAGTTTGAAAAAAAGGCAGAACGCCTGAAAAAAGAGATCTATTCCAACTTAACCCGCTGGCAGCGCACCCAGTTGGCGCGGCATGGGGAACGTCCCTATACGCTGGATTATATTGAACGCATCTTTACCGACTGGTTTGAAATCCATGGTGACCGCAACTACCGTGATGATCCGGCCCTGGTCTGCGGTTTTGCCCGCATTGACGGTCAGCCTTGCTGCGTTATCGGCCATCAGAAAGGGCGCAATACCAAGGAAAAGGTGCACCGCAATTTTGGTATGCCCAACCCTGAAGGCTACCGCAAAGCTTTGCGGGTGATGCAGCTGGCTGAGCAGTTTCGTCTGCCGATTTTCACCTTTGTTGATACCCCCGGGGCTTTTCCAGGTATCGGCGCCGAGGAACGAGGTCAGGCCGAAGCTATTGCCAGAAATTTGCGTGAGATGGCCACCCTGACAGTACCGGTGATTGTTACGGTGACCGGCGAAGGAGGCTCGGGTGGTGCGTTGGCGATTGCCGTGGGAAATCGTGTTTTGATGATGCAGTACTCAGTTTATGCGGTTATTTCCCCCGAAGGATGTGCTGCTATCCTCTGGAGTGATGGCAGCAAGGGCGCCCAGGCTGCTGAGGCACTGAAATTAACGGCGCAGGATGTTGATAGTTTGAAAACGGTGATTGACGATATTGTTCCGGAGCCTTCAGGTGGTGCTCATCAGAACCCGGTTGAAGCTGCAGCCACTTTGAAACAATACCTCTTGAAGCATCTGCGTGAGCTCCTCGAATATTCGCCGGAAGGCCTGGTGGAACAACGCTATCAACGCTTCCGGGCGATGACTGAGATCGAGGAAGACTAACTTATAAACGGTAATTTTATGGTATCTGCATGGCGCTTTGCTCTGTTTTTCCTCTGTCTGACGCTGGTGTTTCTGCTCTCTGCCTGCGGTGGTCACAGAGCTCCGGTTGTCAGGGTCATCGATACCCCGGAAGCGCGCGAATTGCCGGGCTGGCAACGCCCTTATGAGGTAAACGGCATCCGTTACTCGCCGTTGCGGGATCACCAGGGGTATCGTGAACGGGGCATTGCCAGTTGGTATGGTAGCGAATTTCATGGCCTGAAAACCAGCAACGGTGAAATTTATGACATGTACGGCGTCAGTGCCGCACATAAAACCCTGCCGATGGGAACACTGGTGCAGGTGACCCATCTGGGTACGGGTAAGCAGATCGAGGTCCGCATTAATGACCGTGGACCCTTTGCCACCGGGCGGATTATTGATCTTTCCTATGGTGCCGCGCGCCGGTTGGGTACGGTGGAGGCGGGGTTGGCGGAGGTGGAGGTTGTTGCCGTAGGTGGTTCTTATGCTCCCGCGTTGCGCTCCGTGGCAGCGGTCAATCACAGTTACGCGATTCAAGTTGCCGCCTTCGGTGTGGCGGACAATGCCCACCAGCTGGCAAACCGGATGCGTGAGCGTTTCGGTCATGCCCAGGTGGCAACCGCACTGTTCAACGGGCAGGCAGTTCATCGCGTACGGGTGGGTGATTTTAATACCCTCGAGAGTGCCGAACAGCTGACCAGCCAGCTCATTGCCGAAGGCTACAGCGGCAGTTTTGTCGTTGTGTTCGAGTAATTCTTTTGGTATATGCCGTTCAGTAAGGGCAAGGGCTCCATGGCTTCCATGGGGCTTTTTTTGTCAGACAGGCAAAGACTCGCCCATTTATAGTAGGATGAATAACAATGGCTGCTAACGCAGGGAGTCCGCATGGAACTGCTTCATCGTCAACTGATGTTAGGCGTCATCGATACCCTTTCAAGTCGTTATCTCCAGGGGAAGGTTAAGGCCCTGCGTACAGCGATGATCAGCCTGCTGTCGGGGGGGCATCTTCTGATCGAGGATATCCCGGGCCTGGGTAAAACCAGCCTGGCATTGGGTCTGACGGCCGCTCTCGGGCTTGATTTCGGGCGCATCCAGTGTACTGGTGATTTGCTCCCGAGTGATATTACCGGTGTTTCCATTTTTCACCGTGAGGAGAACCGTTTTCATTTCGTTAAGGGGCCGATTTTCAATCACCTTCTTCTGGTTGACGAAATCAATCGTACCCTGCCGAAAACCCAGAGTGCGTTGCTCGAAGCAATGGAGGAGCACCGTGTGACCCTCGAAGGGATAACCTATCAGCTGCCGGAACCTTTTATGGTAATCGCAACCCAGAACCCTCTGGATCATGTCGGTACCTTCCCCTTGCCGGAATCCCAGCTTGACCGCTTTTTAATGACCACGGATATCGGTTATCCGCCACCTGCCCTGGAAAAACAGATCATCCGTCAGGGTAGTGTGCGCGAGGATCTTGCTCGCATCAAACCTCTGTTGACTCGTGAGCAGATCATCGAAACGCGTCGGTTTGTCCGTGAAGAAGTCACCTTGCAAGAAAAGGTTGCAGACTATATCCACGAACTTCTACAGCGCAGCCGAGATCACGGGTCCTTCATCAATGGGATTTCAACTCGAGGCGGCATCAGTCTGGCCGCTGCCGCCCGTGCCCAGGCCTATCTGCAGGGACGTAATTTCGTCGTGCCGGAAGATGTTCAGGTGGTGGCGCTGGCGGTAATATCTCACCGCCTTGAACTGCGCCCCGAACAGGATCATCTCAATAAAAAAGAGGTGTTGCGATCGCTACTCAAAGATCTGCCGGTGCCCGTCGCTTAAGGCTGACCCGTGCCGGTGCTTTTTATATTATCCTGACCCTGCTTTTTGGATTTGCTGCGGTCAATACCGGCAACAATCTGCTCTATCTGCTGGTTTCAGCATTGCTCGGTTTTATGGCGGTTACCGGGCTCTGTGGCCACCTTAATCTGCATCGCCTTGAATTACGTCTGCTCCCTTCTGATGATCTGTTTGCCGCAACACCCGGAACCTTGAGGATCCGTATCAATAATCGCCAGCGCTATATTCCGGTGTATTTACTCGAAATTCGTATTGCCAAGAACAAGGTCGTGATACCGGCGATCGCCGCCGGTTGCAGTGAGGTGGTTGATATCCCTCTGACAATGCAGCGGCGTGGCATGTATCCGGCCCCCGGGATTGATGTCTCATCCTGCTTTCCGGTCAATTTTTTTGTCCGCTCATATCAATATGATCCATCCCGGACACTCCTGGTGTATCCGCGCCCGCTGGCAACTTCAATGCCTGCATATCAGGACGCTCGGCGCACCGCAAATGAAGAACAGATCACCAGACCCGGCGGTGATGGCGACCTGCACAGTATTGAAGATTATCGTCCCGGAGATTCGCCCCGGGCGATTCACTGGAAGCTGTCGGCACGTCACGATGTCTTAAAAACCAAGCTGCTGAACCGTCAGGCGGAAGTAACCAGAATCATTGATCCAGAGCAGTTTGACGGCCCTCTGGAAGAGCGTCTGGGGCGTTGTGTCCATCTGGTCAATCGCTGCTTTCATCAGCAGTGTCCGGTTGGGCTTGTCATCGGAGCTAGGCGCATTGCTCCTGCTCTGGGGCGCAGCCATCAGTTACGCCTGCTCAAGGAGTTGGCCCTGTATGAGTAACCTGCAGCGGTTATTGAACTGGCTTCTGTACGGTGCGGCTCTGCTGGCGATTCTGCCGGTTCTCCCTTTTGTTGCGCTGTGGGTGCAGATCTTTCTTGGTGCTGGTCTGATTGCCGGCTTGTTGCGTTCACGTATGACATGGACCAGGGCGGCCAGCCGTCTTGCCGCCCTGGTCACGATTGTTGCGACGGTGGTCAGTGGTCTGCAGTTAAGTATGACCGAGGTGGCGCTGCCATTAATACAGGTACTGTGCATCCTGCTGGCGGCGCGATTGGCGAGTGAAAAAACGTCACGCAATATGCTCCAGTCCTTTGTCCTGGCGCTGACGCTTCTGGCCGCTTCGTCACTGCTGACTCTGGATATGACCTATCTGATCTATCTGGGTCTGATGGTTCTGTTGTTGAGCGCCGGCCTTGTGTTACTGAGCTTTGTTTATGTTGATCCTGCTATTCAATTATCGGTCAAGGCGCTTAAAGGGTTATTATTTTTTCTATTGGTGATTCCCGTGGCAACGCTGGTACTGATGACGGCATTTTTCTTTGTTTTGCCACGTACTCCGACCCCGTTATGGAATATCGTTGGCCAGGAAAGAATTGCCGCTGCCGGCATGAGTGATCAAGTGCGCCCCGGGAGCTTTTCCGATCTGGCCAGTAGCGGAGATATCGCTTTTCGTGCTGAAACCACAGAACTGGGGGCGCAGCTGCTCTACTGGCGCGGCATTGTCCTTGATCAGGTCGATGGTCCAGTCTGGCGGCGTAGTAATCGTCAACCGGAAGAACAGTTCAGGCCAGGAACGAGCAGCAGGCATGACGTGGTTATTTACGCCGAACCGAAGGCAGACACTTACCTGGTCGCTCTCGATCGTAGTGATCGTCTCCAGGGCGTGCCCCATCGTCTTCACGACGATGGGGTTTTTGTCCGCCAGCGCCATGATTACAAGCGCACCGCCTATCGCGCAGTGGGGTGGCCACAGGGGATTGCCAGCTTAAGCGGTCCTGCCGATTTTTATCTTCGGGTGCCGGAAACACTCTCCCCGCAAGTGCGGCAGGCGGCTGCCGCGATCAATATCGAAACCCTCGGATTTGCCGAGCGGGTTGCCGGGCTCGAGGCGTTTTTTCTGCGGCAGCAACTCAGCTATGCTGCTAACAACCTGCCAGAAACAGAAACCCCAGTGGCGACCTTTCTGTTTGATTCACGGCGCGGCTACTGTGAACATTTTGCCTCGGCTTTTGCTGTCATGTTGCGCCTGATGGATGTCCCGGCGCGTCTGGTCGGTGGTTACCTGGGGGGGACCTACAACCGTTTCGGCGAATTTTATCTGGTGACAGAGGATCGTGCCCATGTCTGGGTTGAGGCCTTAAATGATCAGGGGGAGTGGGTGCGGATTGATCCCAGCCGTCTTGCGGCAAACGCCGATCAGGCTTTTTCTGCCGCAGTGGCTGAGCATGGCACTCTGCAAAGTCTAACGGATGCCCTTTTTCATATGTGGACCCGGCGCATTCTTAACTACGATGTCCAGCAACAGTTCCAGTTGCTGCGGGAAGTCTCTACCAGGCTCGCTCTGTTACGCCAAATCAATTTTTTCCGACTGGCTGGAGTGCTGCTGCTGATATCACTTGGTTGTGTCATTGCCATCGTCTGGAAACGACGATGGGGGATAAAAAACAAGGGTTTGTTGCACTCTTACCTGCGCCAGGTTGCCCGTTGTGCAGGGCTAAGATACCTTCCTCCCGAGTTAGGATTGTATCAGTTAGCAAGTCTCAGTGGCCATCCCTTGTGCCGGGAGTTTGCCGAAAGTTATGGTGCTGCTCTCTATGGTGGAAAAAAGCTTGATCCTGCCCAGTGCCAACGATTAAGAGATGTTGTGCGGCAGCTGAAAAAGGAACGATTTGTTATTGAGGTTGCATTGCCGCAATGCCTTGGAGATAATGGGCGGTCTGAATAATCTATTGAAACAACACTGAAAGGATATCACCATGCCCTACATAGAGGTCAATGTCACCAGAGGTGCGACCAATGAACAAAAAGCCCAGCTTGTTGAAGGAATTACCGATTTGATGGTCAAGGTAATGAATAAAAATCCCTATTCGACCCACGTGGTGATCAAAGAGGTTGAAACCGAAAGTTGGGGGATTTCCGGAAAATCAGTCAAGCGTCTGCGCGCCGAAGGCAATACCGCAAATATTTCCAAGGTCTGATGGCGGAGGCTGTATGTCAAATCCTGGTGAATTTCTCCAGGCCTGCGCCGCCGGCAAAATCTGGGTTTATTGTGCCTCGTGCGAGGATGCCAAAAATCTCAATCTGGTGGAGCATCTCGACTGCATAGCCAACCAATCCTATTGGGGCAGCGAGCCCTGGTGGCACGATACCCGCGTGTTTAATTGCCCGGATTGTGGAACGAAGCAGCAATCTCAGATCGAGTATCATCCTTGATGGATATCTGCTTCGCACCTGAACGTCGGATTTAGTGCCATGGGACGCGATGGCTCCCGGTGGTTCCTGCGTGCCCGCTTGTCAGCTGCCTCTGTGGCGGCAGTTAACTTAGTCGCCGCCCCTACCCGAACCTGTGGCATGGATGAGCGCTGAATAGTCACATTGATTCTTTTTTGCCTTTGCAACAACCGCCCGCTGCCAGTGGGCTTTTTTTTATGGTTTTTTGGTTAAAGATGAGGTGCGTTGTTCATGCCGGTTCTTGAAATTCGGCACATAATGACTAGACTGATAGACACCACGAATTTTCTTTACATTACTTAAATCATATATATAATAAAATGAATTAAGCGCCACCTGTGAAATGGTTATTTGCGAAAAAGGAGAGAAACCATATGACAAATTATGAATACGATATCATTACCATCGGCATCGGACCGGCGGGAATGGTGGTTTCGGCCATGGGTTCGGAAATGGGGCTGAAGGTCTGTGCCATAGAAAAGGACAAGGTCGGTGGCGAATGTATGAACGTCGGTTGTATTCCAAGTAAGGCCTTGTTACGTATGGCAAAAACCCGCCATGCGGTGACCAAGTTTCCGGCGATGCAGATGGAAGAAATGCGAATGCCGGAGGTCAAGGATCCTTTTTCCCTGATTCAGGAACAGCTTAAAACGGTTATCGCCAAGTACGATAAAAAACTCGGCAAGGTTGATATGGTTAAGGGGGAAGCACGTTTTATTGATTCTCACACTGTCGTGGTTGACGGGCGGCAGATCAGTGCCAGGCGGATTTTCATCTGTACCGGTACACGTCCGGCCAAACCACCGATACCAGGGCTTGATACCATCGATGATCTGTTGACCAATGAAAACCTGTTTCACCTCGATGCCATGCCCAAAAGTATGCTGATTATCGGTGGTGGTGCCATTGGTGCTGAGATGGCTCAGGCTTTTTCGCGTATGGGATGCCAGACAACGATCGTACAGATGGATCCCCATCTGCTTCCCTTTACTGATCGTTTTGCCGGTGAGCTGCTTGAGGAGTGCTTCAAAAAAGAGGGAATTAGTGTTTACAACAGCCGCTCCATCAGTTCCGTTGTCAAAAATGACGAGGGCAATGTCGTTCTGACCACCAAGGAGGGCGAAACCCTCGAAGCGGAGCGTTTGCTGTTGGCTGCCGGTCGGGCACCGGTAATTGATCAACTCGATCTCGAAAAAGCGGGGGTTCAGTATACTCCCAAAGGGATACCGGTAAATGCCAACCTGCAGACCAATGTTCCCCATGTATTTGCGGTGGGTGACTGCAACGGAAATTATCTTTTTTCCCATGCGGCCATGCACCAGGGAATGATCGCCCTGATGAATATTATGCGTCCCTGGCCATTCAAAAAGGACTTCAAAAAGTATGTTGTGCCATGGACGGTATTTACCGAGCCCCAGGTGTCTTCAGTCGGGATGCGTGAAGCCGATCTGATTGCTGCCGGGATTAAATACGAGGTGATTGAAGCCAGACACGCTGACTACGGCGCGGCGATTGCCGAGCAGGTCACCACCGGATCGGTGCGGGTGCTGGCAAGCAAATATGGCAAGATCTATGGGGCTTCAGTGATCGGCGAAGGCTCTGCGGAAATGATCAACGAATGGGCCCTGGCGATCCAGAAAAAAATCCGCCTGGTCGATATCATGCTGCTTCAGCATTCGTTCCCGAGCATGTCGTTCATGAATAAATCGATCGGTGAAATGTGGATGATGGGGATGCTGAAGAACAAGACAATGAAGAAGATGATGACAAAGATGCTGAAATAGCCATCAATTCAAGGGGTAGTTTCAACCCTCAAGCTTTTGCTTTAAGATGCGGGCAGACAATCGAATCGATTGTCTGCCCGCCGTATTTTTGGGTGTTTTTTTTGGTTTTATTTCCCTGAAGAGAAATATTCCTGCAGAAAATCAGCCTTAAAGGCAGCAAAGTCGCCCGCCTCAATGGCTGTGCGTGCCTGCGCTACCATGTTCAGATAAAATCGCACATTGTGAATGGCCGAAAGGGTTGCTGATAAGATCTCGTTGGCATTGAACAGGTGATGCAGATAAGCGCGGCTGAAATTGGTACAACAATAGCAATCGCAGGAAGGATCGACGGGGAAAAAGTCGCGGCGGAAATTGCGATTGGTCAGGCGGATTTTCCCACGTCTGGTAAAAAGGGTTGCGCTGCGGGCATAGCGGGTTGGAATGACGCAATCAAACATATCCATGCCACGTTCAATCGATTCAAGAATATCCTCCGGCAGCCCAACCCCCATCAGGTAGCGCGGCTTGTGTTGCGGCATGTGGGGTTCGGTGTCATCAACCACCTTTTTAAGCAGTTCCAACCCCTCACCAACGCTGACGCCGCCGATCGCGTAGCCGGGAAAATCAAGAGCCCCAAGTTGCTCGGCACACTCGCGCCTAAGATCCGGGTAGACGCTGCCTTGAACGATGCCGAAAAGGGCTTGCTCGGCAGGACGTTGGTGATGTTGCAGACAGCTTTGCGCCCAGCGCAGGGTTTTTTTTATCGATTTGGCCGAATAGTCATAAGTGGCTGGATAGGGGATGCACTCATCAAAAGCCATCATGATATCAGAGCCCAGATCGTTCTGAATCTGCATGGCCTCTTTGGGCCCGAGAAAAATTTCATCACCGGTTCCCTCGTGACGAAAATGTACCCCATCTTCACCAATCTTTTTGTTGGGCAGGGAAAAAACCTGAAAGCCTCCGCTGTCGGTAAGGATCGGTCGTTTCCAGTTCATGAAACGGTGCAAACCGCCGGCTTTCTTGATTAATGCTTCACCAGGTTTCAGATGCAGATGGTAGGTATTGGAGAGGATAATCTGCGCCTGCGTTTCTTCAACCTGGGCCGGCGTCATGGCTTTAAGGGCCCCATGGGTGCCGACCGGCATGAAAATTGGGGTTTCGATAGTGCCGTGAAGGGTTTCAAGTCGACCGCGGCGGGCACGGGTTTGCGGATCTTGCGCTAGCAAGGTAAAGTGGAACATCTGATTTTTCTCCAGTTCAGGCTTTATTGCCGGTTGACGCGACTGACGTATAACAAAATCCCCGTCGGCTTGCAATCACAACGGAGGTTAAATGCTCCAGTCTGTCACTCCACCATCCTGGCTGGATCGCCTCGATTGCGCACAGGTAACCTTTGAGCTGACCCTGAAGGAAGAGGTTGAACTGCCGGCGCTGGCGTTGTTGCAACTGCGGCGTGAACTTTCTTCGGTGCTGGCAGGATTAGAAGAACAGTGCGGGGGCCAGATTGCAGGATTGGTGAGTCATCTGTTGTTTCCAGTCCCGGCGACTGATCCGAGCGTTCGGCGCCAGGTGCAGAAACCACCCGCTGCGGTTGTTTTATCTCCTCCGGCGGTAAAGCCGGGGGTTTTTACCTATGGGCATCAATTCAAACTTTCCACACTGTTTATCGGGGAGGGGGTTGTCGGGATTGAAGCCTTTACCCTGTTACTGCAGGCGCTTGGTCAACATGGCATCTATAAAGGGCAGGGGCGTTTTGGTGTCTCTGCAAATTGTTCCCCCCCTAATATAGTTCCACTGTCCTGGATATTGATGCAGCAGCCCTTTTCATTTAATAAAGTGCAACTGGACATAATTACACCAATGAGGCTGGTAAATAACGGAAAACCATTATTTAAATTTGACTTTAACAGCTTTTTTTCAGTGTTGCAGCGGAGGGTCAATCATCTGGCTATTGCTCATGGGGATGCTATTATTGATAGCGATGATGAACTGAAAAGGCTGGCTGCAACCATTCTGTGTTGCAACAAATCCCTGCACTGGCATGATTGGCGGCGACTTGAGCAGGGGCGCAAAGGGCAGGGGATCGGCGGGTTAACGGGGACATTAACCCTGTCTGGGGATGCCCTTGCAGAAGTGTGGTGGTTGCTGGAATTAGGGGCGTTGCTCCATGTTGGTAAAGGAGCTTCCTACGGTTTTGGCCGTTACCGGTTAGTGCAATGTGCGTAGACCCTTACAATCTTTTTTCGTAGAATAGCTCCATGTTTTTTCTATTTTTATCTTCAGTTTTGCTTTTTGGCACCGGATCCCTGATCCGGTGCCGCACAGATACCTTGATACTGCCGATGGAGGTGAAATATGTTTTGGTTTGTGCTGTTGCTGATTCTGCTGGGTGGAGGTTTTTATTTCTATCAGCGCCTGGTTGCCCTGGAGCAGGAAATCCGTGCCGAGCAGGAGCGGGAAAAAGAACTGCAGGCGCAGCTGGTGAATCAAGAAGCTGACGATGCGGTGACCCATGAGAAGAAATCAGCACCGGCGGATGCCGCAGCTGGCAAACCTGTCGCCGAGGTAGTGGAAAATCCGATTTTGCGGCTTGTTTGTGCGCACCCCGGAGTTGTCCAGGCCGATCTCTATGTCGATGTGCCCCAGCTGAATAAAAAGCAAGCGCAGCAGATGATCAGGGAACTGGTCGATGCGGGAAAGATTCGCCGCGAGCGGATGGGCAGTTCGTTCAAGCTGTATCTGGCATAAACTGTCAGCGGGGGAACCGTGATATCACGATTCCCCCGACGTGAAACAGGTCTTCACCGCTTTTTCAGATTATAAAAAACCTCTTTGCCACGGAAGATAGCGGTATCTTCAAGTTCATCTTCGATCCGCAACAGTTGATTGTATTTGCATACCCGGTCGGTGCGGCATAACGAACCGGTTTTGATCTGTCCGGCATTGGTGGCGACCGCCAGATCGGCAATGGTGGTATCCTCGGTTTCGCCGCTGCGGTGGGAGACAACCGCCGTGTAGCCGGCGCGTTTAGCCATTTCGATGGCATCCAGGGTTTCCGTTAAGGTGCCGATCTGGTTAACCTTGATGAGGATGGAATTGGCTATTCCTTTGTCAATCCCTTCTTTAAGAATTTTGGTATTGGTGACAAACAGGTCATCGCCGACAATCTGGATTTTATTCCCCAGTTTTTCTGTCATCAGTTTCCAGCCGTCCCAATCATTTTCAGCCATGCCGTCTTCAATGGAGACAATGGGATAGCGCTCGACCAGATCCTCATAGAAAGCCACCAGTTCGGCAGCGGTTTTTATTGGCTGTTTTTCGTTGGCAAGGTTGTATTTGCCGTCTTTGTAAAGTTCCGAGGCGGCGACATCAAGGGCAAGCAGGATATCTTCACCCGGTTTGTAGCCGGCAGCGGTGATCGCTTCAACGATGACTTCAAGGGCTTCTTCGTTGCTCTTCAAGTCAGGGGCAAAACCACCTTCATCTCCCACGGCGGTATTATAGCCCTTGCTTTTCAGAACTTTTTTCAGGGCATGGAAAATCTCGGCGCCCATGCGCAGCGCCTCTTTAAAGCTGTCGGCACCTGTCGGCATGATCATGAATTCCTGAATGTCGACATTGTTGTCGGCATGTTCGCCACCGTTGATGATGTTCATCATCGGCAGGGGAAGCTCCTTGGCATTGCAACCGCCGATGTACTGATAGAGGGGGAGGCCGGCATCTTCTGCTGCGGCTTTGGCGCAGGCCATGGAAACGCCAAGCAGAGCATTGGCGCCGAGCTTGCTTTTGAAATCGGTACCATCGAGTTCCAGCAGTTTGCGATCAATACCAATCTGATCGCTGGCCTCCCACCCCTGCAATTCAACCGCAATGATTTCGTTGACGTGCTCAACCGCTTTGAGCACACCTTTGCCGAGGTAGCGGCTCTTGTCGCCATCACGCAGTTCGAGGGCTTCGCGCTCACCGGTCGATGCGCCACTGGGTACTGCCGCTCTGGCGATCACGCCGGTTTCGAGGGCGACCTCAACCTCAACGGTCGGATTGCCGCGGGAATCGAGAATTTCGCGGGCATAGATATCAATGATTTCGCTCATTTTTGTCCCCTTGTCAGGTATGCTGTAAAAAGATATTGTCCGGTCGATCTGCATTGACGACTCGGATCGAAAACCTAAATTTGAACCTGACTATTTATAGCACAGGATCTGTATTCGTTGAGGTCTTTTTATCAGGAAAGAAGATGGAAAAGAAGATTACCCCGGCCGTTGAGTTAAGCGTTATTGTTCCGGTAGTCAATGAAGCGACAGAATTGCCTGCTTTTCTTGCTGATCTGCGCCGTCAACGCCAGGTGCATTACGAATTAATCATGGTTGACGGGGGCTCGACTGACGCAACACGGGAACTGTTGCAGTCAGTGCCGGTCCGGGTGATCACCAGTCCGCGTGGTCGCGGTCAGCAGTTAAATGCCGGTGCAGCAGAAGCCCTTGGTGCCTGGCTGCTGTTTCTGCATGCCGACAGCCGTTTTGATGACCCCCTGGCCTGGCGTAAGGGGATTGATTTCTTGTCTCGTAGCAGCGACCGACGAATCGCCGGGCATTTTTCCTTGAGTTTTCTGACCGGTGAACAGAAAAAAAACAAAGGGTACGATTTTTTCGAGCGCAAGGCCCGGTCATCAAAACCTGAAACCATCCATGGCGATCAGGGATTTCTACTCCATCGTCAGCTTAAGCAGCAGGTTGGCAGCTTTCGCACTGATCTGCCGGTAATGGAAGATACTGATTTTGCCGACCGGCTGCGTGTTGTCGGCCAGTGGCAATTATTGCCGCCAGTGATCACGACATCCACCCGGCGTTTTGATTCCGAAGGCTTGTGGCAACGCCAACTGCTTGGCGCTTTGATGATGTGTTTTCGCAGTATTGGCTGGTACGAGTTTTTTGAACGGGCTCCAGCAGTTTACCGTCTCCAGACAGATACCGGGCGCTTGCGTCTGGGTCCTTTTTTTGATCTGATTGCTGAACTGCTGGCGGCTCGTTCACCACGACAGCGCTGGAAATTATGGCTGGCCAGCGGCAGTTATGTGCGTCACCATGGCTGGCAGCTGTTTTTTGCCGCTGATTGCCGTCGGGCTTATCGGCAAGGGCGGCCAACGACGGAAACTCCCGCGGTCTGGCAGTTCTGGTGTCTCCCGGTCTATGAAGTACTAACCGACAATCTGCCCGCGCGTTCTCTGGCGGGATTATTGCTGCGTTTGTGGTTTGCAGTCATGCGCCTCTGGTTGCGCCGAAAAGAAGGGGCTGGACCCTGATGATGGCGCTGTTGTTGTTTCAATTGTTGCCGGCTTCTTGTCCCTGATGTGGCGAATGTGCTAAACAGTCAGAACAATCGTTAGACAAGCAGTTGCTTTGTAGCAGCAGTTGCGACCCAGCATGAGAAATGGGTGAGCCGGGCTGCGAGGAACTCAAAAAAAGGAGAAATCAACGGTGTCAGCTTTTAGTGATTTTAAAGTCAAAGACCTCAGCCTGGCTGAATGGGGGCGCAAGGAAATTCTCCTGGCCCAGGAAGAAATGCCGGGGCTGATGGCCCTGCGTGATGAATACCAGGGGCAGTTGCCACTTAAAGGGGCGCGGATTACCGGTTCTTTGCACATGACGATTCAAACCGCCGTACTGATCGAAACCCTGATTGATCTGGGTGCCAGTGTGCGTTGGTGTTCGTGCAATATTTTTTCCACTCAGGATCATGCCGCGGCAGCCGTGGCCGTTGGTCGTGAGGGGACGGTTGCCGAGCCGGCCGGTGTTCCTGTCTTCGCCTGGAAAGGCGAAAGCCTGGCAGAATACTGGTGGTGTACTGAGCAGGCTCTTGCCTGGCCTGACGACGAGGTTCCCAATATGATTCTTGATGATGGTGGTGACGCTACTCTCTATGTTCTTAAAGGGAGCGAGTGGGAGCGGGCCGGCTGTCCGGATGTCAGTAGTGAAGACCCGGAAGACTGGTGCGAGCTGGTATCTTCTTTGCGTGAATCGATCACCACTCACCCCGACAAATGGAGTCGTACTGCTGCGGCTATCAAGGGGGTTACCGAAGAAACCACCACCGGTGTCCATCGCCTCCACCAGATGGCGGAAGAAGGTGTGCTGCAATTCCCCGCGATGAACGTTAACGATTCTGTGACCAAGTCCAAATTTGACAACGTCTACGGCTGTCGTCATTCCCTGGTGGATGGGATCATGCGGGCGACGGATGTCATGCTGTCCGGGAAGGTGGCGGTGATCTGTGGCTATGGCGATGTCGGCAAGGGGTGCTGCCAGTCACTGCGTGGCCAAGGAGCCCGGGTGATCGTGACCGAGATCGACCCTATCTGCGCCCTGCAGGCGTTAATGGAGGGTTACGAGGTCAAGCGGGTAGAAGACGTCCTTGATTTTGCTGATCTTTATATCACTACCACCGGCAACAAAAACGTGATTACCCTGGAACATATGCGGCAGATGAAGAACAACGCAATTGTCGGCAATATCGGTCACTTTGATAATGAAATCGAGATGAGTGCCATCGAAAAAGACCCGACGGTAACGCGACAGAGAATCAAACCTCAGGTTGATCGCTGGGAGTTTGAGGATGGTCATGGTGTGATCGTCCTGGCAGAGGGGCGCCTCCTGAATCTGGGTTGTGCAACCGGACATCCAAGCTTTGTCATGTCTTGTTCATTCACCAATCAGGTGATGGCACAGATCGAACTGTTTACCAACACTGATGCCTATGCCAACAAGGTGTACGTGCTTCCCAAATTGCTGGATGAGAAAGTGGCGCGCTTGCACCTTGATAAGCTTGGAGCCAAGCTGACCGTTCTCTCTGATGAACAGTCACGCTATCTGGGGATTCCGGCTGCCGGGCCCTATAAGCCTGATACGTATCGCTACTGAGTTTTATGCCCGAAAAACTGCTCTTTTCACAATTTCTTAGTCAATCTGAGTGGTTAGGTTGTGCGGAGAAAGGTATTAATAGTTTTTAGTCAGAAGCGTTCCAGTAAGTTTTCGGATGACGCTTTATCGTACGCTGAAAAACGGCGGCCTCAATCTTTGATGCCGCCGTTTTTTATTGTTTGACGCCGAGAAACAGCCAGACCGCAAGCAGGGTGAAGATCAGATTGGCGGTCCAGGCGGCGAGCAGCGGGGGCAGGGCACCGGCATAGCCAAAGGAGATGACAGCGGATTGAATAATAAAATAGGCGGCACCGATAGCAAGGCTTGCACCAACCCCCAGGGCCAGATTGCTCTGACGTCCCCGTTGCAGGGCAAAGGGGATTCCCAGCAAGCCCATGACCAGACCGGTAAAGGGTGCCGCCAGTCGTGCCTGCAGGTCAACTCGCTGGCGGGTAGCGTCATAACCTTCCTGTTCCAGTCGCGCCGCCAGCTGCGCCAGCTTTCGTGCGCCCAGTTCAGCATTGACATCCTCGTCCCGGGCGAAATCATTAATCAAACGGTCAAGGGCTAATGGCTGATTTTCCAGCTGACGGGTTTGCTGCAATGTGCCCGACTTAGGATCAAAGGTGCGCTCGATCAGGGTTGGTGCCAGCCATTGCTGATCGCGGAACGCCGCCTCATTGGCGTCGATGCGTCGAACGATGGTGGTTCCCTGGCCGATCTCAAAGATGGTGACTCCCTTGAGTTTCTGCTCGCGGGTCTGGACCAGATCGATATTGATGATCTGGTTGGCGCTGCGATACCAGATTTTACTGTGGGTCAGACGGACTTGCTCACGGCCGCGCAGCTTGACCTCCACCAGTTCATTCAGGGTGCGCACATTCCACGGGACGAGATATTCATGCACCAGTAGTTGCAGGCCGCACAGCAGTACAATGATGACGAGCAGCGGCCGGGTAATGCGCCCAAGGCTGATGCCGCAGGCACGTAATGCCGTCATTTCATTGGTGCGGCCAAGACCGCCCAGGGTTAGAACCATGCTGGTCAAAATGGCCAGGGGGAGGACCTGTACAAAAATATGGGGGATGCTGTGCCCCAGATAGGTCAGGTATTCACTGAGTCCGGCACCGTAATCGATGAAGCGGTCAACCTTTTCAAAAAAATCCACCAGCAGGTAAATACCGATGAAGGCGCCGCAACACAGGCCCAGAATCCTGAAAAAATAAGCGACAACCAGGCGACTGACAATGCTCATGGTCGGCCTCCTCGGCGGCGATGCAACAGCAGGCGTCGCAGGGTGTTCCACAGTTGCAGGTGAATCAGTACCGGGCGTTCACTGGCAGCGCGGTGAAGAAAGAATGAGCCGCCACCGAGAAACACCAGGTTCGGTAACCAGAGGATCAGGGCTGCCGGCAGTATTCCCTTGTCGGCAAGGGTGCCGGCGAAACTTAAGAGCACGTAATAAACCAGAAAAACCACCAAGGCCAGGGCAAACCCCGCCCCCTTGCCGGAGCGCTGTGATTGCAGGCCGAGGGGGATGCCGATCAAAATCAGTACCAGGGGGGCAAAGGCAATAACAATGCGTTCATGTAGCTCTGCTTCGAGGCGATAGCGCTGCTTGCCGGGGTTAGCTGACGTTATTGCCTGGTTTAATTCTGTCCACGACATCTCGCCACGGGAACGGCTGCGTTGACCCTGGCTGATCTGATCGGAAAAATCGAGATTAATATCGTAGTTGTTAAAACTGATGGTCTGGTAGGTGTCCTGCGCGGTGCCGGCAGGTTGCCGGTGAATTTCGCCGTTACGCAGCCGCAAGGTCAGGATCAGGCTTTCCGGATTACTGATAAATAACCCTTCACTGGCGGTGATGGTTGTCGCTTCGGCGTTGTTGCGTTCATCGGAGATAAAGACATCCCGCATGATTCCCTGGCGTTCGTCAACGCCCTGGGCGTAAAGCACGATACCGGGTACGTCATCATTGAAAACCCCGGGCTTGACGCTGACATTAAGGCTGGTTGACGCAATTTCAAAAACTTTGCTGCGCAGGGCGCTCTTGCTGGCCGGTTCGATCAACAGGGTAATGGCAGCAGTCAACAAGGTAAACACAAGAGCCAGACAAACGACCGGTTTGACCATGGAATAGAGGCTGATTCCAGAAGCTTTCATGGCGATATATTCGCTGTCCGCCGAAAATCGACCAAAGGCAAGAAGAATGCCGAGGAGAAATGACAAAGGAACGGTAACGCTCAAGAAGGTGGGCATTAAAAACGCGAACAAGGCAATGATATCCCGTGCCGGAACCCCCTTGCTGATGATCATCTCGGTCAGGCGCGGGATGCGTCCGAGGAGAACAACAAAAGAGAAAATCAGCAGACTCATGGTCGTAGGGACACTGATTTCCCGCAGAATATAACGATGGATTCGTTGCTGTGACATGGGCGGCGATGTTATTACAGTGGTGGGTCTGTGTAAATACATCAAAATCAATCTCTGCCGGTCGTTATCATTTTCATCCTTCCATGTGGCAACAAAAGGGTCTTTCTCTCTCGCTCTGTTTTTTCTTGCCTGGATCCGGGCTGAAATGCTATATGTCTGCACTTGTCCAAATACGCACGTCTCGTGATTCAGACAGGGTGGTTCCCTTTGGGTCCTGCTGGAACAGATCGGGGCGGAGGATTAAAAACCAGACGAACAAGGAGAACAGAACAATGGCACAGATTTCCATGAAACAAATGCTCGAAGCCGGTGTCCACTTCGGCCACCAGACCAAACGCTGGAACCCGAAAATGAAGCCCTATATTTTTGGTGCTCGTAACGGGATCTATATCATCGATCTGCAAAAGACAGTGCGTTATTTCCGCACCGCCTGTCAGTTCATTCAGGATACTGTTGCCGCCGGCGACAAGGTTCTGTTTGTCGGTACCAAGAAACAGGCTCAGGACGCTATCAAGGAAGAGTCGCTGCGCGCCGGTCAGTATTTTGTCAACAATCGCTGGCTGGGTGGGATGTTGACCAACTTCACCACCATCAAGGCCAGTATTGATCGCCTCAAGAAAATTGAGGCCATGGCGGCCGATGGCACCCTCGACCAGTACACCAAAAAAGAAGCCCTTCAGCTGGATCGTGAGCGTGAAAAACTCGAAAAAAACCTTGGGGGGATCAAGCACATGAACAAGCTTCCCGGTGCTATCTTTGTTATTGACCCGAAAAAGGAAGCCATTGCCGTGCAGGAAGCCAAAAAGCTTGGTATCCCGGTGGTTGCTGTGGTTGATACCAACTGTGACCCGGACAATATTGATTACATTATTCCCGGCAATGATGATGCCATTCGCGCCATCCGTCTCTTCGCCAACTTGATTTCAGAGTCTTGTGTTGAAGGTGCCGAGCGGCAAAAAGTTAAAAAACAGACCGAAGCCGAAGGCAAGGATGAGGTTGTCGCGGCGGAAGAAAAGTCCGAAAAGATTGTCGCTGCTGAGAACATGGAAACGGCAGAGCCGGCCGCAACCGAATAAACGGCATCTGTAAAATTATTATCGCAGGCCCAGCGGCCGGGCTGACAGGTCCGGCCGTTCTTTTGGTTATTACATCAGTTGCAGGTTGTTTAAGCCTGCTTTAAAAAAAACAGGGAGGATACAGTGAGCATTACAGCAGCCATGGTTTCTGAGTTGCGCAAGGCAACCGGAGCGGGAATGATGGATTGTAAAAAAGCCTTGACCGAAACCGCCGGCAACATGGAAGAAGCCATCGATTTTCTGCGCAAAAAGGGGCTTTCCGCAGCCGCCAAGAAGTCCGGTCGCGTTGCTTCTGAAGGGGTTGTCGCGGCTGAATCGAAAGGTTCGATCGGTGCGATTGTCGAGATTAATGCAGAAACGGATTTTGTCGCCAAAAATGATGCCTTTCAGGAATTCGTCAACGGCGTCCGGGACCTTGTCCTGACGAATCCGGTTGCTGACGTAGAGGCCCTTCATGGGATGTCCTATCCCGGCAGTGGTCGTACTGTCGCTGAGGAACTGACCCACCAGATCGCGACCATTGGCGAAAATATGAGCATTCGCCGCCTGGCGCGTATCGATGCCGGTGAAGGCGTGGTGACTTCCTATGTTCACGGTGCCGGTAAGATCGGTGTGCTGGTTGAGCTGAAAACCACCGCGAAGGATGAGCGCGTTAATGAGCTTGGTAGGCAGATTGCAATGCATGTCGCGGCTGCGGCGCCGCAATATCTGAACCGTGATGAGGTGCCGACCGAGATCGTCGAAAAAGAAAAAGAAATTATGCGGGTCAAGGCGCTGGAAAGTGGCAAACCTGAGAATATCGTCGAGAAAATCATCGCCGGTCAGATCAACAAGTTTTTTGGGGATGTCTGTCTGGTAGAGCAGGCCTTTGTCATCGATCCTGATCAAAGTGTGCAGAAGGTTGTCGCTGCCTGCGCCAAGGAACTTGGTAGCCCGATAGTGCTCAACGGTTATGTCCGTTTCCAGCTGGGCGAGGGAATAGAAAAGAAGGTCGATGATTTCGCGGCCGAAGTTGCAGCAATGAGTAAATAAGGGAGAATTACTAACAGGAGCAGCTTGTGGCAACCATCAAATATAAAAGAGTACTGTTAAAACTCAGTGGTGAAGCACTGGCCGGCGAGCAGGGATATGGCATCGATCCGGCTGTTATTAACGGCATTGCTGCCGAGATCAAGGAGGTTGTCGGTCTCGGCGTTGAGGTTGCCCTGGTGATTGGAGGGGGTAATATTTTCCGGGGTGTGGCGGCCTCTTCCAAGGGGATGGATCGTGCCAGCGCCGATTATATGGGGATGCTGGCAACCGTGATGAACAGTCTGGCGATGCAGGACGCGCTCGAAAAACAGGGGGTTGATACCCGCGTACAGTCGGCGATTGATATGCAGCAGATCGCTGAGCCCTATATTCGCCGCCGGGCGGTCAGACATCTGGAAAAGGGGCGCGTGGTCATCTTCAGTGCCGGTACCGGAAACCCGTATTTTACCACTGACACCGCCGCGAGTTTACGCGCCATGGAGATTCACGCCGATGTCATTCTCAAGGCCACCAAGGTCGACGGTATCTATTCTGCAGATCCCAATAAAGACAAAGATGCCATCAAATTACCGACCCTGACCTACCTGGAGGTATTGCAGAAGGGCTTGCAGGTGATGGATGCGACCGCAACGTCCCTGTGCATGGACAACAATCTGCCGATGATCATTTTTGACATGACCAGCCGTGACAACATAAAAAAGGTTGTTCTTGGTGAGCGGATCGGCACCATTGTCAGAGGAGGTAACAGCCATGATTGATGAGGTTCTCAGCGAAGCACGCAGCGGCATGGACAAGGCGATTAAGGCCCTGAAAAAGGAAATGACCAAGGTGCGTACCGGTCGGGCAAGCACGGCCCTGCTCGATGATGTCAAGGTCGAGTATTATGGTGTTCCAACTCCGTTAAGCCAGGTTGCAACCTTGTCGGCGCCGGAGGCGCGATTGATAACCGTCCAGCCCTGGGAAAAAAACCTGTTACCGGCTATTGAAAAGGCGATCTTCAAGGCCGATATCGGCCTGACCCCTTCTTCTGATGGTCAGTTGATCCGTTTGCCGGTACCGGCGCTGACCGAAGAGCGGCGGCAGGAAATGGTCAAGTTGATTAAACGCATGGCGGAGGACGCACGAATCTCCGTGCGCAATGCCCGGCGGGATGCCAATGAAAATCTGAAAATGCTGGAAAAAGAAAAAGAGATCACCGAAGATGAACAGAAACGCGGTGAAAAGGATGTGCAGCAGTTGACAGATGAGTACATCGGTAACATCGAGGTGGTGATACAGAGTAAGGAACGGGAGTTACTGGAAATCTGATGATGGCTGTTCTCTTACGCCAAAGGAGAGAAATGATGGCATTCAAAATTACTGAAGACTGCATCGGTTGCGGTACCTGCGTTGACAAGTGCCCGGTAGGTGCTATTGTCGAGTCCGGGGAAATTTTTACAATTACTGATGATTGTAACGAATGTGGTGCCTGCGTTGACTCATGCCCGGTCGATGCGATCGTTGAGTGAACATCTCCTGAGAAGGATGATGCAAAGAGCGTTTTTAACGCTCTTTTTTTTTGGCAGCAGGCAGTTTATTCTGTCATCTTGATGCAAGTTGAGTTGTCGCTTGTTAACTTGTCATGTTACTTTGCCCTGCAACTAAAGAACCGGTGGGGAATTGATCAGCAATGATGCAACACTCCTTAGAATCAGAAATTAACAACGTCCCTGCCCATGTTGCCATTATTATGGATGGCAACGGACGTTGGGCTCGGCAGCGTGGTTTGCCCCGGATTGCCGGTCATCAGCAGGGGGTTGAGGCTGTGACTGAGGTGGTTGATGCCTGCGCCCGCAACGCTGTACGCTATTTAAGTTTGTTCGCTTTCAGTTCGGAAAACTGGGGCCGTCCGCGGCAGGAAGTCGATGCACTGATGTTATTGCTCCTCGACTACCTGGCCTCGCAGCGGCAAAAAATGCTCGATAACGGAATTCGTCTGCGAGTTATTGGTGATCTTTCGCGCATGAGCGCAGCGGTCCAGCAAGCCATCGCCGAGGCGGTCCAGTCAACCTCTGCCGGCACTGGACTGACTCTGGTCCTGGCCCTGTCCTATGGCGGTCGTGATGAAATTTTACGCGCGGTCAAGCGGGTTGTCGCACAGGTACAAGCCGGTGATCTGGATCCTGATCAACTCAATGCTGCTACCTTTGCCGCCTGTCTTGATCTTGCCGACATGCCGCCGGCGGATCTGATGATCCGCACCAGTGGTGAAATGCGCCTCAGTAACTTTCTGCTCTGGCAGTCCGCTTATACCGAACTCTATTTTACCGATGTCTTGTGGCCGGATTTTAATCTGGAAGAACTGAATAAAGCGTTTGCTGACTATTATCAGCGTCGCCGACGCTTTGGTTTGACCGACGACCAGCTACAGCTTTGATGCCGCAGTAAAGGAGACCGACCATCAAACAACGTCTGATGACTGCCGCAATTGCGCTGCCGCTGCTGATCTTGCTGTTGGGGTTTGCCCCGCCGGTAATTTTTTCGCTCTTTGTTACCCTGATTGTTTTTCTGGCGTTGTTTGAATTCAATCGGATGGGCATGAAACAGGAGCAGGTTGTTGTCCAGTGGCTCGCAGCGGCCCTCGGCGCCGCTGTTGTACCCCTGTTTTTTTTCAATCAACCGGCATGGCTGTCCGTTTTTTTGACGGGCGTTTTTCTGGTTCTGGCCCTGTTTTTTCTGTTGCGCCCGGGAACTCTCACGCGCGTCCATCATCATTTTGGCTGGATCTGCCTGGGCCTTATCTATATCGCTTTACTACTAAGTCATCTGGTGCCGTTGCGCCTGCTCGTCGATGGCCGCCAATGGATTTTTTTTACTCTGGTTGTTGTCATGTGCTGTGATACCAGCGCCTATATTGTCGGCAGTCGTATCGGCAAACGCAAGCTGTATGCCCGGATCAGCCCCAATAAAAGTGTTGAGGGGGCTGTCGGAGGCGTTGTCGGGGCAGTTTTGGGGGCGCTGATATCAAAATTCGTATTTCTTCCCGCCATCGGTTTATGGCCCGTTCTTGCCGTGGGTCTGATGTTAGGTGTTGTCGGCCAGATCGGGGATCTGTTTGAGTCGATGCTGAAACGGGCTTGTGAGGTGAAGGATTCAGGGAATATGATCCCTGGCCACGGCGGCTTGCTTGATCGTCTTGACAGTCTGCTGTTTGCTTTTCCCCTGGTTTATTATGTTGTCCGCGGCTATTTGGGTGGTTAAGGGAGCCAGATGAAAAAAATCGCAGTTTTGGGGTCGACTGGCTCCATCGGGGTCAGTACTTTGCAAATTGTTGAGGAATTCCCCGATGCCTACCAGGTTGTTGCCTTGACGGCCGGCTCCAACCTCGATCTGCTATGTTTACAGGCGAGAAAGTTCCGGCCTGTCATGGTGGCGGTGATCAACAGTCAGGATGCCAACAGAGTCAGGCAACGCTTAAGTGACCTGAACATCGAGGTCTGCTGTGGTGTCGAGGGGCTGATCCAGTGTGCCACCCTTGATCAGGCCGATATGGTGGTTGCCGCCGTGGTGGGGGCGGCCGGACTGGTGCCGACCATGGCAGCCATTCAGGCCGGTAAGGATATCGCCCTGGCAAACAAAGAAACCCTGGTGATGGCAGGTGGCCTGATCATGGAAGCGGTGAGGCAGCAGGGGATAAAATTACTGCCGGTCGACAGCGAACACTCGGCCATTTTTCAGGCCCTGGCAGGCCACCATCACGGAGATATCCGGCGCCTGATTTTAACTGCCTCGGGCGGTCCTTTTCGTGAGCGCCCGGCCGCCGGGTTCAGTCAGATTACCCCGGCTGATGCCCTGGCTCATCCCAACTGGAGGATGGGGAAAAAAATCACCATCGATTCTGCCACCCTGATGAATAAAGGCCTGGAAGTTATTGAGGCGCACTGGTTGTTCGCTGTTCCGGCAACCATGATCGATGTTCATATCCATCCGGAAAGTATTATTCATTCCATGGTAGAATACATTGATGGCTCTGTCATTGCCCAACTTGGTGTGCCGGACATGAAAACCCCCATCGCTTATGCCCTGTCGTGGCCGCAGCGCTTGCCATTGAACCAGCCTGGTCTTGATCTGTGCCAGTTGGGAAAGCTGAACTTTTCTGCTCCCGATATCCAGCGTTTTCCCTGCCTGGGGCTGGCTTACCAGGCCCTTGAGTCGGGAGGAACATTGCCGGCGGTGCTGAATGCTGCCAACGAGGTAGCGGTGGCGGCGTTTCTTAACGAGCAGATCTTATTCACCGGTATTCATGAGTTGATTGAGCGGGTGATGGCTTGTCACGCGCCGGAAGAGGTTACCACGGTCGAACGGGTATTGCAGGCAGATCGGTGGGCGCGTGGCCGTGCCCGTGAATTTATTGCTGGAGGTTTGATATGACAACCATTGTTGCCGGCATCTTGATGCTCGGCTTTCTGGTTTTTGTTCATGAGCTCGGTCATTTTGCCGTTGCTAAAATGTGTGGGGTCAAGGTCCTGAAGTTCTCCATTGGCTTTGGACCCAAACTGGTATCCTATCGCTACGGCGAAACAGAATATCTGATCTGTGTGGTTCCCCTGGGAGGCTATGTGCAGATGCTGGGTGAAGGGTCGGGCTCAGAAGGTGAGGCGAGCCTTGAGGCGGAGGGCGATCATGACCGATCCTTCGCTGCCAAACCGGTGTCGCGACGCTTGGCGATTGTTGGCGCCGGGCCCTTGATGAACCTGGTATTGCCGTTGCTGATCCTGCCGATTTCTTTCATGGTCGGTGTGCAGATGCCGGCCTATGTTGAGCAGCCGGCCTGTATCGGTTATGTCCTGCCTGATTCCGATGCCGAGCGTGGTGGATTTAATCCCGGCGATTGTTTGCTGTCTGTTAATGGTACACCAATCGAACACTGGAATGCGGCAAACCTGCGCTTTGTCAGCGAGGCTGGATCGCCCCTGGTGTTTGATGTCAATCGTGAGGGCCGTCAGGTACAGGTGCTGTTGCCGGCCAGCAATAACAGTCTGGAAGGAATGCAGGGGCTGGGGCTGATGCCCGATCTGGCCGCCCGTATTGGTGGAATGGCACCAGGGATGGCAGCAGATCAGGCCGGCTTGCAGGTTGGTGATCTGATTCTGCGCATTGATGGGCAAGCTGTTCATTCCTGGTACGATTTGCGTGAACTGATTCAACAGACTCAAGGAACACCCGTTGATGTCCTGGTTGAACGCGACAGTCGTGAATTTTCAGTCGTCATGACTCCGGAGCAGCGTGAGGGCGATGGTGATTATCTGCTCGGTGTTGCGCCGCTGCACGAGCTCGAACTTAAGCGTTTTGGGCCTGTTGCTGCCTTTCGTGAAGGAGCAGCCAAGACAGGCGAGCTGATCGAGCTGACCATCGTGTTCATTCAAAAGCTCTTTACCGGAAATGTCTCCGCAAAAAATATCGGTGGACCCATCACTGTGGTTCAGGTTGCCGGACAGGCCGCACAGACCGATATTGCAGCAATTTTGACGGTGCTGGCGTTTATTTCCATCCAGTTGGGGATATTGAACCTGTTACCGATTCCAATCCTCGATGGTGGCCACATCCTGTTCTATCTCTATGAGTTGATCGCGCGACGGCCGGTTTCCTTGCGCGCCCGTGAGATGGCTCAACAGGTTGGCCTGGCGATGCTGCTGATGTTGATGGTGCTGGCGTTCTACAACGATATTAGCCGTCTTTGGGGTTGAGCAGATGATGGTCGGTACCCCCCGGATTCTGGCGCTGGATACCTCGTCGCAGGTGAGTAGCGTCGCGTTGTGTAAAGCCGAAGCACTGGTGGCAGAATCTGTCCTGAATCTGCGCAGTACCCATAGCCAGAGTCTGCTGGCCCAGATCGATGATCTGCTCAACGCAGCCGGTTGGGGATTGGCTGACCTGGATCTGCTGGCCGTGGTTACAGGTCCCGGAGCCTTTACCGGTGTGCGCATCGGCGTGGCAACCGTAAAAGGGCTGGCCCAGGTGCTCAATTTACCGGTTGTCTGTGTCTCCTCCCTGGCAGCGGTGGCAATGAATCTACCGCTGTTAGCGCAGCCGGTATGCGTGATGATTGATGCCAGAAAAAAGGAAGTCTATACCCAGCAGTTCCAACTGCAGGATGGGTTTCCCCGACCCTTTAATCCGGCGCGGGTGATTGCTCCTTCCGGGGTTCTGGCTGATCTCCCGAAGGATAGCTGTTTTGTTGGTGATGGCGTTGCCGTTTACCGTGATCTCATCTTGCAGCATGGCTTTGAACCGCGCGTCCTGGCACCGGCCTGCTGTCATCCTATCCAGGCCTCCAGGGTCGCCGCTCTGGCCCTGCGGGACTTTTTCAAGGGCTTGAGCCAGCGGCCTGAACAGGTTGTGCCGACCTATATCAGGCCATCGGATGCTGAGCTCAACAGGCAGAGCAATAATGTTGGTGAGAGCCGGGTTAGGTGTTGACTTTTTACAACCGATCTGGTTAATTTCAAACAGGTAAAAAGCCCCTAAACGTCAACAACGTGGAGGTTCCTATGGACATTGATCAATCCCTTTTGCAGAGCCTTATTGATAACAACCCAAGGTTCCGCATGCTCTACGAAAATCACAGCCTGCTTGAAAAACAACTCCAGGAATTTGAAAAACGTCCCTTTCTTTCCGCAGACGAAGAAATCGAAAAAAACAAGGTCAAAAAATTAAAGCTGATCGGCAAGGATGAAATGGAGACCATCGTTCAGTCCGTGACCGTTTGATCGAGCTTCAAGATTGCGAATTGTTTTAATATGGCAAAGGGTTTAAGCGAGCGCTTAAGCCCTTTGCTGTATTTGAGGGGCAGGTTGTACCAAGTTTAATTTCTAATCTTTTGTATGTGACATAAAACAGGTGAAAAAATGACCAAACGAAGTGATGCCATTACCAAAGGGTTTGAACGCACGCCTCACCGTGCGCTGTTAAAAAGTACCGGTGTGCCAAACGATCAGATGGATCGTCCTTTCATCGGGATCGCCTCTTCCTTTACCGATCTGATTCCCGGGCATACCGGAATGCGCGACCTTGAGCGTTTTATCGAAAAGGGAGTTCATACCGGCGGTGGCTATTCCTTTATCTTCGGGATTCCCGGTGTCTGCGATGGCATTGCCATGGGTCACAAAGGGATGCACTATTCGTTGCCGACACGTGAATTGATCGCTGATATGGTTGAGTCGATTGCCGAGGCCCATCGTCTTGATGGTCTGGTCCTGCTGACCAATTGTGACAAGATCACACCGGGGATGCTGATGGCTGCTGCACGTCTCGATATCCCCTGTATTGTTGTTACCGCCGGCCCTTCCCTGACCGGAGCCGGTCGCAACGGCCGGCGTTTTTCCTTTGTTACTGACACCTTTGAGGCGATGGGGCAGTACAAAGCCGGGGTGATTGATGAAAAACAGCTGTTCGAATGTGAAGAGAGCGCCTGCCCGACTGCAGGCTCCTGCCAGGGGATGTTTACCGCCAACACCATGGCGGTGCTGACTGAAACCCTTGGCATGAGCTTACCGCGTTGCGGCACGGCCAGTGCGGTATCATCGCTGAAGCGGCGTATCGCTTTTGCATCAGGTGAGCGCATCGTCGGACTGGTGCGCGATCAGGTAACTCCACGTCAGATTCTTACCCGTGCAGCTTTTGAAAACGCGATTCGGGTGGACCTGGCCCTCGGTGGTTCGAGCAATACGGTTCTGCATCTGCTCGCCATCGCCCATGAGGCCAAGATCCCTCTGCCATTGGAGCTGTTTGACGAACTTGGCAGAACAACCCCGCAATTGGCGCACATGAACCCGGGAGGACCGAACTTTATGGAGGACCTTGACACTGCCGGGGGGGTTCTGGCAGTACTTTATCAGTTGCGGGAGCAGATCAGTGATAACCCCACCCTGTTAGGCCCGAACCTTGCGCAGTTGATTGCCTCGGTCGCTGAAGTTGACGAGGATATCGTGCGTCCTGTATCGTCGCCGATCCGCCCGGAAGGAGGGTTAGCGGTTCTGAAAGGCAACCTGGCGCCGGAGGGGGCGATTGTCAAGCAGTCCGGGGTATCGGACAAGATGATGACGTTCTCCGGGCATGCTCGCTGCTACGATTCAGAAGAGGATGCCATGGCGGCACTGCTGGCTGGTGAAATTGTTGCCGGGGATGTTGTCGTCATTCGCTATGAAGGGCCCAAAGGCGGGCCGGGGATGCGTGAAATGCTTGCTCCGACAGCAACTCTCATGGGTTTAGGGCTAGGTGACAGTGTTGCTCTGATTACCGACGGACGTTTTTCCGGCGGCACCCGGGGCCCCTGTGTCGGCCATATCTCACCCGAGGCGGCCCAGGGAGGCCCGATCGCCCTGGTGCGCGATGGCGATACCATTGAGCTCGATATCCCTGCCCGTTCCCTCGAACTCAAGGTCACAACCGCCGAACTCGAGCAGCGCCGCAGTGAATGGCGGGCGCCGGAACCCAAGATCAAGACCGGTTGGTTGGCACGTTATGCCAAGGTCGTCACCAATGCGGCAACCGGAGCCGTCTGTAATGTTGACTGAAAATGGACAGCATGCTTAATGCGTTGCCTGTCAGGGTCTCCAGGAGACAGAATCCAGCTTTCTGAAAGGAAACCCGTCAGAGCAACAAGCGTGCTTCTTCGTTCTAACTTCTGAATTCTATATTTTATGTTCTGTATTCTGGTACCCCGCTGCTTGCGGCGGGGTCGTTCATTCGACGTCACATTGAGGAGACAAAACAATGAAGCTGACCGGGTCACAGATTTTGCTCGAGTCGTTAAAATGTGAGGGAGTTGATACGGTTTTTGGCTATCCCGGTGGTGCGGTCATCAATATTTATGATGATCTCTACGATTCCTCCATTAACCACATTCTTACCCGGCATGAACAGGCAGCGGTTCATGCCGCTGACGGTTATGCCCGTTGTACCGGACGGGTCGGCGTTGTCATTGCCACCAGCGGGCCCGGCGCGACCAATACGGTGACCGGAATTGCCACCGCTTACATGGACTCCATTCCCCTGGTTGTTATCACCGGTCAGGTACCCACCCCGCTGATCGGCAACGATGCTTTTCAGGAAGCTGATATTTGTGGAATTACCCGGCCCTGCACCAAGCACAATTTTCTCGTCAAGAATATCCGCGATCTTGCCAGAACTGTAAAGGAAGCTTTTTACATCGCCCGCACCGGACGTCCCGGACCGGTATTGGTTGACCTCCCCAAGGATATTCAGGTGGCTACGCTGGAGTTCAACTATCCGGAAACCGTTGAGCTGCGTGGCTACAAACCCACCTACTCCGGGAATTTCCGGCAGATTGAAAAAGCCGCTAAAATGATCCTGGAAGCGCGGCGGCCGGTGCTGTATGTCGGCGGCGGCATTAATCTGTCCGGTGCCAACGCCGAGCTCCTGGCGCTGGCTGAATTGACCCGGATTCCGGTTACCACCACCCTGATGGCGATGTCGGCATTTCCTCAGCATCATCCGTTAGCTCTGGGAATGCTGGGAATGCACGGAACCTTCTGTGCCAACATGTCGGTGACCGAGTGTGATCTGCTGATTGCTATCGGCTCTCGTTTTGATGATCGAGTGACCGGCCGTATCGACAGTTTTGCCGAGAAGGCAAAAATTATCCATGTCGATATTGATCCCACTTCGATTAAGAAAAACGTTGCTGTTGATCTGCCGATTGTGGGTGATTTGCTCGATGTGCTGAGTAAACTGAAAGATTCCCTTGACCAGAAGACCGAACAGCTCGGGGTGTTCCGTGAGCAGTTGCGGGAGTGGCAATCGCACATCGCAACATGGCGCGAACGTCACCCCATGGCTTACCAGTCATCCAATACGGTGATCAAGCCACAGTACGTGATTCAGAAGTTGCGGGAACTCTCTAATGACGATGCGATCATTACCACGGAAGTCGGCCAGCATCAGATGTGGACGGCGCAGTTTTTCAGTTTCACTCAGCCTCGTACCTTTTTGACCTCTGGTGGCCTGGGGACCATGGGATTTGGACTTCCGGCAGCATTAGGAGCCCAGGTCGCCTTCCCTGAGCGGCAGGTGATTGATATTTCCGGTGATGGATCATTTCAGATGAATTCGCAGGAGCTGGCAACCCTGGTGCAGTACCAGTTGCCGGTAAAAATCGTCATTTTGAACAATAACTATCTTGGGATGGTACGCCAGTGGCAGCAGATGTTTTTTAACAAGCGTTACAGTCAGACCGTGATGGAGCTGCCGATCGATTTCGTCAAGCTGGCGGAAGCCTATGGCGCGGTCGGATTTAATGCCACCCAGGTCGATGAAGTAGAAACGGTTATCCAGAAAGCATTCGCAACCCCGGGTCCGGTGTTGATGAACTTCAAAATATCGCGTGAAGAAAATGTGTTGCCGATGGTTCCGGCCGGCAAGGCGATCCACGAAATGGTGCTGGCTTCATGATCTATTATTTGATGATATGAGTTGAACGCCCCAGAGGAGAGTGGACGAGAATGAAACATACAATTTCTGTGCTGGTTGAGAATGAATTTGGAGTGCTTTCGCGCGTATCCGGGCTTTTTTCCGGGCGGGGGTTTAATATTGAAAGCCTTTCTGTTGCCCCGACCCTTGAACCCGATACCTCGCGGATGACTATTGTCACCACTGGTGACGATCGCATCCTCGAGCAGATTACCAAGCAACTGAACAAACTGATTTCAACCATCAAGGTGGTCGATTTTACCAGTAAAGACTTTATCGCCAGAGAGCTGGCGCTGATCAAGGTAGCGACAGAAGCAGATACCCGAGCCGAAGCGCTACGAATCGTCGATATCTTTCGCGCCAAGGTCATTGACGTCACTCCCAAAACCTATACCATCGAAATAACCGGTGCGCCCGCTAAGATCAATGGTATATTGGAGCTGTTGCGGCCCATGGGAATCAAGGAGGTTGTGCGGTCCGGGCCGGTTGTCATTGGCCGTGGAGCCAAGGGTGTCAGCGGCTGATAGCCATTAACATTGTTTTTTTATAGGGAGTTTTATGTATAAAGCAGACCAGTTTATCGCACGCGAAGGCTATCCCTTCATCGCCCTGTTTGGTTTTGTGACCCTTGTTTTTGCCCTGTTGGACTGGACCTTTGTCACCCTGATCCTGTTATTTTTGACCCTTTTTACTGCTTATTTTTTTAGAGATCCAGTCCGGGTTGTTCCGCTAGAAGAGGGTGTCCTGGTGGCTCCCGCCGATGGCAAGGTGATTTTTGTCGGTGAGGTTGATGAGGAGCGGTTCTTTAATGCCCGGGTTACCAAGGTCAGCATCTTTATGTCGGTGTTTGATGTCCATATCAATCGGGCACCCTGTGACGGCAAGGTTGTTGACATGTTTTACAACAAGGGGGAATTCGTCAACGCCTCTTACGATAAAGCCAGTGAATGCAACGAGCAGTCCGGAATTCTGCTTGAAACCAGCGCCGGCCCCACCATTCTTTTTGTCCAGATTGCCGGCTTGATTGCGCGCCGGATTATCACTTATCCGGTTATCGGTGATATGCTTGAACGCGGTGCCCGCTATGGTCTGATCCGTTTTGGTTCACGGGTGGATCTCTATCTGCCCAGCCGGATTGATGTCAGCATCACCCTGGGCGAGCGGACGGTAGCAGGAGAAACTATTTTAGGACGTTTTAACTGATGGAAGAAGAAAAGTTGCGAAGCGAAAAGCGTGAGAACCTGCGTAAAGGGGTTTATCTTTTGCCGAACCTGATCACTGCGGCAGGGATCTTTGCCGGTTTCTATGTCATTATTTCGACCATTGACGGTAATTATAGTCGCGCTGCCTGGTTTATCCTGCTGGCTGCCATTTTTGATGGCCTTGATGGCAAGGTTGCGCGCCTGACCGGAACGACCAGCAAGTTTGGCGTCGAACTTGATTCTCTCGCCGATGTTATCTCTTTTGGTGTTGCTCCGGCGGTTCTGCTCTACGACTGGGCGCTGCGGCCCTATGGTAAGTTGGGATGGCTGGCGGCGTTTCTTTTTGTTATCTGCGGGGCTTTGCGTCTGGCGCGTTTTAATGTCCAGGTGACCACGGTCGAATCGCGACGTTTTGTTGGTTTGCCGATTCCGGCGGCTGCCTGTATTGTGGCTACCTGCGTACTGTTGTTTTATCAGCTCGGTGGAACCGGTACCATCCGTATGGTTTCGATGGTGCTGCTGGTATTTGTGCTGGCATTTCTTATGGTCAGCAATGTTCCCTATGTTTCCTTCAAGGATCCGGAACTCTTCAAGCGTCAACCCTTTCGGATGCTGGTTTTGTCGATCATGCTGCTGATCGTGATTATTGCCAAACCTGAAGTAATGCTGTTTTTGATCGGCATGGTTTACCTCGCCTCGGGACCGGTCGGTTATTATTCCTCCCGCCGTAACAGGCATCATGATCCGCCCTCTGCAGTTGAATCTTGACTGTAGTGGGCAAAAAACGGATAAAGATAGAACCGGATTATAAAACTTCTTGACTTGGCAACAACTTTTAGGTTGAATCGAATCATTAGAAATTAAGGTAACAGCGATGAAGAGGAGTAGTAGGCGTCGCATCCGTTCGTGAGAGCCGGTGGTGCTGAGAACCGGTACGGAGAAACGCTGAACTCGCCTTGGAGCTGCAGGGATGAATGATCAATAGTCTCTGCCGTGACCCTGCGTAAAGGGGAAAACAAGGTCTGTCCGGCAACATCGACAGACGAATCAGGGTGGTACCGCGAAGCTTTTTTGGCTCTCGCCCCTGTAGGTTACGGGGGGAGAGCTTTTTTTATGCCTGATTTAATTGAAAAGGGGGTGGTTCCGGCGTGGAATTGGACCTGGGTGAGCTAGCGCTGAAGAGATTTCCTGAACGAAGTGAAACATTTATGAACCGTCCCGCAGGTCTCTGCAGGATCGATACTGACAAGGAGTAGGCAATGGCACAGGCAGATAGAATCATTATTTTCGACACAACCTTGCGTGATGGCGAACAGTCCCCTGGCGCGAGCATGAACATTGAAGAAAAAATCCGGATTGCCCAGCAGCTTGAACGACTCAATGTCGACGTCATGGAGGCGGGATTTCCGATTGCTTCTGATGGCGATTTTGAGGCGGTAAAAAAGGTTGCCCAGACAGTTAAAAAGGCTCAGGTCGCAGGGCTGTCACGGGCCAACAATATGGATATTGATCGCGCCTGGGAGGCGCTCAAATACGCCGGTGACAGGGGGCGGATTCATACCTTTATTGCGACCAGTGATATCCATATGCAGTACAAACTCAAGATGAGTGAGCAGCAGGTGCTTGATACTGCAGTAGCTGCCGTCAAGCGTGCTGGCGGCTATACACCCAACGTTGAGTTTTCGGCTGAAGACGCTGTGCGTACTCGCCTGCCGTTTCTCGCCAAAGTCATCAAGGCGGTGATAGAGGCTGGAGCAACGACCGTGAATATTCCGGACACGGTTGGTTACACCATTCCTTCTGAATATTCGGAAATCATTCACTATTTAAAGAAACATGTCAGCAATATCGAAAAAGCCATTATTTCGGTTCACTGCCATAACGACCTCGGACTGGCGGTTGCTAACTCCCTTGCGGCGGTGCAGGCCGGTGCCCGCCAGGTTGAGTGTACCATCAATGGAATCGGTGAGCGAGCCGGTAACTGTTCGCTGGAAGAGGTCGTTATGACCCTCAAGACCCGCCAGGATATTCTGCCCTATCAGACGGACGTGACCACCGAGCAGATTACTCCGACAAGCAAGTTGTTGTCGAATATTACCGGTATTCTGGTGCAGCCCAACAAGGCGATTGTCGGTGCCAATGCCTTTGCCCACGAGGCCGGCATTCATCAGCATGGGGTGTTGATGGAAAAAACCACCTATGAAATCATGACGCCGGAATCGGTTGGCTTGAATCAGAACAAGCTGGTGCTTGGAAAACACTCCGGCCGTCACGCCTTTATCGATCGCCTCAAGCAGTTAGGGCATGATCTGACGCGAGAGGAAATCGAAAAGGCATTTGTACGCTTTAAAACCCTCGCTGATATGAAAAAAGAAATTTTTGACGAGGATCTTGATGCCATTATTGCGGATGAGGTGTTACGTGTGCCGGAAATCTTCGTGTTGCAGCAGATGAATGTCAGCTCGGGTTCTTTTGCCGCGCCCACGGCAACCGTTGAGCTGGTGATTAATGGCAAGGCGAAAAAGACTGCGGTCATGGGTGATGGGCCGGTTGATGCAACCTTCAAGGCGATCAAGAAATTAACCAAAAGCAATGCTCCGCTTTTGAGCTTCTCTGTCGGTGCCATTACCGGAGGTACCGATGCTCAAGGCGAGTGTACCGTGCGTCTGCAGACCGAAGACGGGCGTGAGGTGCTGGGGCAGGGGGCTCATCCGGATATCATTGTTGCCAGTGCCAAAGCCTACTTGAATGCGCTGAACAAAATTGCCAGTCATACCAAAAGGACTCAGTTCGCTCTTTAGGGTGGAGCGACTATTAGTGGAACAGAGGAGTGTACATGGGTAAGACCTTAGCAGAAAAAATATTTGACAGTCACTTGCGCGACGAGCCTTTTCCCGGGACCAAGGTGCTTAACATTGACCGGGTTCTCTGCCACGAGATTACCACGCCAGTTGCTATAGCTGATCTGGTCTGGCGTGACAAGGATCGGGTGTTTGACCGTACCAGGATCAAGGCGGTCATTGATCATGTCACCCCGGCCAAGGACAGCAAGACCGCAACCCAGGCGAAGATGTTGCGCGACTGGGCGCGGCGACATGACCTCCCCGACTTTTTTGATGTCGGCCACAATGGCGTCTGTCACGCCCTCTTTCCGGAAAAAGGCTTCATCCATCCAGGCCATACCGTCATCATGGGTGACAGCCACACCTGTACCCACGGTGCCTTTGGCGCCTTTGCCGCCGGTGTCGGCACCACTGACCTCGAAGTGGGTATCCTTAAAGGGGTCTGTGCTTTTCGGGAACCGGCAACGATCCGTGTCAATCTTGACGGTGTCTTGCCGACCGGGGTCTTTGCCAAGGATGTTATCCTCTACGTCATCTCCCGTCTGGGGGTGAATGGAGCGACGGATAAAGTTATTGAGTTTCGTGGTTCAGTGGTTAACCGGATGAGCATGGAAGCGCGGATGACCCTGTGCAATATGGCAATAGAGGCCGGTGGTACTTCCGGCGTCTGCATGCCCGATCAGGTCACGGTCGATTATCTCTGGCCGTTCATCAACGAGGATTTTCCCAGCAAGGAAGCGGCACTAGCGGAGTTCGGTCAGTGGTGCTCGGATGAGGACGCCCGTTACGTCGAGGTGCTGGATATTGATGTGTCGACCCTCGTGCCACAGGTAACCTACGGTTACAAGCCCGATTGTGTTAAGCCGGTCAACGAAATGGCCGGGACACCTGTTGATCAGGTTTATATCGGCACCTGTACCAATGGGCGGATAGAGGACTTGCGTCAGGCTGCCGAGGTATTGCGTGGTCGTCAGGTCGCTACGACGGTGCGCGGGATCGTGTCCCCGGCTACCCCGAAAATATACAATGATGCGTTGGCCGAAGGGATTATTGAGATTTTCATGGCCGCCGGTTTCTGTGTGACTAACCCGACCTGTGGCGCGTGCCTGGGCATGAGTAATGGCGTTCTGGCCGATGGAGAGGTTTGTGCTTCTACCAGTAACCGAAACTTTAATGGTCGCATGGGTAAGGGTGGTATGGTTCATCTGATGAGCCCGGCCACGGCCGCAGCGACCGCCGTCACAGGTGTTATCACCGACGCCAGAACCCTTTAGCCCGGCAGGAGATTATCTGATGCAGAAAAAATTTGGCGGTCGCGCTATCGTGCTTGACCGTTCTGATATTAATACCGATGAGATTATTCCGGCTAAATACCTGACCGAAGTGACCAAGGAAGCGCTCAAACCATACCTGTTGGAGGATCTTAAACTGGAAGGTTTTGACCCCAATGGGGACGCACTGGCCAATGCAACGGTTGTTATCTCGCGCGAAAACTTCGGGTGCGGTTCGTCGCGTGAACATGCCCCCTGGGTTTTCGAGGTGAACGGTATTCATACCATCATTGCCCAAAGTTACGCGCGCATCTTCCGCCAGAATATGTTTAACTGCGGCATGCTGGCGGTTGAACTGCCTCAGGAATCCATTGATGCCCTGATTGCTCTGGCTGCAAAAGCACCGCTGGAGGTAACAGTTGACTTAGAAGGGCAAAAAATGACGGCTTCAGCTGCCGGTCAGACCTTGAACTATGATTTTGACATCAGCTCTTTTGATAAGGCCCTGGTTGTCGCCGGCGGCTGGGTTGAGTTTGCTGACGCCCGTTATTAACAAGAGCATCTTGCCCTGTCCACGGACAACAAAAAAAGCCGTCACCTGATTGCCAGGTGCCGGCTTTTCTTTGTGGTTCGGGTTGGAGTCTTGCCCGCCGACTGGCGATCAGTTCACCGCCGGCGCCGAATTATCTTTAATCAGTTGCAGCAGGTCGTCGACGGGGCGATAACCGGCATGGATCTGGCCATTAGGCAGAACCAGGGTTGGTGTGCCGGTGATTTGCAGCGACTGAGCTGTTTCCTGGTTTTTGCGCAGGACGTCCGTGTCGCAACTTGGTTCAGGCAGGGCTGTGCCGGCAAAGGCCTGTTCCAATTGCTCCATCGACTTGTTACAGATAATGGTTTGCGAGATGCGCTGAGAGTTAGGTTGCATGGGCAGCAGGACAATCTGGAAAAGCAGATCAGGATCTTTTTCAAGGGCCTGATATAATACAGAATGAAGCTGGCTGCAGTAGGGGCACAGGGGGTCGGTGAAAACAATCACCTGCTGTTGCGCCTGCGGGTTGCCAAGAGGCAGGGCATCTTCAAGGGGGATCGCTGTCACATCAACCGGGTTGAGACGGCGGAACAGGTCTTCTGTGAGGTTGCGGCGCTGCTTTAAGTCAATGACATTCCCGGAGAACATGTAGGTACCGGTGGCATCAAGGTAAAGAGGAATGTTCCGGCCCTGCATCTTTACGCTGACCAGATACAGGCCGGGGATTTCGGAAGGAGAGACAGCCAGAACCTCACCTTGAATCTCCTGCAGGGCTGCGATAGCGGCTTCTTTGGTCAGAGTGGGCTGTGTTGCGGCAGCCAGTGTGGTCATGCCGGTCAGTAACAACAGCACCAACACTGTTAATGATAGTTTGTGCACGTTTTTGCTCCTGTCATGGGTATGGGTTGGTTTGAGTGTTTGACTGTTACTTATAGCATGAACCCCCTGTGTTTGTCAGGCACTGCGATGGCGCGTTGGATTAAGAGAAATAATTTGACAAATCCGCGCCCCCTTTTTATAGTCCCAGCGACTTTGATGCCCTTAATTCTGAGGGCTTTTTTATTGATGTAAGAATAAATCAGGAGACATGAACAATGGCCAAAATTTTTAAGGTAGCCGTGTTGCCGGGCGATGGAATCGGCCCTGAGGTGATGACAGAGGCATTGAAGGTGCTTGAAGCGATCGGACGTCGCTACGATGTTCACTTTGAGCGGATGCCGGCCAATGTCGGCGGTGCGGGTATCGATCTTGAGGGCAAAGCGTTACCTGAGACGACGGTTGCCATCTGCAAGTCTGCTGATGCGATTCTTTTCGGCAGTGTCGGAGGTCCCAAGTGGGAATCTCTGCCGCCTAACGAGCAGCCCGAGCGTGCGGCATTGCTCCCGTTGCGCAAAATTTTTGGTCTTTTCTGCAACCTGCGCCCGGCAATTATTTTCCCGGCGCTGACCGGAGCTTCCAGTCTGAAGCAGGAAATTATTGATGGTGGTTTCGATCTTCTTGTCGTGCGTGAACTGACAGGTGGTATCTATTTTGCTGAGCCCAAAGGGATTGAAGGAGAAGGCCCTGCGCGCACCGGCTTTGATACCATGAAATATTCTGAGGCCGAGATTGAGCGGATCTCCCATGTCGCCTTCGCCGCGGCACGCAAGCGAAATAAAAAGGTCTGCTCCATTGACAAGGCCAACGTTTTGTCTACTTCAGTGGTCTGGCGCGAAGTGGTTGAACGGATCGGCAAGGAATACCCGGATGTCGAACTGAGCCACATGTATGTTGATAACGCAGCCATGCAGCTGGTGCGCTGGCCAAAGCAGTTTGATGTAATGCTGTGCGGCAATATGTTCGGCGATATTATCTCAGATGAAGCAGCCATGTTGACCGGTTCATTGGGGATGTTGCCCTCGGCCTCCCTTTCTGAGGGGACCTTCGGTATGTACGAACCTTCCGGTGGCAGTGCGCCGGATATTGCCGGTAGGGGAATTGCCAATCCGATAGCTCAGATTCTATCGGCATCAATGATGTTGCGTTATTCCTTTGCCATGATCGATGCGGCAGATGCGGTTGATGCTGCGGTAGAAAAGGTTCTGAACGACGGGTACCGGACTGCCGATATTTATCAGGGACATGCGGGCGAAAAGAAAGTCGACACCGCAACCATCGGAGACGCCATCGTCGCCGCTATCGGCTAGGGTCGAGAGGAACCCGGGCTGATGCCGGAAAGAATCAAGCTTACTGTCGCCTTCGACGGCAGCGCATACGTCGGCTGGCAGCTGCAGCCCAACGGCATATCGATTCAGCAGTGTCTGGAACAGGCATTGTTGCAGCTGACCGGTCACCAGATCCGGGTGCATTCTTCCGGTCGCACCGATGCCGGGGTTCATGCCCGCGGCATGGTTTGTCACCTTGATAGCGAACGGATGCTGCCGCTGTCTGCCTGGCGCGATGGATTGAATCGGTTCCTGCCGGAAGATATAGCTGTACGCGCGGCAGAAAAAGTGGCTGCTGATTTTCATGCACGCTATTGTGCCACCGGCAAACATTACCGCTATACCCTGTTGCGTGACCCTGTCCGCTCCCCACTGGAGCGGCGCACCAGCTGGCGGGTCAAGGCTCCTCTTGATCTCGATGTGATGAAGCTGGCCTGCGCAACCTTGACGGGAGTCCATGATTTCGCGGCGTTTCGCAGCGCCGGTTGCACCTCCGCGGTAACCCGAAAAGAAATTTACTCCGTCAACCTGGGCATTGCTGATCCGCTGATTTTCATTGACGTTCATGGCAGCGGTTTTTTACGCCACATGGTGCGGATGATGGTGGGTACTTTGGTTGAAGTCGGACGTGGTCGCCGCACCCTTGAAACCCTGAAGTTGATGCTGGTGGATCCTGCCGGCGCACCTGCGGCGATTACCGCCCCGCCCCAGGGATTGTGCCTGATGTCCGTCGATTATGGTGCTTGTGAGCCGGTTTGACAAAGTCTAGGCGAAAATTACCTTGACAGGGGTGTTTTACTCGGATAAATTTACCGCTTTGTGAGCCCAACAACCCTTTTAATAAGTCAGATGTTCAGAGAGGAACGCGATGAGTACTGCAATCGCTAAAGAGCAGGATATCAATAGAGCCTGGTATGTCGTTGATCTGGAAGATGTTGTTCTGGGTCGCGCTGCTACAGAAATTGCCCGTATATTGCGCGGCAAGCACAAGCCGATCTATACGCCCAGTGTTGATACCGGTGATTTTGTCATTGTGCTGAACGCCGACAAGATCAAGTTGACCGGGAATAAGCTGGCCGATAAGAAGTATTATCGTCATACCGGTTATCCGGGAGGAATCAGAGAAATCAATGCCGAAAAACTGCTTGCCAAAAAGCCGGAGATGCTGGTTCAGGCCGCGGTAAAAGGAATGTTGCCGAAAAATCCGCTGGGACGCAAGATGTTCACCAAGATGAAGGTCTATTCCGGCAGCGAACATCCTCACATGGCGCAGCAACCCAAAGAATTGAAGATCGCATCAAGGGAGAATAGCTAACATGGCAGAGCAGAAGTATTATGCAACCGGCAAAAGAAAAACCTCTATTGCCCGTGTCTGGTTGACTCCAGGCAGCGGTGTTATTACTGTCAACAAGCGTCCTCTGGATGTTTTTTTCGGGCGCGAAACATCCAAAATGGTAATTCGTCAACCGTTGGAGCTGACAGATAATCTCGGTAAATTTGATGTTTCTGTGAATGTTGTCGGTGGCGGCATTTCCGGTCAGGCTGGTGCCATCAAGCATGGTATTACCAAGGCATTGCTTGAGGTTGACCCTGCGTTGCGTGGGCTTTTGAAAAAAGCCGGTTTTATCACCCGCGACAGTCGCATCAAGGAACGGAAAAAATACGGCCGTGCTGCCGCTCGCCGGAGCTTCCAGTTCTCCAAGCGTTAATTACGTTTTTTGCTTTTATTTTTATTACCAACAAAAAGGGAAGCCCGCTTATGGGTTTCCCTTTTTTTCTGAAGCTGGCAGTTTGTCCCCATGTTGGCGTAAGATGGGCTATATTTAAGCAGCTCGGGTTGTCTGTACGTTAGCTGAACAAGGACCCAACAGATATGCCATGCTTGATCTGTCATGATGTTTCTCCCTTCCCCTGTCGATGGAGTGTGACATGGTAAAAGTTGCTGTTGCCGGTGCCAGCGGATATACCGGGGTTGAGTTGCTGCGGTTGCTGGTCGGCCATCCCCATGTTGAAATCTGTGCGATTACCTCGCGCCAGCACGAAGGGGTGCCCGTCAATAAAGTTTTTCCTTCACTGAACGGTTTTTGTGACCTGGTGTGCGAGGGTCTGGATGTTGCTACCATTGCGGAAAAGGTTGATCTGGTTTTCACCGCCCTGCCACATAAATCAGCAATGGATGTCGTGCCCGGGTTCCTGGCTGCTGGCTGTCGGGTTGTAGATCTGTCTGCCGACTACCGCCTTAACGATCAAGCCACCTATGAACACTGGTATCAGTCCCATAACAGCCCGGAACTTTTGTCAGAGGCGGTTTATGGTCTGCCTGAGCGCTACCGGGAGCGGATAAAAAAGGCTCGGATTGTCGCTAACCCAGGTTGCTATCCAACCAGCGTTATTCTTGCCCTGACACCACTGCTTGAACAGCAACTGGTTGATACCCGCAGTCTGATCATCGACAGCAAGTCCGGCACCAGCGGCGCCGGCCGCAGTCTTAAGGAGGGGTCGTTGTTTTGCGAGGTTAATGAGGGCTTCAAGGCTTACGCTGTCGGTAGCCACCGTCACACCCCGGAGATTGAGCAGGAGTTGAGTCAGTTGACCGGGTTTGCGGTGTGCATCAACTTTACTCCGCACCTGTTGCCGGTTAACCGCGGCATTCTGTCGACCTGTTATGCGTCGTTGCTCGAGACTCGGTCGACGGCTGAACTGCTGGCTTTTTATCAGCAGCGGTATAGCGATGAACCCTTTGTCCGGGTTCTGCCGGAAGGTGAATTGCCTAATATTGCCCATGTTCGCGGCACCAACTTTTGTGATATCGGCCTGGTTGCTGATTCACGCACCGGTCGGGTGATTGTGGTTTCCGTCATTGATAATCTGGTCAAGGGGGCCGCGGGACAGGCGCTGCATAATATGAATCTGATGTATGGATTCAGCGAGACACAAGGATTGGGAATCGTTCCGGTTTTCCCGTGAGTTGCGACTTGTTTTTGTTGTTTATGATATTTTCTGGTATTGGTCTCGCTCAGGGTCGGTGATCCTGTGACCAGGGTGAGGCGCAAGAGTTACGCTTTTTGAGCAGGTGATGTCATGTTGGATCAAGGACAAATCATTGCTGATTGCACGGTGATCCGTCAACTGGCACAGTTTGATTCGCATCTTGAGTATCTGGTGACGACCGGATCGGGTGAAGAAAAGCTGATACAGTTCATCGCTTCGCCGGACTGGAGTCGTGCGCAGCGTCAGGCCTTTTATGATCAGATCAAAGCCCTGTGTGCGTTAAAGATTCCTGCCGTAGGCGTACCGATCCGGATCATCGAACAGGAAGGAGAGCTTTTTTGCCTGTACCCGCTCCCGCCCGGTGAGCCACTGCAGAAGACCTTGATCGATAAACGTTCGGTACGATCATCACTGGAGCTGATCCACGCACTCTCCAAGCTCCTCGAACCAGCTCACCAGCAGCAGCTATATCATGGTGCCCTGTCGCCCTATAGCCTTTATCTTGACAAAGGTAAACCCTACCTAGCTGATTTTTCTCTGGCTTCTCTGGTGGCTTTTGATTATCGCACGGCGGTTGAAACAGAGTATGCCAGTCCGGAACAGATACGTGGTGAGGCTCCCGGAACGGCCGCAGACATTTACAGCATCGGCTGTCTATTTTATGCATTGATGATGGGACACCCGCCTTTTTTGGGGAATGATGCATTTACGGTCGGGATGCAGCATCTTAATGACAGTTTTCCGGAGTTACCTGAACCCCTTTACTTTTGCGCCGAATTGTTAATGGGGATGACGGCAAAGTCGTCTGCAGAGCGCCTGTCTCTTGCCCAGGTCAGGGCACAATGTGAGGTATTGCTGAGTCTTGAGATTGTGGATCAGACTCCCAGCCGTGTTGATATCCCTGCCTCTGCGTCTGATGAAGAAGTCAGGATCCAGCAAGATGCGATGGCGATGGTGGCCCGCATTGAGGATCAGTTGCGTGATATAGAAGCTGATACGACCGAGTCCGGAACGACACAACATCAGGCGGATGAGGAGCTTTCACTTTCTTTATCAGCGGCGCCGACATCGAAAGTCTCGTCACCGCGCCGGTTTTTTACCTTGCTTATCGGCGTGGTTGTCGGTTTTTGCCTGGGCGCGCTGTTTTTTGATTATTTTCTGGCTCGTCCCGCTGACGCGCCGTCTCCAACTGTGTTTACTGTTGAAACAGTGGCCCCCGATTATACGAATAGTACCCGATTGTGGCTTGAGGGGGATCCGGAAGGGGCCGGGCGTGAGCTGAACCGGCTGCTGGAAAATTTTCCTGATCATCCCCAGATCCATAATAACCTGGCAGCTGTCGCTGCTGTTCGTGGTGACATCGAAACCGCTCGCGAGTGGCTGGAACAGGCGATTATCCTCGATGCCCAAACGGCAACTATTTATCGCAATCTGGGATCGGTCTATGCTGAGATAGCACGGGACTCTTATGGACGTGCTCTGCAGTTTGAATATGAGCAGACGCCACTACAGTTGGATTTCTTCACTAACCAGGGGGTTGTTTCTTTGCCTTCAGGGACCGACACCGTGATCGCCCGGGTGACACCAGCCGCTGATGAAGGCACTGCCATGCCAGAGGAGGGCAAGCCTTCTGTGCTCCTGCCTGCGGAGCCCCGGCCTGGTGAATCCACGGAAATTACTCCAACCACCGCAGACGTTCCTGCTGGCGATGATAACGTCGGCATGGATAAGGAAAATCCCTCGGCTATCTTAAGTCAGGAGGCCGAAGGTGATGCCGTTGCTGTTACTGAACCACAACCGGGGCCGGTCGGCGAGCAAGTCGTTCCTGCGGTTGCCGTTAGTCCTGCAGCCGCTGTTGCGCCGGAAGCTCCTGCCGAAGTTCTGGAGCGCTGGGCTGCCGCCTGGTCAGCGCAGGATATCGAGGGGTATCTTGCCTTTTACAGTAACGAGTTTGAACCCGCCGGTGGCCTTGATTATGACGAATGGATCAGGCAACGGCGTCAGCGCCTGCAGCAGCCCGAGGAAATTCTGGTGACGCTCGGAACGATTGAGTTGCGTCGTGAAACTGAGGGGTTTGTCCAACTCGAGGTGATTCAGGACTATCAAAGTGAACGTTATTCTGACCGTACCCGCAAGCTGTTCGATCTCCGGCGCCAGGATGGCCTTTGGATGATTGAGCGTGAGCGTGCTCTGGAGCTGATGTATTGATGATCAGAATCACTGTTACCGCTCTGTTTCTTGTCCTGCTGATTGCTGCCACCGTGGTTCGGGTCGTTGCCCTGTGGCCGCAACCTCTTTCGGATGTTACGCAGCCGGAACGCCAACCTGATCTTGTTCTTGCCAGGGCCGAGTCACTTTCAGTTCAGCCGCCATCAGGATTTTTTGAGCATCTGCAGGGGCGTTTTAATGACACAAATAGTCACTATGAAACACTCCTGCTGCAAGGTCTGTTGTTGTTTCAACGCGGCAACATCGACCAGTCGATCACCCAGATCGAGCTGTTGACCCGGCTGGCACCACGTTTTGAACTTGCCCATCTGGTACTTGGTGACCTGTTGCTGGCACGTTTCACCCCGCTACAAACCATCGGCGGTGCTGTGCCGGAAGTTGAGGGCCGGCACTATCATCAGCGTCTGGATGAATTGCGCAGTGAGGCGCGGGCTCGCCTGCATGGCTATTTATCGCGTCTGAATGATCATCAGAGTCCTCGTGCATTGATTGCCCTGGGAGAAAAAACCCCCTATGCCCTGGTGATTGACAAAAGTAAAAACCGCCTCTATGTGTTTCGCAATCAGGGCGACGGTCTGCCGCCAAAGCTTGTTGATGATTTCTATATTGTTCTCGGGCAACAGCTAGGTGACAAAATGGTCGAGGGAGATCTTAAGACCCCAACCGGAACCTATTTCGTTACCAGCTATATTGACTCTGAAAATCTTCCACCCCTGTACGGTAGCGGTGCTTTTCCCATTAATTATCCTAACGAATACGACCGTCGCCGCAATAAAAGCGGTTTCGGTATCTGGTTGCACGGAACCGACCGTTCGCTATTCAGTCGCCCCCCACTGGATAGTGAAGGCTGTGTCGTGTTGACCAACGAAGAGTTTGAACATATTCGTGCCTATGTTGAGACTGGCCGGACCCCGGTTATCATCACTGAAGGACTTGAGTGGCTGCCTCATGGCGACTGGCAGAGACAGAAACGGGACGTTATAGGTTTTATCGAAGAGTGGCGACAACAGTGGGAAGAGGGTGATCTGCAAGCGTATCTAGACATGTATGCAGAAGATTTCTGGTCAGCCCAGCACGATTATCGTAGCTGGAGCCATTATAAGCAGCAGGTGTTTTCATCCAAAACCTATCAGCAGATTGCCGTGAGTGATCTGTCACTGTATGAATATCCACGCAAAGGTAATGAACCGGCAATGATTGTTGCCAATTTTATTCAGCACTATCGATCCAATAATTTCAACGGCGATATGCGTAAGCGCCTGTACCTGGTAAAACAGCATAATCAGTGGCGTGTATTGTATGAAGGCGGACAATAACGCAAAGCGATAGAGGTAGGACCGATAGCTTCCCCTGCCTGTGGTTTGACCGCTACATATGAAAAACGGTTTTTGCTTTATTTCGTTACAGCTACGGCAAAAATTCATCTGTCAGATGCCCGGCCTGTTCCGCGAAAGCGATTGACAACAGGGGTCAACTATGATTTTCTTAGCCGCTATTTGAACAATTCTGGATTGGTTTGATGTGGTTATCTGATTTTGATTTTACCCTGCCGGAGGAGTTGATCGCTCAGGCACCCGCTGCCCGCCGCGACGCTTCCCGGTTGTTATCTGTAGAGCGTCAGACAGGTGCCGTTGCCTCTCGACAGTTTGCCGATATAGTTGATAGCTTTTCCCCCGGAGATGTACTGGTTATCAATGATACCCAGGTTATCCCGGCGCGTTTGTTTGCTAACAAGACCAGTGGTGGTCAGGTTGAGGTGCTGCTGGTGCGGCAGTGCCCGGAATCTACCGGGGAGATAGACTGGTTGTGCATGACCAGGAGCTCCAAGCCCCTGGCAGTTGGTACGCGACTGATCTTTGATGAGCGTCTGTCAGCCGAGGTGTTGCAGGCCGGAGATGACTACCTGCGTCACATCCGTTTTGATTGTCAGGGGGATTTCTGGCAAATCATTGACGAGATTGGGCATCTACCCCTGCCTCCTTACATCAAACGTGCTGATACGTTGGCTGACCGTTCTCGCTATCAGACTGTTTTCGCGCGGGCAAGAGGCGCAGTGGCAGCCCCCACAGCTGGACTGCACTTTACCGCGGAAATTCTCGAGCAGATACGTGCCAAAGGCGTAGAAATCTGTGTTCTGACCTTGCACGTCGGCCCTGGCACTTTTTTGCCGGTCAGGGTTGAGGACATCCGCCAACACAAGATGCACGCGGAATACTATTCCATCCCAGCTGCTACTGCACAGACCATTAATCAGGCGCGTGCACATGGCGGGCGGATTTTTGCGGTAGGTACGACCGTTACCAGGGCACTTGAAACCGCAGCCGGTGAAGACGGGTTGCTCAAAGCCGGAGATGGTGACAGTGAGATTTTTATTGTTCCCGGTTACCGATTCAAGATTGTTGATGCCTTGATCACCAATTTTCATCTGCCCAAATCAACGCTGTTGATGCTGGTAAGTGCTTTTGCCGGCCGTGAACTGATGTTGCGCGCCTATGACCGGGCTGTTAGTGAAAAGTACCGTTTTTTCAGTTACGGTGATTGCATGTTGATCTTATGATAGTGTCGATAGCAAGATGAAGGTAGATTTTGGCTTTGACCTGCTGGCGCAGGATCAGGCAACCCAGGCCCGGCGCGGACGTATTCAGACTGTGCGTGGCGCCATCGAAACACCGATCTTTATGCCCGTTGGCACCCTGGGAACGGTTAAGGGGATGTTGCCGGAAGTGCTCAAAGAGATAGGCGCGCAGGTTATACTGGCCAACACCTATCATCTTTACTTGCGTCCCGGCCATCGTCTGGTGGAACAACTCGGGGGTTTGCACCGTTTTATGAACTGGGATCGGCCGATCCTCACGGATAGCGGTGGTTTTCAGGTTTTCAGCCTCGGAGAGCTACGCAAAATCACCGAGGAGGGTGCTCAGTTTCAGTCACATCTGGATGGCAGTCGCCACCAGTTGACGCCGGAACTGTCGATGGAGATTCAACTGGCACTGGGTTCCGACATCATCATGGTGTTTGATGAATGTATCCCTCATCCGGCTGAACACTCTTATGTTCTGGCTTCTACCGAACGTTCGGCGCGCTGGGCGAAACGTTGCCGTGACGTGATTCCTCCAGGCTCCGGGGCAGCACTTTTCGGCATTGTTCAGGGTGGGATGGATCTGCAGTTGCGGCAGCGCAGCGTTGCACAACTGCTCGATATCGGTTTTGAAGGCTATGCATTAGGTGGGCTGTCGGTCGGCGAAGAGACCTCCTTGATGTATGACATGATGGAATACACCCTGCCTCTGCTGCCGGCCGGCGTACCGCGCTACGTGATGGGTGTTGGTACCCCGGAAAATCTGATCGAAGGGGTGGCGCGTGGCTGTGATATGTTCGATTGTGTCATGCCGACCCGTAACGGACGTAACGGGGTTCTTTTTACCCGCTTTGGCAAAGTGGTCATCAAGCAGGCGCGGTACCGTGACGATGCCGGGCCGATTGACCCTGATTGTCGCTGCTATGTCTGTCAGAACTACAGTCGTGCGTATTTAAGTCATCTGTACCGCTGTAACGAGGTGCTTGCGGCAGTGCTTAACACGCACCACAATCTTCATTATTATCTGCAGTTGATGAGCGAAATACGGGATGCCATCGCTGCCGGATGTTTTGCCGATTACCGACGTTCATTTTATGCCCGGCGGGATCTATCCTAACGCCAGATCCCGTATCCCTTTTTTTAAGGAAGAAATCTTTCTACTCAACAAAAGCAAGGAGAACAACATGACATCAAATGCATACGCAATGGCCGAAGGCGCCGCTCAGCAAGGCAACCCATACTCCGGCATCATTATGCTGGTCGCTATGTTTGCCATCTTTTATTTTCTGCTCATCCGTCCGCAGCAGAAGCGCGCCAAGCAGCACCGTGAACTGATTTCCAACTTGAAATCTGGAGAATCTGTGGTCACGGCCGGCGGCATCCATGGCAAGATTACTGCCGTTGAAGATGCAGTCGTTACCCTTGAGATTGCCAACGGCGTTAAAATTAAATTGAACCGTGGGTCTATTACCGAGGTACGCCAGTAACTCGTGCGCTTTTAAAAAAAAGAGTTGCGCCTCCATTTGCGATTCAGATGGATGAAATAGTGAGTATTTAAGTTGTAATTACTCAAGGGAGATACGACACAGATGTCTAATAGTCTTAATACACGAGGCCTGGTGATTATATTCTGCCTGCTTCTGTCACTGTTTGCACTTGTCCCAACACTGTTGCGCGGCGATGTGCCGTCATGGTGGCCGGAAACTTTCGGGCCGATACAGCTGGGATTGGATCTGCAGGGGGGGATGCATCTGGTGCTTGGTGTCGATGTTGACAAGGCCGTTGAAAGCCGCGTTGATACGATCATCGACCAGACCGATATCCGTTTGAAAGAAGAAGATATCATCTACAAACGGATAGAGCGCAGACAGGGGGATCGGCTGGTTGTCCAGGTCTACGATGAAGATGAAGGACGCAAGGTTGAGACTCTGATGATGAGCGAGTTTCCGGCACTGGAACCTGCTACCATCACCGGCGCTGGTGGATACATCGAAAAGCATTTTCGCTTGAGTGATGAAGAAATTGAAAGTATCAAGGATTATGCGGTTCGCCAGGCCCTGGAAACCATGCGTAACCGGGTTGACCAATTTGGCGTCAGCGAGCCGACGTTGCAGCGTCAGACCGGAAACCGGATTCTTATCCAGTTGCCGGGGGTCGCCGAACCTGACCGCGCGATTTCCCTGTTGGGTAAAACCGCGCGCCTTGAATTCAAAATGGTCGATGAAACAGCCAATATCCAGGATGCTGTGGCTGGTCGAGTGCCGGAAGGCGGGCAACTGCTGTATGAGCGCAGCACCAACCGGGCTACCGGGGTAGAGACGGAAATCCCCCTGGTGGTGTCGAAGCAGACGGTTCTCACCGGCGATCTGCTGGCTGACGCCAATGTGCGGATTGACTCACGTTTTAATGAGCCCTATGTGTCGATCGATTTTAACGCCGTCGGCGCACGTCGCTTCGATCAGATCACCGCTGCCAACGTTGGCCGTCGCATGGCCATTGTGCTTGACGATACGGTCTATTCGGCGCCGGTGATCCGTGAGCGGATTTCCGGCGGCAGCGCCCAGATTTCCGGTTCTTTTACCTCCCAGCAGGCGACCGATCTGGCCATCGTCCTGCGTGCAGGATCGCTGCCGGCACCGGTTGAAATTCTTGAAAATCGTACCGTCGGGCCTTCTTTGGGACAGGATTCCATCGATAGCGGAATCAAATCGATCTGGGTTGGCGCACTGCTGGTGCTGGTGGTGGTCATCGTCTATTATCAGCTGTCCGGTTTGATCGCTATCAGCGCTCTGGTAATGAACCTGTTTTTTATCGCCGCCCTGTTGTCCATGTTCGGCGCAACCCTGACGCTGCCTGGATTGGCCGGCATTGTCCTGACTGTAGGTATGGCGGTAGATGCCAATGTGCTGATCTTTGAGCGTATCCGCGAGGAGTTGGCGCTGGGGAGAGCTCCCAAACTGGCCGTTGAATCAGGCTACAGCAAAGCTTTTTCAACCATTATCGACGCCAACCTGACGACCCTGCTGGCCGCCCTGGTACTCTTCCAGTTTGGTACCGGTCCGGTGCGTGGATTTGCCGTTACTCTCTCGATCGGGATTATCGCTTCGTTGTTCACGGCGATTTTTGTTTCCCGTTTCATCTTTGATTTTTACTTGAAAAACCGCAACATCAAGCGGTTGAGTATATAAGGAGAAAGACGGCATGCAACTCATTAAGCCGGACATCAATATCGATTTTATCGGCAAACGCAAGTTGGCATTAATTATCTCACTGGTGCTTATCCTGGCCGGTTTTGCATCCCTAATTCGCCACGGCGGTCCCCATTACGGGATCGATTTTGCCGGTGGTACCCTGGTTCAGGTGCAGTTCGAGCGCCCGACCGATGCAGCAGAAATCAACGATGCTCTCGGCAGTGTTGATCTGGGCGATCCGGTTGTTCAACGCTTTGGTGAAGGCAGCAATGAATTTCTTGTTCGTGTTGAGCGGTCAAGCGGTGAATTGCAGGGAATTTCAGTATTGATTACGGAAACCCTCGAACAATCATACGGTGCCGGACAGGTGGAGGTGCGCCGGGTGGAGATGGTTGGTCCTCAGGTTGGCAAGGATCTACGTAACAAGGGAATGTGGGCTATCTTCTATGCCATGATCGGTATTCTGGCGTACATCTCCTGGCGCTTTGAATTTCGTTTTGCGGTTGGTGCCATAGTTGCGTTGCTGCATGATGTGGTGATTACCCTGGGCATGTTCAGTATCTTCGCCAAGGAGATCGATCTGCCCATTATTGCTGCATTCCTGGCGATTATCGGTTATTCCCTGAACGACACGATCATTGTCTATGACCGTATTCGTGAGAATCTCGGTAAACACAACAAGGAAAGCTTCACCTTTATCCTCAATCGCAGTATCAATGAAACCCTTTCCCGTACCATTATCACGTCAGGAACAACCCTGTTGGTGGTCCTGTCGTTGTTTGTCCTGGGTGGCGGGGTTATTCATAACTTTGCCTTCGCCATGCTTGTCGGTATTTTGGTAGGTACTTACTCCTCCATCTTTGTCGCCAGCCCGTTGCTGCTGTTGTGGCAGAAAAAAGCGGCTAAGCGGGCCTGATTTTTGCGCAGTCACTAGCAAGTGGAGCAGCAATGAAGAAAGAAACCATTGTTTTTATCGTTATAGCGTTGATTATTGGAGTATTTGGCGGGGTAATCTATTCGAACTGGCAACGTGACACGTCACAACCTGCAGCCGCCGGCGGAGCACCTCCCTCTGCAGCGGGGGTTCCAGTGGTGAATTATCAGCAGCAGATTACCACCCTTGAAGGAATTGTTGCGCGTGATCCTGAAAACCGCAACGCCTGGGTGCAGCTTGGAAACAATTATTTCGGGGCAGATCAGCCGATTAAAGCCATAGAGGCTTATGATAAGGCCCTTGGACTTGGCCCTGATGACCCTAATGTGTTAACCGATCAGGGTACCATGTTTCGTCGCGTCGGTTGGTATGATCGCGCCGTCAGTAATTTTCAGCGCGCCGCCGAGCTTGATCCAAATCATGTGCAAAGCCGCTATAACCTGGGAGTGGTTTACCGCTATGATCTGCAGGATTTCCCCAAAGCGATCGCGGCATGGGAGAGTTTTCTAGAGTTGAATCCCGGTGGTAATGTTGAACAGATTCGCACGGAAGTCGATTTCATGAAGAATCATCCGCCGATGCCTGAGGCGCCGCGTTCCTAGATTCCCTCCAGCTTTGTAAAGTCCCCGATCCGTTGTGCGCGGAGCGGGGACTAACTTTTCTAAGGTTCGTTATGCAGCCTGTCCGCCAACGCCGTTGGATATCACGGGCCACTCCCCCCGATCCACTGATGGTGCAGCCATTGGCTGAGTCGTTACAGGTCAGCACCCTGCTCGCAACTATCCTCTGTCAGCGCGGTTATGTCACCGCTGCTGAGGCACACCTGTTTTTGCACCCGGTGCTGGCAGCGCTGCCAGATCCCGAGCTGTTGCCGGACCTCGACAAGGCCTCTCGACGCCTGGAGATTGCCCTTAAATCCGGTGAAAAAATCAGTATACATGGCGATTACGATGTCGATGGCATCAGCGGTTGTGCGTTGCTGGTGGAAGTGCTTCGCGCTTTTGGCGGCCAGGTCGATTATCATATCCCCTTACGTTTAAAGGATGGCTATGGTTTATCTGCCGATGCCATTCGTCAGATCGCCAGGGACGGCTGTCGACTGATGGTATCCGTCGATTGCGGTATCAGTGCCCACAACGAAGCGCTGCTGGCTCAGGATCTGGGAATTGACCTGATTATTACCGATCACCATCAACCGGGCGATACCCTGCCGCCGGCGATTGCTGTGGTTAATCCGCAATTACCGGCAAATCGTTATCCTTATATCCAACTGGCCGGCGTTGGGGTCGCTTTTATGCTGCTGATCGCTCTGCGCAAACGTTTGCGCGCCGGCGGTTATTTTGATAATCAAGCCGAACCTGATCTGCGCCATTCTCTTGACCTGGTAGCGCTGGGGACAATTGCCGATATCGCGCCCTTGACCGGAGTCAATCGCATTCTGGTCAGAACCGGGTTGCGGTTGCTTGAACAGGGAGAGCGTCGCGGCGTTGCTGCTTTAAAAGAGGTTTCCGGCGTTACGACAGTCACCAGCGGAAGTGTCGGCTTTCAGTTGGCTCCACGGCTTAATGCGGCAGGGCGTCTGGAAGATGCTGCCCTTGGAGTGAAATTACTGCTCGGCGAGGCGGGCACAGATGCTCAAACCGTAGCGCATCAGCTGGATCAATTCAACCGGGAGCGCCAGGCCCTTGAAAAGAAGGTGCTGGCAGATGCCATTGTCCGTGTCGAAGCCGATCCGCAGGATCGTCGATCCATTGTGCTGGCCGACAGCGACTGGCATTCGGGAGTGATCGGGATTGTCGCCAGCCGTCTGGTGGAACGCTACCACCGTCCGACCTTTCTGATTGCGCTGGAAAACGGGGTGGGGAAGGGCTCTGGCCGCTCCATCAAGGGTTTTGATCTCTACCGGGCGCTTAAAGGCTGTGGTGACTTGCTGGAGGGCTTTGGCGGACATACCATGGCGGCTGGCTTGACCATCGCGGAACAGCAGGTTGCGGATTTTTCCCAGCGTTTTGAGCAGGTGGCACAGGCACAGTTGACGGATGAAACCTGTACTCCCTCCATTGACTATGATGGAGAATACCGCCTTGATCAGTGGAGCGTTGCTGCGGTCGCGGAACTTAAAGCGTTGGAGCCCTTTGGGGTTGGTAACCCGCAACCGCTTTTTTTAAGCTGTCGCTGTACTGTAAAAAATTGCACCCTGGTTGCCGAAAAACACCTCAAGTTTGACGTTGAACAACAAGGGTTCAGAGTGAGCGCCATTGCTTTTGGTTGTGGTGAGCGTTTAGCTGAATGTGCCGGAGAACTGGATATTCTCTATCGGCCACAACTGAATGAGTGGCGGGGCAATACCAAGGTCCAATTACAGGTTGTTGATTTTTGTCGGGCCGGAGGTCAGGGATAATGTCACCACACCAGGCCGTTAGATTTCAGGAACTGCTGGCAGCAGGTGCCGGGCAGGTCGCTGTTGACGAGCCACTGTCACGTCATAACAGCTGGCAGATCGGTGGGCTGGCGGATCTGTTTGTCGAGCCGGAAAATTCGAATCAGGTGGTAGCCGTCATCCGCTTTGTGCGGGAACACCACCTGCCGTTGGTGGTGATCGGGCAGGGGACGAATCTGTTGTTTGATGATGTCGGTGTTCGTGGAGTGGTGATGAAAATCGGCGCGCACATGGATCACATTGATATTGCCGGAACGCGTATTGTCGCCGGTGGAGGGGCCTGGGTGCCGCAGCTGGCACGCCTTGCCATGCGGGCCGGACTGAGCGGGCTTGAACATTGTATCGGCATTCCGGGAACCCTGGGGGGGCTGGTCCTGATGAACGGCGGCAGCCACCGGCGTGGCATCGGTGAACATATCGTCCGGGTCACTGTCGTTGACCGGGACGCGAGCATCCATCAGTTAAGTGCGGCTGAATGTCAGTTTGATTATCGTCACAGCGCCCTGCAGAAGCGAGGCGCGGTAGTTGTTGAGGTTGAACTGGAATGCCCTGCGGGACATCTTGCGGATATCCGCCGGGAGATGCTGGTTGACCTGCGCGAACGCCGGCGCAAGTTTCCGCGCAAACTGCCCAACTGCGGTTCGGTATTTTTAAGCACCAGTGCCATGCATGCCAGTGTCGGGCCGCCGGGGAAGATCATTGAAGAGGCGGGTCTGAAAGGGTTGCGTTGCGGTGCTGCCGAGGTGTCGCGACAACATGCCAACTTCATTGTCAACCAGGGTGGAGCTTCCTCGGCCGATGTGCTCAGGCTGATCTCCCGGATTCGTGCAGAAATCCGTGAGCAGATCGGCTTTGATCTATGTTGTGAAGTGCGTTATGTCAGTCCGAGCGGGGAGATCTGTCCGGCAGATCAGGTGGCGGATCGAATGTTCTCCGAACGCTAGGGGCGACGCATCCGCCGCCTGATTGTTTGAGATCAACACCAACACCAAGGTCGCGGGATCGTGGTCCCGCACGCCGCCATACTTTTGGCAAACGCTCAAAAGAGCTTTCCTCTGGCGTGGGGCGACTTGTGGTGCGCACAGGGCGGTGTCTTTCTCATCGACAGATGAAAGTGGCAGGTCACTGCCTTTTTTCACGAAAGGCAAAAAGCGCCCCCTCTCGCTACCGCTCGCCAGGAGATTTGGCTTGTTGACTCGGTGATAAAGGCCCGGAACGTAGTACCGTGACGGTTATTTTTACTTCACCGGATAAATCGTCGCTGTGTCACAACGGGGAGGAAGGTCAACGGCAGCAAGAATTGACATCCTCTGACTGATAAGGTATCAAATCATAGTTGCATTTTCAGGGGGGCTGAGGATGAGGATAACATCACACTGAAGATCAAACGCTACCGTGTCGGCAGTATGCCGGTCGGTGGCGTTTTTTGTTTCAGGCATTGGTGATTTGTGAGAGGGCCCGACCTGCGGTCGGAGTGAACGTGGTGGCCTGTGAGCCGTTCGGCTAGTCCGTCCGCAGGCGGACGAACCAGCCTTTGGAGACCGATGCCCTTCGGGCACGGCTCCAAGGCCACTCCGTTATGATTCTATAAATCATAAATACCGATGATCTTTTGTGGGGAAAAATGAAATTATCAAAGAAAAAACTTGAATTAGCCGTAGCGGAAGAAATCATTTCTCAAAAGCAGGCTGACAACCTTTTCAATTTTTTCAAATCACTTCCTGCCTCTGGACCAAGTTTCGATTTTACTCATGTCCTTTATTACATGGGCGGGTTGATTGCAATTGGTGCAATGACCCTATTTATGAATCTAGGTTGGGAAAAATTTGGAGGTTGGGGGATTTTCTTCATCTCTCTTCTTTACGCAGGGGTTGGCATAAAACTCACTGAAAACTTCAAGAAAAAAGGGCACATAATACCGGCAGGCATTTGTGCAACCTTCCTGGTGGCACTGACGCCATTAGCGATATATGGTCTACAACAAGCAATGGGTTGGTGGCCTGATGATTCTACTTATCGTGAGTATCATCGATACATAAAATGGCACTGGATCTTTTTAGAATTTGGAACTTTGGCTGTTGGGGTTACCATTGCCTGGGTTTACCGGTATCCATTTCTACTAATGCCTATAGCAGTGACACTTTGGTATATGTCCATGGATATTGCTGTAATGTTAGTGGGTGACAGGCCAGACTTTGAATTCCGTGCACTAGTTTCAATGTATTTCGGTCTAGCAATGACTCTTTTAGCCTTTTGGGTAGATATCCGGTCATCAAAATCAGGTGATTATGCTTTTTGGCTCTATTTATTTGGAGTCATGACTTTTTGGGGGGGAATGACATCCCAGCATTCTGACTCTGAACTTTCAAAATTTATATTTTTTTGCATAAATCTGATGCTTGTCGGAGTTGGAGTGGCAATTGTTCGCAGGGTTTTCGTTGTTTTCGGCGCTATTGGTTGCTCAGTTTATTTAGGTCACCTCGCCGATGAGGTATTTAAGGACAGTTGGTTATTTCCGATCGCCTTAACGGCCATTGGTTTATCAATAATTTACCTTGGTATATTTTGGCAAAAAAACGAAAAAAGAATAAATAAAAAAGTTAGAAGCTATCTTCCTCTACCCTTACGAGAGTTACTGGAAAGTAGATCTGTTTAAAAAGGCATAACAACTTAATTGCTTTAGGCTTTTACTCAACCGGACAGCAATCGCGAAGTGTCTTCTCCAAAAACAAAACAAAATTGCGGTGGATAACGCAAGTTCGCGTCGCCGCCGGTTATCATGAACCGCTGGAAGAAAGAATAAAAAATGAACATATTAGTGCTGAACGGCAGCTATCGGGAGAGTGGAACGGTCGCTTCGCTCCTTGAATATGTAACCGAGCCTTTATCAGGCGAACATAAAGTTGAATGGATTGATGTATCTAAACTCAATATGACATATTGCACAACCTGTATGGTCTGCCGAGAGAAAGATACATGCATTTTGCCTGAAGATGATGCGCACATCGTGGGAAATAAAATTCAAGAAGCTGATGTCTTGATCATTGGAACTCCGACACACTGGGGTAACATGAGTGCACCGCTGAAACTTCTTTTTGACCGTAATGTTCCGGTATTTATGGGAGAAAGCCCAGGGGGCGTACCACAGCCCAGGCAGAAAGGGAAGCGGGCCGTAGTTGTGACAGCATGTACGACCCCCTGGCCCTTCAATTTCATTCTTGCCGAGAGCAGGGGAGCCATAAGAGCGGTCAGGGAGGTGCTGCACTACGGGGGGTACAAGATAGTGGGAACAATAGCTAAACCGGGAACCAGAAAGTCAAAAGAGATTTCGTCACCCTTAAAGGCAAAGGCAAAAAGATTAGGGGAGAAGTTGATACAGAGATGATGTGGAGCGTTGGCGCAAACGACGCCGAAACTTCCCATCAAATCCCAACAGTGCTGAACGCACCATTTCCAAAAGAGAGGAAACATGAAAACTATGAAATCGGCAGTGAAGGCTCTTGTCCTGGTTTTTGCGGTAATGTCTATTTCCGTGGCTCACGCTGATGAGTCAAAAGGTGGGCTATTCGTCAATCTGACGACTGATGACACCTGGGCAGCAGCAAAGGCCATTATGTTCGCTCACGAGAAAGTGCTGAAACGTGGCCATAAGCCCGTAGCTATTTGGCTCAATGTCCGGGGTATCTATTTGGCCGATAAAAAGCGTCCTTCTCACGTTCATGGGTTAATGAGGGAAAGTGATCAGTCTATTCAGGATATGATCACTGCCTTTATCAAGGACGGTGGCACCGTGATTGCTTGCGCAGCATGTTCGCAGGCGGCAGGACTTACATCTGATGATTTCATCGATGGGGTGGAAATGGGTAGCCCCGACCTTGTAATGGGGTTGTTGTTTGATCCTTCGGTCAAAACCCTGTCTTGGTGAATGCGCTGAAAATAGCTCCAGCGGACCCCAGACACTGCGTGGCCTTTTGCGCATGCTGCGTGCTTGGGCCCACTGAACATTGGCATTAGCCAGCAAAACCGAGGGGACATTGTCTCGGTTGTCCCGCGGGTTCACTTGAGCAGATATTTGAAATAAAGAAGAAAATTGCCATTTTTCGCAGTAAAAAATAGTCTATAGGGCGATTTTTGAGGGTAAAAATCGCCCTATATATTTTGGTAGACCATTGTTTTTGTCCTCCTGGAGGGGGAGATCCTGCCGAGAGCGAAGTGCCATTTTCTGCCGGGACACGTCTGTCAAATCCCGCTCGGCTTTTTACTACCATCCCACCAAACACAAAATCCAGCTCCCCTACTTACATCTGCAAACCAGAATAGAGTAGAATTTACTTATGGCGCAAGCCATATACGGAGAAGGTCTCGCTGACCGGTACCACCTGATGGGCGGTGGACAGCCACGAAAGGAGATCTTCGGCATTATGGATTTAATTGTCAGCTCCCTGAGGTGGCGGCAGCGCTGCCGCAGCTGGAGATATTTACAGACCACCAGATGTCGAAGATCCAACCTTGTTCTGGTGCAGACCGGGCGGCAGGCCAGCGCGTTGCCTGCGACCCCCGAAGGGCACGACAGGCGGCGCCGTAACCGCAAACACGGAGTTGGCGGGTCGGCTGCGTCGACCGCATCGGCCTGGAAAAACAGCTCTGCTTCGCATTTAAGAGGAGTCGTTTATGTCTTACACTTTACCCGAACTTCCTTACAGCTATACAGCCCTGGAACCGCACATCGATGGCCGAACCATGGAAATCCACCATACCAAACATCACCAGGCCTACATCACCAATGTCAACAAGGCGCTGGAAGGCTCATCGTTGGCCGATCTGCCGGTCAATGATCTGATCACGCGCCTGGACGATGTGCCCGAAAACGTCCGGACCGCCGTGCGCAACAACGGCGGCGGTCACGCGAATCACAGCCTGTTCTGGACACTGCTCAGCCCGGATGGCGGCGGCAAGCCGGGAGGCGCCCTGGACGCCGCCATCGCCCAGGAACTGGGTGGTTTCGACAAGTTCAAAGAGGCCTTCAGCCAGGCGGCGATGACCCGTTTCGGCAGTGGCTGGGCCTGGCTGAGTCGCAACCCACAGGGGAAACTGGTTATTGAAAGTACACCGAACCAGGATAGCCCGCTGATGAGCGGCAATAAACCGATCCTGGGTCTGGATGTCTGGGAGCATGCCTATTATCTGCACTACCAGAACCGGCGGGCTGATTACGTCAGCGCCTTCTTCAACGTCATCAATTGGGCGGAGGTCGAGCGATTATATCAGGCGTGATCAGACAGCCGGTCGCTACTCAATACACAAAAACCACCCTGGAACGGGGTGGTTTTTGTTATGCAACCGCGGCGTTGTTTTCAGGGTTTCGGTAGCATCGGTACGCTAGCGCTAATGCCTGAGCTTGTTATGCATTAAGTTGTGCATTAGCGCCGGCTGTACCGTTTCAACTTCGTCAGCCGGTAACCATCCCCAATTCAGACGCCAGTTTTTCCCAGGCCGGCAGGCTGCGCTTGATCATGTCATTCTCAACACAATAAGCGATGCGGAAAAAGCCGGGCGCGCCAAAGCCGCTGCCGGGAACCAGCAGAATACCGTGCTGTTGGGCACGGCGGATAAATTCGATCTCATCGGGCAGGGGTGAGCGGGGAAACAGGTAAAAGCCGCCGCCGGGCTTGACCACCTCAAAGCCCAGCTCGATGAGTTTGTTGTAGAGCAGGTCGCGCTTGATCCGGTATTGCTCAACATCAACGCTGACCCGCTGCAGACGGGTGACCAGCCGCTGCATCAGCGCCGGGGCGTTGACAAAGCCCAGGACGCGGTTGGCAAAAATCGCGCCCTGCATAAACAGGTTGACATCTTTCAGGGTCGGTGACGCGGCCAGATAACCGATACGATCACCCGGCAGGGCCAGATCCTTGGAGTGGGAAGTAACGATAACGGCATTGGTGATGGCCGCAAAGATGCAGGGAACCTCTTCACCGAAACTGATGCGGGCATAGGGTTCATCGGAAACAGCGACAATAGTGGTACCGAGTTCCTGTTCTTTGTCAGCCAGCAGTTGGCCGATTTCTTTTAGAACCGCCAAGGGATAAATAACCCCGGTCGGATTGTTGGGGGAGTTGATAATGATGGCTTTGGTGCGTGCGGTGATGGCTGCGGAGATGGCGTTCACATCCGGTTGGAAGTCGGGGAGGGTGGGTACCACGACTGGAACACCACCATGGTTGTCGATGTAAAAATTGTACTCGACAAAATAGGGGCTTAAGATGATAACCTCATCTCCGGGATTCAGTAGGGTCTTCATAACGACGTTCAGTGCCGCTCCCGCGCCGCAGGTCATGACAATGTGGGCTGCGCTTACCGGTAGTGCGCATTTTTCCGCGATGACCTCAGCCACTGCTGCCCGCGTTTCTTCATAACCGGCATTGTTCATGTAACGGTGCATGCCGGGGATCGGCGTAGCGGCAATTTTCTGCAGTTCCTGATGCAGTTCCTGCGGTGGTTCCATGGTCGGGTTGCCGAGGGTGAAATCAAAAATATTCTCCGCTCCACGTTCTTTACGCAAGCGATCACCTTCCTCGAACATCTTGCGGATCCAGGAAGAACCTTCCAGGCATTTTTTTACTTTGGCGGCAACGGGCATGGTGAGTATCCTTTGTCTTGTTGCTTAAAAAGGGTTGCTGTTTTTTTGACTGCCGGAGTGTAACTGCACGGAAGCGCCTGGTCAAGATGGATCCGCCTTCACTTTCTGGTTGCGGTAAATTGATTTCCAGCGATCTTTGGGCTACATTGCAGCTCCCGTGTTTAAGCTTAACTGTGCTGACCAGCGTAAATGGATTGAATGATGACCAGAGCTGACAAACTTCAAAAACTCAGGGAACAGATTGACCGGATCGACGATCAGCTGCTTGAATTGCTCAATCAGCGTGCCGGGGTTGTTCTTGATGTCGGACACCTCAAGGAACGCAACGATGACCTTTTTTATGTGCCCAGCCGGGAAAAGAAAATTTACGAGCGCCTGACCGGGGGGAATCCGGGGCCCTTCCCGAATGACGCGGTACGTAAGGTCTTTCGTGAGATTATTTCTGCCTCGCTGAATATGGAAATGCCTCTGCAGGTGGCTTTCCTGGGGCCCCAGACAACATTTACCCATCAGGCGGCGATGCAGCAATTCGGTTTGTCGGCGGCGCTGGTGCCGCTTAAGAGTATTCCCGCTGTGTTTGAAGAGGTTGAGCGTGGGCGGGCCCATTACGGGGTCATCCCGGTTGAAAATTCCACCGAGGGGGTGGTTAACCATACCCTGGATATGTTCATCAATTCGGAGTTGAAAATTATCGCCGAAATCATGCTGGAGATATCCCATCATCTGTTATCGAAGTCAGGGAGTATCGAGCAGATTACCAAGATTATTTCCCACCCTCAGCCCCTGGCCCAATGTCGTCACTGGCTGGAAACCAATCTGCCGGATGTTCCCCTGGTGGATGTATCGAGCACTGCCGCTGCGGCGCAGATGGTGGCCGAGGATGAGAGTGCAGCCGCGATTGCCAGCTCGGCTGCCGCTGCGCATTATGGACTGCAGGTGGTTAAGGCCAGGATTGAGGATAATCCGCATAACTTCACCCGTTTTCTTGTCGTCGGAAAAAAATCGCCGGGCAAGGGCGGGGATGACAAGACCTCGATCATGTTCAGTATCAAGGATGAACCGGGGATTTTGTACCGGATGCTTGAGCCTTTCAGCAAGCGCCAGATCAATCTGACCAAGATCGAAAGTCGTCCGATGAAACAAAAGGCCTGGGAATATGTCTTCTTCCTCGACCTGATGGGACACTGTGATGATGAACAGATCGCAGCAGCTATCGAGGAATTGCGCCCTCACTGTCACTTTCTCAAGATTCTCGGTTCCTATCCGCAGGCTCATATTGGTGCCGCGCAGTCGGAGATTGGCTGATGTCTGGGTCCTTGCTGTTTCCGCGCATGGCGATCATGGGGGTTGGTCTGATTGGTGGCTCATTGGCGTTGGCGTTAAAAAAAGCCGGTGTTGTCGGTGAGGTGACTGGCTGTGGTCGCGGCAAACCAAATCTCGAAAAAGCATTGGAACTCGGAATTATTGATCGTTATACCCGCGATCCGCTAGAAGCGGTTGCAGATGCCGACCTGATCTTTCTTGCGACACCGGTGAAAACCCTGGCAACGGTCATTGCGCAATGCCTGCCGGCTATCAAGCCGGGGGCTGTTATTACTGATGGCGGCAGTGTCAAGGCTGAGGTTGTGCGCAGTATCGAACCGCTGTTGCCTGATTCTATCCATTTCGTTCCCGGCCATCCCATTGCCGGTACCGAACAGAGTGGAGCTGAAGCAGCATTTTCAAGCCTCTACCATGGCAAGCGTTGTATTTTGACACCAACGCCAAAAACCGATCCGCAGGCTCTTGATCTGGTTGAGCGGATGTGGCAGCTGGCCGGAAGTACCGTTGTTAAGATGCCGATGGACAAGCACGATCGGATTCTGGCAGCGATCAGCCATCTGCCGCACATGGTCGCTTATTCCCTGGTCAACGCGGTTGGCTCTTATGATCATTACGAGGAGAACATTCTTGAATATTCTGCCGGGGGCTTTCGTGACTTTACCCGCATTGCCTCCTCTGATCCGACCATGTGGCGTGATATTGCCGAGACCAATCGGGATGCGTTATTAGAGATGATGGAGCAATTCGAGGTGTTTTTTGCCGAACTCAAAGCCGATGTAGCTGCGGGTGACGGCGACAAACTGTATGAATTCTTTCAGCGCTCCAAGCAGATGCGCGACGCTATACTCTAGTCGTCGTTACTATCTGTTCAGCGCCCCCGACCCGGTGGCAATGACGGACTGGATGGTTACCTGTAACGAAGGAAGATCGACATGGAGAAACTGGAAAAAAGAACCCTGACGGCAACCATGGGCTTACGAGGAGAGGTTCGGGTGCCGGGGGACAAGTCAATTTCACACCGGGCGTTGATGTTCTCCTCCCTGGCGCGCGGCCGGAGCCGGATCAGCGGCCTGTTGCAGGGGGAAGATTGCCACGCCACCCTGAACGCTTTTCGTGCTCTGGGGGTGCAGATTGATGACCGCGACAGTACCTGTCTGTGTGTCAATGGGGTCGGGCTGGGCGGACTTCAAGAGCCCGCCAATGTGATTGATTGCGGCAATTCCGGTACCACCATGCGCCTGATCAGCGGGATCCTTGCCGCGCAGCCGTTTTTTTCGGTGCTGACCGGTGATCAGTATCTGCGCAAGCGCCCGATGCGTCGCATCGTTGAACCTTTAACCCTGATGGGCGCCCACATCTACGGACGCGATCAGCATAACCGTGCCCCCCTGGCGATTGTCGGCGGTGCTCTGAAGCCGATTGACTATTCTTCTGCGATTGCCAGTGCCCAGGTGAAATCGGCAGTGTTGCTGGCTGGAATGCAGGCACCGGGCACAACCACAGTATTTGAACCTCACCTGTCACGTGATCACAGTGAGCGCATGCTGCGTTATTTCGGGGTCCCCCTGGAGTCTTTCCACGGCGGCGCGCGGGTCACGGGACCAGTCGAGCTTGAGGGGCGCGACCTGGTCGTGCCCGGAGATATTTCTTCGGCGGCCTTTTTTCTGGTTGCCGGCCTGATCGTTCCTGACTCCGAACTGTTTCTGAAGAATGTCGGGATCAACCCGACCCGCAGCGGCATTATCGATATTTTACGCCTGATGGGTGGATCGATTGAACTGCTCAACGAACGTGAGGATTGTGGTGAGCCGGTAGCCGACCTGCTGGTCAAAACCAGCTCCTTAACCGGGGTAGAAATCAGCGGTGAGCTGGTGCCGCGGGCGATCGATGAGTTTCCAGTGATCAGCGTTGCAGCAACCTTTGCCGCCGGCGTGACAGTGATTCGTGATGCTGCTGAGTTGCGCGTCAAGGAAACCGACCGCATCGAGGCGGTCTGCAGCTGTATGAATCAACTCGGTGGACGATTAGAGCCCTTGTCTGACGGCATGCGGATTGTCGGTACCGGTCATTTGAATGGTGGCGAGGTGACCTCCTATGGAGACCACCGCATCGCCATGAGCATGGCGATTGCGTCACTGGTCGCTGCCGGGACGGTGACAATTGAAGGCACTGCCTGCACTGAAACGTCCTTTCCGGGATTTTGGGATCTGCTCAACCAGATCCGTCAGGACTGATAAGATGGCGCTCGAGAACCGACCCAGTGCATCCACAACCCGAGGTCTGGTGGTGGCGATCGATGGCCCTGCCGGTGCGGGTAAGAGCACGATCAGTACCCGCCTGGCCGAGAATTTGGGGTATCTTTATATCGATACCGGCGCCATGTACCGTGCTGTTGCCTACCTGGTGGCGCAGCGCGGGCTCAACCCTGATGATGAAGAAACATTAAAAAATCTATGCAGCGATTTGCGTATCGACCTGGTTGCAGCTGGTTCGGGATTGAAAGTTTATGCCATGGGTGAGGAGGTAACGCGCCAGATCCGTACCCCGGAGATCAGTAAATTAACGCCCCTGGTTGCCGCGTCACCGGCCGTAAGAGCAGCCATGTTGTTGATGCAAAGAAAATTAGGTGAGTCGGGAGGGGTTGTTCTGGAAGGGCGCGACATCGGTACCGTCGTTTTTCCCGAGGCGCAGGTAAAATTCTTTCTTTCTGCCTCGGCCGAAGAACGTGGGCGACGGCGCTACGCCGAACTTCAGCAAAAAGGGATCAAAGCCGATCTGCACGAGACGATAGCTGCCGTGCATGAGCGTGATCAGGCCGATATGAATCGCACCCAGGCACCCCTGAAACAGGCAGCTGATGCGGTTGTCATTGATTCAACCAGGATGACTATTGGCGAAGTTCTGGCACAGATGGAAGATTTAGTCAGGCAGCGTGAAAGAAAACATGGGAACCCCTGAAAAATAAGAATAACTGCCTGAAAAATATTGGTTTGTTTTTTTTTAAATGCTGTGCTAACTTGCGCACTCTCAAAATTTGAGTCCGCCGTCGAAAGGCGTCGGAAAATTCACAAGGGGGTAACATCTCCAATGGTAGAAGACAAAGACATGTTTGAAGAAAATGAAATGCAGGATCTGGAAGGTGAGGAGAATTTCGAAGAACTGCTCAAGGATTATGAGCAGGGAGGCTTCGAACTGAAGCGTAACGACGTTGTTCAAGGAACGATTGTCCAGGTAACACCTGATGCGGTTGTTGTGGATGTCGGTTACAAGTCAGAAGGGATGATTCCCTTGCGTGAATTTGCTGACGAAAAAGGGGAGATTAACGTCAAGGTTGGCGACGTTTACGATGTTCTCTTTGGTGGCGGCGAGAGCGACAGTGGTCTGATTGTGCTCTCCAAAGAAAAAGCCGATCGTCAGAAAATCTGGAATTCACTCGAAGAAGGGGCTGTGGTTGAAGGCCGTATCGTCAGCCGCATCAAGGGCGGCCTGTCGGTTGATATTGGCGTCAACGCCTTTTTGCCTGGTTCACAGGTTGATCTGCGCCCGGTACGAAATCTTGACAAGGTGATCGGCCAGAATTTCGATTTCAAGATTATCAAGCTGAACAAGCGCCGGGGCAATATTGTCCTGTCTCGTCGGGTTCTGCTTGAAAATGAGCGTGAGTCACAGCGTGGCGAAACCCTCAAAACCCTCGAAGAGAACCAGGTGGTTGAGGGTATTGTTAAAAACCTTACCGATTACGGAGCATTTATTGATCTGGGCGGTATTGACGGTTTGCTCCACATTACCGATATGTCCTGGGGACGCGTCAAGCATCCGTCGGATATCCTCGCTGTCGGCGACAAGATCAATGTCAAGGTGCTCAAGTTTGATCGTGATAAAGAGCGGGTATCCTTGGGTCTCAAGCAGATTGCTCCTGATCCGTGGCTCGATGTCGCGGCAAAGTACCCGATCGAATCCAAGGTCGTCGGCAAGGTTGTCAGCCTGACCGATTACGGAGCATTTATAGAGCTTGAAGAGGGTGTTGAAGGTCTGATCCATGTCTCGGAAATGAGCTGGACCAAACGCATCAAGCATCCGAATAAAGTTTTGAATATCGGTGACGAAGTTGAGTCAGTGGTGCTTGCCCTTGATTCAGAGAATCGCCGGATTTCTCTGGGCCTCAAACAGATTGAACCCAATCCCTGGGAAGTGATCGGCGAGAAATTCCCGATCGGTACCATTATCGAAGGTCAGGTCAAAAATATCACTGACTTTGGGGTGTTTGTCGGGGTTGATGAAGGGATTGACGGTCTGGTTCATATCTCTGATCTGTCCTGGACCAAGCGTATCAAGCATCCTTCAGATGCCTTTAAAAAGGGTGATCTGGTAAAGGCTGTGGTACTTAATATCGATCGTGAAAACGAGCGTTTTTCCTTGGGGATCAAGCAATTAAATTCTGACCCATGGGAATCGGTACCGGTACGCTATGCCCGTGGCACGATTGTCAAAGGCAAGGTGACGTCGGTTACCGATTTCGGCATCTTTATTGAGCTTGAAGAAGGTATTGAAGGACTGATCCATGTTTCTGAGCTGAGCAAGGAAAAGATCGACAATCCGAAAGACTTCGCTGAGGTCGGGACTGTTCTTGAAGCGGCCGTCCTTCAAGTTGATACCGTTGATCGCAAGATTGCCCTGTCGGTTAAAAACATTGATGAACAGAAAGAAAAAGCTGAAGTCAATGAATTTATGGGGGCGCAGAAGCAGGCGACATCAAGCCTTGGTGCATTGCTTCAGGGAGCGATGGGCCGTAAAAACGACGACTGATTCATATTTAACTTAAAAAAAGGGCCCAGCCTGTACTGGGCCTTTTTTTATGGGCAAGAAATGAAAAAACGTCCCTTTTTTCTCGCATCCATGCTGATCGGCGGAATCTTTTTGTTTTTTCTGCTGGTATTTTTCGCGGCTGGATATTTCCGTAGTGGCTCGCTCCTTCCGACCTCATCCAGTCGGATTGGTGTCCTGGAAATTTCCGGCATGGTCAGCAATGAGCGGTTGATCATCAAACAGATAGATAATTTCAGGGACGATAAGTCGGTTAAGGCGATAGTCCTGCGTATCGACTCACCAGGTGGTGCGGTTGGACCTTCTCAGGAAATTCATCACGAACTGAAGAAACTGGCGCGGGAAAAGCCTGTCATTGTTTCTTTTGGCTCGGTAGCTGCTTCCGGCGGATATTATCTGGCGATGGCGGGGGAGCGGATTTTTGCAAATCCCGGCACGATTACCGGCAGTATCGGTGTTGTGATGAGTTTTCCTGATTATCAGGAGTTGATGGGTAAGGTCGGTATCAAATCTGAGGTTATCAAGAGCGGTCCGTACAAAGATCTGGGTTCTGCATCACGCGACATGACAGATGATGAACGCTCCTTGCTGCAAGAGCTGATCGGTGATGTTCATCTTCAGTTTGTTGCGGCTGTCAGTGAAGGGCGCAATATTCCTGTTGCCGAACTTGCTCCTTATGTCGACGGGCGTATTTTTACCGGCCGCCAGGCTCTGGAAATCGGCCTGATTGACGAACTTGGCAGCTTTAATGACGCCGTTGACCATGCTGCGATGCTTGTCGGGCTTGAAGGCGAGCCTGACCTTGTTTATCCCCCACCGGAAAGACAGGAGTTTTTACAGCGCTATTTAAATGTTCTGTTGAATCGTTTTGGTGGAGTCGACATGGCTTTAAAAGATACTATGGGACCTAAGTATCTATGGACTGGACCGTAAACAGTAGATAGGATTTACCTATGTGGAAGGTGGATTATGACTAAAAGTGAGTTGATTGAAAAGCTTTCGGAAAAGCACGAATTGTTGAGCAAAAAAGAGTCAGAAGCTGTTATCAACGTCATCTTTGATGGGATAGGTTCGGCTCTGGCTCAAGGTGATCGGGTTGAAATTCGCGGTTTTGGTTCTTTTTCTGTGCGTGAGCGCAGTGCCCGTGAGGCCAGAAACCCAAAGAGCGGTGAGGTGGTGGAGATTGCCTCACGCAAAACACCTTTCTTTAAAACCGGCAAAGAGTTGAGAGAGCGGGTGGATTCTCTTTGAAACGCTTCTGTTCTTGTCCCATGAACGGGAAAAAGCCCTGAATCAGCGATTCAGGGCTTTTTATCTGATGGGTTCCAGGATGGCGGGTTGGTGCCGGGCTATGACCTTCAGTAAGCTTTGTCTGCGGTGGTTACTTCAGGCTTCCGGCTTGAGAGTCGGCTTGCTCACCATATCCACACGAACAGAGTAAGGTCATCAGTAAACGTTGGTCAAAGAGTCGGCACGCTTCCCGCGCATCCCAGAAAACGTCAATGCGCTATTTGATCTTTATACTACCATTGACGAATATTCTGTCAATAGATTTAATCTTTCTCGTAGATGTTCAAATCAAATGAATAGCGTAACCAAAAAATGGGATATTTATCGTCTGAAGGTTGATTCCTTACAGGCCGGAATGCGCCTCGATCAGTTTTTGCCGCTGGTAACTACTACCTTGTCGCGCTCCCTGGTCCGTAAGATCATTGACATCGGCGGGGTCCATATTAACGGTCAGCGCATCCGGACGGTTTCAAGAATGCTTGCCGCTGGTGATCTGGTAGAACTGTATCTTGATCATCTCCCCCTGATCCCCTGGCGGATCAGCGCGCAGGATGTGGTTTTTCAGGATAAATATCTGATTGTTGTCAATAAACCGGCAATGATTGAAACCCAACCGACCCATGCCCGCTACAAGGGCACCCTCTTTGAAGCCTTGCAGGTATACTTACAGGATTCTTTTCGTCCCCACCTGAAGCCGGTGATCGGTATGGTTCAGCGCCTCGATCGCACGACATCCGGTCTTATCGCCTTCTCCATTCATCCCCAGTCCCATAAAAAAATGACAGAGCTGTTTAAAACCGGCAACATCGATAAAACCTACCTGGCGCTGGTGTCCGGACGCCCTGATGCTGACAATGGCGAAATCCGTTCGTTGCTGGCGCGCTCGCGGCGTGAAAACCGCGTTCATTCCGTAGCCGCAGGTGGTAAGCTGGCGATTACGCGCTACCAGATTGAATCCCGGCTCAGTAGCAGTTCGATGCTGGAGGTGCAGATATTGACCGGACGTTCTCACCAGATCCGTGCCCACATGTCTGAGTTGGGGTGCCCATTGCTTGGGGATCAGCGCTATGGCGGCCCCATGGCGCTCGATGGTATTCTTTTAAACCGACCCCTGCTGCACGCGCACCGGCTCAAGTTTTTACACCCGCTAACAGCGCAGTTATTGGATTTTTCCGTGCCGATGCCGGCAGACATGCATCAGGCCATGCAATTGCTGAAAGAGGTTAACAGATGATAGCTGGTCAAATTGATCCGATCATTTTTACCATTGGTCCACTGGCTGTGCGTTGGTACGGAATGATGTACCTGCTGAGTTTTGTCGGCGGGTATTTCATGATGGTGCATATCTGCAGTCTGCGCCGTTATCCGCTCAATCGAGAGGCGGTCGCCGATTTGTTGTTTTATGCGGTCATCGGAGTGGTTGCCGGCGGTCGGCTGGGATATACACTTTTTTACCAGCCGGCATACTATTTTGAGCACCCCTACGAAATATTTTATATCTGGCAAGGGGGAATGAGCTTCCATGGTGGCTTAATTGGTGTCTTTATCGTCCTGTTCTGGTTTGCCAGGCGCCGCGACATGCGGCTGCTGCAACTTGGTGACCTGACTGTTGCTGCCGTACCCATCGGCTTAGGGCTGGGGCGGATAGGCAACTTTATCAATGGTGAATTGTGGGGGCGGCCTACAGATCATCCCTGGGGGATGATTTTTCCTGCCGCCGGCCCACAACCTCGTCATCCCAGCCAACTTTATGAAGCCTTCCTCGAAGGACTGGTCCTGTTGCTGATCATTTATGGTCTCCACCGTCTTGGCGTAAGGCGCGGAGTTCCCGTAGCCGTTTTTTTGCTGGGCTATGGCCTTGCCCGTTTCAGCGTTGAGTTTTTTCGTCAGCCTGATGCGCACCTGGGTTTTCTGTGGGGTGGTGCCACCATGGGACAGCTGCTGTCCCTGCCGATGATGGTCGTCGGTGGCACGATGTTATTATGGCTGTTAAAAGGGCAGAACGATGAAAGAAATTGAAGCGATTATCTATGATTGCGACGGGGTCCTGTTTGAAAGTCACGCTGCCAACCTGGCCTATTACAATCAGATTTTTGCAGCTTTTGGTTATCCACCGGTAACCCTTGAGCAGCAAGAGGAAGCCTACCTGTGCCATACCGCCAGTTCGCCCCAGGTTCTTGCGGTTTTGATGCGCGCAGAGGATGTGGCTGCCGCGCTCAGCTTTGCTGCAGAAATTGATTATCGGAATTTTATTCCGTTCATGAAGCCGATGCCTCATCTGCATCAGGTTCTTGAGATTGTCGCAAGCCGCTATCCGCTGGCAATTGCTACCAACCGTGGTTCCAGTGTTGTACCGATTTTAGAGCATTTTGGTCTCGACCATTTCTTTTCTGCAGTAGTGACCAGCCGTGATGTGAAAAAGCCCAAGCCGGCACCGGATATGCTCCTGTTGGCGGCCCGTCAACTTGGCTGCCGGCCTCACGCCTGTCTTTTTATTGGAGATTCAGAGGTTGATCAAGCTGCAGCCGAGGCCGGGTCATTTCATTTTGCCGGGTATGGAGAGCGGTTTGTGCGGGAAAAAAGTGTTGCCAAGGTGTTAGGCCATCATCTGGATCTGCTCCAGCATTTGGATCTGCCGTCGTCTTTTGATCAATGAAGAAATTTCGTCATTTCAAGCACATTAACCCCGTTTTCTTTTAAATATTTCACCTTATCCATCAATTTCAGGATAATGTTGATACCACGCCCACCCTCATCACAGGGGTGGGCTTTTGTTTTACGGCGAGCGCTGATATCAAAACCCGGCCCCTGATCATAGATTCTGATGACCAGATCATCATCGGAGGCCGAGATGTTGATGTGAACATCCTTATCCGGGTCGGAGTTGTTGCCGTGGCAGATGGCATTGGTCAGTCCCTCTGTCAAACAGAGGTTAAGATGATAAGCCAGTTCGCGCCTGTTACCCTGGTAGTTATTCAAGGAGAAAGCCAGGCTCTCACCAATCTGGCCTATCAGGGCGAGATAGCGTGTCTGGCTGGGTACCTTGATGTTAAATTCTACCCGCTTAGGCATAAAAACCTTCTTTACAACAGGGTTGTGGCGTTATCTCAGGACTGGCTTTCAAGCGCTTCTTCCAGGGTCGAAAAAATTTCAAAAACGCGATGCAGGCGGGTCAATTCAAACATGGATCGAACCTGTGGCTGAAGACAGCAGAGTTTGAGACTGCCCTCGCGGGCACTGGCATTTTTGAAGCCGGAAACCAGGGCTCCGAGACCGGAGGAGTCGATAAAGCGGACGGCCGTCAGATCGATTACCAGCTGGTATTTACCCTCATCAAAAAGTTGCAGCATCCGTTCTTTGAGACTGCCGCTGTTGTGCGCGTCCATCCGTTCATCTTCCACAGTGATAATAACGGTTTCTTCTTGTTCATTGATTTTTAATTGCATTGCACAGACTCCTTTTTGGCCGGTTGCGATAGGGGCGGATATTGATAGATGTCACATTATACATCAGTTTGTGTCATGACTGGTGACCCGTGGTGTCATTTCAGTATTTTCATCGCCAACAATGTAACATCATCGTTGAAGTGGCGATAGCCTGTGAAAAGTCTGACCTGAGTGAGTATCTGATCAATCAGTTCCTGTGGCGTTGACTGCTCCTCTTCACTCAGTACTTTCTGCAGACGTTCCTGACCAAACAGGTTCTGCTGGTTGTCTTCGGCTTCGATAATGCCGTCAGTGTAAAGAAGCAGGATGTCGCCAGGTTCCAGTTGGGTGCTTTTTTGTTCGAAATTAACCTTTTTGTGGATGCCGAAAATCAACCCTTCAGCGTCCAGTGGTTCGATCTGCTGTAACTGGTGACGCCAGAGTAGCGGTGGATTGTGGCCGGCATTACTGTAAATCAGTTGGCGGCTGTCCAGATTGTACTGCAGATAAAACATGGTGACAAACAGGTCAGAGCGATCAAGATCTCTAAGAAAATAATCGTTGAGCGCGTGGAGCATGGCGGCAGGATTGTCGATACCATCAACCCGGGAATGGATAAAGGTGCGTGTCTCCGCCATGATCAGCGCTGAGCCGATGTTGTGTCCGGAAACATCGGCGATGACAACATCATAACGACCATCCTTGCGCAGAATAAAATCGTAATAATCGCCGCCGACCTGATGGGCGGGTACGCAGAGACCAGCGACCTGGATCTCATCCAGGGTCGGCAAGGACGCAGGCAAAAGTGCCATCTGAATATCCTTGGCAATCTGCATTTCCCGTTCCTGTTCACGGACCAGCAACAGTCGCCCGATCTGTTGTTCATTACGCCAGGCGATACCAATCTGTCCGGCAATATTTTCCAGCAAGGCAATGAACTCGGCGGTAAATATTCCCTTGCCGGAACGTGAAAAAGCGGACAGAACGCCAACCGGTTCCCCTTCAAGGGCAATCGGCTGATGCGCAAAGCAGGTAATGCCTTCGGCCTGAATAATTGCTGCCGATGCGGGTTTTTCCAGCTCATCTGAATCATTGACAACCATGGTAACGTTGGAAAGGAAGGCCTGGCCGATATAGGTTTCAGTTGAGAGGTTGCGCTCGGATTTGCCGAAATGATTGAAGGTTTCACCAACCAGACTTTTGACCAGCAGAGTACGGGTTTTAGGTTCAAGAAAGCGGATAACACAGAGATCAAACTTGAACTGCTCTACCAGCAGTTCGAGAATGCGGTCGAGTTTGGATTGAAAACTGTCGCCACTGGAAACCAGCTGCGAAACATCATAGAGGACGCTTAAGTGTTCACGGCTGATGGCCCCATCGATGGTGACGGAGCCGAAGATGTCAAAAATATTTTCCATTTCACTGCCCCGCGCCGCGAGGTAGTTTTCCAGGATGATACGGGCAGACCCGGCTCCGACGTGACCGGCCAGAGTTCGTTCGGTAAAAGTTTTCAGACTGAAAATGTCCTGATCATTGAGACTGCCGCGATGGTCGATTTCCTTATCGGCCAGAAAAGCTGAAATGGCCGTTTGCGCCGGTTTTTCGCCGATGAATTTTGACATCAGATCAACAAATTCAACAATCGTCGGGGCCTTGCTGATACGTGTCAAGCGTTCGTCCGGCTGCTCCTGGTCAACAAATACATCAACAAACATGAGCGCCCGTTTTTTTTCCGCATCGCTTTGCCTGGTCAAAATCGATACCATGCAATAAACACCGAGATTGAGCATCAGACTCCAGAACAGGGTGTGGGTGTACATATCAAAGCCACTTAAACCAAACAGCTCAAGGGGTTTGAGCAGCGCGATACCAAAGGGCCCCTGTTCCAGCAGATCGGAGCTGATCCAGCCTGAACGGGCAAAAGAGGGAATAAGCAGGGTATAAACCCAGATGACAAAACCCATACTGATCGACCAGATGGCGGCATATTTGTTGGCGCGTTTCCAGTAGATGGCACCAATCATGGCAGGAGCAAACTGGGCAGCGGCCATGAACGAGATCAGACCGATATTGACCAGAGCGTAGGAATCGCCAATGACAATGAAGTACATGTAGCCCAAAAGAACGACACCAACGATTCCGAGGCGTTTGATGTTGATCAGGATGCCGGAAAGATCCTGAGCCCGCAGTTTTAACTTAAGAATAACCGGCATGACCAGGTGGTTGAGGATCATCGTGGCAAGGGTCACCGAAGAAACCATGACCATGCCGGCGGCGGCTGAGAGTCCTCCGATAAAGACCAGTAATGCCAACCAGGGCTGGTTGGCGGCTAGGGGCAGGGTAAGGACAAAATAATCGGCCTGGGCTGTGTCACCATGATTAAGCAGCAAGCCGCCCATGGCGATCGGCAGGACAAACAGGTTGATCAGAAACATATAAGCGGGAAAGCGCCACATGGCTTTTTTGATATGTTCCTCGTTGGCATTTTCCGTCACCATGATATGAAACTGGCGCGGCAAAAACATGATCGCCGCCATGGAAATAATGATCAGGGTGAACCATTTGGTGTACGGAACCTCGGCGGTGCCGACAGCAAAGAGATAGCTGCGATCAGGGAAGCGTTGATAGAATTGCTGGAACAGATCGATAAAACCGTCGAACAGCCCGTAGGTGACAAAGATGCCAACGGTCACAAAGGCCACCAGCTTGACCAGCGACTCCAGCGCCACCGCAACTACCAACCCTTCATGACGTTCTGAGGAGTCGAGGTGACGAGCCCCGAAAAGGATACCGAAGAGTCCCAGTAGCAGCGTGATGATAAGGGCTGAGTCGGTTTGCCCCGGCAGGTAAGGGATAAGGCTGGAGGTTGGTTCCGCCAGGTTTTTCAATGGTAAAAAGAGAATTTCCAGGGTTTGCGCGATCGCCTTGAGCTGCAGGGCAATATAGGGAGTGATCCCGAAGACCGCAAAGAGGGTCACAATGGCGCCAAGTACTGCTGAGCGGTCATAACGGCTGGCAAGAAAATCAGCAAGGCTGGTAATGTTCTGTTCCTTGCTGACGCGCACCATTTTGCGTAACAGGAACCACCAGCCAAAAGCAATCAAGGTCGGCCCCAGGTAGATCGGCAGATAATCAAGACCGGAGGTCGCGGCTTTGCCAACGCTGCCGTAAAAGGTCCAGCTGGTGCAGTAGATGGCGATTGACAGGGTATAGATATGGGGGTTGGAAAGCAGGCTGCGCCCGACCTTGCGGCGCCGGTCGGCGTAGTAGGCAACAAAAAAAATCAGGACGAAGTAGCACAGGGAGACGACAATGATTTTTTCTGCTGAAATAACCGTCATGGTTTCCATCGCCTGGCTATTATGAATGTCAGCGGGTGACCGCGTCGTTACTGTTGTTGTGTTGCTGCTGTGCCTGACTCTCCTGTTCAAGGCGGCGGACGAACAGCCAGATAACAACAATAGAAGCGGGCCAGCCGTACATAAAATAGAGAACCAGTCTGGGAATGCCCAACAGGGACATGTCGCCATCAAATATATGGATAAAGGGGAAATTAATCATAATCATCCCGAGGATCATAAACAGGATCCAGGCTTCGCGCAGGGTGTTGTCAGGACGATATTGTTTCATAGTGACGCCTTTTTTCGATCAAACGGTGCTAGCCCGGCAATCTTCTTTAGTAGGACGCAGCTTTTGATCATACAGACTAAACTTCCCCATCTATAATTACAACCGGCAATAGCAGGGGTCAGTTCATTTGGTCCGGGTTATCCATTCCTGATTGCCGGTTTTCCCTTCGACACTTCTTTTGTAATCTTTGGGCATGTGGTATGAATATGGATACGAAAATCTTTGCCAGTAACAGTTATTGAGGGATTGCCACTTGAACGCTCGACCGCTTCCCGGATTTGTTTATTTTACCACGATGTTGCTTGTGTTTCTGGTGCCCTTAGCCGGCTGTGGTGCCGCTTTGTCGACGTCCGCTAACAACAGTCAACCTGCTGTGGGGGCAATGGATCAACACGCCGTCGCCGATTTGTCAAGGAGTCCCGGTCCGCAGGCGCTTTTGGACTTTGCCCGGTTTCGTCTAGATGGTGCCGCCGGCGACTGGGAGTCGGCTCTCGGTGACCTGGAACGCGCTCTAGCTACTGACCCGCAATCTGCTTATTTACAACTACTGCTGGCGCGTGTCTACCTCCATCTGGAGCGCCCTGATGCTGCCGTTGGATTACTGACTCAGCTGACCAATGAGCCTCCAGTTGTCCCTGAAACACACTTGTTGCTTGGTGATATTTACCTGATGCAGCAACGAGGGCTCGATGCCATCGCTCACTTTAATAAGGCACTGGAGCTAGCCCCGGATAATGAATCCCTGCATTTGCGCCTTGCCATGGCTTTTGTCCAGCTGGAGCGCGTCGATGAAGCCCTGAGAACCCTGGAAGAATTAATACGGAAGCGACCGGATGCCGATCAGGCTATGCTGTCTCTGGCCCGCATTTATCGTGACAGTCAGCAGCCGGATGCAGCAATCCGGGTGTATCGCCGCTATCTTGAGGCATATCCGGGGCGGTTGCCGGTGGTGTTGGAGTTAGGACAGGTGTTGGAAGAGTATGACCCGGTCAGGGCCGTTGATCTTTATCTGGAAACTCTTGAACGGACGCCTTTTGCGCCATCAGTTCGGCAACAGCTGGCGCAGCTCTATCTTGTCCGGCAGCAGCTGCAGCTGGCTCTCGAGCAGCTGTTAATTGTTCGCGAGCAGTTGCCATCGCTGCCGGGAGGCAATCAGATTGGTCTGCTCTATTTGCACCTGAACCAGTGGCAGCAAGCAGGCGAGGAGTTTCGCCGGCTGATCGACAAGGGGGAAGCGGTCGGCAGGAACCGTTATTTTCTTGCCCTTGCCCTGATCGGTCAATCGCGTTATCCGGCGGCGATGTTACAGCTGCAGCAGGTGACACCCGAAGCCCCCACCTATCGCGATGCCATGCTGCAATTGGCCTACCTGCAGCTGCAGGAGGGGTTGGTGGAAGAAGGTACGCAGTTATTACAAGACCTGCTGGAACAGGGAATCGATGACAGCGAGGTTTATTACTATCTGGTTGCCTTTTATCAGGATCGGCAGGATCTGGCTTCGGCACTTAACTTTGCCATAGAAGGGGTGTCACTCCATCCGCAAGATACGCGTTTGTTATATCAGCAGGGCCTTGTTTTCGAGGCCCTGGACAATCATCAGGCAGCTCTGGAGGTCATGGAGAAGGTTTTGCTGATTGATGCTGAGCATGTCGATGCCCTGAATTTTCTGGCCTATTTCCAGGCAGAAGCCGGCCTTGATCTCGACCTGGCCTTGCAGCGGGCAAAACTGGCACTGCAGTTAAAGCCTGCCGGTTATATTGAGGACACCGTAGGTTGGGTCTATTTTAAACTTGGCGAATATTCCCGGAGTCGTATTCACCTCGAACGCGCCCTCGCTATGCTGCCGGATGATCAGGTTATCCTTGAGCATTTGGGGGATCTCTATCAGGTAATGGGGCTTCACGCTGAAGCTATCCAGGCGTATGGTGATGCCCTGGTGATCGACCCCGACGCCAAAGGGGTGCAGGAAAAGCTCGACAGGCTCCGGCGGGAGCTTAAACAATGAGATGGCTACTGTTGCTACTGTTGTTGTTGCTCAATGCCTGTGCCCGCCCACCTGCGCCGCTCTGGACCGATGTTCCGGCAGCAACCGAGCTGGTTGAGATTCTTCGCGCCCGGACCGGTACCAACCGCCGACTTGACAGTGCGGCTTCGGTCTCGATTACTACCCAGGGCAAGTATTTTTCCAGCCAGCAGTTTATTCTGGCAGAGCAGCCTGATCGTGTTCGCGTCGACGCGCTAACCGGATTCGGGCAGCTGATCATGCAACTTACCAGCGATGGTGCTGTTCTGTCTGTTCTGCTGAATACGACCAATCCGCCGCGTTTTTATCGGGGCAGTGCCACGGAAGAAAATTTTTCCCGATTTGTCGGACTACCGCTGTCACCGGAGTTGCTGGTGGCCATGCTGCTCTATGAACCGCCGATTTTTGATTATCAACAAGCGCAGGTGCACCAGCGGGGCGATCTGCTTGAGTTGCTGCTGGTGAGTGGAACTTTCACCCAGACCTTCTATTTCGATGGTCAGTTGCAGCTGACCGGCGGTGAATATGCGAATAATCAACAGACCCAGCTGGCTGTTGATTATTCGCGTTTTGCATCGTCTGACGGGTTTCCCCGGCGTATCGCATTGCAGATGCCCCAGGACGATGTGAAGGTGGCGATGAACATCACCGAGCTAACCCTTAATAGCGATATCCCGGCGGAGCGATTTTATTTACGGGCCCCCGAGAACATCGTTATTGAGCCAATTCCCTGACAACCTCCAAGAGGCTTTACATGTTGCATATTTTATTCAGATTAGCGATCGCTACGGCACTACTGCTGCTGGGGGCGTGTGAGCGCCAACCGGAACCGTCGCTCCCGGGGATGTCAGAAGCGCTGGTGCCGGAATATGGTGATACCTTTATAGAGGCGTCCATTGGTGATGCCAGCAATCTGCTGCCGGTCCTCTCTTCGGATTCTGCTTCCAGCGCCATCAACAGTCTCGTCTACAACGGCTTGCTGCGCTACAATGGTCAACTTGAACTGGAAGGGGAGTTGGCGGAACGCTGGGAAGTGTCAGCGGATAACCGTATCCTGACCTTTCATCTGCGCCGCGATGTCAGCTGGCACGACGGCAGCCCTTTTACCTCTGCCGATGTCAAGTTTACCTATGAACTCTATATTGACCCTGAGATCCCGACCGCCTATGCCGAGTCGTTCAGTCAGGTGACTCGGGTCGAAACCCCTGATCCCTATACCTTTGTCGCCCATTACGATACCCCTTACGCGCCGGCACTCTTGAGTTGGGCGACGGCTATTCATCCGCGCCACCTGCTTGAAGGAACCGATGTTTTACGCAGTCCCCTGTCGCGCAGCCCCGTCGGCACCGGTCCATATCGTTTCGGTGAGTGGGTCAGTGGCGAGAAGATTGTGCTGGAGGCCAACCCGGACTATTTCGAAGGGCCGCCCTATATCCGCCGGGTGGTTTATCGGATTATTCCCGATGTGTCGACCCAGTTCCTTGAATTGCAGACCGGCAGCCTTGACTTTATGGGTTTGACGCCACTGCAGTTTGATCGCCAGACCGATACCCCGGCTTTCCGCAGAAATTACAACAAATATCAGTATTTAAGCTTTGGTTATACCTACCTTGGCTATAACCTGCGACGACCGTTGTTCGCCGATATACGCGTGCGTCAGGCCCTGGCGTACGCTATTGATAAACAGGAGTTGATTGATGGCGTGCTGCTCGGCTATGGTGTTGCTGCTACCGGACCCTACAAACCCGATACCTGGGTTTATAACCCGGCGGTAAGGCACTATCATTATGATCCTGAAAAAGCGCGGCAACTGCTGGCAGAGGCCGGCTGGCAGGATTTAAGCGGCGACGGTATTCTCGAGAAAGATGGTAAGCCTCTGTCCTTTACTATTGTTACCAATCAGGGGAATGATCTGCGCATCAAAACCGGTGAAATAATTCAGCGACGCTTTCGCGAAATAGGTGTCGATGTGCGCCTGCGGGTGATCGAATGGGCGACATTCCTTAAAGATTTTATCAACCCGGGAAATTTTGATGCGACCATCCTCGGGTGGAGCGGTGGCCCGGAGCCGGATCAGTACAATATCTGGCATTCCAGTAAGACCGCACCAGGCCAATTGAATTTTATCGGCTTTGAACATCCCGGAGTTGATGAGCTGCTGGAGCGCGGGCGCCGGGTGTTCGACCAGGAACAGCGCAAACACTATTATGATCGCCTCCAGGAAATTCTTGCTGAGGAGCAACCCTACACTTTTTTGTATGTCTCCGAGGCCCTGCCGGCAGTATCCCGGCGCTTTCGTGGTGTTGAGCCGGCACCGGCCGGGATCCGCTACAACTTCCAGCACTGGTTTGTGCCTCAGGCCGAACAGAAATACACACGCTAGGATACGATGTTACCTTATCTCGCCAGACGTCTGTTGCTGCTGATTCCGCTGCTCTTGGGAATTACCCTGATTTCCTTTGTCGTGATTCATCTGGCACCGGGTGAGCCGACCGACCTGCAGACGCAGATGAACCCCCAGGCCAGTGCCGAATTGCAAGAGCGTTTACGCCGCCAATATGGCCTTGACCAGCCGTTATATATTCAATATGGACAGTGGCTTGGGCGTCTGGTGGTGCTCGATTTTGGAGAGTCCTTTGCGGGCGACCGCCGTCCGGTGATTGACAAGATTCTCGAACGCCTGCCGGTTACTATTCTTATCAATCTGCTGTCGATCGCTTTTATTCTGGTGGTTTCCGTCCCCTTGGGGATTGTTTCGGCAGTTCGGCGCAACTCCCTGTTTGATCGCTCCACGACTATTCTGGTGTTTACCGGCTTTGCCATGCCGTCGTTCTGGTTGGCACTGCTGTTAATGGACTGGTTTGGTGTGCGCCTGGGTCTGCTGCCGATATCCGGGCTTAAGTCCCTGGGTTATGAATATCTGAGTTTTTCCGGACAGGTTCTTGATCGTATCAGTCACCTGATTCTGCCGGTTTTTGTTTCTGCCATCGGCGGGCTTGCCGGATTTTCTCGTTATATGCGCTCGAACATGCTGGAGGTTATCCGTCAGGATTATATTCTCACTGCGCGCGCCAAGGGGTTGTCGGAGTCTGTGGTGATCTACAAGCACGCCTTGCGCAACGCTCTGTTACCGGTCATTACAATTCTCGGCTTGTCGGTTCCGGGGCTCATCGGCGGCAGTGTGATTTTTGAAACAATTTTTGCTATTCCCGGCATGGGGAAACTTTTTTTTGATGGCGTGATGATGCGTGACTATCCCCTGATCATGGGGGTTCTGGTTATGGGGGCAGTGTTGACCCTGCTCGGGAATTTGCTCGCTGATATCTGTTATGCCCTGGCTGATCCGCGCATCCGTCATGGCCAACAGATTGCTGGAAAGGGCTAATGAAATACTTTCAAACACGGGAGCACTATGGATATTAAATCGAATATGCTGGGTGATTTGCTGCTTGAGGCGGGACTGATCGATCAATTTCAGCTTGATTCGGCCCTTTCTTATCAGCGCAATCTCGGAGGCCAGATCGGCGCCGCGCTGGTTAAACTAGGATACCTGCCACAAGAAACGATTGCCGAGTTTCTCGAAGCACAACAACTCTATTCGCGTGTCGGTCTTGATGAATTAACAATCGATCCGGTATTGATGGAACTGTTGCCGCTAAAACGGATGGAACAGCTAAAGGTTTTTCCGGTTCAGTTGCGCTCCCAGGGGAATGAAAAAGTCTTGCGGGTGGCAATGACCGACCCGACCGATCTGCGGTTGATTGAGAATCTGCAATTTATAACCGGTTGTCGTGTTCTGCCGTTGGTGGCAACGGAGGATGATATCCTCCATGCCATCCGGATGAACACCGATGATGACCTGCAGCTGCAGGGTTTGGATTCAGGGTTGGAGGAGCTTATGGGTGGGACCCTGGCTGATTTAACTCCGGAAGTTGAGGTTCGGTTTGAGCGCCTGTTGCAGATACTTAAAGAAAAAGGGCTCTTGACCAAGGCCGATACTGAAAGGATCAATGGTGTCTGATGCGATCCCTGCCCCGTAGCAGTTTTTTGCGAGACGTTGTCTGGCGGCGCTTTCTCAATAATCGCATGGCGCTGGTGGGTGCTGCTATTGTGTTGTTTATGTTTCTCATGGCAGCGGCGGCCAGTTTTACCAGTGTCGATCCGGCGGCCATTGATGTCAGCAAGAGCTTGCAACCACCCAGCTGGGAACATCCATTAGGGACGGATGATCTGGGACGTGAAGTGCTGGTACGGATGCTCTACGGCGCTCGTATTTCCCTGCTGGTTGGTTTTGTTGCGGTGGGTATATCAACCCTGATCGGCATCCTTTGCGGGGCTCTGGCCGGTTACTACGGCGGCTGGGTCGATGCCGTGGTGATGCGCTTTGTTGATATCATGCTGTGTTTCCCCACTTTTTTTCTGATTCTCGCGGTGATTGCCTTTCTTGATCCGTCAATCTGGAACATTATGATCGTTATCGGGTTGACCAGCTGGATGGGGGTCGCCCGTCTGGTTCGCGCTGAATTTTTGAGTCTGAGACAGCGCGATTTTGTCCTTGCCGCCCAGGTCCTGGGCGCCTCGGATGCGCGCCTGATTTTTCGCCACATCCTGCCCAATGCCCTGTCACCGGTACTGGTTTCTGCGACCCTGGGAGTTGCCGGCGCTATTCTTACCGAGAGTGCCCTGTCGTTTCTGGGGATCGGTGTCCAGCCGCCAACACCTTCCTGGGGAAATATGCTGATTATCGGGAAACAGACCCTTGGCAGCGCCTGGTGGTTGTCAGTTTTTCCGGGAGTGGCAATTCTGATCACGGTACTTGGTTACAATCTCTTGGGTGAAGGGATTCGTGACGCCCTTGACCCGCGGATTAAAGAATGACCTCTGCCATGACACCGAGCGATTGCCTGCGTCAGCGCTTTGAGGCTCATCGTCAAGGTAATTTCGCTGCAGTCTACGCGAGTTATCATCCCCAGGCACCTGTGCGCCAGCAATTTTCTGATCTGCCCAGCTACTTGGTCTTTGCCCACGAACAGCTTGCTGATATCAAGCTTGTCGCGTGGCGATGCACCCTGGAGCGCCGCCTTGATGCCGATCAGGTCGAGTGCCTGCAAATTATTGAATTTTCTCATGGGGGAACGATCAGACGTATGGTCGAACTGGTGTTGTTGATCGCAACCAGTGACGGGTGGTGTTATCATTCGGCCCAGAAGCTGGATGCGCAGGAGTTGTCAGTGCCTGCCGAGCTGGCCGACTTCAGGTGCTTTGATGAAGCCCCTCATAAGGTGCGTTTCTAACGATGCCCGAACTGCCGGAAGTGGAAACCGTCTGCCGTGGCATCACCCCCCATGTCAGCGGCAAGACCATTCAGGAATTGATTCTACGCGCCCCCACATTGCGTCTGCCGCTGGATCCGCAGCTCTGCCGTACGCTGCCGGGTCAGACCGTGCGCAGGATATCGCGGCGTGCGAAATACCTGGTGCTGGACACTGACCACGGAGGCCTGTTGATCCACCTCGGCATGTCCGGGGTTCTGCGTATCCTGCCGGCAGGGGCCACCGAGAACAAGCACGATCATGTAGATCTGGTTTTTACCGATGGGGTCTGTCTGCGTTTCACCGATCCACGCCGTTTTGGGGTCTTTGTTTATTCTCCAGACAATCCATTAGATCATCCTCTTCTTAAAAACCTCGGTCCGGAACCGCTGGACAACAGCTTTCAAGGGGAGACGCTCTATCGTCTGTCACGCAGGAAGCTTAAGCCGGTAAAGACTTTTATTATGGATCAGAAGATAGTTGTCGGGGTAGGTAATATCTATGCCAATGAAGCCCTGTTTCGTGCCGGCATTCATCCCGCCCGCGCGGCCGGACGGATTGGTCAGCGACGCTATCAGTGCCTGGCGCTTGCTATCAAAGAGGTGCTGACGGCAGCTATTAGAGCTGGTGGTACCACGATCAACGACTTTGCTGACAGCGAAGGACGTCCCGGTTATTTTCGCCAGGAGCTGTTGGTGTATGGGCGCGCTTCTGGTCCCTGTCGGCACTGTGGCCGCGCCCTCCACTGCTGTCGTATCGGACAGCGTTCGACCTTTTATTGCAGTAATTGCCAGAGATAACAGTCATGACAGAGTCTTTTTTTACCCTTTCCTATCGAGTCAGCATCGGTGACATCAACTATGGGGGCCATGTCAGTAACGCGGCGGTTCTGACCATGTTTCAGGATGCCAGATTGGCTTTTCTGGCACAGCTGGGGCCTTTTTCAGAGACCGAGGTAGGCGGCTGTGGGCTGATCATTCCGGAGGCTCATCTTTATTATCGCCAGGAAATGTTCCATGGCGATCAGTTGCAGATTGAGGTTCGGATTGCAAATCTCAAGCGTTCCGCTTTCACCCTTGAATATCGCATTAGCCGTGCCGGTGTGGTCACAGCAGAAGGCTCCACTGTTATGGTTTGTTTCGATTATAAACAGCGCAAACCCTGCCGGATGCCACCACAGTTTCGTTCTGCATTGGAAAACACTCCCCCTGCCGGTTGAATGTGATCTGGTGGGCGTGACCCGGATTTCTGATCCGGTTTCCTGCTTGACGCACCTGCTGTACAAGCGCTATTGTTCGTCTCTTAATTTTTTCGATCAGTTGAGGGTGATAAGCATGGAAGAGGTAAACGATCTGCTGCAACAGCGCAGAACGAAAATTGATACTTTGATCAGTGCCGGTGTTAATCCCTTTGCCAATGATTTCAAGGTACTGCACAACGCCGGCGAGATTGGTGATAATCACCTGCAGGATTCGCGCGAGGATCTGGAAGGGTCCACTGCGGAATATCGTTTTGCCGGGCGCATCATGGCGCGCCGTGATTTCGGCAAGGCCGCTTTTCTCCAGTTGCAGGACGGCAGCGGCCGGATTCAGGTCTATGTTGCCAAAAAAGAGATTGGCGACGATGCCTTTGATCATTTTAAAAAGTTTGATATTGGTGACATTGTCGGGGTTTGCGGCGTTCCGTTTCGTACTCAGACCGACGAGCTTTCGATCCGCGCCGCTGCTGTCAAGCTTCTGACCAAATCACTGCTGCCTCTGCCGGAAAAATGGCACGGTCTGACTGACGTCGAAACCCGTTATCGCCAGCGCTATCTGGATCTGATGGTGAATCCCGAGGTGCGTGATGTTTTTCGCAAGCGCAGTCGCATCGTCAACCTGATTCGTGACTTCATGCTTGCGCACGATTATCTCGAAGTCGAGACCCCGATGATGCATCAGATTGCCGGCGGGGCAACGGCCAAGCCTTTCGTGACTCGTCACAACACTCTGAAAATGGACCTGTTTCTGCGGATTGCCCCGGAACTGTATCTGAAGCGACTGGTGGTTGGCGGTTTTGACCGGGTGTTTGAAATCAATCGTAATTTTCGCAATGAAGGGATATCGATTCAGCATAACCCCGAATTTACCATGATGGAATTCTACCAGGCCTATGCCACCTACGATGATCTGATGGATTTTTCCGAAAAACTGATCTGCCATGTGACGCAACAGGTGTGCGGTTCGCTGGTGATCCCCTATGGTGAAAAGATGGTTGATCTGACCCCGCCCTGGGAGCGTCTGACCCTTAAGGACGCTATCGTCAAATATGGCGACGTCAGGCTGGAGTTGCTCAATGACCGTGATCGTTCTCTGGCGTATGCCAACGACACGTTGGGACTGGAGCTTGACGGCGGCATTGGTCATGGCAAGCTGCTGGCAGAGATCTTTGACGAGGTGGTGGAGCCGAAGCTGTGGAATCCGGTGTTTATTACCCAGTACCCTACCGAGATTTCCCCGCTCTCGCGCAAAAACGATGAGAATCCAGATGTTGTTGATCGTTTTGAGCTGTTTATCGTTGGACGTGAGCTGGCCAATGCCTTCTCCGAATTGAACAATCCCATGGACCAGAAACAGAGATTTCTTGATCAACTTAAAGAAAAGGCGGCGGGGGACGAAGAAGCTCACGCCATGGATGAGGATTATATCCGCGCACTGGAGTACGGCTTGCCACCAGCTGCAGGTGAAGGGATCGGTATTGACCGCCTGGTGATGCTGCTGACAAACTCCGCAAGTATTCGCGATGTCATTCTCTTTCCCCAAATGCGCCCAGAGGCAGGATAAGGCCTAACATTTCATGTCCTATGAGTGGTTTATCAGCTTGCGCTATTTGCGTGCCAAGCGCAAGCAGACCTTTATTTCAGTCATTTCCTTTATTTCAATCGCCGGTGTTACCTTGGGTGTTGCCGCGTTGATTCTGGTACAGGCAGTGATGACCGGGTTTACAGATGGTGTGCGCCAGCAGATTCTGGGCAATGTGCCTCATGTGCTGATCCAGCGCTATGGTGAAGGTATTGATAATCCGCGGGAACTGGTTAATGCCGCTAGACAGATTCCTCATGTGGTTTCGGCGACCCCCTTTGTGTCCCGGGAGGCCATGTTACTGGCTGGTGGCAATGTTGCAGCCGTCAGTGTTAAAGGAGTTGACGAAGACCACAAAATCCTCACTCAGTCCCTGCGAACCTGGGACGGCAATAAGATCAACCAGCTGTTTTTTGACATGGAAGATCGCCCCGGCATTATTATCGGAATGGATACGGCGACAACCCTTGGAGTGGATGTGGGCGGGCTGGTTAACGTTATCCCCCCATTATTTAACGTGACACCTTTTGGCATGATGCCGAAAATGAAGCCATTTCGGGTGGTTGCTGTTTTTGACAAGCAAAGCAGCCTGATCGACAGTTTTTATGCTTATATACCCTTGACCCAGGCGCAGTCTTTTTTTGAGACTCCGGGTCGTGTCAGTGGCATTGAGATTGAGGTTGATCTGTTCGAACGTGCACCTTTTGTCGCCGAGCAGCTTTCCGATCAGTTTGACTTCCCTACGGTTGTACGTCCCTGGCAGAGCCTGTACGGTTCCTTTTTGTCGGCACTCAAGCTGGAAAAACTCGGGCTTTTTATTGTTCTGGCGATTATTGTCCTGGTCGCTGCTTTTAATATTGCCACCACCTTGATCATGGTTGTCATGGAAAAAACCCGTGACATTGCCATCCTGCGGGCCATGGGCGCCAACGCGCGCAGCATTATGAAAATCTTTTTGTTTGAGGGGCTGATTATCGGCACCATGGGAACCCTGCTGGGCACAGGGTTGGGTGTGACCCTGGCCTATTATGCCGATGCCCTGATCAAGGGAATTGAAAATATTTTCGGTATCCAGATCTTTGATCAGGCAGTCTACGGCATGGAACACTTCCCTTCAGAGATCGTTGTGGTCGAGGTTGTGGCGGTGGTGGTGATGGCTATGACCATTTCCCTGCTGGCTACCATTTACCCCGCCTGGCGCGCATCGCGCATGGATCCTGCTGAGGCGCTGCGTTATGACTGATGATCTTATGGTTGCGGTACATCAGCTGCACAAATCCTTTCATACTCCGGGTGGAGTTATTGAAGTGCTCAGGGGTATTGATCTGCAGATCAAACGCAATGAACGGGTAGCGGTGGTCGGAACCTCCGGTGCCGGCAAAACCACTCTGATGCATATTCTCGGCGGGCTTGATGCGCCAACTACTGGAGAGGTCAGAGTCGAGGGTGAGAGGTTATTTGCCCTGCGCGGGCATGCCCTTGATGCATTTCGCAATCGTACGGTCGGATTTGTTTTTCAATTTCACCAGCTGTTGCCGGAATTCAGTGCGCTGGAAAATGTGATGATGCCGCGCCTGATTGCCGGTGAGAGCCGCAAGTCGGCAAACGAAAAAGCTGCAGATATCCTCTCCGAGGTCGGACTGGCTCATCGTTTGACCCATAAACCCGGTGCCCTGTCCGGTGGGGAACAGCAGCGCGTGGCTATCGCTCGCGCTCTGGTCAATGACCCCCAATTGCTGTTGGCCGATGAGCCTACCGGCAATCTGGATACCGGCACCTCAGATGAAATCGTTGCCCTGCTGAATCGCATGCACGCCACAAAAGGGCTTACCATGGTGATTGTGACCCACAACCTGCCCCTGGCCGCCGGTCTTGATCGTATCTTAAGGATCGAGGACGGGGTACTGGCGGGAGATGTTTTGAATTGAAGTTGATACCACTCTCTTTTATAATCGACCATTTATTCCCAACCCAGTTGAGGTTTTTGATGTCTAGATCACTTTTTGTTGCGCTGTTTCTGGTCTTTGCAGCGACCTTTTCGGTAGCGGCTGAAGAATTCAGGGTAGCGCAGGTTCAGATTGAGGGGAACCGCCGGGTGGCGACGGCAGCTATCCGCGGAGCTATTTCAATCAACCCCGGTGATGAGGTCACTTATGCTCAGGTGGATGAAAATTTACGAAATATCTTTGCTCTGGGTGGTTTTCATGATGTAGCCGCCCGCGTCGATGAGGTTCAGGGGAGCGCAATTCTGGTTTTTGAATTGGAAGAACAACCCCTGGTCAGAACGCTGGAGTTCCGTGAAAATAAAAAACTTTCCGATCAAAAGCTGCGTGAAAATACGACGTTGAAACCGCCGTTTATTTTTGATCATAACCGTGTTCGCAGTAGCGTCGAGGAACTGAAAAATGCCTACATCAAAGACGCTTATCACGCTGTTGAAATAACCACCCAGCTGATTACGGACAACCGTGGTGAAGCAACACTGATTTACCTGATCGACGAAGGTCGCAAAATCCGCATCAAGGACATTAATTTTGTCGGGAACAAGGTCTTAAAAAAACGGGAATTGCTTAAAAGTATCGAGACCAGGGAGAGCTGGTTTCTGTCCTGGCTGACGGGTCGTGGAGTCTATCTTGAAGAGGTGATGGAGATAGATGTCGAGCGCATCAAAATGGCTTATTACGATATCGGTTATCAGGACGTCATTGTTCAGCAGCCGCAAGTGACCCTGGTGGATGACAAATATCTGAATATTGACATCGAGATCGACGAAGGTCCGCGATATCGGGTTGGGGCCCTAAGTGTCAGCGGCGATCTGCTATTTCCAGAGGATCAGTTGTTGGATCAGGTGCAACTCAAAGAAGGGGAGGTGTTCAGCCGTCTCCAGTTGCGTGACAGTATTCTTGCTCTGACCGACCTCTACGCCGATCAGGGTTACGCCTACGTTAATGTCGTCCCGTTGACCACCAAAAAAGCTGATCAGCTTCTTTTCGACATCGAACTGGAGATCGAACAGGGGGTGCAGGTCACGGTTGAGCGGATTGATATCAGCGGCAATGTCCGCACCCGGGACAAGGTGATCCGGCGCGAAATTCCGGTGATTGAAGGTGAACTGTACAGTTCCAGTAAAATCAAGGAGGCCAACCGGAGGGTGCGCAATCTCGGCTTTTTTGAAACGGTCGAGGTCACGGATCGTGCCGGTTCTGCAGAAGATTTGAGTGTTGTTGAAGTAGCCGTTGAGGAACGACTGACTGGAACCTTTTCTATCGGGCTGGGCTATTCGTCGGTGGATAAATTGATGGCTCAGGGGTCGATTTCTCAGGAAAACTTTCTCGGCCGGGGGTTAACTCTTAATTTGAGTGGATCTGTCGGTACCACGAGCAATACATACTCCCTGGCAATTACCGACCCTTATTTTCTTGACACTGACTGGACTCTCGGCGGCGAAGTTTACCGTTCAATGCGTGAATATAATGATTATGATGATGAGCGAACCGGCGGTGCGATTCGCGCCGGCCATCCGGTCAGCCGTAACTCACGAGCATTTCTTACCTATCGCTATGAACAGAAGGAAATTACCAACCTGAGTCCCACTGCACTGGACAACGCCTTTATTGTTGATCAGGAAGGCAAGTCAACCCTGTCATCCGTCACTGCCCAGTGGGTGCGAAACACTACCGACTTTTACGAGGATCCCAGCCGTGGTGGGGTTACGCGTATCAGCCTTGAATATGCAGGTCTGGGCGGCACTGAGCACTTCTTAAGACCGATCGCCTCGCATCGCCACTTTTTCCCTCTGTTCTGGGGAACGGTATTCTCAGTTCATGGCGAGGTAGGGTACATCACATCGACTCGCGACGAGGAAGTTTCACTGAGTGAGAGATTTTTTCTAGGTGGCATCAGGACAATCCGCGGCTTTAAAACACGGGAAGTCGGCCCCAAGGAAGGTGACGTTTTTGTCGGTGGTGAAAAAATGGGTTACTTCAATATCGAGTATCTCTTCCCTATTTATCGCTCCCTTGGTCTGCAGGGAGTCCTTTTTTACGACACAGGTAATGTCTGGCGTGATGACGATGAATATTTTTCCGATATGCGTCACAGTGCCGGCGCCGGAATTCGCTGGCGCAGCCCCCTGGGCCCCTTGCGTTTTGAGTGGGGTTATAACCTTGAACCGCGCGATGATGAAAAACAAAGTGTTTTTGAATTCACTATTGGACGACCCTTTTAAACGATAACAAGGAGATACTATGAAAAAAATTAGTGTATTAGTTATTGCCCTGATGCTTCTGGCATTGCCCGCCTTCGCCCAGAAAATTGGTTATGTTGACCTGCAGCGGGCCCTGAATCTCTCTAAGGCCGGTGTTGCTGCAAAGCAGCAGATGACTGAAGAGGTGAAGAAGTACGAGGGGGAATTCAAGGCAAAACAGGATGAAGTACTGAAGATGAAGACTGATCTGGAGAAGCAGGCGGCCCTGTTGTCCGATAATGCACGTGCCGAGCGTGAGCGTGAATATCAGCGTCGGGTGACCGATCTGCAGCGTTTCCAGCAGGATATCCAGGAAGACCTGCAACGCAAAGATGCCGAGTTTACTGGAAGGATCATCAATGAATTGTTTGACATAATGCAGGCGGTGGGTTCAGAGGCCGGCTATACCATGATTATCGAGAAAAACGAAGGTGCGATTGTTTATGCAGATCCTGAATTCGATCTGACTGATGCGCTGATCAAAGCGTACGATGCGAAGAACTAACAGCGCTTAAGTGACGGGAGGGCAAATAATGGCAACCTTGGCGGAATTGGCGAAGCTGGTTCAGGGGCAGGTCCAGGGGGATCCGACAATCGAGGTTGTACGGGTTGTTCCGATCGACCGGGCCGCAGAGGGTGATATTACCTTTGTGGCAAACCCCAGGTACCTTCCGCGCTTAAAGGAGTGTCGTGCCTCAGCGGTGATCGTCGCTCCGGGTGTTGAAGTTGCTGATCGACATGTTATCGTTGTCGCCAACCCGTACCTGGCTTTTGCCAAGGTTCTGACCTATCTGCATCCAGGCATTAAAACAGCCGCAGGGATAAACCCCGGGGCACAGGTAGCGGCCAGTGCCCAGATCGACGCAACTGCGACGATTTCTGCCGGTTGTGTCGTGGGGGAACGGGTTGTCGTTGGCGCCGGGTCGGTACTGCATCCCGGCGTTTGCCTCTATGATGGCGTTATTGTCGGTGCTGATTGCTGTCTTCATGCTCAAACGGTAGTGCGCGAAGGCTGTCGACTGGGAGACCGGGTTATTCTGCAGCCCGGTGCAGTGATTGGTTCCGACGGTTTTGGTTTTGCTCCCGATGGTTCGGGATATTTCAAAATTCCTCAGGTTGGGATTGTCGTGCTCGAAGACGATGTCGAAATCGGAGCCAACTCCTGTGTTGACCGTGGGACCCTTGGTGAAACCCGCGTCCGGCGCGGCACAAAAGTCGATAATCTGGTACAGATTGGCCACAATGTCGATATGGGTGAAGACTGCATCATTGTTGCCCAGACGGGTTTTGCCGGCAGTACCCGTATTGGTAACCATTGTACTTTTGGCGGCCAGTCAGCTGTTGCCGGGCACTTAAAAGTCGGCAACAACATTACAATCGGCGGCCGTGGCGGTATCAGTGGCGATGTTGAAGCCCCGCACCAGGTGTTGTCAGGTCTTCCCCTGATGCCTCACAAAGAGTGGCTACGTTCGACCATGACATTGCCTAAGCTGCCGGAAATGCGTAAAGATTTACACAAATTAAAAAAACGATTAGCAGAGTTGGAAGCATTGTTGAAGGAGGATGGGTGTGCTTGAATTGAATATACAGCAGATTATGGAAATTCTTCCTCATCGTTATCCGTTTCTGCTGGTGGATCGGATTGAAGAAATAGAACCCGGGAACAAGGTCAATGGTTACAAAAACGTGACTATCAATGAGCCCTTTTTTCAGGGGCATTTTCCCGGTCATCCGATCATGCCGGGGGTACTGATCCTCGAAGCGATGGCGCAGGTGGGTGGCGCTTATGTTACGGTAGTCGATAAAATCGAAAAAGACCGCGTCACCTACTTTGTCGGCATCGACAAGGCCCGTTTCCGTAAGCCGGTCATGCCTGGTGATGTCCTGCGTTTGGAACTGGATCTGCTGTCACGTCGTCGCGGTATTTATCAGTTTCAGGGAAATGCCTATGTCGGCGATACCCTGGTCGCAGAAGCGGAACTGAAAGCAACTTTCGCCAAAAAATAATTATGAATTGGAGCCATCCATGATTCATCCCACTGCCATCATCGCCCCGGGAGCAAAGCTCCATCAAAGTGTTACCGTCGGTCCTTATTCGATTATTGGTGAGCACGTCTGCATTGGTGAAGGAACAACGGTCGCTGCGCATGTAGTTATCGAAGGACGAACCGAGATCGGATGTTCTAACCAGATTTTTCAGTTTGCATCGATTGGTGCTGTCCCCCAGGACCTGAAATTCAAAGGCGAGGAATCTACCCTGAAGATTGGTGACCGCAACCGCATCAGGGAATTTACTACCATCCATCTGGGCACAGAGGATGGCGGCAGCGTGACCACTATCGGCAACGACTGTCTGTTGATGGCCTATTCCCATGTGGCTCATGATTGTGTCGTTGGCAACCACGTGATCCTGGCTAATGCCGCAACCTTGGCCGGCCATGTGCAGGTTGATGATTATGCTATTCTCGGCGGGCTTTCTGCTGTTCATCAATTCACCCGGGTAGGCTGCCACGTGATGGCCAGCGGGGGGTCAATGATTGCCCAGGATGTGGCGCCATTCTCAATTGTTCAAGGTGACCGGGCAAAAACCGTAGGGCTTAATACGACCGGCCTCAAGCGTCGCGGCTACAGTGATGACGCCCTGGTAACCATCAAGAAGCTTTACAAACTGGTTTTTCGCTCCAGTCTGAAACTGGAAGAGGCAATTAAAACTATCGAAACTGAGTTTGATCTGAATGCTTCTGAGGTTGCTGTTTATCTGGACTTTCTGAAATCGAGTGAGCGTGGCCTGGCCCGTTAAATGATCCATTTTTTTTAAAACAGAAGTTGTGAGAACTGGTTTCAGGTTCTTGCCTTCTGTTTTTTTGTTGGATGTAAGCGTTGCATACCCAATCAGACAAAAAACGCGTCATGATTGTCGCCGGAGAATCTTCCGGAGATCTCCATGGCGGCAACTTGCTCAAATCCGCCGCATCTGGATATCCTGATATCAGTTTTTTTGGGGTTGGGGGACGCCGTATGGGGGCAAATGGCTGTGACATCCTGATTCCCTCAGAGGAACTTTCAGTGATGGGAGTGACTGAAGTCTTGAGTCGCTTACCGGGCATTATTGAGCGCTTTCGTCGTTTAGCGGCGATCCTGAAATCAGCCCAGCCGCCTGATCTGTTGGTGCTGATCGATTTCCCTGACTTTAACCTGCGTCTGGCCAAGGTGGCAAAGCAAGTAGGGGTGCCGGTTCTTTACTACATCAGCCCCAAGGTCTGGGCCTGGCGATCGGGGCGGGCGCGCATCATTGCTGAGCGTGTGGATTGTCTGGCGCTGATTTTCCCTTTTGAGCCGGAAATTTACGCGCCCTTTAATGTCCGTGCCGAGTATGTCGGAAATCCGCTGCTGGATGAATTTGCCGCACGTCCCCAGGGGGCGCACGTCAGAGAGCAGTTGCAATTGTCTGCCGATGTGAAGGTTATCGGTATTTTTCCAGGTAGCCGTCAGGGTGAACTCAACTATATTTTCGCTACCTTGTTGGCGACCGCAAAAAAACTGTATGAGGAAGATCCGCGCATTGTATTTATTGTGCCGGTCGCGCCTTCATTGCAGCGTAGCGAACTGGAAAACCGTATTAAGGATCTTGGAGTTCTGTTGCCGATCTATCTGGTTGAAGAAGATATTTATGCGGTTGCCGCTGCCTGTCAGGCGGTGATGACCGTGTCGGGTACGGTGACCTTGCAACTGGCCCTGGCTGGTACGCCCATGGCGATTGTTTATAAGGTTGCGCCTTTGAGCTATGCCATTGGCCGCAGATTGATCAAGATACCATTCGCCGGCCTGCCCAATATTATTGCCGGGCGTGAAATTGTCCGTGAATTTATACAGGGTGACGCGCAGCCAGAAGCGCTGAAAACAGAACTGTTACGGTTACTGAATGATGCTGCCTACAGAAAACAGGTTCAAGATGATCTGATCCATGTGCAGAAACAACTCGGTGGGCCGGGTTGTTCCCGGCGGGTTGCCGATATGGTTGCTGACATGGTTGGTTTGAAGCACAGAAGGGGTGCGTAAGGGCATGGAAAAAGCAAGAAACATCTATTCCAGGATTGTTTCCTATGCGGCACCCTACAAATGGGTCATCGCCCTGTCGATGCTGGCCTCCCTGGGGGTGGCCGGCACCAATGCGCTGATTGCCTACATCGTCAAGCCATTTGTCGATGACCTCCTGATTGCCGGCGACATGGGTATGGCGCAGATCCTCCCATTTCTGGTGGTGGGGATTACGGTCCTTAAGGGCCTATCGGAATATGTCCAGGAATATTGTATCCGGATTGCCGGGCAGCGGGCCATTCAGGATATCCGCAACCAGGTTTTCGATCACACTATGCAGCTTTCTATGCGTTACTATGTTACCAGATCCTCGGGCAATCTGATGTCGCGCATACTTAATGATATTAGTCTCATGCAGTCGGTCTTTGGTGAAGTTCTGGTGACCCTGCTGCGTGAGTCTGTAACCTTTGTCGTGTTGATTGGTTATGCCCTTTATCTCGACTGGAAAATGACCATCGTCGCTTTTTTGGTTATTCCGGCTGTCGTCCTGCCGGCAGCAGCGATCGGTAAGCAGATCAAGAAGTATTCGCGCCGCGGCCAGGCTGCCATGGGGGATCTGACTGCGGCCCTGGAACAGAGTTTTTCCGGTATCAAGGTGGTAAAGGCCTTTGGCTGCGAGAAACAGGAAACCAGTAGGTTTGCGCGTGTAAATGCCGGCTATTTTTCTTTTATCCGCAAAACTATTCGCTATTCAGCTGCGACCTCACCTCTGCTTGAAATTCTGTCCTCCGTCGGGGTTGCATTCATTCTCTGGTATGGTTTGAACCGGGTCATGACGGGTGTAATTACCCAGGGGGAAATGGTCTCGCTGTTAACGGCTATTATCCTGCTCTACAAGCCGCTCAAAAAACTTGCCAAAGTGAATAATGAAATACAAAAGGCGACCGGGGCGGCGGAGCGGGTGTTTGAAGTGCTCGATAGCGTTCCGGAGGTTGTTGATGCCCCGGATGCGGTTGATTTGGTTGGATGCCGGGGGCACGTGACTTTTGACAGGGTGACGTTCGCCTACGAAGAAGAACCGGTGCTTGCTGATTTCTCTGTTTCTGCGGCACCGGGTGAGGTGATTGCCCTGGTTGGTCCCAGTGGTGCCGGCAAAAGTACCTTTATTGGTCTGCTCAATCGTTACTACGATCCACAGCAGGGCAGCGTGCTGATTGATGGCAGGGATCTGCGCACCCTGACCCAGAAAAGCCTGCATCAGCATCTGGCCCTGGTTGATCAGGAAACCTTTCTATTCAATGATACCCTGGCCAACAATATCCGTTATGGTTCTCCTGATGTCGATATGGATATGGTGAAAGAAGCGGCCAGGAAGGCCTATGCTACTGACTTTATAGATGAACTTCCCGAGGGCTATGATACCATGATCGGTGATCGCGGCGTCCGGCTTTCCGGTGGGCAACGTCAGCGTATCTGCATAGCCCGGGCGATTTTGCGGGCAGCACCGATTCTGCTTCTTGACGAAGCAACCAGCGCCCTTGATACTGAAAGTGAGGCCATGGTTCAGCAGGCCCTAACCAACCTGATGAAGAATCGTACCACCTTTGTGATCGCTCATCGCCTGTCAACGATAATGTATGCAGACCGGATTCTCGTTCTTGAGCGTGGCCGCATCGTTGAAGAGGGAACGCATCAGGAACTTCTGGGCTACAATGGACTCTATGCGCGGCTTTATGAAGCACAATTCAGGAAATGATTCGGATGAAAATCAAGGATAGACTCCTTTTAGCCCTTGTCCCCTGGTTGGGGGCCAAACTGATTCGTTTTATCTTCCTGACTCAGAAAGTTATGATCTATGGTGAGGAGCCGTTGCGGACAGAGTGGAATTCAGGACGGCATCTGATTATCTCTTTTTGGCATGATCAGCTCCTGTTAATGATTAAGGGCTATCGTGGACCGGGCATCAAAAACCTTATCAGTCCTTCCATGGATGGTGAGTTACTCGCCCGCACAATGGAATATTTTGGACAGGGTGCTGTTCGCGGTTCATCCTCTCGGGGAGGACGGCAGGCTTTTCGCGAGATGATCGCCTTGACCGCTGAGAACGTTGATCTGGTTGTAACCCCGGATGGACCCAAAGGGCCAAGGCACCAACTCAAGGATGGCGTGGTCCAGCTGGCACGCATCAGTGGCCGTCCCGTTGTCCCGCTGGCGTATGTCTGCAGCAGGGGTTATCGTTTTCGCTCCTGGGATCGTTTTCTTTTGCCTTATCCCTTTGCGCGTGGGGTTTATCGCTACGGTTCACCGCTGTTTTTTTCGCGCGACCAACCGCTGGAAGAATGCCGTCGTCGCTTGCAACTGGCGATGGAAGAAAACCAGCAACGGGCTGAGGCCTATTTGGAGTCTTACGGTGTTTCTGCTGTATAACCTGTTTCTATTTATCTCAGGTCTGGTGCTCGTACCCTATTACTTGCTTCGCGGCTTTCGCTATGGGAAAAGTCGGCGTGGTATTCGCGAGCGCCTGGGTTACTACACCGCTGAACAATTACAACGATTGCGGGATAACCAGGTCATCTGGATTCATGCTGTCTCCGTTGGTGAAACCCGTGCCGCCATGCCTTTAATCAGCGCCCTGCGGCAACGCTATCCCGAGCATCTGATTCTGGTAACCAACGTCACTGAAACCGGCCATGCTGTCGCCCTCGAAAACTCAGAGGTTGATCTGTGTCTATTTTTCCCCTTTGACTTCAGTTGGGTCGTGCGTAAGTCGCTGGAACTGATTCGACCACAGATTATTCTGATTGTTGAAACCGAGATCTGGCCTAATTTTGTGCGCCAGGCCAATACTCTGGCTATCCCCTTGATGCTGGTCAATGGCCGTTTGTCAGATCGGTCGTTTCCGCGTTATCGCATGATTCGTTTTTTGCTGCGCCCGATTTTGCAGTGCTTCAACTTCTTCTGCATGCAGTCCCAGGTTGATGCCGAGCGGATTACTGCTCTGGGTGCAGCGTCAGAGCGGGTCGAAAATTGTGGCAATCTCAAGTTTGATCATCAGGTTCTGAATCTGTCCGCAGAAGACATTGCAGACGTAAAAGCCCGCTACCGTATCCCTGAAAAAACCCTTGTGCTGGTTGCCGGCAGCACGCATGAAGGGGAAGAGCGGCAACTGCTCGAAGCCTACCAGGCCGTGGGTATGGCTATCCCGCAACCCTTGTTGCTGGTGCTGGTGCCGCGCCACCCTGAGCGCCGTCGTGATCTTCAATCGTTGCTTAAGGAGATGGGAATTCGAGGGCGCTTGCGCAGCGAATTTTCCGACGCCGATGCCTTGTTCACAGCGGGAGAAGTGCTGATTGGCGATACCCTTGGTGAGGTTTTACCTTTATACAGCGCTGCCGACCTGGTTTTTGTCGGGGGCAGTCTTGTGCCGGTCGGCGGCCATAATCTCCTGGAGGCCGCGCTGGCATCAAAACCGGTGGTGTTTGGACCCCATGTCCATAATTTCAAGGAAATTTCCGCCAAACTGATTCATGCCGGAGCCGGGATCAAGGTCGAAGACGCAGAACAGCTGATTCAGGTATTGGTCACCATGCTGGGCGATCCTGCGCGCTGCCGTGCCATGGGTGAAGCGGGGCGCGCCCTGATTGCCGAGAATATCGGGGCAACAGAACGCACCCTGCATCATGTTGAACGGATCGTCAAAAAGTGAATGAAGCGCTTGTTCGTTGGCATCGACAAATCAGCAGTAACCAAAAAAAGCCCTGGCGGTTAAAATTGTTGCAACTGTTGCTGATCCCGCCGAGCTGGTGCTATGGCTTGATTGGACAGCTGCGTAACTGGGGGTTCGATCGACAGATATTACAATGTTACCGGTCGTCTTTGCCGATCATATCGGTTGGTAATCTTGCTGCCGGTGGTACCGGTAAAACTCCGACGGTGGATTGGCTGATTAAGGGTTTAAGCGCTATGGGTAAAAAACCGGCGATTGTCAGCCGGGGCTATGGCGGCTGTTATCGCCAGCGGGCCGCGCTTGTCTCTGATGGACGACAACTGCTGATGACCGCCGACCAATGTGGCGATGAGCCATTGCTGCTAGCTCGCAGAAACCCGACCTGCCCTCTGGTTGTCGCGCGTCGGCGTGCAGATGGTGCGCGTTATATTGAAGCCAAGATATCTGCCGATGTGATAGTTCTCGATGATGGATTCCAACATCGACAGTTGGCCCGAGATGTTGATCTGGTGCTTCTGGACGCACAAGACCCTTTTGGTAATGGTTGGACCCTGCCTGCCGGCAAACTGCGGGAAACTAAGGGTGCGCTGAAACGGGCTGATGTTATACTGTTAACTCGGGCAACTGAAGCTTCCACCTTGCCAATGAGCGGGGTGACATCCTACTATAGTCATCACCGCTTATCGGAGAAGGCGACGCGTCTGGATGGGAGTTGCTGTGATGTCAGAGAAATGAATAGCAAGAAGGTTTTTGCTTTTGCCGGTCTTGCCGATAATCAACAATTTTTTCAGGCCCTCGGCACCCTGGGTATCCTCCCGGCCGGAACCATGTCATTGCCGGATCATGTTGACTATACTACCGAACTTCGACAGATTATTGCGGCCGGGGCAACTGGCTGCGACCTGTTGCTGACCACAGAAAAAGACGCTGTCAAACTGGCGGGCAATATGTTTGAATTGCCATGCTATTATATTGGTCTTGATCTTGATATTGTTAATGGACAGGAGTTGCTGCGGTTAATCAGTAACATGCTGTGGAGGTAAAAAGTGCCAATTTCTGATTCACTGCTTCATCTTCTCGTTTGCCCTCAATGCCATCAGACCCTGGAGACCGGTCAGAACCTGGATGTACTGAGCTGTATCTCCTGTTCATTAGAGTATCCTGTACGTGATGGTATTCCAATTATGCTGGTTGATGAGGCCGGGCCTCATTCGGATCAGAAACAGTAATTCCATGGTGAATGAGAACTCCCTGCCACGCGCGTTGATTTTAAGCGATGGCAAACCGGGACACCGTAACCAGGCCATAGCGTTGGCCCGTCATTTGAGTTTGCCCTTTGATACGGTCGAAGTCCACTTTCGCCAGCGCCTCTCTAAAGTTATTTCATACCCGTTGGATCATTTGCATCTCTATTGTTCTGGACTTTTTTCCCTGTCGTCATCAGTTGATGCAGTTTATTGTCTCCTGATTGCCGCTGGTTCTGAATCCTACTACGCCGCTAAGACGATAGGCAAGGCTCGTGATATTCCTGTTGTGGCGGTGATGTTGCCAAAGGGATACCGTTATGGTGATTTTGAACTGATTGTCGCTCAGAATCATGATCACCCTCCGCAACGGGATAATATTCTGACGTTGCCGATCAACTTGTCCTATGTTGATCCACAAGGACATATTACCCGACAACCGGGACAACATTATGTGGCATTTATCATTGGTGGAGATAGTCCCCATGGTGTATTGGATACGCGGCAACTGATAATCCAGATCGAGAGAATCATGGCCGAATTACCCGGGCATAAATTCTGGTTGACGACATCGCGCCGAACGTCGAAAGAGCTTGAGAACTCCCTCAAAAATATGCCATTCGATCACGCAATATATTATTCAGAAAGTCCGGTAAATCCGATCGCGGATTTCTTGAAATTCAGTGATTATGTGTTTATTACAGCCGACTCGACCTCAATGATTAGCGAAGCCGTGAGTTATGGTGAGGCAAAGGTTGAAGTTCTTCCTTTACATCGTAGCAATTCCTCTAACACTAAGGCAGATAAATTGATTTCGACTCTGGCAGAACACTCATGTCTGCACATTTACGATGGACAAGTGGGTAAGGCGAACGCAAAGATTGATATCGGAGATTTTATAAGTAAAGCTGCGTTAAAGTGTGGATTGAGAGCTGCCTGATGAAAGTATTGCAAGTGACGGCAGCCCTTGAACAGGGGGGCGTTGAACGCGGCACTGTTGAAATGGCCGCTTATATAGTTGTCCAGGGTGACCAGAGCTATGTTGCTTCTCAGGGCGGCCGCATGGTTGCAGACCTGGTTAACCAGGGATCAAAGCATGTACAGTTGCCGTTGACACGAAGAAATCCGCTCTTCATCCTATACTGTGCCTTCATGCTCGTCAGGTTGATCCGTCAAGAAGGAATCGATCTGGTTCATGCCCGTTCCAGAGCTCCCGCCTGGGCGGCTTTTATCGCTACGCGCATGACAAAGACAAAATTCATTACCACGTTCCATGGAACGCATCGTATTCAAAATCGCTTTAAAAAATTCTACAACAGCTCAATGGTACGTGGTGAACGGGTTATTGCGATCAGTCAGTTTATAAAAAAACACATAATGGATAATTATGGTGTTCCTGAGGAGCAGATTGACGTTGCTCCACGTGGATTTAACCCAAGGATATTCGATAGCAGACGGATTCCCCCTGAGCGCCTCAAATTGCTGAAATCGGAGTTTTCTTTACAGGAAAACATCCCGGTGATAAATCTTCCTGGCCGATTGACTCGCTGGAAAGGACAAGAATTATTTTTACGTGCCCTGGTTGAAATTAAAGACCTGTCCTGGCAGGCAATTCTGATCGGAAGTGCAACAAAAAAAAGCCAATATGTCGAGCAATTAAAGGAAATTGTTCGAACTGAAGGCCTGACCGACAGGGTTACTTTTGTCGGCAACCGAACCGATATTGAATCTTTCTATGCCCTTTCTGATATAGTTGTCTCTGCTTCACTGGAACCTGAGGCTTTTGGCCGGATCGCAGTAGAAGCTCAAGCCATGGGAGTGCCTGTCGTTGCGTCAGCCCACGGAGGTTCCTTGGAAACGATTCGAGACGGTCAGAGCGGGTGGCTGTTTACGCCGGGCGATGTTAAAGATCTGGCAGCCAAGCTTAGAGTCGCTTTAAAGTCACCTGGTTTAACAGAAATGGGTAAAGCCGCACAACAATTTACATGGGAAAGATATACTGTAGATAAAATGTGTGCAGCAGAATGGCGAACGTATCAAGCTGTGCTTGATCATTAGGTTTTTTTTGTAAAACTGACCGTTTTTGTTGTCCAGATATTATTGAATTGAACGGGTAATAAACAATGCGCGTGCTACATATTGCTTATCAGCAGTTAAGACGTTATGGCAAAACCCGGGTTAGCTGGGCACAAAAGTTGACCCATGGCCTGATTAAAAATGATCATTTTGTGCAGCTGTTCAGTGATCGGGACATTGCGGCCTTCGAAGCTCCGCTGGGCCTTAGAGATTTAGGTGTCGGCAAGGCGAACAAAAGGCTGCTGGAAACAGTTGAGGCCTTTGATCCTGATCTGGTGATCGCCGGCCACTGCGATATTATCAAGAACGAGACATTAACCCGGATACGACAGGTAAAGCCTGGTGTGATCATTGTCCACTGCAACAATGATCCGTTGTTTGTTCCTGAAAATATCGAAAAAATTAAGCATCGGACCCAGGTCGTTGACGCAATTTTTGTATCGACCGGAAGGCGGGAACTGACTATTTTTGAAGGGCTGGGATCCCGCATTTATCATATGCCCAACCCGGTCGACCCGGCTGTGGAAAATCTGGACAATTCCCACAAGACCGATCTGCCGATTGACCTGCTTTTCTGCAGTAACAGTAATGAACACACACAACGCCTGGAAATGGTCAGGGGATTAAAAGAGGCCCTGGCCGCTGAGCTGGCCTTCAAAACCTTCGGCAGTTTTGGCGACCCACCTGTCTGGGGGCGTGACTATGACCGGGCGTTAGCCCAGACAAAAATGGGTCTGAACCTGAATCGGCAGGAAGGGCATTATTGGTATTCTTCAGCGCGCATGGCGCAACTGGCCGGGAATGGAATTTTGCAGTTCACCCATAGTGGACCACGTTTCGATGAATTGCTGCCGGCGGAGACGATTGCCTATTTTACCGATAGCGATGATTTGCTGGCGAAAATCAGAGAGTTTCAGCATGACGATGAGAAACGGCAGAGCTGGGCAGCTGCAGCCAGAAGCTTTTTCCATGCGGAAATTAATAACAAATTATATGCCCAGTATATTTTGGAAGCTTCACTGCAGATGCCTTTCTCCCATGACTATGTCTGGGCTCGGGATATCCGTCTTGATGGTAGCATGATATGAGTCTGCTTTTGTCCCAGCTCAAACCCTTCGCTCAAGGCGGAAACAGACTTTGTTATGTTCACCCTGAAGATTCGACATTGTGCGTTAAGGTCAGGCGCCCCGACTTTACTTTGGCAGACCGTCGCCGGAAAAAGGGCTTTCTCAAGAAATTTAGACCTTTGTCGTCGTTTGACGACAACCTTGAGGAGTTCAAGGTAATGGGTGAATTGCAAAGACATTATGCCGAAACCATTTTTCAACATATCAGCCGTTGTTACGGTTTTGTTGAAACCGACATGGGGAAGGGGCTGGTGTCGGAATTGATCAAAAACACAGATGACCGGATTTCCCAAACTTTAAAAAAATACATTTGGGAATCTGGTGTTACTGATTCTTTAAAAACGGCGATAGAGCTTTTATTGGAGGTCTGGAAACGCGAGCTTGTCCCGTCGCGGGACCTTCTTCTGCATAATATTGTTGTTCAGCAGGATTCTGAAAAGATCATTCGTCTGGTTGTTATAGACGGGTTGGGGAATACCGGATTGATACCACTGCGTTATTTGCCAAGATCCTGGCAATTGCAAAAAATCGAACGGAAAATAGTAAATTTCTATGAACGAATAGAGCTATTATTGAATCAACGCGGAGAAGTTGAATTCCCCGGCTATCATGGAGAATTACTGCATGATGGCGTCTCTGATGTTTCTCAGGAAATTCGATGATCAAAGTCGCCCAAGTTTTAGCCGGAGCTGCCCAGGGAGGGGCTGAAAACTTTTTTGTCCGCCTGGTTGCAGGTCTCCATGCTGACGGACAGCTTCAGCAAAAGGCGTTTATTCGTAACCACGAGCAGCGCATAGGCACCTTAAAAAAACAAAATGTTGATGTGGAGGGCTTTCGTTTCGGGGGTATCGTGAATTTTTTGGATCGCCGCAGATACCTCAAGGCCCTCGACGAATTTAGCCCTGACATTGTCATGACATGGATGAATCGTGCCAGTGGCCTTACCCCGAGGGGCCCCTATAAACTGGTCTGTCGTTTGGGGCATTATTATAATCTCAAGTACTATCGTCATGCAGACTACTGGATCGGTATTTCCAAAGGGATATGTAGTCATCTTATTCAGGGTGGAATGCCTGCAGATCGTGTATTTCATATTCCAAACTTTGCTGATGAGACCGAAGTTACACCTTTACCACGCGACAGTTTTGATACGCCGGCAAGTGCACCGTTGTTGTTAGCCGCTGGTCGTCTGCACGTCAATAAGGGTTTTGATATTCTTTTGCAGGCGATGACATCAATCCCGGATGTCATTTTATGGCTGGCCGGAGGGGGGCCTGAAGAAAAAAATCTGAAGAAGCTCTGTCACGACCTTGGGCTTGACGAAAGAGTCCGTTTCCTCGGTTGGCGCGATGATGTTACAGCATTGATGAGAACCGCTGATGTTTTTATCTGCCCATCACGACATGAAGGGTTGGGGTCAATTGTTATGGAATCCTGGGCTCATCATTGTCCAATTGTTGCGACCGCTTCACAGGGGCCTGGAGAAGTTATAACAGACGGTGAAACCGGCCTGCTGGTTCCCGTTGATGATGTTTTTTTGCTCTCCAGGTCGATAAAAGCAGTGCTGGCCAACAGCGCAATGAAAGATAAAATAGTCGCCGCTGCTTTTGACCGCTATCAACACTTTTACAGCAAGCAGATCATTATTTCGCAATATAACCGGTTCTATGCAGACATTGCAGAAAAAGCACGACATTAAAAAGGATTTGATATGGCATTATTCCCCTGCTGGATTATTACCTTAAATCCTGAACATGATCACGTTGTTTATCTTTTAAAGCAGCTTCGCGACTGGGGATTTGATCCGGAATTGTTTCCAGGTGTTGATGGTCGTAAGCAGATGCCTTCCCTTTTACCCGATGAGCAAGTCGCTCAGGAGATTACCCGAAGTCGCCATTTATGTGAATTGACAAGCTCAGAAGTTGGCGGCTATCTGTCTCATTTGCGTGCGATCAAGAAAGCTCATTCTCAAGGATTTGAAAGGGTCTGTATTCTTGAAGACGATGTCGGATTAGAGCCCTCCTTTGAATCCGTAGTAAAAGAAGTGTTCGGTTTGCCGGAAAAAGTCGAGATGGTTCGGCTGATGGCTTTGAAGGTTAGAAAAAGGAAGGTTGTACAATACTTCTCAAGCGGACAACACCAACTTGTTCGCCCGGAGCGTGGCTGGTGTGGTGGCCAGGGGTATGTGTTAAATCGTCGGGGGATGGAAAAAATCATCAAAGCGGGTTCTTTGATATTTGAACCGATCGATAAATTTTATGATCATTTCTGGGAGTACGATCTTCGGTTGTACGGGGTTGAACCACATCTGATCTGGGAGATGTCACGTCCATCGAACATCTTAAAGTCTAATGTTGCCCGGTCCCGGGTTTCCTGGTGGTTGTACTGGATGCACCCATTAAATAAGCTATGGCGAAGTTTGAAACGGCATGCTTATCTAATTCAACATAAATCCGAGTTTTATCCGGCAGAGCTGCCACAAGAAAAACCTGGAAAAACTAAGCGCATGAAATTTTAGCAGAAATGGCTATCGATGAATATTCTGATGCTAAGTAATGAGTTTCCTCCAAGTATAGGTGGGATACAAACGCACGTTGAAGAATTATCTTTGGCATTGGCTCGACTTGGGCATCAGGTTGATGTTGTCACCCGTCTTAAAGATAAAAAAAATGTCCAGTATGAAGAATGTGAAGGGGTCAATATCCATCGAATTCCACTTGCTGCCAATCATCTTGTTTACGACTGGCAAATTTCAAGAAAGATACGTTCGCTGATGAATATCAGGGCGGTGGATATAGTTCATGTTCATGGAATGCGCCCTTTAGCCGCCTGCAAAAATTTAAACCTGCCGGTTGTTTTTACGAACCACACTTCTTCATTTCTTAAGCGCGTTGATCTTGGTCCAACTAAGCAAAAAAAAATGTTGAAATTGCTGCGAACTGCTTCTTTAGTGATCGCTCCAAGCCAGATACTGGTTGATAAGACCATTGAAATTGGATACAGAAAACCTGTTCATTTCGTGTCAAATGGGGTGGATGTTGATAAATTTTCTCCAGGGAAATCTTCACTTAGAAAGAATCTTGGTTTATTAGAAACAGATTTCATCATTTTATTTTCAGGTCGGTTGCATAAGGTAAAAGGTATCGATTGTCTCGCTGAGGCGACAAAATATATAGAGCTGCCATGTTTGCACCTTGTTGTGGCTGGGGATGGTCATGAGCGTGAAAATTTAAAAAAAATCGTAACACAGAATATTGGTTCAGCTCATCTTCATATGCTTGGAGCCGTTCCCAACTCAGAGATGCCGGATATCTATCGCGGCTCTAATGTGGCGGTTCTTCCTTCTAAGATGGAAGCAACAAGTATTGCCGGACTCGAGGCGATGGCATGTGGGTTACCCCTTATTGCCAGTAGAGTTGGCGGCCTTCCTTATATCATTGATGAAGGAATTAGTGGATTGTTGATTGAACCCGGCGCTCCACGGGAATTGGGGCTTGCCATAAAGGCATTGTACGAAGACCATGCAAGAACGCAAAAGATGGGCGAGAAGAGTCGGCAGAGGGCGGTTGAAATATTCTCGTGGGAGAAGGTCGCTCTGAAAACCATAGATTTTTACCGTGACCTGTTGGCTACGCATTGAAGTGCTTCAGTCTTCTCCAGAAGGCCTCCTTGATAATAATATGTTAATGTCAAGACTCTCTTTTCTTAGGTTTGGATTAATATTAAGACCTTTGTGTCTTAAAAATAATTTAGTTAACCCTCCACTTTGGCTGCTCTACTTAACTACTGTCGCTCTATTTTTTTTCTCCGTATTCGGGATGATTAACGATCCGGTTAGCACATATTCTCTGCGATTAGTTGGTCTTGGTGGATTTGTTATCTGGTTTTTTTATGGCGCACACCTTAGAAAATCCCTGTTAACTTGTCTTCTCGGGGTAGCAATACTTATCCCGCTTGTTTCTTGGGGGGTGACTTATATCGATTACCCTCTGCTGGCAGAGTCTTCACCAAAGATACATCGTTTGACAAACTGGTTTCTGTTTATTCCAATTGCGGTCATTTTTGGGGGACAGACAAAAAATGTTATGATCACTTTTTTGTTGGTCCTTTGTGGAGCCCTTAGTGCTAGCTTTGTGACGGGATCAGGTTGTCAGGACTGGGTTTTGGGCTTTAAAGGTATAAGAACAGATTTCGGTCTGCATAATGCCCAACATGCAGCTTTATTGTATGGGACATGCCTTCTCGGTTTAGTGTCTTTCGCCGGAAGATTTATCGGGACGAAGAATCGTTGGCGTTTGATTAGATTCGTCATCTGGCTTGCGGCATTGTTGTTATGTAGTTTTGCGGTTATTTTTTCTCAAAGTCGAGGGATCTGGCTCGGGTTGATAGGGGCAAGTGCGCTTTATATTCCTTTTGCTCTATTTTACAGCCAACTAAGAAAACAAAATTCAAAACTTTTTTGGTTGATTTTAGTTCTTTGTGTTTTGACAGGTTTTTCTCTTGTCTGGTCACTTGATTCTATGAATTCAATTGTTACCAATCGGCTAGCTACGGAGAGTGGGAACTTTCAACGTTTTTTTTCGGATGATAAAAGTGGACTGGAATCAACCAGTATAGGAGTTCGTTTGATTTCCTGGTCCACCGCCTGGCCATGGATTAAGGAGAGTCCACTTATTGGATGGGGTGGCGAAGGTCGGCAACTTGTTATGGAAGACTCCGGAATCCCAAGAGATTATGGTCATTTGCACAGTAGTTATCTTGATCTGCTGGTCAGCTACGGTCTGTCAGGAGGTTTGTTGTTTTTCTTCTTAATCTGGTGGCTGCTGAAGAAATCATTACAGGTTTGGAAAGAGGGGGGGGGGCCGAACGATCTTCTATTATTTTTCTGGCTTTTTATGATCTTCTGGTTGATCGTCAATTTTTTTGAATCATATATGTTTTTTTCGAGTGGTATCTACATCTTCAATATTGTCTGTGGAGCAATTTTGACCCATATCTGGCAACACGATTGTCATCATAATAAGGTTGATTTCCGATTCACAAAGTAAGTATTGATTGACAGGACAAGCGCCGGAAACGATAACAATGCTGTTTTAGATAAATTTTTTTAAGTTTCGTTCTCTTCGCCCTTTTGTTGCGTTTTTCCTCCCCGATTTACTTGTTTTATGGTTCTGCCTGCCCTCATAACATAAGTAACCAGGCAATAAATGGACAGGGGCTCTACTTGTATGAGGAAGGTCCATGAAAAAAAAATCCAAACAACGCCCGGTTGTGGGTGTTTTGTTTCAGGCCGCCATGCATTTCTTTTCCTGGCTACCTTTAAAGTGGAGTCACAGTTGTGGTGTCCTTTTAGGGGAGCTGTTATGGCTGATTCCTAATCCCCTTAAAAATATCAGTTCAGAGAATATTACCATTGCCTTTCCGCAAATGTCGGTACAACAACGTAAGCAATTGCTTAAAGAAAGCCTGAAAGAACTGGGTAAGAGTTTCTGTGAGTTGGGACCCCTCTGGTGTTGGCCGCGTGAGAAACTATTGCCCCTTGTTCATGATGATGGAGGGGTTGATACGATAAGTGAGGCATTGAAACGAGGCAGAGGAGTTATCGTTTTATCTCCACATCTAGGCGCCTGGGAGCTGATCGGCTGGTATTGGTCGCTCCATTTTCCTATTACCAGCCTTTATCGCCCGCCGCGGGTCAGATCGATGGCTGATTTCATGCGAAAGGCGCGTGAGCGTGAAGGAGCTAATCTGGTGCCGACGGACGTCAGTGGCATAAAAGCCCTGTTCAGAGCACTGAAGAACAATGAGGTTGTGGGTATCCTGCCCGATCAGGATCCGGGTAAAAGAGGCGGGGTGTTGGTACCATTTTTCAGTCATCCAGCCAACACGATCACCCTGATATCGAAACTGATCCAGAAAACCGCTGCGCCGGTGTTCTTCACCTTTGCTGAAAGACTGCCACACGGAGCGGGTTTTAAGATTCATGTGATCGAAGCTGGTAAGGGGCTCGACGCAAGCGATGAGCAGGAGGCCGCCGGAATATTGAACCAGCAGATTGAACAATGTGTTCAGTTGGTGCCGGTACAGTATCTGTGGTCTTACGGGCGCTATCGCAAGGTAAAAAAACACTTGAAAAGGCAGCAACTGCAGTAATTTCTCATCAGCGAAAAAAAATATTCCATGTTTTAGTCGAAAATGCTAACGTTCCAACGTTGCGGAGGGGGGTCTTCCTGTGGCATCCAATCATTTTTTCAATTCAGGAGAGCTATCATGGTCAACGTAAAAAAGGTGTTTGTTGTTTGCCTGGTTGTATTTACTCTGTGTGTTTTCGGCCAGCCGGCGTTCAGTCTGGAAAAAATCAATATCAACACGGCGAGTGTAGAACAATTAACTCAATTAAATGGTGTCGGTCTGGCTACGGCACAAAAGATTGTTGATTATCGACAAGAAAAAAAATTCAGCAGTATTGATGAACTGACTAATGTGAAAGGGGTTGGAGAGAAGACCCTGACGAAGTTTCGTGATCAACTGACGGTTGAAGACAAGTAAGTCTCTACAACCGATTATCCGGCCACTCACGCAACGCTGACGGGTGGGGGTATTGCCCCCTCCCGTTTTTTTTTACGGAGATAACAAATGAAGGTTCTGGTGACCGGTGCTGCTGGTTTTATTGGTTTCCACCTTTGTCAAAGGCTTCTCAAACGTGGTGATGAGGTCGTTGGGCTTGACAACCTCAACGATTATTACGATGTGAATCTCAAGTATGCCCGCCTGGCACAGATTGAGAACCATTCCAATTTCCGACTGGTCAAAATCGATCTGGCCGACCGTGAAGGCATTGCCGATCTGTTTCGCGCCGAGGGTTTTGACCGGGTTGTCAATCTCGCGGCCCAGGCCGGGGTGCGGTATTCCCTGATCAATCCCTACGCCTACATCGACAGTAATCTGCAGGGGTTTATCAATATCCTTGAGGGGTGCCGTCACGCCAACGTGGAGCATCTGGTGTACGCCTCGTCTTCTTCGGTCTATGGCGCCAACACCAGCATGCCTTTTTCAGTGCATGACAACGTCGATCACCCCTTGTCCCTCTACGCGGCCAGTAAAAAAGCTAATGAGTTGATGGCCCATACCTACAGCCACCTCTATGGACTGCCGACTACGGGACTGCGTTTTTTTACCGTCTACGGCCCTTGGGGGCGCCCTGACATGGCTCTGTTTCTATTTGCCCGGGCGCTTCTGGCAGGTGAGCCGATTGATGTTTATAACTACGGCAAGATGCGGCGCGATTTTACTTACATCGATGATATTGTCGAGGGGGTTGTGCGTACCCTGGATCATACCGCAACCGCCAATGCCAACTGGGACGGTGCAACCCCTGATCCGGGTACCAGCGCGGCAGCCTACCGACTTTATAATATCGGCAACAATAACCCCGTAGAGCTGATGTATCTGATCGAGGTACTGGAGGAAAAACTGGGAGTTACAGCGCAGAAAAATATGCTCCCTATCCAGCCCGGTGACGTACCGGCGACCTATGCCGATGTTGATGCTTTAAGCGCCGCTGTCGGTTTCAAGCCGGCAACGCCAATCGAGGTTGGCGTAGAGCGTTTTGTTGCCTGGTATCGGGAATTTTATAAGAAATAAAAGATGGCGTCGCAAAAACTCACCAACTGCTGCGTTGCTGCAATTGTCTCACTGCTTCGACGTACGTAAGTACGCCTCATTGCTCAACAATGGCGCGCCTTGCATTCGGCGCTTTTTGCTTAGCCATCCAACTTGATGCTTTTTTGCGAAAGCATCATGAAAGCGCTTGACTTTTTCTGTTGTGATTTGTTAAAAGGACGCCTCGGTTGTTGCAGGCACGTAGCTCAGTGGGAGAGCACTACCTTGACACGGTAGGGGTCGGCGGTTCAATCCCGCCCGTGCCTACCAGCGACTGCAGCGAGACAATTCCAACCGAGTCAAGGCATCTAACCGATGCCTTTTTTGTTTTGGAGATAATGCTGATGGCCGCTATACAGATAGAACTTCCAGATGGATCGATCAAGGATGTTGAAGCTGGCGCGACACCTTACGATATTGCCCTGTCAATCAGTGAAGGGCTGGCACGCCAAACCCTCGCAGCACGTTTTAATGGTGTCCTGATTGACACCACCCGTGCCCTGGATGAATCCGGAAAGCTACTGCTCATCACCCTCAACTCTCCGGAAGCTTTGGAGATGATTCGCCACTCTTGTGCGCACCTGATGGCACAAGCAGTCAAGGAACTATATGGTAACGAGGTGCAGGTTACCATCGGACCGGCGATCAAGGATGGTTTCTACTACGATTTTTACAGCGAAACCAAAAAGTTTGTTCCCGAAGATTTTCCCGTCATCGAAGCCAAGATGGAAGAACTGGCAAGAGCTGACATGGCCGTTGAACGTAAGGTGATGAATCGTGACGAGGCAATCGCCATGTTTCGCTCCATGGGTGAGAACTACAAGGTTGAACTGATTGAAGATCTTGAGCAGGACACCCTTTCATTGTACCAGCAGGGTAGTTTTATCGATTTGTGTCGCGGACCACACGTGCCGCGTACCGGAGTTTTTAAGGCCTTCAAGTTGACCAGCCTGGCTGGTGCCTATTGGCGTGGCGACGAAAAGAAGGCGATGCTCCAGCGCATTTATGCGACTGCGTTTTTGAATAAAAAAGATCTAAAAAAGCATCTGGAGCGGCTTGAAGAGGCGCGTAAGCGTGATCATCGCAAGCTGGGACGTGAGCTCGATCTGTTCTCTTTCAGTGATGAGATTGGTGCAGGGATGGTTCTCTGGCATCCCAAAGGGGCGCTGTTGCGAATGCTGATAGAGGATTTTGAGCGTAAGGAGCACCTTAAGCGCGGTTACGATATTGTTGTCGGTCCGCAGCTGCTGAAAACCGAGTTGTGGAAAACGTCCGGCCATTACGACAACTATCGGGAAAATATGTATTTCACCGAGGTTGACGAACAGGGCTACGGTATCAAGCCGATGAACTGTTTGGCCCACATGCTCATTTACAAATCAAAACCACGCTCCTATCGTAACCTCCCGGTTCGTTATTTTGAGCTGGGGACTGTCCATCGTCACGAAAAGTCCGGCGTATTACACGGTCTGTTGCGGGTCCGAGGTTTTACCCAGGATGATGCCCATATCATTTGTCGTCCCGATCAGATTGACGCGGAAGTCAAAGGTGTCATGTCTTTTGTCCGGGATGTCGCCGGTATTTTTGGTTTTGATTACACCATGGAGCTGTCAACCCGTCCGGAAAAGTCGATCGGCAGTGATGCTGACTGGGAACTGGCAACCGGCGCTTTAAGAAATGCTCTGGATGATGTTGGTGAACCCTATGAGGTCAATGAAGGTGATGGTGCTTTTTACGGGCCAAAGATTGATGTAAAGCTCAAGGACGCGCTTGACAGGGAGTGGCAGTGTGCTACAATCCAGTGCGATTTTACCCTGCCGGAACGTTTTGATCTGACCTACACAGGACAGGATGGAGAAAAACACCGCCCGGTCATGCTTCACCGGGTGATTGTTGGTTCCATCGAGCGGTTCATTGGTGTTCTCATTGAACATTATGCTGGTAGTTTCCCTCTCTGGTTATCTCCGGTACAAGCCATCGTGCTGAACGTGACGGATCGTCAGGCAGAGTACGCCCAGCAGGTTTTTGAGCAGTTGCGCGCTGCTGGTGTACGGGTTGAGCTTGATCTGCGTAACGAAAAACTGGGCTTTAAAATTCGTGAAGCACAGGTAGCAAAGATTCCCTACATGCTGGTTATTGGCGATCGGGAAATGGAAGAGCAGACGGTGGCACCGCGCTTCCGTGATGGCAGTACCTTGGATTCGTTAAGTGCGGCGGATTTTGCTGCATTTGTTGCGGCAGAGGCCGCAGCATATAAATAGTTAGCGCTGAGCAAGAGGCCCGTAGCGGGTCTTTTATGTGTGAAAAAGTGCCTTAGCTTGCCAAGAATAGGAGACATGTCATAGCCAAAGAAGCGAACATCAACGAAGACATCAGGGCTCGCCAGGTGCGTGTTATTGATGATGAGGGCGGCCAGTTGGGAGTTCTTGATATTGACCGGGCGTTGGAGTTGTCGCGGGAGCAAGGCCTGGATCTGGTTGAAGTTTCACCACAGGCTGAGCCTCCAGTGTGCCGGATCATGGATTATGGCAAATACAAATACCAGCAGGCCAAGCGTTCATCGGAAGCGAAGAAAAAGCAAGTCAAGTTCGAAATAAAAGAAGTTAAGATGCGTCCAAAAACCGACGAGCATGATTTCCTCTTTAAAATGAAACATGCCCGCCGCTTTCTTGACGAAGGTAATAAGGTCAAATTGACTATCATGTTTCGCGGACGCGAAAATGCCCACCCTGAGCAGGGAATGATGCAGCTTAATAAAGCTGTTGAAGCGTTAAAAGATATTGGCCAGGTTGAAGCCCAACCAAGCAAGATGGGGCGCTTCATGACCATGATGATCGGTCCACTTAAAAAATGATTGCGTCGCAAAAACTCACCAACTGCGGCGTTACTGCCATCGTTTCACTGCTTCGACGTACGTAAGTACGTCTCACTGCTCGACAATGGCGGGCCTTGCATTTGGCGTTTTTTGCTTAGCTATCCCAACTATTGCTTTCTGCGAAAGCATTTTTAAAAGTCTGTGGCTGTGTACAGTCACATCGGTAACAGGAGAGAACCATGCCAAAGATTAAAACAAATCGCGGTGCCGCCAAGCGTTTCCGTAAAACCGGTACCGGCAAGATTCGTCGCAACAAGGCTTATACCAGCCACATCCTTACCTCAAAAACGACGAAGCGTAAGCGCAACCTGCGCCAGGGAAGTACGGTGAATAAGGCCGATGAGAGAAATATCGGTCAACTGATTCCTTACCTGTAGCATGTAAAAAAGATGTAACTGCCCGAAGCAGTTACGGCAGTGAACTGTGGGGACGATCTCCCCCTGCAGATCCGGCCACGGCAGATGCCGAAACCACCATTTAAGTGAAGGAGCAAGTGAGATGGCAAGAGTAAAAAGAGGTTTCAAAGCCAGACGTCGTCGTAACAAGATTCTTAAACTGGCAAAAGGGTACCGTGGTGCCCGGAGTAAATTGTTTCGCTCAGCAACCGAGGCAGTTGATCGTGCCTTAAATTATGCGTTTCGTGACCGACGTGTAAAAAAGCGCGATTTCCGTGCCCTGTGGATTGCTCGCATTAATGCCGCTGCGCGTGAAAATGGGTTGTCTTACAGTCGTTTGATCCATGGCTTAAAGCAGGCCGAAATAGGTCTTGATCGCAAAATTATGGCCGATCTTGCTGTTAATGATCCTGCGGCTTTCAGCGTTATTGCCGAAACGGCCAAAGCCCGTCTGCAGTAAATAGATAGGTGTTCATTTCCGGGAGACCGAGTGCCAGGCTCTGTCTCCCTTTTTTTTTGCAAGCTGTTTTTTCTCGTTTTCCCTGTAAAAGTCAAGATCTGAACTAAACCACCGGTACGCGGTAGCTCGAGATACGGACAACGTCATGATAGAACGTATACAGCAACTTCAGCACGATTCTTTGGCAGCGTTGCAAGCTGCTGCATCACTGAAAGATCTTCAGGCAATCAGAATCCAGGTTCTCGGCAAAAAAGGGAGCCTGACCGATATCATGAAGGGGATGCGTGACCTTTCTGCGGAGGAACGTCCGGCGATTGGAAGTCTTGTTAATACCTTCAAGGATGCTTTTGAAGAGGCGTATGCACAACGCCAGATTCATCTTGATGAACTTGAAATTTCGACCCGACTCAATCGAGAAACAATCGATGTGACTCTGCCCGGACGTAAAAACCCTTGCGGCAGTCTGCATCCGGTGTCCCTGGTAACCGACGATATCGTTGATATTTTTTCCCGCCTGGGCTTTTCGGTAGAGGAGGGCCCCGAGATTGAGAAGGATTTCTACAATTTTGAAGCTCTCAATATTCCCAAGGATCATCCCGCCAGGGATATGCAGGACACCTTTTACATCAATGATGATCTGGTACTGCGAACCCATACTTCACCGGTACAGATCCGTACCATGCTGAAGCAGCCGCCTCCTATCCGCATTATTGCCCCAGGGACCGTTTATCGGCGCGATTCCGACCTGACCCACAGCCCGATGTTTCATCAGATTGAGGGGTTTCTGGTCGATGAGCGGGTAACCTTTGGCGACCTGAAAGGGATTTTGACCCATTTTCTCAATGAATATTTTGGCGCCGGGCTGCAGGTGCGTTTCCGCCCTTCTTTCTTCCCGTTTACTGAGCCCAGCGCCGAGGTCGATATCGCCTGTGTTATCTGTGGCGGAAGCGGTTGTCGAGTGTGTGGTGGCACCGGCTGGTTGGAGATTCTTGGCTGCGGAATGATTGATCCGGAAGTTTTTGCCGCGGTCAACTATGACGCAACACATTACAGCGGATTTGCCTTTGGCATGGGTCTTGAGCGGATTGCCATGTTGAAGTATGGAGTCAGTGATCTGCGCCTGTTCTTTGAAAACGATATACGCTTCTTAAAGCAGTTCAGTTAAGCGCAAAGGGCCAAAAAGTTATGATCGTTACCTATAACTGGTTAAAAGAATTTGTGGATATTGACGCGCCGCCGCAAGAATTATGTCATCGCCTGACCATGGCCGGCCTCGAGGTCGATTCCATCAAAGAATTGGGTGCCGGTCTTGAGACGGTGATCGTTGCCAGGCTAGACCAGGTCGATCCCCATCCGGACGCCGATCGTCTGACCCTGTGTCAGGTCAATACCGGCAGCGAAGTCGTCTCGGTGGTCTGTGGTGCGACCAATCACAAGGCGGGAGATCTGGTGGCGCTGGCGCAGCCGGGTACGGTTTTGCCGGGCGATTTCAAGATAAAAAAATCGAAGATTCGCGGCCAGGTTTCCTGTGGCATGTTGTGCTCTGAAAAAGAGCTGGGATTGGCTGATGCGTCTGAAGGGATCATGATTCTGCCGGCACAACTACCGCTGGGTCAGCCGGTTTTTGATGTAATGGGGTGGCGAGACTATCAGATTGAAATTGGTTTGACCCCGAACCGTCCGGACTGTCTCAGTATTATCGGAGTTGCTCGTGAAGTAGCGGCCCTGTACGGCAAACAACTGAAACTCCCGACGATAAAACTGACGGAGGCTGGTGAATCAATAGTGTCGCACGCCAGCGTTGATATTGAAAACACTCAAGCCTGTCCACGTTATGCTGCGCGCATGATTCGCGGGGTAAACATTGGACCCTCACCCGACTGGATGGTGCGGCGTCTAGAGGCGGTTGGTATGCGTTCGATCAACAATATTGTCGATGTCACCAACTACGTCATGATGGAATTGGGGCATCCGCTTCATGCTTTTGATTTTCGCTTTGTTGAGGACGGGCGCATCGTCGTTAAGTGCGCACAAGAAGGTGAAAAATTCGGTACCCTTGACGGTCAGGAACATCACCTCTCAGCAGATGACCTGATGATTTGTGATGGTCGTAAAGCTGTCGCCCTGGCAGGTGTGATGGGCGGGTTGAATTCCGAGGTCCAGGATGATACGCAAACAATCTTGCTTGAAGCGGCATATTTTAACCCGTTATCGGTGCGTCGTACGAGTAAGCGTCATGGTTTGCATACCGAATCCTCACATCGTTTTGAACGTGGCGCAGACGTTGATATGGTTCCCGTTGCCTTGGATCGGGCCGCGGCTCTGATGGCGGAATTGGGAGGCGGCAACGTTCTGGCTGATGTCATTGACACTTATCCACAGGCGCTGCCACAACGAAAGGTTAAGTTAGCGTTGGCGAGTGTCCAGCGCACCCTTGACCTCCCTCTGAACGCTGCCACGGTCAGTCAGTGTCTTGAATCCATTGGTTTGAACGTTGCAATATGCCCAGGTGAAATCCCCCTGTTTGAGGTCAGTATCCCGAGCTTTCGCCCGGATCTCGAGCGCGAGATTGACCTGATTGAAGAAATTGCGCGTCTTTATGGCTACGATAAAATTCCGGTAACGATGCCGGTTGGCGCAGTTGACGCGAGCGTACCGGCTGATCATCAGCGCCTGCAGAAAAAATTGCGCGATATGCTGGTCGCTGCCGGGTTTTCTGAGACCATCAATTATTCTTTCATTGCTGCTCACGCGGTTGAGAGGATCGGGCTGCCAGAGGATGATGTGCGTCGCTGTCAGGTACCGATTTTAAATCCACTTTCGGAAGAACAGGCGGTGATGCGCACCAGTCTGGTACCGAGTCTGCTGGAAACGGTTACCAGGAACCTGAATTACCGCAGCACTGACCTGCGTTTGTTTGAATTGCGGCCGGTTTTTTTGTCTGGTGAAGGAGACCAAACAACTGAACGCTTGTCCCTGTCTGCCGTCATGACGGGACGCAGAGAGCCCGAAGGTTGGGCGCAGAGTAGTGCCCTGGTGGATTTTTACGATTTGAAGGGGACGGTTGAGAATATTCTGACAGCTTTTGGACTGGAACATGTCAGATTTGACGCAAGGTCAACACAACCTTATCTGCATCCTGGCAAGTCCTGTGCCCTGACGGCTGAGGATGGGGTCCTCCTGGGGTATCTAGGCGAGGTCCACCCCCGCACCTTGTCAGCGTTTGATATTGATCAGCCGGCTTATCTGCTTGATCTGGATGCTGAGGAATTGCTTTGCCGCTGTGTTTCACGCCGGTCTTTTACTCCCCTGTCACGCTTTCCCGATGTCAGTCGTGATACGGCGTTGCTGGTGGATGAGGAGGTTCGGGCCGAACAGATTCTTGATATTTTACGTCAGCACCAGGCCAGAACCGTTGAGGATCTGACCCTGTTTGATCTCTACATCGGAAAAGGCATTCCGTCTGGCAAAAAAAGCATCGGGGTTCGTATTCGTTATCGCGACATGACCAAGACTCTCACGGAAGAAGAGGTTGGCAAAGCGCATGACAGGATGATCAGCACCTTATGCGAAAAATTAGCTGCTGAAATTCGCTGATAGCACTTGCGGCAACTTTGTCTCTATGGTACAAACTATTGAAATCAAATAGATACTTGGTTCCAGTCTTATTTGAAAAGGGTAGGAGGGTTTATGACAAAAGCAGATTTGATAGAGAATGTTTATCTGACAACCGGGTTCTCAAAAAAAGAATCTGCCGAAATTGTCGAGATGGTTTTTGACTTGATGAAGTCAACTCTCGAGGACGGTGAAAAAATCAAGATTGCCGGCTTTGGCAATTTTGTTGTCAAAGAAAAAGCCTCCCGGCGCGGGCGCAATCCGCAGACCGGCGGCGAAATTGAAATCTCTGCTCGTAAAATTCTGACATTCAAGCCGAGTCAGGTACTCAAGGCAGCTATCAACGAGGCTCCCTGAGCTACTTAAAGAGAAGCTGTGGCTGATATACCCGACAAACTGTTTTTTAAAATAGGTGAGGTGGCGGATCTTCTCGATCTTAAAACCCATGTATTGCGTTATTGGGAGACAGAGTTCGGCTGCCTTAATCCGGTTAAAAGTCGAACCAATCAGCGACTTTATCGCCGTAAGGATGTAGAAACTGCCCTGTTGATCAAAGACCTTCTTTATCATCAGGGCTTTACTATAGCCGGAGCGCGTAATCAGCTTGATCATCAAAATAGTCTCGACCTGCCTGCCGCTTCAAGTGAAGAGTCCTCTCCTTCCGTACAGCAACGGTTGATACAGGTTAAGTCAGATCTGTTGGCGTTGCGCCAATCATTGTTAGAAAACCAAAGACCCATCGAAAAGTAATGACGTGCTGATATTGGTAACCAATGATGATGGCGTATATTCTCCCGGTCTGAGAGCGCTTGCGGGCGCCATGGCGACCCTCGGCGAGGCTGTGATTGTTGCTCCGGATCGCAATCGCAGCGCCGTTGGTCATGCCCTTACTCTGGAGCATCCACTGCGTGCTCAAGAAATTGAGCCGGGCATCTTTGCCGTCGATGGAACCCCGACTGACTGTGTCAATCTGGGAATTCACGGCTTGATAATGCAGCGCCCCGACCTGGTAGTTTCGGGCATTAACAGTGGTAGTAATATGGGCGATGATATTACCTATTCAGGAACCGTCAGCGCGGCGCTGGAAGCTTCTTTGATGGGGATACCGTCCATAGCCGTATCCCTGGACGCCAGCATATTTTCAGAATCTGACCTGCTGGTTGCAACCCGGTTTGTCGTTAGTCTTGCCGGGCAGGTGATGAAAAAAGGATTGCCGCCCGATACTTTTCTTAATGTCAATATCCCCTCCGGCAGCTGTCGTGGGGTGAAAATTACCCGTCAGGGCAAACGCCGTTATGGCAAGGCCGTAATTGTTAATGAAGACCCCCGTGGTCGAAAATATTACTGGATCGGGGGTTCCAGCGTTGGTTTTGAGGATATACCAGGTACCGATTGCTCTGCCCTATCACGAGGATTTATCTCGATAACGCCCCTGTACACCAATCTGACCAGTGACAGTTGTTGCGAGAGCCTGAAAACTTGGTCACTTCAGTGCGATGAGGAAGGAGCGTGATGGTGGACTACTCTGTCGCTCGGCGGCGTATGGTCGAACAACAGATTGTTGCCCGCGGGATTGACGATCCGCGTCTGATTGATGTGATGAACAAGGTGCCGCGTCATTTGTTCGTTAATGAGGGTCTGCGCGGTCACGCCTATGCTGATGGCCCTCTGACGATCGGGCACAAACAGACCATCTCCCAGCCTTACATGGTTGCTGTCATGTCAGCTGCACTGAATTTACAGGGGCAGGAACGGGTGCTTGAAATCGGTACCGGCTCAGGCTATCAGACCGCCATACTTGCCCTGTTGGCTAAACGTGTCTATTCCGTTGAACGTATCGCTACCCTTGCTGCCTGCGCCCGCAAGGTGCTTGATCAATTGCACATCAGTAACGTCAATATAAAGACTGCGGATGGCACCCTGGGATGGAAAGATCAAGCTCCATTCGACAGGATTTTAGTTGCTGCCGGCGCTCCTGATATACCACAGGAATATCTGGCGCAGTTATCTGTAGGTGGCAAACTTGTTATGCCGGTCGGAGGTTATAATCAGCAAAGCCTGATACGCATAACCCGCCTTGATAAAGATCAGTTTAAACGTGAAGAACTGATGGCTTGTCGCTTTGTACCACTGATCGGCGCAGCTGGTTGGTCTGACGCCGATGAAACCTAGGAACCTTGCGGTGGTCTTATCATGCTGAAATCTATCCGCCGCCTCTACGACTGGGTACTGACCTGGGCCAACAGCCGCTACGCGCTGCTGGCGTTGGGATTGCTCGCCTTTACCGAAGCCAGTTTTTTCCCAATCCCGCCCGACGTTCTGATTATGGCTCTGGCCCTGTCCATGCCGCAGATGTCGTTCCGCTATGCCCTGATTGCCACGATCGGTTCCGTGCTGGGTGCCGCACTAGGCTATGCCATCGGCTGGGGGCTGTGGGATGTGCTGGCGGTACATTTCTACGCCTATGTGCCGGGTATTACCGAAACAGGTTTTGCTCGGGTTGGAGAACTATTCAGCGAATATGATTTCTGGATCATTTTTGCGGCCGGTTTCACCCCGATCCCTTACAAGATATTTACTATTGCCGCCGGCGTGTTTGCCATCAATTTCCCGGTATTTATGCTGGCATCCCTGATTGGCCGCGGTTTACGCTTTTATCTGGTTGCCACCCTGTTCTATTATATGGGTCAGCCGGCTCGCACTCTGATTGAAAAGTACTTCAATCTGTTAACCATCATTGTTTTTGTTCTTATTGTGGTTGCAGTTGTTGTCGTTCGGCTGACCAGTTGATGGCCAGGGCTGACGACAAGTAGACAATCTTCTTTTAATTGCCGGCCGCAGAAAGGTGATCGTGTCTTTGTCCCGCTTCTCATTGGCTCTGTTGATCGCTGTGACAGTTATGACTTTTTTGTCAGCCTGTCACCGTGGGGTCTATCATACGGTTGCTCCGGGTCAAACCCTTTTCAGGATCAGTCGTACTTATGGGATTGATAGCAATTATCTCGCCCGTATCAACAATATATCCGACCCGACGCAACTGCGAGCCGGTACCAAGCTGTTTATTCCGGGAACAGATCAGCACCGTCGCGTTGAAGTAATAACATCGCCACCGGCTTCCACGACGACCCGCACAACCCCTCCGTTGCGACCAGCAACGTCCGCATCTCCAGCATCTGTTCCTGCCCCGGTAACCCGCCCAACCCCGGTGCCACCATCATCACCACCACCCTCCACTGTTGCCGGCGTGCCACAGAAGAAACTGAACTGGCCACTTAAAGGGCGCATTGTACGACAGTTCAGCTCAGCGGCAGAAACGGGTGCGGGGCGCGGTATTGAAATAGCTGCGATGCCGGGCTCATCCGTACTGGCAGCCGAAGCCGGGCGGGTTATTTATAGTGGCGATGGAGTCAGTGGTTACGGACATCTGGTGATTTTACAGCACGATAACCAGCTATTTACTGTTTACGGATTCAATCAGCGCACTCTGGTAAATCAGGGGGTATTTGTCAGCCGGGGCGACAGAATTGCCTTGTCTGGGACCCCGCCTGCGGGGGGGGAGCCACGTTTGCATTTTGAGGTTCGATCGGGAAAGGAACCGGTAAATCCTCAATTGTATCTCCCATAGTGATCACTGCGACCATATTTAAAACCCAGGGATTTGGAGATTATTGATGAGCGGATACAATTCAGAAGAGGAGCAACCGGAAGAGTTGGATACTTTACCTGATGGTGAGGAGAATACCCGAGATCAGGAAGCGGATGCAGTGGAAGAGGAAGAAGAAAAGGAATACCAGTCTGATGATCAGTCATCAACGGCTGATGCCATCAAGCTCTATCTCAAGGACATCCAGAAAAGTCAGCTGTTAAGCGCCGCCCAGGAACGTGAACTGGCTGAATTGATCGCTGCCGGGGATGATCACGCCAGAGCGCGGATGATCGAATCGAATCTGCGCCTGGTTGTTAAAATTGCCAAGCGTTACATGAATCGCGGCCTGCCTTTTCTTGATCTGATCGAAGAAGGCAACATGGGTCTGATCAAGGCTGTTGAAAAGTTCAAAGTCAGCAAGGGGTGTCGTTTTTCTACCTACGCTACCTGGTGGATTCGGCAGTCGATTGAGCGGGCTCTGGTGAATCAAAGCCGCACCATTCGCTTGCCGGTACATGTCGCCGACGAAATCAATAAGCTTGTTAAGGTGAATCGCGAACTGGTTCAGACCCTTAAACGTGATCCCTCCACCGCAGAAATCGCTGCCGCTATGGGTGTTGGTGAGGCGCAGGTGGAAAAGATGCAGATTCTGCTCAGAAAGACCTATTCAATTGAGCATCCCATGGGGGACAATAATGATTACAGCCTCATTGATACCGTAGAGGACAAAAATCTTGTTGATCCTGCCAGCACGATAGAAGATGTCGATCTTTTTGCCCATGTGTTAGAGCTGATGGCTGATTTGACCGAGACCGAACGTGACATTCTGATTATGCGTTTCGGTCTGGACGATTCCGAACCTCAAACCCTCGACACCATCGGCCAACTTTTCGGGGTGACCCGCGAGCGTATCCGCCAGATTGAGGCCAAGAGTTTGGCAACCCTGCGCAAAGCCGCTCAGCAAAAACTCATGTCGTCTGAACCTTAACCATTGTTTATGGGAGAACAGTAAATGGATGATTTAAAGAATATTATTCGGGATATCCCCGATTTTCCCAAAAAAGGGATCATCTTTAAGGATGTTACCACTTTACTGGCCGATGCAAAAAGTTATCAACGCATGATTGACTTGCTTGCCCATCGCTATATTGGTGAGAAAATTGATCAAATCGTCGGTATTGAAGCACGCGGGTTTATTCTCGGGGCGGCACTGGCATATAAGCTTGGTACCGGCATCACCCTGGTACGTAAATCGGGAAAACTCCCCTACAAAACCCATCAGGTAACCTATGACCCGGAATATGGCAGTGATATTCTTGAAATCCATGAAGACGCATTCAAGAAAGGTGACCGGGTTATTATTGCCGATGATCTGCTTGCCACCGGCGGCACCATGGCCGCCGTGATTCAACTCCTTGACCGTGCCGATGCCGAGTTGGTTGAGTGTGCTTTTCTGGCGGAGCTGGAGTTTCTGAATGGTCGCAGTAAGTTGCCCGAGGGGAAGGTTTTCAGCCTGCTGAAATTCTGATGATGGGTTGCCGCAAGCAGCGGTTTGATGTATAAGCCTGCATACGACCCCATAGCTCAGCTGGATAGAGCGACTCCCTCCTAAGGAGTAGGCCGGAGGTTCGAATCCTCCTGGGGTCGCCATTAATATTAAACAATTCAACAGGAAGATTAGAAGCGCAGCGAACGCTGACTGGATGTCAGAAGAGCGGCCATGGACGGCCGCGTCAGTGGGCGCAGGGGAGCCGACGCAGGAGCCGCCGTGATGGCGGCGAAGTGAGTTAACGCTCCTTGAACCGTAAAAATTATATAAACAGCCTCTTGGCTAATTATTAGGCGAATTTTTTATCACAAAAACATTAACCTGTGACCGGGTCTGTTATTAATGGGAAACAAAAAAGAGTTGTTTCCTTTTTGTCGTCGACCGATAGGGTAGGGCTAAACCTGTTTGACGCGTTCCAAGTGGTCGGCTACATTAAGTTTGTAGGGGGTGTTTACGTCCTTCTAGCCCTTCGTGTTGCCCTCCTCCGGCGGCACGAGGGGCTTTTTATTGCGTTGGGCTAGTGGTTCGTAGGTTTCTATTGGTTGTTTTCTTATCGTCCTGCCATGTTGACATTCTGCCGTTTCAAGTTTTATCAAATTCCTTTGTCTTCCCTCCTCGTATTGCTAGCCTTTCTGTGTGTGCGAAACGTCCACCTATACATTGACAACGTGGCGTTCAACCCGAAGCCTCTTGGTGCGGATTCTGGCGGAAATGTTATAGGCTAACATCTGCCAGTGTTCGCTGGTCAGAGTGCGTGACCCTAATCATTTCCATATTCTAATAAATTATGTGTCGACATTTTTTACACATTATTTTTTTATTATTTTGACCACCGTAACCCACTGAAATGGTTAGCATTAGGTATCATGGTACGCGTATTGCTAACCAATATGGTAACAATGGAAAGGAGAAAATAATTTAAGTAAATCTTCACAAGTAGTGGAGATCAGCATGTAAAGGAGACGTATAAATGGAAAAATCCAACAGTTATAGACTCGTAAAACTCGTGGCAATTTTCATTCTTCTATATGTGCTCGTCGGGATCAACGTAGCAAGTGCATCACTCATTGAAAACTTCAACGACGGCGAGGCGCAGGGTTGGGTTCTGTCCGGTCTCTGGCACGTAACCGGCAACTCACCGAATGGAACTCAAGCGCTTGGATATGTTAAAGACGAAACAGAGGGCACCACTCTAAATGGGAATTACGATACATTTGGCTTCGCAAATAGCGGTACAGCGACAACATCAGAGTTTGTATGCGGTGATATATGCTCGGTTAGCTTTGACTGGCTTGACGACTCTGAAGGTGGTAGCATCTTCGACCTCTTATCTGTCAATGTCTTGCTCGAAAGCGATGTAGAGACTATTTTTTCACCTGAGACAAGAAGCACCTCCTACTCTTACTTCAGCACTGACTTACTATCGCTTGTAGGAACAGGAAACCTGTTCAGTTTACAGTTTTCATTCGCCACGTTAGACTCTATTGCTAACTCTACTTCTGGTGTCCGTATTGACAATGTCGAGATCAATACTGGCGCTGTTCCTGCTCCCGTCCCAGAGCCCGGCACGCTACTGCTCCTCGGTTCCGGGCTTGCCGGTCTGGCGTTATATCGTCGTCGAATGAACAACAAAACGTAAAGTTTTCCGATAACTGTAAAAATTATCGACAAAAGAAGCGGGGTCAGCTATGGCCTCGCTTTTTTGTGCCGCCCTGTTACTTCAGATGATGAAGCATCCGATAACCGACATTGACCAATGACGTTCTTTCCAACCGTTTATAATATTCCCTTATCAGCTGGTTGATTTCCTTCGGATCTTCCACTATTAACTATCACGGACAGTGTGTCGTGATAAGTAGTACCCGAAGGTTTGACTCCTCCCGGGGCGCGAGAACAACCAATTGACAGATCACCATGATGCTGCTATAAAAGTGCGTCATGCGGGCGGTTAGCTCAGCGGGAGAGCATTCGCCTCACACGCGAAGGGTCACTGGTTCAATCCCAGTACCGCCCACCAAAAGATACAAGACTCAAGCTTATATGACTTGGGTCTTTTTTTGTTCAGGTTTGACACTTGAGTTTCAAAGGATGGAAATAATATGCGCTATATCTGCACCTGCTGTGGTTATGTTTATGATCCCGAACAGGGCGATTCTTTGAATAATGTGCTTCCCGGCACTGAATTTGCTGATTTGCCGCCGGAATGGGTTTGCCCTTTGTGTTATGCAGAGCGGGATCAATTTGATCCCCTGGACTAAACCAGGTATCTTATAGTCTTCTTAGTCGCTGTTCCAATTCACTTATCTGGGCCGTTTCGATGTTGCCAAAGGCCAGCCGCACGTAGGGCTCCAGACCTGGACCGAAGGTCTCGCCCGGCAAACAGATAATCCCCGCCCGCTCAAGCAGCTTCCGTGCTGCCTGGCGACCACTCATGCCGACCCAGGGGTGCTTGACCCAGGCGAAAAAAGAACCACTGGCGGTCAACTCAAACCCGTTGATTCCCGTGCCGAAGCAAGCAGTAACGGCGGTATGGCGTTCCTGCATCTGCTGTGCTTTTTCTACAATCCAGCCATCTAGATGACAACAGCCATATTGTAGGGCCAGTTGTGCCGGGCGTGGCTGGCAAACCACCATACTGTCCTGAATTTTCAACCCCTGTTCGATCAGTTCCGCAGCACCAATCAGAGCGCCACAGCGCATGCCGGTCAAGGCAAAGGTTTTGCCGAAGGACGCAATGTGAACAAAGTTGTTCTGCCAGTTTCTACGCGAAAAGAGCCGGTGCGGAGGGGAGTTTCTGAAGTCGCTGATAAAGCTGTTATAGGTTTCGTCAATTATCAGGATGATGGAGTGCGCCTGAGCGAGATCAAAAAGTTGCTCCAGTTGCCGGGGCGGGATAATCGCCCCGGTCGGGTTGCTGGGCGACACCAGTAGCAGGGCACGGGTCCTTGGGGTGATCTTCTCTTCGATGGCAGCAAGGCTCACAAGACCGCCGGTGGCTGGATTAAAGGGAATGCATGATGACGTTATTCCATAACTTTGCAATGCCATCAAGTGATCGAAATAGGCCGGCAGGGGGACAATGATTTCATCCCCTGGTTGACACAGGCACAGCATCGCCAGCCAGAAAGCCTGACTGGCACCTATGGTCAGGCAGACCTGGTCGGGCTCGGGGCCACTCTGGTAGTGACGCTGATACCAGTTACACAGATCTGTCCGTACTTCCGGCAACCCTTCGTCCGGGCTGTAACGGTAGGTAGCCGGATCATCAAGGGCTGTGTGCAGACAAGCAATGAGGCCGGGTGCCGGTGGATAATTTGGTACCGCCTGGCAGAGATCAAGCAGGGCGGTTGTTTCCAAGATACAGTCCCCACCAAGCCAGTTTTTGACTTCGGTAATTGGAGGTGGCTGCACCTGGAATATGCGGTTATTGATCTTCATGACTTAAAATCCACCCGAGTGCTCGTAACCTGACATTAAAGAATGCCCTGGAGATACTGGATGATGTCGGTTTTGATCGGCATAAAGTAAACATTGTCATCATGGCTCTTGCTGAATTCCAGAACCTTGCGCGCAAATTCACGATTCCATTCCAGGGTCGGTTCAAAGTCGCGCGGAAATATGGCGTGGTTTTTATTCTCCCAGTAACTGCGACTACTGTCGGTAAGAACCGGTGAAACCCCCCAGTAAACGATGGTATTACGGAAGAATCCCTGGTAAATCTCCATCAAGCGCAGATCAAAAAACGGCTGGGTAAAAAAACCATCAGCGCCGGCGTCCTGTTTGGCACGCATGTAGTCGATTTCATCCTTGATGCCGCTACGATAGGGATCAATTCCAGCGTAAATGGTCAGCTCGGGGCATTCCCGCTTGATACGCCGAATCAATTCCAGGGAACTGGTACGGTAGTAGGTGTGTTTCATCTCCTGCGGCGGATCGCCATTGATAATCAGTAACGCCTCGATTTTACTGTCACGCAGCTGTTCAAAAATCGGCAGGGGCGCATCAGGATTAAAATCGATGGCGCGCAAGTGGGGGATAGTGCGAGGAACGTACTCTCCAGCAATGGCGCAGCCCTGCCAGCTGCGCATATTAAAACGCAGGATGTCAGGGATATTGATCCTTTTCACCAGCGGGAGATGCCGGCACACCAGTTCCAGCTCTTTTCGCAGGGAAGATTCACTCCGGGGTACAAGTTCCAGTGAAATTTCAGTCATTCCGGCTCCTGACAAAGGATTTAGTTCCCTGTAGTTCATGATCTGTCTTGTCATGCTTGTTATTTAAAGTGTCAACGACGTTATGCTCAATGTAGATCAGCTAAGGGCAAGCAGCCATGGTCATACCTTGTTGATTCCCCAACCTCCTGAGCACTCTTTCCGTCAGGTTACAGGTTACAGGTTACAGGGCGCCAGGCTTCTCTGCAATGATCTCACCACGGAATCGATAAATCTCGGTATCAGGCGCCTGCCACATGTCTGCTGCCAGCCCGGCCTTCTGACAGGTCTGACGCAGAAAAGTCAAGGCATCCCATTGGTGTTCAGTAGCGACTTGAGGGAGCAAAACGCCCCGGTTGATGCCATGTTCAAGATAAATACCATGTTCACCAATGGTGATATCTTCGGGATCGGAGATTTTTTCCAGTGGCGACAGTATGGTGATTTCAATATTTACCAGATCAAGTTCGGGTTTGGTCAGGGGTGCGAAACGCGGGTCCTGGGTTGCGGCAGCAACAGCCATTAACGCCACCTCCTGATACAGAGGGCGGCGGGACTGAAAATTGCCGATACAGCCGCGCAATTGATCGTTCATTTTAAGGGTGACAAAGCACCCTGCGCGGTCATTAAGTGACTGTTCTTCCCGGGGTGGCGGGCTATAGGGTTGGTTATTGATTTTATGGTCAATCGCGGTTCGTGCAATGTTCAGCAAGAACTGCGTTGCGGTTTCGGTCATCATGGCAGCTCCTTATTTTAAATAGGTGAAAAAGTTGTTTTTCGGCGACGAGATAACTTATAGTTGCTGCTTGTTTTCGGTGCAACTGTTTTAATATCAGGCATTAGAGTGATATTGACTTGATCATTTGCAAATGGGGTATCTGTTGGTACGAATTGTTCAATTTTTGTTGGTTGTTTTTATCCTGCTTGTGGTTGCCGGATGTGCCCCGAGGGCACTTGTCGAAAAGATTACGGATGATAGGCCCCTGACTCCACAACAGGAAGCCCGGCTGGGCGGGATATTGAGTGATATGCTAATTCAATATCTGGGAGGGGACTGCCCCGACACCGGCCTTGAAAACCATGTCAATCAGGTTGCCGGACGCTTGAGGGCTGATGATCTCAGCCAGCCCATTCAGGTTCGGGTTGCCGATCACTCTGACCCACATTCTTTTGCCCTCCCGGGGAACATTGTTGTTGTTACCCGTGGACTGTTGCAGGAACTTGAGACGGAAACCCAACTTGCGGCCCTGTTGGCACGTGAAATCGGTTATTATCAGGCCGGTCTTGTCACTGAGAGTCTGCGGCCGATGGTTCGGGGTCGTGCGGTCTTTTTACAGGATGTGCCACCCGGAGATGCAAACTATTCACAACGGTTATTGCTGGTACGCGAACTGACCGATGTTGCCCTGCATCGGAGCTATGGAAATGAGAAAGACAATAGCCCTGATATCGCAGCCATCGATGTGCTGGTGCGTAGTGGTTATTCTCTGAACGGTTTTTTTGAGCTGGACGAGATGTGGCGGCGTCTGAACCGGGCAGCCATTGACAGTGGTCGGTCAGTCTATCCTGATCAATTATCAGCACTGCGTCTGCAGGCAGCACGTGATTATATCGTCGCAACTTATCCCAACTATCGTGGTGCTAAAAGTTTTGATTCAAACACCAATGTCCGCCGGCTGGCAAATCCTGACGAGCTGACGATTGCCTATCAACTTTATGATCAGGCGCGCTCTGCTGAGGCGGCGGGGGAGCAAACACGAGCTCTGCGGTTATATCATCAGGCGATTCAGCAACAGCCCCGGAGTCTGTTACTGACAGCGCTGGGGATGGCTTATCTGCGCGGAGAAGACCTGATCCCGGCACGCCGTTATCTGCGCCAGGCAGTTCATGTCGATGGGGACTTTTATCAGTCGCGTCTGGGGCTTGGCTACATTCATCTGCGGCGCTCAGAATGGTCGGATGCGGTAGCAGAGCTAGAGGCTTCCCTGGTACTGTTTCCAACCTTACAGGGAACTTTTCTGCTGGCAGAAACCGAGGAGGGGCGTGGCAATCTGGTCCGGGCGCGCGAGCTGTATCGCCATCTGTTCGAGGTTGATGGGCAAAGTGCCCTTGGGCGTGCTGCCGCAGAGCGTTTGCGCCGGTTGCCGCGCTGATCTGTATGCTCAGATGGCCCCTGGAAAAAGATGAGGTTTTGCTCTGGCAAGGGCGGCCGGCGCCCCGCTGTTACCTTTTCAGGTATTGGCGCAGCCAGCTCGTCGCAGTTGTAGTTCTATTGATGGTGGCGGCGTGCTTGTGGCAAGGCCGGGATCATGACGTTACCCCCTGGCTCCTGGTTTTTTTACTGGTGCTGTCCCTGTTGGCACTGGTGTGTGGACCTGTTCGGTTGATCTATTTGCGCTGGCGCTGGGAAACCCTTTTTTATGCCATCAGTGACCAGCGGTTATTGGTTCGGCCTGGAAGCAATAAACAGACTGTCAGTTATCCCTGGCTCATGTTATACGCCATAGCTCTTCATCCCTACACAGACCATCTGGCCGATATTGAACTGAAATTTACCGACTCGCAACGGGTGGTGCTTGAATGTCTGGAAGAGCCCGGGACCTGCCTGCGCGTCCTGTCTGCATTGGCTGCGAATTCTCCGGAACAACAGGATCCGGTTTGACTCTGATAAGTTCCCGTGACTATGATACATGGTTAATTCTAAATCCTTGCCGAAAGGCATTTTAGCGATGATGGTGATATGAAGTCCTTTTACCTGGAAACATTTGGTTGTCAGATGAATGTTGTTGATTCCGAGCAGATTGTCGCTTTGCTGCAGGGGATCGGCTATCAAGCGGTAGGTTCTCCCGATCTGGCTGATCTGGTGCTGCTCAATACCTGCTCGGTGCGTGATAAAGCGGAACGTAAAGTTTACGGTCATCTTGGGCGCTTCAAACCGATCAAGGACAGACGTCCGGAGCTGATTATCGGTGTCGGGGGTTGTGTTGCCCAGCAGGAAGGACAACGCATGCTTGACTCGGTTTCTTATCTCGATCTGGTTTTCGGCACCCACAATATCCACCGTTTGCCGGAGATGGTGCAGCAGGTGGAACAGACCCGCCAACGCGCCAGTGAAACCGACTTTCTCGATCGCGATACGCGTTTGAATCTGTTCCCCGAGCGCTCGGCCGGCGAGAGTGCTACCCGCTTTGTCACCATCATGCAAGGTTGTGATAATTTCTGCTCCTACTGTATTGTCCCTCATGTTCGCGGACGCGAGATCAGCCGACCCAGCGCTGAAATCCTCCGCGAAATCGAAGCCCTCGTCGCGACCGGGGTCAGGGAAGTGACCCTGCTTGGACAGAACGTCAACTCCTACGGTTTCAAGAATGACAATGAATTGTCCTTTCCCCGGCTGTTAGAGGCAGTAGATGCCATTCCTGACCTGGAGCGCTTGCGCTTTGCAACCTCACACCCCAAGGACATTACGGCAGAGTTGATTGACTGTTTCGGGCGCTTAAAAAGTCTTTGTCCACAGATCCATCTGCCGGTTCAAAGTGGTTCCGACCGGATTCTGGCGTTGATGAATCGCGGCTATGATGCCGCTGATTATCTGGATAAGGTGAGTCGCTTAAAAGCCGTGTGTCCGCAGATCCGTTTGACCACCGATATGATTGTCGGCTTTCCCGGGGAGACGGAAGAAGATTTTCAGGCGACCCTCGATCTGGTAGCACAGGTCCGGTATGCTGATGCCTTCACCTTTTTATATTCACCCAGAGTGGAAACAGCCGCAGCGTCCATGCCCGATAACGCCTCTGCGCGGCAGAAACAGCAGCGTTTTGAGCGGCTGCTGACATTACAGCAGCGTATCAGTGGAGAAATCTGGCAAGAAGATGAGGGGATGGTATTGCCGGTGCTGGTTGAGGGGGCGAGTAAACAGGGTGATGGTCAGCTCTTCGGGCGCAGCGTCTGGAATCGGATTGTCAACTTTAGTGGGCCCCAAGAGCTGATCGGTCGGATTGTCCCCGTAGCTATTAAAAAGGTGTTGCGCAACTCCCATCTGGGTGAATACCAGAATAACTTATGATGACAGGAATACTACAATGATTGATCTTCATACCCATACCTTTTTCAGTGATGGTGAACTGGTGCCGGCTGAACTGGTGCGCCGCGCTGCGGTTGCCGGATATCGCGCTATGGCCATTACTGATCATGCCGACAAAAGCAACATTGCCTGGCTATTGGCCAATATTGTCCCCGTGGTTGATGAACTCGGTGAGGCCAATGGTATGCAGGTTCTGGCCGGAGTGGAACTGACCCATGTAGCTCCGGCCGCCATCGCCGATGCGGCCAGGCTGGCCCGTGATCATGGTGCCGAACTGGTGGTAGTTCATGGCGAAACCATTGTCGAACCGGTAATGCCCGGAACCAACCTGGCCGCCATCAGGGCCGGTGTTGATATCCTCTCACATCCGGGACTCATCACCCCTGAAGAGGTACAGCTGGCCGCTGAAATGGGTGTCTGTCTGGAAATTACCACCCGTAAAGGACACTCACTCACCAATGGTCATGTCGCCAGGCTGGCGCACAAATACGGTGCCAAACTGGTCATCAATAATGACGCCCATGGTCCCGGAGATCTGGTCGCTACCGAACAGATGCGGCGAATTGCATTGGGGGCGGCGATGACTGAAGAGCAGTTTCTGCAGGCTCAGGCAAACTCAAGCGCTCTGGTTGCTCGCGCCAAGGGGTGATGGCGTCGCAAAAACTCACCAACTGCGGCGTTGCTGCGATTATTTCACTGCTTCGACGTACGAAAGTACGCCTCATTGCTCAATAATCACGCGCCTTGCATTTGGCGCTTTTGGCTTAGCCATCCAAATTGATATTTTTTACGAAACCAACAAAGGGTAGTTGATGAACAATTTGTGTAATTTTGATTTTCTTAAGCAACTGGTTGAAACCCCCAGCCCATCAGGTTTTGAACAGCCGGTGCAACGCCTGATTCGTCAACAGCTTGAGTCTGTGGCCGACACTATTGAGACCGATATCATGGGTAATCTCATCGCCCTGCTCAAAGGGCGTGGCGGCCCCACGGTCATGCTTGCCGGTCACTGCGATGAAATCGGCTTCATGGTCCAGTTTGTCGATGATAAGGGCTTTATCTATTTTGGCGCTATCGGGGGTGTTGATCCCCACCTGTCACCGGGACAGCGGGTGGCAATCCATACTGACCAGGGTGACATTGCCGGCGTGATCGGAAAAAAAGCCATTCATCTGATTGACAGTAAAGACCGGGATACCGTCATTAATCTGAAGAAGCAATACATCGACATCGGCTGTACATCGCGCGAAGAGGTAGAAAAGCTTGTCTCCATCGGTGATCCGGTCACTTTCGCCGTTGGTTTGCAACCGCTCCAGGGACGGCGGGTTACGGCCCGAGCCTTCGATGATAAAATGGGGGCCTTTATTGTCACTGAGGTGCTGAAACAGGTACGCCAAAACGGTGGCATAGCTGCCGATCTGTATAGCGTCTCGACGGTGCAGGAAGAAGTCGGGTTGCGCGGTGGTACAACCAGTTCCTATGGGGTCAACCCCGACATCGGTATCGTTGTTGAAGTGACTCACGCCACCGACTGCCCGGATGTTGAGCGCAATGGTATTGGTCGCGTTGAACTTGGCAAAGGGCCGGTGATTGCCCGTGGCGCCAATATCAATCCGATGCTGTTCAGATTGCTGGTAGAAACGGCAAAAGCCGAAGACATTCCAGTGCAGATTATCGGCGTGCCGCGCGCTACTGGCACCGATGCCAACGTGATGCAGCTTTCCCGAGGTGGGGTGGCGACAGCGCTGTTGGGGATTCCTTTACGCTACATGCACACCCCGGTAGAAACCCTCGATCTGAACGATCTGGAACGGGCAATTAAGCTGCTCACAGCTACCCTGTCGAGGATCGACAGCCAAACCAGCTTTGTTCCGGCCTGATAGATTTGTGATGGTGATAGAATCTCAAATGCACGACCAGCAATCGCAAGCGGCGCGCAAGGTCACCCTGATTGGCCTGGTGGTTAATGTCATCAATGCATTTATCAAGGTCATTGTTGGTTTTTGGGCCAACTCCTATGCCCTGATTGCCGACGGTATTCATTCTGCGTCCGACATGCTCAGCGATGTTCTGGTGCTGGTGGCCAGTCATTATGGGCGTCAGCAGCCGGACAAAGACCACCCTTACGGCCATGATCGTTACGAAACCCTGGCCACCCTGATCCTGGGTGCCTTGCTGATCGCCGTTGCCGGTGCACTGGTCTGGGACAGCATGATGCGTCTGCTGACGCCGCGCGAACTGGTGACCCCTAATGCCATTGCCCTGGTCGTTGCCCTGGCTTCGATTGTCAGCAAGGAATGGATATATCGCTATACCTTGCGTATTGCCCGGCAGAACAACTCACGCCTGCTCGAAGGCAACGCCTGGCATCATCGCACGGATTCCCTGTCTTCCATTGTGGTCTTTGTTGCCATTGGTGGTGCACTACTGGGTATTACCTGGCTCGATCAGCTGGCCGCAGTGGTTGTCGCATTGATGGTGGCGCGCATCGGTTTTACCCTGATCTGGGACAGCCTCAAAGAGCTGGTCGATACGGCGCTGCCCCAGGATGAAGTCACCAGCATCCGCGCAAGCGCCCTGACCATTCCCGGTGTCAGGGGTGTACACGATCTGCGTAGCCGGCGCATGGCAAATCGCACGTTGCTTGATATTCATCTGCAGGTGGATCCGCACATCAGTGTTTCAGAGGGACATGAAGTTGGTGCCTGGGTAGCGCGTTTGTTACGCAATCAATATGATCACATCTCCGATGTCATCTTTCATATTGATCCCGAATGTGATGAACAGGTTGATGTCACCGAAGACAACCGGCGTTTACCTTTGCGACCGGATGCCGTTGCCCAGTTGACTCAACGCTGGCAGGGAATGCCGCTTTTTGAACAGCCTCATCATACCGTTCTGCACTATCTTGATCTGGCTATCGATGTTGATCTGTTCTATGGGATCGACGATATCTCTGCTGACGATATTGAGCTTTTACAGGTGAGCCTGATGGCTCGTGCCCATGATTTGCCGTGGCTTCGACAAGTGAAGGTCTGGGTTGGTCAGCCACGGGATATTAGCAGCAAACCTTCCCCCTGACTATCTATGACGATAATGATCGGGCCCGCCCGTCTCAGCTGCGCTTCGGGTTTCTGCTCCGAGGTGCTGTTTTTCTGGGGGCTGAATTTCGTCCCTTGCCGATAATCCGCTTACCACGATTCGTTCTTTTATGAGCGTCCGGTTGGGATGATCCCTTGGTGTCAAGACTGATCAATAAAGGGTGTTGATTGATGGTGATGTCCCTGACCCGTTTGACCTGCACCGCGTCCAGGGGGATGAGCAAATCGACCAGGCTGAAGTGCTCAAAAATATTGATGCGACCGATTGAGCGACTGTCGATCCGACCTTCGTTGCTCAGGGCACCAACAATATTGCCCGCTTCGATGCCGTGACTGCGGCCCACCTCGAGCCGGTAGCAGGTGGCCTGCTCGCCGGTTCTGCGTTCAACTCGCTTGCCGGAAGCGCGCGGTTCAGCTGGCTCCTCTTGAACAAAATTGTCCTCTTCCATCTGCAGGGGACGTTCCTTCTGCAGCAGAAACGCCAGGGCCGCAGCAATGCGACGGTGACCAATATCGTAGTCAGTCTGAATGTCATCAATCAGCTCTTCAAAGAACTCAAGATCCTGGGATTCCAGGATAGCATTGACCTGTTCTTTAAACAGCCCGACGCGGCGATTAGTAATTTCTTTGCGGCTCGGCAATGCCATGGCCTTGATCGGTTGCCGGGTGGCCCGTTCAATCGCTGCCAGCATTCTTTTTTCCCTGGGGGCAACGAATAAGATGGCTTTTCCTTCCCGGCCGGCCCGGCCGGTGCGGCCGATGCGGTGCACGTAGGCCTCCGTATCGTGGGGAATATCATAATTAACCACGTGGCTGATACGTTTAACATCCAGCCCGCGAGCCGCCACATCGGTAGCAACGACGATATCAAGAGTCCCCTCCTTGAGTCGTTCAACCGTTTTTTCGCGCATCACCTGGGTCATGTCGCCATTTAAAGGAGCACTTGAAAAACCCCGTGCTTCAAGTTTTTCCGCCAGTTCCACGGTGGCTATCTTGGTGCGTACAAAGATGATCATGCCGTCGATCTCTTCCGCCTCAAGAATTCGGGTTAGCGCATCCAGCTTGTGGAGACCTTTGACCTGCCAGTAGCGCTGGGTGACCTGTTCAACCGTTGAAGTTCTGGATTTGATCCGGATTTCAACCGGGTCTTTGAGATGACGCCGTGCAATTTTGAGTACTTCCTGTGGCATGGTGGCTGAAAAGAGCGCGGTCTGATGCTCGGGTGGGGTATGGGAGAGGATTTCTTCAACCTCGTCGATGAACCCCATTTTCAGCATTTCGTCAGCTTCGTCGATCACCACGGCAGTGAGTCTGTCGAGTTTAAGTGTGCCCCTGTTAAGGTGATCCTTGATACGGCCCGGGGTGCCGACCACAACCTGCACACCACGTTGTAGCTGGCGCAACTGCTGGACCATATTCTGTCCACCATAAACCGGCAGAACCTGAAAACCCGGAAGATGGCGGGCATAGGTCTGTACGGCCTCGGCTACCTGGAGGGCGAGTTCGCGGGTCGGGGTCAGAATCAGCAGTTGCGGATATTTCAGCTCAGGTTTAAGGCGGGACAACAGTGGCAATGAAAAAGCAGCCGTCTTGCCGGTACCGGTCTGGGCCTGGCCAAGTAGATCTCGGCCGGCGAGCAGGGGAGGGATGCTCTGTGCCTGGATTGGCGTTGGCGATTCGTAACCGACTTCGTCGATAACTTTAATGATGGCCGGTGCCAGAGCCAATTCGCTGAAAGAAAGTAGTTCGTCGCTGCTCATGTTATTCCTGTCCTGAAAAAGTCGTATTTTGACGGCAAAGTTTTGGACAATAGCCTGTCCGTCGGTTGAATACCAGTTTTTTATGTCGTTTTTACGTCGGTTCCTGCCGGGGTTGCCACAATAAGAGCAACAGCGCGAGCAAGGTTAAGTTGGCAAACATGGCAACAATCATGGCCAGACCGGTAAACAGTCCAAAGTAGATGGTTGGGTTGAAATTGGACAGGGCCAGAATGGAGAAACCGGTAATAATTGTAATCGATGTGTAATACATGGCGCGTCCAACACTGTCGTGGGTCCGTTTGACAGCCGCCAGAGGGTCACCATCGATTCGCAGTTCGTCGCTGTAGCGATGGATATAATGGATGGTGTCATCCACCGCAATGCCGATGGTGATGGCAGCAATGGTGATGGTCATAATATCCAGCGGGATGTTCATCAACCCCATCAGCCCCAGTACCGCAGCCGCCGACAGGAGGTTGGGGACAATCGCAATGAGTGCCAGCCGCAATGAACGGAACTGGATCAGAAACATGCCGACAATCACCAGAAAAACCACGCCGATGGTCATGATCTGGGATGAGAAGAGACTCTGCAGAACATTATTGTAGAGCACGAACATGCCGGTCAGATGAACCTGCTCCGGTTTGAGATCAAACAAAGCAACCAGATCATCTTCAACCTTGCCGATCAGCTGATTGCGCTGCAAGTTCGGGTCGGAGTCGATAATCCGCAGATTAAAACGGATCTGGTTGCCATCCGTAGCCATGTAAGGGCGAAACAGGGTTTCGTCAATCACCTCAGGCAACTTACGGTGAATGACTGACAGAGCTATGTTGTCAAGTGGTTGCCCTTCATTAACATGCTCCATCAGGGTAAAGGTGGTCGACATAGACAGCACCTTGCCCGACTCCGGGAGTTGATCAAGATAGTCATGGATGGCGTGAATATCATTTACCCGGTAACTGTTATACCAGTAGCTGCTACCGGAAAGACCTGCTTCAACCGTATCATCAGCAAAGAAATCGTCTGCAAAGGGGTCATCATCAGCAGCGGCTGATTCCTGTTCAAGAGCGGCTAAAAATTCCGGATCAGCATCGATAATGACATCGAGGGGGGTGGTGCCGCCCAGTTGCCGGTCGATCAGTGCCATTCCCTGATAGATTTCTGTCGTTGGTTTGAAATAGTCGATAAAGCGATTTTCAACCGATAATTGGGCGATGCCGTAAATGCTGATCAGGGTGATCAGGGCAAAGGTCAGCAATGTTGCCCGGCCATGGTGTTCAACCAGATGACTGCAAAACCTGGTGATATAGCCGGTAATATCGAGGCGTGAGACAAAGGGTTGGGGTTTTTTCAACAGCACCAGTCCGGCCGGGAAGAGAATGAGGCTTATTACCAGGGCAAAACCGATACCGATGGCCATCATCCACCCGAAGTCGATAATAGGTCGAATATCGCTGGTCAGTAACGAGGCAAAAGCGGCGATGGTGGTTAATGCGGTATAAATACTCGGCAGCGCTTTGGAGCGAATGGTTTCACGGATCAGGGCAGCATGGCTGGCTTCAGGCTGTTCGGCTAACAGTTCGTTGTAACGAACAATCAGATGAACACAGAGGGAAAGGGTGATGATCAGCAGTAATGAGGTGAAGTTGGAGGAAACAACCGTGACTTTCCAGCCAACCAGTCCCAAAAAACCAAACATGAATAAAACCGCTAAAAAACAGCAGGCCATGGGCAGCAATACCCATTGGGAACGCCGGAAAATCAGAATCAGCATGGTAACCAGAAATACCAGGACGCCAAGACCGAACTTAACCAGATCGTTGCGAATAAAATCGATCATGTCGACAACAATCATCGGGATGCCGCCTAAAAACAGCTCAGCCGTATCACGATGCTCATCCATGATGGCACGGATGGTGGCAATATCGCGTGCTTCCTGATCATTGTGGGCACGACTGACCCGGTCGTAAGCGTTGGAAATAGCCGTCAGTTGTTGTTCTTCTGCGGCCGTGATCTTCCCATCATCGCGTTTTTCACGGAGTTCGGTACGTTGGCGATGTAAAGCGCGCAGCTCTTCATTGGTCGCCAGCATGACCTGGAGGGCGGTGGTGCGCCCATCAGCACTGACCAGGAGATTTTGATAGATCGGCCCGGTGGTAAATTCAGCCAGCGCCAGCTCCATATCGATACCTGGTGTTTCGACGGTGCGGATCTCGCGGCTGAGTTCCGACAGGGTGACGCGTGGGCTGTCGATCAGTGGCGCATCAAGGATACTCATTACCTGGGTGACGCGTTCAATTTCGAGCAGGCTCTCCCGCAAGGTGCGAAGATCGGCGATGGTTTCCGGTGCCAGCAGTTCACCTCTGGGGGTATAGCTGATAATCAGGAAGTCGCTGGTACCATACTGGGCGTTAATCTGGCGAAAATAACGCAGATCCTTGTCGTGCTCGAGCATCAACGAGTCCGCTGAGGCATCAAGGTGAAAATCCTTGGCAAAAAGGCCCACGCTTGCAATCAGTGTCAACAGCAAGCCGAGGGTGACCAGAGGGTGTTTCAAAACCAGACGTTCGTAGATCGAAATGATCGTTTGTTTCATTAATTGTCCATCGCTATGACTGCAGCAGGGGGAAATAAAAAGTGTCAAAATCAAAATGCCACTATAACGCCACCAGGGTAAAAAGACAAAAGCCCCGGCTTAGCGCCGGGGCTTTTGGGCAGTTTCTGGTCCCAGTTGATTAGAGACCAAGTTTTTTGAAGAAATCGTTGCCCTTGTCATCAACTAGAATAAAGGCCGGGAAGTCAACAACCTCAATCTTCCAAACGGCTTCCATTCCCAGTTCGGGGAAATCGATACATTCAACCTTCTTGATATTTTCTTCAGCAAGAACTGCGGCCGGTCCACCGATTGAGCCAAGGTAAAAACCACCGTGTTTGGCACAGGCGTCAGTAACTTGTTGGCTGCGGTTGCCTTTGGCAATCATCACCATCGAGCCGCCATTACTCTGAAGCAGATCAACATAGCTGTCCATGCGCCCGGCCGTGGTTGGGCCAAAGGAACCGGAGGCTTTGCCGGATGGGGTTTTGGCCGGACCGGCATAGTAGATCGGATGCTGTTTCAGGTAGTCAGGCAACGGCTTGCCGCTGTCGAGAATTTCCTTGAACTTTGAGTGGGCAATATCCCGACCTACAACAATAGTTCCATCTAAAAGAAGGGGTGCTCCAACTTCAAGTTTGGAAAGATCAGCGAGAATATCCGGCATCGGCCGGTTGAGGTCGATACGGGTTCCCTGGCTGGTTTTGCCACGATATTTTTCCGGAATCAGGCGTCCGGGATTGCGATCCATTTCTTCGACAAAGAGTCCCTCGCGGGTAATCTTGGCTTTGATATTACGGTCTGCTGAGCAGGAAACTGCCATGCCGACAGGGCAGGAGGCACCGTGGCGCGGAAGACGGATGACGCGCACATCGTGGGCAAAATACTTGCCCCCAAACTGGGCGCCGATACCGAGCTCCTGGGCAGCGTTGAGAAGTTTCTCTTCGAGTTCGATGTCACGGAAGGCCCGGCCGTGGTCGTTGCCACTGGTCGGCAGGCCATCTAGGTAACGAGCGGTTGCCAGTTTGACGGTTTTCAAGCAGGCATCTGCCGAAGTGCCGCCGACAACAAAGGCCAGATGGTAGGGCGGACAGGCTGCAGTGCCGATGGTCTTCATCTTCTGGACGAGAAAGTTATAGAGCGAATCAGGGTTGAGCAGGGCCTTGGTTTCCTGATAGAGCATGGTTTTGTTGGCGGAACCACCCCCCTTGGCGATAAACAGAAATTTATAGGCATCCCCATCGGTTGCGTAGATGTCGATCTGAGCCGGCAGGTTAGTACCGGTATTTTTTTCCTTGTACATATCGAGGGCGACAGTTTGGCTGTAACGCAGATTTTCTTCTTTATAGGTTTTAAAGACACCTTCTGAGATTTTTTCTGCATCGTTGCAGCCGGTCCAGACCTGTTGCCCCTTTTTGGCAACGACGGTGGCGGTACCGGTATCCTGGCAGGTGGGCAGCTCGAACATGGCGGAAATTTCAGCATTACGCAAAAAAGCCATGGCTACGCCGCGATCATTGTCGCTGGCTTCAGGGTCGCTGAGAATTTTAGCTACCTGTTCGTTGTGTTCAGGGCGCAGCAGAAAGGAAACATCGCGCATCGCCATATTGGATAATACTTTTAACGCTTCCGGGTCGACCTTGATCACTTCTTTGCCTTCGAAATTGGTGACAGTGACATATTTTTCAGACCCTTCAATCTTGTAGTACCTGGTAGTGTCTGCTCCCATCGGCATGGGATCCTGATAGGTGAATTCCGGCATCTCTCTCACTCCTTGGTCAATGTTAATAGGATGATAAGGCCTTTGCGGCCGGCAAAATTAATGCAAATAACTATAGGTGATTTTTCATCCAGTGTCGACCGCTAACTACAGTGTCCCGGTGTAAAACAACAGGACTATTTCTTATGAAATTTCAGGATGAGAATACCTGACCGTTTCTCTTTAATAGAAATTGACAGAAACAGTCAGGTATGATAGTCAATTGAGATAATTTATAGCGCGCAAGCTGGTCGTTGTCCGATCCAGTATCATGTCGTTAGGGCTTGTCAGGAGGTTGTTCATGTTAGCTTTTTTAAAAGACGATATCAGGGCAGTGTTTGATCGCGATCCGGCTGTGCGCAGCGTGTTTGAGGTGATTTTCTGTTATCCCGGTTTTCATGCCATGCTGTTTTATCGGCTATCCCACTGGTTATGGATTAACAACTGTAACTTTATGGGGCGCTTTGTCTCGCACCTCGGGCGCTTTTTTACCGGTATTGAGATCCACCCCGGGGCAAAAATCGGGCGAGGTTTTTTTATCGACCACGGTATGGGAGTAGTTATTGGCGAGACCGCCGAAATCGGTGAAAATTGTACTCTCTACCATGGCGTGACCCTGGGGGGGACATCCTGGGCCAAGGAAAAACGCCACCCGACCCTCGGCAATAATGTCGTAGTCGGCTCCGGCGCCAAGATTCTCGGTCCATTCAAGGTCGGCGATGATAGCAAGATCGGCTCGAATTCTGTTGTAGTTAAAGAGGTTCCAGCCACGGCTACAGTGGTGGGAATTCCTGGGCGCGTAGTGCTGTCAGGGGAAAAACGGGTCGGTGTCGATTTGCAGCACGGTGAATTACCTGACCCCGTAGCCAAAGCCGTGAGTTGTGTGTTTGATCAGATTCAGAGACTTGAAGAGCAGGTAGTCGGTTTACGCCATGAACAGGATAAGCTCAAGGCTGAACTGGTGAGGTATCGGGCTGACGAGGAGGATGCAGTCTCATGAGATTGTCAACCAAAGCTCAGTATGCTGTCCGTGCTCTGGTGAGTCTGAACCTGGCCAGCAGTGGAAGCCCGGTGACCATCAAGGATATTTCCGAGCGTGAAAAAATTTCACTGACCTATCTCGAGCAGCTTTTTGTCAAGCTCAGGCGCGGTCAGATTGTTAAAAGTGTACGTGGTCCCGGCGGTGGGTACCTGCTGGCTCGCGCGGCTGATCAGATTCGCGTAGACCAGATTATTGATACCGTTGAAGAGATTCTCGTGCCGGTCTCCTGTATGAACGCTGATGGCAGTTGCGGGTGCGACCTGGAATGTGCGACCCAGTCGGTATGGCAGGGGTTGGGAAATCAGATCCGTACTTTTCTCGCATCCATGACCCTGGAAGATCTTACCAAAGAAGCCCGTTGCCGTCTCGATCAACGATTTGGAGGGCAGGTTTGCATTTGATGTTTTACATTCACGTTACCCCGGAGGATTTTTGTGAAGCAGATTTATCTTGATAACAACGCAACGACAACAGTCAAGCCGGAAGTGCTGGAGGCTATGCTTCCTTATTTTCGTGAGCAATTCGGCAACCCCTCCAGCGTCCACTGGGCCGGCCGCATGGTCAGTGGGGCCATCGAGAAGGCCCGTGAACAGGTCGCGGAATTGCTCAACTGCTCACCGGCAGAAATTATTTTCGTCTCCTGCGGCAGCGAAGGGGATAACTTCGCAATCAAAGGGACTGCTGAAGCGTTGCGCCCCAAGGGAAACCACATTATCACTACCACAGTGGAGCACCCGGCCGTATTGGAGACCTGTGAATATCTGGAAAAAAACGGCTTTGAAGTAACCTATCTGCCGGTCGATAAAGATGGCATGCTCGATCTGGATGAGCTGGAGGCTGCTATCACCAGCAAGACCATCCTGATTTCGATCATGTGGGCTAATAATGAAACCGGCAATCTGTTCCCGATTCCCGAGATCGGTGAGATTGCCAGTCGTCATAAAGTACGTTTCCATACCGACGCGGTTCAGGCGATCGGCAAGGTTCCGGTGGACGTACAGGCTGCCAAGGTTGATATGCTGGTGCTGTCAGGTCACAAGATTGGCGCGCCCAAGGGCGTCGGCGCCTTGTACCTGCGTCGTGGTACCCGTATGACGCGTTTTATGCATGGCGGTCATCAGGAACGCAATCGTCGCGCTGGAACCCATAACGTGCCCGGTATTGTCGGTCTTGGTGTGGCTTGTGAACTGGCCCGTCTGAATCAGCAAAAGGACTATGCCTATGTCCGTCGCCTGCGTGACAAGCTCGAACAGGGGATTCTCAGCACGGTTCCTGATGTTAAACTGAACGGCCATCCGAACCCTGACCTGCGGCTGCCCAACACGCTGAATATCAGTTTTAATTTTATTGAAGGGGAATCGTTGCTGTTGTTTTTTGATATGAAGGGAATTGCCGCTTCCTCGGGCTCTGCCTGTACTTCCGGTTCGTTGGAGCCCTCTCATGTGATGCAGGCGATGGGCGTTGATATTGTGCTTGCCCACTCAAGTGTACGTTTCAGCTTCAGTGCTGACAACACTGAGGAGGAAGTAGACTATATCCTGGCCGAACTTCCCCCGATTGTTCAACGCCTGCGAGAGATGAGCCCCCTTTATCAACGTAAAGAACCGACACCGTTGCACTGTGATGAGTGCCGGATGGTTCATAAGGCCAGCTGAACAGAAAATAACGAACCTTTGTTGTGAATATAAGAAATAGGAGACCAAAAGGATGTACACAGAAAAAGTCATGGAACATTTCAGCAACCCACGCAATGTTGGTGAAATCGAAAATGCTAACGGGGTGGGTGAAGTCGGCAATGCCTCCTGTGGCGATATTATGAAGATCTACCTGAAGGTCGAAGACAATATTATCAAGGATGTTAAATTTAAAACCTTCGGTTGCGGTGCAGCGATAGCTACTTCTTCCATGGTGACGGAGCTCGCCATCGGCAAGACCATCGACGAGGCACTGGTATTGACCAACCAGGCAGTTGCTGAAGCCCTTGACGGTCTGCCGCCGGCTAAAATGCATTGTTCCAACCTGGCCGCCGATGCCCTGCATGAAGCAATCAAGGATTACAAGGCCAAGAATTCCTGATTTGTCGGTCTTTTTGCCGGCAATCTTTTCAAAAGGCTCCGCTTATACCGGGGCCTTTTGTGTGAGGTGGATGTGAAAAAACGTGTTGTCGTTGCCATGAGTGGCGGCGTTGATTCCTCGGTAACCGCCGCACTGCTGAAAGAGCAGGGGTATGAGGTTGTTGGTATGACCATGCAGATCTGGGATTATTCCCAGTATACTGACAAGCATGGTGAGACCTTCGGCAGTTGCTGTTCCCTTGATGACGTCTACGATGCTCGGCGGGTTGCCGAACAGCTGGATATTCCTTTTTATGTCATCAATTTTGAAAAGCAGTTCAAGCAGCAGGTGATTGATCGTTTTTGTAATGATTATCTTGCCGGACGGACACCCAATCCCTGTGTGCTCTGTAATCAGGTGCTCAAGTTTGAATTACTGATGCGCAAGGCGCGTGAACTTGAGGCGGATTTTCTGGCAACCGGCCATTATGCACAGATTCTTCCCCGTGCCGAAGGTGGTTTTGCCCTGCATAAAGGAATCGATCAGGATAAGGATCAGAGTTATTTCCTTTTTACCCTGACGGCGGAGCAGATGGCGCAGGTGCGTTTTCCCCTGGGCGGGATGACCAAGGAAGAAGTGAGAGCACACGCCGCGCGCTTTAATCTGCGCGTTGCTGAAAAAGCTGAAAGTCAGGACATCTGTTTTGTGCCGGATGGCGACTATGTCCGGTTTTTGGAAGAAGAACGACAACTCGATCATTGTGCCGGACCCATTGTTCATGTATCAGGGCAGGTGCTGGGACACCATCAAGGCTACTACCGCTATACCGTCGGTCAGCGCAAAGGACTCGGTGTCGGCTGGAGTGAGCCTCTCTATGTGATCCGTATTGATGCTGCCAACAAGAGTGTCGTCGTCGGAGAAAAACAGCACTTGCAGTGTGATCAGATGATTGTCGGCAACTGTGTGTGGAACATGGCGGCCCCGCAACTATCTTTTACCAGCGCCTGTCGTATCCGTTACCGCCAGCTGGAACAAACGGCCGAGGTTGTCCCCTTTGATCATGAGCGTGTCAAGGTGATTTTTTCTAATCCCCAGTCGGGAGTAACTCCGGGGCAGGCTGCCGTTTTCTATCAGGGTGATCGGGTGTTGGGGGGGGGATGGATTCAGTAACCAGGTCAGTTGCGATTGTTACTCTCGGCTGTAAAACCAATCAGTTTGAATCAGCGGCCATGCTTGAACAATTAACCGCCGAAGGCTATCAGCAGGTGAATTTTTCCTCAGGAGCCGATCTGGTGATTGTCAATACCTGCACGGTGACGGCGGCTACTGATTCCCAGTCGCGCAACCTGATTCGCCGCGCGCAGCGGCTAAACCCGGCGGCCCGGATTGTCGTTACCGGCTGTTACGCCCAGATCAATCCAACTGAACTGCAAAAACTTCCCGGTGTCAGTTTGATCATCGGGAATGAGCAGAAAAGAGAATTGCTGCGGCTGCTGGCACGGGCACAAGAAAACAACACCAGCAAAACCACCATTGAAGTGACCGATATCCGCGCGGTCGAGCACTGTAATCCTCTCGATCTTAGTACTTTTGCCCAGCGCAGCCGAGCTTTTGTGCAGATCCAGAACGGTTGTGACGCCTTTTGCTCTTACTGTATTATTCCGTATGCTCGTGGTACCAGCCGCTCGGTGACGGTTAATCAGGTTGTTGCCCAGATCGAGCGCCTGGGGGCGGCCGGTTATCGAGAGGTTGTGCTGACAGGTATCCATATCGGAGGCTATGGCCGGGATTTTGGGGATGGTACCAGTCTGCTGACATTATTGCGGGCGATAGAAGTTTGTGGGTTTGTCGGCCGTGTGCGTTTAGGGTCGATTGAACCAACGGAGCTGCCCCTTGAGCTGCGTGATTATCTCGTACAGAAGCAGTGGCTCTGCTCTCATCTGCATATCCCTTTACAGGCCGGTGATGACGAGATTCTAAGGCGCATGAATCGTCATTATGATACCGCATTTTTTGCTGATCTGCTTACAGATATGCATCAGCGTCACCCTGCGATGGCTCTTGGGCTTGATGTCATCTGTGGCTTTCCCGGAGAAACCGAGGATCATTTCTTAAACACTTACCGATTGTTAGAGCAGCTTCCTTTCAGTCATTTACATGTTTTCCCCTTTAGCCGCAGGCCTGGAACCCCGGCTGCGACTATGCCCGATCAGATTGCTCCAGCGTTGATCAAGGAGCGTGCTGCCAGATTGCGCGCGTTGGGAGAAGCAAAACTACAGCAGTTCAGTAGCCATTTTATCGGAACGGAATTGCTGATGCTGGTTGAGGGGGGGGGCTGCAAAGGGCTACACAAGGGACTGTCGGAAAATTATCTGACACTGCTGATCAATCAGCACCAGGCGCGGGCGGGGGAACTGTGTCTGGTGCGGGTTGTTGATCAGGTCAAAGACGGGCTGATGGTCGAGAGAGTGAACTGATGAGCTTATCGTGGTGTACGATATGCACAGGCTAGCGGTAACCACTTCAGGTCATCAATATTCTCCGGCGTCAGTTGAATACAATCTTCCTCCAGTTCCTGGCGTTGTGCATAAACGCGGCAGGTACGCTCATGGATGTCGAGAAAGCGGCAGGGGACACTTGTTGTGTGAACCCTGCCGTAACGATCGATAGTTTTTTCGAAACAGCATTCCCCGCAGCGTCGGCACCGGCTTTCCCATTCCGTCAATGCTGTTGTATCAGGCACACTCACTGTAGCCACAGGCGTGGCAAACACAGCAGCCTCCTTCATGCTCTACCGGACCACCACAATCGGGACAGGCGCCACCACCATTGTTGACTGCCGTCAAGATTTCTTCAGAATCTGCCATGTGCAGCTGAATCGCCTTGGCTACAGCGTCGGCACAGGAGGTGATACGGTTATTGCCGAAGCCGCTGGGTTTGTGACAGGTGATGCCGATCAGCTGTTTAACGCTCTGACGTGCCTGCACGCCGCTGCGCCAGGCCAGCGATACCAGACGGCCGATGGCTTCACACTGTGATGCGGCACAGCCTCCCGCCTTGCCCATGGTCGTGAAAAGTTCAAACAGCCCTTTTTCATCCTGATTGATGGTGATATAGAGGGGTCCGCAGCCGGTTTCCATCTGGTAGGTAGCGCCGGTCAGGGCGCGTGGGCGCTCACGTTTTCGCAACCCCTTGCGGGTTTCCATCGGGACATCCTCTTCGGTTTTGGCTTCCGCTTTGCCGGCCACTGAGAGAACCTGCATGGAGCGCGAGCCATCGCGATAGATGGTAACCCCCTTGCATCCCTGCTGATAGGCAAGACGATAAACCGTGGAGACATCTTCACGGGTGGCGTTATGACAGAAATTCACGGTTTTGGAGACGGCATTGTCGGTATGTTTCTGGAATGCCGCTTGCATCATCACGTGATCTTCGGGGGTAATGTCGTGAGAAGTGACAAAGATTTTGCGGATATCGTCAGGGACCCCTTTAACCGTCTGCACCGAGCCTTTTTCGGCGATCTCCTGCATCAGCTCTTCCGAATAAAAGCCGCGTTCGCGGGCAATGCGGGCAAAAACCGGATGAACTTCAATTAACTTGTTGTTGTCCATGACCTGGCGCACGTAGGAGACAGCGAACAGGGGCTCAACTCCGCTCGAACAGTTGGCAATAATTGAAATTGTACCGGTCGGGGCAATAGTGGTGCAGGTAGAATTACGCATAGCGCGACCTTCGGGATGATCAAAAATACTCCCCTGGAAGTTGGGGAAGGGGCCACGCTCAGCTGCTAACTGCGCTGACTCTTCGTGAGCAGCGTCATTGATAAAGCGCATGACTTTTTCCGCCAGGGCCACCGCTTCCGGGCTGTTGTAGGGAGTTTTGAGTAGAATCAGCAAATCGGCCCAGCCCATGACGCCAAGGCCGATCTTGCGGTTGGCACGGGTCATCTGATCAATTTCCGGTAGCGGATAGGCGTTGGCTTCTATGACGTTGTCGAGAAAGCGGGTAGCCAGTCTCACAGTTTTCTTCAGCTTTTCCCAGTCGATTTGTCCATTGTTGATCATCCGCGCCAGATTGATTGAGCCCAGATTGCACGACTCGTAGGGGAGCAGAGGCTGCTCACCGCAGGGATTGGTGCTCTCAATTTCTCCTACCAGCGGAGTCGGGTTGTCACGGTTCAGACGGTCGAGGAAGACAATCCCGGGTTCGCCATTGGTCCAGGCCATATCAACAATCTGGGTAAACACCTTGGTGGCATTCAGCAGTTTGACCTGCTCGCCGGTACGCGGGTTGATCAGCGGGTAGTCATCACCTGCTTCCACCGCCTGCATAAAGGTTTCGGTAACACCAACCGAGATGTTGAAGTTAGTCAGCACCGTCGGATCGCGTTTGGCCATGATAAAGTCCATGATGTCTGGATGATCGACCCGCAGGATGGCCATGTTGGCACCGCGGCGGGTGCCGCCTTGTTTGATGGTTTCCGTCGCTGCATCAAAGACCTGCATGAAAGAGATGGGGCCCGAGGAGACACCGCTGGTCGATTGCACCTCGTCATTGGCCGGACGAATACGTGAAAAGGAGAAGCCGGTGCCGCCGCCGCTTTTATGGATCAGGGCGGTATGCTTGATGGCATCGAAAATACTCTCCATGGAATCACCAACCGGCAAGACAAAGCAGGCCGACAGCTGTCCCAGGGGACGTCCGGCATTCATCAGGGTCGGCGAGTTAGGCAGGAAATCAAGTTGAGACATCATCTCATAGCAGGCGGCTTCAAACTGCTCACGCCGATTGCTGTCGGCTTCAACGCCGGCGATTGTACGAGCAACGCGGCGAAACAATTCTTCGGCATTTTCCAGGGACTTGCCGCCGGCATCGCGGATGAAATAGCGCTTGCGTAAAACAGTGAGGGCATTACTGGACAGGTTAAGGGTGTTTTCTGAGTGATTATCGGTCATGTTCAGGTCCTTCTGATCTGGATGGCGAGACAATGTGTTTATCTTGCTTAGCACTATATATATGAAGATTGAAACTTTAACGACTATATATTGTGGTTTCAAGTTCTTTTTTATTTATTTCTTGTAACCCGCCGACTGCGCCGAAGCAGGTGCCGGTGCGGTTTTCATCGGTACAGGAATCCGTTATAGTGAACGGTGTATTTGTGGCATTATGTTGCCGGCGCGAGAATGTCTTGTCGCCACCCTGGATTTTAAGTATTGTCCAGATCTTGATGAAACCTTACTGTTTTTTTGCCTTTGACAGGATCAACTGCGTCCATGAATCGGGTTTATCTTGACAACGCTGCGACCAGTCATCCCAAGCCGGAGGTCGTTTATCATGCGGTTGATGCCGTTCTGCGTCGTGGTGGCAGTGCCGGACGCGGCAGTCATCAACAGGGAATTAGTGCTGATCGTGAGGTTTTTGCCACGCGCGAACTCTTGGCACAGCTGTTCGGAGTTGCCTCCTCAGAACGCTTTATTTTTACCGCTAATGCAACCCAGGCGCTCAATCTGGCAATCTTTGGCCTTCTGAATAACGGCGATCGGGTAGTCACTACCAGCATGGAACACAATGCGGTAACCCGGCCTTTACGCGTGTTGCAGGATCAGGGTGTCGAGATTGTCAAGATTGCAGCCGATGCACAGACCGGAATGGTAGCTATAACCGATATCCAGCGGGCCTGTCTGGCAGCGCCCACCCGCCTGCTGGTGATTAATCATTCATCCAATGTGTTCGGTTCGCTCCAGCCGCTGGATGGCCTCGGACACTGGTGTCGTCAGCAGGGTATTATCCTGCTGGTTGACGGTTCCCAGAGCGCGGGGCTGCTACCAATCAATCTCGAAGAATTAGCGATTGATCTTTTCGCTGCTCCCGGTCATAAAGGATTGTTGGGACCTCAAGGTACCGGTTTTTTGTATATCCATGAGGGAATCGCATTACGTCCCTTGATCTATGGTGGTACCGGGGCCAATTCCCACTCGTCACAGCAGCCGCAAGTTCTGCCCGAACGCTTCGAAAGCGGTACCTTCAATATTCCCGGCCTGGCGGGCCTGGGTGCCGCCCTGCGCTTTTTGCTGGAAACCGGCGTTGAGCAGATTCACGCCCGGGAGACACAACTGGTGCGGCTGTTGATCACCGGGCTGGTCCAGATGGATATGGTTCAGCTTTACGGTCCGCCCGCCGATCAACCCCGCGGTTCCGCTGTATCTTTCACTATCAAGGGGCTCGATACATCAGCAGCAGGGTTTCTTCTCGATCAGCGTGGTATTGCAGTACGTACCGGCTTGCATTGTTCTCCGGATAGCCATCGCAGTTGTGGGACTTTTCCTGAAGGAACCATTCGCGTGAGTCCCGGATTTTTTACCACTGAAGAACACATCTACTATTTTCTTGAGCAGGTTGATAGCTTAAAGCAGGTTTTTTGAACTGGACTGTTGGAGTCCTGCCCCCAGGGAGAGGTATGTAATGAAGTATTATATTCTTGATACTAATGTTGTCCTGCACGATCCCCAGGCTATTTTTAAATTTGATGACAATGTCGTTGTGCTTCCTTTAACGGTGATTGAAGAGATTGATCGCTTCAAAAAAGATCAGAGCGAAACCGGGCGTAATGCGCGTCATATCTCGCGGATGATCGATGGCTTCCGTTCCCAGGCCAAGCTGGTGGAGGGCGTAACGCTGGAAAATGGTGGAATTCTCAAGGTCGCTATCTACAAGCAGGAGTTCATGCAGAAGCTGCCGCCGGAATTGCGCGTCGATCGTGGTGATAACCGTATTCTGGCGGTTGCTAACGACCTGATGGAGTCCCTGCCTGATGGCAGGGTGGTTCTCGTTTCCAAAGATATCAACCTGCGTATCAAAGCCGACACCCTGGGCTTGCAGGCGGAGGATTTTCAGAATGACAAGGTGCCGGTAGATGAGCTGTACACCGGGACGGCAGAACAGTTGGTCAGCAAGGAACTGGTTGATCAATTTTACGAAGAAGGTTCTATTGATATTGAGCTCGACTTTTACCCCAATCAGGGGGTGACTCTGGTTGATGACACCAACCCTTCACACACTGCCCTTGGTCGTTTTGTTGCCGCACAGCGGAAGATCGTTCCCTTGATCAAGGTTCCAAAAGAGGGGGTATGGGGGATCCATCCACGTAATCGCGAACAGCAGTTTGCATTTGATCTGCTGCTGAATGATGATGTTCAGCTTGTTTCGCTGGTCGGCAAGGCCGGTACCGGTAAAACGTTGCTGGCTATTGCCGCGGGTCTGCTAAAATCCGCCGATGAGGGAACTTATAACCGGTTGCTGATCTCGCGACCGGTCTTTCCTATGGGGCGGGATTTAGGGTTTTTACCGGGAGATATTGAAGAAAAACTGGCACCCTGGATGCAACCGATTTTCGATAATGTTGAACTGCTGCTGTCATCCCACGATGAAGGGGGAAAGCGCAAACGCGGTTATCGTGAACTGATTGATCTGGGACTGATGGAGATTGAACCCTTAACCTATATCCGTGGGCGTTCAATCCCAAAACAATACCTGATTGTCGATGAAGCCCAGAATCTGACTCCCCATGAAATAAAAACGATCATCAGTCGCGCCGGTGAAGGAACAAAAATTGTCCTGACCGGTGATCCCTATCAGATTGACAACCCCTATGTTGATTCAGCGAGTAACGGACTCTCTTTTTCCGTCGAACGGTTCAAAGGGCAGGAGCTGATTGGCCATGTCACTCTGACCAAGGGTGAACGCTCGGCGTTAGCTGAGCTGGCCGCCAATTTATTGTGATTGATAAGGATCTGTGATGTTGCTTCTGGCTCTGGAAAGCTCCTGCGATGAAACTGCCGCCGCCGTTGTCCGGGATGGTCGCGAGGTCTTATCGAATATTATCTCGTCACAGATTGATCTGCATTCAATTTATGGTGGGGTAGTGCCCGAACTGGCTTCGCGCCGCCATCTGGAAGTAATCAATCCATTGGTTGACGAAGCCCTGCAACGTGCTGGAATAACGGCGGAGGATCTTGAAGGGGTCGCCGTGACCAGTGGCCCCGGGTTAACCGGTGCCCTGCTGGTTGGTGTGTCATTTGCCAAGGCTTTTGCCTATGCCCTGAATATTCCTTTTATCGGGGTCCACCATATTGAGGCACACATCCAGGCGATCCGCCTTGAACAGGAGGTTTCCTGTCCGTTTCTGGGAGCTGCGGTTTCCGGCGGACATACTCACCTGTATCGCGTTGATGGAATCGGTTCCTACCGTTTGCTCGGGCGTACCATCGATGATGCTGCCGGTGAAGCCTTTGATAAGGTTGCCAAGATGCTTGGACTTGGTTACCCTGGTGGCCCGCTGATCGATAAACTTGCGGCCAGGTACGATAGTGGTGATATTAAATTTCCTCGCCCTTTGCTCAATCGTGACAATCATGACTTCAGTTTTTCAGGTCTGAAAACCGCTGTACTTAGTCACATTCAGGGGTTGCCGCAACCACTGAATGAACAGCAGGTTGGACAGATTGCCAGTGCTTTTCAACAAGCGGTGGTCGATGTGCTCACGATCAAGATTCTACGCGCGGCACAGCAGGAAGGGCTGGTACGAATTGTTGTTGCCGGCGGGGTTGCTTGTAACTCGGGGTTGCGTCAGCGTTTTGCTGACCTTACTGCTGAAACAAAGACGCAGGTTTATTTCCCCAAACCCTTGTTGTGTGCTGACAACGCAGCAATGATTGCCGTGGCCGCCGACTTTTATTTAAGCCACGGCAAAAGCTCCGGTTTTGATCTTAATGCGGTGTCCAGCTGGCCTCTGGAGCAGGTTTCCCTTTGACCGACTTCTCTACTAATCGCTGGCAGCGCTTCGGTTTTTTTCGCCAGTTCAAACTTCATTTGATCCGCCTGGCGAGAATCAAATCATCCCCCGATGCGATCGCGCGGGGGATGGCTCTTGGTGTCTTTATCGGGTTTACCCCGTTTTTTGGCCTTCACATCCTGATTGCTCTGCTTTTTGCCTTTGTCCTGCAACAGAACAAGATTGCTACTTTCGTGGGTGTCTGGGTTACCAATCCGCTTACTGCGCCCTTTATTTACGCTCTTGAATACGAAATCGGCCGCATGCTGCTTGGCAAACCGCCCATCGGTATCCTCATGTTTAATCGTGAATTGACCTGGGGTGCTGCTTTGCAGATGGGTTTACCGTTGGGGCTCGGCTCTGTCGTTCTTGGTCTGCCGCTGGCGTTGATCAGCTATGCCCTGACCTTACGTCTTATTCCCTGGTTACGCCAATACCGGATACCACGCTGGCCCAAGCCCCTGCGCAAGCTGCTACCTCACGACAGCAAGAACGAGAAGCCATGAGCTATCAGACAAAAAAACGCTTTGGCCAGCATTTTCTACATGATCCCGCGGTGATCGCCAAGATTATTGGCGCCGCCCGCCTTCAAAGCCAGCAGTCGGTTGTCGAAATCGGACCCGGGCTGGGGGTTCTTACTGACCAGCTGCTTGAGAAAGTAGGTCGGGTTGAAGTAATCGAAATCGATCGTGATCTGATCACGCTGCTGCACCAGCGACAGGAGGAACGTCTGATCATCCATGAGGGCGACGTGCTTAAGCTGTCCTGGCCTGATCTGTTGACTGAGCCTCCCTACACTCTGGTTGCCAACCTGCCTTACAACATTTCCAGTCAGATCATTTTCAAGCTGCTGGATCATCGTCCCCTGTTTGCGCGGATGGTTCTGATGTTTCAGCGCGAGGTGGGTCAACGTCTGATGGCCCGGCCCGGCACCAAAGATTATGGTATCCTCTCGGTATTGTGCCAGCTCTGGTATGATATAAATAAAGTTGTGCTGGTCAAACCCGGAGCCTTTAATCCACCTCCCAAGGTCGATTCCCTGGTGCTCTCTTTTGTCCCGCTGGCAGCGCCCCGTGTGGATCCGGGTGATGAGTTCCTGTTCAAAAAACTGGTAAAGGGGGCTTTTACCCAGCGCCGCAAAACCCTGCGCAACAGTTTGCTGGCCAGCGGGATTAAAGCCATAGACATCGATGTGGCCCTGTCCCTGGCGGAGATCGATCCCGGCTGTCGTGGTGAAACCTTGGGCCTGCAGCAGTTTTCAGCTTTGACCAGGGCCTTTCTGGCCATTGAATCGGCTGAATAAATCTTTCGATCTCATTGCACCCCGGCCGCGGCTATTTTATATTTCACAGGTGTTAACATGGTATTGTCAGTAACAAGAGCTCGTTTCACCCACCAACAAAGGAGTCGGTAATGAAGGTAACGGTTCTAAGTAGCGGATCAATAGAAGAAAATGAACAGCTGTTTGAACCGGAGGCGATCAAGAAGGAGTTGAAGCGTCAGGGGCAAAAAGGACATCTCGATACCTTTGTTGTCCTAGCTGAGATCCTGCGCGCGGAGATTCCAGAGCATTTACTGACCCAGTTGAGTTTTGCCGAATTGACCCAGCAGTTGATCGAGGCTGGTAATTTTCTCTTTAAACAGGATCATGAGGTCAGGGTTAAACTGTTTCCCCTCAAGGATTCAGGAAATTATCGCCTCTTCACCAACTCACCTGACGCCAATCATATTTTTTTCTCATTGCAGGAATATCTGCACCGCAGAGCCCTGCAGTTTCACGTGGTATGCCATCCGATTCTGTCGGTAGCGAGAAAAGACGGCATGATTGAAGTGCTCACCAACGCTTGCGATGAACTTCCACGTGAGTCGTTTGTCTGGATGGAGTTTGAGCGTCTCGCTGAAGGGCAGGTTGAGGAGATTGAATCGGCACTTAAATCAATTATTTCAGCGGCTCTGACCATCTACCGGGATCGCCCGGCGATGCTTGAAAAATTCGATGAGCTTTTGAAAATAAAAGAGTTTTCCGGACACCAGGCCCTGTTTGAATGGTTGAAGCAGGAGAACTTCATTCCCGTTGCCACGCGTAATTTCACTTACACTTCAGGTAACGATATCAGTCACTTCAAAGAAGAGAAAAACAAAGCCCTGGGGTTGACCGAGTTTTATCTCCAGCCCTTTCACAAAGCTGATAAACCATTTGCTCTGAGTGTCGAAAAAGTTTTTTCACTGCTTGGCCATGGTAAAATAGTCGACGTCGAACGCACGGAATTGCGTTGTCCGTTGCACCGCTTTGAACGGCTGACCTATCTCGGATTTCGCGAAAAAATCAAGGGTGGCTACCGCGAATACTGTTTCTTTGGTTTTTACACGCAAAAAAGCATTGATGAAAACAGTTATATGATCCCGGCCCTGCGCCAGCGAATTGAAAAGGCGCAACAGCAGTTGAATATCGTCCGCGATAGTCACAACTATCGTAAGACGGTGCAGATCATCAACAGCTTCCCCAAAATCGAACTTTTTTTGATGGAAGAGGATGAATTGCGGCGCATGTTGCGTTCTTTTATCCAGATGCACCGTCAGGCCGGTGTCAAGGTGGTGATCGCACCGACAACCGCGGAGCAGGGGTTGACGCTGCTGCTGATCATGCCTAATGAATATTATCTGCCTGAGCATATTGAGCGTCTGGAGGCCTATCTGCGTCGTTATTTCAAGGCCGTCAGCGTCGATATTCGCCTCATCCATGCCGCATCGGATTATTTGACCCTGCACGTCAACCTGCAGCTGCGCCATAAAGAGGTGCAGGTTGATCTGCTCAAGCTGGAGCAGGGGTTGACCCGTCTGACCATGCCGTGGAAGCTGCGTTTTCGTACCCTGCTGGAAAAGAACTTCAGCAGGGAATCCTATGCGACCTGGGATACTTACATCAAAGCTTTTGATAAAGAATACCGGGCGCGCAATGAACCGCGTTTTGCCATCCGGGATTTGCGAAATATTGAAAAGCTCCTGCATTTTCAGCAGGATGTTTTTGATTTATGGGGGCCATTCCACGGTCAGCGCGATTATTATCGTCTGCAGTTTTACAGTTTGAACCGTTGTTACCTGAACGACCTGATGCCCTTTCTGCAGAACCTCAATCTGTATGTGCTGCATCAGGTCGATTCTGATCTGGTCATTAACGATCAGCCGGTTTATATCAAAAGTTTTTCGGTGCGCGCTGATACCGCTAAAAGTTTGCCAATGGCACAGGTTAAAACACCACTGATCGAAACCCTGCGCGCGCTGAAAAGTAACGAGGTGGAGAATGATTATCTCCACCAGCTGTTGTTGCCAACCGGACTCTCATGGCGTCAGATCGATGTCTTCCGGGCCTATCGAAATTATTATCTGCAATTAGGAAGCCCTTTTTCCAAAAAACGGGTAGCAGAAACCTTGACCAATAATATCGCTGCAACGCAGTTGTTGTATCGCTATTTTGAAGGACGTTTCAAGCCGGCACCAGAGTGGGAAGATCCGATGGTGCGTGAGTTGGAGGTGCTCTCGCCGGTGCGACAGGAATTGGTCAAGGTCTTGGAAGATGTCACTAACCCCAATGAAGACAAGATCCTGCGCACCCTGTTTAATCTGATTGATTCCACCATTCGCACTAACTTTTTTGTGCGCTGCGACCAGGAAGACTATCTTATTTCCCTCAAGATCAGCTCGTTGGGTGTTATCGATATGCCCACTCCGCGACCGCTCTACGAGGTCTATGTTCATTCAGCGCAGATAGAAGGTGTTCACCTGCGTGGCGGCAAGGTGGCCCGTGGTGGCATCCGCTGGTCCGACCGGCCGGATGATTTCAGGACCGAAGTATTGGGTCTGGTTAAGGCTCAGATGACCAAAAATGCGGTGATTGTGCCGGAAGGGTCCAAGGGAGGATTTGTTACAAAACGCAGCAGTGCCGATCGCGAGCAGATGGGGCAGATCGTCAAGGAGGCCTACCAGACCTTCATGCGTGGTCTGCTGGATATCACTGATAACCGGGTCGGCAATGAAATCGTCCGTCCTGTCGGGGTGATTGCCCATGATGATAATGACCCCTATCTGGTGGTTGCGGCCGATAAGGGCACGGCTCATCTATCCGATGTTGCTAACGCAATCAGTGAATCCTACAACTTCTGGCTGGGTGACGCCTTTGCCAGTGGCGGTTCTCACGGTTATGATCACAAAAAGCTGGGGATTACGGCGCGTGGTGCCTGGGAGAGCGTTAAACGCCTGTTCCGGGAGATGGGACGCGATATTCAGACAGAACCTTTTACCGTGGTCGGCATTGGCGACATGAGTGGCGACGTCTTTGGCAATGGCATGTTGTTATCGAAAAAAATTCGTCTGCTGGCGGCTTTTGATCACCGTCATATTTTCCTTGACCCTGATCCCGATACGGAAACGTCCTGGCAGGAGCGTCAGCGCCTGTTCAACCTGCCGCGCTCAACCTGGGAAGATTACAACAGTCAACTGATTTCTGCCGGTGGCGGCATTTATTCGCGCCAACTCAAAGAGATTCCCCTGACGCCGCAAGTGGCCAAGTGGCTGGGTGTGCGCCAGAGCAGTATTGACGTTCCCGGCTTGATAAAGTTGTTGCTCACCGCCCCGGTAGATCTGTTGTGGAACGGTGGTATTGGTACTTATATCAAAGCCTCAACCCAGAACCATGAAGAAGCCGGTGACCGGGCCAATGACGGATTGCGCGCCGATGGTATTGAGGTGCGTGCCAAGGTGATAGGTGAAGGGGGCAACCTTGGCCTAACCCAGGCGGGACGCATAGAGTTTGCTCTTAATGGTGGCCGGGTGAATACCGATGCCATCGACAATTCAGGTGGTGTTGACAGCTCCGATCACGAGGTCAACCTGAAGATACTGTTACGCCTGTTGCGTCAGGAAAGGAAAGTTAAATCACTCAAGGCCGGTTACGCTTTGCTGGAAGAGATTGAGGAGACCGTTTGCCAGGACGTACTGACTAACAACTATACCCAGACGCTGTCTATCTCTCTGGATGAGTTGCGCATCGAAAATGATGTTGAACCGCACCTGGAGCTGATCGATCGCTTGAGTCGCGCCGGGTTGCTGGATCGTCGCGGAGAGGGCCTGCCGAGTCGCAAAGACGTGGCACTGCGTCAGCCCAATCGCCTGACGCGCCCGGAACTGGCGGTCCTGTTGGCCTATAGTAAGATGTTCCTGTATCGCGGCCTGCTCGATGCAGAGCTGCCGGACAATAAGGTCGTTAAAAAACTCCTTTTTGATTATTTCCCGGCAGAAATTGGTGAACGCTATGCAGAGCAGGTTCCCCATCATCCGCTGGCGCGAGAAATTACTGCGACCATGCTGACCAACCGTGTCGTCGATCAGGCTGGTAGTGCATTTTTGCAGACCGCCAGTCGTTTGACCGGGCGTTCGCAAGTCAGTGTCGCCAATGCCTATCTGATTTTTGACAGTCTGCTCAGCGGCCCTGAACTACGTCATGCGGTTTATTCATTAGATAACCGGATGTCGGCAGCGCGTCAATACGAGCTGCTGTTGCGCCTTGAAAACATTCTAGCCACCTTCTGTGTCTATGCCCTTGGCAACGGCATGACAATTCCGGCGACAACCACCGATCTTGATCGGATCAGTGCCCAACTTAATGATTATGCGGGCCTGTTGCCGAAGGTATTGCCGGCCAATGTCTGGCAGGAATGCCGACAACTTAAAAGCACCCTGCAGAATGAGGGCTTGAATCCAGACCTTGCCTACAAGTTTTCGGTGCTGGATAACCTGGTCGACTTTCTGCCGCTCTTGTGTATGGTCGACCGCTCCGGTCAGAGTCTGGAAGCTCTGGCTCAGATCAAGGTTATGGTCGATCAGCAGGTCAAGATTGATGTGCTCTTGGAACAACTGGCGAAAGTGCCGGTCCGTGACAGTTGGGATCGTCAGGCTCGTGAATCCTTAATCAGCAGCCTTCATGCGGTCAATGTCAGCCTGGTGTACCAGGTGGCGACGGAATCAGTAGCGCGTCCGGAAGCGTTTTTCAGCCAGCGACGAGCGAAGATACGTTTCCTTGACAGCGCACGCCAATCGTTGATCGCTGAGGAACCGCAGAACTTTCACCCGTTTTCGGTGTTGCTGCATCATCTTGAGGGACTGGTCAAGTCCTGAAGAAAAAACAGCTGTTGCTGCGTGGAAACTGATTGTCTTGTCGGCGCAGAGGGGAAAAGATGGGCGGCTTTGTCCAGATGATTGGCAACGATATTGGTGGTGTGGTAATTATTATCCTGGGTATTGACTGAAACGTGACTGAACCCAGGGACCCGGAACGTGTGCCGGAGTCCAGTCTGGTGGTTTAACCGAACAACATATCGCCTGGATCATCAAGACCGGGACGAAATGGTATTCTTTTCAGCGAAGCCTGATGCTTCGACTGATGCCTTTCGTTACGACGGAAGGCTTTTTTATTAGAAAAACAGGATACTTTATGGTGCAAAAACGAAAAACCATCCTTGATATTGCCCGCATGAAACTGGACAAGAGCAAGATCGCTGTCCTCACAGCCTACGATTATCCCTTTGCTCGCCTGATGGACGAGGCGGGCATCGATATCATTCTGGTAGGTGATTCAGTTGGTTCGGTGGTGTCCGGTTATGATAACACCCTGCCGGTCACTCTGGACGAAATGATCTACCACACCAAAGCGGTCATGCGTGGCAGCCACCAGGCACTGGTGGTGACCGATATGCCCTTTATGTCCTATCAAACTGATATTCGCGACGCCCGTATCAATGCCGGACGTTTGATCAAAGAGGGTGGGGCTCAGGCAGTCAAACTTGAAGGCGGCGTGCCAATGGCCGCCACTATTCGCGCGTTGGTCGATATTGACATACCGGTCGTTGGTCATATTGGCCTGACCCCGCAGTCGATCCATCGCATGGGTGGATTCAGGGTCCAGGGGCGGGCTGATGAACAGGCTCAAAAGCTAATTGCGGACGCCCGGGCGGTTGAAGAAGCGGGAGCTTTTGCCATGGTGCTGGAGGGCATTCCGGCGCCACTGGCGCGGGAAATTACCCGCCTGGTGACCATTCCTACGATTGGTATCGGTGCCGGTATTGGCTGCGATGGTCAGGTGCTGGTGATTCATGATGTGCTGGGCCTCTATGACAAATATGCGCCCAAGTTTGTCAAGCGCTATGCCGATGTTGCCCCGTTAATTGCGCGTGGTATCGAAGACTACATTCACGAAGTCAAGCAGGGGATTTTTCCGACTGATGATCATTCCTTCAAATAGGTGCTAAGGGATGGAGATTGTTGAATCCATAGAGTTGATGCAGCAGCGGATGATGAGTGCACGTGCTGCTGGTGAAACCATCGCATTTGTCCCCACGATGGGGTTTCTCCACGCCGGACATCTGTCCCTGCTCGAAGAGGGGAGGCACCGGGGTGATTTGCTGGTCCTCTCGATTTTTGTCAATCCGACCCAATTTGGTCAGGGGGAGGATTTTGAAGACTATCCGCGCGATCTGCAGCAGGACTGTACCCTGGCCGGAAACGCCGGGGTCGATATCGTTTTTGCGCCGTCAGCTTCAGCCATGTACCCGCGGGGGTATGCCACCGATGTCAATGTCAGTGGCGTCAGCGCCGGGCTCTGTGGTGCCAGCCGCCCGACCCACTTTCGTGGGGTCTGCACCGTTGTCACCAAGCTGTTCAATATTGTTCAACCCCATGTTGCTGTTTTTGGTACGAAAGACTTTCAGCAACTGGCGGTGGTACAGCAGATGACCCGGGATCTGAATCTGCCGGTCGAGATTATCGGTATGCCGATCTACCGTGAATCAGACGGCCTTGCCCTAAGCTCTCGCAACGTCTATCTCGATTCCGAGCAGCGTCAGCAAGCCCTGGCCTTGTCGCAGGGGATAGCCCTGGCACAGAAACTGGTCAAACAGGGGCAGACCGATGCCGCGACAGTTATTGCTGCCGTTTCTCGTCACCTGGGTAAGCAGTCACGCATTCGTAGCGACTACGTTGCCATCTGTCATCAATCAACCCTTGAACCGCAGCAGCAGATCGATGGCGATTCGGTGCTGCTTATCGCCGCATTTGTCGGTCAGACGCGTCTGATTGACAACGGCTATCTGATGGATCTGCCATGACTGAAACCGCACGGGCCAATCTTGAAAACCTCTACCGGATCTTTACCGTACCGGAAGCCCCCGATTCAACCCTGGGTGCCATTGATCAGGCCATTACCAAGAACGTCGCTGATTTTTTGCAGGAACACGTGGTCACTCTGGAGCGCAGCCTGGAGGACATCGAAAAGGATTTTTCTCACAGCCGTATTCCTGATGAACCAACCTTTGTGTCCGAGTACACTACCTTCGTCAAGGAAAAACTGGTTGCCCAGTCGGTTCACACGGCAGCCCCAGGTTTTATCGGTCACATGACCTCGGCGCTGCCTTATTTTATGTTACCCTTGTCGCGCATCATGATGGCCCTCAATCAGAATCTGGTTAAAGTTGAAACCTCCAAAGCCTTCACCCCGATGGAGCGGCAGGTGTTGGCCATGCTGCATCGGCTGATTTATGCTGGTGATGACAGCTTTTATCAGCAGTGGATTCACGACAGCCGCCACGCCCTTGGTGCCTTTTGCTCCGGTGGAACCATTGCCAACATCACTGCCCTGTGGGCGGCCCGTAACCGCCTTTGTGGGCCTCGGGACGATTTCGCGGGACTGGCAATCGAAGGCCTGCCGCGAGCCCTTGAATACCTGAATTGTGCCGGCCTGGCGGTCCTGGTGTCACGCCGTGGCCATTATTCCCTTGGCAAGGCCGTTGATCTGTTGGGTATCGGGCGCAAGCAACTGATTCTTGTCGATACGGATTTCAATAACCGGATAGATATGCAGTCTCTGCGTGAGGAATATGACAGGCTGCAGCAGCAGAATATACGTGTTCTGGCATTGGTCGGCATTGCCGGTACCACAGAAACCGGCCATATTGATCCCCTGGCGGCAATGGCTGACTTTGCCGCCGAGGTCGGTTGTCATTTTCACGTAGATGCGGCCTGGGGTGGACCGACCCTCTTCTCCGACACCCATCGCCATTTGTTGCGTGGTGTCGAGCAGGCCGATTCCGTTACCATTGATGCTCACAAACAGCTTTATGTGCCGATGGGGGCAGGGATGGTTCTCTTTAAAGACCCCCATACTCTGACCGCGATTCAGCACCATGCCAACTACATTCTGCGGGAAGGTTCCAAGGATCTGGGCAGTCACACCCTTGAGGGATCGCGTCCGGGTAAAGCGATGCTGGTTCACGCCGGATTATCGATCATCGGTCGTCGGGGTTATGAGTTGCTGATTGATCTGGGGATAGAAAAGGCCCGGCGTTTTGCCGATATGATCAGCGCTCATCCCGATTTTGAGCTGGTCACGGCACCGGAACTGAATATCCTCACCTACCGCTACCACCCTGCCTGGTTGCAGCAGCAGATGGCGAAGCTTGACCCGCAACACCGACAAAAAGTCAACGATCTACTGGATCAACTGACCCGCGAGGTGCAAAAACGTCAACGTGAAGCCGGCAAAACCTTTGTTTCCAGAACCCGTCTGCGAAGCGCGGTCTATGGAAAGGAACAGATTACCGTCTTTCGTGTCGTCCTGGCCAACCCACTGGCAACAGATGACATCCTTGAAGCGGTGCTGGCGGAACAGCTTGAAATTATTTTTTCCCCTGACCTGCAAGCGCTGCTCTCTTCAATAGCAGAAATCTGTCAGTTGGCAGCACCGAAGATCTGCTGATGCCATCGCAGCAACCACAGATCATTACTGCCAGACTTCTGGTGACGGCTGGTCGCCCTCCGCTCGAAGGTGTGGGACTGCTCTGCCATGCTGATCGGATCGTCGCTGTTGAAGACCTGCCCGCCCTTAAAAAAAGCCATCCTGGCGTCGCGGTAAAAGACTATGGCGATGCAATTATTCTTCCCCTGTTTGTCAACGCCCATACTCACCTGGAACTCACCGATTTTCCCTGCTGGGCAGATGTTAAAGGCGAACAGACAGGAGAATACAAAAGCTTTGTCGACTGGATTCTTAAGCTGATTCAGGTCAAAAAAAAGATCAATCCAGACTCTTATCGTCATGCGGTGATTAACGGCATTGAACAATCCATCAGAGCCGGCACCGGGGTAGTTGGTGACATCCTTGCTCATCACAGCGCCCGTAGCGCCTATCAAGGTGCACCACTGGCCGGAGTCGTTTTTCTTGAAACCCTGGGCCAGGATCCGGCGATGATCCGTCGCCTGAAAAAGTCCCTGTACCAGATCCTCGCCGAGCCGTTTGCAGCAGAGGCCTTGCTTGGCATTTCACCCCATTCTCCCTACACAATCAGCAATCTTTATTTGCGCCACATCTATGATCTCTGTAAACGTCGGGAACTACGCTGCTGCACCCATGTTGCCGAATCAGAAGACGAGTTGAAGTTTACCCGCGACAGCCGGGGGCCACTAGCCGATCGGTTTTATCAGGCCATCAACTGGCAGAGATTTATCCCCCCACCGAGTGGCTTGACTCCCGTAAGATATCTTGAAAAGCTGGGTGGATTGTTTCCCGAGAATCTACTGGTCCATGGGGTCCATCTTGACGATAAGGATATTACCGTACTGGCGCATAACCGGATGTCTCTGGCGCTATGTCCACGCAGTAATGAACGCCTCAAGGTCGGCAAGGCACCTGCCGGTCGCTTGCTGAAGGCCGGCGTCAACCTTGCTCTTGGTACCGACAGCCTGGCCAGCAATGACAGCCTGTCAATCTGGGATGAAATGCACTTTGCCGCTCACTGGTTTGCAGGAGAGCTCGACGCACCGACAGTTTTTGCGATGGCAACCCAACAGGGAGCCGATGCCCTTGGGGTCGGTGATGATTATGGCAGTTTGAGCGCGGGTAAAAGGAGCAGCTTCCAGGTTGTCAGTGCTCCTGGCTGTGCAGCCACCCAAGCGTATGAATATTTCACCTCCGGGATTGCCACGGATGATATAATGCAAATCTACCGTGATGGACTTCCACAGCTTTCCGGGGTTAAATAGCCATGATTGAGGAGTTCGGAACCGTTATCGCGCTGCGCGAGGGCGGGCGTATCGCTCTGGTTCAATGTTACAAACAGACAGCCTGTGACGCCTGCCAGGCAGTCAGTGTGTGTCAGCCGGGACAAGGAAGACTGCGAGAGGTCGAAGCGCGTAACGATGCGCATGCAATGGAACATGACCGGGTCAGGTTGGCTACCAGCAGCAGAAAATTTTTGCGTTCATCTTTTATCCTCTATATCCTCCCGGTACTGGGGTTGCTTGGCGGTGCCGGGTTCGGACAGCAACTTGGCCGTTCCGGGTTTATAAACATTGATCCGGAATTGCTTATGGCTTTATCTGCCGTTACCACCATGCTGGTTGTGTTCGGTTTGATTTGTTACCTGACCCGGCGTCTTAACCGGGATGCGTTTATGCCGGTCATCGTCGCGGTAGAGATAAAAAAACAGCAGTAAAAGGACATATCCAGCAATGGGAATCAAAATTATCGCCACCAATAAAAAGGCCTATCACGATTATTTTATCAGTGATGTGTTTGAGGCTGGTCTGGTGTTGACCGGAACGGAAGTCAAGTCGATCCGTGCCGGCAAAGTCAATTTGAAAGAAGCCTTTTGCCGTATCAAGGACGGTGAAGTCTTTATCAATAACATGAATGTAGCCGAATACACCCACGGCAACCGCGAAAATCACGATCCAACGCGGATGCGCAAGTTATTGTTACATCATGGTGAAATCGATAAGCTGATCAGAATGACCGAGCAGAAAGGCTTGGCTCTGATACCGACCAAGATTTATTTTAAAAATAACTACGTCAAACTGGAGCTTGGCCTCGGGCGCGGAAAAAAACTCCATGATAAGCGCGAAACCTTAAAGCGCAAGGAAGCCGACCGTGAAATGGCCAAAGCGGTAAAACAACATACGCGATAGCCAGGAATGGTTAGACCGGTTCTTAATTCCAAATCGAAATCGAAATCGCTATCGGGATCGTTTTTGCTGTTGTAGATTGCCTGATCCTTTCTGGTTAGAGAATTCCCTGTTTTGTTCTCGATCTCGATTTCGATTTCAACAATCAAGGATCTTCTTTTAGTGTATAAAAATACGGGATTGATTTGCTTTTTTTGTTTATTTTTGAGATAATTACACCATTGCTGTTAAACAACTTTATTAATGGGGGTGTCAAGGTTTCGACGGGGGAAGGAAACGAAGTGCCGCATGCCGGAGTGGGCGGGCTCCGTAAAAAAGCCCAACTTAACTAAACGCAGACTCTGACGTTAGTTACGCATTAGCAGCTTAATTGCTGCTACGTCCTGGTACCCATCGCCTGTGTGGCTTTCGGGACGTTAATTGAAGCGGGCTGGTTTTGAAGAAAGACTGTGGCTTCGAAACGAGACTAAAAGCAGACTCGCCTGATCCGTATCCTGTCTGTAGGAGCCTGATCAAGGTTAAATTTAATTAACAGACTAAGCATGTAGACGCCTTACGCGGATAGCTTTCGGACGCGGGTTCGATTCCCGCCACCTCCACCAACCATAAAAAAGCTCAGCCCTTACCGGCTGGGCTTTTTTTGTATAAAAACCACTAAAAACAGCTATTTACCTTATTTTTGCTGGTTCGTTTGTGTTCGTTTGTGTTCCTCGGTGTTGCTTGACGTTTGTCAAAAAAGCGGGTAGAGTGCGGGTAAAGTTGGTTTTCTACCCACATAACATAAAAAGTCTACCCGCATTTTGGCTTAAAAACCTGCAACAAAGAGGGGTAAGAATGAAACTCACCGACAGCCAGATCCGATCAGCCAAACCAAAAGAAAGAATGTATCGAATAACCGATGGCCGCGGTCTGATGTTGCAGATCGACCCGAACGGGGTGAAGTCGTGGCGGTTTCGCTATCGCTTTCGTAAAAAAGAAAACATGATCAGCCTGGGCCGGTATCCGGAACGATCCCTCAAGGATGCCCGCGAGGATCATTTTGAGCTGCGTCGCCTCCTGGCTGCGGGCACTGACCCTGCAGAGCTCCGGCGAGCTGAAAAAGAAGAGAGAGAAAGAGTCGCCAGCGGTGTTGATCTGTTTGAGACAATCGCCCGTGAGTGGTACGAGATGAAGCACGCCAAGGAAGTTAGCGAAGGGCACGCCAAGACCAGCCTGCGCCGCTTGGAGCTGAACGTTTTCCCATGGCTGGGGCAGGTGTCCATCAATGACATAACACCGCCACAAGTGCTGGCCGTTCTTCGGCGCATTGAGACCCGCGGGGCCCTTGAGACTGCCCACCGCGTCAAGTCGATCTGCGGGCAGGTTTTTCGCTATGCAGTCGCTACCGGCAGGGCTGAACGTGATCCCTCCACCGATCTGCGCGGAGTGTTGCCGAACGCCGGTAAAAACCACCTGGCGGCCCTGACCGAACCGAAAGAGGTTGCAAAGCTCCTGCGGGCCATCGATGACTATGAGGGTTCTGAAGTGGTCCGCTGTGCCCTGCGGTTTGCCTACCTGACATTTGTTCGCCCTGGTGAGCTGCGCCATGCTGAATGGCGGGAAATTGATTTTAAATCGGCACAGTGGAACATTCCCGGCCATAAGATGAAAACCAAAGCGCCGCATGTGGTGCCCTTGTCGCGCCAGGCTCTTGATGTGTTGCGTGAGGTCTCACCCATAACCGGCGATGATCGCTATATTTTCCCTAGTGTTCGATCAGGTCAACGCGCCATGAGCGATAACACCGTCAATGCGGCCATCCGGCGGCTAGGATACACCAGGGAAGAAATGACCGGCCACGGATTCAGGGCGATGGCTAGAACGTTATTGGATGAGGTCCTGCAGGTGCCGCCAGCAATTATAGAGCAGCAGCTGGCGCACAGTGTTCGCGATCCGCTAGGCCGAGCTTATAACAGAACCTCCCACCTCAAGCAGCGACAAGAAATGATGCAACTATGGGCTGACTACCTGGATGGACTCAAGAAGGGCGCAAAGGTGTTGCCGCTACGGGGTCGAGTCAACAACGAATAAGGGGGAACTATGGGGTGCGATTGCACGCAAGTGTTGAACGAAATCCGCGAGGTAAAGGCGCTGCTTGTCGCCCTGATTGGCGAATCTGAGACAGCAGCTCCACCGCAGCGCGACGCTATTCGCAGGGCTGCTGCCCTAGCTGATTTTGCGGCAAAGGAGGAGCGACGCAAAACCAAAAATAAATAAAGCGGCTTGGCCTTGTGTATGAGGCACAAGGCCAAGCCTGACCGCAACAACCTACTGAGGAGGCTATCATGGCTAGTATGACTGTATCACCAAGCATCGCTGAACACTATTGCCTAAACCTTGAAGAAAAAGAGATCATCCAGAAGTTCAGGGGGTTGAGCCCTGAATCAAAAAGAATAATGTTAAAACGGCTCGAGACTTTTTCGGGGTGGGATAAGTTGAGCATTGACCAGCAGGAGGCTCTGATAAAGAAGGTGCCGCCCTGCTTGTAAAAATTGAAGCGGCCCGGCTTGGTGTTTGCCCACCAGGCCGAGCCTTACCACAACCGCCTACTTAGGAGGCAACCATGGCTAAAGCGATGTTATCACCACAACCTGTCAAACGCTACCCAAGGCTACCTTTGCTGAAAATATCTAAACAGGGTTACGTCAAAGAGAGCCCGGAAACTTACCGGAGCAGTGACTTGGTTTATGCCTATGTAAAACAGATGATGAAGCTTGACCGCGAGGAGTTTTGGTGCCTTCACCTTGACACCAAAAGAAAGCTTATCGGTTATGAAGTTGTTTCTGTCGGCAGTCTAAATGCCAGTATTGTGCATCCGCGTGAGGTGTTTAAAGGGCTACTCCTTAACAATGCTGATGCCGTTATTTTCGCCCACAACCACCCTTCTGGCGATCCGACCCCGAGCCATGAGGACAAAGAAATAACCACCCGGCTGAAGGCTGCCGGGGAGCTGCTCGGGGTCAGGGTCCTGGATCATCTTATTGTCGGCGATGATTGTTACTGCTCTTTTGCCGACAGGGGCGAACTATAGCGATAAAATCCACTTTGCCCAGGCTAGGTTTGGCCGCCGAACGCCGGAACCCTTCACCGGCCCGCCTGGGTGATTTTTTGAGGGGCTACCATAGAAGGGTGGTGACTGATGGATGTTTTTGACAAAGAATTATCCGACCTATGCGACAAAGCTCAGAGCAAGCCCTATTCAGGAAACACTCAACACAAAATAAAACTTATTGCTGCCGCTAAAGTTCTAGCCTCATATAAGGACAGGTATGAGCAGGGCGGCGGGGAAGATTATAACAAGCTACTATTAATTGACACTGTGATTTCTTCTTTTACTCTGGGTTTTCATGTCCCAATGTGGGCCCACAAGGAGCTTTCACAAGTATATGAAATATATAGCAGAGAGGAGGGGGAGCGAACGCTTGATTGTATTATGGGGTTAAATAAAACACAGGGAAGAAGCGGCCCCTTTGCTTTTTTTGACAGCCTGACAACTCAAATGAGCATCGTTTGTATGGTGGTTTTTCTCAATAAGATTGTAGGGTTTCCTCTTCTGTTCTGTTATATGCTTTTATCAAGGTCCGGGATTCCATACGGTACTGGGCCTGATCCTAAAATCAAATACCTATCCCCAAGCTACATTCAAGATATCTATGAGGAAACCGACTCGAACAAAAAAACAGTAGAAGCGGCATTCCCTAGAAAAGAAACCAGCCCATTTTTCCCGGTTGAACTATTTGAAAGCGATTTTAAAGAGGCGTTTCTTTTTTTGTGTGAGTCTAATGATGATGTTTTGCCCGAAGTGAAAAGGCCTTCACCAAAAGAGAAGGAGCGCTATAAGAAAAAATATGAAAACTTTTTAAAAAAATATAACGATAGATTTATCTAAAACAAAAAAATGGGGGGGTAAAACGATCTTTTTGTTCCCCTTAGATAAATAAAAAGACCTGTCATAAAGTCTACCCATATCAAGACAGGCCCTCACGGAGCAGGGCTTAATCGATATGGGAGGACTGAATGCCAACTAAAGATGACCCTACAAAGATCGACCCCATCATCAATTCAAGGCAGATAGGCGAAATTGTCGGCCTGCACCCTAAAACGATTCGCCGCCTAGAAGATCGCGGAGAATTTCCAAAAGCAATCACTTTATCAGAGCGCAACCGTGGCTATTTTACCTCCGAGGTTAAGCGTTGGCTTGCCGACCGGCGGAATAGTTAGCAATGGCCCGCTACGCAAAAAAAACAGCTGCCCCTGCGGATGGCGCTGATTTTATTCGCCAGCAAGACGTCCCTGCTGAATTTTTTGGTAACTGTGGCCGGACAACGTTCTGGAGAATCAAAAGACAGCCAGGCTTTCCACGTCCGCGTAAAATTACCGACGCTCTTATTTTGTACCGCCGCAGCGAACTGGCCGCCTGGATCGACAGCTGCGCCACCTAAGCAACACGCACCGCCCGCCCTTTGAATGGTTCAAGGGGTTGAGGCGGTTTTTTTATCTAACGAAAAGGACAAGAAAATGATCATCAACGATGAGTACCGCGATCGAATCGCCGCCATCAACAATGTCAAAAATCAAATCAACCAGGTGGAGCTAAATATAAAAAAGCTTGGCCCTGACGTTTTAGCGACTCTCGAAGAAAAAGAGGCCGAGGAGCGGGCAAAGATAGAGAATGGCCGCGGTAATTTCGAAACCCTGAGCCAGCTGATCGAGCGCATTGCATCTGCCCGTGTGGATGCACAGGAGCGGGCTGGCTTATGGCAAAAATGGGAATCTCTGAAGCAAACGCTTAAAAATTTGGAGGCTGACCTGGAGGACTCTCGAAAAGATCCGGGAGCGCCTAGAGGGAGAGCTTCAATCGAATCACTGCAGCAAAAGATCAAGAATCTGCCATCTGGGAGCTGATTAAGGAGAGGGTAGTGGGCAAGTATAAGCGAAATAAAGGATTGATTGGAGCCTCTTATCTTCGGGCCGATGAAAGCACGAAAAGAAAAGGCCGCCGACATGCCTGGTTCGGTAAGCTCAAACCCTCTGAAGTTCCGATTAATGTCACTATCAAAGACCCTATAACGAATGGAGAACAAAATGAAAAAAATCAGCATATCAAAAGAACAACTGAACGAATTTGTTGCCCTCGAAGATCAGCACCGGGCAGCCCTGGATGACCGTGGAAAATATGAGAACCTGGTTGCCCAAAAGACCAAACTGATGAACGACACCAGCCATGCGGAAAGCCTAGAACAAAAAATTAAAGAAGCTTTGATTGCCATCGATGATGGTGATGACAGTGCACGCGGTAGGCTGGCGAATCTCAAGGCTGAACGTGATGACCTGAATGACCTTCCCGCCCTGGTCGATGGTTATAACCAAAAAATGGCGGCAGCAAATTCAAGGGTTGTTTCTGCTGAGCACAAGAAAAACCAGCTTGCTGTCAGTGTCCTTTTGGCCGAAGCCAACAAGCTTGGCAGCGAGTATCTTGCGGCTGCCCAAGTAGTAGCTGAAAAATTCCGGAGTCTTATTGCAATTTCGTCGATCTTGTCGCGGGGGCAATACGGGCGAGGGTTTTGCCCTGATGGATTTCACGCGAAATTGAATATTCCTGTTTTTGACTTGCCTGCACATGCTGGGCAACAGATGTCAACGGGGGGCTTTGATTGGGTTGTATCAAGAGATATCCAAGATAACTCAGGAAATATGATCTCTGTTGATGTTGAAAAAACTGAATCAGCGCTCCGGGACGCTGGAATATCTATCTAGCCTTATGGTTTCAAGCTCAAGCTGCCACGTCGTTGTGGTAGCAGGGCCTTAGTCATTTTCCCGGCGGCGTCGCTCGCCGCAACGCGATGACTGTCCATAACTTCTTCTTGTGTCAAAAGCTGCCGGGCGTTCCGGTAGCAGGGCTGTGATTCACCTCTGCAGGATCGAGCCTCCCGGCGAAGAGTTTCGCAATACGGCTCAGTTTTAATACATAGGGTTGAAGGTCAACCAACTGAGAGGAAAGAAATGAAAAACTTATCTGTTCAACAGGTTGTCGAGCAGGAGTTCGCGGCAGCGGCTCAGATGTCTATCTGTTCGGTCAGGTTTGAGCTTGAACCAATACTGGCAGCATTACCACCAGGGCAGGGGCTAGCAACAGATCTGACCGAAGAGCAGGCCGCTGATCTGCGTCGCGTTGTGCGGCAGCGAATCTATCAGCACGCAGAGACAAAACCCCGCACCCCTTCCGAGGGATCAAAGAAACCATTCAAAGGTAATCAATGAGCGGGCACGCGCTGAGCTTGAGAGCTGCAGGATGTCAAGCACTCGGCAAATATTTTCTAGCGGGTCCTTCTGGGGTCTTTGCTATTGCGGGATATTCGCACCTCAATAACTGACCACACGCAAACAAAATAGGTCTTTCCCTTTTTCCATCTGTATCGGTGAGTTTGACATGAGCTTAGCAAAAACAACAGATGATCAGCCCTCGCCACTGGTGGAATTTGTAATTCTTTCAGCACTGGCCGAGATGATCGACAGTGAAATGTGCGCCTGGCGCATGATGCCGCTGGTTTGTCCTGATCCGCTATGGTCGATTTGCCCGAAGTGTCATGTTGCTCTTGCAGATCGTCAAAAGGACCGAATCTTATCCGGTAAAAAGGGGCGCTGTAATAAATGCAGGGCTGTTTTTACCCGCTGGTTCGGGTCGGATTTACATGGCGTCAAAATGACCCCGGCACAGATCGTCATGATTGGAGCTTGCAAGCGTTTTAATATTTCAATCAGGCAGGCCGCTAAAATTGTCAGGTGCAGCACGTCGGGCGCAAATACCTGGTACGTCAAAGGCGAAGATCTGGGAATTTTTAGCCTTTTTTTCGGTGACCAACAATGACCCTGCGAAAACTTCAAAGGGGCCAGCGCTAGTGGCAATTCTATCAACAGTCGAGAGCCTGGGCTTAATGCCTCGCCGCGTCAGTGGTGGCGAATACTGTTGCGCCTGCCCTTTTTGTGGCGATGGCGGCAAAGGGGCAGAGTCTGATCGGTTTCGGATCTGGCCGGACAAGGGCAACTGGTGGTGTCGGCAGTGCGATCAGCGAGGAGATGAAATACAGATCCTGCGCGACGCCGGGGGCATGTCTTACCGTGACGCTTGCGCCGCTGCAGGTGTTGAACCAAAAGAGCAGACCGGCCTGGAAACAGCGCGACTGCCCCGCCAGGCATTGAACGACTCATGGCAGCCCAGCCCAGCAACAGCACCAGCGGCCCTTTGGACTGACCACGCGGAGAAGTTGACAGGGTGGGCGCATGAACAGTTGCTAAGTGAGCCAGGCGGGGCAATGCGGCAATACCTCGCCGCCCGCGGGCTTGATGGTGAAGCTGTTGAACGGTTTTGTCTTGGTTTTACACCTGAGGACTTTTGGCGCACCCGGTCTGCCTGGGGGCTTGAGGATGTATTTAAAGAGGATGGAAAAAAGAAAAAACTCTGGATCCCTGGGGGCCTGCTGATCCCTTGTTTTGGGACAGATGGACACCTGCAGCGGGTCCGGATCCGGCGGTCGGTGGGTGACCCTCGTTATTATGTCTTGCCGGGATCGAGCGCGGCACCAATGACGATCAGGGGGGATGCCCGCGCTTGGGTGGTTGTTGAGTCAGAGCTTGATGCCATGCTGATTGCTCAAAAAACACAAGGATCAGTGTCCGTTGTTGCCCTTGGCAATAGCAGCGCAAAACCTGACGAAAAAACAACCACAATGCTGCGCTCCAGTGCCTGTTTGCTGGTGTCTCTGGACAGCGACGAAGCAGGTGCCAAGGCCGCTCGCTGGTGGCTTGATCAATTCCCACAAGCGAAACGCTGGCCGGTTGTAGGCGGCAAGGATCCGGCGGACGCATGGCAGGCAGGGCTTGATTTGTTGGAGTGGATCAAGGCCGGACTGCCGGAAGGGTTGCGAATGCAGCTCGACCGACCCGCGCCAGAAGAGCCAAAGAAGCTCAAAGAGATTGAATCGGAGAGAGCGAAGCGGAGAATTTCACCGGGAACAAATCAATATAGCTCGGTGGAAAATTTACCACCGACCACCGAAGGCAAAGCCCGCGACCTAGCCGCCGAAAAAGTCGGCATGAGCGGCCGCACAGCAGAGAAGGCCGCCGAGATCAACCAGGAGCAAGAACCGGCCCCGGTCATTATCGAGGGTATCAGCGAGGGTGGAATCCCTTACGCCATCGTTCCTGATCAGGATCATGTCAAAAAATACCAGGCAGAAAACCCCGGCAGAGCTGTTTTTGATTATTACGAGATGGCCCAGCTCAAGGGCAAAAAAGAAGAAGCGGCAGCGGCCCTGATGATCAAATCGGTCATGGGTGGCGGCGAGGTCTTGTCAGTGAAGGGGCAATAGATGGACGCACAAGAATTGCAACAACAGATTGAAGCGGCGGCAGCGGCTGAGCTGGAAAAATACGGCAGCACCACCGCAGAGCATGACAAGCCTCAAGAGATTGATTCCGATTTTGTCAATCAATGCCTTAACAATAATGAGCGCGGCGATGGTCTGCTGTTTGCGGCCCTTCACCGGGGCAAATATATCTATAACGCCACCGCAGGAGAATGGCTTTTTTGGGCTGGGCACTACTGGCAACGCGATCAGATCGGACGCGCCCTCAACGCTGTTGAAGAAGTGGCGGCTTGTTATGCCAAGGAGCTCAGCGCCATTTTTCGGCAACTGCGGGCTACCCAAAACAGCGACAAAGAAGGGGAGAGCCCAGAAGCAAAACATCTGCAGGGCAAGGTTGACAATTTGAGCCGGCGCATTAAACGCCTGAGAAGCACGCGCGGGCGTAAAGCCTGCCTGGAGTTTGCCGCGACAATCGGCGATCAATCCCTGACCGTTGTCGGTGATCAGCTAGACGCTCGCGAATGGCTGCTTGCCTGCAAAAATGGGGTGATTGATCTGCGAACCGGAGAACACCGACCAGGGCGGCCAGACGATCTGTTGAGCAAAGCAGCAAATGCCGAGTGGAAAGGCTTACATGCTGAGGCGCCACGGTTTGAACAATTTACCAGTGAAATTATGGCCGACGACCAGAGCAAGGCCGATTACCTGCGGCGGCTCTTTGGTTATGGGATCACCGGCAAAACCAGTGAACACGTTTTTGCGCTGCTGTTTGGTGATTGTGGCAGAAACGGAAAAGGGCTGTTGATCGAAACCCTGCAGCGGGTTCTTGGCCCGCTTGCCGGTCCAATTCAATCTGAAATGTTGCTTAACCAGGGGCCGCGAAGCGCTGCGGGCCCCTCTCCGGATATCATGTCACTGCGGGGCTTGCGCCTGGCGTTTGCCAGCGAGACCGATCAAAACCGCCGGTTTTCTGCGGCGCGGGTAAAATGGCTTAGCGGCGGCGACACACTGACCGGCAGGAACCCGCACGACCGAGACAATACCAGTTTTCTACCTTCTCATCTGCTCGTCATGCTGACCAATTTTAAGCCAAGGGCTAACGCCGATGATCAGGCGTTCTGGTCACGGCTGCACCTGGTTAACTTTCCGATCACATTTGTTGAAACACCGCTGGCAAAAAACGAGCGAAAGATTGACCGCAAGCTCGATGAAACCTTGCTCGAAGAGGCTCCGGGTATTCTTGCATGGTTAGTGCGTGGGGCCCTGGAGTGGCAGCGGGACGGACTGAAACCACCACCGGCCATTCTTGACGCAACCGCAGAGTATCGCCGAACAGAGGACGATCTGGCTGAGTTCCTTGAAGCCTGTTGCGTCATTGGTGAAGGAAAAGAGGCTCCGGCAACAGCGATCTATAAGGTTTTTAATAACTGGTATACCGAAAATATCAGCGACAAAGTACCGACACAAAAACGGTTCGGCGAGGCCATGACCCGGCGCTTTGAAAAAGACCAAAAAGGCCATGGCAAGACATATCGTTACATTGGTGTCGGCTTACTTGGGGGGTTAGATTGATTAAAAAAGAGGCAAATACACCTAAAAATAAGGACTTCTTAATTTCAATGGTCCGCAATTCGGGACGATTGTCCGCTCTCCAACCAGTTGAAATTACATGGACAATTCAGCCGGTCGGGACCATTGGGGGGTGTTTTGCATATATTCTCTATATTTTTTCACCCCTTTTTACTTTTCTTTTTTTTCCCATATTCTCCTTTTTAAAGGTCCAAAGGTCCAGAAAAGATAAAAACAATAATATATATAGTAGGTTAGTGCGCGGACGATTACACAACCAAAGGTCCGCATATCGTCCCGAAGGTCCGCAGCCAACAAGCCCGCCATTTCCTGAACGATTGGACATTTTCTCTTGTCCGGTTCAGGGGGAGGCGGGCTTTTATTTCAAGGAGAATTTATGAGCAAATCAAGAACAATTCAGCTGATCATTGCAGGCAAAGACAAGGTAAGCGGAGTGCTGACAAAGATCAGCGGAAGCATTAAGCGTTTTGGCGCGATGGCCCTCAAGGGGTTTGCTGGGGCTGGGGCTGGTATCACTGCCCTGGGCGCTGGACTTGCCGCCCTGGGCTCGAAGATGGCCGGTCTGATCGATGAACAGGCCAAAGTATCAAAATCGGTCGGCTGGATGAACAAGGAGTTTGCCGCCGCCAGCGATGCCATGCGGGATGCCGGTGTTGATATTGCGCAGCAAGAAGTTGTCCTGCGCACCATGAACAGAACAATAGACGACGCCGCTGATGGCAATAAGCGCGCCGCAGACGCCATCAAGAGACTGGGACTCAATGCAGAAGAGCTTAAACGCATGGGGCCGGAAAAGGCTTTTGATGCCATTGTTGGCGCTCTTGACAAGCTCCCTATCGGATTTGACAGATCAAACCGCGCTATGGAGATTTTTGGTAACCGTGGTGCAAAAATGGCTAACCTTACGGCTGCCGGGTTGCGCCAGGCGCAAAGCGATGCTGAAAAGCTCGGGCTAAAACTTACCAGCGCCCAGGCCGCTGGGGTTGAAGCTGCAAATGATGCCTGGGCAAAGATAAAAAGTGTTTTTCGGGATTTTCTTCAAAATGTTACCGCTCGTCTGGCTCCTGGAATTAAGGCTGCGTTTGACAAGGCTTTTGATTTTATCAAGAGCCAGGATCTAAATGTCTGGGCAGCAAAAACCGCGAAAGGCATTGCCGTTGTTTTTCAGGCCGCCGCTGTTGTCCTGGGTGGTGTTGCTGAGACGGTGATTGCTATCAGCAGGGGGTTGTCCGGCGCGGTATCTATCGTTAACAGCCTGACAAAAGATTCCCTGTCAAAGCTGCTGGCCCGGCACGTCAAAGACCTTGACGCGATCAACGCAAAAATAAAAAGGTTGCAGGAGCTTGGCGGTAGTGGCGGCGCTGAGATGGCGGGCCTCATGTCGCAACGTGATACAAAGCAGAACACCATACGAGAGACCTATAACGCAGTTAACCAGGCTGAGCGCATTGAAAAGATCACCGCCAACATCTCAGAAAACCTGGCCAAGGCGCAAGGTTTCACCGTCTCAACCCAGGCGATGAACGCGATGAGGGTTATCGATGAGGCCGCCGAGGGGTTCAGCAAAAAAACAGAAGAAGCAGGGGCGACAGCAGAAAAAACCGGCGGTACGATGCGGATCGCGTTTTCCGGCACCGCTGAAGCGGCAGACATCGCTGGGGATAAGATGCAGCGGATCAACGCCATCCTTGAGGAGATGAGGTCAAAAGCTAACAGGGCCGCTGCGGCCGTTCGCGATATTCCCGCAATGCCTGATCAGTTTTCGGCTGGTGGCGAGGACTACATCAAAAAGGCTGAGCGCACTGAATAACAACACAACCAAGGGAGAGACACCGTGAAAATGGAAGAGCTGATCACCGTGAATGAAAACCAGATGAAAGCCAACAAGGAACTGAAAAGTAAGATAGAATCTCTAGAGGCCCTGAACCATATTGCCCTCAGTCTGGCTTTTTTTACGACAACCATCCACACCGACAAAGATCCGGACTATAAGAGCGCCCTGCTGGAATATATCGATACAGTAGACAGCCCGCCAGGCACCAACAAGCACCTGGTAGGCGAGGCCATCAAAAAAACCCGCGCGTTTATTGCAGCCAGGGGCAACGATCCCGATCGAAACCTCAAGCCTGATCTGAGGCTGATCACGACGCCGCCGGGAGATCCTGGCGCTTTACACTGACCACCGCAGAGCGGGCGCGAGAAGTCGTTCCCGCTTTTTCTTTTTCTGCTAAAACTGACCCTCTGGCTTGCCCTGTGTCGCGTGATCGGCTGCGGGGGCAGGGTAAGCCCTGCAGCTTGAAAGTTGGGAGCGGCGGTGGTAGTGTTTAAAGCATAACCATTGCCAAGGAGGGGGACATGGCGAACTATACCGCAATTATGATTCATGCCTATGGTCGAGCGACCGGCAAGACCATTCAACAGTCAATTATTGATCTCAACATCGATGGCCTGATCTCTCCAGGGGACATTGAATCGCTTGACACTGAGGGCAGGGGGCTGGTTGAAGTTTTGGCGTCAGATGTTGCCGGGGTGATGGCTTGGCGGGTGCCAGGTAGAGAAGATACCAACCCCGGTTCGTGGCCCGCTGCTATCTGCCCGTTGCATAAAAATTAAGCAGAAAATAGGAATAGAACCCGTACACGAAAAGGGTGTGCGGGTAGATGCGGGTAGACTTTTTTGTGGGTAGAGTAGTAAACCCCTTGAAAATAAAGGGAAAAAATCGCGTAAGATTCCCGCCACCTCCACCATTAAAAGCATCATGATTACAGATAGTTATATGTTTTCGTGATGCGACTTTCGCCAGACCTTTCGCCAAGGAAGCTTTAATGTTTCTTTGGCGAAAATCATTATAGACCAATAAAATCGTTTCCGAAGTAGACAGGAATTCTACCTTATCCTTTTCAAGGCTCGTGGTTGTGCTACGAGACCAGATGATTGAGCCGTGCTAAATTAAGCTTCATATCAAAGACTGCCTTCAAGATGTCCGGCATGCTGTTACCCAGGCGGTGATCATCGTTAACCGCTATCAAGCGTTTTCCAAAAATCAAACTACAATCAAAAGGAACCACAGTATCTGCTTTACCGTGAATCACGATGGTTGGTGGCAGCTTTTCAATATTCAGATTTTTAGCTGCCGGTCGATGGATGGCCGGAGCACAGAGAACCATGCCGGCAACCTTGTCCGGACTTGCCTGGTTCAGCAGCAACGCCATCAATCCTCCCATGCTCGAACCAACTACTATGACAGGCTCTTTTACAGCTTCAAGCGACTGCTGAATGATGCGCAGGCGTTGTGACTCGTCTTTAACACCGGTGCAATCGGGTGCCAGAACATCCCCAAACATCCATGTCAGAGCTTGGTATTTGCTGCCATGGGGACCGGATTCAAGGCCGTGAAGGAACAGAATGTTCATGTCATCACCTCAGCAAATTCAATTTCCATTTGGCTTCAGGATTGAGAGCGTCGCCAAGGCCGTTCCAGCGCTAGCTTAACCATTAATAACAGCGCTGGCGCGAGGTGGAAAAACAGATCAAAGATATCAAGCGGCCGGGACAGCTCACCGTGCAGGAGTAAACGGGTTTTTTCCACCAGGTGCGGCTCAGGGGAAAAGGGGGCCAGACCCAGGAGCAGTGAGGCGGCAATCAGAAGGGAATAACTCAGATGAGACAAAAATCTTTTCATAGCCGCCATGGTAATCCACCAAATATTTATTGGCTTTCGATTTCATTCAGTTTGACACGAGCCTGTTCATTATCCGGGTTCTCTTTGATTTCAAGAATCAGTGCATCAATGGCTTTATCTTTTATCCCTTTGCGGTAATATTCCATGGCCTGATGATAATGAGCGGAGGTCGTTTCTTTTTCCTTATTTCTGGCTGTAATGAATTTATCATGGGCTTCAGTATTGGCGGGATCGATCTTAATAGCCACCTGATAAAAGAAAATGGCATCGTCAATTTCACCCTTGTTAAAGTAGGTGTCGCCGACTTTTATGGCCTCCGTTGAATCTTCAATGTTCCATTCTTTCATTCGCTCCCGTTCACGTTGCTGAAGCTCAAAATCAAAATCCTTCATTTGATTAATCTCATCGCCAACGCCTGTGCGATCATGTTTAAAAATGATCGTGGTATCCTCGCCGGTAACCGGGCCGACAATCAGGAAAATCACCAGAATACTGAAAATCAGCGAGACTGTAATTTTTATTTTCATTTGTAACTCCAATATCTTAAGCCTAGTTTAAAAGTCATCAGGATCTATCAAGGTCAGCATTGTCTTTCACCTCAAAATATTCACATACTTTATCAATCTGAGTCTACATTTTTGAGGAGAAATCAACCTGCAAGGTGGCTGGTCAGTCCCTGGGTGAGATGAATCCATTTTTTCATGGAAAGAAGTAAATTGGTGTGAAGTGTCGTTGTGATGGTATATTTATTCCGGCAGATAAAGTTGCTTCGTCGTCAGATTCTACCGGTTGTGATCGTGATTGATGGAAAGCTAAGAAAATATGCACTGGCAGGTCTATATTCTCCTCTGTTCGGATGGTTCTCTTTATACCGGCATCAGTACCGATGTTAAACGGCGAGTTGCTCAGCATACCGCCGGGACCGGGGCTAAATATTTCCGTGGCCGTTTTCCTTGCCGCATTGTCTATCTGGAATCCGGCCACAACCGCAGCAGCGCCAGCCGTAGGGAGATGACGATTAAAAAAATGGGCTTAACTGAAAAACAATCTTTGCTCAGATCGGTGGATAATCAGCTGGAAGCGGTTTTTCCGAACCAGAATTCGTTATGTTTGAGGTATGACCGGTGACTGATGAAAACAACGATAAACTGCAGGAGGAGGGAGTCCATGTGCCGTATCAGCAGCTCGATCAAGAGACGTTGCGGAGAATGATTCAGGAGTTTGTTAGTAGAGATGGTGCCGATTGGGGCGATGCCGGTTGTGCTTTAGACGATAAAGTCGAGCAGGTTTTTCAGCAGTTGCAGCGCCAACAGGTCAGAATTGTTTTCGATCTTCGTTCGCAAACAGTAAATATTGTTGCTTGTCGTTAAAGTAGTAAGGTGCCGTATACACATCTGGTACGAGGATGATCCGCAATCAGAAATATCAGAACCTGAGCCGGCCCTTTTCAGAGAGTGCTCTGATGATAGCAATCACTTAACAGGTTAAGTATTCTGTCCAAAAAAGAGTTGCGGCGCTGCGATTTTTCGGAAATTAGAAAAATTTCCAACTAAAAAGTAATCATGGAGACTGCGGATGAAAACAATAGGGCTGATCGGAGGGATGAGCTGGGAGTCTACCCAGAGTTATTACCGGCGGATAAATGAAATGGTGAGGGACGAGCTTGGCGGGCTGCATTCAGCCAGGCTTGTTCTTTACAGTGTCGACTTTGCCGAGATTGAAGCCCTGCAGCATCAGGGAGATTGGCAAGCAACAGCTGGTATCCTTGGCTCAGCGGGCCGTGCGCTTGAATCTGCAGGGGCAGAATTTCTCGTTCTCTGCACGAACACGATGCACAAAGTCGCTCCCCAGATCGAAGGGGCTGTCAGCATTCCCCTTCTTCATATCGCAGATGCGACGGCCAGGGTGCTAAAAAAGGATGGAATAACCTGTGTCGGGCTGATGGGGACCAGGTTTACGATGGAGGGGGCATTTTACTGCGACCGTCTCCGTGAGCATGGTATCCAGATTGTTGTGCCTGATGATGCCCAACGAGAAGGTATTCACGCCGTGATTTATAATGAATTGTGCCGTGGTGAGATCAAGCCAGAGTCAAAGGTCTTCTATCTGGGTGTGATCACATCATTAGCGAAACGCGGCGCCCAAGGAGTCGTCCTGGGGTGCACTGAGATAGGTCTGTTGATTCAGTGCCCGGATACAGAGGTTCCGCTTTATGACACAACAGAAATACATGCGCAGCAGGTGGTTCAGCTGGCGCTAGGAAGGAATTAACCATGCTTAAAGAACAACTTGAGAACCTCAAAAAAAACGCGGCCAGTAAAATCTCACCGGAGAATATGAAGAAGATGCTTCATTCCCGTATTGCAGTGGAGAACTCCGGTATTTTAGACAGGGCCATTCGACCGGGCGAAAAGATCCCGGACTTTTCTCTAGAGGATGCCCAGGGTAACCCGGTTTTTCTAAAGGAGTTGCGGGCGCGAGGGCCGGTGCTGATCACTCTTTATCGGGGAGTGTGGTGACCTTACTGCAATGCGGAGCTGGAAGCTCTGCAACAGGTATTGCCACAGATTGAGGATACCGGTGCAACACTGGTGGCAATCTCCCCGATGTTGTCCAGGTATGCCGGTCCTCTGGTCAGTAAATTGGGGCTGAAGTATCCAGTGCTGAGCGATCCTGGTTTTTCCTATCTTGATCAACTGCGGGTGATGTTTGATCTGCCCGCAGAGCTCATCGAGATCTATCGCGGATTCGGCATCGATCTGGAACGCTTTAATGGTGAAAAGCACTGGCGCCTGCCTCTGGTCGGCAGGATTGTTGTCGATACTGATGGCGTTATCCAGGATACTGCCTTTTTTGCCGATCATACCGAACGTGTTGAGCCGGAGGTTTCGGTTGCACTGTTACGCGGTCTTTAGCATTCCAGACTTGTCACTTGTGATCCGTTTGTTGTTAAAGTGGTGGACCTTAGATGTTTTTTTGCGCAGATCATCTCTAAATACCATCGGGAGCCTTGTCATGACATTTCCTCCGTTCTTTCGGCGTAGTGTCCCGGCAATCCTGGCGCTGACCATCTTGCTGGGCTGGAATCTACCTCTGCGCGCAGATGAAGCTGAAAAAGAACTCTGGGCAGCACTTGAAAGTGGCGAGGCGGCGGCACTGATCCGCCATGCCCTGGCTCCCGGCACCGGTGATCCGGTCGGTTTCCAACTGGATGATTGCACGACCCAGCGTAACCTGTCGGAAGAGGGGAGACGTCAGGCGCGCCAGATTGGCAAAGCGTTCCGCGAGAACGGCATCGCCAGCGCTCAGGTATGGTCAAGTCGCTGGTGCCGGTGTCTTGAAACCGCGCGCTTGCTTGAATTGGGATCGGTGGACCCTTTACCGTTCCTGGATTCTTTCTTTGGTCATCCTGAACGTGGTCCTGCACAAACGACCACCTTGCGAGAGTTTCTCAGCCGTCCATATCAAGGGCCGCCGCGCGTGCTGGTCACCCATCAGGTCAATATCACCGGCTTGACGGGTGTTGTGCCACGTTCTGGCGAAATGGTCGTGATTCAAGCGACATCAGACGGGGCCATTCATGTCATTGGGCGTTTATTATCAGGCAGATAGCACCGCGCACCTTGATGATGAAACGAGGGGCCTGAGGAACTGCAAACAACAACCCCCATTTGCTGACATGCTGGTGCTTGAAAAGAGCAGATTTAAGGGCGCCCGATGGCGTTGATGAGTTTTTGACACACAGGCGTTGGATTTGTTGCAGTCATTAAAGTGGAGATGACAGCAACCCCGTGGGTGCCGGTGGTCATAACCGCAGGGGTGTTGGTGACCGATATCCCTCCCAGGGCGTAAACAGGCAGTGCCGTTGAACAACAAGCGTCTTGTAGCTCAGAAAGCCCCTTAGGGGGGCCGTAGTCAGCTTTCGAAGGGGTATAAAACACCGGGCCATAGGTGGCAAAGTCAGCACCCTGAAGGGCAGCAGCGGCAATCTCTTGAGTTGAATGGGTAGATACGCCAATCAGTTTGTCTGTGCCTAATAATTTACGTACTACCGCAGTGGGCAGGGAATTGGTTCTTAAGTGGACACCGTCGGCATTGACCGCCAGAGCAATATCAACGCGGTCATTGATGAGGAGCAGGCAGTTGTGACGCAAAGTCACGATGCGTAGCTGATGTGCCATTTCGTACAGTTGGTGTGCCGGCAAGTCCTTCTCGCGGAGCTGGATCATCCGTATTCCGGCTACCATCAATTGTTCCAGCACCACAAAGAAATCCTGATCCGGTCGCATTAATTGGCGATCAGTGATCAAGTAAAGGGGTGGCGGTGGGGACTTCTTCATATGGTTGCTAGCGTTCTTCAGCTGAAGTTAAAAAAGCCGTGTCCCAATCTTTCCAGACCGGATCATAGCCCTGTTTTTTGAGCAGTTGTTCAATCTCGGCCGGGCTGCGATCATCGCTGATACTGAACTGCCCCCCTTCATCTGAATGATTGCCATAGCCGCCGGGAGCGGTGCAGGAACCGGCACTCATCTGGGTGATTCCCAATGGCAGGAGATTGTCGCGCAAGGCAGCACTTTCGCGGGTCGAAAGAACCAGCCCGGCATCGGGCAACAACAGGCGCAACGCACAGATGAACTGGGTTAATTGACGATCTGAAACAATATGTGCTGGTGTAAATCCCCCTGCTGCCGGGCGCAGACGCGGAAAGGAAAGGGTAACCAGGGTTTTCCAGAAGCGGTGCATCAGATAGCGAGCGTGCAGGCCGGAGTAGAACAGATCACTCAGGCTGTTACCAAGGCCGAGCAGAGAACCAATGCCAATCCGGCGCATGCCGGCTTCACCGGCCCGCTCGGGGGCAAGCAAGCGGTATTCATAATCGCTTTTGGGACCGTAGGGGTGCAGGTCGCGGTAGCGATCCCGATCGTAGGTTTCCTGATACAGCGTCAGACCATCGACGCCGGCGCTAACCATTCGCCCATAGTCATCGGTCGCCATGGGGAAAACCTCAATTGAAATGGAACCACAGTACGGCTTGATGATCTCTACCGCCGCTTCAAGGTAGTCGACGTTGGCGGCTTGCGGTGCTTCACCGGTCAACAGCAGCAGGTGCCGAAACCCCTGATCGTGGAGATAACGGGCTTCGCGCTTGACTTCATCTAGGGTCAGGGTTTTGCGTAACAGATCATTCTCGGCATTAAAACCACAATAGCGGCAGCCGTTCAGGCACTCATTAGAGAGATAAAGAGGAGCATAAAGCAGAATTGTCCGGCCAAAACGCTGGCGGGTGATCTGCTGCGCTTTGAGTGCCATCCGTTCGAGTTGCTCAGCATTGATTGCAGGATTCAGCAGGCAGGCAAAATCTTCGATGCTGATTCGCTGTTGGCCGAGGATATGGTCTATTCGGGTTGGCGTGGCTGTGGTGATGGCATGAAGTACCATCTCCTGAGGATAGGCGTTAAGCTGATCTAGAAAACTCACGATTCATCCCTTAAAAAACCGGTTAACGGGCTGGAAGCGCTGGCCTGCTGACGTTTTGGCCCCAAACCGGCGCGGTAAGCTTCGCGGCCGGCTTCAACCCCCTTGCAAAAAGCGCGGGCCATGGCCGCCGGATCGGGTGTGTCGGCCAGGGCAGTATTGACCAGGACTGCATCAGCGCCCATTTCCATGGCTTCGGCGGCATGGGAAGGAGCACCCAGGCCGGCATCAACGACAACTGGAATCTGTGCCTGCTCAATAATAATAGCGATCAGCTCGCGAGTTAACAGACCGCGGTTGGTGCCGATGGGGGCACCCAGGGGCATCACAGTCGCAGCGCCTGCTTCTTCGAGCCGTTTGGCAAGAACCGGATCGGCGGGCATGTAGGGCAGTACAATGAAGCCCTCCTTGACCAGGATTTCTGTTGCTTTAAGGGTTTCTATGGGGTCGGGTAACAGGTAATAAGGATCCGGGGTTACTTCAAGCTTAACCCAGGGCTCACATCCCGCTGCCCTGGCAATGCGGGCCAGACGGATTGCTTCCTCAGCGCAACGTGCGCCACTGGTATTGGGCAGGAGCAGGTAGCGGTCCTGGTCGATATGGGACAAAAGGCTGTCCTGGGGGTTATTGATGTCGACCCGGCGCAGGGCAACAGTCACAATCTCGCAGCCGGAGTGCTCCATAGCATCGAGCATGGCCTGATGTGAAGAAAACTTGCCGGTACCAACCATCAGACGTGAACGAAAGGTGCGATTCGCGATCTGTAATAGATCCATAGAAATTGAAACCTCGCTTGATGTATCAGGTAAATGTAATAGTGTCCTATCGGGCAAATCAACCGCCCCCGACAAATTGAATCAGCTCAATGATATCGCCATCGCTCAGATAGATTTCGCCGTAACTTTCCGGTGAGATGATCTGACCATTGTGCTCTGCCACGACCTGTTCAGGATCCACGTCGACGCTCTTAAGCAGCGCTGCGATGCTGGTGCGGTCCGAAATCTTTTGTTCGTTGCCGTTAACAGTAATCCGCATGTTGTAGTCAACTTTCTGCTGCCGGATCTTCTCCGAGAATCAGCCTTAATACTGCATTGGCCTGATGATGGGCGGCAATTCCGACTCGCGGAGCCATGAGCCCGCAACCGGGCCCTGCGGACGTTGAGTTGTCTCCACACAGATAGAACCGGTGGTTGATTTTCTGTGTGCGAATTGTGTTGCCAGGTTCATAGCCGGCCATCCCGGATGCTGCAACCAGATATTTTTCGGGAAGTTCGCGCAGAAAAGTATTGGCGAGCATGGCTTTTTGATCCGCGCCATCGAAAGCTTCCACCAGAATATCAACATCGGCAAACAGTTCCAGGATATTCCGGGCAGTTACCTTGCCATGATAGACATCAACAGTGACCAGTGGGTTGGTGCGTTGCAGGTTAACGCGCAGGGCATGAACCTTTGGCAGACCAATCTGATCGATGAAATACTGCTGGCGGTTGAGATTTGACGGTTCAACCACGTCGTAATCGGCAATTCTGATAAAACCAACCCCGGTACGGGCCAGAGCAATAGCAATGGCCGAGCCGAGGCCCCCGGCACCGGCAATGCCAACCCGTGCGCCTTTAACTTTTGCGTGCACGCCAGGGGTGTGACGTGCCATCATCAAGGCTTCAAGTTCTTCTGATTGAGGAACTGCACCACGGCGAATCATGACAATACGATCCTGATCAGTGATGATTCGGTCTTCAGCGCAAGGGTAGCCGTTAACAATCAGCAGATCGGCGTCCGGAAAATGCTGGCGCTGCAGTTCGCGCAACAAGGTGCCGGAAGTAACGGTCAGGAGGCGCTCATTGAGGTAAATCTGCATCGATTGTCTGCTCATAAAAAAAAGCCACCATGCAAGGCGGCTGACGAAAAAATTTCGTATATATGCCGCTTCCCTACGCCGGTATCATCCGGATCAGGTTCCAAGGGTCATTCCGTCGGGACGGAACTCTCAGTAACTGTGACTCCCCTAGCGCTATCAATGTCTTGAAAGCTACCAGAAGGGTTTTATTCAAGTCAACAGCTAAGGCCGAACGTCCTCACTGTGAGGGGGTTTTAAACCCGTGGTTTTTTGCTGGAGGTTCACGTATGATACGCCCGTTTTGCTTCTGATATGGACTTGCTGAACTAAAAAACCGAACGGGATTAAAAGGATATCTATGACAATTTCTGAACGCTACCGTGACCTTGTGCAACTGCTGGAGCAGCAGGCTGATGATTTTTATACGATGCTGCCGGAAGAAGCGACAAAGCCGTTACATTTTGTTGATCGCGCAGCAGAGGAGTTGCTTGAATGGGTAGAAGGTGTTGGAGAGATTCCCCGTAACCAGCTTGAAGCTAAATTATCACCGGTTTTGCTCAAGGCGCATGGTGATCTGGATCGCGCCAGAGTTCAGCTTGAACAAGCTGAGCAGGGTGCCGTCGCCGGCATGATCTGGGAACTGGAGCAGTTGATTTATCGTCTGCTTAATGATCTGTAGCCTGGTTAAAGTTGGCGTGATTTCAGGCGCTGATAAGCCGTGGTCAGCATCTTAACCGTGGTCTCCCAGTCAACACATTTATCGGTAATCGAAACACCATATTGCAGATCACGCGGGTCGGCTGTTAACGCCTGGTTGCCGGCGTTGATATTGCTTTCAATCATGACGCCGGTGATGGAGCCGGGACGCTCAACCAGCTGGTCAACAACACTTTCCAGCACTTCTTTTTGCCGTTCGTGATCCTTGCAGGAGTTGGCATGGCTACAGTCAACCATGATCGCAGTAGAAAGATTTTTTTTGCGCAGCAAGGTTGCGGTCTGTTCAATATCATCAGGGTAGTAGTTAGGGCGATCATTGCCACCACGCAGAACGATATGAACGTTCGGGTTGCCGCTGGTCTGGACAATGGACGAGCGTCCTTCGCGGTTAATGCCGAGGAAACTGTGGGGGTGCTTGGCCGCCGCCATGGCATCGGCAGCAATAGTCAAGGTGCCATCGGTGCCGTTTTTAAAGCCGACGGGAAAAGACAGGCCGCTGGCCATTTCCCGATGGGTCTGCGATTCGGTGGTGCGGGCACCAATCGCACCCCAGCTGATCATGTCGGCCAGATACTGGGGCGTGATCGGGTCAAGCATTTCGCTGGCAATCGGGAGGTTCATGGACGTCATGGCGCAAAACAGCTGCCGGGCGATCCCTAAGCCCTTGGAGATCTGGTGACTGCCGTTCATATCGGGATCGTTGATCAACCCTTTCCAGCCGATGGTCGTACGGGGTTTTTCGAAATAGACACGCATGATGATAAACATCTGGTCACTGAGTTCGGCTGCCAACGTCGATAGGCGGCGGGCATAATCGAGGGCCATGGTGCTGTCATGGATAGAGCAGGGGCCAACGACCACCATCAGTCGCTTGTCTTCGCCACGCAGGATCGCTTTAATGGTGTTGCGACTGTTGTTGACAAAATTGGCGCCATCAAGAGACAAAGGGAACACCTGCTTGAGTTCAGTCGGCGCAATAATTGGGGTGACATCAAGCACATTCAGATTGTTGGTTTGAACCATGAGATCGTCTCCGAAAAACAGGTTGCCATGCAGTATCGACAAGCAGGGGTAGCAATCTAACCATTTTTAGCGTTGCTGTCAAAGACTGATTTCGTCAGTCTTTCAGGGATTTATTGACACTGATGAGGCCTTTTAGTTATAAGATCCGACAACTCTAACGATCTCTTTTATGTGTCGATTCAAATAAACAACAGTGTATTTATCCGATGCTTGCGGATCAATACTCATATCAGCGAGGTATAATATGGATTTTCTGCTGATCGCCATTGCCCGGATTCTGGAGTTGGCATTCACCATCTATATTTTTATTGTTATTGCCAGAGCATTGATTTCGTGGGTCAATCCCGATCCTTACAACCCCATTGTGCGTTTTCTTCACAACATGACCGATCCGGCTCTTTATCGGCTCCGGCGGCTGATGCCTTTTCTGCAAATGGGCGGGCTTGATTTGTCTCCTATCGCCCTGTTGATCCTTTTGTCGGTTGCACAGCAGCTGCTGGTCGGTTTTCTTTACCGTCTGGCGGCCTGATCTTTTGCATTCAAGCAGGGCAGTGTATGCGCATTACTCCTATTGAGATCCAGCAACATCGATTTAAAAGTCGACTGTTTGGTTATGATACTACAGCAGTCGATCAGTTTCTGGAAATGCTTGCTGATGAGCTGGAACAGCTATATCACCAGAATAATGAATTGAAGGAATCCCTGGCACGTACCAGGACCTCGCTGGAGCAGATGCGCGAGCGTGAAAAATTGCTGCAGCAAACCCTGGTAACTGCGCAGAAGATGACCGAGGAACTTAAAGATCAGGCGCGCCGCGATGCGGATATTGTTGTTGCCGAAGCCCATATCGAGGGGGAACGAGTACTTCGTGATGCCAACGAACGACGTATTCAGCTGGTTGGTGAAATACAGGAAATCAAACGGATCAGGCACTCCTTCAGAAACAGCCTGCGGGCCCTGATCGACAACCATAAACAGCTCCTCGACATGGACATTGATACCCTGCAGATTGATCTGCAAAACCATCCGGAAAAACTACAGGTTCTTTTTGCCGACGGAATAACGGATGATGAGCTGCCCGATTGATGCCTGACTATCTCACCGAAACCGCGGATGGGATCATTCTTTCCCTGGTGGTGCAGCCACGCTCGTCAAAAAACCAGCTGGTGGGTCGCCATGCGGGTGCCCTCAAAGTAAGACTGACGGCGCCACCCGTTGATGGTTCCGCCAACAGCTGTTGTTGTGTTTTTCTCGCGAAGCTCTTGCATAGGCCGGTTCGTGACATAGAAATTATTTCCGGAACAGCGTCGCGTCATAAACGCGTGCTGATCCGTGGGCTCAGCAGCAGCGCTATTGTTGAACGCCTCGGTATAGAACATGATGAATAAATAAACAGCTCAGGCCGCGGGGATACGAGCTTCAACTGAAAAAGCTTTGTCTTATGAAGATCTTTCTGGTGATGATTGTACTGTTTCACCCTCTCTTGCTGTGGGCTGAGGATTCGCTTTTTGTTCCTGCGGATGGACAGGGAACAGCTGCCACAGATCTGCACACCTTAAGTCCGGTCTTTGTTCATGCCACCTCCATTGAATCTGGTGAGACCACCATCGAGGGTGCTGACCTGGAGATGTTGCCGTCCGCCACTGGTTCAATTACTGAGGCCCTCAAGGGCATGTCGCAGATTCAATATGACAACGACCACCAGTCGAGCCTGACCGTTGGTGAAATCGCCCCTCCCCGTATTTCCATCTCCGGTGGCAAGCCGTACGAAAATAATTTCATGATCGATGGGATGAGTGTAACCAATACTCTTAATCCCTCAGGGTTGGATGATACCAGGTCGGCTACAGATTTAACCATTGGTGGCGGTGATGCCTCAATTTTTTACGATACGTCTTTGATTGAATCAGTTCAGGTTTTTTCCAGCAATGTGTCGGCCAGATATGGTGGTTTTGTTGGTGGTGTGGTTGACGCGACGTTGCGTGAACCTGCAACCGATCGCTGGCGTTTTACTTTGTCTGGTCGTTACACTGAAGATAGCTGGTTCGATTTGCGTGACGTTGATGAAGAATCGCGCGAGCCTGATAATCAGCCTCGTTTTACCATCTACCGTACCGGTCTCAGTGCCGAAGGACCTGTGAATGATCATATGGCGGTACTGTTATCCTATTCGCGCCACCATTCATCCTTTCCACTGACGCGGATCAAGTCTGACGGGACAGAATTCAAGGACAGTCAACAACGCACCAATGAAAACTATTTTGCCCGGATAAATCTGCAACCCCATAATGAAATAAATATCAATCTTGATCTTACTTATGCGCCCTACAGGGAATTACGCTGGGATTATGCTTATCGCGACAGTGAATGGTATATAGAAAATCGTTCATGGCGCTTTGCAAGCCAGGCTGATTATTTTTTTAGTAGGGGTCTGCTAACAACGAAAGCGGTTTTTTCACAGCACGGTTTCGGCCGTGACAGCGCGACCAACTTGAGATATTCAGGTCTGGATGACCAGTATGGCGGACTGGGTGACGCCGAAAATAAAACCCGCGAAGCCGGCGCATCTTTGAGCTTTGTTTCGAATGACCATTATGGTGACAACGGTTATATTAATTACATGGCAGGTCTTGAATATGGATATAAACATGTCGACATGTGGAATGAGGGCGCAGAAATCATTTCATTGACGTCGACCAGAAGAACGATTCAAACCTACGAAGAAGTTTCACAGTCAGGACACAACAGCAACCTCGGAGGATACGGTCAGTTTGAAGTGGCCTGGCACAGGCTTCTTGTTCGTCCCGGAATCCGTGCTGATTATGACCGCTTTTCTGATAATACCAATATCGCTCCGCGACTCATGGTTGAATATGACGTTTTTGGTAACAGCGCCATGCGCCTTAGTGCCGGTGCAAATCGCTACTATGGCCAGCATTTGAGCGCTTATGCCTTTCACCGCTATCGACCGATTAACACGCTAATATACGATATTCAACCCGATGGCAGCGAAGTTCCGCGTGATCCGACCGTAAGTACCAGTAAAAGTTATGGTAGTGATGGGTTATCAACCCCTTATTCTGATGAGGTTTCAGGTGCTATTTCGGGACTTGTTCTTGGTTTTGAATATAATTTTTCAGCTTTACAACGCGAACACAAGAAACAGTTAATCAGTAAGTCAGATGATGGAAACTTCTATTATTTAACCAATGACGGGAAAAGCGAATACCGGGAAATTAGTTTTTCAATCCAGCGTGATATCCGGTTGAAAAATTTGGGAATTCACCTTTTATCCTTGAGCGTTTCAAAATCAACAACGCATTCTTTGAACGGGTATTATTATTCAGATGTTCGATCCAGTCGAACCCTTCTTGGTTTAGATTATAATTTTGATAAGGTTTTTTTAAACGGGAAGTATATCTCTCGAGCTGATATGCCCGCCGAAAACTACAACTCTCCCTGGGTAATGACTTTAAGAACAAACAGCAGTTTTTTGAATGATTGCCTCCGTCTTTACACTGTTACGCGATGGCGTGGTTCTTCCGAAGGTTTTGTTTCAGATCGTACTGATGATACCCCTTATGGAACGCTTACAGGAAGTGCCAGCAGCTTCTGGATTAATCCCGACGGTGGATATTCCGACGCCTATAAATCAGGAACAATCTCCGGTGGATCGACGACCGATATTACCGCAGAGTTCGACACGATAAAAACCGACCGCTACAATCTGACTCTGATTCTCGAAGTTTTCAACATTTTCAACGGCAACATGCAGACCGGTATTGCCAGTGATGCGACCGGAACCGGTGATATCCGTGGGCGGGGATTTTACCTCGGTGCGCGCATGACCTTCTGATCGCCCCTGCAAGTCATCTCTATCCCTGTCAAAAACCGCTTTTTTCAAAAACTGATATTGACATCAGATAAAATCCGATCCTATTATCCAAGGTTGTTCAATAACTATATTTATAGCAGATGGAGGGTTCATCACATGCCAGTATATGAATATCAGTGTGAAGACTGCGGTCACCGATTTGAAGTGCGCCAGAAATTCTCGGATCAACCGCTTTCTGAATGTACTCAGTGCGGTGGCCACGCTAAAAAAGCCATTTCTGTAGCCGGTTTTGCTTTAAAGGGGGGTGGCTGGTATCAGCAGGGGTATAACAATGCCGGTGTCAAGGCAGAAAGCTGTCCGGCTGCCGGTAGTGCTCCCGGCGATTCCTGTGCCGGTTGCCCCAAGGCGGCTAACGCTTGAGAACAATCATCTTATGACAGCTTAAAAATCTTCCCCGTTGCTCGTGACGGGGATTTTTTTTGCATTTTTTTTCGTTAGAGGTTGCTTTACAAACGAACATGCCTGTGTTTAGAGTTTAAAAACAAATCATGTCGATGTTATTTGAAATCCATATCCAGGAGGACAATCAGTGGCACAGATTATCGATGGTAAGGCCCTGGCAGGGCAGATTCGTGAAGAAATAGCACAACAGACACAAGAACTGATAGCTGGCGGGATAACGCCCGGACTGGCGGTGGTTCTGGTGGGTGAAGACCCGGCCAGCCGTGTCTACGTTACCATGAAAGAAAAAGCCTGTGCCGCGGCGGGAATTTATTCCGTTGAGCATAAATTGCCGGCAACAACGACGCAGCAGGAACTGCTTGATCTGGTGATACGCCTCAATCATGATGACCGCATCGATGGAATCCTGGTTCAGTTGCCCCTGCCGGAGCAGATTGACGAGGCTAAAATTCTTGAAGCCATCTCTCCTGCTAAAGATGTCGATGGTTTCCATCCGTATAATGTCGGCCGTCTGGTCACGGGTAATGCCCTGTTCCAGCCGTGCACTCCCTACGGTGTGATGGTGATGCTTGATCGCATCGGTGTTGATCTCACGGGTAAGAATGTCGTCGTTGTCGGTCGTTCAAACATTGTCGGCAAACCGGTTGCCCTGATGTGCCTGGCCAAGCACGCCACGGTTACCATCTGCCACTCACGCACCCGGGACCTCGCTGCCAAAGTTGCTGCCGCTGATGTGGTGATTGCTGCGGTAGGGCGTCCGGAAATGATTCAAGGGGACTGGATCAAGCCGGGAGCGGTCGTTATTGATGTCGGAGTCAATCGCGTTGGTGACAAAAAACTCGTAGGTGATGTTGCTTATGCAGCTGCTGCCGAGCGCGCCTCTGCAATTACCCCGGTGCCGGGTGGGGTCGGTCCGATGACGATTGCCATGCTCTTGCAGAACACCCTGGAAAGTGCTAAACGACGCGCCGGCTAAACCCTTTGCAATTCATCAGTGACACTTTGCAACGCGTTACCCTTTTATTTGGAGCTCATCGAACAGCAGTTTTGGGAGGATTTCATGGATATACCGGATGATTTAAAATATTCTGAAGAGCATCAATGGGTGCAGGTAGAAGATGATATCGCTTTGATCGGCATCACCGACTTTGCCCAGGAGCAATTGGGTGAGATTGTTTTTCTGGAGCTGCCTGAAGTGGGCGATCAGTTGCAATCAGGAAAACCTTACGGCGTGGTTGAATCAGCCAAAACGGTTTCTGACCTGTATGCACCGGTCAGTGGTGATGTCATTGAGATCAACGACGAGTTACCCGATAGTCCGGAAATCATTAACAGCTCCCCTTACGAAGATGGCTGGCTGATCAAGGTGAAGCTGATTGACCCTACTGAACTTGATGATCTGTTTGATGCTGCAAATTATGAAGAGATGATTGATGACGAAGAATAACCCTTGATGGGTTAACTTGTTACCGTCCGTAGATATAGCGCCCGGTCAATCGATACTCAAAATAAACTCTGATACGCAGCTGATCGTGGGGATAGTGTCTGCCGAGTGGCCCGAACGGGGCCGCCCGGTAGACTGCCTGAATTGCCTCGAAGTCAAGCAAGTCAGAGCCACTGGTCTGACGCAAATCAACATCAATCAACTCTCCCTCCTTACTGACGATAATCAGCAGTTCCAGAGTGCCGTCAATACCGTTCATGGCCGCTTCAGTCGGATAATTCCAGACCCTCTCGACGCGATCGTGAAAGCGTCTGAAAAAAGAGACCAGCCGGTCGTGTTGCAAGTTCAGCCAGATCTCTTCACCTATTTCAACGTCATCCCGTTCCCGAGTTCTGTCACGTTGTTCCTGCTGGCCGGCGGCAATTTCAGCCAGTTTGCTGGGCGAAGGAAATAACTGTTCACGGGTTAATCGGGGAGTTTCTTGCTGTTCCAGTGACGCCGGATCTTCCGCAACTCGTTCCGATTCCTGCGGTTTTTCCTCGTTCCGGGTTAGCGGCTGTTCCGGCCTTACCGCGGCGGCCGGCGGGGGCGTCGGAGCAGGTGCGGACGCTGCCGGTGGTTCTGGAGCTGGTGCCGGCCGTGATGCCGGTGCTGGTGGTTGTGTCGGGAGCGGGGTGACGCCTTGACGTTGGTCGCGTACATCGTCACCCGGTGGTGCCTGTTCGCGCTCTACCAGCTGGTCTTGATCGGCCCGGCGTGGTGACTCCACCTCCTGTTCCGGGGTGAGGGGAGACTGGTCGATTTCGTAGCTGGGCTGTGGCTCAGGCTCTACCGGGGGAAGATCGACCAGCTGGATAACTGTAGGTTGCGGTGCCGTTTCCGAGAATTCTCCGGACTGAAGGAACAATATAGCTACGCCATGCAAAAGCAAGGATAAGAGCAGACAAGCCAGGAACAGTTGTGTGCGGCTCAAGGGCCTGGTTGATTTTTGTGATGAAAAAATGTCCATGATTTCTGACTATACACTGTCATTGCAGCTGGTCACCAGTAGCTTTTGACCCGTCAACAGTACTAAAATATCATCAACCGACAGGTCAACCCCGGCGTTATAAAATTGAGCCTGGAAGACACTTTAAAACAGGAAAAACATTGACCCTCAGGGAGGTGCTGAGTATAACCAACAGACACAAAATTTATATGCTGCACAGGCAATGAATCGTTTTTTTTTGCGTTAGATAAAGGAGGTTACAAATGCATCTGGTTGATCAGATTAAAGCCAAGGCACGTGCCAATCTGCAGACCGTTGTTCTGCCTGAAGGGTACGATGATCGCATGATTGAAGCAGCAGCCAGGATCGTCGGCGATAACCTTGCCAATGTTGTACTGTTGGGCAAACCCGCCGAACTCAACGCGCAAGCGGCAACCCTCGGGGTTTCCCTTGCCGGCGTGTCCCTGGTGGAACCAAAGAACTCTGAGAGCTTGCCGGCCTATATCGATGAGTTGGTTGAATTGCGCAAAAAAAAGAATCTGACACGGGATCAAGCGATTGCTCTGTTGACCGCTGAAGACAACCTCTACTTTGCCGCGATGATGGTTCGTCTTGGTGAGGCTGGTGGAGCGGTTGCCGGCGCCGCCAACACCACCGGGGATGTCTTGCGTGCAGCTTTTCAGGTGGTGGGAACCGCTGCTAATATGAATACCGTTTCCTCGGTTTTTCTGATGGTTACCAAAACCCCGGAATTTGGAGAAAACGGGGTATTGTGTTTTGCCGACTGTGCCGTTAACCCTAACCCCGATGCTCAGGCTTTGGCGGAAATCGCTGTCAGTACTGCGGCCAGTTGCAAAAGTTTTCTTGGCGTTGATGCGCGGGTCGCCATGCTCAGTTTCTCAACCAAGGGTAGCGCTGCTCATAGCGACTGCGACAAGGTTCTCAAGGCTCTGGAAATTGCCCGTAAACTGGCGCCGGAATTGGCTATCGATGGTGAATTGCAGGCCGATGCGGCATTGCTGCCGAAGGTTGGTGAAAAGAAAGCCCCGGGCTCCCCGGTTGCCGGTCGTGCCAATACGATTATTTTTCCTGACCTGGATGCAGGTAATATCGGCTACAAGCTGGTTGAGCGCCTTGCCGGAGCGGAAGCGGTCGGTCCGATTATTCAGGGCCTCGCAAAACCGATTAATGACCTCTCCCGCGGGTGTTCGGTTGATGATATTGTCAATGTAGCTGCGATCACAGCAGTACAGGCACAGGCTTGATGGTCGACTCCATCTTGCCGGCAGATAGCCATGATCCAGCTGTATAACGTTTCCAAACGCTACAGCCGCGATTCCGTTGCGGTGAACGATTTATCGCTGAAAATTGACAAGGGTGAATTCGTCTATGTTACCGGTGCCTCAGGCGCCGGTAAGACCACCTTTTTACGGATGCTGTATGTTGCCGAACGGCCAACCCGTGGCCAGATTCTTGTTGATGGTCAGAACATCACCCGCATCCGCAGTCATCATATCCCCTATCTACGCCGCAAGATTGGTGTCGTCTTTCAGGATTTTAAACTGTTACAAAGTCGCAGTGTCTACGAGAACGTCGCTTTTGCTCTGGAGGCCCAGGGTAAAAAACGTTTTGAGGTCAGTAAAAAGGTTTATCAGGCCCTCAAAGAGGTGGGGCTTGAACATCGTTTACAGCGCAAACCCCAGGAGCTTTCCGGTGGTGAACAGCAGCGCATCGCCATCGCTAGAGCGTTGGTTGTTGATCCCCTGATTCTGTTAGCTGACGAGCCGAGTGGAAATCTTGACCTGGGTGTTACTCTTGAAATAATGGAACTTTTCAAACGAGCAAACGCCCGTGGCACGACGGTGTTGCTCGCAACCCATGATTATAACCTTCATCAACGTTTCCCCCGTCGTATAATTACCCTGGATGAAGGTAAACTGGTCGGCGACCAGCGTCCTTTGGATTCCGTCGGGGTAGAGCTTTAACTTGTCGAAATGGAGGTTCCGGCGGTGCTGGAAACAGTTCGCTATTTTTTTATAAGAGCCTTGCGCAATATGCGTCAATGGCCTTTTTTGTGCAGTGCTGCAATCCTTACCATGGCGGTTTCTTTAGCTACGATTGCGACCTTTTTCCTGATTGTCGTCAACATTGAGCAACTGGCGGCGCGGTGGACCCAGGAAATCCAGGTGATTGCCTATTTGCAAGCAGCACCGTCACCCCGGGAGTTGCCTGAACTCATCAAAAAGATGGAGCAACTGGATGGTGTTGAGCGGGCTAACTATGTTTCGCCGGGTGAAGCAATGAAGCGTTTCAGCGAGCGTCTGGGGCAAGACGCTGCGTTGCTGCAGGGGGTTCGGCCTGACTTGTTGCCGGCTTCCTTCGAGCTGGCTTTGCACCGGGATTTTCGCAGTCAGCAAGGGATAGATACGATTATCAGGCAACTGGAAAATCTGATTCCGGTTGATGATCTGCGTTATGGCCAGACCTGGCTGGAGCGTTTTAACCATTTCATCGGTATGCTGCGGTTTGTCGGGGCTTTTTTAGGTGGCTTTCTGTTGTTTGCAACCCTCTTTATCGTCGCCAACACCATCAGGCTGACTCTTTATGCGCGACGTGATGAACTGGAAATTATGGCCCTGGTTGGCGCGACCATGCGTTTTATTAAAATTCCCTTTATGCTGGAAGGGGCAATCCAGGGATTTGTCGGTGGTTTGTTGTCGTTACTGTTTTTAAGTTTTTCTTTTTCTCTGATTATTTCACGGGGCTTGAACGCCATCTGGTTGACTCCGATGGATTTTGATCTGCTGTTCCTGACTGCTCCCCAGCAGCTATTGCTGGTTGTGGCGGGGGTGGTGCTAGGTGTTCTCGGCAGCCTCTCGTCTTTGCGTCGCTTTGTTCGGATCTGATGGTGAAACGAACCGCTTTTTTGGTGATTGCTGTCATTACCCTGCTGTTGTCACCTTTGACCTACGCCGACAATCTGGAGCAAACCCAGCGTCAACTCGAGCAGATTCGCCTGCGCATAGAAAAGGCGGAAGCCGACATAAAAGCGCAGCGTCAGTCCGAAATCGACATCAGTCGTGATCTTGCTCTTCTGGGTGGCCAGCTGCAGCGTATTAATGAGCGTGTCGGCACGATCAAGGGCGAACAACAACGGTTGCAGCGCGAAGTTGGACAGCAGCAGCAACGTCTCAAGCAGAGTCAGTCGCAGTCGGAAAAAACAGCAAAAGGTCTAGAGCAGCGACTGATTTCCCTCTATAAGGAAGGTGAATCGGGTGTGCTGAAAATTCTTTTTTCAGCAGATTCACCCAGCGAGTTGATGCAGCAGTACCACTACCTGACCCGGGTCATGGAGAATGACAGAGAGCTGCTTGATGACTTTCGTCAGGCGATCTCCAACCAGCAGCAGCAGCTGGCGCAGCTTAATCTGCTCCAGCAACAACAGTCCGATCTGCTCAAACGTGAAGAGGCAGAACGGCAGGAGGCGGTTGGCGCGCGGCAATTGCAGGGTCGCCTGTTGCGACAGGCGCAGACACAAAACAAGAAACTGCAGGAAGAAATAGCCTCTTTACAGCAGGATGCCAGGCGCTTAAAGGGGCTGGTGGAAGAGCTGCAGAAAACTCCACCTCCGTCATCACGTATAGCTGTACCTGGCGGGGGTGTTGATTTTTCCGGCCAGCGCGGTCAACTCATTTGGCCACTTCAAGGGGCTGTGTTGATCAGGTTTGGAACCCAGCGAGATGACAAACTCGGCACATTTTATGAGAGTAATGGCCTTGAAATTTCCGCCCGTCCAGGAACAGAGGTTCGCGCTGTTGCCACTGGTCAGGTTGTTTATGCCGACTATTTCAGAGGTTATGGAAATCTCTTGATTGTCAGCCATGAAGGGGAGTATCACACCCTTTACGCCCAGTTGGATCGTTTGCATAAAAAAACCGGTGATGCAGTTGCCAAAGCAGAGCTGATCGGTCACAGTGGATTATCAGGTCGGGAAAGTATTTATTTTGAAATTCGCCACAAGGGCGCACCGGTCAATCCGTTGAACTGGTTAAGCCCTCTGTGACCAGGAGCAAGCTGATGTTGTTGCGCAAAAGTCTATTATCTATAAGTTTTGTTCTGCTGATCGGTCCCGGGATAGTGACGGCAGCACCGGCCCTGAACAGTCAGCAGGATTATCAGAACCTGGAATTGTTAATCGACGTACTGACCCTGGTGCGCGACAATTATGTCGAAGAGATCAGCCTTGAAGAATTGATTGATGGTGCCGTGCGCGGCATTTTTGACAATCTCGATCCGCACAGCAATTATCTTTCTGCAGAGATGTTTGATGATCTCAAAGTCGAGATACAGGGTCAGTTTGGTGGCATTGGCATTGAACTGGCGATCAGGAATCGTGACCTGGTTATTGTTGCTCCGATAGAAGGCACTCCCGCTTGCCGTGCCGGCATTCTTGCCGGGGATCAGATTATTTCGATCAACGGTAACACCGCTCGCGATGTTGACATGATGCAGGCGGTAAGGCTGCTGCGTGGAGAGGTGGGCGAGGCTGTTAATCTGACTATCTTACGGTCAGGCATGGCTGAACCCTTTGAGGTGAGCCTGGTCCGCGAGATCATTCAGGTGCAATCGGTGCGCAGTCGTCTGCTGGATAATAACTATGGCTATCTGCGCCTGATACAATTTCAGGAACGCAGTGGTGAGGACGTCGCCGAGCATCTGCAGCAACTGCACAGCAAAACAGATGATGGGCTCAACGGTCTGATTCTGGATTTACGAAATAATCCCGGAGGTTTGCTGGATGCGGCGGTCGCTGTGGCAGATCTGTTCATTGGCGAAGGCCTGATTGTCTCAGCCTCTGGACGCCAACCGGAAACGCACCAATCTTTCCCTGCCCAGCCTGATAATACCCAGCCGGACTATCCGCTGGTGGTGCTGATCAATGGCGGCAGCGCCAGCGCTTCAGAGATTGTTGCCGGCGCCCTGCAGGATCATCAACGTGCCGTTATCTTAGGAGAACAGAGCTTTGGCAAGGGGTCGGTGCAGACCATCATCCCCCTGCCTGATCGTTCCGGGGTGCGGCTGACAACGGCTCACTATTATACGCCTTCAGGTCGATCTATCCAGGCGCTGGGAATTACGCCCGACATTCTTGCCCCCCAGATGCTTCTCTCACATCAACGTGTCCCTGTTGGTATGCGTGAACAGGATCTGGATAAACATTTGCCGGCTCAGTCGCCCCCAACGCAGGACCAGCAATTAGTGTCGCAAGGGGAGCAGGAACAAGATGACCAGAGCAACGATTATCAACTGCAGCGCGCGCTGGATTTACTTAAAGGCTACCATCATTTTAATCGCAAGAAACAGACCGCCGATGACAGGAACCATATCAGTGGCCGCATAAATCCCGAAAGAATGTATCACTAATGGCAACCCCAAAAAAAACGTCATCCACAAAAAAGGTGGTGAAGAGAACAAAAACTAAGACAGCGCCAAAGCTGGTATTGAGTCAAACCGCGCGTATGCTGCTGGCAAGCCTCGTTCTGGTGGTTTTTGTCATTGCCTGTCTGCTGGTTTTGACCAGTTTGCGTGACCGGTTGCTGGTACGAACGGATGTCGTTGTCTATGAAGAACCTGTCAGAGAGTATCAACCGACCCGCCAGTATGATTATGACGATATTTACAGGCTGGTGGATCTGCAGCTGATCAGTGGTCCGCAATCACAAGGTTGGCGTCGGGTCGCTGCTCCGGACGGCGTTGATGCGCGCGAAATCTTTGGAAGTTTTCCTCCTCTCGGGCGCTTGACAGAGCTGGCGCAGCATATTGAGCAAACCCGCGCCCCGGCGCGCCTGGATATTGCTGAACCGGAAGGGGTAGTCCAATTGCTCTGGGAAGGGGAACTCCAGCTCAAGCTGATTTTTCAGCCTCCTAAGCCTGTAGACATTGCGCAACATTCACGTATCGCCATTATTATTGATGATCTTGGTCCGTCATTAACCACCTTGAACCAGTTTCTTGACCTGGGGCTGCCCCTCACTCCTTCGATCCTTCCGGGCAGTGACAGGGCCGGGGCTGCGGCAGAGCTGCTGCGCAATGCCGGGCGTGAGTTTCTGATTCATGTTCCTATGGAGCCGCGAAGTTATCCACAGACCAATCCCGGTGCTGATGCCCTGTTGCTACAGCATTCCGAAGATGACATCCGACGTTGGATGCACCGCTATCGTGACCAGGTGCCTGGCGCTGTCGGTATGAACAACCATATGGGTTCACGCTTTACCGAATATGCTGCGCCGATGCAGATTGTACTCGACGAACTGAAACGTCAGGATTTGTTTTTTGTTGACAGTGTCACTATCAGTAGTTCGGTCGCTTTTGCCGAAGCACGTCGCATGGGATTAAAAACTGCCGCCCGCGACATTTTTCTCGATAATGAGGAAGATGTTGACTATATCCGTCGCCAGTTACGAAAAATGGTTCAGCTGGCACAAAAGCAGCGTGAGGTCATCGCCATAGCGCACCCATATCCGGAAACCCTTGAAGCTTTGCGCCTCGAAAAAGACTGGCTACTGGCACAGCCCATCGATTTTGTCCCCGCATCGCGATTGGTAAAACGTTACAGCAATTGAAGCAGCGGCAAAGAAATTTTCGGCATAAATCAAGGGACCTTTCGTGGACGGAGAACATTACACTCAGGCGTTGGTGAAGGTAACCGAACTGGTCGGAGCGCTTCAGGACCTGGTTGAAGACAACTTTGTCGATGTCCTGGTTCAGGGGGAATTGAGTAATGTTTCGCGGCCTTCCTCCGGACATCTCTATTTTACCCTCAAGGATTCATCAGCCCAGATCCGTTGTGCCATGTTTCGCAGTCAGGCGCGTCTGCTGAACTTTCAGCCTCAGGACGGGGAGGGGGTTGTTTGCCGTGGTCGGGTATCTGTTTATCCACAGCGGGGTGATCTGCAACTGATTGTTGAAGAAATGAATCCCGAAGGGGTAGGAAGTCTCCAGCTGGCTTTTGAAGAAGTGCGGATGCGTCTTGATAAAGAGGGACTTTTTGCGCGTGAAAAAAAGAAGCCGCTGCCGGCTTTTCCGCAAACTATCGGCATTGTCACATCAGCCAGTGGCGCGGCGTTTCAGGATATTCTGCAGATTCTGCGTCGCCGTGCTGTCGGGGTGACGGTGTTGTTGCGTCCGGTACGGGTTCAGGGTGCTGGTTCGGCGGCGGAAATTGCCGCTGGAATCGCCGACCTGAACCGCCATGCCGATGTCAATGTCATGATTGTCGGTCGTGGTGGCGGATCGAAAGAGGATCTATGGGCTTTTAATGAGGAGGTTGTCGCCCGCGCCATTGCTGCTTCAAAAATTCCGGTGATATCTGCGGTTGGACATGAAACCGATGTCACTATTGCCGATCTGGTAGCTGACCTGCGGGCTCCGACACCTAGTGCCGCAGCCGAACTGGTTGTTCAGAACCGTCTCGAACTGGAGCGTCACCTTGATCAATTGATGCTTCGCCTCGGGCGGCAGATGCGTTGGCAGATCAACCTCCTCACCAGTCGCCTTGATGGCCTGAAAAAACGTCTGAAGTCACCGGCTGAGCAGTTGCGGCAGCAGCAACTGCAGGTTGCCCAGTTGCGGGCTCGCTTAGCCCAGGGGATGCGTTATTTATGTCAGGACCGTCATCATCACCTCAATCTGCTGACAGGACGCATGGCCGCCCTCTCGCCCTCGGCGGTACTTAAGCGCGGCTATGCTATTGTGCTGCACGATAATGCAGTGGTTTTCTCCAGCAGCCAGGTTCAATGCCGCGATAACCTGCGCGTTATCCTCGCACAGGGGCAATTACAGGTAAAAGTGTCAGCGTTGACTGCGGCAGCAGATGAAGATATGGATACCACTCTTGACCTGTAGCCTTCGGGGTGTGGATAATCAGAGACCGTTCAGTAAAGAGCCCCAGACCCTGCGACAAGATCGCGGCAGGGTCGTTAAATAATCATAGAGCAAAGTTTAAGGGACAGTTTTTATGTCAAAGAAAAGCGGATTTGAGGCAGCCCTGCAGCGACTTGAACAGGCTGTTGAACAACTGGAGTCAGGAGAACTCTCGCTCGAGAAGGCCCTTGCGGTCTTCAGTTCCGGGGTGAAGGAGGCCGACTACTGCCGAGACTCCTTGCGTGCCGTTGAGCTTAAAGTCGAACAACTGTTGCAGCAGAGCGATGGCGGCGAACAACGGGAGCCTTTAGATGGACAATAATGGCCGTGAATTACAGGCCTATTTAGGACGCCAGCTAGGGCTGATTGAAGAAGCTCTGGATCATTTTATGCCTGCCGCCACTATCCGGCCGGATCGCCTTCACGAATCCATGCGTTATTCGGTGCTGGCGGGCGGTAAACGCATCCGCCCGGTGATGATGCTGGCGGCTTGTGAGGCGGTAGGTGGTGATGCCCGCCATGCGCTGCCTGCTGCTTGTGCGGTTGAAATGATTCATGCATATTCGTTAATTCATGATGATCTGCCGGCTATGGATAACGACGATTTACGGCGCGGACGCCCGACCAATCACAAGGTCTATGGTGAAGCAACTGCTATTCTGGCCGGTGATGGTTTGTTGACCGAAGCCTTTGTGTTGCTCAGTCGCAGTGATGTGTTGCAGACCGTGTCTGAAGCTGATCGTCTGACGATCATCAACCTGCTGGCTACCCATGCCGGCACCCGGGGTATGGTGGGTGGCCAGATGGTTGATATGGAGGTTGAAGGAAACCCTATTGACCTGCCGATTCTTGAATATATCCATACCCACAAAACCGGCGCTCTGATCAAGGCAGCAATAGACATTGGCGGTATTATCGGTGGGGCTATGCCCGAGCAACGCGATGCCCTGCAGCGCTACGCTGCGGCAGTCGGGTTGGCGTTTCAGATAGCTGATGATATTCTTGACGTAACCGCAAAGACGGAGGCGCTGGGCAAACGTAGTGGCAGCGATCAGCAACGCGGTAAGGCGACTTATCCAGCTCTTCTTGGCTTGACACAGGCGCGGGAACGGGCGCGGGAACTGAATGAGGTGGCCATCAACGCCTTGCAGATTTTCGGACAGGAAGCGCAGCCGCTGCGAGCTATTGCGTGTTATATCATTGAACGGTCATACTGATCCTGTGACGGTCCCCGATTTGACGCAACATGCCGGTAAAGTCCGGTTGACAAGGAGAACAAATGGTAAGGCTATTGCCGCAGATTCAATCGCCGGAACAGCTTAAAGCTCTCGACAAAAAGCAACTGCCCCAATTGGCTCGCGAACTGCGTGAACAGATTGTCACGACAGTGGCCGCCAACGGCGGTCATCTCGGCAGTTCTCTGGGCGTTGTTGAACTGACCATTGCACTGCACCGGGTTTTTAGTTCCCCGGAGGATAAAATTCTCTGGGATGTGGGCCATCAGGCCTATGCACACAAGTTGTTGACCGGCCGCCAGGAACAGTTTTCTACGTTGCGCCAGTGGCAGGGTCTCAGCGGTTTTCCAAAGCGTAAGGAAAGCATTCACGATGTTTTTGATGTTGGTCACTCCAGTACCTCCGTCTCAGCGGCGCTGGGCATGGCTGTGGCCGGGGATATCCTCGGAACTGATGATCGTATTGTCGCGGTCATCGGTGATGGTTCGCTGACCGCTGGTATGGCGTTTGAAGCCCTTAACCATGCCGGTCATCTGAAGCAGAAAATGGTCGTTATTCTTAACGATAATGAGATGTCGATTTCACGCAATGTCGGTGCCCTCTCGTCGTTCATGAGCCGCAAAATGACGTCTGATACCTTCATCCGGTTTAAAAAAGAAACGGAAACCCTGCTGAACTATATCCCCGGGATTGGTCGTGATCTGGTTGGTATCGCCAAGCGCGCCGAGGAATCGCTGAAAAGCTTCATGACGCCGGGCATGCTGTTTGAGGGATTCGGTTTTGATTATTTCGGCCCCCTTGACGGACACAATCTGGAAGACTTGATGGAAACCCTTAAGAACGCTTCCCAGATTAAAGGTCCGGTTCTGCTGCACATATTGACCAAAAAAGGTCGAGGCTATGAGCCGGCAGAAAAAAACCCGGCAAAATTTCACGGAATCGGTCCTTTTGATGCGCAAACCGGCGAAGTGCCGGCACCTGCCGGCGCAGCGCCGCCGTCCTACACTGAAGTTTTTGGTCGCACTCTGGTCGATCTTGCCGCCGCTGATGAACGGATTGTTGCTATTACCGCAGCCATGGCTGAGGGAACCGGCTTAAAACAATTTTCGCAAGTTTATCCACAACGTTTTTATGATGTCGGCATCGCTGAACAGCACGCCGTGACTTTTGCTGCCGGTCTGGCTGCCCGTGGCTTGCGACCGGTGGTTGCCATCTATTCTACTTTTATGCAGCGGGCTTTTGATCAGGTGTTGCACGACGTCTGTCTGCAGCATCTGCCGGTAACCCTGGCGCTCGACCGAGGAGGCCTCGTCGGAGCCGATGGGCCGACCCACCATGGCGCTTTTGACCTGTCTTTTTTGCGCTCTATTCCCAACCTGATTTTGGCCGCACCGCGTGATGAATACGAATTGCAGCGATTGATGAAAACGGCGCTGTGCGTTGATGGGCCATTTGCTTATCGCTACCCGCGTGGCAAGGGGACGGGAATTCCGTTGCCCGAGGTCATTGAGCCGGTAACCATTGGCCGGGCAGAATTGCTGTGTGAAGGAGAAGACGGCTTAGTGATTGCGGTTGGTAGCATGGTACAGCAGGCTCTGGCTGCCGCCGCGCAGCTGGCAACCGAAGGAATTGTGCTGAGTGTTTTGGATGCGCGCTTTATTAAACCTCTGGATCGTGAACAAATGATCGCTCTGGCGGAAAACTCTCCCTTTGTGATGACGGTTGAGGAAAATGTTTTACATGGGGGATTCGGATCTGCCGTTCTGGAATTGTTCAGTGACGTCGGACTGCAGGTTCCGGTGGTACGCATCGGTATTCCTGATGACTTTATTGAACAGGGCTCACAGGCCCAGCTCTATGCCAGCCTTGGTCTCAACGCTGAGCATATTGCTGCCCGTATCCGCAAGCTGGTCAAGTTGGAAGGGCGGCGACAGTCCGCTGGATAGGCTCTTTAGTGCTGCTTCAGTTGTCTGCGCTCAGGTAGCGCCCTGCCCAGCAGGCTATCAGCTCGCCAACATATAGAGCATCTGCTTCTTTTGACAGCAAATGGTCAGTATTGTCGAGACTTATAAAGGATTTGGGGTGTCTGGCTGCCTGATAAATCAGCCGTGCGTTGTCGATGTCGACCACCGGGTCATTGGGTGAATGCAATACCAGCAACGGTCGTCCAAGTTTTTTGATTCTCTCTTCCGATCTATGGGTTGCCAGATCTGCAACGAAATCCCTGCTAATGGTGAAACTGCGTCCGGCTATTTCTACCGTAGCAGAGCCTTTTTCTTTGATTTCCTCAATCGCCTTATCCAGCAGGTGAGTAACGTGCTGTGGATCAAAAGGTGCAGCTACGGTCACTACGGCGCGGACGGATGAGATCAGGTTGGTCGCTTGCAGGACGGCCGCGCCGCCGAAGGAATGACCGATCAAAATATCCGGTCCGGAGGCGTTCTCTTTGAGCCAGGTAGCGGCGGCTACCAGATCACCGATATTTGAGGAGAGATGCGAAGAGGAAAAATCCCCCTGACTTTCCCCCAGTCCGGTAAAGTCAAAGCGCAATACGCCGATGCGTTTGTTGGTCAGGGCGCGGCTGATGTGGCGGGTTGATTTGAGGCTCTTGCCACAGGTAAAACAATGGGCAAACAGGGCCCAGCCACGTGGTTCAGTGTTTTCAGGTACATCAAGGATGCCCGCGAGCTGGTGACCACTGTCAGGATTTCTGAAGCTGATCTGCTTGTTGCTCATGTTGACTCCGACGTTGTTTAATGGTGTTTTGAATAATGATGATAAATCCGATCAGAAAGCTGAACTTTGCGTGACTTTTCCGTCAAATTATTTTATACGGTACCGAGCACCAGCTTTCAAGGAGATGGATCATGGCGCGCAAAATATTTGTAGCCGCAACCGGCATGAACAGTGGTAAAACGACTACCAGTTTATCATTGATGCATATGGCATTGCGTAAATACAAAAAAGTTGGGTTTATCAAACCGATCGGTCCCAAACCGGTCGAATTTCAGGGGCAGGTTGCTGATAAAGATGCGGTGTTGATGGCGCGTTACTTCGGACTTGAAGACGACCTGCAGCTGATGTCTCCCTTTGTCTTAAAAGGCGGGGATACGCGCCGTGTGATGGATGGGGAGTTGCCCCGGGAGCAGATTCGCAATCAGGTATTCGGGGCGATAGAAGAACTGGACAAAAAAAACGACTTTCTGATCATCGAAGGCGCAGGTCATACCGGAGTCGGTACTGTTCTGGGCTGCAACAATGCTCATATTGCCAAGACCACCGGTGCAACGGTGCTGCTGGTTACCGGTGGCGGACTGGGAAATGTTATTGATACCGCCCAGGTGAATATCGCGTTGTTTCAAAAAGAGCAAGCACGGGTAAAGGCTATTCTGATCAACAAGATCATACCGGACAAGCGTCAACAGACCCTCAAATATCTGGATATGGCCTTTGCCGATGAAGATATCAAGGTGCTTGGCGGCTTTAATTATCAGCCGATTCTTGCCAATCCGACCATGCGCCGTATTGCCGGGGTCCTTGGCGTTGAACTAAAAGCCAACCCCGATCAGTCTCAGCGTATTATCCATCACGTTCAGATTGGCGCGGCTTCAGCACAACGGGTCGTCGAATTGCTGCGCGAATCTACTCTGGTCATCGTTAATAGCAGTCGCGATGAATTATTGGTAACCCTGTCCAACCTTTATCACCTCGACGAGTTTCGCCCCAGGATTGCCGGCGTGGTTATTCCGGGATCAAGTGAGATCAGTCATATCACCATGAAAATCATTAACAACAGTGGTATCCCTTACATGATTGCCCGGCGCACCTCGTCCAAGGTGTTTGAGATGATCAGTGATGATGTCTCGAAGTTGACGGTGGAAGATACCCATAAACTAAAGTTATTGACTGAACTGGCCGAGAAAAGATTGAATTTTGAAGAGATTGATGCACTGCTTGACGATTAGGTTTTGTGCAGACAACCTGCTGTCATTGCTGCAGGATGGAACCATTTGTGCGACTTTTGCGATGGAGATAAAACAAGTATGTTAATCCGTGTACGTTATAAAGATGGTCGCATCGACCTGGTTCCCTCAGAAACCCTCGATGAAATGATCCTGATGAGTGACATTGAGCGCATTGAGCGCAATAACAGCTGGGTTGTGCTTGGTGAAGAACCGGTTCGCAGCACCTTGCGCGGTCGTTATTACGGGTTGGGACGACAGCGAAAAAAATAATGTGAGTGATATGTCTGTTACCACTGTTAAAAACGCCCCTTTGCTGCAGATCCAGGATTGGGGCGTACTTGTATATCCTCAGGCCTGCGCCCGTCAGCAGGAAATGGTCCAGGCGCTGTTGTCCGGTGATGGCATCAACACCCTGGTGCTGACTGAGCATCCAGCCACCGTGACCCTCGGGCGACGCGGGGGGGAATCAGATCTGCGTTGTGGTGAAGATGATTTTGCTGATCGTGGCGTATTCTTGCAGCGGATTAATCGCGGTGGTCTGGCTACCGCTCACGAACCCGGGCAGCTGGTAGTTTACCCGGTAATGGAACTGCCGGTCAGGGATCTGCGTCACTTTACTTCCGGCTTTCTCAAGGTTGTTATCGATCTGCTTGCACAATATGGTGTTGTTGGCGAGTTGCAATCGGGCAATCCCGGGGTCTGGGTGAAAGGACGTAAAATCTGCAGCTTTGGTATCGCCCTGAAACGTTGGGTGACCTGCCACGGTATCGCCCTGAACCTGAATAATGATCTCTCAACCTTTGATTTGATTGTGCCCTGTGGGGTGCCTCATGAGCAGGTAACATCCCTGGCACGAGAAATGGGCAAGCCGGTTGATATGCAGCAAAGCAAAGAACTGATGGCGACACTGTTTTGTCAGCAATTCGGCTATCAGCCCATGTTTAGTGACAAGTAAATCTTAAACCGTGAGCCGTGAGCGGTTAACTGTTCACAGCTCACGGTCTTAAACCAATGATAAGTGGAGGTTTTATGCGTAGTCTGGCTGGGAAAACCCTCTTCATTACCGGTGCCAGTCGTGGTATCGGCCTTGCCGTGGCACTGAAAGCGGCCACCGACGGTGCCAATATTGTTGTGGCTTCCAAAACTACAGAGGTCCATCCGCAACTGCCCGGCACCATCTACACCGCCGCTGAACAGATTTGCGCAGCCGGGGGACAGGCCCTCCCGCTGGCTGTTGATATCCGTGACGAAAATCAACTGCAGGCTGCGGTGGCAAAGGCCGCTGAGACTTTTGGTGGTATAGACATCCTGATCAACAACGCCAGCGCCATCTTTCTGGCTGGGGTGCAACAGACGCCGGTCAAGCGGTTTGACCTGATGCATCAGGTTAACGTCCGCGGTTCTTATCTGGCCGCAAGGTATTGCCTCCCGCATCTGCTCAAGGCAAAAAATCCTCATATCCTGTCTTTTTCTCCTCCACTGAACCTTGATCCCCGCTGGTTTAAACAGCACGCCGGTTACACCATGTCCAAGTACGGAATGAGTCTTGCGGTTATCGGTCTTGCCGCCGAGTACGGCGAGCAGGGCCTTGCCGTCAATGCGTTATGGCCGAAGACAGTCATTGATACGGCCGCTCTGGCGATGCTGGGTGGCATGGTCAAGGCTGAGAATTGTCGCACTCCGGAGATCATGGCGGATGCCGCCTGGTATCTTCTGACTCGTGATTGCCGCCATGCCAGTGGTCGCTTTTTTATTGATGAAGAGGTCCTGCGCGAAGAGGGTATTACAGATTTCAGCAGCTATGCTGTTGCGGCAGATCAGCCCTTGTACCCCGATCTTTTTGTGGATTGATGATTATATTAAAAGCGATGCGTCCCTGCACGATTTCTGCTAGGATGACGCTCTTGTCAGCGACATGCTTAAGGAGAAGAAGATGAACACAGATTTCCAGACGGTCGTCCGGTCGGTCCGTGATTTGCCACCGATGCCGGCGGTTGCCAACAAGGTTCTGGAGCTATTGGGCGATCCGGATGTCAACTATAGCAAGCTCGGCGAGGCAATCTCCAGTGACCCGGCAGTGTCTGCGCGCTTGCTCAAGGTTGCCAACTCGGCCTTTTACAGTATGAAGCGTCAGATCAAAACCCTAGATCACGCGATTGCCATCGTTGGTGAAAAAACCCTGCGCAGCCTGGTTCTGGCAGCCAGCCTGGAAGGGATCAGCAAATCCTACGGACTGCTGGAAAAACTGCTGTGGGAAGATGCCATGGGTTGCGCTATCGGCAGTCGTATTATTGCGCGCAAGTTTTCTTCCGCCGATCCGGAAGAAGCCTTTCTTGCCGGGCTGTTTCGCCACCTCGGAAAGGTTGTCATGAACTACAGCGAACCTGATACTTACCGTGCGCTGGTTGAGGCAGCTTACGCAGAAGAGATGGCAACATCCGAAATTGAAGAACGTTTTTTCCCTTATGCCCACGAAGTTGTTGGTGCTGCAGTTCTGCACAAGTGGAATTTTAACCGCTCTTTGGTGATGACGGCACTTCATCACAAAGATCTGGATATATCGCCGGATGAAGAGGAAGATGCAGAACAGATGCTGCGCCTGGCCGCTACCGTGAATCTTGCCGGGTTTGTCTGTATGAAGCTCGGGATTGGCCGCCGCCAACCGCTGGAGGATCTTAACGTGGCCGAATGTCCTGGTGCTAGAGCGCTAAAGCTCTCAGAAGAACAGGTAGATGGAGTACTGGAAGAAATTGACGAAGTTTTTAATGAAAATCGCGAGTTCTTTATTGGTTGAATTGTCGCCATCAATGTCACTGAAACGGGGGAAGCAATTTGCTTCCCTTTTTTTGTCCGGCCGGTTGCGGCATCTGACATGAAAGCGCGCCTTGATGTGATTCTTGTGGAGCGTGGTCTGGCTGCATCGCGCGATCGTGCTCGCGCATTGATTCTGGCCGGTCAGGTTGTGGTTGATGACCACCGTGTCGACAAAGCTGGCCAGCAGATTGATCAACATGCCGATATCCGCCTGAAATCAGGAGATATTCCGTATGTTTCCCGTGGCGGATTAAAATTGGCCGGGGCCCTGGAGGCTTTTGGGCTGCAGGTGAGTGGCCGGATTGCCCTGGATGTCGGTGCGTCAACCGGAGGTTTCACCGATTGCCTTCTGCAGAACGGTGCCGCTAAGGTTTATGCTGTTGATGTGGGTTATGGGCAGCTGGCCTGGATGTTGCGTGACGACACCCGGGTCATCAACCTTGAACGCTGCAATATCAGGCACCTGCAACCGGAACATTTAGCTGATATTCCGGGGCTGGCCGTCATTGACGCATCTTTCATATCGCTGGACAAGGTATTGCCTAATACCCTGAAGCTGTTGAGCCCTGAAGCTGACATCATCGCCCTGATCAAGCCACAGTTTGAGGTTGGCAAAGGGCAGGTGGGTAAGGGGGGAATTGTCAGGGATGCTGCGCTTCACGAACAGGTGGTTGAGCGCATTCGGCTGCTCGCACTCGATTCAGGTTGCCGGGTTGAGGGTGTTATCGAGAGCCCGGTGCTTGGATCTAAAGGCAACAAAGAGTTTCTCATCCATCTAAAAAAACAGTGGTCTTGTCGTTAACGGCGAAGTCAAATGATTAGCTCTTAAGGCCAATCTTTGTTAGAATACAGGGTCAGAAATGTAGCTGAAAATTATCATCAGAATAGAGGTGATCCATGTCGACTGATTGTCTGTTCTGTAAAATTGCCGGCGGCGACATACCGGCCAAGATCTGTTATCAGGATGATCTTGTTGTGGTGTTCGAAGATATCAACCCTCAGGCACCGACTCATCTACTCCTGATTCCCCGTAAACATATTGCAACCACCCTCGATCTTTCGCCGGACGATAACGCTCTGGTCGGTCATATTTTTCAGGTTGCCGCAAAAATTGCAGCGGATCTTGGGTTTGCTGAAGAAGGTTTTCGTATTGTAAATAATTGTAATCAGGCCGGTGGTCAAACCGTCTGGCATGTGCATTTTCATCTCCTTGGTCAGCGGCAGTTGACCTGGCCTCCTGGTTAAATGATGTCCATCGGTTACATTCTGGATGAGCATATTCCGGTTTCCGTACCGAAACTAGGTGACGCTGGTAACATATGATGATTATGGTTGACGACAAAACTGAACAACGCCTGATGCATGACATCATGGAGCTGCTGGTCACCCACTATGGTGCTGAGCTGAGCGAAGATGTTCTTGATCTTGAAATTGCACGTCTTGAGATGGCCCTTAACGATGCTCGAGAATCCCATCGTGGGCAGGTGCGCAAGTCGGGAGAGCCTTATATTTTTCATCCTTTGCGGGTTTCACATCTGGCAGCCCGGCATTGGATGGATTTTTCTTCGATTATCGCCGCACTGCTCCATGACGTGGTGGAAGACACGCCGGTAACCCTGGAGGAAGTGAGGGCCAAGTATGGCGACGAAGTTGCTCACCTGGTCGACGGCTTGACCAAAGTAACTTCGGAGTTGATGAGCCGTGAAGATTTAAAGAAAGAAACCTACAAAAAAACCCTTCTGGTAGCAATCAGCGACATTCGGGTCTTGTGCCTGAAGTTCTGGGATCGTATCGATAATCTGCAAACGATTGAGGCATTGCCTCTGCAAAAGCAAAAACTGATCGCTGAAGAGACCCGTAGCGTCTATGTGCCCCTGGCGCGGCATTTGGGAATGGGCTATGTCGCAACGGAACTCGAATCTCTTTCCCATTCGCTGCTTTACCCCAAACGCGCCAAACGATATCAGCAGGTGATTGCACAGCTGCAGGAAGAAACCTCGGGGTACCTGCGCCAGATTCGTGGCAAGATTCATATCGCCTGTGAAAAACAGAAATTATCGGTAGTGATAAAGGAACGCTGGCGGCCCTTTACCGTCCCGGCGGCACAGGAGATGGGGCGAGGCTTCGTTACCCTTTTTACCCTGGAAGTGCATGTTGACCGAATGATGGATGCCTATCTGTTCCTCGGACTTCTGCATAGTCTTTTTCCGCCCATTCCCGGCAAGCTGCGGGATCATTTGAACCAAACCTCTCAACATGGTTACCTGGCAATTAAAACCACTGTTCAGGCTGAAGAACAGCGGATGCGCGTAGAAATCACTACCCGCAAACTGGCACGTTTTAATCAGGCGGGGGTACTGGCGCCCGGATTCCGATTCCGTCATGACAACTTCCGGACCCTGATGAAATCCCTCATGGACGGCGAATCAGCCTTTGATACCGAATCGCTGAAGCTGGCATCGGCAACGATCCAGGTTTATACCCCGCAAGGGGAGGTGCGTAAGTTGCCGGAAGGCAGTAGTGTGCTGGATTTTGCCTTCGATATTCATGATTCGGTGGGTCTTCATGCCAGCCGTGGAATAATCAACGGACGCATTCGTCAGCTCAAGCACCGACTGCTGGATGGCGATCAGGTCATGGTTGAAACTTCGCAGGAACCTGAGGTGTTGCCAAAATGGCTGGAGTGGGCGATTACCCCGCGAGCACGCAACAGTATCCGCCGTTATCTGCGCAACAAGGTGCGGGCAGCGCAAACAGAAGCAATAAATGAAAAGGAGTAGCGATTGATCCGTTTAGTTATTATCTTTGTCTTCTGCAGTTTGTTGTTGCCGACGATGGCTGGTGCTGCTCAGGTTAACGCGTTTATTTACCATCGCTTTGATGACGACCGGTACCCCTCAACCAATATATCTGTTGATATCTTTGCCCAGCAACTTCAATACCTGCGTGAGCGCGATATCCCGACGGTTTCTACCCGAGACATTTCCGAAAGGATCGCCCGCGGTGCAGCATTGCCCGACCATGCGGTTATGGTTACCGTCGATGATGCCTATCTGTCCTTCTATGAGGCCGGCATGCCGGTTATCCGTGAATTCAGCATTCCCGTATCTCTGTTCGTTAACACCGATTCTGTTGGTACGCCGGGCTATATGTCGTGGGAACAGATTCGTGAGGTAGTCGCAGATGGAGTAGAAATCGGCAATCATACGGCCAGTCATGTTTATCTGGTAGAAAAGGCGGCGGGGGAATCGGATGCCCAGTGGCGTCGACGTATTTATGATGACATTTTAAAAGCGCAGCAAGCCTTCGAACGTGAACTTGGTTTTGCCCCGAATATCTTCGCGTACACCTATGGAGAATACTCGGCAGAAATTATTGATTTGGTAAAAGATCTCGGCTTTATTGTCGCCTACGCGCAACAATCCGGAGTGATTCATCAACAGCACGACCTTTTTACTTTGCCGCGCTTTCCCATGGGTGGACCTTTTGCTACCCTCGCTGATTTCAAATCAAAAGTGGCGATGAAAGCGTTGGTTGTCACTGAACAGCATCCCGTTAGTCCGGTGATCTTCGATACCAGCAGCCCCCCGGTACTGGATCTGTATCTGCCAGGTATTTCGGGTAACGGCGCCCAGTTTAACTGTTTTGCCCAAGGGGGGAACCGCTGTACAGTGCGTGTCAATCAGAAACGCGGCACAGGCTGGTATCAGGTAACGGCAGATGGACCATTGAAAGGTAGACGTAATAAATACACGTTGACGCGGCAGACGCCCGAAGGTGGGTGGCAGTGGTTCAGTCAATTATGGATTATCGCCGATAACCCGCCACACAGTGGACGGAAATAAATCAGTCTTTGCGCAGACTGGCGCCACCCAGACGTTGCAGATTGTTGTGGCGGATCATCGCTTGAATTTCACGAACATAGTCTTCACCGCGAACGGAATAACTCAATAATCCTTCAGCCAGAACCAAGCCATCGGGATTTGTATCTGTGTCCTGTTCCTGGCGTAAATAGCGGAAGCTTTGATAGGCGTCGTGGGTGTTCAGGTTGTTGGCGTAGGATCGAACTGATTCATACAGGCTGGAAAATTTGCGTACTTCGTAGATCTCCCCTTGCGGCCGTCCCTCAGGGACAATTCCCTGGCCGGGGATGAAGGTCCATTGGCCAAACAGATTGTTGGCGACCAGGCTGAAACGGGAGGTTCCCCAGGCTGATTCGTTAGCTGCCTGTGCCAGGGCGAGTTCAACCGGAATGATGTTGGCTCGACGTAATAGAATCTCAATCGCCTGGTTGATTCCTTCCGCCTCCAGATCGACTTTATAACGGGTGGCGAGGGCTTGGAGAGTTGCTGTCCGTCCCCGATCAAGGGAGCCTGTTGTGTCATACTGCTGTTGAATGGCTAATAACTGCTCGCGCTCGGTAAGAATTTCATCATTGACCAGCAGAATGAGCGGCAGCATGATTTTAAAAAAGATCTGCTTGCGTGTTTTAGTCTCCGGGATGTGGCTTAAGTCTTTCGGCATGCTATCGACGATCAGCGGCGGTACGCCATCGTCGATCTGATCAAGTTGATAATTGTAAAGCTTGAATGTTTCTTGCAGCCCCTGATATGATGGCGCATTGGCATCGATTGCTTCTGTGTCATCCGCTATTGGGCCGGTATTGTCGCGGCAACTTGCCAGAAACAGACCCGCCAGCAGGGTAATGAAGAGCAAGTTTGTTGTTTTCAAAAAACTGTCCTTTTTCGGATGGCGTCCGTACTGCCCATCTTAGATAGTGGCTACTGGAAACCTTCAGGTAGCCACTATGCAGTTTTCAGTGTCTTTGATCATAAAGAAAAAAAGAATTTGATTTTATACCCAAGCTGACAGATTTAGTCAATGCAGACACGGGTTTCGGCAGGAAAGCGCTACCGCAGACACAGGAGACGACATGAAAACCTATCGCAAAGAATTGTTTTTTGAAATACCTACCCGTCGTGCCTTTGTCAATATTACCGCTAACGTTGTTGATTGTATTGAACAGAGTGGGGTCAAAGAAGGCCTGTTGCTGTGTAACGCCATGCACATTACTTCCAGTGTGTTTATCAATGACCATGAATCGGGTTTGCACCAGGATTTTGAAGATTGGCTTGAAGGATTGGCTCCCCATGCGCCGATCAATCGTTATCGTCATAATGACACCGGCGAGGATAATGGCGATGCTCATCTTAAAAGAACCATTATGGGGCGTGAAGTGGTTGTTGCTATTACCGACGGCAGGCTCGATTTCGGCCCCTGGGAGCAGATATTCTATGGTGAATTTGACGGTAGACGGCGTAAGCGGGTGCTGGTCAAAATTATTGGCGAGTGACAGCCATAAACTTTGCTATTAATATGATATGATCCGCGTAAGAGAGAGTATGGCATCATGTAGATCAGTTGCTGAAGTGAGGCAACATGGAAACGATAAAAACAGCAAGCTTTGAATATTTGATCAGCCTGGCAAAGGAAAAACCCGAGGGCGGTTACCGTTTTGTTCTCGATGGCGCTGAATATGACATTCAGGATGTACTGGAAATTTCAGCGATTGCAACCAGGCATGGCTACATTGTGATTTATTAAACCATATGTTGAAGGGAGAGAGTAAATGTCTGATTTTATTGAAGAGGCTGGCGTTGAGAAGAATGTGTGCTACACCCTGGAGGTAGCGCTGGAAAAGTCCATTGTAATGGAAGAGAGAGCCTTCCGCAATCTGCTTCATGCCGTAAGAATCGTCAAGGATCGTCAGGCAAAAGCGATCCTGCGGGATGCGGCCAAGGAAGAACTCGGTCATAAAAATTTGATCGAGAATGCCCTGCTTGAAGGACATGATAAAAATGCTTCAATCATGACCGAACCATTATCAAGCATGAACCTTGACTATGTGCTCCAGCAGAAGGAAATAGCCCCTGACGCTGATGCCCGTGAATCTTTGGCCTATGCTATACATCTGGAAAAACAGGCGGTCAAGTTTTATAAGGCCCTGATTGCCGGCTGCGAAGGCGCCCCAATGATGGAACTGTTCAAGCGCCTGATGGCTGACGAAACCCGTCATCTGCGGACACTTGAAGATCTTTACGAGAAGATCTTTTTGACGGAGAATTGATAAAGACAGAATAAAGAATATAGGATACAGAATGTAAAGAACTCTTTTCTGGGTTTTATATTCTAACTCTTGAATTCTTATTATGTGAATAAAATATGTTTCCAAAGGGTTCGACCGATAAGGTCGGACCCTTTTTTTGATAAGTTTGGCTCGTAGAACAGTGTCACAACAGAGGCGGTTTTAGGTGTATCATCTTTATGGAAATGTTTCTTTTCTCCTGAATTCAGTATTCCATATCCTGTATTCTGCCTTATATGAGGACCCATAAAATATCAATATAAACAGATAATAAGTTTATATAATAAAAACACCAGTAGCTGAAAAACAATGTTTGCGCAATGTATTTTCTCCTGCTATAGTTTTAAAACAATGTTATGACTAGGGAGGATGCTATGGATCCCAATCTGATCAAAGGTGTTTTTGCTGTTTACATAGTAGGTGTTTCGTTGATTCGACTGATGGACGATGATGAACATTATTATCTGGCGGTGGTAAAAAAGGTTTGGGGTCGCAGTCAGGGGTTGACGCTGCATTTTATTGCCAATGTATGTATACCGATGGTCTTTGCCCTGATTGCTTTTTCTCAGGGGTTTGTTGCGATGGCATCTTAAGAACCTTACCAAAAAACCTTATAAGCATTAAAAAAGGTCGCAGGTCTTTATGGATCGCGGCCTTTTTTGTCGGAAAATTTTACATTGCGTTTAGGTGGTTAATGAGGGTTCTGCAAGTGTTTGTAACTACAAGAATTATTTATTAGGCATGAATTGTGCGATAGTGCTTTTAAATAAACAACGAGTCTGTGGGAGGCCGTTATGAAAAAGATTTTATTTAGTTTAGTAGTGATCATGTTTTTGTTTGCTCCGTTGGCGTTTGGTTTGACCATTAGTGACGTTGGTTCAGTGGATACATTCCTTGCAAAAAAAAATCTCACAAACTCTAACCCTGACACAGAAACTATTTTTGTCAATGATACCGTTGGTGGCAACAACAGTTTTGTTTTTAAGTTCGAAATTCCTGGTAAAGATCTAATTTTATACGATTTGGGTCAAAATCGTTATGCCTTTGATTTCGGCAAGTACCTCCCAGAATATTTTATTGTTAAAAAGGGAAGAAGCTCGTATTTGTATGAAAATCTAGATGAGTTTCAATACGGTGTTATTAAAAACCTTACTGGTGGACCGAGTTTTAGTGAAGTGAGTCATATTTCAATTTTTGGAGGAGTTCCGGTGCCAGAACCCTCAACTCTATTTCTCTTCGGTGCCGGTATCGCCGGTTTGGCAATGTATCGTCGTAAAATAAGTTAATCCGTACAGTAGATTACCGTAACAACCTCAAAGCCCCGGCATGACGTCGGGGCCATTTTTGTCGGAAAAAATTACAGTATTGACAGTATTGGAGCCGCGGTTGTTGTCATCCCTCTTGACAAAGCTGGTGGCTCTTTTTTATTTTTTGGTGTCAGGGTTTCACTGTAGGGGCACGATTCATTGCGCCCGATTGTCACTAAACAACACATGCAGGGCACAACGGATTACGCCCCTACGGTGGTATTTAAGTTTTCAACAAAAATAATCTGAATATGTTAGGCTCCCGCCTTTGCCAACATAAACTTTTCGATCAGAATTATGATGATCAATATTTTTTACGGAGGATTGAACCAATATGAGCAAGAAAGTTAAAAAAGAAGAAGGTCAGATTTCCATTCACACCGAAAATATTTTCCCCATCATCAAAAAGTGGCTCTACAGCGACAAGGATATTTTCCTGCGCGAGCTGGTTTCCAACGCGGTGGATGCCATTCACAAACTGCAGAACGTCAATCTGCTTGAAGGGTTGCAGCTTTCCGATGAGTACAAGGTCAATATCCACATTGACAAGGATGCCGGCACCCTGACCGTTTCCGATAACGGCATCGGCATGACCGCCGATGAGGTGCGTAAGTATATCAACCAGGTGGCTTTCTCGTCGGCGGAGGACTTTGTTGAAAAATTCAAGGACCTCGAAGATAAAAACCAGATCATCGGTCATTTCGGGCTCGGCTTTTATTCAAGCTTCATGGTCGCTGAAACCGTTGAAATCCGTACCCTGTCTTATCAAAAAGAAGCTCAGGGAGTGCATTGGATTTGCGAAGGGACCACCAGCTACAGCATTGAGCCGATCAAAAAAGAACAGCGTGGAACCGAGGTAACCCTCCATCTGAATGACGATGAAAAGGAATTCCTTGATCCGGTTAAGGTGCGCGAGTTGATCAAGAAATACTGCAACTTCCTGCCGGTCTCCATCTGCCTCGAGGGGGAGGAAGTCAATGACAAGAATCCTCTCTGGACCAAGGCATCTACCGAGATCAGCGATGATGAGTACAAGGAGTTTTATCGCAAACTCTACCCCATGTCGGAGGATCCTTTATTCTGGATCCATCTGAATATTGATTTTCCCTTCAATCTCAAAGGGATTCTCTATTTCCCGCGCCTTACCAACGAATTCGACGTCACTCGCAGCCACATTAACCTGTTCTGCAACCAGGTGTTTGTCTCTGATAGTACCCCGGAGCTGATTCCGGAGTTTCTGACCCCGTTACAGGGAACCCTGGATGCTCCTGATCTGCCATTGAACGTCTCACGCAGTTACCTGCAGAACGACCCACAGGTTCGCAAAATTCGCGAGGTGATCAGCGGGCGCGTCGCATCAAAAATCGTTGATCTGGCGAAAAAGGACCATGAAGCCTTTGTGCCGATCTGGGAGGATATTCATTCCTTTGTCAAATACGGCATGATGCGGGAGGACAAGTTTTACGACAAGGTCAAGGATCAGGTGATCTATCGTTCTACCGGGGAAAAGCGCTATACAACCCTGCCTGATTATCTTGAGCGAGGTAAGGATCAACACGAAAATAAGGTTTATTACGCTAACGATGAAGGAACCCAGGCAACCTACTTAAGGCTGTTCAAATCGCAAGGGTTGGAAGCACTGATCCTGGATGCAATGATCGACAATCATTTCATCCAGTTTCTCGAGTCGAAGAACAAGGATCTCAAGTTCGAGCGGGTCGATTCCGATATTACTGAGAACCTGCTTGAGCACGACGATTCCAAGAAAATTGTCACTGGTGATGACAACCAGACTAAAGAAGAGAAGATTGAAAAGATTTTCAAGGATCATCTCGATATCAAAGGGTTGCACATACGCGTTGAAACCCTCAAGGACGAATCGGTTCCGGGGATGATCCTGCTCAACGAGCAGCAGCGTCGCTTCAAGGAGATGACACGGATGATGGGGCAGGGTAGCGAGATGCCCGACCTGTTTGCCGACCACACCCTGATGGTCAACACGGCCAGCCCGGCCATCGCTAAAGTGTTGTCATTGCAGGATGCCGATGATACTGACACCGTCAACATGCTGGTTGATCAGATTTACGATCTCGCCATGCTCTCCCACCAGGCGATCAGCAAAGAACGTATGGCCGGGTTCATGGAGCGCAGTGGGAAGTTATTGGGGATGATTTAAAGTTCAGTGAGCAGTGAGCAGTGAGCGGTTTACCATTCACCGCTCACTGCCTACTTATTCCTCCAACTGCCCCGTTTGTCTCAACGCTTCAAAAAGAATAATCGCCGTTGCATTGGCCAGGTTCAGGCTCCGCACTACCGGTGAAAAGATCGGAATACGGATTGCGCGATCACCGGCTTCTTCAATAAGATCCTCCGGCAACCCTAAGGTTTCCTTCCCGAACACGATAAAGTCACCTGCCGCAAACTGCACCTGGGTGTAATTATTCCGTGCTTTTTTTGATGTGTACCAGAATCTGCCGGCGGGGAACTCCTGCTGCAGTTGCTCAAACGAATCCCAGCGCCGCAACTTAACGTGGGGCCAGTAGTCGAGACCGGCACGGCGTACCTGCTTGGCATCGATGGAAAAGCCCAGCGGGCCGACCAGGTGTAGCCAACAGCCGGTCGCCGCACACAGGCGACCAATGTTGCCGGTATTTGGCGGGATTTCCGGTTCAATCAGGACAATGTGAAAAGGAGGGATTGATGTTTTTGGATCGTTTGTCATGGTTATGAACACAATTTTTTTAAGTTAAATGGGCTCTTTTATGTGAGCAACGCAGCAATACCACAACCGGATGCTGCCGGAAAAGATAAAACTTGCCAAAGAAAAGCCCTGCTAACTTAGTAATCAGCAGGGCTTTTCTTTCAAACCTTTATAAAAGTCATTTCAACTCTGCAATGCCTGAGTAAAATCAGCGATCAGATCATCAATATGTTCCATCCCCACCGACACCCGGATCATTCCCGGTGTCACCCCGGCGGATAGCTGCTGCTCAGTGGTCAACTGGGAATGGGTTGTCGAGGCCGGGTGGATCACCAGAGTTTTAGCATCACCGATGTTTGCCAGATGGCTGGCGAGCTTGACCTTGTTGATAAAGCTCTTGCCGGCATCATGCCCGCTCTTGATTTCAAAGGTCAGGATCGCTCCTTGTCCCTTGGGCAGATATTTTTGAGCACGGTCATAATCTGGATGATTCGGTAATCCCGGATAGCTGACGTGTCCAACCTGGGGATGATTATTGAGCCAGGTGGCAAGCTTCAGGGCGTTGTCACAGTGGCGCGGCATCCGTACGTGCAAGGTTTCGAGCCCCTGGATAATCTGGAACGAGTTGAACGGAGAGATGCAGGGTCCCATATCGCGCAGCAGGGTCAGACGCATTTTGAGGATATAGGCCAGATTGCCCAGCGCCTCATGGTAGATCAGCCCGTGATAGCTGGGATCAGGGGTCGTGAATTCCGGGAAACGTCCACTCGCCCAATCGAAACGTCCGCTATCCACGACAGCGCCACCGATACTGGTACCATGGCCACCGATGAACTTGGTCAGGGAGTAACAGACAATATCGGCGCCATGGTCGATAGGACGAAACAGATAAGGAGTAGCGACCGTGTTGTCAACAACCAGCGGCAGACCATGCTCATGGGCAATAGCAGCAACAGCGTCAAAATCATCGACATTGTTCTGTGGGTTGCCGAGGGCCTCAATATAAACCGCCTTGGTGTTTTCATCGATAGCGGCGGCTATATTTTTTGGATCAGAACTGTCTACAAATTTTACGTTTATCCCCATGCGTTTAAATGTATGGTTGAAGAGATTGTAGGTGCCGCCGTAGAGGGTGCGCCCGGATACGATGTTATCACCGGCCATCGCCAGATTCATGATCGCCAGGGTGATGGCGGCCGAACCGGAGGCCAGAGCCAGGGCCCCAACACCACCATCAAGGGCGGCAAGGCGCTGTTCAAGGACGTCGCTGGTCGGATTCATCAGACGGGTATAAATATTGCCCAGTTGTTTAAGAGAAAAAAGGTCGGCCGCATGTTCTGCCGAGTCAAAGGTATAAGAAGTTGTCTGGTAGATGGGAACAGCGCGGGATTTGGTGGTTGGATCGGGCTGCTGACCGGCATGGAGGAGCAAGGTTTCAATGGCGTGCTGGTGTTGATCGGGCATGGGTATCTCCTGTTGTTGTGTACAACTATTTATAGTTTATCAATAAGGTAGGAAAAGCCTTTAGGATTCTATAGCAGACGGATGGTTAATCTGCAAGGGAGAATCCACGGATGATTAATTTTTCTCTGGCTTAGATTGTAAAAGTACATCGATAGTGGTAGTGCGTTTCCAGGTTCGCAAAGCTTGCCTTCGGCTCAACCATTCCTCACGGCGTCAAGGCACTACGACTGCCGCTTCTCATGGAAAAGGGACAGGCTCCGTGAGGTGCCTGTCCCTGTTTTTTGGTGAACTTGGTGCCATCATGGCCGGAAAGGGTCGCTTGCTGATCAGTTTTGACTGACCATCAACGCCTGCTCGACATCGGCTATGATATCGTCAATATGTTCAATACCCACCGATACCCGGATCAGGTCAGGCGAAACTCCGGACGCTATCTGTTGTTCTTCAGAAAGTTGGCGATGGGTGGTGCTGGCCGGATGGAGCACACAGGAACGCGCATCCCCGACATGAACGACCAGAGCAATCAGGTGACAGGCCTCCATAAATTTAATTCCAGCGTCTCTACCGCCCTTAATACCAAAGGTTAACACCCCACTGCAGCCTTTGGGCAGATATTTCTGGCCTAAATCATAGCTCGGGTGGCTTTTCAGCCCGGGATAGTTGACCCAGGTAACGCTTGGATGCTGCTGGAGATAGGCAGCCAGTGTCAGGGCATTGTGACAATGGCGCTCCATTCGCAAGGGGAGGGTGGTTAAACCCTGATTAAACAGAAAACTGTTTTGTGGCGCAGGGGTTGCTCCCAGGTCACGCATATACTGAACGCGGGTTTTGACAATGTAGGCAGCGGGTCCAAAGGTGTCATGATAGCGCAGACCGTGGTAGCTGGCATCAGGTTCGGTAAGTTCCGGATATTTGCCATCCCTGCTCCAGTCAAAGGTGCCACCATCGACAATCACCCCGCCAACGCTGGTGCCATGACCGTCGATATACTTGGTTGCCGAATGCACAACAATATTGGCTCCAAGCTCCAGGGGTTTGCACAAGTAGGGTGTGCCGAAGGTGTTATCAATGATTAACGGCACATTCATGCGCCTGGCGAGTTCGCTGAACTTGGCAAAATCGAGGACATTCAATCCGGGATTACCGATGGTTTCGGCAAACAGACAGCGGGTTTCCGGTCGAAATGCCGCCTGCAACTCCTCCAAAGCCGCTTCCGGGTTAACAAAGCTGACCTCGACCCCCATTTTGGGCAGGGTGTTGGCGAACAGGGAATAGGTGCCGCCATAGAGGGTGCCGGTAGACACAACGTGCTGACCGTTACGGCAGATATTGAGGATGGCCATAGCCGACGCCGCCTGTCCCGATGAGGTTGCCAGCGCGCCTACGCCACCTTCCATCAGGGCAATCTTGCCCTCAAAGGCGGCAGTGGTCGGATTGCTGATGCGGGTATACATGTGGTCGGGCAATTCCAGATCAAAGAGCTTGGCGACATGATCGGCACTGTCATATTTATAGGTTGTGCTTTGGCAGATGGCCGGGATGCGGGGTTCCGTCGGTTTGGGCTCGTAGGTCCCCTGAACCGCCTGGGTTTCAATTTTCCAGCCTTTTTGCATGGAATGCCTCCTTGAATAATGTCATTGTATAAATTGCTGCCTGGTATAAGTCATGAATTGCAAATACTAGCAGATTGGATTTAAAAGCGAAACGTATCTGTTGAACGCTGTCCCGGGAGCGGTTGAATCCCCGCAGTGAAACAAACAAGAGGATTGAAGGTGTTCAGAATACCGGTCGACGTGCGCCGGCAGAAGGGGAGAGATCATGACAGTAGACTTTTATGTGCTTGTTTCAACGATAGCCCAGTGGAGTGTGTTTTCCCTCGAGTTACTGGGAATCGGGATTATCATGTTGTTTTCGTTTTACGCAACCTTCTATAACCTTTACCTGTTAGCGACAAAGGGCGCAAGCGAGGAGCTGTTTCATAGTTATCGTTTGCAGCTAGCGCGTGGTATTCTGCTGGGGTTGGAGTTTCTTGTCGCGGCAGATATCATTAAAACCGTAGCCGTTGAACTTACTTTTTCCAGCGTCGGCATGTTAGCGGTCATCGTCCTGATAAGGACATTCCTCAGCTTTGCCATCGAGATAGAGATGAGTGGTTACCGGCCGTGGCAAAAACAACAGAAATGATCTGGTAGCATCAATGAAATATGCCCTTCTCAACGAAATCGTGGCCGAACTGCAAACACAGATTGCCGGTGCACGTATATCAAAAATCCATCAGCCCGAAGCTGAGATGCTGGTGCTGCGTCTGTGGAACGGCTCAGATAACCTGCGGTTATTGATATCTGTTAAGCCGGGTCAGCAACGCATTTACTTAACTGACAGGGAATGGCTTAATCCGCATCAGCCACCACGGTTCTGCCAGTTGCTGCGTTCACGGCTCAGTCGTATCGACCGGATACAGCTGGTCAATGATGATCGCGTGGTACGGATTGATTGCCATGGACCCAAGGGGCCTTGTTTTTTGATTGTTGAAATGTTCGGTGCCGTCGGCAATATGATTCTGGCCGATCAGCACGATACCATCTTTGATGTGCTCAAGCGCGATCGTGGTGAAGATTCAGGTCGACAACTGTCAGCAGGGAAACGCTATAATTACCCCGACAAATCCGGGGCCCCGATTGACCTGGCACAAAGCCCTGCGCCACTGCCGGAAGGATACGACTGCTGGAGTGATTATCTCGATCAGCAAGGAAACAATTCAGCTGTCCCATCGACCCCACAGGGAATACAGCTGCGCCTGCGCCAGGCGATTGGGCGTCAGCAAAAAAAACTAACGAAGCGTTTTCAAAAGATCAGCACAGAGCTTGACCGTCAGCAGCTGGCGCAAGAAGAAAGAATCAAAGGTGATTTGCTCCTGGCTAATCTCCATCTGGTGAAAAAGGGGATTGAACAGCTAACCGTGACGAATATATTTTCTGACGCAGAAAAAACGATGGATATCCTTCTGGATACACGCCTCTCCCCGCAACAGAATGCTCAGAACTACTTCAAAAAATACAAAAAAGCGGCGCGCGGCGTTGACCACAGCCAGCGCCGCCTCTTAGAAACGCGGGTCGAATTGCAGTGGTTGGAAGAATTACTGTACCAGCTGGACGATCATCCAGAACCTGCCGATCTGGAAACCATCTATGCCGAGCTTGATGAGTCCGGTCTGCTCAAAGGAACTGACGCGCACCATAAAAAACGTACCCGACAGTCCAGTGCGCCACAGGAACTGGTCAGCCCTTCCGGCATCAAGGTCCTGCGTGGCAGAAATAACCAGCACAACGATCAGTTGTCCGGGCGTCAGCTGAAAACCGGGGATTTCTGGTTTCATGCCAACGGTTGTCCCGGTGCCCATGTGGTTCTCAAGTCATCAACCGTCGCGGTGCCTGTAACCGATGAGGATATCATCTATGCTGCAACCATCGCCGCGGGATATTCCAAGGCCCAAAACGATGCCAAGGTCGAGGTGATGATGGCAACCGCAGAGAACATATCGCGTCCCAAGGGCGCTCGCCCCGGACTGGTCAGCGTAAAGAAGTACAAGACCCTGATGGTAGCGCCGTTACGGCCCTGATACCCTTTGATGAAGGTCAGTTTTTTTTGTTGCAAACAAAAAATTCCTTTGTTATAACGTGCCCACGTTTCATGCCGAAGTGGTGGAATTGGTAGACACGCTAGGTTCAGGGTCTAGTGGGCGTAGGCCCGTGGGAGTTCGAGTCTCCCCTTCGGCACCAAAAAAAAACAGACCGCGAAAGCGGTCTTTTTTTTTGCCCTCATATCGAGACTCGAAGCGGGCGAGCCATTCCTTTCACACCAGAAATAATGAGAATGGGGTGTTTAGATCAATCCTTTGATTATTAGGTGTGCCATTTAACAGATGTAAGGCGTCCGGATTATTCTTGAGTCCGCTGATTGAGTGAAAACCTAAAACTGTCCTGTCATTTTGATCAGATCCCTGCATGCCTCGTCTGGTTGCTGTCATAGTCCACAAGAATGTTCAGTATCTCTAATAATCTTATTGGCGAATCATATTTTTAGTTGCAGGAGAAGTAAAAGCTGATAATATGACCTAGTCTTAGCACCGTTTCATTTATTTATACCAAGAAGGTGTTGATGAAACTATTTCACGGCTCAATTCGTAAAAAATTGTTGATTCTCGTTTTGGTGGCGACAATGCCGGTGTTCATCGTGCTTTTAGGCACTGAACTGCAAAACAGTCATCGTGCTGCTCAACTCGCAGAAAAGGACACCGCCATATACCTAAGTGGTTTTGCAGAGATTCAGCGAAGAATCACTAATTCCACCCATACACTTTTGCGCACAGTTGCCTCGATCCCAGACATTTACAGTCTAGATGAGGAAAAATCACGGGTTATCCTTTCGACACTTTTAGAAACCAACCCTATCTATACCAATGTTATTCTGGTTGATCTTAAAGGTAACGTTGTTGCGGCCGGGAAATATCATGATAGCGCCAGAGCGCTAAACTTCGGCGACCGTAAACAATTTAATGAAGCTATCATATCGAAAGGTTTTGTGTCTGGAGAGTTTGTTGTCGGCAAATCTACCAAAGAAGCAATTTTCCCATTTGGGATGGCAGTACTGAACAAGCAGAGCGAGGTGACTGGGGCAATTATAATTGGTGTCAGTCTCGTTCATTATGGAGAGTTTTTTGAGCGTGGAGATTACCCTGAAAACAGCTTTTTCGGTATCTGCGATCATAATGGTATCAGGTTGTTTCGCTATCCTATCAGCAACCAGACGGGTATCGGAGAACCGATCAATCAGAATGTCTTTGAAGCAGCTAAGGTAAGTGAAATAAGGGGGAGCCTGTCTGCACAGAGCTCTGATGGAAAGAAACGCATCATTGCTTTTGAGCCTCTGCGACTTGAAGGTAGCAAAACGCCTTATATCTATATGTTTATGGGGGTTGCTTCAGAACAAATACAGGCACAAGCTCAATCAATCGTAAATCGCTTGATAACAACCAGCGCTCTTTCTCTTTCATTCTCCCTGGTTATTGCCTGGTTCCTGGGTGGCAGAGGTGTGGTTCAACTGATTGACAGGCTTTCATTCATAACCAAAAGGTTCAGTCAGGGGGATAAAAGTGTTAAGAGCAATATCGATTATAGTGACGGTGAGATAGGTGGTCTGGCTGAGTCTTTCGATAATATGGTTGATATAATCCATCAACGTGAAGAAGAGAAAACCAGGCTATTGGAGCAGCTCAATCAAGCCCATAAGATGGACGCCATAGGCCAGTTGGCAGGTGGCATTGCCCATGATTTTAATAACATGCTTGGTGGAATCCTTGGCGCTGGCCAAATGCTGCCGCGGTACCTCTCGGACGAACCCAAGGCCAAAAAACTCCATTCGATAATAATCCAGTCAGCCACCAGGGCGGCCGACTTAACCGGTAAACTGCTGACCTTTTCCCGCACGTCAAGTAAAGCGTCTACACCGGTAAATATGCATGCGCTTATTCAAGAAACTATCACTCTTTTGCATAATACAATAGATCGCCGCATCAAGATTGAAACAGAACTGAAGGCCGTCCAGAGTTCAATCGTAGGAGATCCTTCCCAGCTTCAAAGTGCAATGTTAAATCTGGGCATCAATGCTGCTCAGGCGATGTCAGATGGTGGAACCCTTCGCTTCTCAACCCGCCTGCTTGATATTGATGATATTACCTGTGACGCGTCTCCATTCGATTTACATCCGGGGCAATTTCTGGAGATAGAAGTTACAGATACCGGTTGCGGGATTTCCGTTGAAAATATACATAAAATCTTTGAGCCTTTCTTCACGACCAAAGAACAGGGAAAAGGAACCGGTTTGGGACTGCCCGCTGTTTATGGAACAATTACCCAACATGGTGGTTCGATAACTGTTCACAGTGAAGTAAATACTGGTACCAATTTCAAGATCTTACTTCCCTTGAATATATCAGCAAAGGAACAAAAACCGATACGTCAGGACACAATAAGGGGGCAGGGAAATATTTTGGTTGTAGATGATGAAGAGGTCATGCGTATAACGGCAAAAGCAATCCTTGAAGATTTAGGCTATTCAGTCCTTCTGGCTGCAAATGGTGAAGAGGCCTTATCTGTTTTCATGGAAAGCGGGGAGCCTGTCAATCTCGTCATTCTGGACATGATCATGCCTGCTATGAATGGCAAAGATTGTTTTTTTGCGCTCAAAAAATTGTATCCAGAGGTCCGTGTCATTCTCTCTTCTGGATTTGTCCAAGATGAAGACCTTGAGGACATGAAAAGAAGTGGACTTAAAGGGTATATTAATAAACCATACCTGAGTGAAGCCCTAAGTCAGTCCGTTTATCACGCCTTGTCGAATGGTTGATTTCTCCCTTTTTTTAATCACCGTTTTATCAATCAGTTGTCAATCCGCCAATTCAAAAACTGAATATTCTCTATCCGGACTTCTTTTTTTTCCTTCACGATTGTTTGTGTCCAGGTCCGATTCTGTATGGGGTCCTGAGAGCTAAAAAAGCATAAGTATTTATCTGCTCTTCCGGTTCAGATTCCAGCCCTAGATTATTGTAATAGAACCCAAAATTATATATTCTAATAATATGCATTTGTCCTTTGATTTTTGTTCAGTTCGTTGAACTTGCATGCTTGAGTCGATTGTACCCTTGCTTTTTATACGCTTTCTGTTAAATTGGATCACTAGTTTTCTTTATCTATTCAAGGATCGTTTTTAAAATAATCTTAAAACCAATTAAAACAATATGTTACGAAATTGGGGGTCAAGTGAAGAATCTAATCGTTCTATTCATTTTTGTTTTTATTTCGGCCTGTTCAAACCAGACACCGGATGAGCTTGTTGCAGAAGGTGACCGGCTTAAAGCAGAAGGCAATGTTCGCGGGGCGATTGTTCTTTATAAAAATGCCCTGGAAAAGGATGCCAATGATCTGGCTGCCCGCATCGGTCTGGCTTCAGCTTATCATGCAAGCGGCACCCTTGATCTGGCAGAGCAGGAGTATCAGAAAGTTTTACTCCAAAACCCCTCCTTGCATGACGTTTTACTTGAGTTAGCTGCCATTGCCGTTGATCGTGGTGAGCCGCAGCAGGGTTTAGCCGATATTCAGCGTTTCCATTCAGCTGCTTCTCCCAGTGCCCGATCGCTAACCCTTGAGGGGAGAGCAAATGGCGCTTCAGGAAATCATACAGAAGCAGAGAATCTATTCAATAAGGCGATTGAGCTTGATCCTTCCTTTGCACCGGCTCACCTGAATCTGGCTAAAATCAATCTGCAGCGTAACGATCTGTCCCGTGCAGAGCAGCTTCTTCGCCAGACAATTGCTCTTGATGGGCGCCAGTTTGAAGCTTATTTTTTATTGGCTTCAGTGATAACTGCCAAAGGCGAAATTGAACCCGCTCTGCAACTTTATCTGGATGTGGCTACGATTGAACCTCGTCAGCATTATGCCCTTTACATGGCGGGGATGTTGCAACTTGATCTCGACGATTTTGCCGCTACAGAGAAAACGGTACAGCAATTTGAAAAGAATTTTCCTGATCGCCCTGAAGGCTCTCGCTTAAAGGGAATGCTGCTTTATCGTCAGGGTCAATATGATGATGCCAAAGTGGCCCTTGAACAGTCATTGCGCAGCGAGCAGCATCCGCTGACCTACTTGTTTCTGGGCTTAAGTCATTACTCCCTTGAACGTTTTGAGCTGGCGCTCAATCAGTTTCAAAATGCTCTTGATATCAATCCCGAGTTTGAACGGGCGCGGGTGTTGGTTGCTTTGACCCTGCTTAAACAGGAACGTGTTGATGATGCCATCATCCAGATTCAGCGCGTCGTTGGCAACAACCCCAACAACGCCTATGCGCGTAATATTCTCGGCAGTGCCCTGCTTGCTGCCGGCGAACTTGATCGTGGTATGGCTGAGCTGGAAGCAGCAACCAACTTAGATCCCATGTTGGTTGAAGCGCACCTTCAACGTGGGGCTATCCGTTTGTCGCAGGGTGAGCTCAACGCCGGAGAGGAAGATCTCATTCGTGCCGTTCATGTGGCGCCGGAACTGTTGAACAGCCGCTTAATGCTGGTGACACACTACCTGCGGCAAAAGAACTATCCTGCTGCCATTGAAGCCTTGAACGAAGGGATGAACGATACTGCCCAGGATGCATTACTTAATAATTATCTGGCCGCAGCATATTTTTCCCAGAATCGTCCGCAACAGGCGGTTGCTGCCTTGCAAGCGGCTAAAGAAGCTAATCCTGATTACCTGACCCCGTATTTTAATCTGGCTTCCTATTATGCGTCGCAATCCGATTATGATCAGGCTCTGCAGCAGTTTAACGATGTGCTCAGCCGTGATGCTGACAATTTAAGGGCCTTACTTGGAAGCGCTGCTATCTACAATGTGCAGGGACGCAATGAGGATCTGGAATCTGCCTATCGCCGGGTTGAGGCGACAGGAACTGAGCAGGGCTTTGTCGCCACCGCCCAGTATCGCCTGCGTCAGCGCGATCTTTCTACCGCTCTGGCGGTGGCTGATCGTGGCTTGCAGCTCCATGGCAACTCAGCTCCCTTGCTGGAAATCAAGGGGTCGCTGCATCAACAGCAAGGAAACCTCAGCGCTGCTGAAGCAGCCTTTGTCAATCTGGCATCTGTGGCCCCCGAGCGAGGCAATACACTTCTGTGGCGCCATTACATGACCAATAACAATCGCGATGAGGCCGCCAAGCTGGTTGAGGTTCTTCTGGGTTCGCAATCCGGTCAGGAATATCCCTACCTGCTGGCGGCATCTTTGCACATGGCAACCGGGGATACAGATACAGCAACAAGTCTGCTGCAGCAAGGTATCAGCAGGCTGGAGCGTCCTTCACGTTTACAGTTGCAATTGGCCGGCATTTTCGAACAGTCGCAGCAAGTGGTTCGGGCAGAGCAGATATACCAGCTTATTCTCGACTCCGATCCAACCTTTGCCCCGGTTCACGTCGCGTTGGGAACCCTGGCAGAGCGTCGCGGCAACAAAGGAACAGCCCGTGACCATTACCAGAATGCTCTGGGCCATGATCGTGACAATGTTATTGCCTTGAACAACCTTGCCTATATTATGGCCGACAATTTCGGAGAAGACCGCCAGGCCCTTGATTATGCTATGCGCGCTTACCAGCTGCGCCCCAACGACCCACGCATTATGGATACCCTGGGCTACATTCTGGTGAAAAATGAACGCGCCCAGGACGCGTTGAATCTGTTGCAGCAGGCCCATAATCTCTTGCCGGAAATTCCGGTAGTGGCTATTCATCTTGCCCAGGCGAAAATTGCGCTGGGTGACAAGGAGGCCGCCCGGACGTTGCTCGAACAGGTCCGTGACGGTACGTCTGTAGAGGAAGCAGCAACCGCGAGAAAAATGTTGAATCAGCTGTAAAGGAGCGGGGGATGATCAGACCATCTTTTTTACTGCAGATGTGTGATGCTTTTATGGCAGTTGTCTGCCTCATTATCGCTCAATATCTGCGTTTCGGCCAATTGAGCATTGAGATGCTGCTACTTGACGGTGGCATGTTCAAGCTGATGGCCTGTGTTATTGTTGTTGTTACCGTCTCCTACCTGTTTAATCTGTATGACTTTCAGCAATTCAACGATCCGTGGAGGATCGCTGCCAAAGTCATATTTGCGATGGTGGTATCTTTACTGAGCCTTTCATCGTTGTTCTATATCCTTCCCGGGCTCGGTTTCTGGCGCGGGGTATTGCTGATCACATTGGTCTTGTTTGCGTTCAGTCAGATACTGGTGCGCTGGTTGGTTCGCAAATTCTCCCGGGCGTCAATTTTTGCCAACCGGGTATTAATTGTTGGCGCCGGAGATCTGGCTGAAAAGATTTCCGAAATTGTTCCGACTGATCAGAACATGCACAGCTATACCCGTTTTGTTGCTTGTACCGACAGAGACCCTGTTGTCGACCCGGCCCTGATTGTCGGTCATATTAACGACATTGACCAGATCGTGCGTGATTACCGCCCGCAAAAGATGGTGATAGCCCTGGCCGAACGACGTGGAAATTTACCTCTGAAGGATATCATGCACAGTAAATTGCGCGGTGTCGAAGTCTACGATGCTGCCGCCTATTATGAGCACGTCAGTGGCTGTCTGATGATCGAGGAAATGCATCCGAGCTCTTTTATCTTCAATCAGCGCTTTCGCATGACCCCCTTTATGCGCAGCTATAAGCGCCTATTTGATGTTGCCCTGTCGATGATGGGTTTGCTGATAACCGCCCCCTTTTTCCCTTTTATTGCGCTGGCGATCATCATCGATTCCAGAGGGCCGATTTTTTACAAGCAGTTGCGTGTCGGTGAAAACGAGCATGAATTTCTCGTATATAAGTTTCGTACCATGAGCGACGGTGCAGAAAAGGATTCCGGGGCGGTGTGGGCACTGAAAAATGATCCGCGGGTTACCAAGGTCGGTCAGTTTATGCGTAAAACCCGCATTGATGAGATTCCCCAGCTCTACAACGTTCTCAAGGGAGACATGAGCTTCATTGGCCCCCGGCCGGAACGCATGACCTTTGTTGAGCGGTTGAAAGAATCGATCCCCTTTTATTCAACCCGGCACTTTGTCAAGCCGGGGGTTACCGGTTGGGCGCAGGTACGCTATCCTTATGGCGCATCCGATGAGGATGCGCTGGAAAAGCTGCGTTATGATCTTTATTACATCAAGAACTATTCCCTTGCTCTCGATTTTAAGATCATTCTCGATACCATTCGTGTTGTTACTTCAGGCTTTGGCGGGAGATAAGCAATGAAAATTTTTGGATCAGTATGGTTTATTGTTCTGGCTGTGTTAATGACAACAGCAGTTGCTGAAGATTACCGTATCGGCAGTGGCGATGTGCTGGAGGTTTCGGTCTGGGGGGTGCCCGAAATGAGCCGAACAGTGACTGTGCGTCCGGATGGAAAAATCACCTTGCCGGCGGTAGGGGATGTGGTTGCTGAAGGGGTCGTGCCGATGGAGTTAAGCCGCCGTATTTCCGCGGTTATTAAAGATTATGTCAAACAGCCGGTTGTGACGGTGTCAGTGCAGGAAATCCGCAATAACCGGGTTTACGTGACCGGTGGCAGTGTCTCACGGGTCTTTGATATGACCCATCAGATGACATTGTTGAAATTACTCAGCGAGCTTGGCGATTTCAGTAACGCCGACTTGCGCAAAGCCTATTTGTCGAGATCGGGAGAAAAGGTCCCGGCAGACTTTTTTGCCCTTTATTTTAAAGGGGACCTGGACCAGGACGTAGCACTGCAAGCTGAAGACATTATTTTCATACCAAGCAACCTCAGTAATATTGTTTATGTGCTGGGTGCGGTGAATACCCCGCAGCCGATTCAGTATGTTGAAGGGATGCGGGCACTGGATGCAATTCTCGGGGCCGGCGGTTTTTCTGATTTTGCCCGGGAAAATTCCGTATCGATTATCCGTGAAGGGGCGAATAAGATCGGCATCGATCTGCGAAAAGTGCGTCGTGGTCAGGATATCGAGCAGAATGTTCTGTTGCTGCCGGGTGACTACGTTATTGTTGAAGAAAGCCTCTTTTAAGGACCTTTAGAAGATGAAAGATACCCTGAAGCAGATCTTAAGTTATCTGTATGCCCTCTATCGTAATAAATACCTCTTTGTTGCGGTGTCGTTGCTGGTGATGACCGCCATTGGAGTCTTCAGCCTCACCTTGCCGAAAATCTATCGCGCCGATACTACGGTTTTTATTGAAAGTAATGTCATTGATGAGCTGGTTCGCGGGATCGCCATTACCCCGCAGATCGAAGATCGCGTCAGGGTTCTGCAGGCTGCTATTCTAAGCCGTGACTTGATTGTCAAAACCCTGGAATCATTGAATTCCCCCATTTTTACCAAAAGTGACGCGGAACAACAGTCCTATGTATCAGATTTACGGCAACGGACCCGAATCAATATCACCCGGGATATGGATCGCTTTACTGTGTCTATTGATGACAAAAATCCACGTTTTGCCCAGCAATTCATCAACACGCTGGTTGGTCTCTATGTGGAAGAGAGCCTTTCCTCGACCAGAGAAGAAACATTTGGCGCCAATCGTTTCCTGCAGGAGCAGATCGATTCTTTTAAACTCAAGCTGGAAGCGTCCGAGGACAAGATAATCGATTTTCGTAAGCGCCAGGGGATCTATTTCTCTATTGACGAAGCGGCTACCCTAGCCAACATTCGTCAGATGTTGACCCAGGTCGAGGAAATAGAACTGACCCAGGATACCCTGCAGGCTCGACAGTCTCAGCTGGTCGATCAAATGAATCGGACCAGTCCGACGATTGATATGGTGAGTGAAACGGCAGAAAACAATCGCCTGATGGAAATGGAAAACCGACTCAGCAATCTGCTGTTGCGCTACACCGAAAACTACCCGGAAGTGATCCGTCTGAAATTTGAAATAGAGGCTCTGAAGCAACGGATGCTGGATCCGGAAGCCGCACAACAGGAGCGGGGCAGCACCCGTATGACCTCCCTGAATCCTCTTCATCAGGATCTGCAGGGCCAACTTTATGAAGTTGAAGCCGAGCTCTCTTCTCTTGAGGCCCGCAAAAAGAATCTGCAGCAGAACATTGCCAATCGTGAGCAGGAACTCAAAGAAGTGCCCGAGGCTCAGAAAGAATTGGCTATCTTGATGCAGGAACGTGATTCCTATCGCAGCATCTACAATGATCTGCTCGCCCGGATGGGACAATCCGAGGTCTCAACACAGATGGAGGTTGCCAACAAAGCTTCAACCTTCCGGGTTGTCGATCCGGCAGTGCTGCCCCAGGTTCCGATTTCTCCTGACATGTTGAGAATGTTAGTGCTCGCTGTCGCCGGCGGTTTTGGTTGCGGTCTCGGCCTGATTTTCCTTCTGGAGAATATGGACAGTCGGCTTCGAGACGTCTCCGTGTTGGAAGATCTCGGGATCGATGTCCTGGCCGTCGTCCCCACTATTTCCGATCCTGCTGTGTTGAAGCGACGTTTTGTCGGGGATGTTTTTCTGTTTGGTGCCGGCGGTATATATCTGGTCTGTTTTGTTGGGGTGTTTCTTTTTTCTGATCGAATTATTCCCCTGGTAACCTCCTTGATGACGGGTTGATGAAAGCATGAGTCGTATTGAAGAAGCACTAAAAAAGGCAGCCAGCTTACGCAACGCCCCCCCTGTCGATTCACCGGACTCGCAGAGCAGTACAGACGTTGAGCGTGAACCGCAACAGGTCCTTTCCATAAAACAAAAAGTCAGTGCCCTGCTTGATGTTGTGCCGCTGAAAATTGATCATTTGATGCTAGCTACCGCCCGTGACGAAAAGACGGCAGTGGTTGAGGAATACAACAAGTTGCGTTCGACCCTGATCGCCCTGACCAGTGGCGATACCTTTGCTAATACCATCATGGTCACCAGCACCGTCAGCGAGGAAGGGAAAACCATGACGGCACTGAATCTGGCCATTTCTCTGGCCAAAGAGCATGACCATACCGTGCTGCTGGTAGATACAGATTTACGCCGTCCCTCCGTTCACCGCTATCTCGATATCAAGCCAGAGGTCGGGTTGGTGCATTGTCTGCGTGACAACCTGCCGATTGAAAAGGCGCTGATCAAAACCGGGTTGGGCAAGCTGGTCCTTCTGCCTGCCGGTGAAGCAATCAAGGATCCTGTTGATCTGTTGTCATCAAACCGGATGAAAGCAATTGTCAAGGAACTCAAGCAACGTTATCCCGAGCGCTACGTGATTTTCGATACCCCCCCGGCGCTCCCCTTTGCTGATGCCGGAGTCCTGGCTGGTATCGTTGACAGCACCCTGTTTGTTGTTCGGGAAGGCAGGGCCAAGCTTGAAGATATTGTAGAAACCCTTGAAGAATTCAAACGCCACCGTCTGCTCGGCGTTGTCTACAACGATGCCCACAGTTTTGTTAATCGGCAGAGTTATTATTATGGCAATTATTAAATACCTAAGTGAGGAGCCAGCAATGAAAACATTCAGGCGATTGACTGTAGCCGCGGCAACTGTTCTTGGAATGTTGTTTTCTTCCTGTGTCTGGGCAGCAATTGAAATAACCCCCCGTTTCAGCGTGTCAGAAGAATACAATGACAATGTTTTCTTAACTGACAGCGACCGGGAAGATGACTGGATAACCACCGTCGAGCCGGGAATCGCTTTGCTTTATAATCAGCGGTCGCTTGAATTATCCCTTGATTATTCACTGCGCTACCGTGATTACAAGAACAACGACGAGGAGGATCAGGACCGTCTGCGCGATATCCAGCGGGGTGCTTTGGATGCCGTGTTTTTTGGCGGCCGACCCTTTACCCTTACGACTCGTGGTTCGATCACCCGTGAAACCCTGGATGAGCGTGATCGTGATCTCGAGTTTAACGATACGGTTGATCGATCCACGGTTTATCGCGTTTCTGTAACGCCGGAGTATCGCTTGCGGATAACGCCGACACTGGCAGCAGTGATCGGTTACAGCCTGAATCTGGTCGATTATGCCGATAGTCAAGGCGACGATTATCTGGAGCACACAGGGCGGCTGAGCATTGAAAAAAACATTTCACAGTCCCTGGATGTCTGGGCGCGCTACCAGTACATTGAACATGATAATGATGACACTCTCGAAGATTTTAATCGTCATGAGGCTACTGTTGGTGGCCGTTACCAGCTCGGTGCCCGGACTGCTCTTGATGCCATGATCGGACGCAGCAAGGTGGAATATGATTCAGGACCGGACACGAACAGCACCATCTGGTCGACCGATCTTTCCTACCTGTTGACGGACTCTGTGACCCTGGGTCTGTTGTACAGTCAGGATTATCAGGTCACGGCAACGGAAGGGCTGTCCCGGTTACGGGAAGCACGTTTTTCAATCACCTTTACCCGTCCCCTCACCAGTGTCACCACCGCGGTTTTCTGGCGTGAACTTGATTTTGTTCGAGATGATCGCGTCGATGAGTCCTATGGGGCAACCCTCGGCTTGACCCGCCAGTTGTCCCAGGCCTTCTCCGTCGGTACCGATGCCGGTTATGAACGCGCTGATAACCGTGGACCGGACGAAGAGTTACATCGTTACACTTTCGGAGCCAATCTGGGGTTTGAGTATCGACGCTTCTTAACCTCTCTGGGATATCGCTATCGCCTCAATGATTCCGATATCTCCGGCAATGATTATCGCAACAATATTGTCACTCTCAGCGCTACGGTACGGTTTTAAACTATGATGGCGTCGCAAAAACTCACCAACTGCTGCGTTGCTGCGACTATTTCACCGCTTCGACGTACGTAAGTACGCCTCATTGCTCAATAATCGCGCGCCTTGCATTTGGCGCTTTTTGCTTAGCCATCTCAATTGACACTTTTTGCGAAAGCATCAAACTATGTATACAGACTTTTTTGAACTCAGTGCAAAACCTTTTGATCTCTTGCCCAATCCGCAGTTCCTGTATTTGAGCAAAGGCCATCGCAAGGCCTTGAGCTATCTGCAGTACGGTGTTCAGGAGCGAGCCGGATTTTCCCTGCTCACTGGCGAGGTTGGTTCCGGGAAAACCACCTTATTACGGGATATCATCAATAAAATCAGTTCCGAAATGACCCTCGCCATGGTCTTCAATACCCGTGTCGATGGACGTCAACTCATTGCCCTGATTAACGATGATTTCGGACTGAAGACCGACGGCAAGGACAAGGTTCAACTGCTTAATGAGCTTAACGACTTTCTCCTGGATGAAAGTACTGCCGGGCGCCAGGTGATCATTATTATTGACGAAGCGCAGAATTTAACCGAAGAGGCTCTCGAAGAGATACGGCTGCTCTCCAATCTCGAAGCCGACAACTTCAAACTGGTGCAAATTATTCTGGTCGGGCAGCCTGAGCTTAAGCAGATCATTGCGCGTCCATCGCTGCGCCAATTGCGACAGCGTATCAGCATCAGCTGCCATTTGAACCCCTTGAATCGGGAAGAAATTGAGGAGTATATCCTGCACCGACTCGGCACGGTCGGTAAACGTGACTGTGTTACTTTTGAAGAAGGTGTTTTTGATGCCATCTTTAAGTTCAGTGGCGGCATTCCAAGACTGATCAATCTGATCTGTGATTTTCTGATGCTTTCAGCATTCGTCGAAGAAACCCGCGATATCGATATGGACATGGTTCATGATGCAATTAATGAACTTTCCTTTGAAGAGGAACATCCGGAAAGTGCTGAAGAGCGCGGGGCGGCTGCATCTGCTGAGAGGGTTCCACAAGCGCGACGAATTATCACCGGCTCAAGCCTTGACGACAGGGTCAGCCGCATTGAAGAAAATTACGCAAAACTCAGTTCTTCCCGTTCCCAAAATGAAGCAATTATCGAACGTCTGTCGAGCCAGGGGAGTATCCTTGAATATCTCATCAACCAGCAACAAAAGCAGTTCGGTCAGATCGAGGAACAGCTGAAAAGAATATCAGCCCAGGTTGAGCGCCTACGTCAGGCGGTCCTGACCGACACCCGCCGCGGTTCCAATCCGGATGTCATCAAACTTGAATCGGTTGTGCGTAAGGATAATGTGTAAAATAAGTAAGCAGTAAACAGTAAGCAGTAAGCCGTTACTGATCACGGCTCACCGTTCACTGCTCACGGGTGATTCCACAAAGCGGGAGAAAAATGGCAAATAACAAATTGAAAATTCTCGTAACCGGCGGTGCTGGATTTATCGGTTCGCATCTGGTGGATCTCCTGTTGTCGCAGAATCACCAGGTCGTGGTTCTCGATAACTTCAGTACTGGAAAACTGAACAATCTCCCCCGCAATGACAGTTCGTTACGCATCGTCGATGGTGATATCCGCTGTAGCGATACGGTCGACCAGGCCGCAGCCGGCTGTAATGCCATTGTTCATCTGGCAGCAGTGGCCTCGGTTCAGGCTTCCGTGGAGGATCCTTGCGGTACCCATCAGGTGAATCTGGTTGGTACTCTCAACTTGCTTGAAACAGCAAAAAAGCAGGGCATTGAACGTTTTGTCTACGCTTCTTCAGCTGCTGTTTATGGCGATACGGCTGTTCTGCCGGTTGGCGAAGATCTCCCGCTGCGCCCCCTCACTCCCTACGCTGCTGACAAACTGGCCGGTGAATACTATATCGATTTTTATCGACGTCAATACGATCTCAAGCCGGTCGTTTTCCGTTTTTTCAATATCTTCGGCCCCAGGCAGGACCCCTCATCTCCTTATTCAGGGGTCATCAGCATCTTTCTGCAACGGGCACTGGCCCGGCAGTCGATTACCGTCTTCGGTGATGGTGAGCAAACCCGCGACTTTGTCTATGTCGCTGATCTGGTGCGCCTGCTCGAACAGGCCGTGAGTACGTCAAAAAACATGACTGCACCAATGAATGTCGGTAACGGCGTGCAAACCAGTCTCAATCAACTGCTGGCCGCTATCCAAAATTTTTCAAGTTATCCGTTGGACATCAGCTATGACACCCCGCGAGCCGGTGATATTCGTCATTCCTGTGCCGACAACCAACGTGTCAAAGAACAAATGGATTTTCGCAACAAATATACAACTTCCGAAGGGTTGAAACACACCTGGGAGTGGATGAGAGAAAATAGTGAACCGTGAGCAGTAAGCAGTTTCCGCTCACGGCTCACCGTTCACCGCTCACGGATTTATCCAAATGACGCCGCTTTAGCGGCTGACAAAGGAAAAAGGATACCGCTTTGGCGGCAAACCAATGACTATAACTAACTACCTCACTATCGACGTTGAAGACTATTTCCACGTTTCAGCGTTTGAGAATATCTCTCCGCCGGACACCTGGAGTACGCGTGAGTGTCGGGTCGAAGGCAACACCGACTTGATCCTTGATATTCTCGATGAATACCACACCAAAGCCACCTTTTTTATTCTCGGTTGGGTGGCCGAACGCTATCCACACCTGACCAGAAGCATTGCTGCCCGTGGTCACGAAATAGCCTGTCATGGTTATCTTCATCAACGCGTTGCCCTGATGGAGCGCGAGGGCTATCGTCAGGACATTCGCCGCGCCAAAGCCCTGCTCGAAGACCAGAGCGGACAGGCAGTCAACGGTTACCGCGCGCCGAGTTATTCGATCACCAGGCAGACCAGCTGGGCTTTTGATGAACTCATTGATGCCGGATTTACCTATGACTCCAGTATCTTTCCAATGCACCACGATTTTTACGGCATTCCGGACTGGCCACGTTTTGCCGGATATGCGGTCCAACAGGGGGAAAAGTGGCTGGCAACTGACACCATACCGGCTGGTCAGAAAGGGATCCGTGAAATACCCATCACCACCCTGAATCTCGCCGGAAAAAACCTTCCCATCGCCGGGGGCGGCTACTTTCGCCTGCTGCCTTATCATGTCACCCGTTGGGGGCTGAAGCAGATTAACACCAGAGAACAGCAACCCTTTGTCTTTTATCTTCACCCCTGGGAGTTCGACCCGCGTCAACCTCGCATGCAGGGTGCCAAACTGAAAAGTCGCTTCCGCCATTATCTCAACCTCGACCGGACCGAAGCGAGATTCAGAGCGCTGCTGCGGGATTTTAAGTTTGGGCCGATAGGGGATAAGCAGTGAGCAGTGAACCGTGAGCCGTAAGCAGTAAGCAGCGAGCTGTTAACCGTTTACTGCTCACCGCTTACAGTTCACTGTTTTTAACCAATGACGCCACGAAGTGGCTGACATCGCTTTAGCGATGGACCAATGACAGCATCTATTTAAAGGACAGCCTTCATGCTCATCCCAGTTATCCTCTCCGGTGGAGCCGGAAGCCGATTATGGCCGCTATCGCGTGAGCTGTATCCTAAGCAGCTGCTCCCCCTGATCGGCCAACAAACCCTCCTGCAAGATACCATCACCCGTCTGGAGGGGATCGATGAGCTGTCCGCCCCGGTGATTGTATGCAATGACGCCCATCGTTTCATGGTAGCTGAACAGATCCGTCTGCTCGGGGTCAACCCGGCAGCAATCATCCTTGAACCCTGCGGACGCAACACCGCACCAGCGGTTGCTGTTGCTGCCTTACACGCTCTGCAACAGGGTGATGACCCGCTGCTGCTCATTTTGCCTGCCGATCATATGATCAAAAATATTGCATCATTTCAACAAGGGGTAGCGACCGCCGTTGACCTCGCCCGGCAGGATAAACTCGTGACCTTTGGTATCGTCCCGGAATGCCCGGAAACCGGGTATGGGTATATTCGCGCGGATCGCGCGTGTCCTTTGTCCTTTGTCCCTGGTCATTTGTTGAAAAACAATGAACTGAATGACGCCGCTCACGGCTCACCGCTTACCGCTTACCCGGTCGCTTCTTTCGTTGAAAAGCCTGATCTGGCAACGGCGCAGCGCTATCTGGACAGTGGCGACTATTACTGGAACAGCGGCATGTTTATGTTCCGTGCGAGCCGGTTTGTTGAAGAGTTGAATAAATACAACCCGGAGATGCTTCAAGCCTGTCAGATGGCCGTTACCGGCATGACTGAAGATCTTGATTTTTTACGTCTGGACACAAACCAGTTCAGTGCCTGTCCGGCAGATTCCATCGATTATGCGGTGATGGAAAAAACCGACAGCGCCGTTGTTATTCCCCTGTCGGCCGGCTGGAGTGACATCGGTTCCTGGTCGGCTTTGTGGGAGGTCCAGCAGCAGGATCAACTGGGCAATGTCAGCTTTGGCGATGTCCTGACTCACGACACCAGAAATTCCTATCTCCACGCCACTCATCGCTTAATTGCAGCGGTTGGCGTTGAGGATCTGATTGTCGTTGAAACAGCGGACGCTGTTCTGGTCGCAAAAAAAGATCAAGTTCAGAATGTCAAAAAAATTGTCGAACAATTAAAGGATAAAGGCCGCAATGAGTTTCTCCTGCACCGCCGCGTTAACCGCCCCTGGGGAGCCTATGAAGGTGTCGATGTCGGAGAGCGTTTCCAGGTCAAGCGCATCACCGTGAATCCCGGAGCCAGCCTGTCGTTGCAGAAACACCACCACCGCGCCGAACACTGGATTGTCGTCAAGGGTACCGCCCGCATCACCTGTGATGACAATGTATTGCTGCTCACAGAAAATCAGTCAACCTACATCCCCCTAGGTGCCGTTCACCGCCTGGAGAACCCCGGCAAAATCCCCCTTGAAATGATTGAAGTCCAATCGGGGAGCTACCTGGGGGATGATGATATTGTGCGTTTTAAAGATGATTATGGGCGGTAGCCCGTAATCATCTTTAAAACGGGTCATTGGTCCATCGCTACGCGATGTCATTTGTCCTTGGTTTGAAATCGTTGAGGAGGGGAGTGGATGGCTGGTAAGGGGTTTGAAAAACTCGAGGTTTACCAATTGTCGGAAAGATTGTCTGACGCAATCTGGGTTTTTGTTGTCAAATGGGATTTCCTTGCTAAAGATACCGTAGGTAAACAATTGATCAGGGCCGCAGACAGCGTTGGTGCAAATATCGCCGAAGGCAGTGGCCGTGGCAGTTATCAGGATAATCGCCGTTTTGTTAAGATTGCTCGCGGTTCATTATACGAAGTTCGACATTGGCTGCGCCGTGCGTATAGCAGGGGCCTGCTCGACCAAAATCAAGTTCAATCAACAAAACCACTATTAGATGAGCTATCCCCAAAATTAAACGCATACCTAAATTCTATAGGCCCTAAAACAAATGACCAAGGACCAAGGACAAATGACACCACGAAGTGGTAGACAAATGACCAAGGACCAAGGACCAAGGATACCACGAAGTGGTAGACAAATGACCAAGGACCAAGGACAAATGATACCACGAAGTGGTAGACAAATGACCAAGGACAAGGGACCTGGGACACCGCGCAGCGGTAGACAAGTGACAGCCTTCAAGGCCTACGATATCCGTGGCCGCGTTCCAGATCAGTTAAACGAAGATATCGCTTACCGTATCGGGCGAGCTTACGCGGAACTGTTTAAACCGGCTTTGACGGTTGTCGGTCGGGATGTGCGCCTGTCGAGTGAACCTCTATGCCAGGCCCTTGCTTGCGGGCTGATGGAGGGTGGCAGCAATGTCGATGATCTTGGCCTGTGCGGCACCGAAGAGGTCTATCACGGCACTGTCTGTCGCAATGCTGATGGCGGTATTATGGTGACCGCGAGTCATAACCCTATCGACTTCAACGGTATGAAACTGGTAAAACGTGATGCGGTGCCGGTCAGTGGTGATAGTGGCCTCGACAGTCTGCGGATCCTGGCGGAAAAAAATAATTTCACTGCGACCAGATCCGTAGGGACGATTCAATCAGTCAGTTGTCGCCAACAATATATCGACAAGCTCCTGTCATTCGTTCATAGGGTAAAAATCAAACCCCTCAAGGTCGTGGTCAATGCCGGTAATGGCTGCGCCGGTCCGGTGCTGGATCAGCTGCAAAAGTACCTGCCGCTACAGATGATCACCATCTGTCACGAACCGGATGGAACCTTCCCGTTCGGTATTCCCAACCCCCTGTTGCCGGAAAATCGCACCATCACCAGCAATGCGGTACGCGCACATGGTGCTGATCTCGGTGTTGCCTGGGATGGGGATTTTGATCGCTGTTTCTTTTTCGATGAAAAAGGCGACTTTATCGAAGGCTACTACCTCGTTGGTTTGCTGGCCACAGTATTGCTTGCTACTGATCCGGGTGGAAAAATCATCCATGATCCACGTCTGACCTGGAACAGTATCGACCAGATCACTGCCGCTGGTGGGGTGCCGATCCAGAGTAAAACCGGCCATGCCTTTATCAAGGAACGGATGCGCCATGAAAACGCCCTGTACGGGGGTGAAATGAGTGCCCACCATTACTTTCGCGATTTTTACTATGCTGACAGCGGAATGATTCCGTTCCTCATTCTTCTCGAATTGCTCAGTACCACCGGTAAACCCCTGTCATCCCTGGTTGAAGAACGCATCGCCAAATATCCGGCCAGCGGTGAAATCAACCGCAGCGTCACCGATACCACCACGGTGATCCAAACGATTCGTCAGCAATATGAACCCGAAGCGGTAGCTACCGATCTTACCGACGGCCTCAGCCTAGATATGGGAGCCTGGCGCTTTAATCTGCGCGAATCCAATACCGAACCCGTTATCCGCCTCAACGTCGAATCCCGTGGAGATATCGCGCTTATGCAGGACAAGACAGCAGAATTGCTGGAGAGGATAGGAAACAGTGAGCAGTGAGCGGTGAGCAGTGAGCAGTAAGCAGTAAGCAGTAAGCAGTAAGCAGTAAGCAGTAAGCAGTAAGCAGTAAGCAGTGAGCAGTGAGCAGTGAGCAGTGAGCAGTGAGCAGTGAGCGGTAAGCAGTTGCCGCTCACTGCTCACCGTTCACGGCTTACGTTTTTCAACCAATGACGCCGCTTTAGGGGCTGACAAGGGGCAAAGACACCGCGAAGCGGTAGAGGTTTAAATATGCCAAACGACATTCGCTGGAAGCAGCGTTTTCAAAATTATCAACGTGCTCTCCAGACCGTCACCGAAGCTGTTGATCTGGCACATCAGCGCCCTTTGACGAAACTGGAACAACAGGGCTTGATCCAGGGATTTGAATTTACCCACGAGCTGGCCTGGAATACGCTGAAAGATTATCTGGAAGATCAGGGTTTCATTAATCTGATTGGTTCTAAAAACGCCACCCGTACCGCCTTTGCCAATGGCCTGATCAAAGACGGTGAAGCCTGGATGGATATGATAAAAACAAGAAACTTGACGTCTCATACCTACAATCTGGAATTGGCTCAGCAAATGATCAACGATATTTTGCAGCGTTTTTACCCCGCCTTCGTTGAAATAGAACAGACTTTCTCTAGTTTGGTTGCTGACAAATGACAACGCGAAGCGATAGACAAATGACAAATGACGACGCGCAGCGGCAGACCAGCTTTGGGCTAAACGAAACCACAATCAATAAAATCAAACAAGTACTCGTTGGTTTTCCTGAGGTAGAACAAGTTAAGATTTATGGGTCACGTGCCAAAGGGAATTATCGGCCCGGTTCTGATATCGATTTAACCCTGTTCGGAGCTCATCTCGATCAACGCCAGTGTGCCGACATCGCTGACCAACTCGATGAGCTGCTTTTGCCCTATACGATTGATTTGTCAGTATTTCACCTTCTTGATCATGCAGATCTGAAAGAACATATCGAACGCGTAGGGAAGGTGTTTTATCAGAGGGAAAGGTGAACAGTGAGCTGTGAGCTGTGAGCAGTCGCCGCTCACGGCTTACTGCTTACCGTTCACGGTCTTTAACAAAGGACGCCGCACAGCGGTTGGTAAATGACTATTATTCAAGCTACAGAAACTGATTCTTCTGCCTGGGACGCTTATGTGCTCGGGCATCCACATGGTAACCCTTACCAGTTGTCTGCATGGAGCAGGGCAATCAGTAGCGCTTATGGGCACAAAGTATATTCCCTGCTCGCGAGTGATCATAATAAAGTTGTTGGCTTGTTACCCCTGATCCACATTAAACATCGGATTTTCGGTAATGCCCTTTTTTCCATGCCTTTTGCCGATTTGGGCGGGATCCTCGCTGATAGTGATCAAGCTGCTTCGGAGCTGATTGCCCACGCTGCAAAGATCGCATCAGCAAACAACATCCCTGCAATCGAACTGCGCCAGAGCAGCGCATTGACCATTAATACCCCCTTTTTTCACCAGAGCGCAGTCAGCGTCAACAAAGTGCGAATGCTGCTGGATCTGCCGGATACCGCCGATGATTTAATGAAAGGTTTTAAGGCCAAACTCCGCAGCCAGATCCGGCGTCCGCAGAAAGATGGTTTGACAACCGTTACCGGTGGTATTGAACTGCTGGATGATTTCTACCGCGTGTTTGCTGAAAACATGCGTGATCTCGGTTCGCCGGTCCATGCCAAACAATTCATCGCCGCGGTCGTCACCGAATTTGCCGACAAGGTGCGGATAATCACCGTCCGCAAGGGCAAGGATGTCTATGCCGCCGGTATCACCCTGGGGTGCGGTAACATTCTTTACAATCCCTGGGCATCATCCTTGCGGCGCCACAGTTCGTCCAGTCCCAATATGTTGCTATACTGGGCAATGCTTGAGTATGCCAGCAATAATGGCTACGCTAAATTCGATTTTGGCCGGTCAACGCCGGGGGAGGGCACCTGGAAATTCAAGCAGCAATGGGGAGCTGTTGAAGTTCCGCTCCACTGGCTGTTACTGACACAGTCGCCGGCGCTCGAAAAGCCGCTGTCACAACAGAAGTCGAAGTTTGATGTCGCCATGCAGCTCTGGCAAAAGATGCCGGTTTCTTTGAGTAAAGTTATCGGTCCCCCTTTGCGGAAATATATCGGGTTATAATCATGCGTATCGGCAGAACCTTACCACCTGCAGCATCACCTATCGGCTGGACCAATTTCGTTTTCGGTCTGCTTGGCCTGGTAAAAGGTCATGCTGCCCGCGATGCATTTGCTGCAGACTTGTCTTTGCACTATAACCAGCGCCACTGCTTCCCGGTTTCCTCCGGCAAGGCCGCCCTGACCCTGATTTTAAAGGCTCTGCATCAGCGTTATCCCGATCGCGACGAAGTCCTTATTCCCGCATTCACCTGCTACTCGGTGCCTTCGGCTATCGCTCGTGCCGGGTTGAAGGTGCGGTTGTGCGATATTGGCGAGAACAGTCTCGATTTTGACTTAAATAAGCTATCGCAACAACTTGATAACAAAAAACTTTTATGTGTTATCCCGACCCATCTGTTCGGTCTGCCGGCAGATATCGCCGCTATACGGTCACTGCTCACTGACCCGCAGGTCACCATTGTTGAAGATGCTGCTCAGGCCATGGGGGGAGAAGTTCAAGGGCAAAAGCTTGGCACATTGGGGGATGTCGGTTTTTTCAGTCTCGGGCGGGGAAAGGCCCTGTCCACGGTCGAAGGAGGCGTCATCCTCACCAGTGACGATGAGCTTGCCGCCTTGATCCGCAGTGAATATGAAACCCTGCCCGAATACCAGCGAACGGAAAAAATCAAGCTGGTGGTGTATGCTGTTGCCCTCAATCTGCTGATGCATCCCTGGCTGTTCTGGTTGCCGAAAAGCCTGCCGTTTTTAAAAATTGGTGAAACCATTTATGACACCGGTTTCAGCATAAAAAAACTCACCGCTTTTCAGGCGGGTCTGGGGCGGCACTGGCGCAACACCCTGGCAACATCAAAACTGATCAGAACGGCCCATGTCGGCGACTGGCAATCAATTTTCACCGGGTCCTTTACAGCCAGTGATCATGGCAAATCGCATCCCCTGATCCGCTTTCCACTGTTTCTGGATAGTCCGCAGCAGGCAGAATTGATGATCCGCCAAAGTGAAGATGCCGGACTTGGTGTTGCCATATCCTACCCTGACGCCATCCATCGCATTCCAGAGATTGCCGATCAGTTCACCGGTCAGGAGTATTTCCAGGCCGTATCTGTAGCTAAGAGGTTAATAACTCTTCCGGTACATCATTATTTAAAAGCTGGCGATCAGGGACGCATTGCTTTACTATGCCAGTCATTGGCCAAAAACAATTAATCTGGACTTATTTGGCGAGGAGAGGTTCATCGTGGGATACGTAATAACTCATGCAGATCTGGGTAAGGATCAGGATTTAATCGTTTCGTTGTGGCAACGTAATTTTGAAGGCTCACCACCCGGTCGCTATGAATGGATATACAATAATAACCCCTATGGTAAACCAACGACTTTTTTGCTTAAAGATGTAGAGTCTGACTCAATTGTAGGATCATATTCCTTATTTCCACGCCGGCTGATGTTGAACGGTCAGTATGTCGATAGCTATATTTGTGGTGATCTTGTCGTTGATACCAAGCACCGTTCCCTGGGTCCGGCCATCATGCTGATCAAGGCCGCACTGAAAAAAAGCGAAGAAGATAAGTGCGTACTATTTGGTTTCCCTAATCATCTCTCCGGTCCGGTTCTGATCATGAGTGGTTTTAAAGATATCAGTCCCCGTTTCAGCATGACAAAAGTATTAAGGGCTGAATATTTACTGAAAAGGCGCATGCCTGCCTTGCTGGCCAGGCTGTTTTCATATCCGCTGGACGGTTTTTTGTTACTCCGGTACGGCTTGTCCAGCGATAGTCGTTACAGATATGAAGCAATAAATTCGTTTGATGAAAGATTTGATGAATTCAATAAGGAAACCATCAACAACTATAAAATAAAAGGTGAGATAAACAGTGATTACCTCAACTGGAGGTTTTGTCAGTCTCCTTACGAAAAATATTCAATCTACACGATGCTGGATAAAAGTGACAATGCATTGAAGGCGTTCATCGTTTACAGCAAAACAGACAACAGAACATCAGTTGTAGATATGGCCATGACAAGCTCCGACTACTCGGAAGCGGACGCACTTTTTTCCTCATTTCATCGTTTTATGAAAAAAGAGGGTATTGAGTCTATCTCTACTGATTATGCCGGCGACAATGCTCTCATGGATAAATTAATCAAAAACGGTTTTTCCGTGCGGTCCAAAGAACTCAAAACGATACTCTACGTGCCCAAAGAAAAAAAAGAGGAGCTTCCGGATATCATGGCCGGCCATTGGTATTTGAGTGCCGCTGACAATGATATTTAAACTGTAGGATTGCTGTTGCCAATAATCAAGAACAAAGAAAGGACATAACATGACTGCCACTGAAAAATTGAAGCATTTCATCGTTACTCAATTGATGACGGATGGAGACCCAAGTCAATTGTCGGAAACCACCCCACTGATAGATTCCGGAATTATTGATTCCCTCGGCATCATGTCATTGCTCGGATTTTTAGAGTCCGACTTTTCCATTGAGGTTTCCGGGGATGATCTGGTCCCTGAAAACTTTGCTTCAATCGCTACAATTAACGGTCTGATCTCCCAGAAATGTGGCCAAAGTTAAGGGGGGAGTGCATGGATTTCGAACTGACCGATGAGCAACGCCTGTGGAAGGACACCATTATCAGTTTCTGTCGTAATGAACTTGTTTACGATCTGAATGACCTTGAGGTGCGGGATGAATTTCCCTGGGATGCCTGGCACAAATGTGCCGAGATGCAGTTGCTGGCCCTTCCGTTTGCCGAAGAATACGGCGGCTGTGAGGCGGATTTCCTGACGACGGTTCTGACCCTTCAATATCTTGGTTATGGCTGTAAAGATGCCGGTTTAGTTCACGCCATTGCCACGCAGATCCTCTGCGGCTTGCAGATTCAACTGTTCGGTAGCGCAGAAATAAAAAAGAAATATCTGCCTTTATTATGCTCAGGTGAAAAAGTTTTTGCCCAGGCTATCACCGAACCCGGTACCGGATCTGATGCCATGGCGATGCGAACCAGGGCCGAAAAATCCGACGCTAATTACCTGCTGTCTGGCAATAAAGTCTTTATCTCCAATGGTCCCATCGCCGATGTTGTGATTGTGTTTGCCGTGACCGATCAGCAAAAAAACACCCTCGGACGCATATCGGCGCTGGTTGTGGACAAAGAGACACCAGGTTTTGACAAGGGCAAGCCCTTTAAAAAAACCGGGTTGAGCAGTCTTAAAAACGGTGAACTGTTTTTTGACAACTGTTCCGTTCCAACTACTCAACTCCTGGGCAGGGAAGGGCAGGGTGCCATCATTTTTAACGATTCAATGGAGTGGGAACGTTGCTTTCTGCCGGCGGCTCATCTGGGGACTCTGGAGCGTATCTTTGAAATATCTGTTAACTACGCCAAGCAGAGAAAAGCCTTCGGTGCTCATATCGGAAGTTATCAGGCCATCGCCCACAAAATTTCGACCATGAAGGTAAATATCGAGCTCGGCAAGGGCATCCTTTATAAATGCGCAACCGCCAAGGATAAGAAAAAACGTGCCCCTCTGGATGCCTCTATCTGCAAACTTTTTATCAGTGAAAGCCTCAAGCAGGCCTGTCTTGATGCTGTACAGATACACGGCGGTTACGGTTTTATGAGCGAATACGAAATCGAAAGAGACCTGCGTGACAGTATCGCGGCAACCATCTACTCGGGAACCTCTGAAATGCAGCATAATATTATCTCGAGGCTGATTGGACTTTAGCCATGGCATCCTGTCTTTTACAACATTATCTGGATGACCAGCTCGACCGGCAACCTGACAAGATCGCTGTGACCGACGGCTCCTCCGGCTTGACTTATCGCCAGCTGTCAATCCACAGTTTGCGCATCACCAACGCTCTTAAACAACGAGAAGTCGCAGCACAGGATCGTGTCGTCATTTTTTTACCGCGATCCATCAACAGTGTGGTGGCAATCCTCGGCGTATTGCAAGCCGACGCTGTTTATCTGCCCCTCGATCACAAAACACCACCAGCTCGAGTCGCCGCTATTTTGCAGGATGCTGTTCCCGCAGCCGTTATCTGCGATAAAACTTCCAGGGAGCCTCTGGAAGCAGCCCTGCACGCAGCGCAGATGTCGTCTGTTGCCATCCTGCAACTTGAAACCGAATTGTCAGAAGACAGACGGACTGATGAGCTGAGGTCGGGTCCTCAGAGCACCAGCAGCAAGCCCTCACCTTTGCATGATTGCGTCAATCAGCCGGACGATCTGGCTTACATTCTCTACACCTCAGGCTCCACTGGTGTTCCCAAAGGGGTCATGATATCCCATGCCAATGTCAAGGCTTACGCCGACTGGGCATGCCGCCGATTCAATATCACGCCGGCCGACAGAATTCTTAGTACGGCGCCATTTCATTTCGACATGTCAACCTTTGACATCTACACCGCCCTCAAGGCCGGAGCAACCCTCTATATTGCCTCGGAGGCCTTGACCCTTTTCCCTCAAAAGCTGGTCAATTTTATTGATCAACATCAGATCACCCTGTGGAAAGGGGTTGCTTCACTGCTCATGTATATGGCCCGAACCGGATGTTTAACCCCCGGCTCCATGCCCCACCTGAAACAGGTATTGTTCGCCGGAGAGACCCTGCCGACAAAATACCTGATCGACTGGATGTCGGTATTTCCTGAAAAAACTTTTTATAATGCTTATGGCCCTACCGAAGCAACCGGTGTTTCCGTCTGTTATCAGATCGACAGCATACCGAGCGGTCCGCAGCAAAACATACCGATCGGAACCGCCCGAGATGATACCGGGATTTTACTGATTGATGACGAGTGCCGCCAGGTTGCGCCCGGAGAAGTCGGAGAATTGTGCATTTCCGGTTCAGGATTAGCCAGAGGCTATTTTAACGATCCGGTTAAAACCGCGCAGTCCTTTACGACCACCGAAAACGGGACGAGAATCTACAAAACCGGTGATCTGGCGCGTTTGGCCGATGACGGAAACCTTGAATTTGTCGGTCGTAAGGATCGTCAGCTTAAATATATGGGGTATCGGATCGAAGCCGCTGACATCGAAAAAGCCCTGCTCGCAATTCCGGGGGTCAGGGATGCTGCCGTTTGCCTGACCGACGCAAATCTGAACGACGGGGTAAAAAAACTGGTCGCCTTCTGGGAAGCCGACGAAGAAATAACCTCGACACACATCCTGGCCGAATTGCGCAGTCGTTTGCCTGTTCACATGGTACCTAAAACACTCATTCCCATTGACCGGATGCCTCGTTGCAGTCGTGGTAAAATCGACTGGAATCTCTTGTCCCGTCAGCTTACGGCAACACCATGATCAGAATGACAGCAGATGAAGTGCAGCAGGCGTTAACCGCCATTCAGGAATGTAAAGAAAATCGCCTGTTTTTCGACTGTCATGTTCACCCCTATGAAGTGATGTTTGATCCCTGCCAATTTGCTTCAGTACCTGATTCACCCGGGCTCTATGTCTGTGGAACGGCCGATTATCAACCGCCCTGTATCGTCGGGACGGACTTCACCGCGCCGGTTTCCTCAGCCGGAAAGAACATGCCCAGGAAATTTCAGATTATGGCGTCAACCCTGGCTGCGCGCCGAATCTACGCCCACACCGGCCCGCGAGTTTTTGCCGACCAGATGCAATTGTGCGGTATCGATAAGCTGTTGATGCTGCCGGTCGCCGCCGCCGATGAACGAGGTGACGCCCATCTGGCTGCAATGATCGAGATGTTCGGCGGCCACAAGGATTTCATGCTCGCCTGTTGTATCGGCAATGATGTTGCCGACGAGGATGTTGTCAAAGAAACCGCAAGACTTGTGACGCTGCACCCGCCGGCAGCAATGAAAATACACCCCAACGTCACTGCCATTAACCCGGCGTTAGCCTCCGGGAAAGAGCGGATTGAACGGTTGCTGGAAGCCGCCGGCAGCAATCATTTGCCGGTCGTGATTCACAGTGGTTTAAGTCCCGAATGTCAGGATCCTCACACAACCGCCTATGGGATATTGTCCAATCTGCAACAGATCAACTGGAATATCACCTCGTATCCGGTCGTTCTGGCCCACTCCGGAAGCTACGGTCATCCTTTGTCCGAGGTGGAAGCCGATATCTTGCCGATCCTGGTGCCACTGCTTGAACGTCACGATCACCTTTATGTCGATACCTCAGGGATCAGCCTGGAGGTATTGCAGCTGCTGCTGAACAATCTTGATCCGGCCCGGATTTTGTTCGGTTCCGACGCTCTGTACGAAAAATCCTGGACCGCCATGGTCAAGCTGTGGGCGGCCCTTGATCGAACCGGAATGACGAAAAATCAAGCTTTTTTACAGATGATCAGTACCAATCCACAAAAAGTGTTCGTCGGTGCCCTTGACACCACAACAATTACAAGGCTTACATTGTAAGTATGACTGATTGGGTAAGGTATGGAAGGAGCACTGTCATGACATCACAATCATTACAGAATGACCGGGTTGAGTGGGTCGATTATGCCAAGGGAATCTGTATTATCGCCGTTGTTACGCTTTACACAGCCGGTGAGGCGCGTGGTGCTTTTGACACCGCCGGGTGGATGCAATACTGGGTCGAATTTGCCAAGCCGTTCCGGATGCCCGACTTCTTTCTGCTCAGCGGCCTGTTTCTGGCCCGTGTGATCAATAAACCCTGGCGCCATTATTTCGACCGCAAAGTCGCGCACTTTCTGTACTTCTATATTCTCTGGAGCGTCATCTATATGATCTATCGGATCAGTATCGGTGAGTTTGCCGGAGAAAGCTTTATCTATATAGCCAAAAGCTTTATCAGCATGACCCTGTTCTGGCCCTTCAGCCAGCTCTGGTTTATCCTGATGTTGCCGATCTTTTTTGTTGCCACCCGGTTGGTCAAGGGCGTGCCTGTGTGGATTGTGTTTCCAATATTGTGCCTGGTGCATTTGTTCCCACCGGTTGATATCCAGATGTCGATGATGCCGGAACAGTTTTTTGAGCGTTTTGTCTTTTTCTATGCAGGTTACGCTTTTGCCAGCCACTTTTTTGCCTACGCCCGCAAGGTGCAGCAGTATCCGTGGATTGCCCTGACGATGCTCGGAGTGTGGATTGCGGTTAACAGCCTGCTGGTGTTCAACGACTTTCTTGAGTACACCATCTTCAGTCTGGTGCTCGGTTTTTACGGCGCCTATGCGGTGATCACTATCGGCGCTCTGCTGCAAAAACTCCCCAACATGGAATGGCTGCAATATCTCGGTGCTAATTCGATTATTATTTTTCTGCCGTTCTATCTGCCGATGAAGCTGATGTCCTATATCATGCAGTCGTTATATTCAAACTATCCACCCGGACTGTTCGCAGTAATCCTTACTGTATTTACACTGCTGGCGTCGGTCTTACTGTATTGGTTGGCACAAAAAGTCAATTCCGGCCTATGGCTGTTACAGCGACCGGCATGGGTAAAACTGGCACCGTGAGATGATATGAAAGAGCTCTACACACACACTGAAGGCCTTGATTCGGCCGTGATCTATCAGGTTGAATCCAGCAGCCAGGTCAAGAATATCTGGCTGGAGATCGAAGCCCAAAGTGACGACGGTTTCTTCAACTCCTGGTTCTGGATGTCGACCTGGCTGGAGATGGTGCTGGGGAAAGCGCCTGTCTACTTGTTTGTCTATCGTCATGACGGCGTTTCTCATTCCTGCTGTCTGCTGACCCTGTGCCCGGCACGCCGGAAAAAAAACCTGGTGCGCACCCTGCAGTTACAAATTAATGAATATCTCGCGCCGGGTTTCGACATGATCAAAGCCTATAATGGTCTGCTGACCCGTAAAGGTTCGGAGCAAAAGGCCTGGCGGATGTTCTTTCAGGCGGCAAAGCGGTTCAATAAGCAATGGGATGAAATTCTGCTGTCGTCATTACTGCCGGCAGATGTAGAACGGGTCAGCAACGTCGATCATGGTTTGGCAGTTGATACTGAAAAGACCGCTTTTGGCTGGGTCAAGGATCTGAATTTGCCTGACACTACAGGGGAAGCTCTTCTGCACACCTGCAAAAAAAAATCAAAAAAACAACTCAAACAGTCACTCAGTGCTTTTGCTGAGCTTTGTAATATTCATTTCGATGCCGCGGCGGATAGAGCCACCGCTATCGAATTTTTTGAGCAGATGCGCGATCTGCATACCCAGCGCTGGCAGGCGGCCGGCGAGGACGGCTCCTTTGCCAATCCTCATTGGACCGACTTTCATACGCGCATGATTAACAATTTTTTTGATGACGGGCTTATTCTGATGTTCAAGGTCAGTTGTGGTGAACTGGTTCTTGGGTATTTGTACGGACATTACTACCGCAACCGCGTCTATATGCAGCAGACAGGCTTTGTCCTGATGGACGATAACAGGCTGCGCCCCGGTTACGTTTCACACTTCGAAGCTATGCGTTACTGCGCCGGTATCGGCGCGCTATCCTATGATCTGCTTCCTGATGGCACCGAAAGCTACAAGAAGTTTTTTGTCGCCCCCGCACCACCGATCAGTCGGATCCTGGTCAAAAGACGCCGCTTTGTATTTCTTATTGAGAAACTGGTTGATTATTTAAAACAACTGACCAGCGCTAGGAATACGCCATCAGCTACAACACCATCGTCAAACGGAGCTGATTGATGATCGCTAAAATGCTCGATATCGCCAGGACAGAGGGGCTTAAGGGGATAACCGTCAGGTTGAAGCACCGATTGTATCTCAAAACCTATATCTACCAGACTGATATACCACCCGGGGATGATCTGCTTGATGGCTATGACTATCAGGCTTTGCTCTTGACGGAAGAGCTGATCGAGCAGTTGATTCGCGAGCATCCAGCGGAATATACCAAAGAAAAAGGACAGCAGTGGTTAAAGACCCTGGCACCGGATGCCACCGACATGGTTTACGTGATGGTCGATGCCAATGGTGAAACCATGAATTACTCGTGTGTTTCTTATGGTGACAACTATGAACCGCGCATGCGTTACAATATCAAAGCTATCCCGCAAAACGTCTATATTTTTGATTGCTATACCTTCGAAAAGCACCGCAACAAGGGGGTGCAGAAGTTTTCAATTCTTTCACTGTTCAACGAAGCCCGAAACAATGGTTGCAAAACCGCTACCTGCATGATTGATGATGGGAATGTTTATTCCGAAAAAGCGTTCATGAAGCTAGGGTTCAAGCGCATCGGTTATATCGCAACCTATCATCTGTTTTTTGGAAAATTAAACAGACGTAAAATCTTTTAAATCCTGGCTGTCGGGCGATTGATGTCAAATTTAACGATCACAGTATGTTCCGGTATGGATCAGTGGCGCGACATGCGCGATGAATGGAACAAGCTTCTGCATGAATCCGCTGTCTCATCCTTTTTTCTTACCTGGGAGTGGCTCTACTCATGGGCGCAGGCCTGTCTGACGACTGAGCGGACAATGTGGGTTCTTTTGCTGCGAGATAAATCCAGACTTGTTGGAATTGCTCCTCTATACCTGACAGTAAATAAGTCCGGTCCGCTGGCGGTCAGGGAGTTGCGCTATATCGGCACACCGGAATCCGGAACTGATTATGTTGATGTGATTTGCGCTAAAGGTTATGAAAAAAAAATAGCAACTGAACTGTTTGATTATCTGACCGGCGACATGGCCGATCAGTGGGATCAACTCACCCTGACTGACATTCGGGCCGACAGTTTGTTCTTGATCCATTTTGAAATGGTTATTGAGGAAAAAGGCAAAGCCAGCACCTTGAATCGCAGTTCGTATTGTCCGGTGATGGAATTGCCTGAATCGGAAGATGCCCTGTATGCTGCGATGTCGTCGGGATGGCGTAAAAAATTCAAGCAGGATGTTCGCGTTGCACAACGCGACTATCAGTTAAACCACCAACAGATCAAAGGTGCCGACGTCGCCGATGGCCTCAACGCCTTCTTTAAACTGTATCAGGACAAGGGCGGCCGATCCGTGCACCCGGTCAAAACCATTATCCAGAACTTGATGGCTAACTATTCAAAGCAAGCGCCATTACAACTGGATACATTGGTCGTTGATGGTACAGACGTGGCGGCGCTTCTCCATTTTGAATACCGCGACACCCTTTATATGTATCTGATGGCGGTCGATAAGGAGTACAATGCCAAAATCAGCTTCGGCAATATCCTGGTCGGGATGGTGTTGATTGATGCCTTGAAGACCGATTGTCGGTATTACGATTTTTTAAAGGGGACAGAGCGCTATAAATTTCATTGGGCCAGCACGGGGTATCGTACGCTGACCTTCCAGTTTCGGCAACGACGCTTCTCTACCGTTAGCCTGTCGTTTCTCGAAACCCATAGACAACTGGCCAAGCTGATTCTGCGATAGAGGGGGCGTGCAGTGAAACTTATCATCACCATCGATACTGAAGAAGACAACTGGGCGCGTTATTCATCTACAGATAATCCGGTCACCAATATCGAAAAGCTCATCCCTCTGCAGCAGATGTTCGACCGGTATCAGATTCGTCCCACCTACCTGATTACTTACCCGGTGGCCACCAGTCCTGAATCGGTCAAGATCCTCAAAGGTTTTCTTAATAACGGGACCTGCGAAATCGGTATGCACTGTCACCCCTGGAATACGCCACCCTTTGAAGAAGAGATCAACGATGTCAACAGTATGCTCTGTAATCTGCCGGAAGATCTGGTTCACAAAAAGCTGACAACACTGCATCAGGTTATTTGTGAAAACTTCGGCATTGTGCCGGTGTCTTTTCGCTCCGGCCGCTGGGGGTTCAGTTCGGCCGTTGCCCGCTCATTGGCCGCTTTGGGCTACAAGGTCGATACCTCCGTTTCGCCCTTTGTTGATTGGAGCGAGTATCACGGTCCCGACTATCGTGATTTTCCTCTGCATCCTTATCGTTTTCATCCGGATGATATTGCAACCCCTTGTGATAATGGCCCCTTGTTACAGGTGCCGGCCACCGTTGGATTTTTGCAGGGTAATTTCAGGCGTTGTCAACAAATCACCAAGGCAATTGAAACACCCATCGGTAGAAAACTGCGTCTTAAAGGATTGCTCTGTCGGGCCAAACTGCTTAACAAGGTGTGGTTGTCACCAGAACATGCAGACGCTAACACTATGATCAAGTTGGCGGAGCAAGTAAGGGGGCAGGGTGTACCGGTGCTGAATATGTCGTTTCATTCAACGACGCTTAAAGCGGGGTTGAGTCCGTTTGTTCGTAGCTCGGATGGTGAAAAGGGTTTTATCAGCTCGATAGAAGATTTTATGATTCATACAAACAACCACTTTTGCACTTCGACGTTATTGAAAGAAACCGTCAGTACTTTATGAGTTAAACTGCCGGGTTAAAGGAGTTTTTCATTTATGCCACGAGTCAGTGTTGTGATTCCTACATACAATCGTGAACATTTGATCAAAGCGGCAATTGAGTCAGTTTTCAACCAGACCTACCGCGATCTTGAAGTCATTGTTTGTGATGATGGCTCAACAGATAAAACAGTTGATGTGGTCAAGTCCATGATAGATAAAGCCCCTTTGCCGTTACGGCTGGAAATCTTGCCTCAAAATCTGGGGGTTTCAGCTGCCAGAAACTGGGGCATTTTTTGTGCACAAGGTGAATTTATTGGTTTTCTGGATTCGGATGACACCTGGAAGCCGAAAAAGCTCGAAAAACAGGTAGCTTTTTTAGATGTAGATTCAAGTTATGTTGGTGTCGGGTGTGCGATATCTCACATCCGAGACGACGGGACTGAAGTTTTTTTAGTTCATCAAGCTCCTGAGTTATCAGAAAACAGCGAACTGTATAAAATAATCAATGAATGCTACATCACTACCTCGTGTTTTTTGGTCAAGAAAAACGCTCTAATTTTTTCCGGTATGTTTGATATTAGGTTGAAAAGCAGTGAAGACCGTGACCTGTGGTGGCGCCTGCCTCGTTTTGGGCGGATAGGCTATATTGATGAGCCGCTCATTAACTACATGATTCATGGAAAAAGTCTTAGTAGTCTACATAGTAGCGCAACCGGTAAAACTTATCTTCCTGCAGTAATGAAAACAGTCTGGTATTGGCGGGATAAATTAACAAAAGAACAGATCCGAGCGATTTTCGCAAAATCATATATTCTGTTTGCCTATGATGCGTCCAGTGCTGGAAACCATCTTGAAGCCATAGGTTATGCGTTTAGGTCAATCACTTATGGCAGAAACATTTTCCAGGCAGTAAAGTTCGTGTTGCAGCAGTCTGTTGCAATCATTAAATCATCTTTGAAAATTACAAAATAATTTGATGGTCTGACACTTGTGTTTATGCCAATGAAAGAATGGTTGTTATTACATGATGTTACGTAACAAAGTGATGTCCGGGTTGCGATGGAGCGCAGGAATGCGCTTGCTCGGGCAGCTTTTTACCTGGTTGGTAACAATTTTTGTTATACGTTTATTAAGCCCTGATGATTACGGCTTGATGGCAATGGCAGGAGTATTTATTAACTTTTTTGGGATGGTAAGTGAAATGGGCTTAGGGGCTGCGATCGTGCAGCGACGCGATCTGACCCAGAAACAGTTGGAGTCTATTTTTGGATTTATTCTGTCGCTCAGTCTGGGTATATCTCTACTGCTGATAACCACTTCTCCACTCATTGCAAAATTTTATGAGGAACCTGAACTTACTCTGATTTTGTCCGTGCTTTCATTGATTTTTTTATTCTCGGGACTTGCTGTAGTCCCAAGATCTCTTATGTTAAAAAACTTACGATATAAAGAAATAGCCACAGTTGAATTCATTAGTGCAATAGCAGGTTCAGTTGTTACTTTAGCAATGGCATTGTTGGGGTTTGGCGTATGGTCTTTGATAGGGGGATATTTAGCAATAAGGATCACAATGCTGATTGCCTCTCACTATGTTCAGCCTTTTTTGTATTTACCTCAATTTAGTTTTGCCGGTATGAAGAAGATTTTTTCTTATTCCAGTCAGATTACATTGTCTAGAATACTTTGGTATTTGTATTTTAGCGCGGCGGGTTCATTAATTATTGGAAAAATGCTCGGTAGTGAGATATTGGGATTTTATACTGTTGGAATTACCCTGGCATTCATGTTGATGGATAAGGTCAGTGGCATTCTCAACCAGGTTGCTTTTCCTGCCTTTTCTTCAATCCAGGACAACCCGTCACTATCAGGCGAGTATCTGATAAAGGCCGTGCGTCTTTTATGCTTTATAACCATCCCTGTTTTTTGGGGGATTTCGTCCCTGTCTTCTGAAATTGTTCATGTTTTTTTAGGTGATAAATGGGCCGCCTCCGTTGTGCCGCTTCAAATTATTTCGCTCATTGTCCCTCTCTGCATGGTCCGAAATCTTTTTCATCCCGTTTTGACCGGACTAGGGCGAGCCGACCTGGACTTGAAAAATGAGATAGTTGGTGTTGTTTTACTACCACTTTCATTTTTAATAGCTGCCAGTTTTGGATTGATTGGCGTCAGTTTAGTTTGGGTGATTGTTTTCCCCATAGTTTTCATTATTAATCTAGAAAACACCAGAAAGGTTTTGGGAATATCCTTTTTTGTTGTTTATCGAGCATTATGGCGTCCAGCTGTTTGTGGTTTTATAATGGTTTCAGCTGTAACAATTACCAAAATTACAATGCTCAATACAGCTTACAATATTCTAAGTATAACGGTATTGGTTTTGATTGGTGTTTTAACATATGCGGTAGCAGCCTTGGTTATTAATCGACTGGTTTTCAATGAAGCCTTAGCTTTGATCAGATCCTAACTTGAGGGATATTTATTCTGATTTTAAGAAAATAACATTATTTATATGAAAATAAATGTTGCTTACGTACTTACACCAATCACTTTTGGTGGGGCAGAAAAAGTCAGCCTTAATTTTTTAAAAGCTGTTGATCGCAATCATTATGACATTACGCCAATTTTATTACTTCGTCCTTGGGAAGAACCACCTTATTTCGCCCGTGAAATTTCTAAGCTTGGCTACAAATATATCACGGTGCCAGTAAGTCTGAAAAAAGGTGGGGATCCCTTACGGGTGCCGCGTGTTGTCTGGCGAATATTTAAACAGCTCAGGGCAAGCCAGTTTGATCTGGTTCACACTCACGGTTATTTTGCCGATATTTGTACCATACCAACGGCTCGACTGCTTGGAATAAAAACCATCTCCACCTGTCATGGTTTCATCTCAAATAACGAAAAATTAAAACTATATAATAAGCTTGATATTTATGCTATAAAAGCAAGTCACAAAGTGATTGCCGTTTCTGAAGGGATTAGAGATCAGCTGCTGTCATCTGGAGTGAAAGAACGTAACGTATCAGTTGTTGCTAATGCGGTTGAGACCGAATTTGATGTCAGCGACATTGCAAACTGGCGTAATGGGAAACGTGCAGAGTTGGGTATTAAGGATCATGAGTTTGTTATCGGTTATCTAGGGAGGCTCAGTTGTGAAAAAGGTGTCAACTTTCTCATTGATGCCGTCTCCAAACTTATTACTGACGGGTTACCGATAACAATGCTGATCGTCGGTGAAGGCGACGAAAGAGCAGTGTTGGAGCAACAAGTTTTGCAATATGGTATAGGTGATAAGGTGATTTTTGCCGGTTTTCAAACCGACACGTTGAACTGGCTCGCGGCTTTTGATCTGTTCGCCTTGCCGTCATTGACTGAAGGTACACCCATGGCGTTGTTAGAGGCAATGGCAATGGGTGTTCCGGTTGTAGCCAGTAACGTGGGGGGTGTACCCAATGTTATAGAAGATCATTGTAGTGGCATGTTAGTTATGCCGGCTTCTGTTGAAGAGCTAAAGGAAAAAATAAGGCTAATTTATGATGATAAAAACTTAAGAAGAAATCTAGCCAGCTCTGCCAAAACCGTCATAGTTGATAAGTATGGCATTGAGAATTGGTACAAAAAAATATCATGTGTGTATATTTCATGAATCTGAAAGCAGGGGCATTATGAGGGCAATCAGAGTTCTTCAACTTCGATGGAAGGAGCTGTCCTTAAAGGATTTTATCCTTTATTTGAAGAGTACAGTTTATTTGAATGATCCTTATCTAGTTTACATGTTTGATCTTTCAATTGTTGATAAATTTGAAGTGAAGGAAATAGAAGGTGTCCAGATAGAAAAGGGAACTACCGAAGAATTAGATCACACTATATCTAAAATGAAAGATTGCCCATGGGAGTTCCGATGTCACCTACATGATAATGTCAAAGATTTTTTTGTAGCAAAAGATTTATCAGGCATTCAGCACATCAGTTGGATTTATTCAAAGGGTGACCATAACAGACTCCTTATTCTTGATGATGATGAGATTGAACTAAAACACGGTTTCACTTTGCCGGATGCTAGGGGAAGGGGGATTTCTCCAAATGTTATTAATTTTATTAAAAATGATGTCAAATTAAGAGGAATTACACGAATCTTTATTACTGTTCATCCAGAAAACAAGTCTTCAATAAAGAGTCTAGAAAAGGCAGGTTTTTATCATGTTGGTAAGTTGCGTTTTTTAAAAATACTCGGAATTGCCTGTTCACAGCGTTTTCGTACCAATCAAATACAAGACGTTAAAGGATGAAAATAATAATTGCAACGGACAAAATTCCAGTGATTTCAATTCAATCATAAGCCATTTTGCGAAGTTTAGAATGTCTATTGCCAGTGTCGTATAATGTTTGCAGCAACAGAAAGTTGCCTTGTCTCTGATGTTCCCACATATCGGTCGACTTTTTCTCCGACCGAAGAGACTCTTGCCAGCTTCCTTGAAAAAAACGTTATCTTAAACGTGTACTGGTTGAAAAACAGGATAACAAAATACATCCCCGGTAATCTTTCAGCGTCCCGCTAGCGCTCACTGTTTATATTAAGGTAGGGTTGATTTGGTAGTATAAGGTATTGTTGTTTTGTGAAGATTTATTAGTATTTATAATCTATCAATTTTTAAACTGGTACTCTATGAGGTCACTTAAAGTTCTAATATTTCGATGGAAAGAGCTGTCTCTAAGGGAGTTTTTCTTCTTCCTGAAAAGCACAGTTTATTTGAATGATCCGTATTTGGTATACATGTTTGATCTTTCAAATATTGATAAGCTAGAGGTGAAAGAAATTGAGGATATTCAGATAGAAAAAGGAAATACACAAGAATTAAATCAGTCCATATCCAACCTGAAAAATTGTCCATGGGAATTCAGGTGTCATCTATATGATAAAGTGACAGAGTTTTTTGTAGCTAAAGATTTCTCGGGCATACAGCATATCAGTTGGATATATTCTAAAGGAGATCACAACAGGCTTTTATCTCTGGAACCCACCGATATTGAGATAAAGCACTGTTATACAAGCCCAACTGTTCGTGGAAAAGGGATATACCCGAACGTTATTAATACAATAAAAAATGAAATGAAGAATCAGGGTAAAAAACGTGTTTTTATGAGTGTTTATCCTGAGAATGTTGCTTCAATCAGAGGCATTGTAAAAGCTGGGTTTTGCTTAGTAGGAAAAGTACGTGTTGTTAAAGTTTTAGGTATCCAATGTTCTCTCAGACTTGAAACTAAGAAAATATCAGAATCGCAAACACCTGTAAATTGAGCGCATATTTTGAATATATTGGTGACCAACGCGAAAAACCGTATCGCATATAACATTGTCAAAAGTCTTGCTGCCAGAGGGCACCGTGTTTATTGCGCCGATTTCGTTCCACGTGCGATGTCGAACTACTCACGTTACACCACAGGTAGTTTTTTATATCCTTCCCCCTTCAGCCAGCAGGAAGAGTTTATTGAATGTTTGCTGGCTAAAATTCATGAACTCAAGATTGATGTTTTGATTCCGGTCTTTGAAGAGTTGTTTCTTATAGCAAAATATAAAGAGAGATTTGCAGAACATGTCAAACTCGCAATACCCGATTACGTGCAGATTTTGACAACTCATAACAAAGATCAGTGGGAGCCTGTTGCCAGGCAGCTAAACATCCCCGTGCCGGAAACATTTTCAGTAGATCAATTATTGACTGACCCTTTATTAATAAAGCAGTTTGTATTTCCGGTATTACTCAAGCCTAAACAGGGTGGTGGTGGTTGGGGGATAGGTGAGATTGATACAGTGGATGAGTTGACCAACATTATTACGACGGGCAACTTTCAGGGCAACGATCTGGGTCGTTTCATCCTTCAGCAAAAAATTCAGGGCGAAACCATCTGTGTCGCCATGGTGTTCAACCACGGAAAATTACGCGGAAAGACAACATATCGCCAGATTCGCGAGTATCCGCCATTTAGTGGTCAGGCAACCTGTCGAGTTAGCCTTTCCAACAAGATGGCAGAAGAATATCTGGAAAAATTGTTGGAACATCTTGGCTGGCATGGTGTCTGCCAGGTGGATTTTGTCGTCGAAACGCAAACGGGCATACCTTATCTCATAGATATCAATCCGCGCTTCTGGGGCTCCCTGGCGCAGGGGATTGCCTCCGGGGTTGATTTTCCCCACTTGGTTTGTGAAATTGCCGCCCACGGCGATGTGCAGCAGGTTGAAGATTTTAAAGAGGGTGTCCAAACTCGGTGGCTTGGTGGCGAATTGAGAGGATTTTATCAGCATTTAGCTAAGGCTGAAAAAAAAGGGGTTTTTCTTCGTGATTTCTTTTGGCCTGTAACTCACGCCGAATGTTTCGATGATTTCAGTTTGGCTGATCCGCGACCTTTTTTGGCCTGGTGCAGAGATTCGCTGTATCGTTTGGTTAAATTTAGGGGAAACGCGCCGCATGAATCTTTAGAGGGGATTTGGCAATGAATACAATAATCTGGTTTGTTGCTTTAATTGCCCCTTTGTGCATTCTTCTACTATATTTGACCATATCAACTCTTTACCTTTTGTTGTTGGCCGTTTCTTTTTTTATCACCAAAGAACGAAAAACCGGAAGTGACGAACCGATTAACCGATTCGCAGTATTGGTGCCCGCCCACAATGAAGAGCTATTAATAGGCACCCTCTGTAAGAGCCTGCTCGATGTTGATTATCCTAAAGATTATTATGTTGTTCACGTTATTGCCGACAATTGTACCGACAGTACGGCAGATATTGCCACAACACATGGCGTACAAGTGTTGGAACGGTGTGACCCGACCAATGCAGGCAAGGGCCAGGCTCTTGCCTGGGTGTTGCAACAGATAGATCTAGATCAGTTCGATGCCGTGTTTATTGTTGATGCTGACAACTATGTTGACGGCAACATTTTGATTGAACTGAACAGACTGATTAACGCAGGTGAACAGGCCATTCAATGTTACAACGCGGTCGGTAATCGTGCGGATAGCTGGTTTACCGAGTTATTGTATGTGTCGCGAACTATCGGCAACCAATTGTATCATGAAGCCAAATATCGACTTGGTTTTTCATCGTACCTGATGGGGAATGGCCTCTGCTTCAGGGCCGACCTGCTCAAGCAGAAAGGTTGGACCGCTTTTTCCGCAGGTGAAGACTGGGAGTATTATGCCCAGCTCGTAGAGTCGGGGGTGATGATTGCTTTTGCCGCCAACGCCAAAGTGTTTCACCAGGAATCAAAATCCCTCAATCAGGCCACCAGCCAGCGGCTACGTTGGTCGAGTGGGCGATTCCATGTTGCACGTACTTTGGGCGTGCCGTTGTTGGTAAAGGGCCTGCGTGAAAAAAACTGGCGAGTGGTAGATGCCTCTTTTCCGTTGTTGTTTCCCAATTATTCACTATTGATCAATCTGACCCTGACAGGCTTTATCGTCTCATTGCTTTTGCCGTTATCGGGCTATAAATCGTTATTGCTCATCTCTTTTGCGGTCCTGGTGTTGGGGCAGTTTTTATTGTTTGTTGCTGGCGCCGTCATTGCTGGATCTCCTTTTAAAACCTTTAGGGCTACAGTTTATGTGCCATTTTTCCTCGTGTGGAAGGCGGTTATTGATCTACTCTGTATTACAGGTTTGTACCGCGGGAAAAAATGGGTGAGAACAAAACGTCATTAAATGTGTTTGTGAATGCATTCAATATTTTGAGATGAGTATTTTTTATGCTGGAAAAAGCTTATAAAATATTAGGTTATGCACGTGGATATCTTTTAAGAAGAAAAATAAAAATAAACGGATATGTTCGCAGTGAAGGTAAGACTTTTGTAGCGAATTCAGGTGGAATTATCGAGGCAGGTAACAGAACTTGTTTGTGGCCCGATGTGAAACTGGCTGTTATATCTAACGATTATTGTAGGATCCCGTTATTGACGATTGGTTCATTTTCTTCATTGGGAGATAGAACCCAAGTTCATTGTGGTAATAAAGTTGTTATTGGGGATCATGTTTTGATTTCCTGGGATGTTAACATCATTGAGTATGATTATCATGCTCCAGGAGGTGGGCAGCCTGAACCAATGCCGATTGTGATCGAAGATGAAGCCTGGATTGGAGCCAGATGTATTATCACAAAAGGTGTAACTATAGGAAGAGGCGCGATTATTGCTGCTGGTTCTGTAGTCACTAAAAGTGTTCCACCATACACACTCGCAGCGGGTAACCCGGCACGTCATATTAAAGAAGTGAAATCATGGAAGGGTAGTTGTAAGACGGATTCTCATCAAAAGGTAACAAATGGATAAAACATATAAGATCCGAGTACTTCATCTTCTTTTGAGCCTTGAAATAGGGGGGATGGAGCGGTTTGTCTATGAGCATTGTTTAGGCGTTGACAAAGAGCAGTTTGAAATTTCAGTTTGTTGTATCGACAGATTGGGTGGTTTTTACGACAGGCTGTTGGAGCATGATATCCATGTTGACCTGATTCAGAAAAATCAGCAGAAGTTTGACTGGTTTTTTCCGTTCAAACTTTCGAAATATTTACGTAAAAAGGATATTGACATATTGCATATCCATACAGGTGCTTTTTTTTTCGGAAGTGTCGCTGGATTTTTGGCCCGAATAAAAGGAATAATTTATACGGAGCATGGACGTCACTATAAAGAACCATGGCAACTTTTTATACTAGATCAAATTTCCGCTCGTTGTGTTGATCAAATTATAACCGTATCCGATCCTCTCAAAAACCACCTGATTAATAAAATGAAATTACCCGCAAAAAAAATTAAAACTATTATTAATGGTGTTAATATAGAGGTTTTTTCCCCACGTGAAAAGCCGGATTGTTTATTAGAGGAATTCTCTCTTGATAGGCAGTGTAAAATTGTCGGCACTATTGGCAGGTTGGCCGAAATAAAAGACCAGGCAACACTGATCAGGTCTTTTTGTCGGGTAAGAGATCAACGTGAAAATGTAAAATTATTTATTGTTGGTGATGGTCCGCTTGATGGAGAGCTAAAAAAACTGGTCAGTGATCTTGAACTGGATGATGATGTAATCTTTACCGGTAATCGGACAGACATTCCGAGCATTTTGAACCTGTTTGATATATATGCGCTGCCGTCATTGATGGAAGGGACCTCCCTGTCTCTCTTGGAGGCAATGGCTTCTGGTGTGCCGCCCATTGTAACCAACGTTGGCGGGAATGTTGCGCTTGTTGTTGATGGGAAGAATGGCTATCTGATTGATAAGGGTGATTATGAAAACCTGTCTTCTAAAATAATCACTATGCTGACTGAAAAGAAAGATTTATTTATCAATAATAACAGGGAGATTGTAGTTAAAAACTTTAGTTTAAAAAAGAATATAAAGTTATACGAAATGATTTATAGAAGTTTGGATACCTTACGGTGAAGCTTTTATATGGCTACATATTCTTTACATTTTTCCCAGTTATATATACTTATGCACCTTTTTTTGGAAAAATGAGGATTGTATATATATTAGGATTATTAATTTTAATATATTTATTTACTAACATAAAAAAAATAAATTATAAATTGTTTGAAAATAAGATATTTATTTTGAACTCTTTATTTATTTTATCTTTGTTGTTATCAATATTTTTTTCTCTTGATAGGGGTTTATCTTACGAGAAGCTTATTGTTCTATTGAAATATTCATTTATTAATATATCTATGATTTTTTTTGTCAGTAAAAACAAAGAACTCGATAATATTCTGATATCATGGGCTTTGTGTTCTTTTTTGATGGCGTTGTTTACAATAGTCAATTATCTTTTTGTTGGCGTTACATACATTGGTAGTATCCGTGGCGCGGCTATTACTTCAGGAATATTTGCTGATCCAAACGATTTAGCTTTGTTTTTTAATTCCTCATTACCGATTTTGTTTTATTTGTTTTATAAATATGACAAAAATAAAATCATTTTTGTGCCTATCATTTGTGTAGTGGTTGCAATCATTCTCTCTTATTCAAGAGGTGGATTTTTAGGTTTATCGGCTATATTGATAGGGCTTATTGTTCTTTTGGAAAAAGAGAGAGTTAGAAACCTTTTGTTTACATTAGGGTTCCTCATTCTATTTGTTTTATTTGCACCAGACACGTATAAAGAAAGACTTTCAACAGTAATTACCGAATCGCAAATAGATCAACAAACAGGTGAGTATCCTGGCAGGTTGCAAGCATGGATTGAAATGTTACCGCTAGGATTTGAAAGCCCTCTTTTTGGTAGCGGAGCTGGCGTCAGCCACTATCTTGCTTTTAGACATATTGGTGAGTTTACCCTGATCCATAACACCTTTATTCAGGTGTTTCTTGAAGTGGGGCTCTTTGGGTTTATAGTCTATCTGCTTTTTTATTTGTTGCCGATAAGTCAATACAAGAAGCTAAGGATGAATAAAAAACTTGCTGACTCAATCCTTTTGCTTCGACATAAATTTCTACTCTTAAGTTTTTTCAGTTTTGCTGTGACCGCGATGTTTCTGCCGCAGGCTTATTCAGCGATTTTCTTTTTTTTGGTTGGATTGATGGCTGTTCAGCAAAAACTTATTAATCATGAAATGCCAATCAACAAAAAGAGGCGTTTAACATGAACTTTCTTGATAAAAAAACAACATTAATATTGCTTAGTTTAGGCAATGCAGTGCTTTTAGTAGCGTTGGTTAATATTATAGTTATTTCTTACAGTGATTTTGCAATTAGCGGTTTAATATTCCTTATGATGACCCTGTGGGGCCATGTTCTGATGATTCCTATATACTACTGTAAGAAAATATATTTAGAAGGGTTTGTTTGGGGTTGCTGTCTTGGGGTAGCGCTTGCGTCATTAATGATTTCAGCGATTATTTATATTGCGGGCTGGAATTTGTTTCTTATCTTTTTGCTCTGTTTTGTGCTGCCTGTCATTACGTTTTTACTATTATTAAAAATCACCAATAACAATAAACAGGCAATATCAACTTCTCAAATCACTTTATCCGATTTCAATATAGTTTCACTACTTCTTCTGTTTGTTCTTGGTTTTCATATTTTTCCTTATCTCAATTTTGGATACCTCTCTGACGATAAATATTTATATGCCTGGTTATTTGGCCATGATTTTATCAATCGCATGGCGCATGTCGAGAGTCTTAGTAGGGGAATTCCTTTTGAGGCGATGTTTTTTGCGGGAGAAACCTTAAGTTATTACTGGCTGGGATATATATTGCCGGCCATGTTGAAAAATATTCAAGTAATTAATGTTGAAAATCATCAAGCTTTGATGGTGTCACAGTTGTTTTATACACTCAATTTAACTTTAGTTGTTTTTTTCTTTTTTAAAAAATATACAGCTAAAGGAATTCATTTATTGATTCCTATTAGTCTCTTTGCTGTTTTTTACAGCTATGCATGGCAGTTAAAAGCATTTGAAGCACTTTCATCATATGTAACATTTATCCCAGAGGGTTTCTTGCCCACATCTTTTACCGGGTTTTCGCATGGTTTTTACAGATTTTTACTGGTTGAACCGCATTCCATCATAGCCCTTTCTCTTATTATGATGACGCTTTATCATTATGATAAGAACTCCCCTATTTATCAGAGAGTCATCCTTGGTTTGTCAGTTGGTCTGCTATTTGGCGTGGAAGCAACAAATGGAATTATGTTGATGCTATGGTTTTGTTTGATGGGCCTTTTCTACTTATTTAAAGATGCAGGTAACAGACTCTCGGTGTTCAACGCTCATCTGGTTTCGGGCTTGCTGGCCATAGGCATTTATGCTTTTATGTTTGCTATCGAGATGTATAGCCTAACTACCGGCAAAGGTGTTTTGCAGTTATCTCTTAACATGTTTGCTGTAAAGTATGGTCTGCTTTATTTTCCAATCGCTTATGGACCTCCTTTCTTGTTGGGTTTAGTTGGTATTTATTATATTTTTAAAAATAGAGCCCCATGGGATCACTGGGTGATTCAGCCTTTTGTTTTGTTTCTGATAGCGTTGTTTTTTACGCTTTTCATTCAAAATGTTACGGAATACCATTTTGGTTTATTAAAGGCTACGCGCATTATTCCTTTAGCTGTTGTGCTTTTATCACTGTATGCGTATCAGCATATTGTGTGGACAAGAAAAAAAACAATACTTTTACTTATATTTTTAATAGCTTCACTGCCGACTTATTATACTGATAATTTAATTGCATCAGATACCTCCACCCCCTCAACTTTTTTGCGTAATAACGATATGAAGGCTGCAACTTGGATCAAAAATAATTTAGACCTAGATGCCGTCGTTCAAGCCGAACCAAATTACCCTGGTGTTGGCGATAAGGGTATATGGCCACAATATGCGTATAGTTTTATTCCAATATTTGCTCAAAGAAAAACGGCTGTTGGTGAATGGAAAGTATCACATCAGGAGCATTCTCGCCCGGAAGATGTTTATGAAAAATTTCATGGCGTTAAGGAAATGTATCATACTTTAAGTATAGCGAAAACATTAGATATCATAGCCAGATATAATATACAGTATGTCTATGTTGGGGCTTTAGAGAAAAGTTTATATGGGGACTCATTGATGAAATTTGTAGAGTATAAAAATTATTTTGAACCTTTGTACAACTATGATGGGGTTGAAATATATAAAGTTGTTTTAAGGAATGGCAAAATTTATGAATAAAGTAATAAGTATAATATTGCCTTGTTACAATGAAGAATCTAATATAAATAAACTTATACAGGATTTAGATTCTTGTTTTAATAAAATAGAAGACTATGTTATTAAGTACATATTTGTTGATGATGGTAGTTTAGATAATACTTTTAACCTGTTGCTTGATATTTCTAAGTCTAAACATAATGTCCGTGTGATTAAGTTATCACGAAACTTCGGTAAAGAATCGGCTTTGTTTGCAGGTTTGAAGGCTTGTGATTCTGATGCAGCAATAATTATGGATAGTGACCTACAGCACCCCCCTTACCTGATACCAGCAATGTTAGAATCTTGGGAAGGTGGATCAAATGTGGTCAATGCAGTAAAAATTAAAAGGCAAAGAGAGGGATTTTTAGCTAAGAAGCTAAGCCTTTCTTTTAATAAGATTATGACATTATTAACTGATATGGATTTTGATGGGGCCTCAGACTTTAAGTTGCTTGATCGCAAAGCTATTGCACATATTTTACAGATGAAAGAGTATAATCGGTTCTTTAGGGGTCTGTCGAATTGGGTTGGACTCAAACACAGCAAAATAACATTTGTTGTAGAGGATAGATATTCAGGTAATTCTAAGTGGAACTTTGTTAAGCTTTTTAATCTTGCCATTGATGCAATTACATCTTATTCTTCTAAGCCGCTACAGATTGTTACAGTGCTTGGAACACTTACCTTTATACTTTCATTTTTTTTAGGGATGCATACACTATATACTAGATTTTTTGGAGAAACTGTAAGTGGATTTGCAACAGTTATACTCGCTATTTTGATTACGTCTACTGCAATAATGTTTAGTCTTGGTGTTGTAGGGCTTTATCTTGGTAAAATTTATTTAGAAGTTAAAAATAGGCCAATATATCTATTGGATGAAGATAGTTTAGAAGATAATAAGGGTCGATCAAATGAATGATAAGGTAATTTGATGCCAAACATCACTTTAGATCCAAGACTTTATGTTCTTTTAGGTATTATCACTACTGTGTTGGCGCAAATATTATTAAAAAAAACTGGTTCAATCCCAGAGTTGACATTTTATTGGTTTATATATTTGTCTACCAGTTTGTTGTCATATTCGTTATCATTCTTATTTTATTATTATGCATTGAAAAATTACGATATAAGTACTGTCCAGCCTTTAATGATGGTTAGTATCGTTTGTATCATTGCAGCTTATGGGTATTTTATAGGAGAAACTTTTAACTTTAATAAAATATTTGGGCTTAGTTTTGCCATTCTTTCGATCATTCTCATAACAAGATCATAACTATAAGATAATGTATAAATATACATATAGGAAAATCTGTACTGTTTTTACCTTATTACTCTTTATTGTTTTTGTTTTATTTTTTCTTTACAATTCTCCCACGTTTAGAGATATTGTTAGATTGTACCTCTATCAAAAGGTGGTTTATGAGGAGAATTATTTAGATAAAAATTTAAGCAACCATAAAAAATCAATCATATATATTCTTGGTGGTTCTCATTCAAGTCTTGAGTTGAAATTTACAAAAGCAGCAAACTTGTACCGTGCTGGTTTTTCCGACCAAATCTATATATTAAATTCTGAAAATCTAACTTCTTATGATAAAAATCTTGGTCGGAATTTAACAGATAATGAATGGACAATTCGCGAGCTGTCTAAACTTGGTATCCTCCAAGAACATATAAATTTTATCAATATTTCTGATCATAAATTTGGAACTTTTTCCGAGGCTAAAACTTTAAAGGCAATTATTGAATCAAAAGATTTTGAACATGTCATTTTAGTTTGCTCTCGGTATCATTCTGCAAGAGTTAGATTGACCTTTTCTTCTATTTTGAAAATGGAGAACTCCAACATTTATGTGCTGAGTGCTGACGAGCCTGTGTTTTTAAGGCACTTGATAGCTGAAATTTTAAAATATTACCTTTACCGATATTTACTCTTGCCTCTTAATTGAACGCAAATAAACGCCTTGCTTTGATATTAGCCATGTGTAATAATTTTAAAATTGATTGAGAAGACCAACCAATAAATGAAAAGTAATGGAGGTATGATTATGAGCACCAGATTTATGTTTTCGAAACTGCTTTTTTTTGCAATCTTGCTGAGTTCAATCAATTCCTATTCTCAAATAATCTTTTCAGAAAATTATGATTCAATAACGTCTTGGAATTGTACACAATCAGTTCTTCCCGGTTTCTCAGGCAAGTCATCGTGTCCCTCCGAACCAGATATATACAATGGGGTGACTCATTATAGGGGGGAGATTTCTCCCGGAGGGAGATCTGGCAATTCCCTGAAGTTATGGCGCAGAAATAATGAGTCTATAACTCCGAATGGAGATTACACAGGTTACCTAAACAAACAATTTACACAAGAGGAATTTAACAATCATTACAAGGAACTTTATATAAGATGGTATGTGAAAATTCCACCTGAATGGAATACAGAGTCAGGGTTTGGTTATATGAAGTGGAACCGGCTGCATTCAGGACCAGCGGTTGGGAGTTTGTCGCGTGAGTGGTATTTTAACGTATCTGGGGGCGAAGGTACGGCAACAGGCTCTACATTCAAAACGACAAGTTTGTTTCTATACGTCACAGGAGTATCTGGAGGGATTTTCTACACTCAAAACTCTGTTTCACAAATTGGGCTTAATGATGGGAACTGGCACTCAATAGAGCTGAAATTTAAGCTAAACTCTACAACAGACGCAGGGGATGGCGGGTTGCAGTTGTTTGTTGATGGGGTGGCGCAGACTATTTGTAACGCAGGAGCAGCGAATTGCTCAACAAGTCCAAGCATCAACGTAGGCACAACTGATGAGTTTTTCTATAGTGCCTTTCCACCAGCTATTGGGAACCGTGCTGGTGAGTGGAACCATGCGACTGACGATTGGTACGCTATAGAGTTTGATGATTATGTTGTCAGCACGACTTATATCGGGCCTGATGATGTTAGTGACCCAATCCCTTCTCCTGTTGGTGACGTTTCAGGTCCTGAAATTGGTGTAGTTAAAGATGTTTCGCTTTTTTCTGAGTCCTTTGAGGATGAGAATTGGTCTTCTCGTGGCTGGTATGACGGAGTTAATTCGGGCGGTGTTGCTGCTGGAGGTTTCAGCGGAAATGCTTTGCGGTGGCATTGGGAGCAGGGAGCCACAGGTCCTGATAATATAGTAGTACTGAGGAGAATTTTTCCAGCAACTGACGAATTTTTGATTGAATACTATGTGAAATATGAAGCTGGTTGGCAGGGTTCGGGGTTGAACTGGCATCCGCATCTGATCCATGTGATGTCTACCGATGATGGTGCGTATCAGAGTTTGGCACGTGCGAGTAGTGGGTTGTATTTTGAGTCCTGGTCTTCAATGTCGTATCCTTATGCTAATTACCCGGTTATTGCTCACCAGGACATGTACCGAACAAACACTTCTTATGGAAATGTGCCAAACAATCTTGCATCTACTACAGAGATGCGTAGTGCAAACCAATGCAATACTCCGTTTTCTTTAGTTGGTGCCAGCAGTGGTAGTTGTTATAATGATGGGGTTGGGTGGTATTCGGCCAACACCTGGCGTTCTGATTCGGTGACAATTCCATCCGACAGTTGGGTAAAAATTACAGCGCATATAAAGAAAAACAGCTATACTAATGGTGTCGCCAATTTTGATGGTATTATGCGCTTGTGGGTAGACGATCAGCTTGCTATCGAAGGCACCTCTGTTGTGTACGCCGCCGGGGCGTATTCTAATACTCAGTGGGATAAGGTTGTTTTAGCTCCATGGATCGGCAACGGTTCACCTGTTAATCAAACCATGTGGCTGGATGAATTGCGTGTTTGGTCAGTTGCAGAAGGCTCTGCTGGTTTTGTGGCCCCGCCGCCGCTATTGCAGTTGCTACATTAATACAATCAAAGGTCCGGTCTTGGTTAAAAAAAGACCGGACTTTTTTTACCTGATTGACAACGCAAGTTGAAGATGCTGATTATTGATTATATGTGCGTTCGTCGCATAGCCTCTTTTGTTTGATCCCCCAAAAAAGGAGCCTGGTTGGGTACTGTTAATGATAATTGAAAGCGATCAGTATAATATCGGCCATATTTGCACAACTCAGCAGTGCCAAAGGGGCTACTCCGATAAGACAGCTTTTCGCTGGTTGCCGGCGCGGGGTACTCCGTCTGATGTTACTTTCAAGACCCTTGATCTGCATTCTAACAGGTTCGCGAATGTTTTAAACCACTTTGGTTTTAATAAAGGGGATATTTTCTTTACTTTTTTACCAAAGTGCCCTGAGCAGTTTTTCAGCTTTCTGGGAACCCTTAAAAAGGAAGTGATTTGTGGCACCCTTTTTTCGAATTTCGGCGATGAGGCATTGCTGGATCGACTTGGGGATTCGAAGGCCAGGGGCATACTGACGAAAAAAAGTTTTTTAAAAAAAATACAACGAATTAGAGGGCAGTTGCCTGCTTTGGAATATATTCTGATCACTGATATTGACGATCACGGTACCAATGGTGTTTTCAGTTATCCAAGGTTGATGAATGAGGTATCGGATAAATATCAGACACCGATTACGACACTTGATACGCCATCTGTTTTGCATTATACATCGGGATCAACTGGAAAGCCGAAAGGAGTATTGCATGTACATAATAGTGTGCTGATGCAACACGCTACTGCCCGAGATGTATTGATGCTGTCTCCTGAAGAAACTTTTTGGTGTACCGCCGATCAGGGGTGGGTAACAGGGACTTCGTATGGAATTATCGGCCCTTGGAGTCTTGGAGTCACCCAGGTCCATTTTGGTGGCATGTATGATGCAAAAAAATGGTTTGAGATCCTTGAATCTGAAAAAGTGACGATTTGGTACAGCGCCCCTACTGCTTTGCGCATGCTGATGCGGGAAGATGAATCCTTGTATCAATCATTCGATCTTTCACGTTTGAAACATATTTTCAGCGTTGGGGAACCTTTGAACCCGGAAGTTATTCAGTGGGCTCGTAACGTATTAAACAGAACAATTTACGACACCTGGTTTCAAACGGAAACGGGGGCAATTATGATTACCAATTTGCCAGGACGTGATGTGCGTCCCGGTTCAATGGGCAAACCTGTTAAAGGGATTGAACCGGCAATTATATCTGATACGGGAAATCCACTTGCGGACGGAGAACAGGGGAATTTATGTTTGAAGTCCGGCTGGCCCTCTATGTTTGTTATGTATTTGAATCGCAAAGAATCTTACCGGCAAAAATTCATAAAAAACTACTATTTTACCGGTGATACTGCGGTGAAAGATGATGACGGTTACTTCTGGTTCCGTGGGCGCAGTGACGATGTCATCAATACCGGTGGGCATCTGATCAGCCCCTTTGAAATTGAAAGTGCTCTACTTGAGTTAGAAGAGGTTGCAGAATCCGGAGTTATTGCCGCCCCGGATGAGATGTTATTCGAGAAGGTGGTTGCATTTGTTCACTTGAATACCGGTTATGGACCGACTAAAGAATTAGAAATTAAACTCAGGCTGTATGTTTCCAACAAGGTCTCATCTATTGCAACACCTCAGGATCTCGTTTTTATTGATAAAATTCCAAAAAACAAAAGTGGTAAAATTATGCGACGGGTATTAAAAGCCAGATATCTCGGACAGGATGTGGGCGATATCTCTACTCTGGAGGATTGAAATGACTGTAGAAAAAGCTTTGAATGATATCTTTTGCGAAGTGTTTGATGACTATATTATGATAAGACCAGAAATGACAGCTGATGATGTAGATGGCTGGGACTCTCTATCACATGTGAATCTTATTGTAACGATAGAGTCTCGATTTAATATCAAGTTCACTCAAAAAGAACTCCTGACCTTCAAAAATGTCGGTGATTTGATAAAGAGCATACTTTATAAATTAGAAAACTAAATGTATGTCTAAATTGTTTATAAAATTTATAATATCTTTTTCAAAGTATACTTTTTTTTTACTTATGGTTTTTTTTACTTTGGAAATATGTGCTCGATTCGATGATTACATTCGATACAAAGCCCCTCTGTTATCAAAATATTCAAGTGACAGGCTAAGAGGGATAAGCGACGGGTTTCAGTACAACATACCAAATACAAGATTTGAAAAATGGAAAAATAATAATTTAGGTTTTCGAGGACCAGATCTGGATTTAAGTAGAAATATTAATATAACTCGAATTGTTGTGATGGGATCATCTGAGTCTTATGGTTTATATGAAAGTGAAAACAATGAGTGGCCCGCACAGCTTAGAAATTTACTCCCTGATAACCAGTTTGAGGTAATAAATTCATCTGTTGCTGGTTTAGATTTACATCGATATAAACAATATTTTGATAGTCACATTTCATTACTTCAGCCCGATATTGTAATTCTGTTTATCAATCCTTACTTTGTTGCATGTAGTGAAAATTATAGCTCAATTTTAGATAGTAGTGCTATTGATAGAGACAGGACTACTAACCTGAAAATGATTTTAAATAACTTGACTGTAAAAAGAGATGGTTTTCAGCTTAGGGTTTTATCGAAGATAAAATCTTCTATGAAGGAAACAATCTCTTATTATTTGCCTAGATTGTTAGAATATTATCAATATAAAAATCTGAAAAAACAAATACTTTCACTGGAAAATAGTAGGTTACAGGACGTTTCTGCTTTAAGCAGAGTCGACAATGAGAGATTAGATATATACTTTGACGAAGTGTTAGGTGTTATTGATCACATACGATCTAACAATATCGATATAATATTAGCAACTTATCCAACTTTAATTTCGTCGACAAATTATAATGATCATCCAATACTTTTTTCTGATTTCAGAAGATTCTGTATTAGATACACGAGATCTGGTATGGCCGATATAGCAGAACGATATGCTGAAAAAAATATTGAAATTGCAAATATTAAAAATATTAAAGTGACGGATCTTTTTTCTTCTATACCAAAAAAAGTTGAATACTTTGGTGACAACGTACACTTCACTGATAATGGTTCAAAGTTGATAGCAGAAAATATATATGAATCTATAATTGACATATCGGAATAAAAACAGGTTAATTTAACATGGAAGTAACATCTTTAAAGTATATTATATTTGTTATTATAAATTTATCTCTATATTCAATTCTCAATAATATGTATAGGGCTTACTTTCTAATATTTTCTAGCTATCTATTTTATTATTTTTTTGGATCAACTTATCTTTTACTTGTTCTATTTTTTATAACAATAATTACTTATTTTTTTGGTAAATTGATATTCAAAAATATAAATAATAAAAGAGGAAGTTTATATCTTTGGATGGGTGTCTGTGTAAATGTTTTTACATTGGTTATTTTAAAATACTGTTCATTTATTTTAGAAAATATTGAAAATTTGCTAGATATTTTAAACATTTCTGTACCAATTTACTCAAATATTTATTTTACCATAGTCGGTATATCTTATTTTGTTTTTCAATCAATATCTTACCTTGCAGATATCTATCTTGAAAAAATTGAAGCAGAGCAAAGTTTTAGAGTCTTGGCTTTGTCTATTTGTTTCTTCCCTAAGTTGATTCAAGGCCCTATTGAAAGAGGTGGTAACTTACTCCCTCAAATGCAAAACCTTGGTAAAATAAATTATGAAAATATTTGGTCTGGGGCAAATCTATTTTTGTGGGGTCTTTTTAAAAAAGTAGTCATTGCTGATAGATTGGCGATGTATGTTGATCCTGTTTATTCAGACGTATCCAGTCATTATGGTATGTCTTTTGTCCTTGCAACATATATTTTCGCTTTCCAAATTTATTTCGATTTTTCTGGATATACTGATATGGCTCGAGGCATCGCTCGATGCTTTAATGTAAAGTTAATTGAAAACTTCAATGCACCTTATTTGGCTAAATCCATAGCTGATTTTTGGCGAAGATGGCACATTTCTTTTTCAAGTTGGATTTTGGATTATATTTTTAAGCCGTTACAATTCAAGTATCGCCATTGGACTATGTGGGGTGTTCCAGTTGCGCTTATTGTAACTTTTTTAATTTCTGGATTATGGCATGGCGCTGCTTGGACATATGTTTTCTGGGGCTTTATTCATGGTTTCTATCTCTGTGTCGGCGTAATTTTCAAAAAACAAATAGTGATTGTTTATAAAACCATATCTTTTGGAAACAAGCGCATAGAAAATTTACTTCATATTTTTACAACATTTAACCTTGTTTGTGTGTCTTGGGTTTTTTTTCGAGCTACCTCATTATCAGAAGCAGCTTATATTATTCATAGCACTTTTGTTGAATTACCAAAAAGCTTATATTTGATCAATGATGGATTTCACGTGTTTGCGGATCATTTATTCTTGGGGCAACCCGCTTTTGATGTGCTTGGTGTCCTGATATTAGTCCTGATTGTTTCGGTTTTGCCATTAATATTCAAAAAAATTCATTCTGATTGTTTTTCAAGGAATGATATGTATTGGTTCAATGCGATACCTACTTCATTGAAAGGTTTATACTACGGAATAATTTTATACTTAGTAGTTTTTTGTGGTGCGAGTACCCAATCTTTTATTTATATGCAATTTTAGTAAGTATCATGCTTCCCTTAACAATATGGCATCAGCTGGTGTTGTTTATATTGGTTTTATTATATTTTTTGTCAGAATGATTATGGGGGAAGACTAAATGAAAAAGCACATTCTCATCATCGGTAATGGCTTAGCCGGTTCATTGATCTGTAATGAGTTAAGCAAAAGCTATGACGTCACTCTGCTGGAAAGAGGCCCACAAGGCAGCATTACCTATCCCAAACTTCACTTCCACCACAAAAAATTCGCGGAAGTCCACACATGCTGCTATGGCGGCGGCGGCAGCACTAACCTGTGGCATAACGGGCTGATCCCTATTCGGGGCGAGGATGTAGTCGACCCCGAATTTAGGGAAGTTCTTCAACAGGCGCAAAGCTATATCGGCCAGACCGCCGCTGCGCTCTTTTACACCGGGGCATCTTTTACTGAAGATCATCGGCAACTTGTTCAAGAAGCCAACTCCCTTTCTCCCGATTTTAAAGCTTTCCCCGATGGCATCGACTGCCTGGTGTACCCGAAAAAATACCAGAAACTGTCGGTGTCACCTGCGGTCAAAGCAATCTATGATGTTGAGCAGATCAATTTTGTTTATCAGGATGGCTGTATCAGTAAGGTTGCTTACCAGGTATCAGGTCAGAAATGCGAGTTAGATGCTGATGTTGTTATCGTCGCAGCGGGAACATTGGGAACGCCGGGATTGATTCAAAAGGTTGTGAAGTCAGCCGGCAAATCGGATGAGTCGGTTGGGGTTGGTTTTATTGACCATCCAATGGGTTTTGTCGGTAAGGTTAAAGTAAAAAAACAACTATCGAATCTCATCAAAAAGCTTTCTGCCTGGGACCGTGGTGATTATATCAGCCGTAATGCTGTGCGGCTGAAAAGTGCGTGCGGCAACTACACGGCCTGTGCGTTTTTCCGCCCGGCCCTGACCATGGATAACCGCCTGGCGATTTATAAGTACAAATCCTCCCTTGGGGCCAGTAACGGCATGGCCCGGATCAAGAACATCTTTTCCTGGAAAATATTTCACCCCGACATGATCGCGGAAATATTCGCGCATGTGTTTGGCGTCAATCTCCCTAGCCGGACCTACAATATACTGCTGATCACCGAACAGAAACGTGGCGACAGCAGGGTGTATGAAGAGGATGGTGCTATTCAGGTGAAGTGGACGGTATCCGATGAAGAGCTGGGAATTTACCGGGCCATGCTCAAGGATTTTGAGGTCATGCTTGGGGATTTGGCCGTTGCCATCAACATCAACACCGAGATTACCAGCGACTGGCTCTGGTCCGCCGCGCATCACTCCGGCACCATCAGTATGGGTTCGGGTGAGGATGCCCTGGTTGATACCAATTTGAAGCTGAAATGTTGTGAGAATGTGTATGTGTGCGATGGGTCGGTACTGCAGGAGCATAGCTATGCGAATACAGGCCTGGCGATTGGCCAACTGGCGTTTCGGTTGGCGGATCACTTGAACAAATAAAGACTTATAGCCGCAGATGAACGCAGATACGCGCGGATAGGGTCAAAGGCATAAAGACTTTTTAGAGTTACGACCAAAATGACTGGTTTGCATGGTTTCATCTGCGTAACATCTGCGTGTATCAGCGGCTGAGAATGGTTTTGGTATAAAGGCATTAGCCGCAGATGAACGCAGATACGCGCGGATAGGGTCATGATTAAAATCCTGTTATTGTGGTTTATACACCAAAAAGAAGCCTGATTTTTTATTCACAAGAATTGATTTTATCTTCATCTGCGTAACATCTGCGTGTATCTGCGGCCAACATAGATTTGGTTTTGCCTTTGACCACTATCACAACTCACAACTGACAATAATAAATGTAGCCAAAAGGATACGGGTGGGGGTATGCTATGTATCATGTTATTGAAACAGAAACATTCAGCAAATGGTTACACAGCCTTAAAGATAGCGTCACAAAAGCACGATTGTTGAAAAGGCTACGTAAGGTGAGTCTGGGCAATCTGGGCGATGTTAAGTTTATTGGTGACGGTGTTTTTGAAATGTGTGAGTTTTTTGGTCCGGGGTGGCGGATGTATTATGTTCAACGAGGAGACATCGTAGTTGTGATGTTGGGTGGTGGTACCAAATCCACGCAGGGGCGCGATATACAAAGAGCCATCGCAATAGCTCAGGAGTTGAATCATGACTAAAAAGAAAATCACGACACGATCTTTCGATGCCGCAGCGTATTTAACCACAGAAGCGGATGTTGCAGCTTATCTTGATATAGTACTTGAAGAAAACGATCCCAATTTACTGGCTGCCGCTTTGGGTGATATTGCCCGGGCGCGGGGTATGAGTTCATTGGCTAAAGCAACCGGTCTATCGCGAGAAAGCTTGTATAAGAGCCTTTCAGGAGAGCGCGTTCCTTCAACGGAAACTCTACTCAAAGTACTTCACGCCTTAAACCTGAAGCTGTCTGTTTCACCTTTGAAAAATGAAAATATTGATTTTGTTGATCGGGTTCATTGATATTTGTACAGGGAACGGAAGAACCTAATACTGAAAACCATGCCTCAAGCAGAGCCCGCAAAGAGTGCTGAGAAAAGTTTTTTAGCCGCAGATGAACGCAGATACACGCGGATAGGGTCAACTAAAGCCAGAATATAGAATTTAGAAGACAGTTTTGGAAAACTCCTGAATTCCGTATCCTGTATTCTGAATTCGGTCTGACAAAGGTTTTATCTGCGTAACATCTGCGTTCATCTGCGGCTAACAAAGATTTTGTTTTGCTCTTCTTCGCGTCCTTGGCGTGCTTGAGTGAGTAAAGCGAACGGGCGCGAGATAAGTTTTTAGGACTATAACCCGCTGGACACGGATACAATCTGAAGGGTCTGATGAAAATCTGACTTTAGTCGCAGATGACATACACGAGAACACAGGAATTAGGAGTCAGAATTCAGAAGGTTAGAATCAGGCTTCTGAATGATTGAGGCTTTTCTTCTGACTCCTGTATTCAATATTCTAAATTCTGCCGTTATCCTGTCTGTGTTCGATGAAGATTTGATGCTGTTTTTAATCTGTAAAAATACGAAGTTTCAGATGTTATCCGTGTGCGAGAGGTTTTACGGGTGAGAAAATGAAAAAAGTACTGGTCACCGGTGCGACCGGTTTTTTAGGTCGGCGCATTGTCAACAAACTCATCGATAAGGGGTTTGCTGTCTGTGCCCTGGTGCGTAAAACCTCGCGGACGCAGGGTTTGCATCTGTCCGGTGTAGAATTTGTTTACGGTGATGTCACCGATCTGGGTTCATTACAGTTGGCGTTTAGTGGTGTCGATTACGTCATCCACGCTGCTGCCGGTACCAGTGGCTCTGAAGAGCAGATGCGGCGGGTGACCATTGAGGGAACACGCAACATTCTTGATCTATGCCGCCGGTATGCTGTGAAAAAGCTGGTCTATATCAGCTCCTGCTCGGTGTACGGCATTGCCGATCACGGTGATGGTGCGCTGCTTAATGAATCTGCTTCGTTGGAAGCTCAACCACATCTGCGGGGAGCCTATTCGTTAACCAAACTCGAAGCGGAAAAACTGGTGACGAATGCGATAGAGCAGGAGGGCGTTGCCGCTACCGTTCTGCGTCCCGGCACGATCTACGGCCCCGGCGGTGAAAATTACACGCCGATGGTGGGCTTTTCCCTGAAAAACAAGCTGTTTGTTATCATCGATCGCAAGAACTTTATTCTGCCACTGGTGTATGTTGATAACCTGGTCGATGCGATTATTCTGGCGATGACGGCGGATAACAGTACCGGGAAGGTCTACAATGTTGTCGATTCCGACCGGGTCGACAAAAAAAACTACATGAACACCTTTATCCGAAAGCTTCATCCGGGTGCGTTGTGCTTGTACTTCCCGTATAGACTGTTCGCGGGGATTGTTGCGGTGCAGGAACGGGTGTTTGGGGTAATGAGGCGAGAGCCGGTGATCAGTATGTACCGGCTCAAGTCGTCACAGAACCCGGTGGTTTATGATGTAACGAAAATCAAAAGTGAGCTTGGGTGGACGCCGAAGGTGGGATTTGTGGAGGCGGTTAAGAAAATAGTTGATCAAAATCAACAAGAAAACTTTTAGCCGCAGATGAACGCAGATAAGCGCGGATAGGGTCAAAGGAAAAAAACTTTTTTAAGGTTAAAACCAAAATGACTGGTTTGTATGGTTTCATCTGCGTACCATCTGTGAGTATCAGCGTCTAATAACGGGTTTTAGTTTTTCAGGAGGGGATATGATTCGGGACAGTGCATATATCAACAGTTTGACGGAAGAAATTATTGCTTGCGCCTATGCCGTTGGAAATACTCTCGGTAGCTGCTTTTTGGAGAAAGTTTATGAAAATGCTATGGCTCATGAGCTTCAAAAAACAGGATTAACATTTGTCAAACAGCAACCGATCAAAGTTTATTATGATGGTATTCTGGTCGGAGATTTTTTTGCTGATCTGGTTGTCGACGATGAGGTTATTGTCGAGCTGAAATCTGTTAAAAATATTGATGATTCTCACTTTGCTCAATGCTTGAATTACTTGAAAGCAACGGGTAAGCGGATTGCGTTATTAATAAATTTTGGTGGCAGTCGTGTCCAGGTCAAAAGAGTCGTGAACAACTTTTAAACGCTTAGCCGCAGATGACGCAGATCAACGCTGATAGGTTCAAGAGCAAAAGCTTTTTTAAGTTTTAGAACCTCAAAACAAAGACGGATTTTTCAGATTTTATCTGCGAACCATCTGCGTAAATCAGCGGCAATGATTGTTCTTGATTTTTAGAGACGAAAAACCCCCTTTTGCCGCAGATGAACGCAGATGAACGCAGATGAACGCGGATAGGGTCAAAGGAAAAATCTGGTTCTTTTTATGGTTTAAACAAAAGCTATCGATTTTCAAGGTTTTATCTGCGCCCATCTGCGTGTATCTGCGGCTGAAATAGATTCGGAATTTGATCTCTTTGCGATCGTTGCGTCGTGAGTGAGCATAGCGAACGGGCGCGAGATAAGTTTTCATAAAGGTTGATTTTTTATGTGCGGTATTTATGGGGTGTTGGGTGAGGGGATTGACCAGGGGTTTCTGGAACGGGCGACGTCTACCTTAACCCACCGGGGGCCGGATGCGGCCGGTTATTACCTTGATAATCACATCGGCCTGGGGCATCGGCGCTTGAGCATTATTGACTTGAGCGGTGGGCAGCAGCCGATTTTCAACGAAGACCGCACCCGCCTGATCATCTGCAACGGCGAAATTTTTAATCATGTTGCCCTGCGCAACGAGTTGATCGCCAAAGGGCATGTCTTTTCCACCTCAAGCGATTCGGAGGTGGCGCTGCATGCCTGGGAACAGTGGGGGGAACAGAGTATTGAGCGGCTGCGCGGTATGTTTGCCTATGCGATCTGGGACATGAGGGAACGTATCCTCTTTATCGGCCGCGACCGCCTGGGTATCAAGCCGATTTTTTTCAGCGCAATGCCGGGACGCTTTTCCTTTGCGTCGGAGATGAAGGCGATTCTGGCGGATGATGATTTCCCCCGGGCCATCGACGAGAAAGCCCTCGCGACTTATTTCAACCTCTCTTACATCCCTGGTGAGTTGACGATTTTTCAGCATATCCGCAAGCTGTTGCCGGGCCATACGATCACCGTCAAAGAAGGCCAGGTGACCCAGCGACAATACTGGGATCTGCATCACGAGCCTGACCGGAGCAAAACCGAAAAGCAATTTATTGACGGTTTCATGGACCTGCTTCACGAAGCGGTGGATATCCGGCTGATGAGTGAAGTGCCGTTAGGGGCATTTTTGAGCGGTGGTATCGATTCCAGCATGATCGTTGCCCTGATGAGTCGGGTGTCGCAACAACAGGCCAATACCTTCTGCATGGGTTTCGGTGGTGATGTCGGTGGTTACCTGGATGAACGAATTTATGCCCGCCAGGTTTCCGAGCGTTACGCAACCAATCACCACGAATATGAAGTCTTGCCGGAAGCGGAAGGATTGATTGAGAACATCGTTCGGGCTTTTGATGAACCCTTTGCTGATGATTCGGCGATCCCTTCCTGGTTTGTCTGTAAGATCGCCAGGGAAAACGTCACCGTGGCCCTGTCGGGCCTGGGTGGTGACGAGGTCTTTACCGGTTATGAACGGCACCTTGGGTTTTTGCTGAGCAGTCGTTATACGCGAATTCCTCGATTACTGCGGGAATCGTTGATCCGCCCCCTGGTGGAACGCTTGCCGGAACGCAAAGACGGCCATTACACTATCAATCACATGAAGCGGTTTGTCCGGGGAGGCAGTCTCCCCCCTGACCTGCGCTATTTCGGATTTATGTCGAAGCTGAATCCTGCGGTGCGCGATAGTCTGTTCAATGATCAGGTGCATTTCAACGGTCTTCTGGAATCCGGCAGGGAAAATGTGCTGGGATATTTCCGCTCCGATAAGGTTAGTGGCCCGGAGGATTCCCTTGATCGGGCTTTGTATTGCGATTTAAAGACCTATCTTCCTGAAGATATCCTGGCAGTGACTGACCGGATGAGTATGCAGCACGCCCTGGAGGTGCGGGTGCCGTTTCTGGATCATCATTTTCTGGAATACTGCGCGACCATCCCGCCGGAAATGAAAATGAAGGGACTGAAAAAAAAGTATCTGCTGAAAAAAGCGGCTGGTCAGTATCTTCCGGCAGAGGTGATCAGCCATCGTAAGCAGGGGTTTGTCGGCCCGATGACCAGCTGGCTGAAAAATGAATTAAAGCCGTTTGTCATCAGTACCCTGTCGGATGAACAACTGAGCAAACACAACTATTTGAACACCGTAACGGTGCGCCGGGTGCTGGATGAACACTTTTCCGGGCGTGAAATCCACGATACCCTGATCTGGTCAATGGTGGTGTTTCAGACCTGGTTTAATCTGTATATTGACAAAGGAGGGCAGGGCGCGTGAGTGCGGCTGAGTTTTTTTTCTGGGTGTTCCTGGTGTTGACCTTGTATCCCTATGTTATTTACCCGTTGCTGGTTTCTGTCTGGTCGAAAGTTGCCCCACGTTCATGGAATAGAGGTTCGGAACAGCCAACGGTAAGCCTGATTGTTTCGGTTTATAACGAGGAAGGGGTTATCCAACGCAAACTCGATAATGCCCTGGCGCTGGATTATCCGCATGATCGTCTGGAAATCATGATTGTATCCGATGGTTCTAGCGATGCGACCCACGAGATTGTCAACTCCTGTCACGATGAACGGGTGGTGCTGAAAGCTTATGAACGGGCCGGCAAAACGGCCTGTCTGAATCAGGCTGTGGCGGAAGCAAGTGGTGAGATAGTGGTGTTTACCGACGCCAACTCCATGTTTCCACCCCAGGCACTGCAGATGATCACCCGCAATTTCGCCACTGAATCCATCGGCCTGGTGACCGGCTGGACAAAATATCGACGGCCGGATTCCGATGTGGAGGAAGCGCCGGGAGCCTACGCGCGGCTGGAAAAAATCACCAAGGATGCGGAAAGTCGGATTTCATCCTGTGTTGGTGCCGACGGGGCGATATTTGCCATCCGCAAGGAGTTGTATCAGCCATTGGAAGATCAGGATATCAATGATTTTGTGATTCCTCTGAATGTGATCGGACAAAAGCATCGGGTGGTCCTGGATGAGGATGTTTATTGTCTGGAAGAACCGTCGGAGGATGCCGGCAAGGAGTTTCGTCGCCAGGCGCGCATGACCAATAGAACCCTGGGGGCGATTCGACGCAATCTGAAGTATCTTGACCCCGTTGACTATGGTTCCTTCGCATTTTTTCTACTGTCCCATAAGGTATTGCGTTTTCTGGTGCCGTATTTTGTAGTCGGGGCGTTTGTGTCCGGTTTGGCGCTGATGACGTCTTCCTTGTTTTATGGGCTGGCTTTTCTGGCCATGCTGGTGTTGGTGCTGGCCGGTTCTTTGGGATTGATGGGTTATGTCCAGTCACGCATTGTAGATATTTGCGCGACTTTTCTGTTGACCTGTGCCGGACAGGCGGTGGGTTGGTTGCGTTTTGTTGCCGGCAAAAAAGATACCATGTGGACGCCACAGAGATAGTTTTTGCGATGTTACGAGTTGCTACTAAGATGCTGATTGGATGTTTTGCCGTAATACTGGTTGTGGTGGTTGTGCTCTGGAACAAGCCGGAGTTTCTCGAAAAGGTTGTCGTGGCCGAACAGAGTCTGTTTCAGGCCGATGCCCTGGTACTGATGGCCGGGGGGAGTCGCTATCAGCGCCTGCCGGCCGTCGTCGAACTGTATGAGGATGGTGTTGCACCGCGTATTTTCCTCACGAATGATGGTGTAATTGGTAGATGGTCTGAGAAACATCAGAGAAATTTGTATCATGTGGAGTGGGCAAGGGAATACCTGCTGGACCGTGAGGTTCCTGCTGAAGCGATAGAAATACTCGATTTTATCGAAAGTGGCAGTTATTTCGATGCCCTGAACACCAGGCATTTTGTCGATGAAGATAACACGATTCGTTCGTTACTGGTGGTGAGTTCCAATTATCACACGCGGCGAACCCTGTGGACCTTTGAACGGGTATTTGCCGGCACTGATGTGAAAGTGGGTGTTTATCCAATTCCGCGCAGTCCGGATGATAATCGCCGCTGGTTGATACGCAATGGTATGGAAACGATAAAATTGGGTTTTTATTGGCTGCGGTATGGGTTATTTGGGTGGATTGGGCACTAAGTAAAGAACTTGGAATTAGTTCTCGCAATGAAGCGACGAGCGCAACGTAAACCATTTAGTCGCAGATGAACGCGGATAAACGCAGATAGAACCCCAAAAATAAAATAAGGCATTATGACTACAAATACTGAATCTCATAACCAGCCCAATAAACGAACTTTCCCTGTTAAGGTCATATCTGCGTTTTTCTTGTTTGGCTGCGTTTTTCTTGTTCTTTACCTCGACACAATTATCCATATTGTTGGAACCTGGAACAGCAATGAGGGCGCTCACGGTCCCTTGATCGTTGCTGTCAGCCTGTACTTGATCTGGTTGAAAAAAGACGATTTCAAAACCCTGCCCGGATATCCCGTTGTCTCCTGGGGAGGGCTTCTTGCTGCAGCGGGATGTTTCATGCTGTTTGCCGGCAAGCTCAGCAACACCATGTTGCTTCAGCAAATTTCCATGGTTCCTTTGTTGCTGGGCATGATTCTACTGCTAAAGGGGTGGTCATTTTTTAGAGCGTTGTTCCTTCCTGTTGTTTATTTGATATTTGTTACCGGCTTTGTCGAAACCCTGCTTTCAAACCTTGCTATTTATTTACAACACGCTTCAGCCTGGATTGCAGTTCAATTGTTTAAGCTGATTGGTATGCCGGTTGTTCTTACCGGGGTTATCATCGATCTGCCACATATTTCCCTTGAAGTCGTCAGGGCCTGCAGCGGTGTCAGCCATCTGGTAGCTATCATGGCTTTATCTGTTCCCCTTGGGATCATGAGCAAACTACCCCCGGTGCGTAAGGTTTTCCTCGTTATGGCAAGCTTTGTGATCGGCTTGTTTGCTAACGGATTCCGGATTTTTCTGATCGGTGTTTATGCCCTCTATAACGAAGGTGCCGATCTGCATGGTCCGAATGAGACCCTGGCAGTCAGTGTGATCTTCTTTTTTGGGATGATTCTCCTGGTGATTCTCAATCACTTTCTCAGGCCAAAAACCAAGGGTCAATCTGAAGTTCAACAAGAGATTGAAATCAGTGCTGAAGTTGCCGTACCAAAGGTACGAATCGATAAAGCTGATGTTCCCAGCTTCCGTAACGCCTGGATAATTGCCGTCATGCTTTTTGTCGTGACGTTGGGATTTGTGCAGTTTTACAAGGTAGCACCGGTGACCTTGAAAACTCCACTTTCACAATTTAACGCTAACATTGGCAACTTTTCCGGACAACCGCTGCATTCGGTTGAGGAAAGACTCAGACCTTTTCCGGCAGATGATGAGTTGATGAGATCCTATGTCGCCCCGGAACATCGGGTAGATGTTTATATCGGTTATTTTTCACAACAGAGTAGAGAACGAAAGCTGATTGATTATCGGCGGGGATGGATGCATGAAGAAGAGCAGCCGGTTTCCATTGAAATATCTGAAGGGTCTGTAACCATTAATCATACACGAGTGCGTGACCGTTTTAATCCGTCCGGTATTTATTTCTGGTACATCATGGATGACCACATCATTACAAGCCAGTATGTCGGAAAATTTTACACTTTCTGGAATGGCCTGATCAAACGGCGAACGAATGGTGCTGTGGTGGTGGTGGAAACACGACACAGCGAAGAAGAAGTGATGCCGTTTTTGAAGGAGCTGGTACCGCTGGTGAGGGACTTTATGGAGAAGGGAATATCAATAAGTGGTGAGCAGTAAACAGATTAATATTACAGCGGAGCGTCTCTTAGAATATTACAATATAACCTCGGGGCCCATCGATGTCCTAAAATTAAAGGTAATAATGATGTGATAAGGACGAAAGGCTGAATAATGAATTCATCATGTATTAAAACTTAAATACATACTAATTCTACATTCTGAACTCTTAATTAAGCTTTACATAGTTATACGCCACTCATTTACACCGCTACCGTTCAGTAATATTTTTTACAACTCTTGATTATTTTACTAAAGAAACAGCAATGTTGCCTGTCGATAAACTTTACACCTAGGCTTTTCAAAAAAGAAAACCTAATGATTTTATATGTCTGGGGTCTTGGCCTGGTATTTGCTTTTTGTTGATATTGAATCTCATTGGATCAAAACCCGTTTTATTGAAAAGGAGAGGATCAATGAAAAAGTTATTGTTGGTAATTCTGATGCTCGTATTGTTACCTTTAGCCAGTCAGGCCGCCCCCATATTAGATGCTGGCTGGTCAAGTGACCAGTATGCTTCATCTACTGCCCCTTCTGCAGGGTCTCCTTATGTTTTTGAATTAACTGGGCCAGCAATTTTCAGTATAATTGACTGTTGTATTGTTGGTGACGTAATGCAGGTTTTTGATTATGGTGTTGAAATATTAACTACGACGTTTGATGCATTTGCTACAGGATTTGATTTTGATACTAGTCAAGATAGCGCCTGGATGGGTACTTCCTATAGTAAAGGTCAAGTTTTGCTTACTGCCGGGCTACATTCTCTTGAAATATACGGGGATGGATCTGGTGGTTTGCCTGCCGGTTTCTATTCCAGACTAGATTCAGCACCTGTCCCCGAGCCCGCCACTCTGCTGCTTTTTGGTACGGGTCTGGCTGGTCTGGCACTGTATCGTCGTCGGAGCATGAATAAATAGTTTTATAGTAAAATATCAGCATGCTAAAAAAACCCGGCACCTTCATAGGTGTCGGGTTTTTTTTGTGATTGTCGAAAAAGTTTACACAAGAAAAAATGAGTGAAAAGTGGTAAACAGTGAACCGTGAACAGTAAGCAGAAGACCGCTCACGGCTCACCGTTCACTGCTCACTTTTATCAACCAAAGATTCCACAACGTGGCTCATGCCACTTTATCGTCAATTTCAGGAGGGGGGATGCAATGACTGAATATCCACAGCTAAAATTTCACGGCGGCACCACCGGGGTTACCGGCTCCTGTTATGAACTGCAGGGGGCGGATGACACCGGAATTCTGATCGATTGCGGTCTGTTTCAGGGAGCGGACGAACGGCCGCTGGAGATTGATTTTCCTGTCGATCACATCAAGGCGCTGCTGGTCACTCATGTCCATATTGATCATGTCGGGCGGATCCCTTACCTGTTGGCGGCCGGTTTTTCCGGCCCTATTTATTGTTCGGAAGCATCGGCTCATCTGTTGCCGCTGGTGCTTGAGGATGCGGTCAAGATTGGCTTTACCAGGGACAAACGCCTGGTAGGGCGCTTTTTGAAGTTGATTGAAGAACGGGTAATACCTGTCCCTTTCGGCAAGTGGGTCGAGGTTGTCGGCACTGATATCAGGGCGAAGTTCAAACGCGCCGGCCATATTCTGGGGTCGGCGTATATCGAATGTGATGTTGCGGGGCGTCGAGTCCTCTTCTCCGGTGACCTGGGGGCACCCTACGCGCCGCTGTTGCCGGCACCGGTTTCACCCTATCGCGCAGATGTTGTTGTTCTGGAAAGTACTTACGGGGATCGACTGCATTCCGGCCGCCGGCAACGTCGCCAATTGTTACGTCAGGTGATTAAACGGGCGCTGACGGATCGTGGTGTTATTCTTGTTCCGGCTTTCAGTATCGGCAGAACGCAGGAATTGCTTTACGAACTGGAAGATCTGATCTTTCGCTTTCGCCGGGAGGAGGTAACCGCCGGCATGACCTGGGACGATCTGGAAATTATCGTCGATTCCCCTCTGGCGAGTCGTTTCACCAGTGTTTATCGGCAACTCAAGAATTTATGGGATGTGGAAAGCTCTCGCAAGGTCGGAGCGGGGCGGCATCCCCTGTCATTTGAGCAGTTGATCACCATCGACTCCCATCAGGATCATCTCCACACGGTTGAATATCTGCAGCACACAGCGCGTCCTGCCATTGTGATTGCCGGCAGCGGAATGTGCAGTGGCGGGCGCATCGTCGCGTATCTCAAAGCGTTGCTGGGCGATACGCGCACCGATGTTCTTTTTGTCGGCTATCAGGCTGAAGGCACACCGGGCCGGGCTATCCAGACCTATGGCCCCGATGGTGGCTATGTGATTCTGGATGGCCAGCGTTATGATATTAAAGCGCAGATTCATACCTTGAGCGGCTATTCCGCTCATGCCGATCAGCGTAACCTGGTCAACTTTATCAAACGCATGCGCCATCTGCCGGAGACGATTTATCTGGTTCATGGTGATACGGACGCCAAGGTGGCGTTGCAGACGGAATTGCAGAAGTTGTCGGAGGGGATGGAGATTGTAATTCCGTGAAAAATCATTACTCACACGGAGCCACGAAGATCACGGAGAAATCTATTAGCCGCAGATAAACGCAGATGAACGCGGATAGGGTCAACGGCAAAATCCTTTTTTTGGTTTAAAACTCCAAGGTCTTGTCTGTGTATTTAACTTTACCGCGACAATTGTTTTTAGGTTAAATATTTAAAATCACTGGTTATAAGGTCTTATCTGCGTAACATCTGTGTATGTCTGCGGTTGAAACTGAACCGTAAAAAAAACTAATGATCTTCGTAAGTTTGACGCCGATGGCCAACACGCAAGACAAGAACGGTCAACTCATTATCGTTGATTGAGCAAATAATTCTATAGTTTCCGACACGATATTTCCATAGACCGGAGAGGTTGGCTCGAAGAGCTTGTCCGAAGTTGCGGGGATCATCGCTAACGGCGATCCGGTTGCGCAGATAGCGGAGAATATTTTTCTGTGCCTGTTTGTCCAGCTTGCTTAGTTCTTTGAATGCCGAGTCTTCAAAATTAATCTGCCAGGCCAAGATCGCGCTCCACTTCGGCTAATGATTTGACCCGGCTTTTTCCGGCACGAATATCTTCCAGACGTTTTTCCGCCAGATAGATGTCCTCTAATTGTTCCAGCGAGCGTTCGATTGCTTCACGTACGTAAAAACTCTTGGGGCGATGAGTTTCTTTGGCGAGGGTATCGAGGCGTTTTTCCACCTCGGGTGATAATCTTATACTTAACATGGCGCGCCTCCTGTCATATTTGTAATACATGTACCACAGCAACATGGTTTGGTCAAGTTGCAGTTGCTAAGAAGTATTCCTTTACTGCTCACTGTTTACCGCTCACGGGTCACAGTTTTCAACAAACGACCAGTGACATCGCGAAGCGATGGACTAATAACGCCGCGCTAGCGGTCGTATTTTCTTCACTTTAATGCTAATGCACTGTATCCTTCCAGCTGTTTTTGCAGAGTATCCAAGGATAGCTACTAATTTATAAATACGAGGGATTTTCATGAAATTGACGGTTATTGGTACCGGTTATGTCGGCCTGGTCAGTGGCGCCTGTTTTGCCGAAATGGGCAATCAGGTCTATTGTGTCGATATCGATCAGGAAAAGATTGAGGGGCTGAAAAAAGGGAAACTACCGATTTACGAGCCGGGGTTGGATGCGCTGGTTGCCGGCAACCAGCATGAGGGAAGGTTACATTTTTCCAGCAATCTGACGGAAGCGATGGAGGATTGCAGCCTTTATTTTATTGCTGTAGGCACGCCGCCGGGGGAAGACGGGTCAGCTGATCTTCAATATGTGCTAGCGGTGGCTAAAGAGATCGGTTCGTTGCTGACAGATTATGCTGTTATCGTCAATAAATCGACGGTGCCGGTTGGTACAGCGGATAAGGTGCGTGAAGCGGTTCAGCAGCAACTGGATCAGCGCGGTCTTGATCTTGACTTTGATGTCGTCAGCAACCCGGAGTTTTTAAAAGAGGGGGCAGCTATTGATGACTTCATGAAGCCCGACCGGATTGTTGTCGGCAGCAACAGTGCGCGGGCCCGTGATTTGATGCGCCAATTATACGCACCTTTTAATCGCAATCATGAGCGCACCATTTATATGGGCGTGCGCGATGCGGAAATGACCAAATATGCAGCAAACTCGATGCTGGCAACAAAAATCTCTTTTATTAACGAGATGGCCGGTTTGTGTGAATTGATGGGTGTTGATGTTGAAAATGTCCGGCGCGGAATCGGTTCGGATAGCCGTATCGGTTTTTCTTTTATTTATCCCGGCTGCGGTTACGGTGGTTCTTGTTTTCCCAAGGATGTGCAGGCATTGATCCGCATGGCTCAGCAGGTTGATTTTGAGCCGCAGGTGCTCCAGTCGGTGGAAGAACGCAATCAGTTTCAAAAAGGGTGGTTCGGACGTCAGCTCCGACGGCACTTTGGTGATGATCTGTCCGGTTTAAGCTTCGGGGTCTGGGGGCTTGCTTTCAAACCGGGTACCGATGATATGCGTGAGTCTTCCGCCAAAGTGCTGATTGCCGATCTGATTGCCGCCGGCGCCAGGGTTCTGGCCTATGATCCGGTGGCAATGGAAACCGCCGCTCGTGAGCTGCCGTCCGAGTGGTTCGCCTCGGGGCAGTTGCGTCTGGTGGATCATCAATATCAGGCCCTCGAAGATGTTGATGCCATGCTGCTGGTGACCGAGTGGAAACCGTTCCGAAATCCCGATCTTGATGCCATGCGCCGTATTATGAAGCAGCAGCTAGTTTTTGATGGGCGCAATCAGTATGATCCAGCGGTCATTCGGGGCGCCGGATTTGGGTATGTGGGGGTCGGGCGTTTGGTGTAACTTGCTAAAGCAGGGCGCGATGAATCGCGCCCCTACGGCGGGGGGAATGGTATACAATGCGGAGGTCCATCGCCGACGGTCTGTCCGTTTGCGTGATTATGATTATTCCCATGCGGGCGCATATTTTGTGACAATCTGTGCCTGGCAACGGGAATGTTTGTTTGGTGAGGTGGTAGATGGGGGGATACGATTGAGCGCGTTCGGTGAAATCGTTCAGGAAGAATGGCAACGAATATCAGCGCATTTTTCAGGTGTTGATGTTGATCAATGCGTCATTATGCCGAATCATTTTCATGGAATTGTATCAATCGTAGGGGCGGGGTGACCCCGCCCCGGTTTGGCACGAAACGTTGTAAAAAACCAGATAAACAATTGCGGGGAGGAAAACCAGGGCGGGGAGACCCCGCCCCTACGGGTGGCGACGTTGGGGCAGATCGTTGGTTATTTTAAATATCAATCCACCAAACACATCAACCAATTACGCAACAACCCCTGTGCTCCGGTTTGGCAACGCAATTATTACGAACGGGTCATCCGTGACGAGGTGGAATTGCATTCCATCCGTCAATATATTATCGATAATCCGATAAAATGGCCCGAAGATGAAAACCACCCATTACAGTTATAATTGTAGGGGCGGGGTAACCCCGCCCTGTTTTTTCGATGAAGGAAACCAGATGATCAAAAGTATGACCGGGTATGGGCGCGGGCAGTCGCAACGGGACAATTTGTCTTTTACCGTTGAGATCAAGGCGGTTAATCATCGTTATGCCGATATCAATATCAAGGCCCCGCGGCTGGTAACCCCCTTTGAGTCGCAGATTAAAAAACAGGTTGGCGAGTTCCTCAAGCGCGGTAAAATTGATATTTATATCACCCAGAATAACAACTCCCAGGCAACGGTCAGGCCGGTTGTCAACAAAAACCTGGCTGCAGCTTACCTGGAAGCATTGCAGGATATTCGCGATCTTAAGGGGGTTGTCGGAGAGGTTCCTCTGGAATATCTGGCATCTCTGCCGGATGTCGTCAGACTTGATGATGTATCGGTGGTGGAAGAGGAAATACTGTCTTGTCTGGAAACGGCGGTAGCAGAGGCTCTCGATGTCATTGTCAGCATGCGCTGTGCCGAGGGTGCGGCAACCGCTGTCGATATGACAGAGCGACTGGGGTTGCTCAGGGAGATGCTTACAGGTATTGAATCTCAGGCTGCGACGGTGCCGCTGGAGTGGCAACGTAAATTAACCGAACGCTTGACACGGCTGCAGAACGGTGCGGAAATGGATCCGCAGCGGGTTGCTCAGGAAGTTGCTGTTTTTGCCGATCGCTGTGATATCAGTGAAGAGCTGGTGCGTTTTCGTAGTCACCTTGACCAGTTCAGTGAGCTGATAAGTCATGCTGAACCCGTCGGCAGACAGCTGGATTTTCTGGTTCAGGAACTTAACCGTGAAGCCAATACCATGGGATCTAAATCGAACGATGCGACCCTGACCCGTTATGTGGTTGGTCTGAAGTCTGAACTCGAAAAAATCAGGGAACAGGTACAGAACATTGAGTAATGAAGGCCAGCATGAAGGTATTCTGTTTGTTGTGTCGGCCCCATCAGGTGCCGGAAAAACCTCCTTATGCCGCGAACTCATTGACTCTTTCCCGGAAATAGGGCAGTCTGTCTCGTTTACAACACGCTCCATGCGCAACGGTGAGCGAGACGGGGTCGATTATCACTTTGTTGATCCTTCAGTTTTTTTGCAGATGACTGAAAACCGACAGTTTGCCGAATGGGCCGAAGTTCACGGCAATCTATACGGTACCGCGGTTAAAACCCTGGAACAGGCCGCTGATCAGGGGATCGATCTGCTGCTTGATATTGACTACCAGGGCGCAGCCCAGTTAAAAAAGAATTGTAAACACGGGGTATTTATCTTTGTTCTTCCTCCTGACCTGAGGGAGTTGGAGCGGCGTCTTCGATCTCGTGGCACTGATATTGATGAGGTGATCCGGCGGCGCCTTGAGGTGGCACGTCAGGAAATTGCCCAGGCAGTGTGGTATGATTATCTGGTCGTTAATGACGATCTCACCACTGCCGTTAACAAAATTAAAGCTATTGTTATGGCCGAGCGCTGTCGCAGTGAGCGCTCGGGAAAATTGTTACAACAGATTGTCAGGTGAGTAGGGGCGGGGTTGCCCCGCCCAGGGCACGGTTTGGCAGGGTTGCCCCGCCCAGGGCGCGGAAACCGCGCCCCTACACCAACCAAAAAACCCGATATTTTCAGGTCGGGTCAATATAATAAAGAAGACCATCACTTAAGGAGAAACACATGGCTCGTGTAACCGTAGAAGATTGCCTGGAAGTTATTCCCAATCGTTTTTTGTTAGCAATGGTAGCTGCCAAGCGCGCCAAGCAGTTGTATAAGGGCGGAGAACCGTTGATTGAAAACAAGGCCGATAATAAGAAGGTGGTTGTAGCCTTGCGTGAAATCGCCGCAAACCGGATTGAGTTTGATATCCCTGTGCGCAAAAATTAGCGTCAAGCTGAATGTTAAGAAGGTGGCTGACACCACTTATTCAAGACGATTCGGCTGGCAGGTAACTTTGGCCGGCGTCTGACCCGGTCCCGATATGCTGACACGAGACGCCGTTTATTCGCAGTTTTCCTGTTATTATCCCCAGGCCGATCGAACTCTGTTTGATCGGGCCTGTGCCTTGGCTGAGCACGCCCACCGACTGCAGAAAACTCCAGATGGTCGCGACTATCTTCAACACTCTCTTGAAGTAGCATCCATTCTGACCCGTCTTAAAGTTGACCAGACGACTATTCTGGTCGGTATTCTTCATGACCTTCTTGATACCCCTGACGCTTCTCGCACCGAGATAGAAAAACTCTTTGGCGTTGAGGTGTTTAAGCTGATTGAAACCGGACATAAGATCAGCAGCATTCCTTATCGTCAAAAAAACCGCCAGCAGGTTGAAAGTTTTCGCAAGATGTTTGTCGCCATGGCGCGTGATCTGCGCGTTGTTCTGGTGTATCTGGCTGATCGTTTGAGTGACATGCGTGCTATTCATTTTTGTGGACAAGCAAGAAAGGAAGCTTATTCGCGGGAGACCCTGGAGGTTTACGCGCCTTTGGCCAATCGTTTGGGAATCAGCTGGCTTAAGGCAGAACTTGAAGATATGTCCCTGCAGGTGCTTGAGCCGGAAAAGTACGCGGCCTTGACCCGTCGCATAACCACCCACAAGGAAAAACGCGGCGATTACATTGCCAGGGTCGGTGAGCAGATCCGCAAACTGCTGTCCGACAACCAGCTTGAAGGAGAAGTGACCGGCCGTTTCAAACATTTTTATTCAGTTTATCGGAAGATGGAGCGCACCGGTGTTGATCTGGATGAAATTTACGATCTGATTGCTTTTCGCGTGCTGGTTGATTCGGTGCGGGAATGCTACGAAGTGCTCGGTCTGATTCATGCGACCTGGAAGCCCATCTCTGGCCGTTTCAAAGATTATATCGCCATGCCCAAATCCAATATGTATCAGTCCCTTCATACGACCGTCCTCGGTCCATTCGGTGAGCGCATGGAGGTTCAGATTCGTACCCATCAGATGCACAGTATTGCTGAAGAAGGGATAGCCGCCCACTGGAAATACAAGGAAGGTGGGCCGGTTCCGGCGGTTGGTCGCGATGATCAACGTTTCAGCTGGCTACGCCAGGTGATGGAGTGGCAGCAGGATGTCAGTGATCATGCTGCTGAAGAGTCCTCCTTTATCGATCTGTTTCCGGAAGAAGTCTATGTATTTACCCCGCAGGGTGAAGTGAAGGAGTTACCCCATGGCTCCTCGCCGGTCGACTTTGCTTACGCAATTCATACCGATGTTGGTTCCCATTGTGTCGGTGCGCGCATTAACGGCAAGCTGTCGCCACTGAAAACCGAGCTGAAAAACGGTGATATCATAGAAGTGATGACCGCCAGCCATCAGACCCCTCGCAAGGATTGGCTGGCGTTTGTCAAAACATCCAAGGCGCGTAACAAAATTCGCCAGTGGGTCAAGGCTGAGCAGCGAGAAAAAAGTATCCTGATGGGACGCGAACTTTTGGAAAAGGCACTCCGAAAGCACCATCTCAGTCTTAAACGGGCATTGGCATCGGGCTTGTTGGAGCAAGGGGCAACAGAGTTTGGCTACCGGACAACAGATGACCTGTTCGCATCGGTTGGCTACGGAAAAACCTCTCCGGGCCAGGTTGTTTCGCATATTATTCCACGTGATGAAAAGGCTGTTGATGCCCAGCGATCGGCAGCGGACGATGTCCAGGATAAATCTTCAAAGCGCCCGTCCCAGAGCGCGATTCTGATTGGTGGTATCGACAACGTGATGGTACGCTTTGCCCATTGCTGCAACCCGTTGCCGGGGGAACCGGTTACCGGTTTTATTACCCGCGGACGCGGTCTTACTGTTCATGCCATCGATTGTCTGCAGGTTCAGACCAGTGATCCGGAGCGGCGGATTGACGTTGAGTGGGACATGCAGCGTAAAACCCTGCGCCCGGTTAAGATTCGCGTTGTCTGTGAGGACCAAAAAGGAATGCTGGTGGGGATCTCCGGGGCGATCAGTCAGGCCGACGCCAATATCGTCAGTGCAACGGTTCATGCTCGCGGCGATAAAAAGGGGAACAATCTGTTTGTGGTCGATGTTGAAAATCTTGAGCACCTGAACCGGGTTATCCGGGAGATAAAAAAGGTCAAGGGGGTTACGCGGGTTGACCGGCTCAAAAACTGATGGCGTCTCAACACCATGTCAATGGCTGCGTTGCTACAAATGACTTGCTGCATCGACGTACATAAGCAGGTCTCATTGCGCGACCTTTGCGCACCTTGCATGTAACACTTTTTGTATAGCCATCTGGTTTGAAGATTCTTTAGATGGCGTTATCAATTAAAAAGGGGAGCTTATGAATAAAAAAGTGATTTCAACAGAAGCAGCCCCGGCTGCCATTGGCCCTTACTCGCAGGCGATTCAGGCAGGTGATCTGCTGTTCTGTTCCGGTCAGATCCCCCTTGACCCGTTAACCGGGACAATGGTCGAAGGAGGCATTGAAGAACAAACGCGACAGGTGATGAAGAACCTGGGTGAGGTGTTAAAGGCGGTCGGTGCAGGTTATAACGATCTGGTTAAAACAACTATTTATCTGACTGACCTTGGTAATTTTTCCTTGGTTAATGACGTTTATGCCGGATTTCTGGGAAACTGGGTGCCGGCTCGGGTTACAGTAGAAGTGTCTGCATTGCCGAAGGGGGCATTGGTGGAAATTGATGGCATTGCCCGCCTGGAAAACTCATCGGGGAAACAACAATAGCACCACGACAAAAAGGGATGTCCGTTGCCGGTCATCCCTTTTGATTTGTAATACTAAAAAGGTGTGTATTAAACGACCTTTTGAACCTTGCCGGAACGGATACAGCGGGTGCAGACCTTCATGGTCTTGATGGAACCTTCGTGGTCAGCACGGACCTTCTGCAGGTTCGGATTCCACACCGTGCGGGTTTTGTTGTGTGCGTGACTGACGTTGTTTCCGGTAATCGGCTTCTTGCCGCAAATTTCACATTCTTTAGCCATCTGGTTATCCTCCTGAAAGTTTCGAACGCGATTACTTAACACAGATCAAGAAATGATGCAATTTTTTATACGCGCTATGATAAAAAAATGTGTAGGGGTGCGGTTTCCGCACCCAGGGCTATAAACCAGTCGGGTTGATAAGCGCACGGTTACAGCGAGCGCTGTTTGCGATGATCACTTTTCGACCGTCAATATTTACCCGACCTTCAGCCAGCCACTGAATCGCTTGCGGGTAGATGTGGTGTTCCTGCTCCAGAATCCGCTTTGCCAGGGTTGCCGCAGAATCTTCCGGGAAGATCGGTACAACCGCCTGAACGATGATGGGTCCGGTATCAACTCCTGCGTCAACAAAATGGACCGTACAACCTGAGAACCGCGCGCCATAATCAATCGCCTGTTGCTGGACGTTAAGACCGGGGAACGCAGGCAGCAGGGCTGGATGAATATTGATAATCCGGTGCGGAAAGGCTTTTAACATGACCGGGGTAATTATTCGCATGAAACCGGCCAGAACGACCAGATCTACGTCAGCTTGCAGCAAGGCATCTACCAGCGACTGATCGAATTCTTCTCGCGTGGGGTGATTGCGGTGGTTGATACACAGAGTATTGATGCCTGCCTTGCGTGCACGATCCAGGGCCCCGGCTCCAGGATTATTGCTGATCACCAGGGCGATGTCGACAGACAGCTTGCCGCTTTGCTGCTGATCAATGATCGATTGCAGGTTAGTGCCGCCGCCGGATGCCAGTACAGCTATGCGAAAGGGTTTTTTCACTGGATTTTTCCGTAGCTACAGGATGTCGACACGGGGCGCATCAGAATCAGCAATATGACCAATATGCCAGGCAGTTTCGCCAAGGGTTGACAGCCGCTTGAGGATATCATCGGTTTGCGCCGCAGCTACAATGAGGACCATGCCGATGCCGTAATTAAAAGTACGGTACATTTCTTCGAGAGGTACATGCCCACCTTGCCGCAGCAATTCAAAGATGGCCGGTTTGTCCCAGCTGTTACCGTTGAGCACGGCTTTACAATGTTGCGGCAGTACCCGCGGGATGTTTTCCAGCAGTCCGCCACCGGTGATATGGGCAATTCCTTTGAGCTGGACATCTTGAAGCAGATTGAGAATAGTTTTAACGTAGATTCGAGTCGGCGTAAGGAGCGTCTCGCCTAAGGGTCGATCAAGCCCCGAAGGAACTGCAGCAAGATCAAGCTTGAGCGATTCGAGCAGTATTTTACGGGCCAGGGAGTATCCGTTGGAATGGAGACCACTGGAAGCAATACCGATAATCTGATCGCCTGTGTTAATGGTCGATCCGTCAATGATACGGTCCTGATCAGCGACCCCAACTGCAAAGCCGGCGAGATCATATTCACCGCTTTTATACATGCCGGGCATTTCTGCTGTTTCTCCACCAAGCAAGGCACAGCCCGCCTGCTTACAGCCTTCGGTGACCCCCTTTATGACCTCGACCGCCTGCGCCTGGGTCAACTTTCCGGTGGCAAAGTAGTCGAGAAAAAACAGGGGCTCAGCGCCCTGAACAATGATATCGTTGACGCACATGGCGACCAGATCGATACCTACGGTTTCGTGCTGATTCATCATAAAGGCGAGCATCAGTTTGGTGCCGACACCATCGGTTGCCGCCACCAGTACCGGGCGCTGGTATTTTGCTGTATTCAATGCAAACAGGCCGCCAAACCCGCCGATATCGGTAACCACTTCCGGCCGCGTTGTTTGCTTGACCAACGGTTTTATCTGGTTGACAAATTCGTTCCCGGCCGCAATATCAACACCGGCATCCTTGTACGTGATGGGGGTTTTCTGGCTCATTTATCAGACTCCTTGCTTGAGACGCGCGGCATTACAGCATTACCGGCAAACCTTGTCAATTGGTATGGACGGTCAGAATACAGAAAAATTTGCAACGGTGAACAGTGAACAGACATTGCTTACTGCTTACCGCTTACTGTTCTCCTGATTGTAAACATTTTTCTGTATTCCGGTGCACAGCTTACTATATTCTACCAGCATTTGAGCCAGGGTAATTGGTCCGGGAGAGGTGATGATCGAGCAATTAATTATCAGGACGGCATCCCGTGAGGATATTGACGATATGCTGGTTCTTGAACAGTGCTGCTATCGTTTTCCCTGGAGTCGCCAACATTTTGTTGATGAACTTGAGAATCCGGTTGCGGTGATTGATGTGGCAGTTATTGGACAGAAGATCGTTGGTTATCTCTGCTCCTGGTTGATCTGCGGTGAACTGCAGATCCAGAATCTGGTGACATCACCGCACTATCGCCGCCGTGGTATTGGTCAGGCGTTGCTCAAACATGTTATTGAGCGTAGCCGGCAACAAGGGCTCCTGGCGGCCTGGCTGGAAGTGCGTGAAGACAATCAGGCGGCTATTAATCTTTATCTGGCTTGCGGCTTTAAGCTGCAGGGGCGCCGTAAAAAATATTATCAGGATGGTGAGGATGCTTTATTGTTTGGCAGAAATTTTGAGCTGAAGTCACCAGAATCAACGGAGAAACTATGAAAAACCACAAGACCATTGTTCTGTCCAACCAGGAAATTTCGCCGGGCTATTTCCGTATGCGGATTCTGGCGCCGGACTATTCCCGTTTAGCCCAGCCGGGGCAGTTTGTCATGTTTCGCGTGCAGCGTGCCTTACTGCCCTTGTTGCGTCGTCCTTTTGGAATCTTTCGCGCCGGCTTCATGCCGGCCGATTGCGATACCATGCCACCCAGAGAATTTATCGAGATCATCTACAAGGTAGTCGGTAGTGGCACCGAGATCATGCAGGGGCTGCACTATGGTGATCCTGTTGAACTGCTTGGCCCTTTGGGCACCGGGTTCGACTTGAACCTGACCTCTGGCGACAGCATTCTGGTTGGTGGTGGTATTGGACTGGTTCCACTGTACATGCTTGCCGAGAGTATTGCTGATCCATCAAGGGCGGAAGTACTGATCGGTGGCCGCTGCCGCGATGACATCATCACGGTGACGGAGTTCGAACGCCTGGGTGTGAAAACTTTTGTGTCAACTGAAGACGGCAGCCTGGGTGATATGGGTCTGGTGACTCATGTGCTGGAACAACGGCTGGAACTAAAGCCAATGGCAAAGGTTTTTGCATGTGGCCCGATGCCGATGATCCGGGCGGTAGAAAAAATCTGTCGCAGCAAAGGGGTTCAGCTCCAGGTGTCCATGGAAGAGTTGATGGCTTGTGGTGTCGGTGCCTGTCTGGGTTGTGTGGTCAAAGGGGAGGGGCACACAATCGAAAAACCCAGCTATCTTTGTACCTGCACAGTGGGCCCTGTCTTCAATGCCGGTGATCTGGCCTGGGACGACCATCAAGGCGGCGGTAATGATTTCGGCGGCGAAGGTTGTGAATGTGGAGCGAAACAATGAAAAGAAGAGAAAAAATCGTAAAAAGCATCAATCTGCAGGTGGATATCGCCGGTATAACCTTGAAGAATCCGATCATGCCCGCGTCCGGCACCTTTGGCTATGGGGAGGAATATGCTCCCTATCTGGACCTGAATTCCCTCGGGGCCATTGTTACCAAAGGGCTTTCATTGAATCCTAAAGCCGGCAACAATACCCCGAGAGTGTGTGAAACTGTGGGTGGTATGCTTAACGCGATTGGCCTGCAGAATGTTGGTATCGAACAATTCATCTATCAAAAGATGCCATTTTTAAAGCAGTTTGACACCCCGGTTATTGTTAACTTTTTCGGCAACACCCAGGAAGAGTACGGCGAGGTCGCCGCCCGGCTTGATGAATTACCCGGGGTCGCTGGTCTTGAGATGAATATTTCCTGCCCTAATGTTAAGCACGGCGGAATCGTTTTCGGCACTGACCCTAAAGCTGCTTTTGCAACCGTTGCAACTGTACGTAAAAAAACCAGCAAGCCGCTGATTGTCAAGCTGACACCCAACGTGACCGATATTCAGGTTACCGCCCGAGCGGTTGAGGATGCCGGTGCCGATGCGATCAGTTTGATCAATACCCTCACCGGGATGGCGGTGGATGTGAAAACCCGGCGGCCGCGACTGGCAAACACCATCGGTGGCTTGTCCGGCCCGGCTATCCGTCCCATCGCAGTGCGCCTGGTGCACCAGGTAGTACAGGTGGTGAAGATTCCCGTTATCGGTATTGGTGGCATTTCCCGGGCCATGGACGCCCTTGAATTTCTGATTGTCGGGGCAACGGCCGTGCAGGTTGGTACCGCCAATTTTGTCGACCCCAATGCCATGGCGACTATTATTGCGGATCTGAAAACCTTCTGCCTGGAAGAAGGAGTCGATGATATCAATGAACTGATTGGGTCATTGAAGGCTTGATGTGTCTGTCTGGCATCGGGCCGGAGGTCCTATGCCAAGGGACGCTTTACGCCGTCCATGGCCGCTTGCCTGTCGCCGTCCATGACGACAGGCACCCCTGTCACAAGCCCACCGACCCGGTGCTAAAGATGAAGCTTGATATTTATGGTGTGTTAAAGGTTCTGGTATGGATGTCATAGCAACCCACATCAACGCTGATTTCGATTGTCTTGGCTCGATGATCGCCGCTAAGCGTTTGTATCCCGATGCGATACTGGTTTTTCCCGGTGGTCAGGAACGTGGACTACGGCATTTTCTACTGGAAAGTTCCCTCTATGCTTATGACATCAAACGCCCGAAAGACATCGATCTAAATAAAATCAAGCGCTTGATTCTGGTGGATGTGCGCAGCGCCCTGCGGATTGGCCCTCTGGCTGACGTTGCCCGCCGTTCTGATATTGAACTCCATATCTACGATCATCATCCTCGTGACGAAAACAGCTTGCAGGGCACCTTCGAAATGATTCGCGATGTTGGCGCCACCACGACGATCCTCACTGAGATGTTCATTGAGCGCGACATCACTCCGAGTGCCGATGAGGCGACCATGATGATGCTTGGACTTTTTGAGGACACCGGGCATCTGCTGTTTTCAAGTACTACTCCCGATGATTTCCGGGCCGCAGCCTATCTGCTCGAACAGGGTGCCAACCTCAATATGGTTGCTGATTTCCTGGTGCGTGAGATGACTCCGGAACAGGTTGAACTGCTCAGCGATCTGCTTAAATCGACAGAGCAAATCAATATCAACGGGGTTCAGGTTGCCGTTGCCAGCGCCTCAACCGACAGCTACAGCGGTGATATTTCAACCCTCGTCCACAAACTTAAAGACATTGAAAATCTCGATATTCTCATAGCCGTAGTGCGTATGGAAGATCGCGTTTTTATTATTGCCCGTTCGCGCGTACCGCAACTGCATGTCGGCGAATTATTGCGCGAGTTCGGTGGCGGCGGCCACGCTTTCGCCGCTTCGGCGACAGTGCGTGATAAACCTCTGGCACAGGTGCTTAAAGAGATTGAACAGCATCTGCCACGGTTTGTTCAATCCTACTGTGATGCCCAGCACTTGATGTCGCGCTCGGTGAAAAGCCTGCACCCTGGGGCGACAATACAACAGGCGCGCGAGCTGATGACACGTTATAACTTTAATGCTGTTCCCATTGTCCGGGACGATGGCAAAGTGGTTGGCATCTTAACTCGTCAGGTAGTAGAAAAAGCCGCCCATCATCGCCTGCACAAGCTGCCGGTGGCGGAAATCATGAACAGCGATTTTGAACAGGTTTCACCCACCGCTTCGTTGCAGGAATTGCAGCGGGTAATTGTCGAACATCAGCAGCGCAGTGTACCGGTGGTCGAACAGGGGAAACTGGTTGGTCTGGTGACTCGTACCGATCTGTTGCGCTACATGCTCGGCAATGCTACCGCTACTGAGGAAGGGGAGAGGCTAAACCTGGAACGGCGGGGTCTGCAGACGCGACGTAAAAATCTGGATCGCTATATTGCCACCCAGTTGCCACCCCGGGTGCGCAAACTGCTGCAGCAGCTAGGAGATGTTGCCGATGAATCCGGGGTCCGTGCCTATCTGGTTGGTGGTTTTGTCAGAGATCTGCTGTTACGGCAAAAAAATCTTGATATCGACGTGGTGATAGAAGGGGATGGTATTGCTTTTGCCAGGGCCTTTGCTGTCAAGGCAGCGTGCCGGATCCGTGCACATGACAAATTCGGTACTGCTGTGATCATTTTTCCTGATGGTTTCAAGGTCGATGTTGCCAGTGCGCGGATCGAATATTACGATCGTCCGGCGACCCTGCCGCAGGTTGAGGATGCCTCGATCCGCCACGATCTTTACCGCCGTGATTTTACCATCAACACCCTGACGGTCGCTCTGAATCCTGATAATTTTGGAGTGGTTCTTGATTTTTATGGTGGTCAGCGTGATCTGCGCGATAAATCGATTCGGGTACTGCATAACTTGAGTTTCATTGAGGATCCGACCCGGCTTTATCGAGCTGTGCGTTTTGAGCAGCGCTTGAATTTTCATATTGGTCGCCAGACCGAACGCTTGATGCATAGTGCCGTTGATTTGAAAATGGTACGCAAGGTTGGTGGAGTTAGAATTTTAAACGAGTTAAAACATATTCTGAATGAAGCCCAGATTATTCCGGCATTTGAGCGTCTGAATCAATTCGGCCTGCTTCAGATTATTGATCCACGGATTGACTTTGATGCTGATGCCAAAAAGATTTTTAAAGCTGCTGAACAGGCAATCAGCTGGTATGAGTTGCTCTACACCGGGATGTCATGCCGGCGTTGGCTGGTCTTTTTAATCTGTCTGTTTGACCGGCTGCCGGCTGGCGGTTTGCGCAAGGTGAGCCGCTGGTTTGCCATGCGTCCGGATGAAAACGCTATTATTGTTGATGAACTGCCACAGGTTCTCCGTTTACAACGTAAAATTTCACGCCTGCTACGCCACCAACATCAGCCAACGAATAGTGATTTGTACCACTGGTTCACCCCTTTCGCGATAGAATCCCTGCTTTCGTTGATGGCGCGGACAGTAGAGGAACGTGGCCGTCAGTGGATTTCCCGCTATGTGACCGATCTGCGACGCGAACAAGTGCTCATCGATGGTCATGATCTGGTAGGTCTGGGCTTAACCCCGGGACCTGAATTTCAGACGATCTTCCGGCACCTTCTTGATGGTCGTCTGGATGGCCTGATCACGACCCGTGTCGACGAAATTGACTGGGTGCGTCAGCATGTTTCCGGTGCCGGCCGAAAAGTTGACCACAACAGTTCGGTTGACCCGAAACCACAAGTCAACTAGTATCTCGTATCCCTAGGAATCCTCAAGTCGGAAGCAGGGTTTAGGCCACTTCTCACGTTACAAAGGTGTTCATGGAAGCCGTTCTTTCAAAATTAGCCGTCATGCTGGTTCCGGCCTTGCTGGCGATCATGATGCACGAAGTGTCCCATGGCTACGTGGCCGAGCGCTTTGGTGATCCGACCGCACGCCTGTTGGGTCGTTTGAACCTGAACCCATTTAAGCATCTTGATCCCATCGGCAGTATTGCCGTTTTTATTTTTGGCTTCGGCTGGGCCAAGCCGGTTCCGGTTAATCCCTCTAACTTTCGGCGCCCGCGCAAGGATATGATCTGGGTGGCTCTGGCCGGCCCGCTGACCAATCTACTGCTGGCGCTGTTTTCAGCGCTATTGCTGCGAATTCTTGGTTGGTTCGACCCGGTTTCTCCCGGCGAAGCTGACCTGTTACTGCAGATGCTGACACCGCTGAAGATGATGGTTGCCTTCAGCCTTTATATCAATGTTCTTCTAGCGGTTTTCAACCTGTTGCCGGTTCCGCCCCTGGACGGTGGCCGGATACTGATGGGCTTTGTTCCCGATGTTTATGCGGCGCTGTTGTCACGGCTGGAGCCTTTTGGTCTGATTCTGATTGTTCTGCTGGTGTTCTTCACCAACTTTTGGTCATTGGTTCTGGCGCCGATCATCAATTTTCTGGTGCTGTTGATGGCAGGCAAGCAGACGGTGCTGGTTGAGCAGGCCATGCGGTTTCTGTTCGGCCATTAGTTTCTGATGCAAAAATCACAAACACGACTGAAGATCCTTCGGGTTTCAGAATGACCACTTACCAACAAGGGATTCGATGACGGTTGATATCAAGCTTGAGAATTTTTCCGGCCCGCTTGATCTGTTGCTGCACCTGATAAAAAGCCAGGAGATGGATATCTACGATATCCGTATTGTTGAAGTTACTGAACAATATCTGGCGATTATTGATCAGATGAAACAGCTTGACCTAGATGTCGCTGGTGAATTTCTGGTCATGGCGGCGCAACTGATTCATATCAAATCGCGCATGTTGCTGCCTGTCAGTGAGGAACTCGCCGAAGAAGAGGGGGAAGATCCCCGCGCCGAACTGGTGAAGCGCTTGCTGGAGTATCAGCGCTACAAGCAGGCGGCGGTATTATTCGAACAGTTGCCGCAACTGGAACGTGATATTTTTTTGCCGCAAGGGGATGTTGACAACCTTCAACTGGAGGACGCACCCCAGGATGTGGAACTGACAATCAGCCTCTACCAGCTCGCGAACGCCTTTCATCAGCTGATGACACATGTCAAGACCGAGGTGTTTCACGAAGTGGTACGTGAGAACCTGTCGGTGACCGACTATATTGCCATGATCAGCCGTCGGTTGATGGAGCATTCACGCATCTGTCTGCGCGAATTTTTTCAGTCAGGATATCAGCGCACTGAACTGGTGGTAACTTTTTTGGCCCTGCTGGAATTAACCCGGATGCGGATGGTCAGGATTGAGCAGGTAGGTACTTTCAGTGATGTCTGGTTAACCCGAGTCGCCACAACAGACCAGTTGCAGCGCTTGCACCTGGTTGAGGAGATTCTCGATTATGACTGAGCTTAGGGCAGTCGTTGAGGCTTTTCTGTTTGTTGCCGGTTTTCCCTTGACGCTGGATAAACTTGCTGATCTGACGGAAGCTGACAGATCCGATATCAAAGAGATTATTGCCGGGCTGACAGAAGAATATCGCCGGCCCGGTCGAGGTATTCACTTGCAGGAAATTGCCGGCGGCTACCAGTTCCGTAGCGAACCGAACCTGGCGCCCTGGCTGCGGCGTTTACATAAAGAACGTGTGCAGCGCCTTTCAGCCGCGGCTCTGGAGTCCCTGGCGATTATTGCCTATCGGCAACCGGTTACCCGAGCGGAAATTGAATATTTGCGTGGTGTTGATTCCGGCGGGGTTTTGAAAACCCTGCTTGAGCGCAATCTGTTACGGATCCTCGGAAAAAAAGACGTCCCTGGTCGTCCTCTGTTATACGGGACCAGTCGCTACTTTCTTGAGTTGTTTGGCCTTAAGGACCTCAATGACCTGCCGACATTAAAAGAATTTTCCGCCCTTGACCCGGAGTTGGCAGATGCGCTGCCGCTTGAACCATCAGATTAATAAGAATGGGATAATTATGCAGGAACGTTTGCAAAAATTGATTGCCCGGGCCGGATTGGCATCACGTCGTCAGGCTGAAGAGTGGATTAGGGCGGGGCGGGTTACGATTAACAACAGGGTCGCCAGGATTGGTGAAAGTGCTGACTTGCGTAACGATCAGATTCGCCTGGATGGTGTACCTCTGAAAAAAGAAGAGCAGAAAATAACCTTGCTCCTGAATAAACCCAGAGGATATGTCTGCTCCCTGAATGATCCGCAAGGTCGCACATTAGTTACCGAACTGATCAAGGATATCCCGGAGCGGTTGTTTCCAGTCGGACGTCTCGATTATAATAGTGAGGGATTGCTGCTTTTGACTAATGACGGTGATTTGTCCCACGTCTTGACCCATCCTGGTAAAGAGGTTGAAAAAACCTACCTGGTCAAGGTTCGTGGTCAATTGACTGGTACCATGGCAGACCAGATGCGTAGTGGCATTGAACTCGATGATGGATTGACACAGCCGGTAAAGGTTGAGAATGTGCGCACGTCAGGCAGTAATTGCTGGTTTGAAATGACCCTGAAAGAAGGAAAAAACCGTCAGGTACGACGGATGTGTGAACATTTCGGGTTGATTGTAGTGCGCTTGAAGAGGATCAAGGTCGGCTTTCTTAACCTTGATGGTGTTCGACCTGGAACCTATCGGCTTCTGCAGGCGGCAGAAATAGCCAGGCTCAAAAGAAAATTTTGATTTTTGTTTGTTCATTAGTGTTTACTTTTAATTTTATACGTGATAACAAGGGTAATGTATTCTGATACTCAAGAGTGTTATCACTTGAGTTCAGGTTGATGAACGAGCTCTGAGGCAGCCCAAGTGGGTTGTTAAATGCAAACGATGGTACGGGGGTTTTTTTGGCTACAAACAAAGAAAAACTACTAGAATCAGCTCAGAAAAATCTGAGCAAAAAACAGTACGCCAAGGCGATCAAGGACTTTGCCAAGATTGTTGAAATGGAGCCGGGGGATATCCGTTCACGCCAGAAGCTTGCTGAGCTGTATGTGCGCACCAACAAGTCATCGGAAGCGTACGAACAATACGAAGCCATCGCCCGTTATTATTCCAGTAATGGTTTTTATCTCAAGGCGATCGCTATTTACAAACAGATGCAGCGCCTCGACCCCAGTCAGGTAGCTATCTACAGTCGTCTGGCTGAGCTGAATCAGAAGCAGGGCCTTATTGGTAACGCTATGGCTGAGTATCGCAGCCTGGTTGATTATTACGAACGTAACCAACTGGTTGCCGATGAGATCAAGACCCTGGAAAAGATGCGTGATCTCGATTCTGATAATCTCAATGTTCGGGTCAAGCTGGCGGAGGTTTTGGTAAATAATGATCGCAAAGATGAGGGATTTGAAGAAATAATTTCGATTATCGATGTCTTGAAGGACAAGAAAGACTTTGATAAGAGTCTCAAACTCTACACCATGTTCTTGCCCCACTTTCCCGGTAATCGTCAGCTGCAAACCGGTCTCGCTCATACTTTTTTTGAAAAAGGCGATTATGCTCGCGGGACAACAATTCTCGAAACTCTTCTTAAAGACAAGCCTTCAGATCCTGATCTGTTACGTCAGATCAGTAAAGGTTATGCGCAATCCGGGAATTATCTCCGGGCCGTTGCGACCAGTCGGCAATTGCTGCAGATGGATCCCAGCGATCTTGATATTCGTGAAGCTCTCATTCAGTGCGAAATCGACAATAAGCATTACGAATTGGCCCTTAATGAGCTGGAAGAGTGGAAAGATGCTTTCTTCAAAGGTGGACGATTGGAAAAACTCAAAGAATATTATGAGTTTTTAAATTCCGAGATGCCACATACAACAGCTATCATTCAAACCCTCGATTCGATTTACGAGCACACCGGCGAGGGAGGTAAGCTGCTCGATATTATTTCTGATCGTCATGATGATGTTGACATTGAATCTTCTGATCTATTGTCCGACTCCATCCTGGGTTCTGTTGATCTGGATATTGAAGATGAGGAGGACGAGTCGGCGGATAGTGCTTTCAGTTATGGCATCCTTGAAGATGACAACATCGATCTGCTGCTTGAACAAGATGATGAAGAATCAACAGACAGTGTCCGGCAGGACTCTTCTGACTCATTTATAGAGCTTGATCTTTCCGGTAATATCAACTTGACTGACGAGTCTGTGACAGATGATGGTGAAAATGACACCATGTTCGATCTGGACCTGGAAGAAGAGCCGTCTGACAATGTTGGCGGCGACCGGCAAAATCTCCAGGCTGATCTTGAGGAAGCAGAGTTTTATCTGCAGCAGGGATTGTTTGCTGACGCGTCGAGGTTGTGTCATGACATTCTTGTCTATGCCCCTGATTCAGAAGAATGTCGTCGTAAACTTCAGGAGATTGAAGAGCAACGCAATGCCAAGATAGAAAAATCTGAATCCCCGTCAGAGGTTGCTGCGGAAGACGGAGATGGTTTCGGTTTTGGGGATTTTGATTTTGATTCTGAGCTCGATCAGCTGCAATCCACTGATGCGGACAAGAAAAAAGTCTTTAAAACCGATGTCGATGAGCAGATAGCTGCTGACGATATGGAGTCTCACTATAATCTCGGCATAGCCTATCGTGAAATGGGACTGCTTGATGATGCCATAAGTGAATTTGAGAAAGCCCAGAAGGATCCCCTTCGCTATGTTGATTGTCTGACGCTCAAGGGGCTGACATACTCCGACAAGGGCGACTATCCCAACGCTGAAAAAATGTTTCAACAGGCTCTTGATTCCCCCCGGCTTGAAGATATTCAGCGATTGAATCTTGGCTATGAACTGGGATTGTTGTATGAACGCGCCGAGCGTCACAATGATGCCCTGATCAGCTATCGCAATGTACTCGCTCAGGACAGCAAATATCGCGATGTGACTGAGAAGGTTGCCACCCTGAAACACAGTCTGGGTATTCCTGATGAACTGCCGCCTGAAGGCACTAAGACCCAGTCAAAAAGCACACCAGATGGCGAGCCCGCCCCACCCAAAAGGCGTGTTTCTTTTTTATAGAAGTTATTTTTCAGTTGAATAAGCAGCGGGGTTTTCATGGGTTACTCAGATTACTTTCATTTTGAACGTGAACCATTTTCCAATGCTCCCAACGAGAAATTTTATTTCGACAGCGAACAGCACCGACGTGCTTTACAGCGGTTAAAGTATTCTGTCGATACCGACAAGGGGCTGGCCGTACTTGTTGGTGGTATTGGTACCGGTAAGACAACTCTGGCGCGACGGATGCTCGATAATCTTCCGGTTGAACGCTATGAATCCTCTCTGTTGGTTATTATTCACTCAGATATCACTCCTGAATGGCTGCTTTCGCGAATTTGTGTACAGTTGGGAGTGGAAAATCCCGACCCAACCCCGTTGAAAATGCTTAAACAGCTCTTCGAGCGTCTGATCCAGATCGAGGAAGAAGGTCGCAAGGCCGTGGTCCTTATTGACGAAGCGCAGATGCTGCAAACCCGTGAGCTGATGGAGGAGTTCAGGGGGTTGCTGAATCTGGAGATCCCCGGCAAGAAACTCCTCAATATCATTTTTTTTGGTTTGCCGGCTCTCGATGAGGTCATGATGCTAGATGAACCTCTGGCCCAACGAGTTGCTTTCAAATATACCCTGACGTCATTTGAGCCACGTGAAACCGCCGCCTATATTGCCTTTCGCCTGAAAGTCTCCGGCTGTGATCAGACCCCCTTTCTGCCGGAAACCCTGCCCTTGATTCAGAGTTATTCGGGAGGGGTGCCGAGGCTGATCAATACTATTTGTGACAATGCCCTGTTTGAGACCTACCTGCGCCATGGTAAAGCAGTAACGGGAGGGATTGTCACCAGTGTGGTCGAAGATCTGGGGCTGAAGAGACAGACGCCTGTGGATGCTGATCTGTTTTTTGATCAGGCAGCTGACGATGACGATCTTGAAATCGTGTTTGATGAACTGGGACAGAAATAGTATCGGGTGTCAGTAAAATTCAATCTCCTAACGGCCGGATTTTCCCGGCCGTTAGCGTTTTAAGTCAAAAGGATCTTAAAGCCAAGACATATGAAGACCAGACCCACTATCCAGATCTTACCCGAAGAGTTGTGCAACAAGATCGCTGCAGGCGAGGTGGTTGAGCGACCCTCTTCGGTTGTCAAGGAATTGCTCGAAAACGCTCTGGATGCCGGCGCAACAGAAATCATCATAGAACTGGGCGGTGGTGGCAAAACCCTGATCCGGATAACCGATAACGGCTGCGGCATGAACCATCAGGATGCGTTGTTGTGCTTTGAGCGCCATGCTACCAGTAAAATCAGCAAAGATGATGACCTGTTTGCTCTGACTACCCTGGGTTTTCGTGGTGAGGCGCTGGCCTCCATCGCCTCCGTATCGCGCTTAAGTCTGAAAACCTGCGATAATCGTGATGGCCTGGGTCGGCACATCCAGATCGACGGAGGAAAAGTTAAAAAGGTTGAACAACTCGGGCTGCCGGTCGGGACGATTGTCGAAGTAAAAAACCTGTTTTTTAACCTGCCCGCGAGAAAAAAGTTTTTACGCAAAGACCAGACGGAATTGGGACATGCTGCCGATGTTGTATCCAAGCTGGCGCTGGCACGACCGGATGTCAGCTTCCGGCTGCTTCATCAAGATCGTCTGATGCTTGATTTGCGCCATGAAAAAGCTTTGCCCGAACGCCTGGCTGCGCTGCTTGGACGCTCGTTACTGCGCGACATGCTCCCCGTTGATGTCGCCATGGATGATAGCTTACGGGTTTCGGGGTTGATCTCCCGTCCTGACCTCAATCGGTCGGCAACCAGCCATATCTATACCTTTATCAACGGTCGCTATATTCGTGACCGGGTGGTTCAACATGCGATCATGGAAGGCTACCGGCACCTGCTGATGAAGGGCCGTTATCCAGTGGTGGCGCTGTTCCTGACACTTGATCCAGCCCTTGTTGATGTCAACGTTCATCCGACCAAGCACGAGGTACGTTTTCGTGATCAGGGTGTTGTTCACGATTTTATTGCCACCGCCCTTCAACAGACCCTGAAACCTTCGAGCTGGATATCTCAGTCGCAACAGCCTCATCCACAAGAAGTCACGTCGACGGTCTATTCGACACCAAATCATCAGTCTCCATATCCATCCCCGACAGCCAGCACGGATGATGCTGAGCCCGCAGTCAGAGAACAGGGACATACATTTACTTTCAGTAATGGATTATCACCTCAACCTGTTCCCGCGCCGCATCCTGCCGGCCTGGAATATCGCTCCCCGGGTTCAGTCGATCAGATGCACCAGGAAGAACTGGCTGCCGGCAAGGGAGATGGGTTTTTTTCTCATCTGCACATTCTTGGGCAATATCATCAGACCTATATCCTGTGTCAGGACCAGGATGATCTGGTATTGATCGATCAACATGCTGCCCACGAGCGGATCGGCTTTGAACGCCTGAAAAAAGCGTATCAAGAGGGTGGAATACAACGCCAGCAACTGTTGTTCCCTGAAGTGTTCGAGCTTGATTACAAGAGCGCCGCTGCTCTGGAAGAACATCTGGCGGAACTTGCGCGTTTAGGTTTTGAGGTTGAGCCCTTTGGCGGCAAGTCATTTGCGGTTAAAGCCCTTCCGGCACTTCTGGCCGCAGCACCGGTTGTGAAGCTGGTCACGGATGTAGCCCTTGAACTTGAGCGTATCGGGCGCGAAGGCAGGTTGGCGGAATCACTCGATGATGTGCTGATTATGATGGCATGCCACCGGGTTATCCGCGCCAATCAAGCCTTGAGTCATCATGAAATCAAGACTCTGCTGGTAGATCTTGATGCAATCGACTTCAAGGGATACTGTCCCCACGGTCGGCCGGTGCATGCACGCATGACTCTGTATGAGATTGAACGTTTGTTTCGTCGACACGGATGAGTACTAAAAGGGAACATAAAATACCGTTACTGGTTATCTGTGGTCCCACCGGTTCCGGCAAAAGTGCCATGGCACTGGAATTGGCGCAGCAGATCCCTCTGGAGATTGTATCGGCTGATTCACGACAGCTTTACCGACTGATGGATATCGGTACTGCCAAGGCATCTAAAGACGAGCAGGAACAGGTGCCTCATCATATGATCGACCTGATTGATCCTGATCAGGAATTTTCGGTTGCGGCTTATGTTGATCTGGCCAGGCCGTTGATTGAACAGATACACCAACGGGGTAAACTTCCCTGTATTGTTGGTGGTACCGGCCTTTATATCAAGGCACTGCTGGGTGGATTGGCACAGTTGCCCAGTGGTGAACCGCAGTTGCGCCGAAGATTGCAACAGCGCGAGGAAGAGAAGGGCAGTGGAACTCTTCATCGCGAGTTACAACAATTGGATCCGGAATCCGCAGCGGCGATTCACCCGAATAATCTCATCCGTACCGTTCGTGCATTAGAGGTCTGTCTGCTGAGCGGCCGGAAGTTTTCGGCGATCAAGTCCGAACATCTTTTTGTCGAAGAGACCTATCAGGTGGTGAAACTGGCACCTGATTATCCGCGCCTGACTCTATATCAGCGCATTGATGCCCGTGCCGGAAAGATGCTTGAATCGGGTCTGATTGATGAAGTCAAGATGCTGGTTGAACGCTACGGCGGAGACTTGAAAGCCCTTCAGACCCTTGGTTACCGAGAGGTTCTGAATTATTTATCCGGTCGCTGTAATGCTGACCAGCTGTGCATCGAGATCCAGCTGCGTACCCGTCAGTATGCCAAAAAACAATTGACCTGGTTTCGTAAAGAACCTGATATCTTTTGGGTTGATTCCGCCAACAGGTCTGATAGAGTAAGAAAATACATTGATCATTTGATTTGTCATCAAAGGAGCGGACATGGCTAAATCACCATTTAATATTCAGGATCAGTACCTCAATCAAGCGCGCAAGGAACGAGTAAAGATTATTATTATCATGATGTCCGGAGAGCGTCTGTCCGGCTATATCAAATCCTTCGATAGTTTTTGTATCCTGGTGGAGAGCGAAGGGGATATCCTGATATACAAACATGCCGTCAGTACAATCACCTCGTCGGATGGAACCTTCCGGCTTCATGGTGGTCGCGATTAATTGCTGTTAGCTGCTAAAACTTTCTGAAATCTACGCAAGGGCGGTACCGGTGGTGCCGCCCTTGCTGTTGCTGGTGGGGTGACAAAATGATTGCAATAGAGCGAATTGAACCCGGTAGCTTTGCCGACGAGGCGGGGCTTTGTGCCGATGATCAGCTTGTCACTATCAACACCATCCCGATCAATGATCTGATCGATTATTATCGGGCCATGGAAGCAGAACATCTCGTGATCGAGGTGTTCCGCAAAGGGGAAATACTTGTTGTTGAATGCGAAAAATTTGCCGACGAAGAGATCGGGCTTGAGGTTGCGCACCCGCAACCACAGCAGTGTGGAAACCAGTGCCTGTTCTGTTTTGTTCATCAACTCCCGAAGGGTCTGCGGAGCAGCCTCTATATTAAGGACGAGGATTATCGCTTCTCTTACCTGTACGGCTCTTTTATTACCCTGACCAACGTCAATGAAGTTGATCTTGAGCGGATTATCGCTGAAAAGTTGTCTCCTCTGTATATATCCGTTCATGCTGCCGACCCATTGATCCGTAATCACCTGCTGGGCTGTCAGGTGCCGGCCATCGTTCCGCTCCTTAAACGTCTGGCGGCGGCTGATATCCAGATGCATTGTCAGATTGTGTTATGCCCGGGAATTAACGACGGTCAGGTGTTGCAACAGACCATCGAAGAATTGGCCGCATTGCATCCACAGGTTTGTTCGATCGCTGTTGTACCGGTCGGATTGACCCGTTTTCGTGAGCGTTTGCCGGTCTTGCAGGTTCCAGATCAGGCTGAAGCCGCGAACTGCATTGAACAAATCAGGGAATATCAGCAGCAATTTCTGCCAAAGTTGGAGACGCGGCTGGTTTTTGCAGCTGATGAGATGTATCAATTGGCCGACATGCCTTTGCCCGGCTTTGAAGAATATGAAGATTTTCCGCAACTCGAAAACGGGGTTGGTCTGGTGGCTCATTTTCGAGCTGAAGCTGAAGAAGTTCTCCTTGATACAGAACCCCTCGACCTGAAAACTGCTGTTGTCGTTACCGGCCGGTCATTTTTTCCTCATATGCAGGATGTCGTCAAACGTATGGGTTTGCGCACCGGAGTTGAGATGGAGGTCGTCGCCGTTGGTAATGATTTTTTCGGTTCGAGCGTTACCGTTGCCGGTTTGGTTACCGGTATTGATCTTGTCCGTCAGCTTCGTGATATGATCAAGGGCAGGCCGTTGCTGGTACCCGATGTCATGTTAAAAGCTGATGAACAACGTTTTCTCGATAACATGCATATTGATGAGCTGCGTTGCGCGCTGGGGGTAACGGTTGTTGTTGTTGAGTCTTCGGCATGGGGGCTTCTGGAGGGTCTGGAGTTTCTAGCGCGCGGATCTGTCGATGTTATCCGTTGTCCATGAACTGCAAATCACCGACTTACTTAAGGGTTGTTTCATGAAGGTGAATCATCCTGAATCTGCCGCCCATGGGCAGCAGCGACTACGTTTTTCCGTTGGTGGCATGAGTTGTACCTCTTGCGTTGCAACGGTAGAAAAGAAGCTACTGTCTCTGCCGGGGGTTAGTACGGTCAGTGTGAATCTGGCTGGTAACTTTGCCCAGGTCAATTTCGATGCAGAAGTAATTTCTCCACCAGAGATCTATGCCGCGGTTGAACAGGCGGGCTTCAGAACCCTGGCGCAGAACGAAGAATCCAAAGGCGACGCTTCGCGCAAGGAGTTGTTGATGGTGCTGATTGCCGCAGCCGGCGGTATCCCCATCATGCTGATGATGTTCGCACCTGTTTCCTCCAGGATGGAACTGCTGATCAGCGGAATCCTTGCTACCATTGTTCAGTTTACCGCCGGCCTGGGTTTTTATCGCAGCGCCTGGGGTGCTTTGAAAAATCGTGTTGCCAATATGGATGTCCTCGTGTCTCTTGGGATCAGCGCGGCTTATGGTTATTCCATGCTGGCCTTGTTTGGTTTGCTGGGCGAAAATGTGGCGGTTTTTTTCGAAACCAGTGTCATGCTGATCCTTTTTATCCGTTTTGGTAAGTGGCTCGAATCACGGGCAAAGGGACGTGCCGGTGATGCCTTGAAAAAACTTCTGCAATTGCAGGCAAAAACGGCCATCCTGCTGGTTAATGGTAAGGAAAAAAACATCCCGGTTGAACATGTCAGGCCTGGAGATCTCCTGCTGGTAAGACCTGGTGACACCATTCCGGTAGACGCAGAGGTAGAGGCTGGAACCGCAGCTGTTGATGAATCAATGATCACCGGCGAATCAGTGCCGGTTCACAAGGAACCGGGGGCAACAGTCGTCGGTGCCACCATAAATCGCAGCGGCCTGCTGCAGATCCGTGCGACTCACGTCGGCGAAGATGCGGTTCTTGCGCGTATCATCCGCCTGGTTGAGGATGCCCAGGCCGATAAGGCACCGATTCAACGTTTTGCCGACCGCGTGTCCGGTTTTTTTGTCCCTGTGGTTGTAGCATTGTCGCTGTTAACCTTTGTCGGCTGGTATCTGGTGGTCAGTGCCCCGTTTCTTACCGGCTTTCAGATGGCCATCGCTGTCGTGGTTATTGCCTGTCCTTGTGCCCTGGGACTGGCAACCCCGACGGCGATCATGGTTGGTAGTGCGGTCGGCCTTGAGCGCGGCATTCTCTATAAAAAGGCATCGGCACTTGAGACGATTTCCAAACTTGACGTGATGCTCCTTGACAAGACCGGTACCCTTACCAGTGGCAGCTTTGCCGTAGATCAGGTTGTCACTTGTGGCGACATGACAACTGAAGAGATTCTTGCCCTTGCAGCAGCACCTGAGCAGGGGAGTAATCATCCCCTCGCACAGGCAGTGGTTACCAGGGCGCGCAGCGGGAGCTCCATTATTTCTGCAAACCTCCAAGAACTTGAGGAGATTGGCGGTCAGGGTGTTCGTGGTCGGGTTGACAACCAGTTTGTTGTCTGTGGTAACCGTGCTTTGATGAATAAGGCAGGGATATCCATTGAACCGCTACAACAGCAATTGGAAGAGGGAGGGTTGTTGAATAAATCGCTCATTTTCGTCGCCGTTGAAGACCAGTTACAAGGGGTCATTGCCTTGTCCGACCAGATTCGTCCGGCCGCAGCGGTGGTCATTGAACAACTGCACCAACTCGGCATTCAAACGGTGGTGGTCAGTGGCGATCGACGTGATGTGGTTGAACAGGTTGCTAACCGGTTGGGGATAAAACATGCTGTTGCTGAAGTGACTCCCGATCAAAAACTGGGACTGGTTAAAAAATACCAGCAGCAGGGCCATCGGGTTGGCATGGTTGGTGACGGTATCAATGATGCCCCGGCCCTGGCTCAGGCCGATGTCGGAATCGCGATCGGAACCGGAACCGATGTCGCCCGTGAGAGCGGCGACCTGGTGTTGATCGGTGCCGATCTGTTCGACCTTGTCCGGGCGGTTGAATTGGGGCGACAAACCTTGAAAAAAATCAAACAGAACCTGTTCTGGGCCTTTTTCTATAACCTGGCTTTTATTCCACTGGCTGCCGGGCTTTTTTATTCATCCTTTGGGCTTTACTTGAAGCCTGAGTATGCCGGGCTGGCCATGGCGCTGTCCAGTGTCTGTGTCGTGTTGAACAGCTTGACCCTTAAGCGCTTTGCCCGACGCTTGCAGGAGATCGGTTAATGACTGAGCGGCGCCTTATTATTGGTGTGATAGGTGCGGCAGAGGCCAGTTCCAGTGGCCTTGAGAAAGCCTATCAGGTTGGCCGCCTGATTGCTCAACGGGACGCAGTTCTCGCCTGCGGGGGCTTGGGTGGAATCATGGAGGCGGCTGCGCGCGGCTGCTGTGAAGCCGGCGGCGAGGTGATCGGGATTTTGCCCGGCGACAATGCCGCCAGTGCCAACCCTTATGTAACCCATCCGATTGTGACCGCCATGGGACACGCCCGCAATGTGATTCTGGTCCAGACAGCTGCGGCCCTGATTGCAATCGAGGGCGGTTATGGTACTCTCTCGGAGATTGCCATTGCTCGTAAACTTGGAAAACCCCTTGTTCTGCTTGACAGCTGGCCGGATATTGATACTACATTGACAACCGACGCACCGCAGCAGGCGGTAGCCATCATTTTTTCTCTTCTTGGCAGGAATCATCAACAATGACTTACAACGAAAAAGCAGGGCAAGTTGACCGGATTGAATGTCCGCTTCCACTTCCTGGTGTTGATTTGATCGGTCAGGTTATTGAGTGGGTTCGGGGACGCGGTAAGGTTGTTATCGTCACTCATGACAATCCTGATCCCGATTCTATTGCTGCAGCCGTTGCGCTGCGCCATCTACTGATTGTGAAAACCGGTCAGAATGCAGTCCTCACCTACGGCGGTGTCATTGGTCGCAGTGAAAATCGCAACATGGTTGAACAGCTTGAGATTCCGATGATCCCCATCAGCGAACTGGAACTTAAACAGTTTCAGGTGGTCTGCATGGTCGACACTCAACCTAACACCGGCAATAATTCATGGCCCGCGACTCTTCCCGTCCATTTTATCATTGATCATCATCGTCCGAAAGCTGATCTGTCCAAGGTGTGCTGGGTCGATATTCGAGAAAGTTATGGTGCGTCGGCAACGATTCTCTATGAGTATCTGACCACACAGGGGGTTGCCATCAATACCCGTTTAGCCACCTGCCTGTATTATGCCATTAAATCCGAAACCCAGGATCTAGGCCGTGAATGGTCCAAGGCGGATCGTGAAGCTTATTTAAAACTGCTTCCTCTTGCTAACAATCGTATTCTCTTCAAAATCATTCACCCGCAGGTCTCCTCCGCCTATTTTTGTGCTTTTCGCCAGGCGATCGATAGTGCCCGCATCTATGGCAGTGCACTGGTTTTTAATCTCAACCAGATTGATAACCCTGACCTGGTTGCCGAACTGGCAGATTTTTTGCTCCGCCATAAAGGGATTAATTACGTATTGGGGATGGGATGGTTTGATGGTACCCAGATTTTGTCAATGCGTTCCCTTGACCCCGATGCCAAGTTAGGGCTGGTTATTCAGGAAATGGTAGCAGGCTTAGGAACCGCAGGCGGTCATGGTATGGTAGCCGGTGGTCAGATTAAAACAATCAATCTTGAAAAAGAGGTTCAGACAGAGCTCGAAGAAATCTTGACCCGGCGCATGTTGAAAGCCCTGAATATGCAAATACAATCAGGTAAACCATTGGTGCCCTCCTGTGATTGACAGTTGTCAGACAGTTGGGCTATAACCATGCGCTTTGACGGAGTTGCCATGCGTTTTATCCTGATTTTTTGCTGTTTTTTACTGGTCAGTTCGCCTGCTGTTGCGGCGGTTGAGATTGCCCTGCGTGGTCAACCGGCAGTGATTATTGAGGACGTTTATCGTCAGCAGGGTATTTCCTACGTTGCCATTGAGGACCTTCTTGACCTTGCCGGTTTGTCAGGAAACTGGGATTCTGTCGCTCATACGTACCGCATCCGTACCAGTCGTGGATGGGTTGTTCTTACCCCCGCCAGTGGTTATATGCAGATTGGTGATAATTTTTTCCCTCTGCAGGACAAACCGGTTTTTATCGATGGAAGATTACGGGTTTCTGAAAATTTTATTCAATCGCAATTAGCCCAACTAGCCGGACGGGCTGTATTTTTTCGGCATCTTGAGCCACAGGTCCCTGTTGTTGAGGAAGCACAGAGCGATGGAATTGACGAACTCTTCAGTCGTTTTTTCCGACGCACGGAGCGTAGCAGCACGAGTGGACCAGCCATCCGGGCGATTGCTATTGATCCGGCACACGGCGGCCTGGATACCGGGGTTATCGCCCCTGACGGATACAATGAAAAACTGGTGACCTTTGAGGTTGCTGATCGCCTTGCCCGCTTGTTGCGCATGCGCCTGGGTATCCCGGTCTATGTCAGTCGTACAGGTGATTACGATGTAACCCTGGATCAACGTCTGGAATCGGCATTACGTGACGATGTCGATCTCTGGATTCTACTCCATGCCCAGGCCTCTTTTTCATCCGAAGTCAGGGGGATTGACCTGTTGGTTCGTGACCAGGAGGAACCTGCAGGTCCGTTGCACGGCAGTCTGGTATTGGCTCAGGAACTTTCACAAGCGATGCTTGACACGGACCTTGCGGTACGCGGGATCTATCCCTCCTCGCGCCTGTCATTGGGTCGCGGCGATTTGCCCACGGTTCAGCTGGAAATCGGCTATCTCAGTAACCCTGATGAGTTGCGCTTGCTGCGGCAAGAAAACTATCAAAATCGTCTGGTAGAGTCTGTTTTTAAAGGCATCCAGAACTACATATCATTGTCCAGGGACACACGCTAATGGTACATGTAATTCCAGCTCGACCAGATAATCGCAAACCCGAACAGTTACGGCCCATTAGTTTTGAGCGGAGTTTTACTCGCTATGCTGAAGGGTCGGTGCTTGTCAGCTTTGGTGAAACCAGGGTGCTGTGTAACGCGTCGGTTGAACAGCGCGTTCCTCCTTTTATGCGTGGTCAAGGGCGTGGCTGGGTAACCGCTGAATACAGCATGCTGCCGCGTGCTACCCACACCCGTTCCAAGCGGGAAGCAAGTAGCGGTAAGGTTTCCGGTCGCACCCAGGAAATCCAGCGGTTGATTGGTCGTTCCTTGCGCGCGGTTACCGAACTTGGGGCACTGGGAGAAATAACCGTACAGATTGATTGTGATGTGTTACAGGCCGATGGTGGGACCCGTACCGCGTCCATTACCGGCGCGTACGTTGCCCTCCATGATGCTTTGTCGGGACTGGTGAGGCAGGGGCAGCTGAAAAAAATGCCGTTGCTCGATAGTGTCTCGGCGATCAGTGTCGGCATTGTCAAAGGATGCCCGATTCTTGACCTGAATTACGAAGAAGATTCCAGTGCCGACGTTGACATGAATTTTGTTATTACCGGTTCCGGGCGATTTGTAGAGGTTCAGGGAACCGCCGAGGAAGTTCCCTTTAGCGCTGTTGAACTGGACGCCATGCGCGATTTAGCCCTGTCTGGTTGCAAGGATTTAAAGCAATTACAACAAGCGGCGCTGGCCACTTAAACGATGAAACTACTAGTAGCGACAAATAATCAGGGCAAGCTGCGCGAATTAAAACAGCTCTTGACCCCCCTCCAGCTCGATGTTATGGGTCTTGATCAGCTCAATAACCCTCCCATTGTAGAAGAAGACGGGACGACTTTTGCCGACAATGCCAGGAAAAAAGCGCTCACTCTGGCACGCTTTTCTGATTGTCTGACCCTGGCTGATGACAGCGGTTTGTGCGTTGATGTACTGGATGGTGACCCCGGGGTGTTTTCTGCCAGATATGCCGGCAAGCAGGGTGATGATCAAGCCAATAACACCAAACTGTTGAAGGAACTGCTGGCGATACCATTGAAACAGCGTAAGGCACATTTTTATTGCTGTATCGCCCTGGCTTGGCCCGATGGGCGCTGTTCGACGGTAGAGGGGCAGGTTGATGGATTGATTGTAGAGCAGGAGCGGGGCACTCATGGGTTTGGTTATGACCCGCTGTTCCTGGTGCCGGAATATGGAAAAACCATGGCGGAGCTGCCGGCCGAAATAAAGAACCGCATCAGTCACAGAGGACGGGCTTTACAAAAACTGTTGCCGTTGTTCAGAGAAATAATTCAACATTAAAGTTACCTAAACCGGCACTGCGCTAACGCTTGCCACTATCCTGTCCAGGAGGAAAGAAGAATGGAAAGAACATTTGCCATCATTAAACCCGATGCTTTTGCCGCCGGTCATGCCGGGCAGATTCTTGCCCGTATTTATGCCGAGGGGTTCAAAGTTGTCGGGCTTAAAAAATTGTATCTGAGCAAGGTCGAGGCGGAAGGCTTTTACGCCGTTCATCGCGCCCGCCCTTTCTTCGGTGAATTGACTGATTTCATGAGCAGTGGTCCCTGTGTCGTCATGGCACTCGAAGCAGAGAATGCCATCTCCAAATGGCGCGACCTGATGGGCGCAACCAACCCGGCCGATGCAGCTGAAGGGACATTGCGCAAGGAATTCGGCGCTTCTATCGGTGAAAATGCCACCCATGGTTCTGATGCCCCCGATACCGCTGCTTTTGAACTGGGGTATTTCTTTAATGGCCTTGAGCTGCTTTAAGCGCTTCATTGCATAACAGCTTGTTTATCTTCAAGCCCTTCGGTAGACTGCCGAAGGGCTTGAATTTTATGAACTCTATATCCTTTAATAAAAATCGGCGCTCTGTTTTTCTGCAGCCCGCTGCCGGGTAGCTTGCTTTAGATAACAGTTCCTTTTTTGCAGGTTAGGTGTGGACGAAAAAATTGATCTGAAAAATATGACCCACGCGGATCTGGTAGCTTTTCTCGAAAGGCTGGGACAACCGGCCTTTCGCGCGGGCCAGCTGTTTAAATGGATCTATCAGCAGGGCGTCACCGATTTTGCTGCCATGACCAATATCAGCAAGGCCCTGCGGGAGGAACTGTCAGTACGCTGCCGGATATCCACATTGACACCCCTTACGGTCCAGAACAGCCAGGATGGTACGCGTAAATATCTGTTTCAGCTCGAAGACGGCGCTACCATCGAAGCCGTTCGGATTCCCATGGAAACCGACAAGGCGACCCTGTGTATTTCAACCCAAGCCGGTTGCGCTATGGGTTGTGCTTTCTGTATGACGGCAACCTCCGGTTTGTTGCGGAATCTAAGCGCTGCCGAGATTGTTAATCAGGTATGTGCCGCCTTGGAAGATGGGCCGATGGGGAATATTGTCATGATGGGGATGGGGGAACCATTACATAATCTTGACAATGTTATTAACGCGCTGAATATTTTTTATCTGGATGATGGACTCGGATTTGGAGCACGGCGGGTTACTCTGTCAACCTGCGGTCTGGTGCCTGAAATACTGGAACTGAAAAAACGTATCAAGGTCAATCTGGCCGTGTCCCTTAATGCCGCCGATGACGAAGTGCGTTCCCGCCTGATGCCGATTAATAGCCGTTATCCCCTCGCGGAGTTGATTCCGGCCTGTGGGGAGTATAGCCGTGTTACAAAACAACGGGTGACCTTTGAGTACATCCTGATCAACGGCGTCAACGACTCGCTGGTGATGGCAAAAAAGCTGGTAAAGCTGTTGCATCCGGTACGCTGCAAGATCAACCTGATTGCCTTTAACGAACATCAGGGTACCGACTTCAAGCCGCCCGTCGATGCTACTATCAGGGCGTTTCAGAAATATCTGCTTGACCACGGGATGGTAGCGACGTTGCGTGCCGGTAAGGGGCGTGATATCGACGCCGCTTGCGGGCAATTAAAAGGTAGAATGGATCCAAAAACTCATTACAATGTTGCAAAATGATGAAGCTGGGAGAAGATTCTATGAAAACAATGGTGGTCGGGGTAATTGGTGGCAGCGGACTGTACGAGATCGAAGGGCTTACAGAGGTTGAAGAGGTTATCATAGAAACGCCCTATGGTGCGCCTTCGGATGCATTCATAACCGGTACTCTGAACGGGGTAAAAATGGTTTTTCTGCCGCGTCATGGTCGTGGGCATCGTCTGCTGCCGTCAGAGGTCAATTATCGTGCTAATATTTTCGGCATGAAAAAACTTGGAGTATCGCGGATCATATCGGTCTCGGCAGTTGGTAGCATGAAGGAACATATTGTTCCGGGACACATTGTCATCCCCGACCAGTTTTTTGACCGTACCCAGGGTCGGCGGGCATCGACCTTTTTTGGACAGGGGATTGTTGGACATGTCCAGTTTGCGGACCCGATCTGTGCTGACCTGGCTTCAATTCTCGAGAAATCGGCACGCGAGGTTGGCGCTACGGTTCATGCCGGTGGAACCTATATCTGCATTGAAGGCCCCAATTTTTCTACCCGCGCCGAATCGCAGATTTATCGCAGCTGGGGAGTCGATATTATTGGTATGACGAATATCCCTGAAGCACGGCTGGCACGTGAAGCGGAAATCTGCTACGCCACGGTCGCCCTTGCAACCGATTATGACTGCTGGCACGAGGGGCATGATGATGTCTCGGTGGAGGCGGTATTGAATATCATTCGTCAAAATGTAGCAACCGCACGCGCCATCATCAAAACCGCCGTTGAACAGATGGGGGAGCAGCTAACCTGTAGATGTGATAAAGCCCTTGAGTTCGCGATCATGACTGATAAAGACCTGATTCCGGAGCAGACGCGACAGGCATTGGCACCTATTATCGGGAAATACATTGATCAGGATGCTTGATGTGCAGTGATCATGCAATTTCTCAGTCAGGGTGCACGGCTGTCCCCCTTAAGAGCCGGGCTCGATTGCTTGATTGTCGCCATTCGTGACGACAGAAACCCCATTCATCATAACGCCCTCATGATTTAACGTACCATAAAGGATTATAACATGAGCATTCTTGTTGTCGGCAGCGTTGCTCTAGATTCTATTGCCACCCCATTTGGCGAGGTTGATGAGATCCTCGGTGGCTCAGCTTCATATTTCTCCACTTCAGCCAGTTTTTTTACTGATGTTAACTTGCTGGCGGTTATTGGTGAAGACTTTCCCCAGGAGCATGTTGAGTTTTTAAGCTCACGCAACATCAACCTTGATGGTTTGATGCGGGTACCCGGCAAAACCTTTCGCTGGCGCGGTCGCTACGAATATGACCTCAATGAAGCCCATACTCTGGATACCCAGCTCAATGTCTTTGAAACCTTCGAACCGCAATTGCCGGATCACTACCGCCAGGCGGAATATGTATTTCTTGCGAACATTGATCCCGATATTCAACGTCAGGCATTAAGTCAGGTTGTTGCCCCTGAACTTGTTGCCTGTGATACGATGAACTTCTGGATCGGTGGCAAAAAAGAGTCCCTGTTGCGTACCCTGAAGCTGGTAGATATCCTCATTATCAACGAAGCAGAAGTAAGGCAACTGGCGCAGGAGCCCAACCTGGTCAAGGCGGCAGCCATTGTACGTGGTTATGGCCCCAGGACTCTGGTTGTCAAGCGCGGCGAATACGGTGTGCTGATGTTTGGAGAAGGATCGATTTTTTCAGCCCCGGCCTATCCATTAGAAGAAGTGTTTGATCCGACCGGAGCAGGTGATACCTTTGCCGGTGGTTTTTTCGGCTATCTGGCCGCGACGCGCAATCTCAGTGAAACAAACATGCGCAAGGCGATAGTCTTTGGTACAGTAATGGCATCATTTACTGTGGAAAAATTCAGCCTGGAACGCCTTAAACAGATAAGTCATGAGGATATTTCTGATCGTTTCAAGAAAATAAAAATGCTGACTGACTTTGCTGATCTGGAATAGTTCCTGTACATTGAGAATCGATCTTTTGTATCTGTTCAGCACAGGATTCCAGATCCTGTGCCGTGGGCAGCAACTCAAAAATTAGGTTTTTTTTCTGGTGATATTGATTGCCACCAGGTCTGGGGCGCTTATGTTTATACAGCATAAACAGTTGACGTATCTTTCTGCTCCCGCCACCAAGGTCACCTCTTTGCAATCGTCGCCGTCTGCGATTCAGCTGGCGTTCAGTGGCTTCTCGCCTCAGCCCTGTCGTGCTTATCTGTTGCAATTAGCTGGAGGCGGCAAAGCTCTGGTCATGGTTGCCTTTTATTTGTTGGAGGCGCGCAGAACCATATTTTTTGTACCGGAGAAAGGTGAGGTTCCCCTTGCCCAGGTCAGTAAGATTTATGAGGATGGCAATGGGTTTATTGAATCAATGGGATTCGTTCTGACGGAATCTGATTTTCACCTGCTGTCATCTGTAGACAAACAGAAATACTGGGAAAAATTGCCTATTACTCAACCACCAGAGGCGACAGTGATCAAGCCGCAGAGCGTACAGCCCAGTAAAAATGAAGAGGATTTGCAGCTGCTGCGAGAAAAAAGTCTGGCCAGCCTTGGCCGTTATCTGGCCTCATTGTAAGCTATCTGGAGTGTCTATTTATGTCGAAATATCTGACTGGTTTTCTGCTTTTCGGTCTGTTTGTACTGGGCGGATGTGCCGGTACAACCGCTAATGTTGACGAAGAACGCCATCAAGCTGATGTTCATCACAAGCTGGCGGAAGCACATTTGCAGGGAAACAACCCCAGTGCAGCATTGCGAGAACTGCTCAAGGCGGTTGAGCTTGCTCCTGCCAATGCTGCCATTCGCGCGTCACTGGCACAGGCCTATCAGGAACGTCGTGCTTATCAGGAGGCTGAAACCCACTATTTAGAAGCGATCAGACTTTCTAAAGGGGACCCTCGTTATGAGAACAATCTGGCAAATCTGTACCTGGTCATGGAAGAGTGGGACAAGGCGATCAGCTATTTTGACCGTGCGGCAAAAAACCTTCTTTTTGACAGCACTCACATTGCCATGACCGGAAAAGGGTATGCTTTTTTGCAACAAGGTGATTATGCCTCGGCCCTGCAGGCTTTTCGTGAAGCCGTTTTGATGATGGCCAACTTTGCTCCGGCCCATTATTACCAGGCAGAAGTTTACCGCCTGACGGAAGAAACTGTGTTGGAAAAAGCAGCCTTGCGCCGCACTGTCGAATTAGCGCCGGAACTGGTGCAGGCGCGCTACCGCCTGGCGGTGTTACTGCTTCGAGATGGAAACTATCAAGGCGCACGCCAGCAACTGGAAATTATTATCAACTTTGTTCCTGAGTCCAATGAAGGTAAAATGGCTGCAGAATTAATTAAAACCCTTCCAAAAGAGTAACGGCCTTGCACACTGTATCTTGGTGATGCGTCGCTTAGTGGTTTTTTAAGCACGAACATTTGCCATAAGTGGTTTCTTATGAAAATTCAGTGTCCCGAGTGTAAAGCAAAATATCGTGTTCAATCTGCCGTCGACTCTTCATCCCCTGTGGTTGTTACCTGTCCTAAATGTCGTCATCGATTTTCTGTAAAACCGGTCAAAGAAGAAAAACCAGCCCGGAAAATACTTATTGTTGATGATGCTCGTTTTTTTCGTGAATTAATCATGGATCTGCTGGATGACCGAAAATTCGAACTGACAACGGCTAATTGTGGTGAAGGTGCCTGGGAAATGCTGCAATCGGAATCCTTTGATCTGCTGATTGCAGACGTAAACCTGCCGGATATCAGTGGCCTTGATTTGATCAGGAGAGTACGCAGTGACCAGCGCTGTGCCCGCTTGCCGATTCTTTGTATCAGCGGTGTTTACCGTCAGGATGATGATGCCCGTCAGGCCTTTATCGCTGGCGCTAATGATTTTATGACCAAGTCGTTCCATCCCGAAGACTTTACTGCTCGAATTGATAAACTGCTGTCAACATGATGGTTCTTGACGACATCAGCGCTGCGGCGAGTCAGCTGCAAAGCAAGCTTGGTTCCTTTCAGCCGGAATTAGCTGTCGTCCTGGGCTCAGGTTTTGCCGGTATCCCTACCGGAATGCAGGTTCACCTTACTGTGCCCCTGGCAACACTCTCCGGGTTCCCGGATTATGGAGTTACAGGCCACTCCGCCGCACTAACCGCGGGGCGGCTGAATGATCGCAAGCTGTTGCTGTTTCATGGTCGTTTCCATCTGTATGAGGGTTATAGTGCCTGGCAGGTCAGTGCCCAGGTTCGTCTGGGAGCCGCAGTCGGCTGCCGGAAGATCCTGTTGACTAACGCTGCAGGAGGGATAAACCCGGCCATGATGCCGGGGGACTTCATGCTGGTGACCGATCATCTTAATCTGACCGGTCACAATCCGATGATCGGGCGCTCCGAGCGTGATTTTGTCGATCTCAATCGACTGTATAGCTATCATTATCTTTTGCCATTGCGTGAAGCTCTGGCAAGTAAGTCGGTTAATCTGCACTCGGGAGTACTTGCCTGGATGATTGGGCCAAGCTATGAAACTCCTGCTGAGATCAATTTTATCGAGGCTGCCGGGGCTCAGGCCGTATCCATGTCGACCGTACCTGAAGCAATTATTGCGCGCCGTTATGGTCTTGAAGTCAGTGCCTTGTCCCTCATTGCCAACCCTGCTGCCGGTCGTGGTAATAAATCGCTTGATCACCAGGATGTGCTGGCGGTTGGCTCAACCAGCCTTGAGCGTTTTCATCTTGTTCTTGCCGGAATTCTTAAGCTGTGGCGATGATGAAAAAGAAACTCCTGTGATTTCAGTAGATTTCTTGATTAAAGCAGTTTGTCCTGTCCTTGACAGACAAGCTATTGATGTTAAACTTTTTGTGTCGGAGAAAATAAATTACCCAATCTTTATGTGAGGAGGTCAGCATGAAAGATTTTACTACCATTCTGGTTGCTGTTGATTTTTCTGAAAGTTCCAATAACGCTTTTGAGCTGGCGCTGAATATGGCCAACAAATATTCAGCCCGGCTGGCGCTGCTGCATGTCATTAATGAGCCGGTTGATCTGCGGGGCTTTTATGTGCCTCATATCTCCTTTGAAAAACTGGAAGAAGAGATCGAGCAGGGGGCAAAAAAACTGATGGAAAGCTTCTGCCGCCAGCATCTGGACGGCTACAAAAATTATGAGACTTTTATTGTGCCCGGTTTGCCCTACGAAGAGATTATTAAGCAGGCGCAGGAGCTTTCAGCGGACCTGATTGTGTTGGGAACCCACGGTCGCACCGGCCTTGATCATGTGCTGTTTGGCAGTACTGCAGAAAAGGTAGTGCGCAAATCTCCGTTGCCGGTTCTTACTGTGCGCTTGCAGAATGATTGACAGATAAGTTTTCCCCCTCTATAAATGACGTTCGACCGAGCAGCCGCAAGGCTGCTCTTTTTTCTGGATCACAGATAAATATTCAGGATTTCAATGGCCCTGCGAATTCGGGATTTATCCCTCGAACTGGATGAAGAAGAAGCGCAGCTTGGCGACAAGATTGCTGAGCTACTCAGTTGTCATTCTGACTTGATTCTGTCCTGGAAAATTCTGCGCAAAGGCATTGATGCTCGTAAAAAAATAAAAATATTAAGAGTTTACACTGTAGAGTTTAATGTAGAAAATGAAGCTGCCTTTTTAGCTCAATTTGGTCCTCACCCTAAACTTGATCGGTCGGTTAATGATCCACCGCTGTTGATTGACAACGTGTCGCAACCACTTCATGTGGTTGTGACAGGGATGGGCCCGGCCGGTCTTTTTTGTGCACTGACTCTGGCAGAAAGTGGTTGTCAGGTCACCCTGCTGGAACGCGGCAAACCGGTTGAACAACGTTTGCCTGATGTGCGACATTTCTGGGACCGGGGTGTGCTGGATGAAAATAGCAACGTACAATTTGGTGAGGGGGGCGCCGGCACCTTTTCCGATGGTAAATTGACTACCAGGTTAAACCATCCCGGTATCGGTCACATCCTGGCGAGGCTGGTGGCCATGGGGGCGCCGGAAGAAATCCTCTATCAAGCGAAACCGCATATCGGTAGTGATCGGCTGCGAAAAGTGCTTATCCGTTTTCGCCGGCATTTAATAGAGCTGGGTGTAGATATCCGTTTTTCCAGCTTGTTCAGTGGATTTACGATGACGTCTGGTCGGGTTGCGGCGGTAACCATCAATCATCATGAACAGCTTCCCTGCGACCGGTTGGTCATTGCTCCGGGGCACAGTGCTCGTGACACCTATCAGCTACTGGAAGAAGCCGGTGTCAAGCTTCAACCCAAAGCTTTTGCTATGGGTTTACGGGTGGAACATCCACGTGAATCTATAAACCAGATTCAGTATGGTTTATCTGCTCATCCGCACCTTCCGGCAGCAGATTATCGTTTGACCTGGAACGATCCTGACAGCGGCCGCGGAATCTATTCCTTTTGCATGTGTCCTGGTGGTTCGGTGATTAACGCTGCTTCAGAAGCGGCTGGTATCGTGGTCAACGGCATGAGTGATTATCGCCGCGATGCTCCTTTATCGAACAGTGCGCTGGTGGTAACCGTCTCTCCGGCTGATTTCGCCCACAGCGGGGCGCTGGCCGGGATGGAATTTCAGCGCAGATGGGAACGTGCAGCCTGGCAGGCAGGAGAACCGGGTTGGCGTGCACCGGCCCAGCCGTTACTTGAATTTCTTCATGGTCGGGGAGGGCGATTGTATTCAAGTTGTCGCCCCGATGTTGTTCATGCCCCTCTTGATGATTGTTTACCTGACTACGTTGCCAAGGGCTTACGTCGTGCGCTACCATACTTTAACCGCAAGATGCGAGGTTTTATCAGTGAAGAAGCAACCCTGATCGGCGTCGAGACACGAACCTCCGCACCCTTGCGGATCCTGCGTGATAGTGCAGGTGAATCGGTCAGCCACCGCGGCCTGTTTCCTGCTGGGGAAGGCGCCGGTTATGCCGGTGGTATCATGAGCGCCGCTCTTGATGGGCTGAATTCGGCAATTCATATTTTACGCGCTGCACAAATACAGTTGAGGTCGATGTGAAAGAAATATACGTCAAGCAAATAAATGAACGTGATCGCGTCAGCAGCATTTTTCTGGTCCGCGACAAAATCACTGCCATGGCTAAAAATGGCAAACCCTATATGACCCTCAAGTTGATGGACAGTACCGGGGAGGTGGAAGCGAAGGTCTGGGATCGCATAGATGAGCTTTCGAGCCGCTTTGCTGCTGACGATTTTATCCGCGTTGAAGCTAAAGCCAGTGTCTATATGGGAAAGATGCAACTGGTTGTCCAGCAGCTGGAAAAAGTAGCTGATGAATCGGTTGATATTGGGGATTTTCTGCCGGTCAGTAGTCGCTCTGCCGAAGACATGCGAAACGAACTTGATCAGCTGCTTGATTCGCTGGAAAATTCCTATATTCGTGACTTGTTGCGATCGTTTTTCGATGATCCGGAATTTTATCGTCTTTATTCAAGGGCTCCGGCGGCAAAGTCAATGCATCATACCTATATTGGTGGCCTGCTGGAACACTCTCTGGCGGTAGCGGCTCTCGCCCTTGATGTTGCCAGGCGTTACCCCCAGGTTGATCGGGATCTGCTGATCAGTGGTGCGATGCTTCATGATGTAGGAAAAGTGCTGGAACTATCATTTGATCGTTCATTTGGCTATACCGATGAAGGAAAACTGCTTGGGCATATCGTTATGGGTGTGCAGATGATTGAAGACCATGTGCGCGCTATTCCCGGCTTTCCTGCGGAATTATCAATGAAGATCAAGCATCTGTTGTTATCTCACCACGGTCAATATGATTTTGGTTCCCCTAAGATGCCTCAATTTTTAGAAGCGGTTATCCTGAATTTTATTGATGATCTGGACTCCAAGATCAACGCGGTACAATTACATATTGAAAAAGAACAGCAGGATCATGGATGGACATCGTATCATCGGCTCTTTGATCGTTATTTCTATATGGGGCAACAAAAAAACGATGGGTCCAAACCACCCCTTTCAGACCAGCAGGCAGTTGCACCTGCTGCCCCACCAGTAACCAAGGACCGATCTGACAGCCGGCGTGACAGCCGGCATGAACGCCCCCTGGGTGCGACCCTGGGTGAACAGCTGAAAAGCCGGAATCTGGATCTTTTCACGCAGATCAATGAAAAAGGAGAGCCATCATGATAGTAACCAGTCTGCCGACTGGTCCTTTAGAGGTGAATTGTTATCTCGTGGGCTGTGAAAAAACCGGCAAAGCAGCAGTGATTGATCCCGGCGGTAACGTGAATAGCATTCTGGAACTTTTGCGCCAGCATGATTTGACCCTTGCCATGGTCATTAACACCCACGGACATTTTGACCATATCGGGGCTAATCGGTCACTGCTTGAAAAAACCGGATGCGAACTGTTGATTCATCAGGATGATGCGCCTTTGTTGCAGCGTGCTGCTGAACATGCTGCTTTGTTTGGCCTGTCCACCAGCCGTTCACCGGAGCCGACAAGGTTATTGAAGGATGGGGATACCATCCAGCTTGGAGATTTGACATTCACGGTTATTCATACGCCTGGGCATTCACCTGGTGGTATTTGCCTGCATGTTGATGATTGTCTTTTTGTTGGGGATACCCTGTTCTGCGGATCGATTGGTCGAACTGATCTTCCTGGTGGTAATCATCAGCAGCTGATCAACAATATCAAAAACAAATTGTTGGGCCTGGCCGATGATACCAAGGTTTATCCCGGCCACGGTCCGGCGACAACTATTGGTCATGAAAAACACCACAATCCTTTTCTGGTAGGGTGATGAGGTTGGCAGATGCTTAAAGGCAAAACCATTATTCTCGGCGTCAGTGGTGGCATTGCGGTGTACAAAGCGGTCGAGTTGCTGCGCCTGCTGACCAAAGCCGGTGCCACGGTGCATGTGGTAATGACTCATTCTGCTTGTGAGTTTGTCACTCCCTTAACATTTCAAACCCTCTCGGGGCAACCAGTGCATACCGAGCTGTTCAACCTTTATCAGGAGCAGGAGATTGGTCATATTTCGCTGGCAGATCGGGCCGATCTGTTCATCCTGGCGCCGGCAACGGCCAACCTCATCGGCAGGATAGCTCAGGGCCTTGCCGATGATCTGCTGACAACAACGGTGATGGCTACCAAGGCCCCTGTTTTGGTTGTGCCGGCAATGAACACCAATATGTACAAAAACCCCCTGTATCAACGCAATGAACAACGGTTACGTGAGGTCGGCTATCACCTGCTCGAGCCGGTTTGTGGCGAACTTGCCTGCGGCTGGACCGGCCAGGGGAAAATGCCTGATCCACACGATATCCTTTACGCTGCCGAGGACATCCTGAGCCGCAAAGACCTTGTCGGCTGCCGGATTCTGGTCAGCGCCGGTCCGACCCGTGAAGAGATCGACCCGGTACGTTATCTGACCAACCATTCCTCCGGCCGCATGGGGTTCGCCATCGCCGCTGCAGCCCGTCGACGTGGTGCCGCGGTGACTCTGGTTGCCGGGCCAGCCCAATTAGCCCCGCCTGCCGGGGTGCAGGTGTTTTCTGTTGTATCTGCCCAGCAGATGCACGATGTGATGCTTGACTGTTTTACTGATTCCGATGTTGTGATCAAGGCAGCAGCGGTCTCTGATTATCGCCCGTTGACCCGTCAGCAACAAAAAATGAAGAAAAAGTCCGTAGAGCTTCATCTTGAGCTGGAAAAAACTCCGGATATTCTAGCTGAACTGGGGCGTCGTAAAGCGCATCAGATTCTGGTCGGCTTTGCTGCTGAAACTGAGAATTTGCTGGAACATGCAACGCACAAACTGGACAGCAAAAATCTCGATATGATCGTCGCCAATGATGTGTCGATCCCGGGTGCCGGCTTTAATGTGGACACCAATATTGTCCGTTTTATTTATCGTGACGGGAAAGTGGAAAGCCTGGAGTTGATGAGCAAAACCGATGTGGCTGACCAATTGCTTAATCGGATCTGTCCGCTTTGGAGGAAAATCAGTTGATTAGCGTCCGGAACCGGGCCATTTTCGAATTATAAACTTGCCGGCTGGACACCGGAGTTTCGGGATGTCAACCGGTAGGCTACCCGATCAGAATGCCGATTTTTTGAACCGGAATACTCAAACGACGGTAAAAAGTGGCAATATTTCGTCCGGGTTGGTGATGCCGAGGCGAAAGCGGGTACGCAGCTCTTGGAGAATCAGATCAGAGTCTTCCTGCTCCAGCTTGCCGTCAAGCCACAGCAGTTTCATGTTTTTACGAATCAGATTGGAAGCGGTTAAAGCGCGATCACCGGTCGGATCAGCATTCCAGTAGGGACTTTCTTCATCACTGAGGATGCTGTAAACAGCCTCCAGTCCGAGTGCCATGTATTCATCGTGTTCAGCACGGTCAAAGGGCCAGCGTGAATGCATTGCGATGGTTTCGACCATTTTCTGCCAACGATTTAACCGGCTGATCAGCATCATCGAATTAAAAATTTGCTTGTTGGTACCAAAGGAAAAAATGGTGTCTGAGATGGACCCGCTAAGGACCTTGTCGAGTTGACGATTGTTGCGCTTGGCCAGTTGTTGAGCAATCTGCCAGGTTTCCTTCTTAACGCCGATATCTGCCCGGATTTCCCAATAGGCATGATTGTGAAAGGTGGTGTTAAAGGTCATGGCCAGCTTGTAGGGGACAAAATAGTTATGTGCTACCGTATCGGCGGCCAGATGAGATAAATAGCCATAGGCACAGGCTTCCGACTCGGGCCCGGCTTTCTTGCCCCGCTCAAGAATTTTACGGCCGATCCGCCAGTTATGGCAATGTTCCAGGTGGTGCGTGTGTTTTTTGCCCAGGGTGATGTCGGCAGCTATACAGCCGTACAGATAATCGAGAGGATGGGTAGCAAGTAGCAACTGCAATGTCTGTGGTAAGACCTCGGGGGCAGCCAGAACGCGCAGACAGGTTCCCAGATGAACCCCGGCTCCCCAGGCATATACTGGTTCCGGAACCAAAACCATCAACATCGTCAGGATCAAAAAAGGGAACATATACGGCCCATTATCGTTGTTTCAAAACATTTTAAGACATGTGAGTTGAAAAGTTCATGAAGGATAAATTGTACCACGAATGCTATACCCATGTCAGTCAAGCCCGCAGTCTTCTGCAGGAACTCAGGGAGTTGGGTTATAGCACGATTGCCCCTGTCGTTTCGACACAAAACACCCTGATCGACACTGCCGGCCCAGCGGCTGCGCGACCTTTGGCGAGGGGAGAAACTCTGTCAGCTTTGCGAGGAGAGGTTGAACTGTGTCGCGCTTGCCCCTTGTATGAAAAACGCAAAATGGCTGTTTTTGGACGTGGCAACCCTAAGGCCGATCTGGTGTTTGTCGGTGAGGCCCCCGGTTATGAGGAAGATCAGCAGGGCGAGCCTTTCGTAGGTGAGGCCGGGCGATTGCTTGACCGCATCCTGTTTGCCATGGCGGTGCCAGCAGAGGAAGTCTATATTTGCAATCTGATAAAATGTCGTCCACCGGCCAACCGGGATCCCCGCGCCGACGAGATAGCGGCGTGTGAGCCCTATCTCAAACGCCAACTGGCGCTGCTAAAGCCTACCGTCATTGTGGCCCTGGGCCGTTTTGCCGCCCAGACTCTGCTGAGAGTCCAGACACCGGTCAGTCGCTTGCGCGGTCAATGGTACAGCTATGAGGGTGTTGCTCTCATGCCAACCTTTCATCCGGCCTATTTGCTGCGTTCACCACAGGATAAAAAACTGGTTTGGGAGGATATGACAATGGTTAAACAGCGGCTGGGAGTCTTAACCGTTACGCCATCAGATTAACAAAACTGCCTGGTGAAGGCAGATCATTGAAGTTCTGTTGATAGCGTGCGATGAGCTCCTGATTACGGTCGCTAAAGCCGGATGTTGCTGCTTGTGGTTTAACCGCGGCATTTTCTTCGACAATCAGATTGCGCCACTGGTTATGCTGTTCGTCGGGGCGCTGGACGGGGCTGTATGTATCAACGTATTCAGCGTCAATGATCGGTTGAGGGGCAGAGCGATACTGATCCCTGGCAGGAGCGACAGTTGCCTGGCGGTTTTTCGATGTCACCGGGGGCGTAGCGTATCCCTGCTGTGTTGTTGCTACCCGGGAGGTTAGTCCTGCAGTCATGTTAGGTCCACTAAAATTCACGATCCGGCTCTTACTCTACTGAGGGGGTTATTATTCATCACCATGTTTTTTTTAATGACCTTCAGGGGTTCTGTGGAAGGATGCGAATCAGTCGCCATCCTTTAGCTTCCATGCAGACCCGGTAAAGTCTACTGAACTCTTCCTGATAGCGCATTTGTTCTAAATGATCGCGCCAGATCCAGTCATCAACATAGTACCTCCCATGATAATAGAAGGGGCGGTAGAAAGGGAAGAGGGGATCACCATAGGGATAATAAGGAAAGCGTGCCTCGCGCTGGGAAAGCTGTCGACACTCTTTTTGCGCCCGCTGTAACTCCAAATCGCCAAGTCCTTCACTATGCTCCCATACCAGCGTTCCGCGACCGGCACATCCGGTCAAAAGAATAAACAGGAGCAGCATGATGATTTTCATGATTGCCTCCGACTAGTGGAAGTTTTCTCTTCATTATACCTTGAATAACCTTCTTATGACCAACGTCTATACCGTTCACACCTTTCTTCAAATCAAATATGATTGCTCTAAAAATAGTGATTTGCTGTTTTCCACATTGATTTGGTTCTTGATTCTTTCACCGCTGGGGTTATAATTGCAACTCAGATGTCGCTTTAATGAAAGGAGACACAAATGCCGGTTGTTACTGTTCGCACGGTTGAAGGTATCAGCGCAGAAAAAAAAGAAGAGCTCATGGAGCGGATCACTACTGCATTAAAAGAGGTTCTTGGAAAAAATCCTGAAGCTACTCACGTTGTGATTGAAGAGATCCCGCCGGAGAACTGGGGAATTCGTGGAAAAACTGTCGCTGCTATTCGTTCCGGAAAATAGAAGTTAATGGTTTTATTAAAAAAACGGTTGTCTTAACAGGGCAACCGTTTTTTCGTCGAGGATATTGAGGACAATTATTTTGCTATGGGCACGTGTTGCAGCAAAGCGCTAACAATTCGGATTGCTTCCGGTGAGGTGACCTGGTAGTAAACCTCGACCCCTTCGCGCCGGCCGATGATAATGTTTTTGTTTTTCAGTAAAGCCAGATGTTGCGAGACGGTTGCCTGAGGAAGACCAAGGCATTCCCAGATTTTTTTGACATTGCACGCCTGGGAAATCAACCCGGCAACAATTTTGAGCCGTATCGGGTGACCGAGAACTTTCAGGATTTCAGACTCACGGTCGTAATCAATTTCACTTTCAAAAGGCATGTCCGATTTTGTCTGCGCCATATTCATTCTCCTATTTAATTTTGACTATATCTATATATATTAGTTGACAGTTTTACTACAGGTCAACAGCTGAATGCGATAAGCTTTTCCAGCGCAGCAGGTCAGCTGCCCGGGTTTTTTTCGTTAAGGCAATTTCTATTTAGAGAGCTTTTGCAGATGTCGAATACCCCCGTTGTTTATGTTGTTGGTCATCGCAACCCCGACACCGATTCTATCTGCAGCGCCCTGGCATACGCTCGGCTGCGTTGTCTTCAGGGCTTATCAGGTGTACAGGCGGCGCGCGCCGGTAACATTAATCAGCAGACCCAGTTTGTTCTGGATGAGCTGGGTGTTGAGGTGCCGGTTCTATTGTCCGATGTACATCCCCGCATCAAGGATGTAGTGACGGAAAAAGCCATCAGTATCCATCAGGACGAACCGATGGCGCGGGCCATTGAACTTTATCATCAACACCATATCCGCATGTTGCCGGTAGTTGATGATGCCGGCAGGGCACAGGGGTTGCTGCTGCTTAAGCGCGCAACAGAATTTTTTCTGGTGCCGACCGATCCCGAGAAGATGCGACGGATCAAAGCATCGTTGTGCTCTATTCAGCGTTGTCTTAATGCCGATGCCGTAAATCTGGTCTCAGCAGATAAGGTGGAGGATCTGAACCTTTATGTAGGCGCCAGGCGCGAAGCAAGCTTCGATAGCTGGATTAAGAAGATGGACCTGTCGCGAGCCGTGTTGATTACCGGCGATCGTCCGGGAATTCAGCGGCGGGCTGTCGAAGCCGGGGTGCGGTTGCTGATTGTCAGCGGCGGCGGTGGAGTTGATGATGACTTACTGGCTCTGGCAAGAGTCAATCAGGTATCTATTCTGGTGAGTGATTATGATACCGCTAACTCAGTTTGGTTAACCCGGATGGCAACACCGGTGGGCGCATTGGCTGATACCGACTTTATTACCGTTAAACCCAATGATCTGCTTGACGATTTACGGATCAAACTGATGCATGGCAAACAGTCAGGAGCCATCGTCTGCGCTGGGGAAAAGCAGGTTGTTGGTGTCGCAACCAAGAGTCACTTAATCAAAAGTTCATCAGTCAAATTGATTCTTGTCGACCATAATGAATTATCACAGGCCGTTCCAGGCGCGGATAAGGTAGAAATTCTCGAGGTCATTGATCACCACCGTCTTGGAAACTTTCACACAGATCAGCCAATTCGCTTTATTAATCAGCCCCTTGGCAGTACCTGCTCCCTGGTTGCAACTCTCTATCAGCAGGCGGGTGTTAAGCCTGATGCTTCAATAGCGGGACTGCTGCTGGCTGGTCTGCTATCTGATACTCTGGTTTTGAAATCGCCAACGACCACCGAAGTAGATCGTCAACTGGTTCCCTGGCTCGAAGAGTTGTCCGGGCTGGAACACGCCGAGTTTGGTGCCCGATTGTTTGCCGCCGGCAGTTTGATGGCGAGTGGCGCACCGGCCCGTCAGCTCATTTATACCGATTTTAAAGAATATTCCGTAGGGAATTATCAGCTTGGTCTGGGACAGGTTGAGGTCGTTAACTTCCATACTTTTTATGACCGCCAACAGGAACTTGCCAGTGAACTGACAGCTATTCGTGCAGAGAAAGACTATGATCTGGCAGCGTTGCTTATCACTGACATTGTTATGGAAACCAGCTATCTGCTGACCGCCGGCCCCAGTGAACTACCCTATGTGATTGGCTATCCTCAAGAAACCGATAACCTTTATCGGCTCAAGGGCGTCATGTCACGAAAAAAACAATTGGTTCCGCATTTGATGAAGGTATTTAAAGGCTTGTGATAGAGGCAAAAAAATGCCCCGCGCCAGGAGGGAAAACGCGGGGCTAAGCTGTCTTAAGTTGTTGATTAACATTATAGCCGACAAATGATTAAAGTCAACTAAAAAAAATAAATTAATTTTAAATATTATTTTTAACGCCTGTTTGTCGTCCTGCTCAGATTATAAATCAAATGACTTCAGTGGTTTGCCGCGTTGGTGAGATTCTGTTACACTCCGGCAACCTTGTCGGAAATGCGGATAAATAAGTCATGATTTCTTTAGATCCATCATCAGTTGCGGTTGACGGTTCGGCTTTACGGCGAATTCGTGAAGAAAAGCGCCTGACACAGCTGTATGTGTCGAAGGTCGTCGGAGTTACAACTGACACTGTTTCACGTTGGGAAAATAATCGTTATCCAACCATCAGACGTGAAAACGCAGTTAAGCTTGCTGAAGCCCTTGAGGTTGAACTGGAGGATATCATTAAAAAAGATATCCAGATTCAACCTGGAGTAGAACAACAAGATTCCAGATCTTTGAGTAAAATCATCTGGTCGGTTGCAACCGTCTTAGTAGTTGTCCTGATTCTCGTCTGGTTTTTTGCTTCACAACGTAACCTCCCAATGGATCCACAATTACAGGCCCGGCGGGTGCTGCCGTTCCATGTGGCTCCGGGACATGAGCTGCTGATACAATTAGAGATTTCAGCTGAAACCCCTTTAAAGGGGATGATTCTAAAAGAAGAGTTTCCACCGGGATGGACGTTTATTTCTTCTGAGCCTGAAGCTGCCAGTGTCGATGCGCCGGCCGGGGTTGCCAGATGGATTTTTCGTAATCCACAAACGTTGTTTAATGTTTACTATCGCCTTGGTGTGCCTGATGATGTCCCTCTGGAAAAGATCATTACAGTCAGTGGCGAGTTAACTGCCAATCCTGAGGGACGGCAATTTATTTTGCCTGTCTCTGCTGATCAACGTACCAGTATCAGACCATTTCACTGGGCTGATACCAACGCTAATTATGTCATTGATGATATGGAAATTCTTGTTTTTTCCGAACTGACTGAAAACACCTCCGAACTTGATGAGGAATGGTATCTGGTTGAGCAGATCTGGCATTCAGGTTCGTATCAATGGGATGATGTTAACTATCGTTTTGTTCCAGTCTCCGCAGAAGAAAATCCAGCGCCATCACCACCAGGTGGCAATTGAATTTGACATTGGATGAGGCCCTTTTTAGAATGCCGCATGTGTCGGGATCTCTTCTTTGTCCCTCTTTAGCATAACTTGATGTCGGGAAAGAAAAAAACATGGATGCAGTTGTTGCCCTGATAAAAGATGAGATGCAGGCGGTTGAAGAACAGATCAAGAACCATCTGTCGTCTGAGGTGGAGTTGATCGGCCAGGTCGGACAGTACGTTCTGTCCAGTGGCGGCAAGCGCTTGCGCCCGATGCTGTTGATTTTAAGCTCACGCTTGTGCGGGTATCAGGGAAACAAACATATCGACCTGGCCGGCGTTGTTGAGTTCATCCACACCGCTACCTTGCTCCACGATGACGTCGTTGACAGCGCGAGCTTGCGGCGTGGCAACCGTTCGGCAAACTCCGTATGGGGAAATCAGGCTTCTGTCCTTGTAGGTGACTTTCTTTTTGCCAAGTCCTTTTCTGTCATGGTTGGTTCAAATAGCCTGCGCATTCTGAAGTTGCTGGCCGATACGACAACACAGCTGGCAGAAGGGGAAATTCTGCAATTACTTAATACCTGTGATCTGGAGGTTGATGAGAACCGCTACCTTCAGGTTGTACGGGATAAAACCGCCATCCTGATCGCCGCCGCCTGCCAGGTGGGGGCAGTTCTGGCTGGAGCCGAGGCTGAAAAAGAGGACGCCCTGCGTGAATTCGGCCTGGAAATCGGAACAGCTTTCCAGTTGATGGACGATGCGTTGGATTACGTTGCAGATCAAAAAGAATTCGGCAAGGAACGCGGTCATGATCTGTTTGAAGGTAAAATGACCCTGCCGCTGATCCATACTTACCACAGTGCGTCGGCTCGAGAGTGTGCGCAAATTTCCCGTATTGTCGAAGCGGAAGATCTGGTTGTCGAAGATCTTGATTATGTCTGTAAGCTGATAGAAGAGAAGGGAGGCATTACCTACACCCGGGGTAAAGCCTTGGAAAGGATTGCACGAGCAAAAAGTCTGCTGGAAATATTTCCCGATTCAGCGGCGCGCCAGGCATTGTTCGAGCTGGCTGATTATGTAGTTTCGCGCACCAAATAATCATTTTTTTCATCACCAGACTGAATCAATAAGTATCCAGCAGGGCACATTCTAACCGATCCTTATGCCTGGCGAGCATGTGTCGATTGTGCCGCGCAAGGATTCTGGTTTATATTCTCACCATGCTACGCATAAAGCTTCATACCAAGGTTCTCGGTGCCCTGCTGTTGTTGGCACTGGTGCCGCTGATACTGCTCTTGTTCAGTTCGCATCACAGTTTGCGGCTGGTTGAAGATCTATTGCGTCAACGCACCACCGAAACCCTCGACACCCAGGCAACCAGAGCGCTGGAAAAAAGAACCCAGATGGTTGCTGATCAGATTTCTGCCTTTCTCCAGCAGATTGAAGGGACCCTCTTTGACCTGACCCTGCTGGAGCCTCGTCAGGACAATTATCAAAGATTCAGCAATAATCACCAGCGTCAGATCTGGTATCGCGGTGGCAGCAACAATAATCCAACGGAAATTCGCGAGACCGTTCCGCTTTACAGTGAGCTGGCATTTATCGATGCGACCGGCATCGAACGAGTCAGAATTGTCAATGGCAAACCATGTAAACAGCTAAGGGACATTACCGATCCTTATCAAACTACGTACCCGGGGGAAGATTATTTTGAACAGGCATCGCGACTTTCTCCAGGTGAGATCTGGACTACCCATCTTTCCGGTTGGCATGTCTCTCGCGATGAACAGTTGCAAGGTGCTGCCAATCCCCTCGAGGCAGTTGAAGGAAAAAAATACTCCGGGGTGATCCGTTTTGCCACTCCGGTCTACGACCAGGATGAATGGCAAGGAGTCGCAGTGCTTTCCCTGGATCATCGTCATCTGATGACCTTTACCCAGCATATATCGCCCATTGACGATCAGGATGCGGTTTTCCCCTCCTATGAGAGTGGCAACTATGCTTTCCTGTTTGATGATGAAGGATGGATGATTACTCATCCAAAGTTCTGGAATATCAGGGGATTTGATACCAATGGAGAGTTGGTGCCACCCTATACGGTCGATACACCACAAAAGGTTATTGAGGCCGGAAGGATTCCTTTTAATTTATTAACCGCAGGTTTTGTCCATCCTAACTACCCGCAGGTTGCCAATCTGGTACGACGCGGTGAATCCGGTGCCCTGTCAACAGTCAATGTTGGTGGTTCAAACAAAATCATGGCCTATGCGCCGATCCCCTACAACAAGGGTGTTTATCGGCAATCAGGAGTATTTGGTGGTATTACCATCGGTGCTGAAATCGATCTGTTTCATTTGCCAGCCACATCAACGGCGCTACTGATTGAGAATGAAATCAGTAATTATCTGATGCAATCCTGGCTGGTTATTTCCATCACGGTACTGCTTGTTGCCTTTGTTGCCTATCTGCTGTCAAACAGCATTGTGCGACCGATTCAATTGCTGACCGAGGGGACCCGCGAGATGACCAGCGGCCATCAACTGCGGGTAAAGGTTGACGTAACATCCAACGATGAGGTCGGGGCACTGGCTGAGGCCTTTAATCAGATGGTTGAAGAGTTGACCCGCCGCCGCGAACGCCTGCTACGAACCATGCAGGCCTTGCGACATTCCCGCAAGGAGATTATTTCTGAACGAAACTTCAAAAATACTCTGTTTGAAAACATTGAAACCGGCTTGATTACCTTCGACTCTCAGGGACATGTCACATCGGCAAACGGGTCGGCCTGTCGTATCCTCCATATACCGCGTCCAGTTGATAACCCGGCCTGGCAACAGCTGTTGAATGATTGGCCGGAATTAATACGTGTGCTCGACAAATGGTTCAATAACAGCGATTGCGATCGTATGAACTCACGCCCTCTCTATGTTCCGATTGAACGTAAGGGCCGCAAGTTAACCTACCGTACAGCTTTGTTTCCTTTAAGTTTTCGTCAACAGGATGGCTGGTTGTTAACCATCGAAGATTTAACTGAACGGGTGAACATGCGCCAGCAGATGGCGCGCATGGATCGTCTGGCGTCCCTTGGCCGGATGTCGGCAGGGATTGCTCATGAAGTGCGTAATCCATTGACTGGCGTCAGTCTGCTGTTAGATGAGCTCCATGACCGTCTGCTTGGTCAAGAGTCCGACCAGTTACTGATCCGCAGAGCCCTTGAAGAAATTGAACGTCTGGAATCACTGGTTTCACAGATGCTGCGATTTTCTGCTGCTAAGGCGCCCAAATTGAATAATGGCAGAATTGATGAGGTGTTGCATGATTCCATCTTTCTGTTGCGCAATCAGTGTCAGCGTCTGCAGGTTAGAATCATTGAACATATTGCTGCCGATCTTCCTGCCCTGCTGCTGGATGCAGACCGAATCAAGCAGGTGGTCCTGAACCTGCTCAACAACGCTCTTGATGCCATGCCGAATGGTGGTGATCTGAAGATCAGCGCTGAACAGGTTGACAATAACATCCTGATCACAATTGCTGATAGCGGGGAAGGAATCAATGCTGATCAGCTGCCTTTGGTATTTGAGCCCTTTTTTACTACCAAAGGGCAGGGGACCGGCTTGGGTCTTTCAATTTGTCACAATATTATTACCGAGCATGGCGGTGATATTCAGATAGACAGCACGTTGCAGCTGGGCACGCGTGTTCAGATCCTCCTTCCCTTAACCTCTGACCTGCCTGTTTCCGTGAATGAAACACCCTGAACCGCTCTTTCCCCTGACTGGCGAAAATTCACCATTTTGTTTTGGACAGACCTGAAAAATAGGGATATTCTGGCGCCAAAATAAATTGTGGAGGAACAGCATGGAAAAAATTCTGATTGTGGATGATGAAGCATTTATCCGTGAAAATCTTGAACGGATTTTGACCGAAGACGGCTATCGCACTTGCTCGACCGGGAGCGCCGGCGAGGCCATCAATATCGTTACCGAGGATGAAATCGGGCTGGTTCTGCTCGACTTGAATCTGGGCAGCAGTAGTGGCCTTGAGGTGTTGCGCTCCATGCGCGATATTGATCCTGAACTGCTGGTTATCATTATTACCGGCTACGGCACGGTTGAGAGCGCTGTTGAAGCTCTCAAGATCGGTGCCTACGACTATATCAAAAAACCATTCAAAGCTGATGCCATCCATCTGATTGTCAAACTCGCTCTGGAAACACAAAGCCTGAGGCGTAAGGTCAAGCGTTTGTCGCCTCGCGATGCTGATGGAATCAACATGGTTGGCAACAGCCCGCAGTTGATGCAGATTTTCAGGCAGATACGGGAAGTGGCCAAACATGAAACATCAACAGTGCTGTTGACCGGCGATAGCGGCACGGGTAAAGAACTTGTAGCTCAGGCTATTCATCAGCTGTCACCACGCTGTGCCCAACCTTTTATCGAAATCAATTGTGGATCTCTGCCTTTCAATCTGCTGGAAACAGAACTCTTTGGCCATGAGCGGGGAGCTTTTACTGATGCCAAAACCCGTAAAATAGGACTCTTTGAAGAATCAGACGGGGGGTCAATCTTTCTCGATGAAATTGGCGAGATGGATCTTGGACTGCAGGTTAAATTACTGCGGGTTCTTGAGGACAGAAAGATCCGTCGTTTGGGTGGTAATCGCAATATTGATATCAATGTCCGCATTATTGCTGCGACTAACGCTGATCTCAAGGGGGCCATTGAGCGTCGCGAATTTCGTGAAGATCTTTATTATCGGCTGAATGTTTTCCCGATTCATATCCCGCCACTGCGCGAGCGGCGAGAGGATATTCCGGTGTTGCTGGAACACTTCCTTCAGCATTTCAGTCTTGAATTCAAAAAACGGATGCGATCTTTCAGCCGTGAAGCGCTGGAACTGATGTTACGCTATCATTGGCCGGGAAACGTGCGTGAACTGCGTAATGTGGTTGAACGAATCTGCATTATGAATGATGTTGAGATCATCCAGCCGGCTCACTTGCCACGAGAAATCTGGGGTGAAGCACCACAAAGCACATTGCCGGTTCATTGCGATATCCCCCCGGAAGGGATCTTACTCGAAGATGTGATTGATCGCTTTGAGCGGGAACTGGTGGAAAAGGCGTTCATCATTTCAGGAGGGAATGTTGCCAAGACCGCGCGGATTCTCAATGTGCCGCGTGGCACCTTACGCTATAAACTGGAGAAATATCAGCTCGGTGACGACCAGTAGGGGCACGGCGCGCCGTGCCCCTACGTCACAGCAATGTTCACCTGTCGCTGGTCATAATAAACAATGGCTGATGCATGAATGATTCATATTTTGGCCGCAACCGCTCAATGTTATAGTATTTATTCACATTGATGATTTTCTTCTGACCGGTGACTGTAGTAATGGGTACGGTATCATAACGCCCATTATGGATACTCACCAGTCGCCCAGACGTTCCTTCCAGCACCAGATCAAGAGCCAGATTGCCGAAAGCCATAGGAACCATCGAATCGAGGGCATCCGGTTCACCACAGCGCACCAGATAGCCCAGACGCTGGTTCAGCACATTGATGGTGCGACCATTATTGTATCTCGGTGACAGCTCCTTCAACTGTGCGGCCACCCGGTCACCGATTCCACCGAGTTTGCGGTGACCGTACTGATCCACCTCACTGCTCTCAAAAGACATTTCCTTGTCATTTTTCAACACAGCTCCTTCAGAAACCAGCAATACCGAATATTTACTCGGATTGCGGTTGCGATCTTTGGTTGCCAATTCTGCCAGTAGTTCCATCTCAATGGGATGTTCAGGGATCAGACAGCGATCGGCAGCGCCGGCCATGGTTGGAAGCAGGGCGGTGAATCCGGCGTAGCGCCCGAACACCTCGATAACCAGATAGCGTTCATGGCTACCGGCCGATGTACGCAAACGATGGGTCAGTTCGATAGTCCGGGTGACACAGGTTGAAAAACCGATACAATAATCGGTACCCGGCACATCATTGTCCATGGTTTTAGGGATAGCCACAACCTTGACGCCCTCTTCATGAAGACGCTGGGCATAGCTTAAGGTGTCATCTCCACCAATGGGAATGAGAAAGTCAAGACCAAGGTAATCGATATTTTTCAATACCTCTGCTGTTACGTCATTGATGCTGTCAGTGTAACTGTCACGCAGATGCTCAGGCAGGTTGGCTTTCGGTAGGTGACTGGGCCGGGTGCGCGAAGTATGCAGAAATGTACCACCTGTGCGTCCGGCGCGGTTGACTATATCTGTTGTCAGTTCAATAAAATTGCCACTGTTGTCGGCTTTATCATCGCGGACAACTTCTACCAGTCCGGCCCAGCCGCGGCGAATGCCAATAACCCGGTAACCTTCCCGCTTGGCACGAATTGTCACCGCGCGAATTGCTGGGTTAAGACCGGGGACATCCCCTCCGCCGGTGAGAATGCCGATGGTTCCTTTATGGGCCATTTTCTACTCCCTATTCTGTTAGTGTTGATGATTTTGATGTTAGCGTTTTGATCACAGCAAAGCAAAATAAAAGGATAAAATCTCGCAACAATCAGGGTGGCCTTTAAAACTTCTTTATCTATGGGTATTTTGCATATAGAATTTAACTATAAGTTAGGTTGTTTTTGCGATATTTCATGAATTGAAGGAGGTTTTATGCTCTGGGAATCCCCTGTATCACGCGGCTTTTTATTATTTGTGTTTATTATGTTCTTTATCGCATCACCCCTGTTCTCTGCTGTTGAGCCCCCGGTAAATCAGCTGCTCGTTGAAAAACAGCAATTCGAACCCGGCTCATTTGAAGATCCCGGGGTCTGTATTGCCTGTCACTACGACATTTACGAGCAATGGTCCAAGTCTATGCATGCCTACGCGTGGGAGAACAAATGGTATCAGGATGATTATCAACTGGCCCATCGTGAAACAGATGGTGCCACTGATGTTTTCTGTGCAGCCTGTCATGCCCCTGTTGCCGCCCGTACCGGTCAGCTGCCGCCCCATGATGGCAGCCAGTTTGATGCTACCAGTAAACGTGGAATTTCCTGCGATTTTTGTCATACGGTAACCGGCATAGAACGGACGTACAATATGGGTCACGTTTCAGAGCCCGGACCGATGAAATATGCCAACCGCGGAGACGGGGAGTCCCCTTATCATGGGGTTGTTTATTCAAAAATTCACACAGATGCGGTTTTTTGTGGTTCCTGCCACAGTGTTAAACATCCGGTGACTGATGTTGCCGTTATTGATACCTATGATGACTGGCTGAGTGGTCCCTATGCTGACCAGGGGATCACTTGTCAGGATTGTCACATGACACCAACCCCGGGTGTCGGCAGCAACCCTGGAAAATCGAGTCCCATCGGTCAGGAGCGTGACAATGTCGCTGTTCATACCTTTGCCGGGGGCAGTGTGATTGCCCAACGAAATATGGGTAACGATCACCAGGCCAAGCTAGCGGAAGACATGTTGAAAGCCGCTGCCAGGTTGAGTCTCGAACCGAAGGTTACTGCTGACCAGTTGGCATTGACCGTTCATGTTGACAATGTCGGTGCCGGTCATAAAATCCCGACAGGTGTTACCTATATCCGAAAAATGTGGCTGGAAGTTCAGGTTATTGATGATAAGGACACAGTTGTTTTCAGCTCAGGGCTGGTCGACGACAAAAATCATGTAGACCCTGACGCGGTGTTTTACCGTCTGTTGTTCAAGGACAGTGACGGCAATTTAACCGGCAAGAGTTGGCGAGCTGTTGCTATCGGTTACGACCGCCGTATTCCAGCCCGGGGACGCGATACCGAGATTTATTCGATTAAACTGCCGGCGGCCGGTTCTTATCGTGCTGATGTTCGCCTGATGTATCGTTCCTTATCCCAGGAAACCCTGGATTTCCATGAAGGGGATAATTCAGAAAAAATTGAAAGTATAGAGATGGCAACAGCCAGTGTGGCGATCGAGAGTTCCTGATTTATCGCTGATAAGTTTACATTCAAAAGGCCCCTCCGTCATGCTGGACACAGGGGCCTTTTGACTTTTTTTTCAATCAAGCAAATCAACGATGCGATCCGCCATGCCGATATAGGAGGCAGGGGACATGGCGAGTAGCCGCTGCCTGTCTTCTTCGGCCAGATCCAGCTGTTCAATAAAGGTGCGTATGGTTGTGGCGTTAATGACCTGTCCACGGGTTAAATCTTTGAGCTTTTCGTAGGGTTTCTCGATACCGGCCTTACGCATGACGGTCTGGATCGGTTCAGCCAGGACCTCCCAGGCCTGATCGAGATCGGCGGCCAGCTTGTCCCGATTCAGTTTGAGCTTACCAATTCCCTTGATAGTGGCATGGCAGGCAATCATGGTATAGCCAAATCCCACGCCCATGTTGCGCAAGACCGTGGAATCGGTCAGATCGCGCTGCAGGCGTGAAATCGGTAGTTTATTCGACAGGTGCTGGAAGATGGCATTGGCCAGACCGCAATTCCCTTCCGAATTTTCAAAATCAATGGGGTTGACCTTGTGGGGCATGGTCGAGGATCCAACTTCACCGACAACAGTCTTTTGACCGAAGTAGGCCATGGAGATATAGGTCCAGATGTCGCGGTTGAAATCGATCAGGATGGTGTTCCAGCGGGTCATGGCGTCAAAAAGCTCGGCCATATAATCATGGGGTTCAATCTGGGTGGTAAAGAGATTTTGTGACAGGCCGAGTTCACTGGTAATCATCTCACCGCTTAATCGCACCCAGTCAACATCGGGATAGGCAGACAAATGGGCATTAAAATTACCGACGGCACCATTGATTTTGCCAAAAAGTTCGACCTGCCTGATCTGCTGACATTGACGCCTCAGGCGTGATACAAATACCGCCAGTTCCTTGCCGAGGGTTGTTGGCGATGCGGTTTGGCCATGGGTGCGCGCCAGCATAGGGACGCTGCCATACTCCTTAGCAAGAGCACTGATCAACTCGACAATCTGCTCCTGCAAGGGCAATAAAAGCTGCAGCCCATCTTTAAGCATCAGCGCATGGGAGAGGTTGTTGATATCTTCCGAAGTGCAGGCGAAATGAATAAATTCACTGAGATCTTGCAGGCTGGTGTCGGCAATCTGTTCCTTTAAGTAGTACTCAATAGCTTTGACGTCATGATTGGTGACCGCTTCAATCTTTTTAACTTTTTCCGCCTCGACCGGAGTAAAATCGATAATCACCTGGCGCAATGTGCTTTCTTCCGCCGCACTGATCTGCCGGCACTCGGGGATCCCAGGCTCTTTACTTAAAGCGAGCAACCACAGGACTTCGACCCGGATGCGATTGCGCATGAGTGCGTACTCCGAAAATGCGTCGATCAGTGGGGCCACCTTGGCGGCATAACGACCATCAATTGGTGATATTGCAGTAATCATCCCTTGCTCCTTCTTTTTTTCTATTAAACTTTTCGAATCGGCACTATAGCGGTGGACTCAGGCTGCTGCAACTTCTTTATTTTTTCATCAATAGTTTGGTGCGGGTCTCTTGTCAAATGATATTCGGACAGTTTACCCTTAAATGGTGTACATTTAAATCATTCGTGGAGTAACGGGGTTCCAGTGGCAAAAACCAAAAATAAAACTGTTTCTTTAGTATTGGGTAGCGGTGGAGCGCGAGGTCTGGCCCATATCGGGGTGATTCAGGTCCTGGAACAACAGGGATATGACATTCGTTCTATCTCCGGCTCTTCCATGGGTGCACTGGTAGGGGGTATCTATGCTGCCGGGCATTTATCGACATATACCAAATGGGTCAAAGCCCTTGATCGTTTCGATGTGCTTAAGTTGCTTGATGTGTCATTCAGTGGATCAGCTTTTTTCAAAGGGGAACGAATTATCTCAACCCTGCGTGAATTGATTGGTGACAGCAATATTGAAGATTTACCCATTTCCTTTACGGCTGTTGCCACTGACCTTGATGAGAGCAGAGAAGTCTGGTTGTCAAGCGGCCCTTTGTTTGACGCAATTCGTGCATCGATTGCCTTTCCCACGGTTTTTTCTGCGATGAACTATCATGGCAAAACACTGGTTGATGGCGGTTTGCTGAATCCGGTACCGGTTGCACCTACCCTCCATGATCATACTGATCTGACAATTGTTGTCAGTCTGAGTGGTAAATCGAGACACATTTTGCCGGTGCAGCATGAACCCGACAGCAAAAATGGTCGCAGTACTGGTTATCACAAAAAGATTATTGACTTTATTGAGTCCCTGCAGCGCAAAAATAATCGTAAAAATGAGCATCATGACGAAAACTTTTTTGATGTTATTTCAAAAAGTCTTGATGCCATGCAGTCAACCATCGCACGTCTCAAACTGGCAGCCTACACTCCAGATATCGTGATCGAAATTCCAAAGAATGTGTCTACTATCTACGAATTCGAACGGGCACATGAATTAATCGAAATCGGTCGCCAGGAGACCGAAGCTGTCTTACGTCATTTCAATGGACATCATTACTAAACCAGCTGCCGTTAGGTGGTGGAGGACAATTTAAAAATGTATCGACAATTTTTTCTGTTTATTCTTTTCTGTTTGGTTTTTTCGCCCGCTGGCGCTTTTGCTGAAAGTCTGAGTGAACGGGTGCATGAACATCAACTTGAAAATGGCCTGACGGTCCTGCTGGTAGAGCGGCATAACTCGCCGACAGTCGCTGCCTATATCAGCTTCAGGGTGGGTGCGGTTAACGAGAACAGTGAAGAGCGTGGTATAGCACATATGCTCGAACATATGTTGTTCAAGGGCACCGAGACTCTGGGAACCCGTGATTTTAAGGCAGAACTACCGTTGCTTCAACAGATCGAAAAAACCGGCGCCCAGCTGGATCTTCTTAAAAGTCAAGCGGATGCCGACGTTGAAGAGCTGCAACGGTTACACACCCGTTTGGATCAGCTCCAGCTGGAGCACCGTGAATGGGTAGTTAAGGACGAATTTTCCCGTATCTACGCTGAACAGGGCGGTGTCGGATATAACGCCTTTACCAGCAAGGATCAAACCAGTTACTTGATCAATTTGCCTGCCAATAAACTTGAGCTGTGGGCTGCGATCGAGTCAGATCGTCTGCGTAATGCAGTTTTTCGTGAATTTTTTACCGAACGTGAAGTTGTCCAGGAAGAACGCCGCCGTGCTGTAGACGTCAATCCAGGGGGGAAGTTGTATGAAAATATGCTCGCTACAGCGTTCCAGGTCCATCCATATCGTCACCCTATTATTGGTTGGGATTCTGACATTCAGGGGTTCAGTTTGCCAAAAATTCGTGAATTTTTTTCTGCTTACTATGCCCCGGCCAATATGATTATTACCCTGGTAGGAGCCATTGATCAGGATGATACACTGGCAATGATCAATGACTATTTTGGTGATTTGCCGCCCGGGACAAAGGTTCCCGCGGTAACCGATCGCGAACCGCCACAACGCGGAGAGCGTCGAATTCATGTTGATTTTGATGCGCAGCCACGACTGATGATTGCTTACCATAAGCCGACCCTGCCGCATCCTGATGACTATAGCTTTGACCTGCTTGCCAGTGTTTTGACACAGGGGCGAACCTCTCGGCTCTATCAGTCATTAGTGGTCGAACAGCAGCTGGTCACGGATGTCGGCGTATTTACCGCCCCTGGATCACGATATGATAACCTGCTGGTGTTCACTCTGTTGCCGCGCAACGGTGTTTCATTAATGGCAGTAGAAACCGCCCTGGAAAACGAGCTGCAACGGCTGTTGAGTGATCCCTTGAGTTCTGCGGAGATTGATAAGGCCCGTCGACAAATTACTACATCATTATTGCGTGGTATCAGGACCAACAGCGGTCTGGCAAGAACGCTGTCGATTTATCAGGTGATTGGTGACTGGAAATATCTGGTCACTTACGAAGATCGGCTTAATTCAGTCACTCCGGACGATTTAAAGAGAGTCGTTACCACCTACCTGCACAATGCCAATCGCACTGTGGCAACCTTGAGTCGGGGAGGGGAGGAATGAAAAAGTTGCTCACAGGCTTTTATGCGTTTATTCTGTTGCTTGCGGTTATGGTTCAGAACACATCAGCCCTGCGGCCTGACCAGCTGACGTTCCCCCCCCTTGAACTGATTTTCCCTGCTATTTCACAACAGCACACAGTTAACGGGATGATCATCTACCTTAAAGAAAATGATGAGTTACCACTGGTTGATCTGACCCTTATGGTGCCTGGGGGCAGTATCTATGACCCGTTGGATAAAACCGGTTTGTCTGAGTGGTTTGCCCAGTCGCTGGAAACCGGGGGCACGGCATCGTTAACCCCGGCCCAACTGGAAGAAGAGCTTGATCGCATGGCTGCACAGTTAAGTGTAACCAGCAGCGGCTACAATTTTCAGATCGATTTATCCGTTCATCAGCGTGACTTGACCCACGCCATGGAATTGCTTGTTGATCTGTTACGGCGGCCGCGTTTTGACCGTGAGCGGGTGGATCTGGCCAGACAGCAGTTGATCGAAGCTGTCCACCGTCAGAATGATCGACCAGCAGCTATCGCCAGCCGCTACCTGGCTCGAGCGATAAACCCGGGGCACCCTTTCGGAGTTGAACCAACCCTTCAGACTCTGGATAATTTAACGACCGCCGATCTGGTTGCTGTGCATCAGCGTTTTTTCCAACCACAGCAGATCTGGTGGGGGATCTCTGGTGCTATCAATAAAGATGAAATCCTCGACCTTCTCTCAGTTTATACGGGCGACTGGAAAAATGGAGTGGCAGGCGATCTCTCTTTACCGGGTCTTCCCGCATCGCTAACCCCGCGTATTACCATCATCGATCGTCAACTCAGTCAAACGACCCTGCTCATGGGGCACCGGGGAATCAGTAAAGACAACCCGGACCTGCATGCCGTGCGTCTGGCTAATTACCTGCTGGGCGGCGGCGGCTTTAATTCACGTTTGATGCGTGAAATCCGCTCCAATCGCGGATTGGCATATTCGATCTACTCCATGTATCAGCCCGGACGCTATCTGCCTGAACTGTTTGTTGTCAGTGGAGAAACCCGCAATGATGGTGCCGTTGAGGTTATCCAGCTGGTACGCGACATGATGAAAGACCTGATCATTTCCGGGGTGACACATGATGAGCTTGAATCAGCCAAGAACAGCCTGATTAATTCTTTTATTTTTGCTTTTGAGGATACCCATGCTGTGGTTACCCAGAAAATGCGCCTGGACTTTTATGCCTATCCCGATGAGTACCTTGAAACCTATCAGGATCGGATAAAAGCCTTAACCGCCGAAGATGTTCAACGCGTGGCGCGCGAGTACTTCCGACCGGACCAGCTGCACATTGTACTGGTGGGAGACAGTGGTATACTGCTTCCAGATCTGCACGAAGAAGCGCTGGCTACTGAGCTGGTTGAACTTGACTAAGGCAGGACGATGACAGAAGCGGCACCACAACAAAATAGTCTGAAACAACAGCTTAAACGGCTGGTCTGGGAGCAGAATCTGCAAGAGATGCCCTGGGCTAAACGGACGCTGTTACGCCAGCTGCAGATGGTGGTTCTGGTGATCCGTGATTTTTACAACAATCGCAGTTTGTTGCGGGCTTCAGCCCTGACATATTACACCATCCTGTCGCTGGTGCCCTTGCTGGCATTGACCTTTGCGTTGCTTAAAGCTTTTGGAGTGCAGAATCAGCTGCAACCATTGATTCTCGACAAACTGAATGTTGGTGACGGGCAAATCGCAGAAGCAATTGTCGGTTATATCAACAATACCCAGGTTGCCCAGATGGGCGCGGTCGGGCTGGTCTTCCTGCTGGTTGCGGTGATTTCCCTGTTGACCAATATCGAAGCGGCCTTCAATGATATCTGGGGAGTTAACACCCTCAGACCATTACTTCGGCGTTTTTCGGATTACCTGTCGGTCATTCTGGTTGGACCGGTTCTGCTGATCAGTGCTATTTCCATGACCTCATCGTTGATCAGCCACAGTTTCACCCAAAGTTTGATTGAGATGCAGATGATCGGCTCATTGATTGTTTTCGTACTGAAAATTACCCCATTTATCTTTATGTGGCTGGCCTTCACCCTGCTTTACGTCTTCATGTCCAATATCAAAGTTCAATGGCAGGCGGCACTGATCGGCGGTGTCGTTGGCGGCACCTTGTGGCAGATCGCGCAACTTGGTTATGTCCATTTTCAGGTAGGCGTTGCTCGCTATAATGCCATTTACGGAACGATGGCTGCGCTGCCGATCTTTATGGTGTGGGTGTATTTATCGTGGGTGATTGTTTTGTTTGGCCTCGGGGTCTGCTATGCCAAGCAGAATCTGCGTACCGGTGCGCGCGATCTGCGCAGTAACGAGGTGAATCGACGGAGCTTTGAACAGGTGACATTGGCACTTCTGGTGACCCTGGCTGACCGGTTCCATCGTGGCGATCCGGCGATCAATCATGACAAGTTGGCAAGATTACTGTATGTTCCCCCTCGTCTGTGCCGAGCCATTCTCACGCAGCTCGAACAGCTCGGTCTGGTTACTGAAATAAGCGGTCATGCCGGCTGGCCAAGCTACCAGCTCGGCCGTGATGCTGACAACCTGAGTGTGTACGGAATCTATAGGATGTTGCGCAATGTCGGAGAGGATGTCATGTACCTGCATCCCCATTCCCAAACAACGGTGGCGCTGGAAACCTGTCGCAGCCTTGACGAGCTGGTTGATAACCAATTTGGTGCCGTCACTTTGAAGGACCTGGTGATGCGCAGCCGGCAGAAAGACAGTGATTCTGCCGATCTAAAGGATGATGACCCCCTGACTCAGCCGGAATAGGATAACACACTGATCTGGCCGTCTGTCAGCTGGACGTAGCAGCGGCGGTTTTGCCAATCACCGAGGGCAATGACTTCACGTTCATGCTGCCAAAAATGTACCGGAACATGAAAATGTCCACAAATGACCAGATCACACGGGTCGGCTATCGCGTTGGTGTTAAATTCCCGCAGCCATGGGGTGGGATCGTAGGGTTGACGACAAGAGCGTTTGTGTTGCGATTTATCACTTAACCAGATGCCGAATTTCCAGACCAGATCCGGGTGAATCAGACGTGATAAAAACCGGACAAAAGAACTGCGCCACAGTTTTCGCAGACACCGATAGGCTGGAGCCGGGTGAATCAGATCGCCGTGGCAAATCAACAGGGTGCGGTTATCCCATTGAATCAGCGACTGTTCGGTTATAACGGTACAGCCCAGGGTATCGCGAAAGTAGGGGCCAATGGAAAAATCATGGTTGCCTTCAACAAAATACAGTTTTGTCCCCTGCTGTGAAAGACGGTGTAATTGATCCAGCAGCGGCACGTAGGCTGCAAATACCAGGTGGTCATAGCCCAGCCAGAACTCAAAAATATCGCCGAGTAAAAACAGGGCGTCAAGGTCATCCTGTTGTTTCAACAGATTCAGCAGATCTTGATAGTTTTCGTCTGCAAAAGAGCGCAGATGGGCGTCGGAGAGAAAAATCGCTTTCATGGCAGCGACTATAATGAGCTGCTGTTAGCTTGTCAATGAATGATCATTTGAAGATCAAAGGAGAGTTTTATGTATTATCCAATGATACACATATGCTACCGCGTCATGGACCTTGAAGCGTCAGAAAAGTTTTATCAGGAAGCATTCGGTTTTAACATTTCGCGCAAAAAGGACTATCCGGAGGGGCGCTTTACGCTCTGTTATCTGCAATGCCCCGGATTGCCTTTTGAGCTTGAGTTGACTTACAACTATGACCCGCAAAAACCGTACATCATTGGTGACGGCTACTCCCATCTCGCCGTTGCCACCGATGATCTGGAAGGTTCACATCAGCGGCACAGCGCCATGGGACTCACCGTTACTCCACTTAAAGGGTTAACCGCAGGCCAGCCACGTTTTTATTTTGTTACCGATCCCGATGGTTTTCGGGTTGAAGTTGTACGTAGTACGTCCTCCTGACCGAAAAGAGTTATTCATGACTGACAAACGTTTATTTGATGCCGGCGCCCAGGCGCTTGAACGGGGTGATTTCCGAAAAGCCATTGACTGTTTTGAGAGGTTGTTGAAAGAAAACACAACAACTGAGTTAACCCTTGCTCTGGTCGAGGCTTACCTGGAAACCGGGGCCCACAAGAAGGCGTATCAATGTCTGAAAAATGGATTGGAAAAGCATCCGCAGGATATTGATCTGCTTTATGCCCTGGCCGACTACAACTTTGAGAATAATCGACAAGATGAGGCCCTTGCTACCTATCAGCAGATCATTGAGCTCGACCCCGAGGAAGCTGAAGCCTATGTCTGTAAGGCGATGGTCCTGCTTAGTCTGGATCAGGCTGAGGATGCTGTTGCGTTGTGCCAGACTGCCCTGAAAATCGAACCGGATCAAAGCTTTGCACTTAATGCGTTAGGTGATATTTACGCTCAACAAGGCAAGTTTGACACGGCAATAAAATTTTATCGACAGGCGGCACAACTTGATCCTGAAGATTCACAGCCCCTGCTGAATCTGGCCGATGCCCTGTACGAAGAAGGCCAGCTCGACGAAGCTGAAAAGTGTTGTCTTAAAGGCCTGGAACTTGACCCCAGCGTTGCCATGGGTTATTTCATCCTCGGCTCTATCTGCCTCGATCAGGAACGTACAGGTGAAGCGATAGAACATTTTGAACTGTTTTTGCGGCTGGAAAAAAGTCCTGCAGCACAAGATTTGCGCGCCGAAGTAGGTGCTGTTCTGGATGGCCTGAAATAAGCAGGGTGGATAATAAAAAAGGCACAGGCTGGAATTTTCCGACCTGTGCCTTTTACCGTAGAAACGTTGCCGGGATAATTACTTTTTCTTGCCGGCCGCTGCCCGCTTGGCGGCTTTGAGCGGATTAACGCGAACATCTGCAGATTTGATGTCAATCTTTTTATGGGTCGCAAAGTTGCACAAGCCGGCCGCCCATTTTGCTGCGGGATCTGGATAGGATGTGCAGACCTCACCAATGCTGCCGGTGACGACTCGATTACAACCCTGACATTGCTCAACGATAACCTTGCAACTCCCACCATCTGCGGTGCAACCGGCTTTTTTCCAGAAACTGCACTCTGTGCCGGGAAGAACTGTTTGACACTGCATCTTATATTTCCTCCTAAAGATTTCTTTGATACGTTCTCAAGAACGCTAACTAATATCGAATTTGTATTTTTGAGTCAATGGTTTTTATCGTTTAATTACCGCTGCAGGCAGAATCTAGGTTTTAGGTTTCATTTATTCGCTGGCGGTGCCAATAAACCGTGGTTGCAGCAATTGTGATCAATCCGCCGAGGCTGATCAGAGGCAGGGTAAAACTCCCGATTTTGTCATAATAGTAACCGGCCAGCAGTGGAGCAACCGCACCGGGAATATTGGCTGAAAAAAGCCAGCCGTAGATTGAGGCAACCCTTTGTGCTCCCCAGATTTTTGCAACAGATCCTGCATAGATGACCAATACACCGCCATAGTTGAAGCCTGTAAGAATGGCAAACAACTGCAAACCGGCACCGGATATAAGAATAACGGGAGTAAGAAACAGGATGGCAGCCTGGGCCATCAGGTTGATGATAATCGCCTGAACGGTACCAAGGCGATCAAACAGGCCGCCCCAGATGACTCGCCCAGCTGCATTGGCCAGGGCAAAAAAGGAGACGGCACTGACACCGGTTACCAGGGTTGCTGACTGATAGAGCTCTTTAATGTTGGCATTGACGGCGAATCCTGCTGCAAGACCGGTAAACATACAAAAATAGAGTATTAAAAACCGCGGATCACGAAATATCCAGCTCGCTTTCTGAGAAACCCCAGAAACGATGTATTTGAATTTGGGGGGATTCACCATAAAAATGGAAGCAAAGAGAATCAGCAGGGTGAATGTTAAACCAAAATAACCGAACAAATTAAACGGGGTAAACCCCTGGTTGAGGAGAAATCCTGCACCTGAACTGACAAGCGCTGCCCCACCACCGAAGCCGGCGACCGCAATGCCCGTCACCAGTCCTTTATTGTTAGGGAACCATTTCATGCAGGTGGAGATGGGAACTATATAGGCAATCCCGGCACCAATGCCGGCAATAAAACCATTACCGATAATCGTATAGAGGAAGTTTTCTCCTCCCAAAGAAGAAATAAGCCAGCCGCTTCCAAACAGAATTCCGCCACAGATTGTTGAAAAACGTGGCCCGAAGCGTTCAAGCAGCGTCCCAGAAAAGATCATTGTTGCCGGAAAGACAAAATAGAACAAAGTAAAAGGGATCTGGGCGTGGAACTGGCTGATGCCGACAAGATCTCGCAGGTGCATTACATAAACTGACCAGGAGTAGGTTGCCCCTAGGCAAAGTTGCATTAATAATGCTGAAAACACAACCATAAGGGACATGAGTTTACTCCTGATGTTAAAATATTGGAGGTACAGGTTATTGTCTTCTGTTCGCGTATGACAGTAAGCTAAGCAGCGAATGCTTTTTTGTCAATCGCCAACCATGAAAGGTCATGTCAGGTTTGAAATATTCTGCAATAGAATGGGAGTCTCTTTGTGAGCGCTGCGGACGCTGTTGTTACGAAAAATATGAATATCGTGGGCAGTTTTTTTACACTGAGACTCCGTGTGAATTTCTCGATCGACAAACCCGTCATTGCCGTGTTTATCATGAGCGTCAGGATAAACAGCCTGAATGCGAATGTCTCACCCCGGAACTGGTCCAATCGGGGGTACTGCCAGATGATTGTCCTTATGTTACCATGTTAAACAGCAATCGGCGTGACCGAGCTCTTTTAAAGCGCACCTAAACCAGATTGACCCATAATGCCTGGCTACGCGTGATACAATCCGGTAATTTTTTAAGGAGATTAAACAAAAATGGCAAAGATTAAATTTGGCACCTCCGGTTGGCGGGCAATTTTATGCGACGACTTTACCTTGGATAATGTGCGGGCTGTCAGCCGTGCAATAGCTGACTACCTTAATCACGAAGGGATTGCTGACCAGGGTGTCATCATCGGTTATGATGCCCGCTTTATGGGCAAGGATTTTGCCCGTGAGACAGTGCGTGTTCTATCTTCAGCCGGGATCCCTTCGTATCTGTGTGAGCGCGACACCCCGACCCCGGTCATCGCTCATGAGTTGTTGCGGCGCAAAGCCGCAGGTGCCATCAACTTTACCGCCAGTCATAACCCCCACACCTACAACGGCATCAAGTTTTCACCTGCCTGGGGCGGACCGGCATTGCCGCAGACAACCACCGATATTGAAGCGCGCGCCAATGCCCTGAAGGGTTGTGATGTCCCGGTAATGGATCTCGACAAGGCCAAAGCAGAGAATCTTTATACAGAAATTGACCCGCTTCCAGCCTATTTTGACACACTAAAAAAGTTGATCGATCTTGATGCCATTTCCGCATCAGGCCTGCGTATTGCGGTTAATCCTCTTTATGGTTCCGGGCGTGGTTATCTTGATGTTCTGCTTGAACAATCCGGCGTTCCGGTCGTAACCATCAATGCCCACCTTGACCCTTATTTTGGAGGAGAGCCACCGGAGCCTGCCGCGGCCCATATTGCTGATTTTATCAAATTGATTAAGGAAGACAGTCAAATCGCTTTGGGCCTGGCAACAGATGGTGATGCAGATCGCTTTGGTATCGTCGATCGCGATGGAACCTACATTGAGCCGAACTATATTCTGGCTTTACTCTTCGATTATATGATTCGCCGTAAGGGGCTCACCGGCGATGCTGCCCGCAGCGTGGCTACCTCTCATCTGATCGATGCGGTCGCGGCTCACCATCAGGTCAAGGTTCTTGAAACACCGGTCGGGTTTAAATTTATTGGTGAATATATCAGTGCCGGCAAAATTCTGATTGGCGGTGAGGAAAGTGCCGGTCTGACGGTTCGTGGCCATGTCCCTGAAAAAGACGGCATCCTTGCCTGTTTGCTGGTGGCAGAGATGGTTGCCGTTGAGCAAAAAACCCTCAAGGAACTGCTTGCGGACCTATATAACCGGGTAGGGGCATTTTATACGCGCCGGATCAATATCCGTCTGTCGGCTGAGCTGGAAGCTCATCTGCCGGCTAAACTGGAAAATCCACCTGCAGAAATCGGTGGCCGCAGCATAAGCGAAGTGATTCGTATCGATGGCAATAAATTTTTGTTTGCTGATGGCTCGTGGATGCTGTTTCGTAAATCGGGAACGGAACCGGTGGTCAGGTTATATGCCGAAGCTTCGAACGAAGAGACACTGCAACAATTAATTGACGCCGGCAAAAATTTTATTCTCAGTTGATGAGCCTGCCACCACGGCCACCTAGAAAAACAAACGGATCCAGTATGATGGATCCGTTTGTTTTGGGTCAGCTAAGGGTTGAAGTGGTCAGAGATGGCTACTACGACGCCGTTCGATGTCTGCAGCAATATCATGAATGGTGATGACGAACCCACTCATCCAGTTGTTCACTAATCTCTTCCGGCATATCAATAAATTTGATTCCCATTCCCGCTTCAAACGGAAGATGGCTGCCAAAGGGGCGTTTCCAGATGACTTCACATAAACAGCGTGCCGTGCCCTTAAGGGGTGCAGGAAGCTGAAACTCCAGTTCGAGCTGTTGGCCCGGTTCAATCGGGTTGGTTGTAGCTATATACATGCCACTGCGGCTGATATTCTTGCTGTAACCGAAAAGTGTCGGCCGCCCACCATGAACATGAACTTTCTGAATGATCAGCGGGGCACGCAAGTTATGTCGTAGATCAGCGACTGGTCGTTCAATATCGTTCATTGATTGTAACTCTCTGCTGGTTGTTGGTGCTTTTCATTTGCTTGGGCGCACTATGCCATAATTATTCTTTGTTGTCTTGGCTCTTTTGTTGACCTGTAACTATTTTCATGTAAACTCGACTCCGTTCGACATTTATTCCGGAGTTTATCATGAGCGGCACAAGAGAACAAAAAAAACAGCAGACCAGGCGGGCTATTGAAACAGCTGCGATCGACCTTTTCAGTCGTAAAGGTTTTGATGCCACCAGCATGGATGATATTGCCGGCGCTGCAGGAGTCGGCAAGGCAACTATCTACGGTTATTTCCCGGCCAAGGACGATATCTTTCTGCATTACTGCGACGATCGGCTGATAACCGCATTCAATCAGTTTAAAGAACAGCATTCAGAAGAAATTACCTTTGTCGAATATCTGGTTGCTTTTTTTATGATCAAGTTTGCTTCTATTACTGAAAACCGTGAATTTGGTCGATTGCTGCTGCGTGAGATGTTGTTTCCCAGAGAAGCCACTGACAAGGTTCGCGAACATAACCAACGCTATTTTGACATTCTTGAGGGTGTATTTTCTGTCGCTGAAAAGCGCGGGGAAATTGCATTAGATCTTGACCATTTTATGTTGTCGGGCCATTTTTTTTCACTCTATGTCGGCTTACTGGCTGGGTGGTACAGTGGTTATTTCAAATCGTTGGAAGAAGTTGAAAAGAATATGAGAACTCTCTTCCAACAGGTCTGTCATGGGATTGTATCGTGAATTGTCTACCTGTTACTTTATTTGTCTTTGTCTGTCTTTTCTGTCCGCTTCTTTGCTGGTCAGCACCTTCGACCCTTAATGAGCTGATTGTCCTGGGGTTGCGTGCCAACACGCAACTACAGATAGACCAGCTAGAGGTAGACAAGGCACACCAGGCCATTGTGATTGAACAGGCAGCATTCGATCCTGAAGCCTTTACGCTGATAGAGTACGAACAGAGCAGGGTTCCCCTTGTTAATGATGATTTCAGTGGTAGCATAACGACCCGCCAGTATCAGGGGTCTATCGGGCTGCGGCAGCGCTTCAGCACCGGCATGACAGCCACGGCCCAACTGCTGACCGAACGTTTCAGCGGATTTGATGCTTCCAGTACCCTTGACCCGCGTTATCGAAGCACTTTTGTTCTTGAGCTGAACCAGCCTTTACTGCGCAACTTTGGTCGGGTAGCCAACCAGACAGCCATCGACCGCGCCGGCTATCAGCTACGGCAAACAGAACTGGGATTTTTATTCAATGCCCAGGAACTGGCACTGGACCTCGAATACGCCCTGCGCAGTTTGGCCTTGCAGCGGCAGATTATTGGGTTGCGAGAGGATGCGCTGGTATTGGCAGAGCACCTGCTGGATTTTAATCGTCGTCGTTTTGAAGAGGGTCTGGTTGCCATCACCGAAATCCAGGGAGCCGAGGCTACCCTGGCACAACGCCGGTTACTGCTGGCCCAGGCACGTCAAGAGCACGATCTGCTTCAGGAGCAGTTAAATCGTCAACTTAATGGGTTGCTGCCTTCTGATTTTAATCCGGTCCCCATGTTTGCAGGCGAGACCCTTCCTGAGAAAATCGTCAGCGAAGATTCCGCCCTGCTTGAGACTGCACGCGCTAAGCGCCTTGATCTAAAGATTGCTCAATTGTCCCTGGCAAGTCAGCAACGGCAACTTGACTTTTATACCCAGCAACTCAAACCCCAACTCGATCTGCGCCTGCAGGCCGGCCTGAATGGTTTGGCCGGTCGCCAGCAGACGGTCACTGCTTACAGTGGTGTCTGGGGTGATTCTTTTTCCAGCATGAGCAGCGCCGATGGCTATCAGTGGGGTGCCGCTCTTGAGTTTTCTATACCCCTGGGTAACCGCGCGGCTCTATCACGTCAGCGCCAGAGCCAGGTGACTGTTCAACAGCAGCACTACCAGATCAGCGATCTTGATATGGCTATTCATACCCAGATCCGCGAAGGAATCGTAGAACTCAATCACGCATTGGAACAGCAGACAATCAGCGCAGAATTTGAACGTCTGGCGTCCATTGCCCTGGGACAGGAACAGCGTCGCCTTGATGAAGGACTCTCCGATACGTTCCGCTTAGTAACTTTTCAGGACAATATGATTGCTGCCCGAATTGCGCGTTTGCAGTCCACTACCGCATGTCAATTGGCTCACGCCAACATGGCATTTGTCATGGGCGAAATCTTTGATCGATACCAGATTTATCTGGATGCTAACCAGGAGGGCTTTTAAGCGTTGACTATGAGGCAATTTTCTATCTGCAGCCGGCTGATACTGCCCTTGGTGCTGTTACTCATCTGTGGTTGTGATTCCCCGCCACCAGTTGCAAGCGTTGTCGACAACGATCGAGAGGTCAATGTGGTGACCCAGCCCCTGGTTGCGGTTGATCTGACCGAAACCTTTACCCTGCCGGCGCGGGTACAGGCGCGCGACGATTTAACCCTCTCAGCCGAAGTTGCCGGTACGATTGTAAACACGCCTATCCGTGAAGGGATGAGGGTGGTTCAAGGGCAAATGCTGATTGAAATTGATTCCGCTGTGATTCGTGCCCAGCTGGAGCGTGAGACCGAAAATGTCGCCGTATTGACGGCACGGCGTGATCGCCTGCAACGCCTGGCGTCGGAAGGGCTGGTCAGTCGGCAGGAGCTTGATGATGTCAATAACGGGTTGATAGCGGCACAGACGGCATTGGAACAGGCGCAGATACAACTACAAAAAACGACACTGCGTTCACCAATCGACGGCATGGTCGATCGCCGCATGGTTGACGCAGGTGAGTATGTTGACCCCGGCAAATCGCTGCTGCGGCTGGTTTCGGTTGAACAATTAGAGGTTATTGCCGATGTTCCGGAAAAAGATGTAATTTTTTTAAAGCCGGGGCAACAGGTGACCATTACTCCGGCAATTATTCATGGCGATCAGGTTGAGCCACTAACGGCAATGATTGAGTATATTGCCGTGGTTGCCGATGAGGTTTCTCGTACTTACCACACCCGGATGGTGATCGAAGAGCCCGATGGTATTTTGCGGCCGGGGATGATTGTTCGTGCCACCTTTGTCCGACGTGAGCATCAACAGGCACTGGTTGTGCCCTTGTTCTCCGTTCTTGACCGGCGCAACACCAAGGTCGCCTATATCGTTGAAAATGGCCATGCACGTGAGGTGGAGGTTGTCACCGGCAGTTCGGTTGGTCAACAACTGGTTGTGCGCAGTGGCCTCGAAGTCGGCCAACAACTGGTGATCAAGGGCCAGCAGTTGCTGATTGATGGGGTAGCCGTTAACGAGGGAGAAGCACGGTAATGCTGATTACTGATGCCTCGGTTAACCGGCGCAGCACCATTTTTTCGCTGATGCTGATCATTATCATCGCCGGCATGTACAGCTATCTGACCTTGCCGCGCGAATCGACCCCTGATGTCACAGTTCCCTATGTCCTGGTGGTAACTCCTTATGAAGGGGTGGCGCCGGTAGATATTGAAAGTCTGATTACCCATCCGATAGAGCGCAAACTTAAAGGCTTAAAAGACGTTGACAATATCCGTTCGGTCAGTGCCGAAGGGTCATCGATGATTATCATCGAATTTATGCCTGACGTGGATATCGATCTGGCCCTGCAGTGGGTACGAGATAAGGTCGATCAGGCCAAAGGGGATCTGCCGAGTAACCTGGAAAATGATCCCATTGTACAGGAGATTAACCTGTCGGAATTTCCTATTCTGATGGTGTCGGTAGCGGGTATTGCTGACGAAAGCGTTTTAAAAAAAGTTGCAGAGGAACTGCAGGACTGGATACAGACCATCCCCGGAGTTCTGGACGTAGGCTTGAGCGGGGGACGCGAGCGTGAAATCCGCGTTGAATTTGATCCCGACCGCATGTTTGCCTATGAAATTTCCCTCGCCGAAGTGATCCGTGGCGTTCAGCGTGAAAATGTCAATATCCCGGGGGGCAGTATTGATATCGGTGATGCCAAATACCTGTTACGAATCCCCGGCGAGTTTACCGATCCCCACGAAATTGACAATCTGGTGCTGACCCGGCGCGATGGACACATCATCTATTTCAAGGATGTTGCCGATGTGGTTGATGCTTTTGAAGATCGCAGCAGTTACTCTCGGCTTAATGGTGATCAGAGTGTCACTCTTGCGATCAAAAAACGCACTGGCGCCAATATTATTGACGTTGCTGATCAGGTTTTTGCTTTACTGACTGAAGCCGAACCGATGCTGCCTCCGGGAGTTGAGCTGGCAGTTACCTTTAATCAGTCAGATGATATTCGCAAGATGGTACGTGATCTTGAGAACAATATCATTACCGGACTGATCCTGGTGGTTAGTGTATTGTTTCTGTTTCTTGGCCTGCGCAATTCTTTTTTTGTTGCCCTGGCAATCCCTTTCACCATGTTGATTGCTTTTTCCGTTCTTTATCTGCTCGACATAACCCTGAATATGGTTGTCCTGTTCAGTCTGATCCTCGCCCTCGGGATGCTGGTCGATAATGCCATCGTCATCGTCGAAAATATTTATCGTCACATGCAGAGCGGGACCAGTGGTGAACAGGCATCAAAAATAGCAGTGTCTGAGGTCGGATGGCCGGTAATCAGTTCTACGGTAACGACTCTCTGTGCCTTTTTCCCGCTGCTGTTCTGGCCCGGTATTATGGGCGAGTTTATGGCGTTCTTACCCAAGACCCTGATTATTACCCTGCTGGCTTCATTGTTTGTGGCATTGGTCATTAATCCGACGATTTGTGCCCATGTTATGACAGTTCCCCCGGATCGCCGCCTTGAAGATAAAAAACTGCCGCTGATTCTTAAAGCTTATGCCTGGTCTTTGGAGTTTGCCCTGGGTCATCGTTTGCTGGTTGTTCTGGCATCACTGCTCATGTTGGTTGGTATCACTACCCTCTATGTCATGTTTGATCATGGAGTTGAGCTGTTCCCTGATACGGAGCCCAATCGCGCTTTTGTCGAAATTGAAGCACCGGTAGGCACCAACCTTGACGCCTCGGATCTGCTGGCACGAACAGTAGAAGCAATTGCTATGACAGAACTCGACATCAATTTTGTTATCACCGATGTTGGCACTACCAACAGCGATGACGGCGGCGGTGGCAGTGTGCTCTCCAATTTGAGTAAGATCTCGCTGGAGTTTGTTGATCGTCATGATCGCAAGGATCTAGCTACGGATGTGCTGGATCGGATTCGCCAGGCGGTTGCGCCCATTCCAGGTGCTCATTTTGTGGTAGAACAGCAGGAACAGGGCCCCCCCACCGGACCCCCGGTCAATATTGAGGTCAGCGGGGAGGACATCGATGTGATTGAGGGTCTGGTCAAAGAGATACTTGAACGAATCGAGTCGGTTCCCGGCTTAGTCGATATCCAGGATGACCTGGCGCGGGCGCAACCAGAAATCCGGATTGTGGTTGATCGTGAGAAATCCAGCTTGCTGCAGTTGTCAACTTCGGAAATATCGGAAATGGCCAAGGCAGCCATCAGCGGCACTAAACTTGGGGTTTTTCGGGAAGGTGAGGATGAGTATGATATTGTCGCGCGTTTTCCGTCGGAGCGGCGTCAATATCTTGCTGACATTGAAAACCTGTTGATTCCGGCGGAAACCGGGGTACCGATTCCGTTATCGACGATAGCCCACGTGGAAACCGGGGTGGGTTTCGGCTCGATCCGTCATCTTGATTTGAAACGTGTGGCCACTCTGTCGGCAGAAACCTACGGACGCAACAGCAACGAAGTATTGATGGAGATACAGGAGCGTCTTGCCGACCTGACTCTGCCCAACGGCTATTTGATTGACTATTCCGGTGAGCAGGAGGAACAGAACAAGGCCACTGCCTTTTTATCCAAAGCCTTTATTGGTGCCGTATTACTGATAATGCTGGTGCTGGTGACCCAGTTTAATTCCCTGTTGCAGGCGTTGATTGTCATGACTACCGTTATTCTTTCCCTGACCGGGGTTTTCTTAGGCTTGTTGATTACTGCTAAGCCCTTTGGCATCATCATGACCGGAATCGGCGCCATTTCTCTGGCTGGGGTCGTGGTGAATAACGCGATTGTGCTTATCGATTACACCAACCAGTTGATGCGTAACGGTATGGATGCTTTTGCTGCTATTATGCGTGCCGGGATGGTCCGTTTTCGCCCGGTGCTGCTCACCGCGGCAACGACAATCCTTGGTTTGCTGCCGATGGCACTCGGAGTCAGTTTTGATTTTCATACCTTTGGCTGGGAGATTGGTGGTGAATCGTCAGAATGGTGGGGGCCAATGGCCGTAGCCGTTATTTTCGGACTGGCTTTTGCTACTATGTTGACCCTGATTGTTGTTCCGGTTCTTTATTCGCTTGCCGATTCCCTGCGCAATCGGTTCTGGTCTACGAAAAATGTTTAGCTACAAAACAAACCTTCCAGCCACCAAACCACACAGAAAAGCAGGTAAGGGTTGTTGTTACTATAATCTTCATCCTTTTTGCCGGTCTTGGTGAGCTTTTAACCTAGGTGGTTGATTGATTTTTACTTTTCCCTTGACGCTATAAATGATCTTTGCTAGAAAATCGATCTTCCTTGATTGGGGCGTCGCCAAGCGGTAAGGCACCGGATTTTGATTCCGGCATTCCCAGGTTCGAATCCTGGCGCCCCAGCCAATTTTCTCAATTCATAAAACGGTCATCCGCCAGGATTCGAAGCGTAGCGAACGCTGACTTGATGTCAGAAAAGCGGCCACGGATGGCCGCGACAGTGAGCGTAGGGGAGCCTACGCAGGAATCGCCGTGATGGCGATGACGTAGTGGGCGAATCCTGGCGCCCCAGCCAATTTTCTCAATTCATAAAACGGTCATCCGCCAGGATTCGAAGCGTAGCGAACGCTGACCTGGTTGCAATATTTTAAAAATCCCTTCGGTTGATTAATCTTCAGTTTTGCAGTAGATTTTCACGGTCAAGAAGTGAGGTATTTACTGATGTCCAAAACTTTGTCACCGTCCACCGATGAATCCTTTGTGTTCTGGACCCCACCAGCTGGGATGACCTTGTCCATCGGTGAGGATGAACAACTTAAGCTGCCTGCTTTTCCACTGCCTCTGTGCGCTACCGACGCCCCTGATGATCTGTCCGTTACACCATCTGAGCGCCTTATCGGCGAAGGAATTTACGAATATCTGTGTGCCAACCCGGAAACCGAACGGGCTGCTGTTTATGCCGACATCTTGCGTCAGGCTTATCCTTTTTTGATATCCGATATTGGTTCACAGTTGCTGCTGCTTGATGCCCGCCCTCATGATGATGTCGCACTACAGAAGAAAATTCCTCTTTTAAAGATATTGTTGCAGTTGGACGAAAATAATTTCGGTTTGCTGCATAAGTTGGGTGTTTCCTGTTTCAATCTGGCCATGCATCCCAACCATTTAACCGCGACGGGTGAACACCTCAAGTGTGCCCGCCTGTGGCTTGAAAAAGCTCGTCGTATCCGCCCTCAAGATGTCCATAACCTCAATCACCTCGGTCAGGTCTGTTATCTTTCTGGTAATTACCATCAGGCCAAACTATATTGGCTGAATGTCGTCAACCAAATGGACAACGATAAAGAGCAAGCTCAGTTGCAACACCGCCTCGACCTCATTTCCGAGGGTGGCTTTCCGGTACTGGCGTTGCAATTTCAGCTTGAACAAATGGGGCAGGCGAAGAAACTGTTTGATGCCGGCGATATCTCTCAGGCCTATGATCTCATTGAAAAGCTGGTGCATCAGGGTGAGTTGTTGCAGGAGTTGCCGAGCGCTGATTTCTATCACCTTATCGGTATTTGCCGTGAGGCCGCCAATGATCTGGCCGGTGCCTTCGAAGCCTTAACCATGGCAACCCAGCTTGATGATAAGCATGAGCAGGCGCGTACGGCGCTTAAGCGTGTTTCCCCGGTCACCTAGAACAAAATAGAGGGACATATGGCTTCTTTCCGATTTGCTGATATTCTGTTGACTTTGGTTGTCCTGCTGATAACATTTGCTATTCTTTTCCTGGTAGAGCGGACCCGTAGCAAAAATCGTAAGAAAAAAGAAGAAGCTGGTTTCAACACAGATAAAAATTCTTTAGACAACTGACAAATGTTATCCCAAATAAAGTGGCCTGTTGCCAAATATTCCTGACGGAGGATCATGATGAACCCACTTGCAGTGGAACTGAACGAGCTGATTCAAAAAAACAATCCCCATACCCTTGAGATGCTGTCTGATCTGGGTAAAAATCTGTTTTTTCCCAAGGGTATTTTAAGTCAATCGGCTGAGGCAAAAGAAAAGGCCCATAAATTTAATGCCACCATCGGTACCGCCACCGAAAAGGGTGGCCCCATGTTCCTCCAGTGCATTCACGATAAACTCAAGGATTTTGATCCTAAAGACATTTATCCTTACGCACCTCCCGCCGGCAAGCCGGAATTACGCAAACTCTGGCGTGAAAAGATGTTGCGCGAAAATCCCAGCCAGCAGGATAAAGTCTTTGGTGTGCCGGTGGTTACAAATGCTTTAACCCACGGTTTGTCTATTGTTGCCGACCTGTTCATGAACGCCGGTGATCAGGTTGTGATGCCTGATATGATGTGGGGTAACTATAACCTGACTTTTGTTACCCGTCGTGGTGCGGTGGTCAAAAAATTTACCACCTTCACTGAAGCCGGTGGCTTTAACGTCGAAGCCTTCAAGGCGTGTCTCAAACAAACTGCTGTGGAAAAGGGCAAGGCGATTGTCCTGCTTAACTTCCCTAATAACCCCAGCGGTTATACTCCGACCGTCGCTGAAGGTGATGCTTTGGTGGCAACTCTTAAAGAAGTTGCTGAAGAAGGCTGTAACCTGGTGGTTGTAACAGACGATGCTTATTTTGGTCTTTTCTACGAGGACTCCTTAAAAGAGTCATTGTTCGGCAAATTGGCTAACCAGCACCCGCGTCTGCTTAGTGTCAAACTTGATGGTGCCACCAAGGAGGAGTTTGTCTGGGGTTTCCGCGTTGGTTTTATCACCTTTGCCGATGGTATGGCCGGTGACAGCAATGAGGTGCTGACGGCACTGGAGAAAAAGACCCTGGGAATTATCCGTGCGACCATTTCCAACTGTCCCCATCCGTCACAGACCTTTGTTATCGACGCGCTTCGCTCTCCAGACTTTGACAAACAGAGACTGGAAAAGTTTGAGGTAATGCAGGGGCGCGCCCTCAAGGTGAAGGAGGTTCTTGCCGACAGCAGATATGCCGAATCATGGAACTTCTATCCCTTTAACTCCGGCTATTTCATGTGTCTTGAGTTGAAAAGAGTCGATGCCGAAAAACTGCGTGTACACCTGCTGAACAAATATGGTGTCGGTACCATTTCCATCGGCAGCAAAGACCTGCGTATTGCCTTCTCGTGTATCGAAGAGGAGGACATTCAGGAATTGTTTGACCTGATACATCAGGCGGAACAGGATCTTGCTTAGCCCGTTTCCGAATCAGAAATATACTTAATAAAATAGGGCTGCAGCTGATCGCAGCCCTATTTTATTAAGTGCTGTGTTTTTCATCTGCACAATGGATTGTTATGGACAACCCTCAATTTATTGAAAAACTGGGTCAGCAAATTCCTGTTTACTCAGTATTTTTTGACTCTTTGCATGCCAGTGGTTTGACAGCCTGGCTGGTTGGTGGTTGTGTGCGTGATCTGTTGTTGGGTAACGAGTGTGCTGACGTTGATATTGTCAGTACGGAAGATCCAAGCGCTTGGGCACGCGCCTGGGCCAAGGGGAGGGGACACTGGTTCTGGCTTGATGAGCAACGCCGCCAAAGCCGGATTTTACTTCCTGACGGGATGTCTTTCGACTTTGCTCCGTTGCGCGCTCCTACTATCGCTGATGACCTGAAAGCGCGTGATTTTACAATCAACGCTATCGCTGTATCCGTCAACGAATCAACCCTTCTTTTCGATCCCCTGGATGGTGCCGCTGACCTCAAAAAGCGGCAACTGAAAATGTGTTCAGCCTGCAGTTTCAGCGACGATCCGCTGCGGATTCTCAAGGGGATTCGTCATGCCGCAGTTCTTGATTTCACTATTGATGACCAAACCATCACCGCCATGACGCTCAAGGCGCATCTGCTGAAGCAGGTAGCAGCCGAGCGGATTCGTGAAGAACTGCTGAAGATTGTTGCCGTCAGAGATTTCGCATATGTCCTGGATATTTTAACCCGGACAAACATCCTCCAGGTGTTGTTTGGAAAGCCTGATACAAGCTGGTCTGAAAAGGATTATGATACAAACCATCGATTCCTTTGTGAACGTTTGGATGCTTTTTGTGGTGAAGATCGGCTTGCCATCAGCAAGAAATTACACCAACAACGCCCAATCTTTCATCTGGCGGCCCTGTTGGTGGCGTATACCTCACAACCCTTTGTCCATATGTATCCGCTGCTGCGCCTGAGCAGGACTCAGCAACGTCTGTTAGGAGCCTTGTGTCATGAACTGCCGAAGCTTTGGCTCCAGCAGTTGTCGCGATTGTCATCAGTGCGTCAACATGCGCTGGCGGTGGAGCAACTTCACCCTTGTGGTGAGGAACGGATTCTTTATCATGGCTGGTGCCGGGAGCAGCTTCAGGATGATATTGCGATCGCCTTGCTGATGACCTATGAGCAACAACAGGTTAACGGTCGCATTCCTGACCTGCTTGATGGTCATGTGATAACTCAATATGCCGGTACTGATAAAAGCATCATAGGTGAGTTGCTGCAGCAGATTAAAACCTTGGAAATAGAGGGACGGATTCATTCAGTAGCGGATGCACACGCCTGGTTACTAGTGCATTTTGGATTTGACAAAAACTGAACGCTATCTCTATACTGCGCACCACCATGCGGGAATAACTCAGTTGGTAGAGTATCAGCTTCCCAAGCTGAGAGTCGCGGGTTCGAATCCCGTTTCCCGCTCCAATACAATCAAGGGCTTTAGCTGATAACAGCTTTGGCCCTTTTTTTTCACAATACAGGACTTGCGCATGGACACAACTGCAACTGGTACTTATGAAAAGAACGTTGATCTAAGTGGAGATACTAGCTGGACTGATTTTGATGCGCCGGCGCTGGTCGGCAATTCACTGCGATTTGTTTCCGGCGATCCACAGGGGGAGCGCTTTCGTGTCCGCTATTATCGTGATGCTGCCCAGCAGTTAAAAGCGCGGGTGTGGTTCGGCCCGGAAACCGAAGGACCGCCTGGTCATGCCCATGGTGGATCAATTGCAGCAGTACTTGACGAGGTCCTGGGCTTAGCGGGCTGGGCTGCAGGTCACGCGGTAGTTGTTGCCAATCTCAATGTCAGTTTTCGTAACCTGCTGCCGCTGCAAAAAGTGGTGACGGTCGAGAGTGAAGTGGTTTCGGTCAATGGACGTAAAGTCCTGGTGAAGGGGAGGGTGGGCAGCGGGTCAGCTATCTATGCTGAGGCAGAATGCCTGTGCATTGCGATCCGTAACCCAAAAGCCTCAGATGAGATGAACGAGAAGACCAGTTCATGACCAGCGACCAGATCAGCCCTTAAATACCTAGCGCCACAACATGACAACTCCTTGTGCAAATACAGGACAGCACCACAATTGTCGCTTGCCTCAACGCATCTTTAATACCTGGTCAATTCTGTAGGAGTATTTTCCGCAGGAATACATCAATATGGTGTTGATTGATAAAAAACTAGAGCGGTAACATGTTAACCGGTTGAATCCATCAACTGGAGCGCTGGAATCTTGTTTTTACTGTCGTTACATGCTATCCAGACATGTTCATCCTCTTGTAATTTTTTTGCAGAATTCTTTTATTTTCTGTTTTTACTTGAACATTTTTTCACTGATATCGCCAAAGCTTTAATAGCGCAAGGAGACATCCATGCAGACGAAGATTATCCTTCCCGAGTCACAGATTCCACGTCAATGGTACAATATTATCCCCGACATGCCCGGCCCTCTGGCGCCGGTTATCCATCCCGGTACCATGCAGCCGGTCTCTCCCGATGATCTGCTTCCTCTGTTCCCCATGCCGTTGATTGAACAGGAGGTCTCGACCCAGCGCTGGATCGATATCCCGCAGGAAATCCTCGATATTTACCAGCTTTGGCGCCCGGCACCAATGTTCCGTGCCCATCGTCTCGAGAAAGCTCTCGGCACCCCGGCAAAAATCTACTACAAGTATGAAGGTGGTTCTCCGGCCGGCTCCCATAAACCCAACAGCGCCATTCCACAGGCATATTACAACAAAATTTTCGGAACCAAGCGCATCGCTACCGAGACCGGTGCCGGACAGTGGGGTTCATCGATTTCTTTGGCATGTCAGATGTTCGGACTGGAATGTACGGTTTACATAGTCAAGGTTTCCTATAACCAGAAACCCTACCGCAAGAGCATGATGCAGCTCTGGGGGGCAGATGTTATCCCATCCCCCTCGCCCCGTACCAATGCCGGCCGCGCAATTCTTGCTCATGATCCTGACAGCAACGGCTCTCTTGGTATCGCTATCAGTGAGGCGGTTGAAGACGCCGCCACCCGTGAAGACACCCGTTATGCTCTGGGTAGCGTACTCAATCATGTTTGTTTACATCAGACGATTATTGGTCTCGAGGCCAAAGCGCAGATGGAGATGATCGGTGATTATCCGGATGTGGTTATCGGCTGTCACGGCGGCGGCTCCAACTTTGCCGGTATTGCTTTCCCCTTTATTGCCGACAAGGCCAACGGCAAACAGGTACGGGTTATTGCTTTCGAACCGGCAAGCTGCCCGACCCTGACCCGGGGTGTGTATGCCTTTGATTATGGTGATACGGCAAAAATGGCACCGGTTTCCAAGATGTACACCCTTGGCCATGACTTTATGCCACCGGGGATCCATGCCGGTGGCTTGCGCTATCATGGTGCTTCACCACTGGTATCGCAGCTGGTTCATGCCGGTATTGTTGAAGCCAGGGCAGTACAACAGTTGGCTTGCTTTGAAGCGGCGGTACAATTTGCCCGCTGTGAGGGGATTATCCCGGCACCTGAATCGAGCCATGCGATTCGCGGCGCCATCGATGAGGCGTTGCAGGCCAAGGAAGAAGGCAAAGAAAAGACTATTCTTTTTAATCTCTCCGGGCACGGACATGTCGACATGACTGCCTACGACGATTATCTTGCCGGCAAGCTCAATGACTATGAATATCCTGAAGAAGAAATCAAGGAGTCATTGTCACATCTGCCCAAAGTTGGCTAGAATGGAGGATGATGACTAAAAAGGTTGTTTCAATGGAGAAAATAATCAGATTAAACTGCCCTTATTGCAGAACAGAAACCCAGTGGCAGAACAACCCCTCGCGCCCCTTTTGCTCGGAGCGCTGCCGCATGATTGATCTCGGACGTTGGGACAATGAGGAATACGCGGTAGCCGGAGAAAAAGCTCAGGAACCGGCGGACAATACGGACGAAACGCAGTTTCCATAACCTCAGGAGATCCTATGTTCCACCTCTCAATCATAACCAGCTTTGCCGCCGCCCATAACCTGCTGCATTATCAGGGTGACTGTGAAAACCTGCATGGCCACAACTGGAAGGTTGAAGTGACAGTGAGTACCGAAGGCCTGGATAAATCAGGGCTCGGCATCGATTTCAAAATCCTGAAAAAACATACGCGCGAGATCATGAACTACCTGGACCACAAGTATCTTAATGATCTCGATGCCTTTAAGGATATCAGCCCGTCTTCTGAACAGATTGCGCGTTTTATTTTTGAGCAAATTGAGAAGTCGCTGCAGGAATACGAGGTAAATGTCCAGAAAGTAACGGTATGGGAATCGGATAATGCATATGCTGCATATACCCGCAGCTGATCTGATCGAAGTTTTTTCCTCGCTGCAAGGGGAAGGGGAACTGCTAGGACGGCGCCAGGTTTTTATCCGCTTTGCCGGCTGCAATCTCGACTGTGACTACTGTGATACCAGTTTTTTTAGTAGATGCCTGTGCCTGGTAGAGGCAGACCCTGGTTCCGGTGCCCTGGTCGACTATGAGAATCCGGTTCCTCTCGGGCGGATTGTGGATCTTATCCGGCAGTGGACTAAGGTCTACCCTCAAGCCCATCACTCCATCAGCATCACCGGCGGCGAACCATTATTACATGCTGAATTGCTTGAGCTCTGGTTGCCTCATCTGCGTAAACTTCTGCCGATCTCTCTGGAAACCAATGGCACTTTGCCGGCAGCTTTGCGTTTACTGGTGCAACACCTCGATTATGTTGCCATGGATATCAAATTGCCATCGGTGACTGGCCAGGTGACCGACTGGCAGGCCCATGCCGATTTTCTCGCTGTAGCCGTTCAAACTCAGTGTTCAGTGAAGATCATTGTCGGTGACCGGACAACCGACGTCGAACTGATACGCGCGGCCCATCTGGTTCATGACATTTCTGCAGCTACCCCGATTATTTTGCAACCGGTAACCCGCGACAACAAGGTGGCTGTTTCGGTGCGACGTTTACTGGCATTACAGGAGCAGGTTGCTGCAATCCATTCGGAAACTGTTGTTGTCCCCCAAACTCATATATTTATGGGGGTTATGTAGGTGGCGCTATGATAATTGAAGAAATGACCATGGTTGAATTTGCCGCCGGTCTGAAAACCACGCGCACGGTTATTGTCCCCTTTGGTTCGACCGAGCAGCACGGCAATCATCTGCCCCTAGATACCGATACCCTCCAGGCCATCGACATTGCCCGAGTTGCTGCCACCAAACGATCTCTGTTTGTAGCTCCGCCGGTCCATTATGGTGTGTGCCGCTCAACCGCACAGCATCCGGGTACCATCGGGATTTCTACCGGCACGTTAAAAATGCTTGTACTGGACCTGGTTACTTCCCTTTATATCCAGGGGCTGCGTTATATCGTTCTGCTCAGTGGTCATGCCGGAACAACCCATATGGCCGTCCTGGTCGATGCCGGCGAAGAACTGCTGAATCGTTTTGGCGATGTCCAGATTGCGGTGATAAAGGAATACGATCTGGCCCTGGCAGCAGGAGAGGGCTTATTGGAAACCCCGGGCGATTCCCATGCCGGTGAGATTGAAACCTCACGACTGATGTGCTCACACCCTGGGCTGGTCAAGGGGATTTCAGCGGCAGAATATCCGTCGTTTCCACCTGGAATTCTGGTGCGCGACAAGAAAAAATACTGGCAGGGTGGGGTCTGGGGGGATCCATCCAAAGCCAGTGCCGCCAAAGGGGAATTACTGCTGCAACGTATGGCTGAAAAGCTCTGTGAGACCATTGCTGCTTTGGAAGGGATGCACTGATGGTCAGCGATGACCAAATTTTTCCATCAGTTTGTCGGCAACCAGCGTTGGCACGAATTTGCTGATATCACCCTTGAGGCGGCCTACTTCCTTGACTATGGAGGAACTTAAATAGGCACATTCAGGGGAGGTCATCATAAAGAGGGTTTCTACCTGCTGACAGACGGTACGATTCATCTGTGCCAGCTGAAATTCAAATTCGAAGTCGGTGACTGCGCGCAATCCCCGCAGGATCACCCGTGCTTTTTTGCTGACAACATAATCAACCAGCAAGCCGCTAAAAGTTTCTACCTGGATGCGTGGATTGTCCGCGACCAGTTGATTGATCATGTCGATGCGTTCAGCAATAGAAAAGAGACCTTTTTTTTCATTGTTACAAGCCACGGCAACGACAACCTTATCGAATATTTCCAGGCCGCGGCTGATGATATCAAGATGACCGTTAGTTAGCGGGTCGAATGACCCTGGGTAGATAGCTATATGTCGATTCATGAAGTTTCCTCAGGTAAACCAAACAGATGGATTGCCGTTGAACCATAGCAACGACTGTCAAGCGCGGTCAAGGTGCCCCGGTGCTGTGGGATCTCGCTGCGATGGGTCTCCGCGCAGATTATTCCACCATCGGCTAAAAGATTCAATGATTCAACTTTTGCAATGACCAGATCTGTTAATCCGGCATGGTAGGGCGGATCAAGAAGGATCAGGTTAAAGGGCGCGTATCGGCACACTTTGTCAAGGCAGGCTGGAAGTTCACCGGGGATCAATGTCGCCCGCTCGTCATATCCGCATGCAGAGATGTTGTCCTTAATCAGTCTGATGGCGTAGGGGCTTTGCTCGATCAACACTGCCGTTGCAGCCCCGCGGCTTAAAGCTTCGAGGGACTGAGCGCCGGTTCCGGCAAAAAGTTCAAGCACCTTCAGATCACTGAGTCCACCAAAGCGGCTGACCAGCATGCTGAACAGGGCTTCACGAACCCGGTCAGGGGTTGGACGAATCTGCTTGCCGTCAAAGGCTGCCAGTTTTCTCCCCCGGGCTGAACCGGCGATGATACGCATGATTGATGAAAGCTCCTGCTGATTGTCAATATTACTGCTTGAATGGGTTTTTATCAGCAGCCCCGGGTTAAGGGCAAGGTTTATCATTAATATGTTGATGAATCTCTGCTGTCGTGACTTTTATTGTCACACCTGTTGCGCATTCTGTAGCTAAACTCTGGTTATTTAAAAAAGGAGTGCAGCCATGCACGAAGATTATTTATCCGACTATGCCACCAAAAGTATTACCAGTCGCGGCCGCAAATATTCAGAAGCCTACAAGGATGATCGCATGCCATTTGAGCGTGACCGTGACCGGATTATCCACTGTGCCGCATTTCGCCGTCTTGAATATAAAACCCAGGTGTTTGTCAACCACGAAGGGGACTATTATCGAACCCGTTTGACTCACTCCCTGGAAGTCGCCCAGATCGCCCGTGGTATTGCCCGCAAGCTACGCCTCAATGAAGATCTGGTCGAGGCCCTGGCTCTTTCACATGATCTGGGCCATACCCCGTTCGGCCATACCGGCGAGCATGTTCTGAACCGCCTGATGAAGGATCATGGCGGTTTTGAACATAACCAGCAATCGCTTCGGATTGTTGAAGTGCTGGAACAACGTTATCCTGATTTTGACGGGTTGAATTTGAGTTACGAAACCCGTGAAGGGATTATCAAACACACCACATCTTACGATAAGGCCGGAACGTCTTCGGTCACCCATTATTGTCCACAGGAACAGCCGAGCCTTGAAGCACAGATTATCGATCTCGCTGATGAAATTGCCTACAATAACCACGATATAGATGATGGGTTAAAGGCCGGCTATATCAGTATCGATGACCTGTCCGGAGTAGAGCTCTGGCAACGGACCTGGGTCGACATTGGCCTTCGCTTTCCCGGGATCAGCGAAAAGCGTCAGATTCTTCAGACAGTCAGCCGTTTAATCGGTGAACTGATTCAGGATCTGGTGATAACAACAACAACTGAACTTCAGAACCACCGGATTATCACTCTGGACAATGTTCGCAATCACCCCGGCCGGCTGGTGACGTTCAGTAGTGATATGAAAGAACGCAACAAGGAACTGAAAACGTTTTTGTTCAGAAAACTTTATCGACACCATAAGGTCGAGCGCATGCGCGTCAAGGCCGAACGCTTTTTGACTTTGCTGTTTGAAAATTATCTGGAAAACCCTTTGCTGTTACCGGAAAAGTACCAGCGTCGCTACGAGCAGCACGGCCGCGAACGGGTGATTTGCGATTATATCGCCAGCATGACTGATCGCTATGCCCAGGATGAGTACAAGCGTCTGTATGAGCCGTTTGAGCGCGCTTGATCATTCAGGATCTATCCTGTAACCCATAAGTTTTATGGATTACAGGATACTGGTTGTCTTGGTTAAAGGTTTTTTTGCAGCGGGGATGTCGTTGGCACACTGAGTTCTTTGAGCTGGTTATTGCCATTACTAAAAAAAAGCTGTCCGTAACGCCCGTAGTGCGGGATTCTGCGGGCCACAGACGCCGCATATGTTGATCCATCACTGACAAACCAGGCAGCATGGCGCTCTGGCTGATAAGGGTTACGTGTGACGATAACCCCCGCACTTTCTGTCGACATTGCTGCCCCATTCTGATGATGAACGAGGAGGTTCTCTAACGCCTCACCCATCTCTGCCCTCGGCATCAACCAGTCGTTAATTCCAAAAATCAGTAAATCATGCTCAGACAGTTGTGCGGTAGTAACCTGGTCAGCGAAAACGACCGGGATACCGTCCTGGCGCAGCCCGTCGAGTAACGTCTGGCGTGCTGACGGCACTGGTGACAACCGTTCTGCAACAACCGCCATCAGCTTCGTGCTGCCGCGGATAGAGGCAACCGTTGAAGGGATTTCCGTTGGATCCATCAGGCGGAACAGGTCGACATCCGGATCAATAGTGATCTGCTGCGGTTGCCATGGAGTGGTGATTAAAAATTCTTGTTGCTTACTATCGATGCGGATGGTCTGCTTGTATTCTTCATGGGTGCTGTGCAGACGAATATTGACCAGCAGTTGATAGGGGGCAACATCTTGCTGCAATTTGCCGCGTGTGATCCAGCCATTGTCGCCTTGCTCCAGCGTTACCTGACTAAACTCTAGTTGCAGGTCATCGGTTCTGCTCGTCCATTGATAAAAGAAGGGGCGTAAATCGTCGCCGGTCGCGTCGCTGAAATAATCTGCAAAATGATCCCAGCCGATGCGGGAAAACATGTGTTTTTCGGCTATATCGGCCAGTACCTGCCAGAAAATCTCATCTCCCACCCTATGACGCAACATGTGAAAAATCATCATGGTTTTACCATAGCCAATGGCTTGAGCGGGGCGATTGCTGCGATACATGAAGTTTTTTACGGCAAAGCGATTGGTCGGGTTGGTAAGGTTGGCATAGGTCATCAGGTGATTGAGGCGATAGCTGCGTGCTTGTACACTGCTATTATATTCTTCATAGAGGTGATCAGCGATATATGTGACCAGGCCTTCAGACCAGTTGCCTTGATTGAAATCAACCCAGACTCCGTTCCCCCACCATGAGTGGGCAATTTCATGGCCGAGACTGGTAGTGACAACAAAAGGCAGGCGGATCACTGTACTGCCAAGCAAGGTCCAGCCAGGCAGGCCATAACCGGTCGGGAAAAAGTTTTCGACGATGGCAAAGTGGGCAAAAGGGTAGGGGCCGAACAAGCGTTCATAGAGATCGAGATATTTGCGTGATTCTTTGAGGTAGGTTGGTGCCAACTCGGCCGATCCCTCATAAAAGTAGGCGAAGATCGGCACTGATCCGCTGACATCTTCAAATACCTGATAAGGTCCTGCAGATAGAGTCAGCCCGCGCACAGGATAATCAATTTTCCAGGCCGACGTACTGAAGGAACCATCATGATGACGATGAAGGCGCTCACCGGAGGTCACCGCTTCGGTGTTGCCGGGGGCGCTGATACGCAGCTGATAGCTGATAGCTGAATCATTTATTTGGGGATACCATGCGGTTCCGGCTGAAAGATAGGTGCCGGCAGGACTGATCGTTGCCGAAACGCCAAAGCTCGGGTCTTCAGTATGGACGGCAGTTATAGGGACGGGATCATTAAAGATGGCGGAATAATCAATTTCAACCGGCTCATCGCTGTCGAGCAGCAGCAGGTTCAAACGGCCGTTGTGAAACTGATAGTTAATAACCCTTTGTCCTTGGCGGATCTGATGAATGCGGGCTTTAGGGGAAAGACGCAGCTGCAACTGCTGCCCGGCAAGCTGATCAATTCTGATCGTTGCGGTTCCTTCCAGCAGTTGCTGAGCCGGATGGAGCTGCAGATCAAGATGATACTCGACAGCAGCCCAGGACAGTGTTGAAAAGGTGAACAGGGTCGTTGTCAGCACAAACAGCAGAAATCGTTTCATCATCACCTTTGCTAAACAAAAAGTTACAATTTCAGTCTACATTCTAACCTCTGTCGCGATTTAGTATCAAGATGCCTGCAGAAGTTCACTGCTGACTGACCCCGGTTTACTGTTCCCGGTGTTGTTGATGCCAGTCGCGCATGGCAAAAAGTTCACCATAGGTCAGGTGGGGGCGAAGGTTGCGCGCTGCCTGTTCACGGTAATGACGCAATTCCGGATAGTGTTGACAAAAAATATTCAGTTCGTCAATAACCGGATCATCATCCGGTATCTGCCTTAACTGCTCAATGGAAAACATGATCTTTTTCAGCGCACGGCCTAAAATGGTACCGGAAGTGACGATGCTACCAGCAAGCAGACCGGCAATAATACTTGCGCCCCAAGGCTGATTCATAGAAATGGCGAGTAGCAGAGTTGCAGCTGCTGCCGTGGTGACGATGCTGATAGCGATGGCAATCAGATCTGAAAAAAGTAATGATTCACGGGTCGAGGTAGCGAGAACAATGGCAATGACAAGGCTCAAGGCAATCAAAACCATAATGGCTGGGCCGCTGAGAAAATTACCGAAATAAAACAGCAGCAGCAGCAAAATATGAATCCCATCTGAAATACAGGATCGGACCATCAATTTTCTGCGCTCTTGTTTTAACACGGTCAGGGAACTTCCAAGTTCCGTACTGGTGGGTGGATCAAGGGTCAAATCAAAGAAATACATAGAGACAAAACCAGTATTGGGTTGATGGTTGTGCGCTGAAAGATGTAACCATCATTCCTGTTTTGTGACGGGAAAGCAACCCCATCTGCCTGTACAAGACAAACGGGGTTGCTCAATTTTCGTAATCAGTAAGGACGGTTAACCACTTTTTCTAGGGGTTCATCGATTTCGCGTTCCAGAGCGTTGGCGTAGTGAAATTCTTTTCCCTGGTAGTTTTTTAATACGACATCAGCGCCAAGTGATTGCAGATAGTCGGGTAAGAGTGGAATTTTGCCCCCACCACCAGGTGCATCGATAACGTAAGCCGGTACTGCCATGCCGCTGGTATGGCCACGCAGAGCCTTGATGATTTCCAACCCCTCTTCCACCGTGGTACGAAAGTGATCGGTACCCTGCACCAGATCAGCCTGATAGATGTAGTAAGGACGCACCCGGATCTGCAATAATTTATGCATCAGCTGTTTCATCACCTGGGGATCGTCGTTCACTCCACGCAGCAGAACACACTGATTACCTAAAGGGATCCCGACATTCGCCAGGCGCTCACAAGCCTTCGCCGACTGGCTGGTGATCTCGTCCGGGTGATTAAAGTGGGTATTCAAGTACAAGGGATGATGCTTGCGTAATACCCGGATCAGCCCTGAAGTAATCCGCATCGGCAGCACAACCGGTACGCGAGTACCGATGCGGATGATTTGAACATGAGAAATCGCCCGCAGGCGTGTGAGTATGTCATCAAGCTTTTCATCACTGAGCAGTAATGGATCACCACCGGAAACAATGACATCGCGAATTTCGGGGTGAGCAGCGATGTACTCAATCCCGGCACTGATAGTGCTGCTGCTGATCTGCATGTCGGCACCACCAACTTTCCGCTTGCGGGTACAAAACCGGCAATACATGGCACATTCGGAACAGACCAGAAACAGCACCCGGTCAGGATAGCGGTGTACCAGGTTGGGTACCGGGCTCTGATTCTCCTCTTCGAGAGGATCATCAACACAGACGCTCTCGTGACATTCACGCTGGTCGGGAACCGCCTGGTTCCAGATCGGATCACCGACATATTTGATCAGGTCGCGGTAATAAGGGGTCACGCGCATTGGATACTTATTGGCAACAGCTTTAAGAGGTGCCGGATCAATGCCGTAAGCCCGAGTCAGTACTTGTGGGTCAGTAATACTTGCCTGTAACTGTTTTTGCCAGATTTCCATAGCCCTCACCTAGAGTCTGAAAAACGTTTAACATAAGTAATACGGTCATCACCGGGACGGTAAAAGTCGCGAATCCGCGCTTCTTCCTGGTAGCCACCCTGCTCGTAAAAGCTGCGGGTGCGCTGATAAAACTCCTGGGATGAGGTTTCCAGACAGAGCATCCGGGCTCCCCGCGCCTTTAGGCGTTTTTCGGTTTCTTCCATCAGTTGGCGTCCAAATCCTTTCCCGTGAAGTTCCGGATCAGTAGCGATCCAGTAGAGATCATAATTTCCTTGGGTCAGGGGTACCGCTCCGAACAACACATAGCCTGCCACCCGGTTATCAGCGTCGGCAATAATGACCTCATAGTCCTGTTGGTCCGGGTTGTTTAAAACGCTGTCGAGCAGTTCCAGCGCACAGGCAACTTCTGCACTGTTAAAAGCATTGCAGGTGAGCAGAATCCTTTCAAGTTGGGTGCGGTCGTTGTGATCTATATTACGCATGGGAATCTCCTTTGCGGGCCAGAGCCATATTAAGTATGCGCTGAATCAATGTCGGGTATTCGTGTCCGGCTACCCCAGCTGAACGGGCAAAGCCGGCATCGGGACAAATATCCGGATTGGCATTGATTTCAAGAATATAGGGAGTATCCTCCTGCAGTCGGATATCAACCCGGGCATAATCGCGACAACCGAACAGCCGACAGGCCTTGATAGCGATCTGTTCGATTTTTTTACGGAGTTTTTCGTCAACATCTGCAGGACACTGAGGTGTTGTGCCCTGGTAGTCTGCCGATGTCGTCTCCCATTTTCCGGCATAACTGACAATAGGAGCCTTAAGGTTTCTGGCAAAGACAATCTCGGCCAGGGGCAGGGCAGCGGTAGGAGGATTGCCGAGGACGGAAACATTAAATTCACGCCCGGAAATGAAGTGTTCAATCAGGGCATCCTGACAATAACGATCGTGGATATAGCGGACCCTTTTTTTCAGGGTCGATTCGTTGTGGACGATACTATCCGGGCCAATACTTAAAGACGCATCTTCACTGCAGGGCTTGACGATCAGAGGATAACCTATGGTTAATCTGGGGACCGCTTCATTACGTTTTACACAATAATATTCCGGGGTCGGAAGACCATGACGTACCAGAATATCTTTGGTCAGTCCCTTGTTCTGGGTCAGGGCCAGACACAGGGACGGTGAACCGGTATAGGGAATATCCAGCAGCTCATAGAGAGCGGCAATGTGCATCTCCTTGGCGCTGTCACCGCGGTATCCTTCACACAGGTTGAAAATGACCGCCGGACGCAGCAGCTGAAGTTTACCGATAAAGGAAACCACTTCTGAGCCCAGCGGAACCAGGGCAGCAACGTGTCCCAAGCGCCGGAGTGCAGCGGCAACTGCCTGTGCTTCGGTCTCGGCTCCAGCTTCGGAGATGAAATCCTGATGCTCACCGCGGATCGGGGTTGGTGAGGCCAGGTTATAACAGATTGCGACTTTCATCTCTGAACTCCTGAACAAGATTATAGCGTTGTGATGCGATATCAACCACCTGCAGGATCATCTCGGTATAAGATAATTCTGCCGCTCGAGCTGCTTTGGGGAAGCAGCTGTTCTGTTCAGGCCGGGGAAGAATTCCCGGCAACGGGTTCAGTTCAATAACCTGTGGGCGCCCTAACTCATCCAGGCGGACATCGACCCGGCACCAGTCACGACAACCAAGGGCGTTAAAGGCATTGCGACACAGTTGTTCAATCTGTTGTTGAAGGAAGGGATCGAGCATCGCGGGGCAAACAAAAATCTGCAGAGGAGATTTTTCCGTGTCCCACAACCATTTAGCTTCATAGGAATAGATCGGGTTGCTGCCTGCAGGCAAGCTGGAAAAGTTAATCTCGACAATCGGGAGGACCCTGATGTCGGCGCCATTGCCCAGTAGCGCCACGGTAAATTCGCGACCGGGGAGGAACTCTTCGATGATGGCTTTTTGGGCGTAAGTCGCCGCGATCCACTCTAACTGGCGGACAAGTTGCTTGCGATTATGCACCAATGCATTGTTGGTAACCCCCTTGCTGGAACCTTCCAGGCAGGGCTTGACCATTAGCGGGTACCGCAGGTTACGTGGAATTTCGACGGGATTTGTAATGGTCCAGAAACGCGGACTGGGCACTCGATGCTGTTTCAAAATCTCTTTAGTACGTTGTTTGTCTAGACATAGTCCCAGGGTGATAGGATCACTACCACTATAAGGAATCTGCAGCATCTCAAGCAGTGCGGGAATCTGAGCCTCACGACTGGCGCCATGCAAACCTTCAGCGATATTGAATACGAAATCCGGTTTTAGCTCACGGAGTTTTTCGAATGCATCCAGGTCGGCATTGATCAGGGTCACCTGATGGCGTGTTGACAGGGCCGCTTCCACCGCCGCAATGGTTTCGATATCATCCCATTCGGCATAGATGTCACTGGCAGGTTCAGCAGGAGGTTGCGAGGGAGGTTCGTCGTCGTTGACTGACTCCTCACGCAGATTAAAAACAAGCGCAACGTTCATGATAACCCCTTTTTATGTAGCCTGAATAAAACAACCAAACCATAAAGCAACAGCGTACGCAGTTCGGGTGCCTGGCGGCAATGGCTATAAAAAGGGGTCACTTTTTATGCTTGGGTCGTTACGCATTCCCGAACATGAATGCTGTTTTATGCAGCATATACGCTCATAATCAGGATTCGTCAATAAAAAAAAATTCGAGCCCTAATAAAAAATATAAGTGACTATATTTCAGTAGATTAGAAGCTTGATTGGAAAAGCTGTCTCAGGCTTTCGGTAAGTTAATCAGGGGGTTTTCCGGGTGTCTGCGATAGAGCAAAAAGGTCCTGCCGAGCACCTGAGCGACACTGGAGGCGGTTGCTCGTGCCAGTTCATCAGCGATCTCGCGGCGATCACTGAGGCATCCGTCCTGCAGTTTCACTTTGATCAGTTCATGGCTCGTTAATGCTTCGTCAGTTGCAGTCACCACCCTATCAGTCAGTTCGTCCTTGCCAATCATCACAATTGCGTGCAGATGGTGTCCAACTCCGCGCAGGTATCGAGCCTGTTTGCCTGTCAGTTTCATGATGTTTTCCATAGGTTATGATTACAAAAAAATCCCGGCGAACCAGTAAAGCAACATGCCAAGCAGCACGGTTCCGCCGAGACTACGGGTTTTCACGGCAAAGATCAATGTCGGAATAGCGACCAGAAATTCCAGTTTTCCAAAGGTAATGGCTGCATTGGTGGTATCGATGAAGAGGATCGGGGCCAGCAATGCGCTGAGAACCGCAACCGGGATGTATCCAAGCCAGTCAATCAACCCTTGCGGCATCTTTTTATGGGACAGATAGAGCAAGGGCAGGGCGCGGGGCAGGTAGGTCACCAGACCCATGCCGACAAACAAAAACAGGTAGTCATTAACACTCATCAGCTTTTATCACGTTTTTTTTGGAGCAGATAGCCGCAGGTTGCGGCACAGACAGCAGCGCCGACAATATAGGAATCCCCCGGAACGAGCTTTGCCCACAGCACCGCGACAACAGCAGCAATGATTCCAGTAATAACATGAAGTCGTTTGTGGAACTGGAACACCAGCAGACAGATAAACATCCCGATCAACGCATAATCGAGACCAAAGGCACCTGGCGGCACAAATTGTCCGACCAGTACTCCGCTGACAGTAGCCAGGACCCAGACACTGTTGGCCAGATGATTGACGATCAGGGCCTGAAAACGCGTCCAGTCGTCGGCTCGAAACCGCGCTATGTTAACAGCAAAACTCTCATCCGTAACACCATAGGCAAATAGCGTCAGAAAAGAGCGTTTAACACCATGCAGATAAACCGCCAAGGCAGAGCTCATCAGTACATGGCGCAAATTAACAATAAAGGTCGTACCGATGATCGCCCACAGGGAACTGCCGGCGGCAATCATGGCAACACAGATAAACTGGGCACTGCCGGCAAAGACCAGAATCGACATCATTGCCATCGCCCACCAGGGAATATTTGTCTGACCAGCCAGGACGCCAAGGGCAAGACCAATGGGAAAGTACCCGAGACAGATTGGCCAGGCGGCATAAACTGCCTTTTTTATTGAAGTAGAAGAGTGGAGTAGGGGATTCATGAGAAGAGGGTTTATCACTATCCGCCGAACAGTTCAAGGGAGGTTTTGCACCTGTTCAGTAACCGGCACCCCAGCGACTCATCAGATGGAGTCTATCATCGTCAGTGATCCAGTCGCCATTGACGACGCGACCACGGTGCTCCCAGACTTTAAGACGGATAGAACCGATAATGGTCAGCACAGCGATGGTTACAAAAACCGCTAAAATAAGATATGTCATAGTGAACTCCTGTTTGCTCCGGCCTTGTTGGCCGGAGATTTTTCAACTTTAACCAGACTTTTCTCCATTTGGGATTCCCACGGAGATTGAGTCTTTATGGATGGATTATTTCATTGTCATGATATATAAGTAAATTACTAAGAATGAATCTATAGGATAAGCTATGATTAACTTGCCAGATATGAATCGATTGAAGATTTTTTACTTTGTTTATAAACTTGGCAGTAGTGTTGCCGCTTCACGGCAGTTAGGTCTGACTCAACCGGCAGTAAGCCAGCAACTAAAAAAACTTGAAGAAGAATTAAAAGCTCCCCTGTTTGTCCGGATGCATAAACAGCTGGTACCTACGGCAGCCGGAATTCACCTATACCGCCTGATTGCTCCACTGTTTGAGAAGTTGATCAGTGAAATCAGGTCGATACGTTTACCTCATGACCGGCCGTCAGGAATATTGCGCATCGGTGCTCCACGTGAATTCGGCAAGGAGTATTTGCCGCGTTTTTGCCATCGTTTTCGAATGATTTATCCAGATGTTACCTTTGAGTTGAAACTCAAGGAAGCGGTACCGCTGTTATCGATGCTACAAAAAGGCGAACTTGATTTTGCCCTGGTCGATGTTTATTACGAACCGGGGGAGCTTCCTGGATTTCCAGTTGTTTTCGGTATGGAGCCGTTACTGCGGGAAGAGATGATGCTCGTGTCATCGAGGGATTACTATCATAGGGAAATCAACGGTGACCATAGCCTGATCAATCTGGCCGGCAAGGATTTTGTTACCGATGAGGACGATCCGTCGATCCTTGATCTCTGGTTTCGTCATCATTTCAATAAGCTTCCGGAATCATTGGCTGTGGTGATGACGCTGGACACACATGAGGCCCTGCTGAACAGCCTGCGTTTGGGAATGGGGCTCGGCGTTGCCACCGCTCATCTGATCTGGCGAGAAATTCAGCGAGGAGATCTTGTCCCGATTACAACGGCGAAAACAAACATGGTTAATATGATTTCCCTGGTGCAACTTTTAGATAAGATTCCGACTTTGACGGAAAAGGTTTTCCGGGAATTTCTGTTGCAGGAAGTTCAGCAACATGAAGTGACCGGGTGGTTCCAGTGTATATCTGATTGATGTGAATAGTTCGGCCTGCTTCAGTCTTCATCCTCAGCCAGGGCTTCGTAGAGATTCACCGTATGGTTTTTAATGCGGCGCATAGCTACCGCCATATCGCTGAAGGTTAATGCGGGCAGAGCGTTGCAGGAGCCCTCCTTCATCCGCTTCAAATGAGCCTTGCGGACAGAATCAGCCAGATCGTTCAGACGCTTTGCTTCCTTGCGGATCAGGGTTTTGTTGATCTCTGCTTCACTATGAAAAACCTTGCACACCAGATTGAAAAAAGCAAAGAGTTCATGATGAAAGTTATGCAGATCAGCCCAGGCATCGGCACTGTAGTCGAGATCGTTTTTTTCGAGACGACGCATATAAGAACACAGTGAGAGGGCATAGTCAGCAATAGATTCCAGTTCATCCGCCGCACGTACATAGGCATAGGCACAATCTGATTGTTCCTTGGAGGATTTCCCCCCCTGCATCAACGATACGGTAAAGGTGGTAATTTCATGCTGGATAATATCGGTCTGCTCTTCTATTGCCTTGACCTTACGGTAAAATTTTTCATGATCTTTAAGGTCGCGCTGGAGAAAGCTGCCGGCATGACGTAGAGCCTTATGAACCCGTCCCTGCATTTTTTTCAGTTCTTCAAATACCATCGTGATACCAAGAGCTACAGGCATGGAGCCGGGAGCACCGACATATCTGAACGAACCTTTGGGTCCGCCGACCCTGTCCGGCACCAATTTAGTGACCAGACTGGCAAGTACCCCAAGAAACGGCAGAACCATGAGGGTAGCTGTTACATTGAACATGCTGTGGGCAAAGGCAATATGTGCGGCGATATAGGGGCGGTCGCCGGCTTCGTTGGCATAATTGGCGATGCCCGGTACCAGGGTCTCAACCAGGGCAACAAAGTATGAAAAAATGATAACCAGAATGAATACCCCCACCACATTGAATACACTATGAGCCATAGCTGTACGACGGGCAGTGACCGTGCCGCCGATCGCCGCCAGTTGGGCGGTGATGGTTGTGCCGATATTTTCACCCATGACCAGGGCAACAGCCGTGTGGAAAGGGATAGCGCCGGTCATGGCGAGGGCAATCGTGATGCCGAGCATGGCTGAGCTGCTTTGCACAATCATGGTCAGCAGACAGCCGATAAGAACGCATCCGAGAATGCTGATCAACGACTGAGCATCGAGAAGCAGCATCAGGTTCATAAAGCTTTCATCACTGCGCAGCGGCCTGAACGCATCACTCATGATTTCCAGACCAAAAAAGATCAACCCTAGGGCAACCAGGGTTCGCGCCGTAGCAGTGATACGGTCATTTTTTGAAAAGAGCATCGGGAAAATGCCAAGACCGATAAGCAGCAACCCATATTTTCCGATTTTGATTGCCAGTATCCAGCCGGTTATCGTGGTGCCGATGTTGGCCCCGAGAATAAAACCGATGGCCTGGGTCAGTTGCATCAATCCGGCATTGACCAGGCCGACAACCATCACGGTAGAGATTGTTGATGACTGGACAAAAGCAGTTACTGCAATCCCGACGAGGACGGCCAGAATACGATTACTGGTTAACGATGAGATGACTTTGCGGATAACCCCACCCGACAGCAACTGCAGGCTGTCGGAGAGAAACTTCATGCCGAGGATAAAAACACCCAGGCCACCAATTGCGGTGTAGGTCATTGTAAAGTAGTCAATCATATGTTTTGTCCAACTCGTAATTAATCTGTTAGAGTTACTTCAATTGTCGGCAATTTAGATCCCTTTTTTTTTTCAGTCAAGGATAAGGACAGCAGAAAAATCCTTTTTTTTTATTAGTATAAAAAATCATTCGAAAATATATAGTTACGATCGTTTTATTAGAAAAGACAGGACAGCAAGAAAATCTGCATGCATCAAATTCTACTTTTTGTGTCAAAAGAGTACTTAACAATCTGGACAGAAACGAAAGGGGTACATAGATGCTCAAACGAATAGCTGTATTGACCAGCGGAGGAGATTGTTCGGGAATGAATGCCGCTGTCAGAGCCGTGGTACGTGCCGGTCTGGTGTCCGGCATCGAGGTCATTGGGGTGCAAAAAGGGTATCAGGGATTGATTGATCGATTATATGAAAAACTGACGACTAAATCTGTCAGCGGTATTCTGCAGCGTGGAGGAACTTTTCTCCAAAGCGCTCGTTGTAAGGAAATGCGTACCGACGCCGGCCTGCATCTGGCCTGCGACACGTTGAAAGGTCTCGGAGTCGAGGGGTTGGTGGTGATCGGTGGTGATGGCTCACTGGCTGGAGGACAGGCAATTTACCAGCAGGGTATTCCAGTCGTTGGAATTCCTGCCTCCATTGATAATGACATACCATATACCGACTTGTCTCTGGGAGTTGATACCGCCCTGAATAATATCGTCCGGGCGGTGGACAACCTTAAAGACACGGCGTCATCCCATACTCGTGCGTTTGTCGTAGAAATCATGGGTCGTCATTGTGGTTATCTGACGGTAGCAGCAACTATTGCCAGCGGTGCCGAGTTCAGCTTGATACCGGAAGAACCATTTGATCTGGAACAGATTTGCAGGGATCTGCGCAAACGCTATCAGGAAGGGCGTAACAACAGTATTATTATGGTGGCAGAAGGTGCCGGTCGGGCCGAGGATGTCGCCGCACAAATCAAGGATCGCATCGGTTTTGAAACCCGGGTCATTGTGCTGGGTCATTATCAGCGCGGTGGATCCCCTTCAGCCTTTGATCGTATACTTGGGGCGCGTTTTGGACGTGCCGCTGTCGATGGATTGATACAGGGTCACGCCGGCACCATGACGGGCTTGCAAGGTTCGGTTATTGCGTTAACAGATCTGAAAAAAGTTACGGAATCCGGAATTCGGCCGATTAATCCCATGTTTCCTTATCTTGCCAATAGCCTGTCTGTTTAAAATTACAGTGGGTATTCCCAATCTGGAGCAACCTCTGATATAGTTTACCGAAATAGTAATGTTTGCTTCTGGAGGTTTTTCTATGAAAAGTTTACTTGCTGCTCTGTTGTTCACCCTGTTTGCTTCCAGCAGTTTCGCCGCTGGATCGTTTGTTGACTATCAGATTGATGGTGTCACCTATGAAGGTTATTTCATCAGCCCCGGATCTGCGGCGTCATTGGTTTTGTTGATTCATGATTGGGACGGGCTTGGTCAATACGAGATTCAACGTTCACAGATGCTCGTTGACCAGGGATATGCGGTTTTCGCTGCTGACATGTTTGGTAAAGGAGTACGACCTGATCAGATTGATGAGCGTCGGCGCTTGACCAATGCCCTCTACCAGGATCGCCCAATGATGCGCAAGCTTCTGCAAGGAGCACTGGAAGCGGCCGATCATCAAGGGGCAAATATCGATAATGCCGTAGCTATTGGATACTGTTTTGGTGGTGCTGTCATTCTTGAGCTGGCACGTGCGGGAGCTTCGTTGAAGGGGTTTGTTTCTTTTCATGGCGGCCTGACGACACCCGAAGGGCAGAGTTATGCTGAAACAAAAGGCTCTGTCTTGATCCTGCACGGCACGGCAGATACGGCTGTTAGCATGGATGATTTTGCGCAACTGGCAAAAGAACTGGAGGAGCAAAAAGTGGTTCACGAAATGACCACCTACAGTGGTGCTCCTCATGCGTTCACCGTGTTTGGATCAGATCGATATCGCGAAGACGCTGACAGAAAATCGTGGCAACGTTTTTTGGAGTACTTGAAAGAAACCTTGCAATAACTTGACCCAACAACCAATGTTCAAGGAGTACGCACAGATGCTGCAGAAAATTTTCAATGTTTTATTGGTCGTGAGTCTGACCTTAATCTCGTCAGCTGGACTGGCCGCAAGCCCTACACATCCTGATCAGATTCCGCGGATCAATATTGTAGATCTTCAAACACTGCAAAGTCAGCAGTCAGTTGTTTTTGTTGATACACGTACGCCAGGGCAGTGGCAGCAAGCGGTTGATAAAATCCCCGGTGCGCTGCGCATTACAACACAGGCAGAGTTTGATGCGTTTACCCGTATGGTGCCGAGCGACACGGTAGTTGTAACCTATTGTACCTGACCGAATGAATCTTCCAGCGCCAGTCTGGCGCTGATTCTTGTCAATAATGGCTATACCCGTGTCTATGCACTTTTAGGGGGGTATGCTGCCTGGCAAGCAATGAAATTACCAGTGGAGGTTAAATAGACAGGATAAAATTAAAGATAACCTACAAAACCTGCTTTAAAAAATGTTTGGCGCGTTCTTCCTGCGGGTTGGTAAAAAAATGTTCCGGGGTACCTTCTTCAACCAGTTTGCCGTGATCCATGAACAGTACTCGATCAGCGACCTCGCGGGCAAAACCCATCTCATGAGTGACTACTACCATTGTCATCCCTTCACGGGCAAGCTGTTTCATGACCTCAAGGACCTCACCAACCATCTCCGGGTCAAGGGCACTGGTCGGCTCGTCAAACAACATCACCTTCGGGTCCATCGCTAATGCTCTGGCGATAGCGACGCGCTGTTGCTGCCCCCCCGATAGTCGAATCGGGTATTCCATCTCCTTCTCGGCAATACCGACCTTATTCAACAGGGCCCGGGCCTTTACCGTGGCATCGGACTTTTTTCTTTTACGAACAACTGTTTGCGCCAGCACCAGATTCTCAAGTACGGTTTTGTGTGGGAACAGATTGAACTGCTGGAAGACCATCCCAACTTCGCGACGGATCTTGTTAAGATCAGTTTTGCGATCTGCCAGGTCAACACCATCAATGTAAATATGCCCTGAGGTCAGCTCTTCAAGGCCATTTAAACAGCGTAGGTAGGTCGATTTTCCGGACCCGGAAGGGCCGATGACAACGACTACTTCACCGGATGTGATATGCGTGGTGATGCCGTCAACGGCGTGCACTACTTGTCCTCGGCCATGAAAAGTTTTCTTCAGATCGATGGTTTTAATCACTGACTGCTAGCCTCCGCTCAACCCAGGAGATCACCTGAGAGAGAACTGAAGTGAGAGTAAGATAAAGAAAAGCTACAACAAACCAGATTTCAAAGGTGGCAAAGGTCGAGGTAATGACCTCTCGACCCGCCTTGGTAAGATCCGTAATGGCGATAACCGAAACCAGGGATGAATCCTTGATCAAGCTGATAAACTGCCCGGCCAGGGGTGGCAGGGTGCGTTTAAAGGCCTGAGGTAGAATAATATGAATCATCGCCTGGGGAGTATTCATCCCGAGGGAGCGAGCCGCTTCCATCTGGCCTTTGGGGATCGACTGAATTCCGGCGCGAATAATTTCTGCGACATAGGCACCGGCAAAAATCGACAGGGCGGCAATACCCGCCGGCATACGGTCAATGTTGAGCACCGTGCCGAAAAAGAAGTAGACAATAAAAATCTGCACCAGCAAGGGTGTGCCGCGAATAATCTCAATATAAATAATTGATAACTGGCGCAGCGTGATGTTTTTTGACAGCCGGCAGAGTCCGGTAACCAGCCCGATGATAAGGCCGATAATGCTGGAAATGGCAGATATCCACAGGGTGACCCCGAGGCCGTACAATAAGGGACCGACTTCCCACTTGAAAGTAGAACCTATTTGATCGCCGGCAAAAAGACTTTCGTCGGGATAAACCTTCAAGGTATCGGAATCGACGGTAAAGGATTCAACTTCATCGAATTGATTGCGAATCGTTACTGTGGTTGAGTCGCCGACGGCTTCAATCCCGACAACCTGACTATCGTAAGCGGTCCGCTTAACGTTTTCATGATGATAAACGAAATACTGGGGGACACGGTTCCAGCGCCAAGCATAATTGACTTTACTCGTCGCTACCCAGAGTCCTGCACAGATGACAACAAGGATTAATATCGTCAATAACCGCCAATGCCAGTCTTTACGATAGCTGTTCACGTGTAGGTTCGCCCTTTTTATTGATTTTAAGCATAGGAAAGCGCGGACAGCCCGTGATAATTTTCGACCAGGATGTCCGCGCCGGCAAGAAAGAGAATCAGTTTTGAATCTGCTTTAACCACTCATCACTGACAAACCATTTGTTGTAAATCTGCTCATAGGTTCCGTCATTTTTAATCTGATTGAGAAAGTTGTTGAGCCAGTTAAGAAAATCGTAGTTGCCGCGGCGGATGGCCCAGGCCAGGGGTTCATGAGTGAAAGGTTCGTCTAGAAACACCAGGTTGCCATCATTACGCTGGGCGTAGGTAATGGATAGCAGTGGGAGATCATAGACAACGGCGTGAACCTTCCCGTTGAGCATGTCGAGAACCGCTTCCTGCTCGGTTTCAAAAGAAACATACTGGGCTTGCGGAATCATCCGCTGAACCGCCTGCTCTCCGGTAGTGCCGAGTTTTGAGGATACCTTGTATTTAGGGTTGTTCAGATCACGGTACGATTTAACCTCATCGGCGATTTCTTTGCGGATGATAACCGTCTGTCCAACGACGATGTAAGGGTCGGCAAAGTTAACCGAAAGATTGCGCTGCTGGGTCAGGGTCATGCCACTCATGATGATATCGAATTTGTCGGTCAACAGGGCGGGAATGATGCCATCCCAGGCGGTGCTTACCAACTCCAGCTTAACCCCCATGGCGTTGGCCATCCGCCGTGCAATATCGACATCGAAGCCGATAATTTCACCGCGCTGGTTCGTCAATTCAAACGGCATATAACCAGGTTCCATGCCGACCCGCAACACTCCGCGCTGCAGAATCTCGTCAAGAACGTCGGCAGTAGCGAACGCAGGAGCCAGTAAACTGACAGATAACAGACAGGCCAGCATGATTTTTACAAGTTTCATCGATCATCCTCCATACTTAATGAAAGTCATAGTGATGTCAGAAGCGTCTTAAACGAAATCTGACGGTGGAAAAACAATGGGGTCATCAATAGGATTTGCCTTCATCGAGAAGTTCAGATATAGACATGCGGGTTCCACACTGAGGACACGCGGGCAGGTCTTGAACTGGAAAATAGATGATCTCAGTGTAACGGCAGCGTGGGCAGATAACTTCGACCGGCTCCCGTCTTGTTCGATCCTTATGCTCCATGGATGACTCTTTATTAAATCTGTTCTACGCTGTCTGATCTAATGGTAGACAGGAAAGAAATTCCTGGGGCAGCGTTGGAACAGCCCTGATAATATATCCGGGTGGCGCCAATAGTTGAGTTATATCATGTTGTTTCTGTTTTAAACAAGCTCATTTGTCCCGGGAAAAGGTCTTTTGTGACACTTTTTGATCCAGCTAAAATCAATCGTCGCCAACTCAACGCTGAATTGATGTTGATTTCAGTGACCCTTTTCTGGGGGGCCACCTTCCCGATTGTCAAAGATGCGATTACCGAAGTGCCGGTTTTGTGTTTTTTGTGGGTTCGTTTTGCCATGGCCGCGTTGCTACTCGCTCCACTGGCGGGGCGCGCAGGATTTGCTACCCTCGACCGGCGCGGCTGGCTGGCAGGAATCATCCTGGGAATACTATTGTTTTTGGGCTATCTGTTTCAGACCTACGGTCTTGCCGTGACCAGCTCATCTAACGCCGGATTTTTGACTGGCCTCAATGTCATCTGGGTGCCGCTGTTGGCTGGTCCACTGCTGAAGAAGCCGGCCGCGACGGGTTCAAAAATCGGCGTTGTGCTGGCTATTATCGGACTTTTCATGCTGACCTGGAAGTCCCCATGGTCGATAAATCCTGGCGACCTGCTAGTTTTCATCTGTTCCCTTTTTATTGCCCTGCATATTCTAGGTCTGGATGTTTTTACCCGTGGTTACGACGGACGCGCGCTGGCCTGCGTTCAGATTGCAACCATGGCTATCCTGGCTTGCATCGGCAGCCTCCTGTTTGAACCGGTGACCTGGCCAGCGTCATGGACGCTTTCGTTGATAGCTGCACTGGTTATTACATCGGTTTTTGCGACGGCCTACGCATTTTGGGCCATGACCAGCTTTCAGAATCGTACAACACCAACCCGCGCGGCACTTATCTATACCCTTGAGCCGGTATTTGCCGCGATTTTTTCCATCTGGCTCGCCGGCGACCGGCTATCATCACTGGCCTGGTTCGGTGGCTCCCTGATTATCGCGGGAATGATCGTAGCGGAAGGCTGGAGCCTGCTGGCTCGCAACCGGCAGGAAAAATATTCCCAAAACAGCCGTCAATAGCAATGTTTTCGGCCTTTTTCGTTTATTCTTTACAAGCTGAACATTACTGCTTAGGATGATAAACTTTTTAAATATTCACTTTTAATCGAGCCGACATGGACCTTACTAAAATTCGTAATTTTTCCATCATTGCCCACATCGATCATGGTAAATCCACCCTGGCTGACCGTCTACTCGAAGCAACCGGCGCCCTGACTGATCGGGAAAAATCCAATCAGTACCTGGACAAAATGGATCTGGAAAAAGAGCGTGGTATTACTATCAAGGCGCAGGCGGTAAGGCTGACCTACAAGGCCCGGGACGGTCAGATCTATATCCTCAACCTGATTGATACTCCTGGACATGTTGATTTCTCCTACGAAGTCAGTCGTTCCCTGTCTGCCTGCGAGGGCGCATTGCTGGTTGTAGATGCGGCCCAGGGAGTAGAAGCGCAGACGCTGGCCAATGTGTATATGGCTATTGATCAGGACCTGGAGGTTTTCCCGGTCCTCAACAAGGTCGATCTACCCAGTGCCGACCCCCAGCGGGTCTGTGAGGAGATCGAAGAAATCATCGGTATTGATACCAGTGACGCTATTTTTGCCAGTGCCAAGGAGGGGAAGGGAATTCCGGAAATCCTCGAAGCCCTGGTTAAGAAAATTCCGCCGCCCAAGGGCAACCCACAGGGACTATTGCAGGGGCTGATCTTTGACTCCTGGTACGATTCCTATCAGGGCGTTATTATTCTGGTACGAATTTTTGAAGGAACGGTAAAAAAAGGAGACAAGATCCGCCTGATGCAAACGGGTGGCATATACGAGGTCAATAAGGTCGGGGCTTTCAGTCCGCATCCGGTTGAATTGCAGGACTTAGCTGCCGGTGAGGTGGGTTTTGTTATTGCCGGGATCAAGGTGGTTGAAGATGCCAAGGTTGGAGACACCCTGACTCATCATCATCAGCCCGCGGCAAAGGCTTTACCTGGTTATCAGGTGGTCAAGCCAATGGTATTTTCGGGTCTTTATCCCATCGACAGTGGTGAGTATGACGCCCTGCGTGATGCCCTGGAAAAACTCCGCCTTAATGATGCCGCTTTTTCCTTTGAACCGGAAAATTCCCTCGCCCTGGGTTTTGGCTTTCGTTGTGGCTTCCTTGGCCTGTTGCACATGGAAATCATTCAGGAACGACTGGAACGTGAATTCGATGTTGAGCTGATTACCACCGCACCAACGGTAGTTTACCGGGTAACGACGGTTAAGGGAGCGGTTTTAAACGTTGAAAGCGCCAACATGCTCCCTGATATTCAGATGATTCAGCAGATAGAAGAGCCTTTTGTGCTGGCTTCTATCCATGTTCCCAATGAGTTTGTCGGGGCGGTGCTGGGACTGTGTATTGAAAAGCGCGGGATCCAACGTGAGATCAAGTACCTGACCGCTAATCGCGTGATGATTGTTTTTGAGTTACCGCTGAACGAGATTGTTCTCGATTTTTTTGATCGTCTTAAATCCATCAGCCGTGGTTATGCTTCTCTTGACTATGAGCACCTGGATTTTCGGACAAGTCGTCTGGTGCGCCTGAACGTGCTGATCAATGGCGAAGTTGTTGATGCCTTATCGCTGATTGTTCACAATGACAAAGCACAATACCGTGGTCGTGAGCTGGTATCTAAAATGAAAGAATTCATTCCCAGGCAGCAATACGAGGTTGCTATCCAGGCGGCAATCGGCAATAAAGTGATTGCCCGGTCGACCGTCAAGGCGCTGCGCAAGGATGTGACTGCCAAATGTTACGGCGGTGACATCACCCGTAAGCGCAAGCTGCTGGAAAAGCAGAAGGCAGGTAAAAAACGGATGAAACAGGTCGGCAGCGTTGAGTTGCCGCAAGAGGCTTTTTTAGCAATCCTTAAAATCAAAGAGTAGAATCATGGCATTTTTCGGTAAGAAAAAAACGCAGCCCGAATCAACTAAACCCTGGTACCGCGAATGGTCTGAAGCGCTGATTATCGCTGTTGTTCTCGCGTTAATTATACGTACCTTTGTTTTTCAGGCATTCAAAATCCCTTCCGGATCGATGCTTGACACCCTGCTGATTGGGGATCATCTGTTGGTCAACAAATTTATCTATGGCACCAGATTGCCTTTCAGCGATGAACGCTACCTGGCTCTGCGCGGCCCAGAGCGGGGCGATGTGATCGTTTTCGAATTTCCCGAGGATGAGGGAAAATCTTATTTTCAACGCCGCGATTTTATCAAGCGATTGGTAGGTCTACCTGGTGATGTGGTTGAAATTCGCGCCAAGCAGGTCTTTGTCAATGGCGATCTGCTTGAATTCGAGCAGGAAATTCACCGGGACGACCAGATTCTACCCGCCGTTGCCGGACCGCGCGATAATATGGCGCCGGTCAAGGTGCCTGAAAATAAGTACTTTGTAATGGGAGATAATCGCGATTTTTCCTACGACAGTCGTTTCTGGGGATTTGTTGATGACTCAAAAGTCAAAGGACTGGCCTTTATTAAATACTGGTCATGGGACGCCCAGGCAAGCCTTGCTGAAAAGATTCGCTTCGAGCGTATTGGCCGTCCCATTCATTAGATAAAACTTGTTGTTTGTCCTATTGACAAGCCTGTCATCCGCGTTGTAATGTTCGAAGCCGTAAATTCTTTGACCCTTTAAACTGATCCGAGAGATCAGCAAGGGAGAACACAATGCTACACAATTCATACAAAAAAAATCGAACACCTGTACGCATCTATTGTACAGGTGTTTTTTTATGTCCTTTATGTTGCAGGAGGTACTTGTGACGACTGAATCGGTAGAAATTCTCGATCTGGACGGAGTGAATCGCGCACTGACCCGCATTGCTCACGAAATTATTGAAAAAAACAAGGGGGTTGAGGGTCTGGTATTGATTGGTATTCGTACTGGCGGAGCCTATCTCGGGGAGCAGATTCAACAGCGTATCAATGAGATTGAATCAGTCACTGTGCCCTACGGCAGCATTGATATCACCATGTACCGCGATGATCTGGCTTCACGCGGCCATCTTGCCGTGGGACAGACCGATATTCGTTTCAATCTTGATGGTAAGAGGGTCGTGCTGGTAGATGATGTTCTCTTCACTGGTCGCACCATTCGTGCGGCAATGGATGCGGTGATGGATCTTGGGCGCCCACAGAGTATTCAGTTGGCCATCCTGATTGATCGTGGTCATCGGGAACTGCCGATTCGCCCTGATTATATTGGTCGCAATCTGCCAACCTCCCGCAATGAGCAGATCAAGGTAGATTTTGACGAACAGAACATTCCCCGAGCAATTCATCTGCTCAAAAGCTGACGGCGGAGGCTAAACATGAATTTTAATCCGAAACATATTCTGGGCATCAAGGATCTAGCAGCGTCGGAAATCCAATTTATTCTCGATAGCGCTGCCAGTTTCAAGGAGATCAACAGCCGCCAGATCAAGAAAGTGCCTACCCTTCGTGGCAAAACCATCGTGAACCTGTTTTTCGAAGCCAGCACCCGGACACGCACCTCTTTTGAAATTGCCGGTAAGCGCCTCTCTGCAGATACTGTCAATATCAGCGCCTCATCTTCTTCCGTTGTCAAAGGTGAAACCCTTGAAGATACAGCGAAAAACATCGAGGCCATGCACCCTGACATCATTGTTATGCGCCACAGTGCTTCCGGTGCCTGCGACTATCTGGCGCAGCGCCTGAAGTGTTCGATCATCAATGCCGGTGACGGTACCCATGAGCATCCCAGTCAGGCATTACTCGATGCCTTTACCATGCGCCAACATAAAGGCAAAATCGAAGGGCTGACTGTAACCATCGCCGGAGATATCACCCACAGTCGGGTCGTGCGCTCAAATATCTATTGCCTGACTAAACTGGGGGCAAAAGTACGGGTTGCCGGACCTCGCACCATGTTACCGCCGGGACTGGAAAAGCTCGGTTGTGAGGTTTTTACCGATCTGCGCGAAGCCATTCGCGATGTCGACTGTATCATGATGCTGCGTATTCAACGCGAGCGTCAGGGTAAAACCCTGATCCCGTCATTACGTGAATATGCCCGCTTTTATGGTTTGAATCCCGAAAATATCAAACTCGCCAAACCGGATGTCATTGTCCTGCACCCAGGACCGATGAATCGCGGAGTGGAGATTTCTTCCCTGGTGGCCGATGGCCCGCATAATGTGATTCTTGACCAGGTGGAAAATGGCGTTGCCGTGAGAATGGCGCTTTTATACCTGGTTTCCGGTGGCGAGTCAGCTCAAAATGATTAAACCTTTACATGAGGTATTGATATGAAAGTTTTTATTAAAAAAGGTCATTTGATTGATCCAAAGAATAATATTGATGATCGTTATGACATCCTGATTGAGGATGGCAGAGTCGCCGCTATTGGTACCGGTCTGTCGGTAGGTGATGCAGAAATCATTGATGCGGACGGGCTGCTGGTTACCCCGGGATTGATCGATATCCATGTTCATCTGCGTGATCCAGGGCTGGAATATAAGGAAGACATTGTCAGCGGCACCCGAGCCGCGGCCGCCGGTGGTGTCACATCCGTCGCCTGTATGCCCAACACCAGGCCGGTGATTGATACTGTGCCTGTGGTTGAATACCTTATCAACAAGGCGCGTCAGCATGGCAGCGCCAATGTCTATCCGGTTGCAGCAATCAGCCAGGCCATGAAGGGAGATGTGCTGTCTGAAATGGGAGAGCTTAAAGCCGCCGGCTGTGTCGCATTTTCCGATGATGGCGTGCCGGTTGTCAGCGGTGAACTGATGCGCCGGGCCTTTGAATATGCTGACACTTTTGGCGCTCCGATCATCGCCCATGCCGAAGATTTAACCCTGGTAGGGGAAGGGTGCATGAATGAAGGGGAGGTGGCCACCGAATTAGGCCTTAAAGGCATTCCCTGGGTCGCTGAAGATGCTGCCACTGCCCGGGAGATCATGCTGGCGGAATTCACTAACAGCCGCCTCCATGTTGCCCATGTGTCAACCAAAGGAAGTGTCGAGCTCGTCAGGCAGGCCAAGGCGCGTGGAGTCAGGGTTACCTGTGAAGCAACCCCGCACCACTTTACCCTGACCGATGATGCGGTGCGTGGTTACAACACCAACGCCAAAATGAACCCCCCGCTACGCACTCAGGCTGATGTCGATGCCCTCCGTGCCGGGCTGGCTGATGGCACCATCGATGCCATTGCGACAGATCATGCACCTCATCATTACGATGAAAAAAATGTCGAGTTTCCAGTTGCCATGAACGGTATTGTCGGCCTTGAAACCATGCTTCCATTGACCATGAATCTGGTCAGGGCCGAAGTCATCAGTCGCCGTCAGGCGATTGCCCTGATGACCTGTCAGCCTGCGGCTATTATCGGCATTGATCGAGGCTCTCTTGAAGTTGGCGCTGTTGCCGATGTAACTATTATTGACCCGGAGCTCGAATGGACATTGGAAGCCAGACAACTCAAATCAAAGAGTAAAAATACCCCCTTCGATGGCTGGACCATGCGCGGCGCAGCAATAAGAACATTGCTGGCGGGCAAGACGGTTTATCAGCGATAAAAACAAACAACAATCCATAGAGGCGCAAATGAAAGCAGTATTGGCATTGGCCGACGGCAAGTATTTTGTTGGTACATCTCTCGGTGTTGCCGGAGAAGTAACCGGCGAAGTAGTTTTTAATACCAGCATGACCGGCTATCAGGAAATTCTCACCGATCCCTCTTATCATGGTGAGATCGTCACCATGACCTATCCTCAGATAGGCAACTGTGGCATCAATGATGAGGACGTTGAATCAACCAAGCCCCACCTTTCGGGCTTTGTCGTACGTGAATCCTGTCCTTTTCCGAGCAACTTTCGCTCGCAGATGACTCTTGATGCCTATCTGAAACAGAACAATATCGTTGCCATCGAAGGGATTGATACCCGTGCGCTGGTGCGTCACATCCGCACCACGGGCGCTCAAACCGGAATTATCTCAACCCTTGATACTGATCTAAAAAGCCTGATTAAAAAAGCCCAGGATGCACCCGGTCTGGTAGGTCGTGATCTGGTGCGCGAGGTGACCTGTGAGACCCCCTACCAGCTTCACCAGGGACTTTGGAGTTTAACCGGTGGTTACCCTGAGGTTGATCCAGCAACCGCTCAATATCAGGTGGTTGCCTTTGATTTTGGTATCAAGCGTAATATTCTGCGCAACCTGACATCGCGTGGCTGTAACGTTACAGTTGTGCCCGCCGATACTGATGCCGCAGAGGTGCTGAAGCTCAACCCGGATGGGGTTTTCTTGAGTAACGGCCCCGGTGACCCTGAACCGCTGCATTATGCCCAAGAGGCCATCCGTGAACTGCTGGGCAAGGTGCCGATCTTCGGTATCTGCCTGGGACACCAGTTGCTATCCATCGCCTGTGGTGCTCAGACCTACAAGCTGAAGTTCGGCCATCGTGGCGGGAATCAGCCGGTTCTCGACTATCAGCGTCAGCAGGTAGAAATTACTTCACAGAACCATGGTTTTGCCGTCGATGCCAGCACTCTGAATGCGAACAAGGTCAAAGTGACCCATATCAACCTCAATGATGACACGGTCGAAGGAATCGCCCATCTTGAATATCCGGCTTATTCCGTTCAATACCACCCGGAAGCATCACCCGGGCCCCATGATGCCGCTTATCTGTTCGATCGGTTCATTGGAATGATGCAAGACCACATGTAGTTACCGCTGCGGAAACTAGATATTTTTGAGCGACGGGGAGATCATGCCCAAGGGTGAGAACATTACCTGACAAGTAAGCGGTTCCAGGTGTGGCGCGTACCCATTCAGGGGGCAAAGCAAGTGAATTCATTGCAGAAATATCATGTACAACTTTGACATATTCAGTTTCATTTCTATCTTTTCCAAGGGATCAGCATGCCAAAACGTCAAGATATAAAAAAAATATTGATTATCGGTGCGGGACCTATCGTTATTGGTCAGGCCTGTGAATTTGATTATTCCGGCACCCAGGCCTGCAAGGCGTTAAAAGAAGAGGGGTACGAGGTTATCCTGCTCAACTCCAATCCGGCGACCATCATGACCGACCCTGATTTTGCTGATCGTACCTACGTAGAGCCGGTTAATCCAGACGTGCTGGAGCGTATTATAGAAAAAGAACGTCCTGATGCCGTACTGCCGACCTTGGGGGGGCAGACTGCACTTAACACTGCTTTGACGGTGGCTAAAAGGGGCGTCCTGGACAAATTCGGGGTTGAATTGATTGGCGCAAAGCCTGACTCGATTGAAAAAGCTGAAGATCGCACCCTCTTTAAACGGGCGATGGAAAAGATCGGCCTGGAAGTGCCGCGTTCCGGATTAGCCCATAATCATCAGGAAGCGATGGAGATTCTCGACTACGTCAATTTTCCAACCATCATTCGTCCTTCTTTTACTCTGGGTGGTAGCGGTGGTGGTATTGCCTACAACCGCGAAGAATATGAAGAGATGGTGATGGCCGGAATAGAGGCATCGCCAACCAACGAGGTGATGGTCGATGAGTCGATTATCGGCTGGAAAGAGTACGAGCTGGAGGTTATGCGCGATTGCGCTGATAATGTTGTTATCATCTGTTCTATTGAAAATTTCGACGCCATGGGGGTTCATACCGGTGACTCCATCACTGTCGCCCCGGCCCAGACATTAACCGACAAGGAATATCAGCTCCTGCGCGATGCTTCCTTGAAAATCATTCGTGAAATCGGCGTTGATACCGGCGGCTCCAATATTCAGTTCGGCATTAATCCGGTAGATGGGCGTCTGGTGGTAATTGAAATGAACCCGCGGGTTTCTCGTTCATCAGCGCTGGCGAGTAAAGCCACCGGTTTTCCCATCGCAAAAATCGCCGCCAAGTTGTCAGTCGGCTATCGCCTGGATGAAATTTCGAATGACATCACCAGAGAAACACTGGCCTCTTTTGAACCGACCATCGATTATGTTGTCACCAAAATTCCCCGTTTTACCTTTGAAAAATTTCCTCAGGCCGATGCAACCCTGACCACCCAGATGAAATCGGTAGGGGAGGCCATGGCCATTGGTCGGACCTTCAAGGAGAGTTTTCACAAGGCCTTGCGTTCTATGGAAATTGGCTCTTATGGCCTGGAAAGCCGAATTTTTCAAGAGCCCGCTGACTACAAAAAACCGTTAAGCGAGGACCAAACGGCGCTGATCTGCCAGAAATTACAGATCCCAGGATGGGAACGGATCTGGTATCTGGCCGATGCCCTGCGCGCCGGTTTTGGCGTTGACAAGATATATCAGCTCAGTGGCATCGATCCCTGGTTTGTTTCCAATCTGGCACAGCTTATTGACATGGAAGGGGAACTGCTCACCAGTAACCTGCCAACAACTCATGAAAATCCTGCTTTTACCGATCTGCTGCGTCAGGCCAAACAATACGGTTTTTCCGACCGACGGCTGGCGACGCTGCTGAACAGTTCCGAAACAGTAATTCGCAAATTTCGCCATGAGCAGGGTATTCGCCCGGTTTACAAGCGGGTAGATACCTGCGGTGCCGAATTTGAGGCCTATACTCCCTATTTTTACTCAACCTATGAATCGGAGTGCGAGGCTGAGCCAACTGATAAACGCAAAATCATCATTTTAGGTGGTGGCCCGAATCGTATTGGTCAGGGGATTGAGTTCGACTACTGCTGCGTTCACGGTGCCTTTGCCCTGTCAGCTGCAGGTTTTGAAACTATTATGATCAATTGTAATCCGGAAACGGTCTCCACCGATTATGATACTTCCGATCGTCTCTACTTCGAACCATTGACCCTGGAGGATGTTCTCGAGATTGTTGCTGTTGAACAGCCCGCAGGAGTGATTGTTCAGTATGGTGGTCAAACACCATTGAAACTGGCTGTCGCTCTGGAGCAAGCCGGTGTGCCGGTGATCGGCACCTCACCCGATGCCATCGACCGGGCTGAAGATCGCGAGCGCTTCCAGGCACTGCTCAACAAACTTGGTTTGCTGCAGCCCGATAATGGCATTGCCCGCTCATGTGAAGGGGCAGAAGTTATTGCCGAACGTATCGGTTATCCGGTGGTGGTGCGCCCATCCTACGTACTGGGCGGCCGCGCCATGGAAATCGTTTACGATGTTGAGCGTCTGCGTAATTACATGAAATTCGCGGTGGAAGCATCACCGGAACATCCAATATTAGTTGACAAGTTTCTGCAGGATGCCATCGAGGTTGATGTTGATGCCATTGCAGACGGGGTTGATGTTGTCATCGGCGGCATCATGCAACACATCGAAGAAGCAGGCATCCATTCCGGCGACTCAGCCTGTGCTTTGCCCCCCATTTCCTTGTCGGCCCAATTACTCGATGAAATTCGTCGGCAAACCCGCGAGCTGGCGCTGGAACTTAAGGTTATCGGTTTGATGAACATCCAGTATGCCATCAAGGACAACACCATTTATCTGCTCGAGGTCAATCCGCGCGCCAGTCGAACTGTTCCTTTTGTCTCCAAAGCGACCGGTCGGCCACTGGCCCAGATTGCCGCTCTGGTCATGGCAGGACAGTCGTTGGCAGCGCAGGGGATTTCCGGAGAGATTATTCCTCCCTACATTTCCGTTAAGGAAGCGGTCTTCCCCTTTGTCAAGTTCCCCGGAGTAGACACCCTGTTAGGACCGGAAATGAAATCAACCGGCGAAGTGATGGGGATTGACTTCGATTTTGGCCGTGCCTTTGCCAAGGCGCAAATAGCTGCAGGGGTCAAGTTGCCGACTTCAGGCGCTGTTTTTATCAGTGTCAAAGACGCTGATAAACAGCCGGCGCTGACAGCTATCAGGCGTTTGGCAAGCGCCGGCTTCAGGATTGTTGCCACCGCCGGAACAGCCCAGTTCTTCCGTGACCGCGGAATTGAGGTCACAACTATTAATAAAGTTAAAGAAGGACGACCGCACTGTGTTGATTCCATTAAAAACCGCGAATTCTCAATGGTTTTCAACACCACTCTGGGTGCCGCTTCGGTGGCTGATTCCTATTCCATCAGACGGGCAGCCTTGATGAACGAGGTTGCCTACTTCACCACCGTTGCCGGTATCAATGCGGTAACCGATGGAGTGCTGGCAATGCAGCGAGAAACCCTTGACGTTAAACCATTACAAGAGTATTATGAGTACCTGTAAGTGTCACAATACATACTTAATTAACCAGTGGGCGGTGAATCACCGCCCGCTGTTTTTTTTAGGAGAGGACAAATGAGCAATTCGGTACCAATGACCGTAGAAGGGCATCGGCGACTGCAGGAAGAATTGAAAATATTGGTTCGTGTTGAGCGACCCAAGGTAGTTCAGGATATCGCAGAAGCTCGCAGTCATGGTGACTTGTCAGAAAATGCTGAATATGATGCGGCGAAAGAGCGACAAGGATTTGTCGAGGGGCGCATCCAGGAACTGAACGACAAAATAGCCCGCGCTCAAGTCATTGATCCGGCTACCATTAAAAGTGACAAAATTGTTTTTGGTGCGACCGTCACTGTTTTTGATATTGATACCGAGAAAGAGGCAACCTATCAGATTGTCGGTGAAGACGAAGCGGACATTAAAGATGGTAAAATATCCATCACGTCTCCCGTCGGCAAGGCTCTGATCGGTCATCGCGTTGATGAAGAGGTCAGAGTCGTGGTGCCCTCAGGAGTACGAGTCTATGAAATAATCCGGATAGCTTATGCTTAATCAGTCCGGATTGTATGGTTTTTTAATGACAGAACCAGACCCTGATGTCTTGCTTTTTCACATATTTTCTGGGAGAATTCCAAGGTTATAATACGGAACTGGAGGTTCTCTATGAATCAGGTTATTACCAAAGACATGACCTTTAACCAATTGTTGCAGATGCACCCGGATGCCGCAAAGATCCTTGCCAACTTTAACCTGGGCTGTGTTGGTTGTTTGGGTGCCTCTACCGAGACCCTTGCTCAGGGTGCCCGTGCCCACGGTCTTGACATTGAGGAACTACTGACTGCCCTGAATGACCGCAGCCAGTAGTTTTTGCGGATCATGCCAGACCTTAAATCGGACGATCCAGCCTGGATTTTGTCCCAACCCTTAAGTGTCCTGCCGGGGGTTGGTCCAAAAGTACAAACCCGCCTGCAAAAAATTGGGCTATATACCCTTGAAGATGCTTTTTATCACCTGCCGCATCGCTACGAGGATCGCCGACAACTTAAACCAATTCGCCAGTTAAACGACGGTTCCCCTGAGGTGTTCAAGGGAACCGTTCTAGTTTCAGGCGAATCCCGCACCAAACGCACATCGCGACGAATTTATGAGGTAATTGTCGGGGATGATAGCGGTACCATTTCGTTGAAATGGTTTCATTATCGAAAAAGCTGGCTTGAAAAGCGCTTTCCCATTGGTCAGACGGCTATTTTTATCGGTGATGTTAAATTTTTTGGTACCGCTCGTGAGGTCCATCATCCTGATTCTGAACTGATATCTGATAATGATGATATGGCTTTGTTGAGCCGTAAAGATCCCGTCTCTTTTGGACGCATCATCCCGGTGTATCCGCTAACCGAAGGAGTCAGCCAGAAGCAGATGCGTTCGATCTGGTTTCCTCTGGTCCGCGACTACTCCAGCTACCTCTGTACAACCACACCTGATGTTGTCCGCAAAAAGTATCAACTGCTGGATCGCCAGGTCGCCATCCGCCAGATTCATTGGCCCGATAAACAGTCAAATATCTACGAACTCGAGCAGGGACGACACCCTGGACGAAGGTCACTTGTTTTTGATGAGTTTTTCTATCTGGAAGTGGGGTTGGCTTTAAAACGGGCAGGGGTGCAGTTGGAGCAGGGCATTAGCATGACCTGCGAACATCGCTATACCTTGCCACTCAGTAAGATGCTTCCCTTTAAGTTGACCGCTGCCCAACGCCGGGTACTGGGTGAAATAAAGGACGATATGGCATCGCCACATCCCATGAACCGGCTGTTACAGGGTGATGTTGGCAGTGGCAAAACAATCGTAGCGCTGATGGCGGCCCTGATAGCTATCGAAAACAACTTTCAGGTGGCCGTTGTTGCGCCGACGGAAATCCTCGCTGAACAGCATTTTCGCACCTTTGCACCCTGGCTGGAGCGGTTGGGGCTGACATGCTGTCTGTTGCAGGGGAGCACCAGCCAGGCGGATAAAAAAAAGTTCTATGCCCGGATCACCGCCGGAGAAGTCGATCTGGTTGCCGGCACCCATGCCGTTTTACAGGAAGGTGTGGAGTTTGCGCGCCTTGGATTAGGTATTATCGATGAGCAGCACCGTTTCGGGGTGCGCCAGCGTGGCATCCTTAAAACCAAGGGCAACAACCCCGATATTCTGGTCATGACCGCAACACCCATCCCGCGAACCCTGTCCATGACCCTTTACGGTGATTTATCCGTGTCTGTGATCGATGAGCTGCCGCCAGGTCGAAAACCTGTGGCTACCAGAATAATTCACCTGCGAAATCGCTTTAAAGCCCATGAACTTATGCATGCAGAGCTTAAAAAAGGTCGCCAGGTTTATATTGTCTATCCACTGGTTGAAGAATCAGAAAAAAGTGACCTGCAGGCTGCAACCAATGCTTCACAACAACTCATGGAGATATTTCCTGACCACCAGATTGGATTGTTGCACGGTCAAATGAAGTCGGCAGAAAAAGAAGCTGTAATGAATGATTTTCGTGCAGAAAATATTGCCGTGCTGGTTGCGACAACGGTTATTGAGGTTGGAGTCGATGTGCCCAACGCCACCTTAATGGTCATTGAGCATGCGGATCGCTTCGGTCTGGCGCAATTGCATCAGCTGCGTGGGCGCGTTGGGCGTGGTGCCGAACAGAGTCACTGCATTCTGATCCCATCAGAGAATATCAGCGAGGATGCTAAAAAGCGACTTGACGTCATGGTTAAAACAGAAGACGGCTTTCAGATTGCCGAAGCCGATCTTGAAATTCGCGGGCCTGGGGATTTTCTCGGAACCAGGCAAGCCGGTTTGCCTGATTTTCGGGTCGCCAGTCTGACGCGAGATCTATCTATCCTTGAGGCAGCGAGACAGGCAGCCTTCGATTATGTTATGCAGTCCGACAGATTGAACAAACCAGAGGCAAAACCTGTTAGAGAAGAACTGATCAAGCGCTGGGGGAGTCGCCTCGAGCTTGCTAATGTCAGTTAAATAGATTCAAAAGCCTGAACCAATTTGTTAGTTTACATAATATATATTATGCGACACACAATATGATGAGTATATAAATCAAAAAAAGGACCACCTCTTTTGAGAAGTGATCCTTTTTTATTTGGTCGGGATGACTGGATTTGAACCAGCGGCCCCTTGACCCCCAGTCAAGTGCGCTACCAGACTGCGCTACATCCCGTTGTTGGCAGCGAGGCGCATTATCTGTGATTGCCATGCGCATGTCAAGAATTTTGACGGTTAATGCAGCCGGCTACTGCTTGCGCTTATCGATGACTCGAGAGGCTTTACCTTCATGGCGCACGATGGCTGAAGGTTCGACCAGTTTGATTTTGGCGCTGACTCCTAATACGGTTGCCAGACGCTTTTCGGCTTCGTTAACGAATTGGCGCTGTCGTTTCATCTCATCAAAAAAAATGTGCTCATTCACCTCAACCTGAACTTCCAGTTGGTCCATGTTGTTGACACGATCAACGATCAGTTGATAGTGCGGCTGACATCCTTCGATCTGTAGCAACACCTCCTCAATCTGGGTCGGGAACACGTTGACACCCTTGATAATCAACATATCATCGGTACGTCCACTGGTTTTATCCATACGTGCCAGTGTGCGTCCACATTCACAGGGTTCGTAATTTATCCGGGTGATATCACGGGTACGATAACGGACCATAGGGAATGCCTGCTTGGTCAGGCTGGTGATGACGAGCTCCCCTTTTGAGCCTCTTGGCAACACCTTGCCGGTATCCGGGTCGATGATCTCAAAGACAAAATGATCTTCAGCCAGATGCATGCCGCACTTTTTCAGACAGTCGCCGGCAACACCAGGTCCCATAATTTCCGACAGGCCATAATTGTCGGTCGCGACAATCCCCAGTCGTGTTTCCAACTCACAACGCATCTGCTCACTCCAGGGTTCGGCACCAAACAGCCCGACCCGCAGCGCCAGACTCGCAGGATCGATCCCCTTTTTTTCGAGTCGATCAGCAATTGTCAGACCGTAGGACGGCGTACAAACCAGGGCGGATGAGCGATAATCCTGCATGATCATAATCTGCTTATCGGTGTTGCCGCCGGAAATAGGAATGACCGATGCTCCAATGGCTTCTGAGCCGTAATGCAGACCAAAAGCTCCGGTAAACAAACCATAACCAAAGGCAATATGGACAATGTCTTCACGGGTGACCCCTGCCGCAGTCATAAAGCGAGCTACCAGTTCCGTCCAGGTACCGATGTCCTGCTTGGTGTAGCCGACAACGGTTGGCTTACCGGTAGTGCCCGAGGATGAGTGGATGCGTACTACATCGCTCATGGGAACAGCAAACATGCCATAGGGGTAATTCAGGCGCAGATCTTCCTTGGTGGTGAACGGCAGATGCTGAATATCATCCAGTGACTTCAAGTCGCCAGGCTCAAAACCACAATCCTTAAACTTATTCTGATAACAGGGAACATTGTTGCTGACCCTTTGCAGGGTCTCTTGCAGGCGTGCACGTTGTAAGCACTCAAGCTGCTCACGTGGCATGCACTCTGCTTCGCTGTTCCAGATCAGTGGGTGACCAGACATAGTTTATATGTTTCTTTCACTATCTTATCTTAAGTATCTGTTATATTGATGTTATTTTTTTTCCATCGAGGATATTAACACCATTATTGAGCAGGGCGCTGATAGCTTCATCGATATTGTCGAAGCGAAAAATTATAACGGCATTACTGCCGGAGCGCTCAACAAAGGCGTACATGTATTCAACGTTAATCTGATTGTTGTCGAGGATTTTCAAGATAGAAGAGAGTCCACCCGGGGTATCAGGAACTTCAACCCCGATAACTTCGGTTTTATTAACAGTAAAATGCTTGTCACGCAGGACACTGAGGGCTTTTTCACTGTCATCGACAATCAGTCGCAGGATGCCGAAGTCCGAGGTGTCTGCCAGTGAAAGGGCGCGAATATTGACATTTGCCTCACCCAGTACGCCGGAAACCTCTGCCAGGCGACCTGATTTGTTTTCTATAAAAACTGAAATCTGCTCGACTTTCATGGCTAACTCCTTTGTCATGATCAAATTTTTCCGCGCTTGTCGATAACCCGTTGCGCTTTACCCTCGCTACGGGCCAGAGTCTTGGGTTCGACCAGCCTTACTTTGCAGGTGACGCCGAGCAGGTCCTTGATCTGTTTCTGAATCAGTCCGGACAGTTGTTGCAGCTTACGCACCTCGTCTGAAAAGGTCCGTTCGTCAACCTCAACCAAAACTTCAAGGGTGTCAAGGGTCCCCTCACGATCAACCAGTAACTGGTAATGGGGTTCGATCCCTTTGATATTGAACAGGACTGATTCAATCTGGCTGGGAAAGACATTAACCCCGCGAATAATCAGCATGTCATCACTGCGACCGCTTAATCGGTCTATACGCGCATGGGTCCTGCCGCAGATACAGGGTTCACGGGTTAAACGGGTAATATCGCGGGTGCGGTAGCGGATCAGGGGGATCCCCTCTTTGGTGATGGTTGTGATGACCAACTCCCCTTTTTCACCATCCGCCAACACCTCTTGCGTGTCAGGATCAATAATTTCCAGCAGAAAATGATCTTCCCAAACATGAAGGCCGCTCTGGGCTTCAATACACTCAATTCCGACGCCAGGTCCGAGAATTTCGGACAGACCATAAATGTCGATGGCCTTGATGTTAAGCTTGGCTTCGATTTCCTGGCGCATCTTTTCGCTCCAGGGCTCGGCCCCTAAAATACCCACTTTCAATTTGAGCTTGCGGATATCAATCCCCTCTTCCGCCGCAACCTCAGCAAGAAACAGGCTGTAGGACGGCGTACAGGTCAGCACCGTGGAACCGAAATCCTGCATGATCATCAATTGTTTTTTGGTGTTGCCGCCCGACATGGGAATCACCGATGCCCCGATACGCTCAGCGCCATAGTGGGCGCCCAGGCCTCCGGTGAACAAGCCATAACCGTAGGCGTTATGAATGACATCACCTTTGTGAGCGCCGGCGGCATAGAATGATCGTGCCATCAGTTCAGTCCAGGTTTCAATGTCGCGCTTGGTATAACCGACAACCGTAGGCTTGCCAGTCGTACCCGAGGAGGCATGAATACGGACAATCTGCTCAAGGGGCACAGCAAACAGGCCATAAGGATAGTTGTCGCGCATGTCTTTTTTCAGGGTGAATGGCAAGCGTTTCAAGTCTTCAAGGTGCTTGATATCTTTGGGCTTGACCCCGGCCAGGTCAAAAGACTCGCGATAAAAAGGGACAGTAGCATAAACCCGTTCTACCGTTTGCTGCAGGCGGCGCAACTGAAGTGATTCAATTGCCTCTCTGGGCAGTGTTTCAAAATCATCGTTCCAGATCATCCAGGTTCTCCCTGTGAATTTTTCTAGCTGTTGGTTCCGCGTCCTGCAGCAAACGCTTTAAGATTGATATCAACAAGTTTTTCCGGAACCATTTTTTTCAGAGCCGTCAACCACAACTCATGGTCAAAATCGAGGATATTGGAGAGGGCACCCAGCAGAACCGTGTTGACAGTTTTGGCGTTGCCGGTCTCCAGCGCCAGGGTCAGGCCGTCCACTACGGTCGTCAAAGGAAATTGCCTTTCAATAGTTTCGACCAGTTTTTCAGGATAGGTCTGTTTGCCCAGGGCGACCGAAGGTGGAGCAATCTTCCAGTCGTTGACCACGACCCTGCCGTTACTGCGCAGTAACGGCAGATAACGACAGGTTTCCATCAATTCAAAACTGAAGAGGATATCCACTTCCCCCTCCGGTATAATTGACGAATAGACTTTTTCGCCATAGCGCACATGGGACACAACACTACCACCTCGCTGGGACATGCCGTGAATCTCATTTTTTTTAACGTCAAGTCCGGCCATCAAACAGACTTCAGACAAGACTTCGCTGGCAAGCAGAATGCCCTGGCCACCCACCCCGGCAATAAGGATATTGGTTGTCTTCATCTCATTAAGCCTCTACTTCCTTGAAAGCGTTAAAACCACAAGTTTGCTGGCAGACCTTGCACCCAACGCAAATAATTTTGTCAATATTGGATTTCTTTGTCGTTTCATCCCAGGTAATGGCCGGACAACCCAAACGCAAACAAGCTTTGCAACCTGTACAAGCATCATGGTCAACATAAAGCGAAGGGCGTCGTTCAAGGTTGTCTCTGGGCACCAGGATACAGGGCCTGGTGGTAATAATGACGGAAACTGCCGGTCGGGCCATCTCTTCGCGCAAGGTTTTACGGGTCAGGGCGATATCATAGGGATCGATGATCCGGACATGTTCAACGCCTACAGCGCGACAGAGTTGTTCCATATCAACTCGAAAAGCCGGATTACTATCCAGCGTGTACCCGGAAGTCGGGTTTTCCTGGCGACCGGTCATGGCGGTGATGCGATTGTCAAGGATGATGACGGTCGCCGTCGAGTTGTTGTAGACCATGTCCATCAGACCGTTGATACCGGTGTGCAGAAAAGTAGAATCTCCTATAACAGCAACAACCTTGCGCTGATCCTCCTCGCTTAAAACCTTTGAAATGCCGGTGGCGTTACCAATACTTGCCCCCATACAGACGCAGGTATCCATGGCCGACAAGGGAGGCATGAAGCCCAGGGTATAGCAACCAATATCGCCGGTAACATAGGCTTTGGCGCGATTCAGTTCCATAAAGACCCCGCGATGGGGACAGCCCGGGCACATGTTCGGTGGACGCTGCGGCAGTTCCAGGGTGGCACTTTCATCCGGCAATGCAGTGCCAAAAAGTCCTTTCGCCAGGCGCCCGGGAGTCAGCTCTCCACAGATGGGGATTTTCGCCTTGCCGATAACAGCAATTCCCATGGCCTGGACCTGCTCCTCAATAAAGGGATCAAGTTCCTCAACAACATAGAGGGTTTTGTACTTGGCGGCAAAGTCACGAATCAGCTGCTTTGGCAGGGGATAAACCATGCCGAGCTTAAGAACGTCAGCATCCGGTAATACCTCTTTAACATACTGGTACGAGACGCCGGAGGTGATAACTCCGACCTCGCCTTTGCCTTTTTCAATCCGGTTGAATGACTGGCTACAGCCCCACTCTTCCAGCTTGAGAATACGCTCCTCGACATCATAGTGGCGCTTACGGGCATTACCGGGAAGCATCACCAGCTTAGCTGGATTACGCTCAAGGGATGGAATCGGGATATTGTCCGGGCGACTGCCGAGGGTAACGACCGATTTGGAATGAGAAATCCGCGTTGTGCTGCGTAAAAAAACCGGTGTATCGAACTGTTCACTGACCTCAAAAGCCAGCTTGGTGAAATCAAGGGCTTCCTGACTGTCGGCCGGTTCAAACATCGGCATTTTAGCAAACTTGGCGAAGTTACGATTATCCTGTTCGTTCTGTGATGAATGAAGCTCCGGATCATCTGCGGTGACCAGCACCAGGCCACCGCGCACTCCGGTATAGGTGAGGGTAAATAAGGGGTCAGCAGCAACATTAACCCCGACGTGTTTCATGGTCACCAGGGCTCTGGCACCACCATAGCAGGCACCTATACCAACTTCGAGGGCCACCTTTTCGTTCGGTGCCCAGGATGAGTTGATTTCTTTATAGCGCGTCATGTTTTCGAGGATTTCGGTACTGGGTGTGCCGGGATAGGCGCAAGCGACCAATGCGCCTGCCTCATAAGTTCCCCGGGCGATCGCTTCGTTTCCAGAGAGCAGTACGTTATTCATGATCAGCCTTGGTGAAAGAGGTTGATGGAGAAAAATTGAATGGCGATAATAGGCAAAGCTTGAGCTTCTGTCAATCACGACATGCTGCAAGGAAGGTCCCTTCAAGCAGGCCGGCATCAGCAACTTTAAGGTGAGTGACGTCAAGGGATGTGGCAATAGCGGTGGCTAACTGCAGACCGGGGATAATCAGATCCCCCCTGCCCTGCTCCATTCCAGCCAACTGCTCACGATCAGTGGGCGCTAAAGGTTCAAGCTGATGATAAAGTGCAATCATCCATGCTACTGATAACCGGTGATTATTGATCACGGCAGGATCATAACGGGTGAGCGCTAAATCCATGGCGGCCAGGGTGGTCATGGTTCCTGCCGTACCGATCAGTTCCAGAGGGGTAGAGGATAAAAACTGTGATTTTAAGCTGCTGCAATAGTCCCTCAGTGTTTCGTCAATGGCTTGCTGACGCTGACCGTGATCGGAATATTCTTCGGCCAGGCGCACCACCCCAAGAGGGAAACTCTGCTTGGCGCAGATGATCCCCTTATTGATATAGATCACTTCAGTGCTGCCTCCGCCGATATCAAAAACAACCACATTTTCAGGCTGGGGGCTGATGACTGACAGGACGCCATGGGTAGTAAGGCGAGCCTCTTCGTCGCCGTCGATAACGTCAATGCGAATACCGGTTTGTTGCCACACCATCTCAATGAACTCTTGACGGTTGGCTGCACGGCGCAATGCTGCTGTGCCAACCGCGCGTAAGAGCTGGGCCTGACAGTTTTCAACAATGATAGAAAAATCTTTCAGGGCAGCTATGGTTCTAGCCATTGCTTCAGGTGACAGGCCATCCAGTGAGGAAAAGCCACCTCCAAGACGGGTGATACAGCGTTTGTAAAGAGCAGGGTGCAATATTCCATCGCTACATGAACCGATCAGCAGTCTTACCGTATTGCTGCCGATGTCGAGGGTTGCCTGTATCATTGGTCGCTGACGAGGGTATCGGAAATTTTGAAGGTATGATCGCCAATTTTTTCGTAGCACTGAAGCATGTCAATGAAAATCAGACCCGGCTGGACCGCACATTCTCCAGTATTAAGGCGAGTGATGTGGTTCATGCGCAGCGAATCTTCAAGGGCATCGATGCTGTCTTCATACTCGATAGATTGCTGAACAATATCTTTGTTATCCTGTTCCATGGCAGCAATGACAAAACGCAAGAACTCGTAGGTGCGATCAGCAATTCCCGCAACCTCGTTGGCCCCGGTGTGAGAAAACTTTATTTTTTCGTTAATTTTACGGGTATTCAATCCCCACAGGGTCTGACAATGATCACCTATGCGCTCCAGGTGATCGACGATGTTCATCAGTTTCTTGATTTGCTCTGAGGTGTCGGCAGAGATCGAACGGTGCGACAGTTTGGTCAGAAAATTCATGATTTCCTGTTGGAGGAGATCGAGGGTTTCCTCATTTTTTTCCAGTTCCGGAATGCGGCGAACGTCATTGTCATCGAGGAAGCGGTTAGTCTCTTCAAGCATGGTAATAGCAAGTTGCGCCATGCGCCGGGTTTCGCGACGTGCCTGGCCAATAGCAATCGGTGGGGTGTTCAACACCCGGTCATCAATAAACCTGACCTGAACAATTTCCTGGCGTCCTTCACCACGAATAAAATAGGTTGAAATTTTAGCCAACACGCCAATAAAAGGAAGAAAAATCAGGGTATTGATAACATTGAATAAGGTATGGGCATTGGCAATATAGCGTGCGATATGTGGTTTGTCCCCTACCGGCGTGGCGTACTGGTCAGCCTGAGCTTGAGTCTGCACCACAAAATCAGCTTCCCCCGGGGTTATTGATGTGATCAATTTCAGGTACAGCTGAAAGAATATCAACATCAGAATCACACCGATTAAATTAAAAAGAAAATGAGCGAAAGCCGCGCGCCGGGCGGCAATGTTGGTGCCGATCGCGGAGATATTGGCAGTAATCGTACTTCCGATATTTTCTCCGAGAATCAGAGCTACACTGGCCTCAAAGCTAATGAGCCCGGATGTCGCCAGGGCCAGCGTCAATCCCAGCATGGCGCTGCTGCTTTGGGTGATGATGGTCAGGACAGTGCCGATCAGAATCCCCAATGATTTGTAATCGCCGACAAGAATAAAAAGTTGATGAAACCCTTCGCTGGTACGCAACGGATCAAACCCCTGGCGCATAATGGTCAGGCCGAGAAAAACCAGACCAAAGCCTAAAACAATCTCGCCAAGATAACTGACCCTGCGTTTTTTGCTGAACAGCTTAAGCGCTGCACCAAAGCCGATAGCTGGTAATGCATACTGAGTAACATTAAATGCGATGATCTGGGCAGTGAAAGTCGAGCCGATGTTGACACCGAGGATCACTCCGATGGCCTGCATCAGAGTGAGCAGCCCAGCATTGACAAAGCCGACAACCATGACAGACGTTGCGCTGGATGATTGAATTAGAGCTGTAACACTGATACCAACCAGTGCTGCAACCAGGCGATGGTTAGTCAGCGCGGCAAGAATCTGCCGCATTTTTTCACCGGCAATCTTTTGCAACCCTTCAGACATGATTTTCATGCCGAAGAGAAACAACCCAAGGCCACCGATTAATCCAAACATCAATTGCTGGTTGAGCAGGAAAGACATTATTTCTCCGTGCCTGATATCATCAGTCAAACGATCAAACCGTGGGAAGACGAAAAAAAGGGCACATTAACGGCACCCTTTGGACCAGCCCGGCAGATGGATACTCAGCTTTTTTTTCTGTTGATACTGGCAATCAGCATGTTGCGATAATCTTGTTTAGAACGCCTCAGGCGTTCACTGAACGACCTGAAAATATTTAACGTCAACTGCATGCCAAGGCGCGGATTGTTGGTGCAGAGTTGATTATAATTTTTACGGGTCAGGGAAAACAGACTCACATCCTCAATTACCCGTGCCGTAGCTGCACGCGGCCCGCCGTCAATAACCGCCAGCTCGCCAAATGTATCACCCGGACCAAGTACGACCAGGGTCTGTTCGTCCCCTTCTGCCAGCATCTGGGAAATACGTACTGACCCTTTTTTGATCAGGTAGAGGGATTCTCCCGTCATATTTTCAATATAAATGGTCTTTCCAGCAGACATCTGCTGTTGCGCCAGCGATGCGCCCAAAAATTCAATTTCTTTCACAGCCAGCCCATGAAAGAGTTGACTGTCCTTCAATGTATCAAGATTCACGTCATTCAAAGTCCACCTGCCACTATAGTTAAATGTTTTTATCCGTTGTTTCAGAGGTCGTAGGTTTTTACATATTCCAGATAGTTGTTAGCAGATTGGAGCAGAAAGGCAATTTCTTCGTCTGATAATTGTCTTTTGCAGCGCGCCGGGGATCCGGCATAAAGCGTGCCGGAAGGAATACGAGTGCCGGGGGTTACCAGGGCGCCGGCGGCAATCATGGCATCGTCCTCAATAACTACGCCATCCATCACAATCGCTCCCATGCCGATCAGACAACGGTTACCGATTGTGCATCCGTGCAGGGTCACGTTGTGGCCAATGGTCACATCATCGCCAACGACCGTCGGGTGGGTTTTGTTCGTTACATGGATGACGGTTCCGTCCTGGACGTTGGTGCGTTCACCGATACGAATAAAGTTAACGTCTCCGCGCACAACAACATGGTACCAGAGACTGGAATATTCACCAATTTCTACATCACCGATAATTTCACTTGAGCCAACCCGGAAGACAGTATCATGCAGGCGCGGGGTGATGCCTTTGTATAGATGCAACATGAAAAAACTCCTGAATCGAGAGACGATCCTTAAAAACAACAGGGCCCGATCACATCCGTGATTGGGCCCGATATAGAAGGTCAATAGACACTGTGATACGACGACAAGGTCGATTAACGATCTACCCGTTCGCGCAACCCTTTGCCGGCCTTGAAAAAGGGCAGCCTTTTTTCTTCGACCTTGATGATTTCCCCGGTTTTTGGATTGCGCCCCAGGTAGGACTTGTAGTCCTTGACCATGAAGCTACCAAATCCCCTGATTTCGATACGGTCCCGATCAACCAGGGACTGGGACATCGAATCGAAAATAAGATTGACGATTTGCTCAGCCTTTTTATAGGTGAGATTCTTTTTCTGCGATAAAGCCTCAACCAGTTCAGATTTATTCATTGACCCCCCTTTAAGGAATCATGGCATCTAAGAGTGGGCGGGAGTGAGCGGATTTATTGAAACTATACACCAAGTTGCAGCGGTTCTCAACAGTCAATCAAATTATGGTAAAGGGGGACAATGTCCAGATAACCTTGGCGTCAGCATCGCCGCAATTTTCCCAGCGATGGGGCAAATGTGATTTAAAACACAGACTGTCACCTCGTTTAAGAATAAATTCCTCATCAACAATCGTCATCCTGAGTTGTCCCTCAAGGATATAAATCAACTCATCGCCGGGGTGATACATGTTTTTGGCGCCGCTCTGTCCCCCTTTTTTAACTGTACAGTAAAACGACATAAACTGGGGATCGCGCAATCTGGAGGTGAAGGATTCCGTGTGCATATTATATTCGTCATCATAAACGGTTTTATCACGATCCCCAGGGCGGGTAAAAACAACCTCGTGGGAAGTACGGACATCTTCAACAAAAAAGTTGATGCTTTTGTCAAAAACCGTAGCGAGACGCATGAGGATTTCAACCGAGGGGGTCGTCAAGCCCCGCTCTATCCGCGAAATCATATTGGAGGAAACCTGTGATTTTTCCGCCAGGATTTGAATCGTCATGTTTTGCTTCAAGCGGATTTCTTTAAGCTTTTTCCCAACAATTTTTTTTATCTGCATATCATCTGATCCATTTTATTGTTCAAACATTCGGCGGCGGAGAAACAACCCACAGAACTTTCGTATGATGCGAACTATTGTTCTTCCAGCGATGGGGGATAGATGCTTTGAAGGCAATTGAATCACCTTCGTTCAGCACATACATATTCTCTTCAATAAAAAATTCCAAAGAACCCCCGAGAACCATCGCAAATTCTTCTCCGGTATGGATCATTCCTCCTTCGCCACTGTCACAGAAGGGTTCCAGAATATCGACAAACACCGAAAACCCCGGATCACGCAGTCCTTGCATTAAGCTGCTGATCTGGTGTTTGTCTTCAAAGAAAAAAACCGGCTCGCCTCGTCCGGCCGGGGTAAAAATGACACTACTCCCCTTTTCCGCCTCTTCGACAAAGTAGCTCAAACTCACCCCAAGCGCAGCGGCAAGTTTCATCAGGATTTCTACTGAAGGCGTCGTCAAACCACGTTCAATCCGAGAAATCATGTTGGAAGAAACTCGAGAAAGGCTTGCAAGTTCCTGTATTGTCTTGTCTCTTTTTAGACGCGAAGATTTGAGTTTGCGGCCGATAAGCTTTTTTACCATGAGCGGTGACTCCAGTGAAAATAGAATAGGGTTCTATCACTGCTAAAAAAGCTTGTCAACCCTGATATGAGAAAAGCTTTACCTCTTCTGGTATACGGTTGAAGAAGGTGGTGAAAAAAAGGAGAATATTTAAACAAAAGTTTGCATCGATGTTCATGTTTATGATAGTTTTCTGCGGTTGCATAGAATCAATGGAGGAAATATTTTCATGATCAGTATTTTGATTGGTATACATATTCTGGTTTCTATTGCCCTGATTGTTATTGTTCTGCTGCAGATGGGCAAAGGAGCACAAGCCGGTGCATCTTTTGGAGCCGGTAGCAGCCAGACCATGTTCGGGTCATCCGGTGGCAACGTCATGACTAAAATAACGGCTACCGTTGCGGTAATTTTTATGCTGACAAGTCTTTCTCTGGCATATTATTACGGTTCATCAGCTTCTAAAACAATTATGCCTGGAACTGTGACAGCCCCAGCCACAAGCGCTCCGGTTCAGCCGGCAACAGAGGCAACGCCCCAGCAGTAGAATGAATAAATTACAAGTTTTCAGTTGACAACAAAAGAAGCAATTCAGTATAAAACCTGCGCTTGCCGAAGTGGTGGAACTGGTAGACACGCCATCTTGAGGGGGTGGTGACCAACTGGTCGTGCGAGTTCGAGTCTCGCCTTCGGCACCAGAATAAAAAAACCCGGCCACATATGTGTTCGGGTTTTTTTGTGCTTTTCTTCCTCTGGTTGTTTCTGTTGGTGCTACTCAATCCAAGATGTATCACCACACCCCTGGCGTAGCACCTCAATTCTGTCGTCAAGCAAACTGATGACGGTTGAAGCTTCGTCCATCAGGATTCCCCCATCAACCACCATATCGACCAATCGCCCCATACTGTTGTTGATTTCATAGGGATCAGCAGGTGTCTTTTCTCCGGAAACATTAGCACTGGTTGTCACCAGCGGATGCCCCAGTTCTTTAACAATGGCATGGCAGATGGCATTCTCGGGAATTCTAACGCCGACGGTTTTCTGCTTGGTACTCAATGAATCAGGAACGATCTTGGAGGCTTCAAGTACAAAGGTATAAGGACCGGGAAGATGACGCTTCATGATTTTAAAAGCAAAATTGCTGACCTGGGCATAGTTGGAAATTTCTGCCAGGTCCTTACAGATAAATGAAAATGGCTTGCGGCTATCACGCTGTTTTATCTGAAAAATCTTTTTTACGGCCCTGCGATTAAAAATATCACAACCAATCCCATAGGTGGTATCCGTCGGATAAACAATAACTCCTCCCTGCTTCAGGCAGGCAACAATTTGAGTAATTAACCGTGGCTGCGGATTTTCAGGATTAATAGATAAATACATGTTTTGCTCCTTTGGCTTACAACAACATCTTCAGTCCCGCAACCTTTTTTAACTCTGCATAGATAGCAGTTAATTGTCCGGCACTGTAAACAGTCAAAACAACAGAGACAGATTGGTAGGTGCCATGACGGCTCGGCTGACTGCGAACGGCTTCGGCCGGCACCGGTGCATGAATGGTAATGGCTTCCACAACCGCTCGGCAAAAAAACTCGCCGCCCTCGCCGATTGCCTTAAACTGGTAATGACAAGGGAACTCCATCAGATCTTCGGGTACTGTGTGCTCATTCATCAATTGTCCCGATCAGTACCTGTGTGACCGAATCCTCCGGATCCACGCTCGGTGGAGTCCAGATCAGCTACTTCCATCAGTTGCGCCTGAACAACTGGAGCAACAACCAGTTGCGCGATACGATCCCCGGGTTTTATTTCAAAAACATCACGACCATGATTGATGACAATGATTTTAATTTCACCGCGATAATCGGCATCAATGGTTCCCGGTGTGTTGACCAGGGTGATCCCATGGTTGATAGCCAGACCTGAACGCGGACGCACCTGAATTTCAAAGCCTGCCGGTATAGCGACAGAAATACCCGTTGGGATCAGACAGCGTTCTCCCGGCGCGAGCAAAATTGGTTCTTTGGGTTCGGCACAGATATCCATGCCGGCAGACAGCCTGGTCATGTAGCGTGGTAATTGCGCCGAAGGATTTATTCTTTTGATTTCTATCACCGGGTTTATCACAAAGAGCACCTTGAATAAATGATGGCCGCAAAAAGAGTGGTACCTTCTGCGGCCATCGTTGCTGATGTTTTATTCTACTGCGGACGCAGATTAACCTTCTTCAGGCATTTCGGCTCCAAGAGCCGCCTTGCGGGACAGCTTGATCTTGCCCTGGCGATCGACGCCGATACATTTAACCAGAACCTGATCTCCTTCTTTAATTACATCGGTCACATTGCGCACACGCTCATTGGCGAGTTCCGACACATGAATCAAGCCGTCGGTGCCGGGGAAAATTTCAACAAAGGCACCAAATTCCATGATCTTTTTTACTGTCCCCATGTAGAGCTTGTCAACCTCGGCTTCCTGAGTCAGGTCGCGAATCATCTTGATCGCCAGTTTCGCCGCAGCCCCGTCAGCAGAAGCTATGTTGATCGTGCCATCATCCTGGATATCAATAGAACAACCAGTGACTTCGATAATACCACGAATATTTTTACCACCTGATCCGATAACAGTACGCACCTGATCCTGTTTAACGCGGATACTGGTAATCTGTGGCGCATATTTGGACAATTCAGTGCGCGGTGCGGAAATGGCTTTGGCCATTTCTTCAAGAATATGAAGGCGACCGGCTTTGGCCTGTTCAAGGGCCTGCTGCATAATCTCCTTGGTAACCCCGGAAATCTTGATATCCATCTGCAGCGCGGTAATACCGCGGGCCGAACCTGTCACCTTGAAATCCATGTCCCCAAGATGATCTTCATCACCGAGGATATCCGACAGGACAGCAATGTCATCGCCTTCTTTGATCAATCCCATCGCGATCCCGGCAATCGGTTCTGAAACCGGCACTCCGGCATCCATCAAGGCCATGGAAGCACCACAAACCGATGCCATGGATGATGAACCGTTCGACTCAAGCACTTCAGAAACAATACGAATAGTGTAGGGAAACTTTTCATGCTCGGGCAAAATCTGGGCAGCACTGCGTTCCGCAAGCATTCCGTGACCGATTTCACGCCGGCCGGGGAAAAGGCGCATGCTGGTTTCACCTACACAAAACGGTGGGAAGTTGTAGTGCAGCATGAACTTCTTGAATTCCATCCCCTGTACATTATCCATGCGCTGCTCATCAGACGAGGTCCCTAAGGTAGTTGTAACCAGAGCCTGAGTTTCACCACGGGTAAACAGGGCACTGCCATGAGTTCGCGGCAAAAGACCAACTTCGCAGCTGATTGGGCGAATATCTGCCATGGCGCGCCCATCAATACGCACACGGTCCTTAGTGACAGTGCGGCGTACAACGGTTTTTTCCAGAGAACCGAGAGCAGCTGCAATTTCGTCCTCGCGCCCTTCAAATTCACCGGCCAGCTGCTCTTTGATATCATTGCGGATGACGCCGAGGGCGGCATAGCGTTCCTGCTTGCTGCGAACAGCAACTGCCTCAACAATACGCGGCTCAGCCAGGTGTTTGACCTTATCCACCAGGACTTGATCTTTTTCAGCAACAACAAACTCACGCTTTTCCCGGCCAACCAGCTTGGCCAGTTCAAGTTGCAGATCAATCAGCGGTTGTAGTGCATTGTGACCAAAGAAGATAGCATCAAGCACTTCCTGCTCTGAGAGAAATTTTGATTCGCCTTCCACCATCATTACTGCATCACGGGAGCCAGCTACAACCAGCTCTACATCACTGACATGCATCTGCTCAAGGGTCGGATTGGCAACAAACTCACCTTCTACACGACCAACGCGTACTGCCGCAATCGGTCCGGCAAAGGGGATATCCGAAATCTCTACGGCTGCAGAAGCTGCCACCATAGCAAGGGTATCGGGATCGTTAATCAGGTCGGCGGAAATAACCGTTGGCATAATCTGGGTCTCGTAGAGATACCCTTTGGGAAACAACGGTCGCATCGGACGATCAATCAGACGACAGATCAGCGTTTCGCGTTCGCTCGACCCACGTTCACGACGAAAGAAAGACCCGGGAATCCGGCCGCTGGCGTAAAATTTTTCTGAATAGTTGACGGTCAGTGGGAAGAAGTCCTGTCCGGGGCGGATAGAATGTCCTGAAACAGCAGTACATAGAATCTTGGTTTCGCCGTAAGTGACAATGACCGCGCCATGAGCCTGACGCGCCATTTTTCCTGTTTCAATCGTCAGGGGTTGACCATTGAACTCTACTTCTACTTTATGATAAGCCATAAAAACTCCTTGTTAGCACCGACCGGCAGCAACCTGACGGCACTTTATGTGGTTATACGAAAAGGAGGATGGCCTGAGACAGCAACCGAAAAAAGATCGGATACTCTCTCCGGACAACCTCCACGATAAAAAACAGACTGAAGCGGCATACCTGAGATCAGGTATGCCGCTTCTTTTTAGCGACGCAAGCCGAGGGACTTGATCAGGGCCCGATAGCGTTCAACATCCTGAGCGACCAGGTAGCTGAGCAGACGGCGGCGCTGGCCTACCATCTTGAGCAGACCACGACGGGAATGGTGATCCTTTTTGTGGGTTTTGAAATGGTCGGTCAGGTAGGTGATCCGCTCTGTCAGAAGAGCTACCTGTACCTCGGGTGATCCGGTATCACCTTCGTGGCGTTTATACTGGTTGATGATTTCTTGTTTACGTTCTGTGCCGAGCACTGCTGTCTCCTTTTTATTGTTAATCTAATTAAGCCAGTGGCGTGGCTGTTAAAAACATCCCTAAGACCTTGAAGATCTACCATAGTTAAGTTGCCGATGTAAAGATTAATCTCCGACAAACTGGTTCTGAAAAACCCGTATCAAATGGAAATCACCGCGTTTTTCGGTGGGGCGCAACGGTTGGTAATCAGCAACAGCAACCAGCCTGTTTTCTTGATCAACCAGGCGTACCCGCTCGCCATCGGCGAGTGGCTGTTTCGAGAGGCACTGCGATTTTTGTGGTGGGACACCGAACATCAGGGTTTTAAGCGCAGGCTCATCCAGTTCAACAGCAGGAAAATCTGCCAGGGTTTCACTGTAGCTTAATAAAGCATCAGCGGGATGATCCGATTGTTTCAGATCATCGAGGCGGCAGCACTGATCAACGCTAAAACGACCGCTACGCAAGCGGCGCAATGCGGTAAGATGAGCACCACACCCCATAGCTATACCCAGGTCATGTACCAATGAACGAATATAAGTCCCTTTTGAACAGTCGACCTCAATAGTTACAAAAGGTAAATCAACAGCAACGACAGCAAGTCGTTCAATGAAAATTAAACGACTTTTCCGCTCAACTTCTATCCCTTGACGTGCCAGTTTATATAGGGGCACTCCGTCACGCTTAAGAGCAGAATACATGGGGGGTTGCTGCTCAATTGTGCCGCGAAAAGCTGCACAGAAGCGATCAACAGAGTCAATATCAAGGGGTGGCACCGGCTTCTCTATCAGAACTCGCCCGAGAGCGTCTAAGGTATCGGTGGTTTCTCCAAGTTTCAGGGTGGCGCGATAACCTTTATCGTCAACTAACAGGAACTGTAATATTTTTGTGGCTTCCCCTACTGCCACCATCAGGACTCCGGTCGCCAAAGGATCAAGGGTTCCGGCATGACCGACCTTGCGGGTTGAGAATATCCGCTTTACCTGGCGAACCACGTCAAAAGAAGTCAGACCTTCCGGTTTGTCGATGAGAAGGATTCCGTGCACAGATAATCAGTTCAGTAATAGATCAAGGTGACGATAAAGTTCGGAGCGGGCAGCATCAAGAGATGCGGCAGAGATACGTGCGCCGGCGGCATTATGATGGCCGCCGCCACCAAGCTGTCGGGCCAGGGTACCAACATCCAGGTTTCCCCGGGAGCGAAAGCTGATCTGGTATTTTCCATCAGCCTGCTCTTTGATAAATAAGGCGATTTCAACACCTTGAACTGCACGGGCATAATTCACAAAACCATCAGATTCCTCTGATGTTGCTCCTGACCGGGCGAGAAATTCCTGTTTCAGAGCGACCGATGCATAGCGACCACAGGCTGAAATATCAAGGGTGTTTAAAACCAGTCCAAGCAGGCGCATGCGGGTACCTGAGAAGCTTTCATACAGATTACTGGCGATCTGCCACGGATCAACACCACACTCAACCAGGGCGCCCGCCAGCTCAAAAGCTTCACGGTTGGCGCTGGAATAGCGAAAGGAACCAGTATCATCAAGCACACCCACATACAGCGCTTTGGCGACCTCAATATCAAGGGGGAAGTTACAAGCATCAAGGAGACGGTAAATCAATACCGCAGTGGCACTGGCTCCAGTGTCAAGGTAGCAGATATCGCCAAAATCAGAGTGGGGGTGGTGGTCAATATTAATCAGCAGATTACAATGTTGTTGTATGGGAATGCCGGCACGCTTCAACTCGCCGGCATCAAGCAGAAAACCGACATCAAAGGACTCATCAGCAGCCAGGCTGCTGCTAACGGATTGGGTTCCGGGAAGAAATGCCAGATTGGCAGGAACACCGTCAACATTGAAAGCGACAACGTCCTTGCCCATTTTTTTCAGGGCCAGGCTAAGGGCCAGAGTTGAACCAATGGCATCGCCATCCGGGCTCTCATGGGAAGCCACCAGAAAACGCTGTGATTTCCGGATGTGGTGGATAATATCATTCAGAATCATGCAAATCACCCTGTACTTGACGTAGCAGCTCATCAATTCGCTGCCCTTTACTGACGGATTCATCAAACTGGAACCTGATTTCCGGCATAAAACGCAGTCTCATGATCTGACTCAGCTCGCGGCGGATAAATGGAGCGGCGCTTTTCAGCCCGGTCTCAGCTGCCTTACGATCGTCAGGATCGGATAAGGTGAAATAGATTCTTGCAAGGCTAATGTCGCGAGACACCTTGACCCCGGTCAGGGTCACTGTAGCGACGCGCGGGTCTTTGATGCGTTCCAGCAGCAGTAAACTTGTTTCTTTGAGGATCTGCTCGCCAACGCGCTCAGGGCGAAAACTACTCAACGTAATGGTTCTCCATAGTGGATAAGTTCAGTTTCGGAATCAATCATTTCAACCGCCCCAGAGGTTTCAATAATTGCTTCAAGCTGGCGGAACACCGAGTTGATCAGCCCTTCACTCGATGAGACAATACTGGCTCCGACAAGCGAGCGTTGCAGCAGGTCGGCATGGCCGACCTCGGCAACAGAAACCGGACAGGATGTGCGTAACTGATTAAGCAAACGTTTAATCACCGAACGTTTCTGCTTTAACGACTGAACTCCATGCAGGCGCAGATCAAAGCGCGCAGCACCAACTATCATGACTGTCCCGGGTGGTTACAGTGACGTTTTCACCTCTTCTATTTCAAATGATTCGATCACGTCACCAACTTTTAAATCGTTATAATTTTCCAGACCAATACCACATTCGTAGCCGGTCAGCACCTCTTTGACGTCGTCCTTGAAGCGTTTTAAAGAACTGAGTTTGCCTTCCCAGACAACAACATTGTCACGGATCAGACGAACCTTGGAGTTACGAATAATTTTTCCGTCAATGACGTAACATCCGGCAATAGTGCCGACGCGTGAAACATGGAACGTGTCACGCACCTCAACCCGGCCCAGATGTTTTTCCTTGAGGGTTGGAGCCAGCAGTCCCTCCATTGCATCACGCACATCATTTACAGCATCATAAATAACACTGTACAGACGAATATCGACCTTTTCGCTGTCAGCCAAGGTTCTGGCTTTGGTTTCCGGCCGAACATTGAATCCGAGAACAATAGCATTAGACGCTGTCGCCAGAGTAATGTCGCTTTCAGAAATGCCGCCGACACCGGTATGGATAACATTGAGACGACAGTTGTCAGTAGCAAGTTTTTCAAGAGCATCTCGTACCGCCTCAACCGAGCCCTGAACATCAGCCTTAATAATAACCGCCAATTCTTCAATGGCACCTTCCTGCATCCGGGCAAACAACTGTTCAAGGGAGGCTTTGCTGCTCTTGGCAAGATCCAGTTCGCGCTGTTTCGATTGACGATGCTGGGAGACCTCTTTGGCAGATTTTTCCGATTCTACTGCATGGAAAGTATCGCCGGCATCAGGCACTCCCCCCAGACCCGTTACTTCGACCGGAAATGACGGACCGGCCTCTTTCACCGGGCTACCGTTTGCAGCTGTCATCGAGCGTACCCGGCCATAATGTAAACCGGCAACAATGGAATCGCCAATTTTCAAGGTGCCATCCTGAACGAGTACCGTCGCAACCGGACCACGCCCCTTGTCCAGACGGGCTTCAACAATTGAGCCTTTTGCGCGTTTAGTGGGACTCGCCTGAAGTTCAAGAACCTCAGCCTGCAGCAGGACCATTTCCAGAAGGGTTTCAAGATTAAGCTTCATTTTCGCCGAAACCTCGACAAAGATGGTCTCGCCACCCCACTCTTCAGGCACCAGCTCAAATTCAGTAAGATCCTGCTTGATTCTTTCCGGGTTGGCTTCGGGTTTATCAATCTTGTTTACCGCGATAATGATCGGAACGCCGGCGGCTTTAGCGTGATTGATCGCCTCTTTGGTTTGCGGCATGACACCATCATCTGCGGCAACAACAAGAATAACGATGTCGGTGACGCCGGCCCCACGAGCTCGCATTGCGGTGAAGGCTTCGTGACCCGGGGTGTCGAGAAAGGTGATCTTACGTCCATCCAGATTTACATCGTACGCACCGATATGCTGAGTGATACCACCGGCCTCTCCTTCCGTTACATTCGCTTCACGGATAGCATCAAGCAGACTGGTTTTACCATGATCGACGTGTCCCATGATGGTAACGACAGGAGGACGTGTCACGAGCTCAGCACTGCTGCTCTCTTTTTCCTTCGGCAACTCAACGTCGAGAATGGTTTCTTCATCAAAAGCGATATTTTCAACCTCATAGTTGAATTCTGAAGCCAGAATAGCGGCTGATTCATAATCGAGGGGATGATTGATCGTCACCATTGAGCCCTGGCGCATCAGCTCGGCAATCAGTTCTTTTGCTTTGACTCCCATCCGCTTGGCCAGTTCGCCAACTGTAATAGAATCACTGATTTTGATAATCCGTTTAATCGCCTTGCTGATGGTAACTTCGGTATTCTTGGTTGCTTTTGATCCTTTGCCACCGCGTTTTTTCTTCTGACCGGGACGTCCCGGCTCAAAGACCTCAACTCGGCGACCACGACGCGAGACGTGACCTTCATTTTGCTCAAACTCGCTATCGTTGCGGCGCCCTTTTTTTCGTTTTTTACTGCTTCTGCTTTCTTTTTCAGGCAGTGGTTGTTCTACCGGCAGCGGCGTTGACAAGTCGGCACGTGCCCGACCTTTAGCTGGTGCCGGAGCTGCAGGCCGAGCCGGGGCACCGGGACGCGCGGGAGAACCAGGCCGAGCCGGGGCACCGGGACGCGCGGGAGAACCAGGTCGTGCTGGACGCGCCGGGCGTTCCTGCTGAACAGGACGGCGCTGGCCTGCTGGTGCTCTGCGCGGCAACTCGACGCGCCCGAGAATCTTGGCGCGGTCCTCTGTCGCATCCTGGGGTTCTGGCCGCTTGCCAGGTTCCGTGCTCTGGACAGCAGGTGCATGGTCAGGCACCAAAGAGGAGGAGTCCTCGGTCTTTTGCGATGGTGCCGCAACCTCGGCAACGCTACCGGTTTTCTCTGCTTTGTGCGCATCGACCACGGTTGCGGTTTTGGCAGACGGCGTGTCAGACTGTTCTTCACCCGCGCGTTGAACGTCCTTGCTAACTGCAGGCGGCGCTACTGCAACGTCAGATTCTGCGGAGGGCGCAGTGGACTGAGCGACGGCAGGCTGTTCGGGTGAAACTTGCGCCGTTTCAGGTTCTGTTGCCGGAACCTCTTCCGGTTCCTGGGCAACCACAGTACGGCGGCGGCGAATCAGCCCTGGCTTAATCCGTTCTTCTTCAACTTTTTCCTGGGTTGGATTATTGAAGCTTTCAAATTTGTGCATATCCTCATCACTCAAGGAACTGGCATGAGAGGCAACATCGACACCGGCCTCAGCGAGTTTTGCCAGTAGATCTTTGTTTTCAATGCCTAATTTTTTTGCAAGTTCGTAAACTCTGACCTTGACCATCAATTCTCCCTTACCAGTTCATACCTGTTCAGTTCATTCTTGAGTAATGTTGCCAGCGCACCATTCTGGATAGCAACGACACTGCGCTCTTGTTTGCCTAACATCTGCCCGAGGAACACCTTGTCAAATAACTGTGTACAAAAAACCTGCTGTCGGGCTGCTGAACTTTCAATTTTTTGTTTCATATTGGCGGTTATGTCTGTTGCCATGACAACTGCTGTCAGCGGCATAGAACCCTTCAACGCATCAATCACCATGCTACTGCCGGCGATCAACTGCCCCGCCTTGCGAGCCATCAGCATCAACCCCTTGATGCGTTGAACCATCACCAACTGCAATTGGGCTTGCAGATCAGCCAACTCGACCGTTTTTAATGTTGCACCAAAAACCCGGTGAAAACTATTTTTTTTAACCGCCTGCGCCAGGCACTGCGGGTTAAAACAGGTATAGAGACCGCGACCAGGCAATTGTTGCCGATAATCGACCACAACCTGACCATGTGGAGCAAGGACAAATCGCAGGAGCACTTTTTTGTCGGCTACCGTGCGGCAGGCAACACAAGTGCGCTGTGGCTGGCATCCGGTCATTACTGTTGGTTACACCTCATCCGTGTCAGAATCAGTCGCAGGCAATTCTTCCTCAACTTTTACCGCTTCATCAACATCTGTCGCGTCGGCAGGCTCTTCTTTATTGCTGGGGGCAAACAGATCCTCTGCGGCCTGACGTTCAGAAGAAACAGGTTCTTCGTCCTGATCCTCCTCCTGGGCGCGCGACTCACTCTTTATGTCGATTTTCCAGCCTATCAGCTTGGCTGCCAGTCTGACGTTCTGCCCCTTTTTGCCGATCGCCAACGAAAGTTGATCGTCAGGAACGATAATTTCCATTGCCTTATCTTCATCATCAATATAAACCCGTGACACTTCTGCCGGTGCCAGAGCCGCGCAGGCAAAGCGCGCCGGATCATGTGTCCAGGGGATAATATCGATGCGCTCACCACGCAATTCAGTCACCACGTTCTGTACCCGTGAACCCCGCATACCGACACAGGCTCCAACCGGGTCAACATCAACATCATGGGACAACACGGCCATTTTGGCGCGGCTCCCCGGCTCACGAACGGCTGCCTTGATCTCAACAATACCTTCGGCAATTTCCGGAACTTCAGAGGTGAATAGAGAAATCAACAGCCCCGGATGGGTGCGGGAAAGGATAATCTGTGGCCCCTTGGCCGACAACTTTACTTCAGAAATATAGGCGCGAACGCGGTCAGACTGACGGTAATTTTCCCGAGGCACCTGTTCGCGACTGGGCAGCAAGGCCTCGGCACGTCCCAGGTCAACAATCAGATCCCCACGCTCATAGCGACGGACAATGCCGTTCACCACTTCACCAACCCGATCACTGAATTCGTTGTATATCCCTTCGCGCTCAGCCTCACGAACTTTTTGGATAATAACCTGCTTGGCGGTCTGAGCAGCAATACGGCTGAACGAGCCGGCTTCCATCATCATCCCCAGGGAGTCACCAATTTCAACATCAGGATCAACTTCCCGCGCTTCATTGATGTCAATTTCCTTATAGGAATCGACAACCTCATCAACAACTGTTACGAATTCAAATACTTCGACTTCACCTATTTCCGGATTAAAATGCGCTTCAAGATCACGGGTGTTTCTGAACTTCTTGTTAGCAGCAGACAAGACTGCAGACTCCAGCGCATCGATCAAAACATCACGATCGATTCCTTTGTCTTTAACAACCTGATCGATGATGTGATTAAGGTTACCCACCATCCTACTATACCCCTTTAAGTGTGATGCGGATGCGCAATGCATCGGCAAACGTTTAAAATTCAGGCACCAGATGTGCCGCATCAATATTGGAAAGTGGAACTCGCACTTCAGCTTGTCGATCCTGCAACGCAATCACTATACAATCCTGCTCCAGCGAGAGAATCCTGCCACTGAGCGTTTTTCTGCGCCTATCTGAACCATCTACATCAATTGCATCAATTGTTTTAATCTTAACCAGATGATCAGTAAAGCGCTCAAAGTCAGCGCGTTTTTTTAGCGGACGATCCAACCCGGGAGACGAAACCTCAAGGTTGTATGCCGTTGGTATTGCATCTTCCACATCCAGCAGGGAACTGATCTGACGACTGGCGACAGCACAATCATCCAGAGTGATTCCACCTTCCTTATCCAGGAAGAAACGCAGCACCCAGCCTTGCGGTTCACGCCGATATTCAATATCCACCAGTTCAAGGTTCATTTCCTCAAACAGAGGCGACACCAGAAATTCAACTTTTCCAATCAGGTCCACATCAAGCACCTTTTTGACATAAAAAAAAGCGAGCCGCGAAGCTCACTTTACAAAACCATCGTAAAACTTACTCCTTTTACCACGCTAAATAGATAAAGGCAAGAAAAAATCTGGATAAAAGCAGCATGCAGCAGATAGGACACTGGAGTCAGGAGGGTTCACCCCAATATTCCGAATTCTATATTCTTCATTCAATCTTTTGCTCTACCCCTTCCATTCTTCATACCCGTAGCGATATCGATCTGATTGAACATGCCACGCAAGATTCTGACTTCACGGTCATTAAGGCCTGCACGCCCCAAAATTCGGCGATAGGTGCGCATGATATGATCGGGGTTCTGGGGGTTGAGATAGTCGATCTGCAGGAGTGTTTGCGTCATATGCTGGTAGAGGGCTTCGAGTTGCTGGTTGCCTGCCAGTTTTTTTCGTCCATGAGCCTGGCCCGCGATCTCCCCTGCCCTTTTGTAAACTTCGTAAAGGCAGACCAGCACCGCTTGCGCCAGATTCATCGAAGGCAGACGTGCGTCGGTGGGAATCGTAACAAAGTGCTGACACAGATCGAGCTCCGAGGTAAAGAGTCCTTTGTCTTCCCGTCCAAAGACCAAAGCACTGGCACTTTCAGGGTCAATATCAAGTATCAGATTGGCGGCCTCGTCGGGGTGAAGCATTCCCTCGCGGTAGCGTCCGAAACGACGAGTAGTACCGATGCTCAAGGAGCAATCAGACAGGGCTTCCGGTAACGACGAGTAGATCGTCGCCTGCTCAAGCAGATCAGCTGCCTTGACCGCCATATTACGAGCCTCGCGCCCGAGATGATCAACCTGGGGATTGACCAGGCGTAGATCGGTTGCACCATAGTTGTACATGGCACGACAGACGGAGCCGATATTGCCTGCTCCCTGCGGTTCTACCAGAACGATGGCAGGGCGGTTGCTGGAATGTTGCCGGTCTATTGTCATTGCTTTTCTGCTTGGTCGCCAGCTGCCGCAGGCTCTATCTGCGGATCGTACCCGCTCTGCTTGAAAAGACGAAACCTTTCCCGCGCCGATTCTGTCAGCTGCGGGTCGTAGGTTTCAGCGAAATCATAAACCTTCTCAAAATCTTTTAAAAAGGACGGAGAGCAGGGGGCCGCACAGATCAATACGACAGACATATTGGGATTGAACTCCACCGTTGAAATGACGATCGCTTCGTCACAAGACTCGCCGAAGGAATTAATGACCTTGTGGGGCAAAAAGGAGTCTTTTTTCCAGGTCCATAAATAACGATCAAGGGCCGTAGCCATGTCATCATCCGCCACAACAATCAAAATACGTTGACCACGGTTAAAATACCGTTCCGCGAGGCGAACGACATGCAGGGCTTTTTCCCGGCGTTCAAGGCGAATAAAAAAAATAGTGGGGAAACTCATTACAGGTGACGTTCGAGCAGAAGATTCAGCAACTCGTGCCCTTTTACCTTGTAGCCGGTATTTGCGGCTTCCCTCTCTGAATAAGCGAGCGCCGAGGAGGCAAAGTCGCAGCGTGAGTCATAAAGCACAAAAGGAACAGGATCACGGGTGTGAGTGCGCTTTGCTACCGGGGTCGGATGATCAGGTGTGACCAGGATACGGCATTCGCCGATGTGATCGAGATTGTTGATGATCGTGCCGACCACCTCACGGTCGAAGTTTTCTATTGCTTCGATCTTTTCTTTCAATAAGCCACCATGGGCAGCTTCATCCGGTGCTTCAACATGGAGATAAACAAAATCACGGCTTTTCAGCGCAGCAACTGCATATTCGGCTTTGCCGCGATAATTGGTATCGATGTAGCCTGTCGCCCCGGGCACAAGAATGATATCAAGGCCGGCATTGACGCCGATGCCTCTAATTAAGTCAACTGCAGAGATGACGGCACCGGTCAATCCGTAACGTTGATAATAGGTTTCCATGGTAGGCCGGCGCCCATGCCCCCACAGCCAGATGGAGTTTGCCGGTAGCTGTCGCTGCGCCACGCGGCGATTATTGACCGGGTGATCAAGAAGGAGCATCTGGGCTGAATTCATCAGATCGTGAAGGATTGCTGCCCCTTCACCTTGCGGAAGATGATCTTCGATGCTCTGGGCTGAGATATCATGGGGAGGAGTAAATTTGAGCTGATCCTTGCCATTTTTCCAGACCATCAGATGACGATAGGAAACCCCCGGGTAAAAATGAAATTCATCGCCACCCAGTTCACCATGCAGGCATTTAATAAGCTCAGTGGCCTCTTCCGTACTGATATGTCCGGCCGAAAAATCACCCATGTAGATTTTACCGAAATGAGCTTCCAACCAGACGAAGTTAAGGCGAAATGCCACATCCTCCGGGTCAAGTTCAACCCCCATACTGGCGGCTTCCAGGGGGGAACGCCCGGAGTAACAGTCAGCAGGATCGTAGCCAAACACTGACAGGTTGGCAACATCACTGCCTGGCGGGTAGCCGTCTGGAACCGTTGCCGCCAGGCCAACCTGCCCCTTGCGGCATAGTTCGTCCATGTAAGGGGTATGAGCGGCCTCCAGGGGGGTTTTCCCATCGAGTTCATTCATCGGTTCATCGGCCATGCCGTCGCCGAGAAGAATAATGTATTTCATGAATTATCCTGTCGTCTGGTCATCCGCGCGGGTGAAACTGTTGATGCGCCTGCTTAAGGCGTTCCTGGATGACGTGGGTATAAATCTGGGTTGTTGAAACATCCGCATGTCCAAGCATCGCCTGAACTGCGCGTAAGTCCGCTCCATTTTCAAGAAGATGGGTGGCAAATGAGTGACGCAACAGATGCGGGTAGACAGTTTTGTTAATACCCGCGCAAAGAGCATAACCTTTAAGTTTTTTCCAGAAACCCTGGCGACTCAACCTGCTCCCGCGGGCATTTAAAAAAACTTCCTGGCATGACTTGCCTTTCGTCATGAGCGGCCTGACATTCTGCAAATAATCGTTGAGAAATTCAAGGGCAACTTCCCCTAAAGGGATCAAGCGTTGCTTTGACCCCTTCCCCATGACATAAACGCAACCAATATCGAGCTTCATGTCTGCCAGACGCAGATCCGTTATTTCACTGACACGCATACCGGTGGCGTAAAGGACTTCCAGCATTGCTCGATCACGGCGAGCAACATGGGTATCACCGCGGGGCGCTTCCAACAGGACTTCAACCTCAACCGTACTGAGTAAGTGCGGCAATTTGGAGCGGGTTCTTGGCGCATCAATAAGTGTGGTCGGATCTGTCGGCGTGTGTCCCTCGCGCACCAGAAAGCGATGAAAATGCCGCAGGGTGCTTAACACCCGGGCACGACTGCGTGGAGCCAACCCCTGTTCACGTAAATGGGTAAGAAAACCGACAATGATCAACGAGTCGACTTGTTCCGGCTTTTCAATCTTTACAATCCGGGCAAGGTAATCGCTATACGCGGCAAGGTCACGCGCATAGGCTGCAATGGTATTGGCGGCCAGTCCTTTTTCGACACTGATAAAATTGAGAAAATGATCAACGCAAATATTCATTGTCAGTGGGCCACCTTACTCCAGTCGGCTCAGCAGGGTCTGACGAACGGTGTCTATCCGTTTCGGATCAACAATTTTCTGGCCAAAAATATCATGGACATAAAATACATCAGCAGCCTGATCAACCTTGGTTGCGATCTTTGAAACAGCTATATAAAGACCTAGTTCTTTCAATGTCCTGGTGATCTGATAAAGCAAACCCACCTTGTCAGTAGCAAAAATATCAATAACCGTATAGCTGTCTGAAACCTCGTTATCGAACTCCACCCGATTCGGTCGCGGGACTTGCCTGATTTTTTTCGTATAAAATATAGGTGTTTGGAGTTTAGCTACGAGATCCTCAACCATAACGCGTCCTTCCAGAACCGCGGTCAAGTCGTCCTCGAGCTTACGCCATTTTTCCGGTTTACTGACGATTTCCCCATGAACGCTGTTGACCTGCAACACATCGAGAACATCACCGTCTTTACGGGTATATATCTGCGCTCCCAGGATGTTGATAGAGTGAGCGGCCATGACGCCGGCGATCTGTGAGAAAAGGCCCGGCGAATCTATAGTAGAGATAGTGACCTCGGTAAATTTGGCATCCTCCATGTGCTCAATCTGCATGGCCAGGGCCTTGCGTCCACGATTAAGGGCCAACCGCAAATGCGGGATGATCTCGGCCGAGCGATTACTCAGCAGATATCTGTTATTCAGGCCGCTAATGGCTTTAGCCAAACGTTTTTCCGAGAATTCGCCCATGAGCGTCTGGCGAATTTTGCGCTTGCGATTACGTACCTTTTCAGTCCGCTGCTCCTGGAAGAAATCTTTTTTCTCTAGGACATCGTAGGTTTTTTCATACAATTCCTGAAGCAAGGTTCCTTTCCATTCCGACCAGACATCCGGCCCAACCGCTTTGATGTCGGCGAAAGTCAGCAGATAAAGCATGCGCAGGTTCTCACTGGTCTGCAGCAGTTCAGCGAACTGAGCGATCATCTTCATGTCCTGCAGATCACGCCGTTGCGAGATGTGCGCCATTTTCAAGTGATGGGCAACAAGAAACTGCATGCGCTGGCTGTCTTCACGATTCAGCCTTAACCTTCTGGCAATGCGCGGAATCATTTCCGCACCACGGACACTGTGATCCTTGCCACTGCCTTTGCCGATATCATGGAATAAAATGGCCAGCAGCAACAGTTCCGGTTTTTCTATCTGAAGAATCAGCTGGCTCAGAAGCGGCTGAGAATCCTGATAGTCCCCATTCCAGAGTCTTTCTACCTCTTCAACGGCAAAGATGGTATGAACATCAACGGTATAGATATGATATAGGTCAAACTGAACCTTGCAGTAGATATGTTTAAACTCGGGAATAAACGCATTAAGAAACTGCAGGTGATGCATCTTGTGAAGGGTTTTTCCCGCCCCCTTGACATCCCGCAGAATGGCCATGAAAGAATCATTGATGCGTTTTGAGCGACGCACCTTGTCGGTAATCAGATGCAGATTCTCCCGAATCAATTGTTTGAGTTCCAGACACAAGTCAGCCTGATGTTTCTGCGCCAATTCAAACGCCACCATCATCAGCTCAGGGTGTTGAAGCAGTATCAGGTTTTTTGAAGCCCGTAATTCGCCGCGCAACAAATAAAATCCGTCATCCAGGCTGCGCCGGACAAGAAAATTGAACACCCCCATCGGAGCGCTACGTGACATCGTCGCATCAACAATCATCTTTGAGGCAAGATATTCATTCTGGTTCGCGTAAGCGTAATAATCCTGCATAAACTGTTCAACTGCCGAACCGGTTGATTTGTTGGTGTAGCCGAGAAAGGCAGCAATCTGCTGCTGAACATCAAAGGTGAGCTGTTCGGATTTTCTCTGGGTGAAAAAATGAAGAAAATTTCTGATCGTCCACAGATAGTCCTGGGCGTGGACATAAGACTCGACCATCTGTTCAGTAACAATGCCGCGGGTGAGTAATTCGTGCAGGCTGTCGGCCTTGAATTTTATCCGCGCAATCCACAGGGCGTCCTGAAGCTCGCGCAACCCGCCCTCACCTTCCTTAATGTTGGGTTCCAGCAGATAGACGGACGAGCCGTATTTTTTTTTACGTTCATCACGTTCTTCAAGCTTTCTTTTAATAAAGCCCTGGGGATCCTGGTTCTGAAGTACCTGTCCGACATCATTGACAAAATCCTGGTAGACGCGGTGCTCGCCGGCGATCAGACGGACATCCAGAAGAGCTGTTCGAACCGTCGTATCGCGAGCCTGGTCAATGCAATCAGCTGATGAACGGATGCTGTAACCTACGTCAAGATTCAAATCCCACAGTAAATACAAAACGCGGTCGGCAATAACTCGGATGCGTTCTTCTCCTTCGGGAAGATAATAAAACAACAGGTCAAGATCAGAGCGTGGGTTCATCTCTTCGCGCCCATAGCCGCCGACAGCCAACAAGGCACAATCGGCAACCGCCGCGTGATCAAAACCAGTGACCGCAATGCGGAACAGGTGTTGACTCAAATGATCAAACAGACAGGTAAATTGTTTGACAATAAACCGGCTTGATGCACCTTCAAGGCATTTTTTTTGAAGGATAGCAAAGTTTTCATCGATATAAGTGCGTGCTGCAGCCAGCACCTGGGGTCGCACTGATTCGAAATCTATGTGATTTGCGGGACCATTAAACGGAATCAAATCGTGACTGATGTAGGTCGTCTGGGAGGTCATTTCCACGCCACCTGCCCCATGGCCGCAGCATAATTTTTAACTCCCTGGACGATAGCATTAGCAACATGGCGATGATAATCTTCAGAATTTAAACGCTTTTCTTCGCGCGGGTTGGTGATAAACGCCGATTCAACCAGCGCCGACGGCATGGTAGCGCCGAGCAGGACATGAAAGGGTCCCTGTTTAACCCCGAGGTCACGGATATTGCTATAGCGGGATGACAATCCGCCGACCAGGGATTGCTGAACTTCTGCCGCCAGGCGACTGGATTCATTAATTTTTGCATTGGCCATCAAATCAAAAAGAATCGCCTCAAGATTACTGATGTCCTGCAAAGTCATCCCATTTTCACGCGCTGCAACCTCGGCAGCTTCATCTGTTTTTGAGAGGTTGAGAAAATAGGTTTCAACGCCGTAGGCACGGGAGCCGGTAGTGGCATTGGCATGCAGGGAAATAAACAGGTCGGCACCAACACGATTGGCGTATTCAGTACGTTCACGTAATTCCAGATAACGATCATCCTCACGGGTCAGCAGCACCTTGACTCCCAATTGCTGGCGCAGCGCCGCTGACAGAATTTTCGCCATTGCCAGGTTAACATCTTTTTCTCTTGTTCCGTTGGGACCAATCGCACCAGGATCACGGCCTCCGTGACCAGGGTCGACAACAATCAAACGGATACCGTCGCTGTTGGATTGCTGTCTAATCCGCATGACAGGTTGTTCAGAGGCAGCGGAACCAAGGATGCCGGCAATCGAATCGTCAGCAATGGGAGGTGAACTTGGCGGTCGGGCTATCTGTATCTGTGGTGCGCGACTGGGAACACCCACAATGTCAATAACCAGGCGATGGGGACTATCCAGGGTGGTGATTCGATATTCCAGTTCACGCTCCAGATCAATAACGACACGGGCACGCTGGGTATCGAAACGACTTGCACGAACACGCTGGACAAGGCCGTTGTTAATGACGATTTCATCAGGCAGTTGGAGTGAAAGGTCGGTATAAACCAGATCAAAATAGAGGCGTGGTGAATCCCCTCTGAGAAAATTGGGGTTGGCAACCACCGGCGCCGACAGATCAAGAACAATGCGTGTATACTCGGGGCCGCTCCAATAGCGGATGGACTCAAGCAGTGGTGCCTGGGCAATCTCCTGATATTGGTGCTGCTCCATTTCTGCTGTCGCCGGCGCTGGATGGACAGAAACGGACAAGGCAGCCAGTTTCTTTTGAGCTTCGTCCACCATGTCACCTGTTGGGGTGTCATGAATGACCCGGCGATACAAACCAATAGCACGGTCCTGATCGTTCAGACGCTGTTGTGCTAATGCGCCGGAGTGGAACAGGGCATCGTCGGCAAAACGACTGTCGGGAAAACGTTTGGCCAGATCGAGGTAGAGACGGATGGCCTCTTCGGCATCGCTACGTCCACCAGACACCTGGGCCAAACCGTCCCAGGTGCGGGCGCGCAGAAAATAGGCATTTTCGATGGAGGCGTCACGTGGTTGCTGAGCAATAAAACGGTCAAAATATGAGATCAAACGTTCCCAGTTGGTGCGTTGACGTTGTAGCTGGGCCGACGTGATCAGCCGCTGATAATCCTGGCGCAGTTCAACATAGGAACGAGCATGTGCCTGACCGGTGTCGCCCGCAGGAAAGAACAGCATCAGCTGTAACAAGGTAAAAAAAAGAACAATTCTCATTCGATCAACTTTTTCATCTCGGCCAGCAGGTTCAACGCGGCCAGAGGGGTTAAGTGACTGATGTCAATGTTTTCAAGGCGTTCACGAAGTTGTTGGTGGAGATCCTGGTCAAACAAGGAAAGCTGCAGGCTTGACTGGTTTTCTCGTATTTCTTTCAAGCCGTAGCTACCACGGTGGTCACGCTCGCCGCTTTCCAGATCTTTTAAAATGCTTTTTGCGCGCTGAATAACCGGTTCCGGAAGACCAGCCAGCCGGCCGACCTGAATTCCATATGAGCGACTGGCGCTACCGGCGACAATCTTACGCAGGAAAATTATCTGATCGTTCCACTCCTTTACCGCAACATTAAAGTTTTTCACCCGGGGGCAACTGGAAGCAAGGTCCGTCAGCTCATGGTAATGGGTAGCAAACAACGTTTTAGCTGCGACATCGAGGTTGTCATGTAAATACTCAGCAACCGCCCAGGCAATACTGACCCCATCGTAAGTAGAGGTACCACGGCCGATTTCGTCAAGAATAATCAGGCTGTTGGGTGTGGCGTGGCGAAGGATATTGGCCGTTTCGTTCATCTCAACCATGAAGGTCGATTCACCTTTAGCCAGATTATCACTTGCCCCAACCCGAGTAAAGATCCGGTCAACCACACCGATCTGCGCTTCATCAGCCGGAACGTGACTGCCAATCTGTGCCATCAGGGTGATCAACGCAACCTGCCGCATAAAAGTTGATTTACCCGCCATATTCGGTCCGGTAATAATCAACAGTTGATTTTCTTCATTGTCAAGCAGGACGTCGTTTGGAACAAAAGCTTCCTGAAGGGGCATCCCTTCGATAACCGGGTGGCGACCGGCTTCAATGCGGATCGTGCCGGAATGATCCATCAGTGGACAGACATAGCGCCGTTCATGTGAAAGGTCAGCCAAGGCCACCAATACGTCGATTATCGCCAGGGCATCGGCACTGCGCTGGATCCGCTCCGATTGTGCAGCGGCATGGACACGAACCTCCTGAAAGAGGGTGTATTCAAGTTCTGCCATTCGTTCCTCGGCACCAAGGACTTTAGCCTCAATATCCTTCAACTCGGCAGTAATGTAGCGCTCAGCATTGACAAGTGTCTGTTTTCGCTGATAGTCGTCGGGAATCCGCTCAAGATGGCGATGGGTCACTTCAATAAAATAGCCGAACACCCGATTGTATTTAATCTTTAAAGATGAAATGCCGGTGCGCGCGCGTTCCTTGGTTTCCATCGCCGCGATCCAGCCTTTACCTTCGCGACTGATCACCCGTAGCTCGTCGAGATCTTCGTGATAATGATCCTTGATAATTCCACCGTCACGTACCACAACGGGAGGCTCATCAATAATCGCACTGGTGAGTAGATCGTTGAGATCGGGCAAGGCGTCCAACCGGGTTTGCAGTTCCTTCAGATAGGGATCGGCAAAAGAGTCAAGAGTGTCAGCAACCGCCGGTATGCGTGCCAGTGAATCGCGCAGTGCCACCAGATCACGCGGATTGGCGCCGGCCATGGAGATTTTACCGTTCAGACGTTCGAGATCGTAAACTCCATCGAGCGCTTCACGCAAATCCATTCGGAGCAGGCTGTTGTCAACCAGTTCAGAGATTGCATCTTGTCGTTTGCTGATCTGATCAAGGTCAAGCAATGGATAATGGATCCAATGCCGCAGGGCTCTTCCACCCATCGCAGTTACCGTGCGGTCAAGGACCCCAAGCAGAGATCCTTTCTTTTTGCCATCCTGCAGGGTGGCCGTCAGTTCCAGGTTACGTCGGGTAGCATCGTCGAGCACCATAGAATCCCGCACGTGATAGGTGGTAAGGGGCTGCAGGTGCTTAAGCTGATCCTTCTGGGTCTGCTGCAGATAATAAAGAATGGCGGCAGCGGCCTGACGGGCCGCGGGCAGATCGGCACAGCCAAAAGAGGACAAATTCGCCACGGCGTAAAAGGAACAGATCTGCTCCCTGGCATAGTCTTCGGTAAAGACCCATTCCGGCAGGCGGTTGCACATCAGGGATTCAAGCAATGGATTTAGTTGTCGTTGCAGGCGCTGGGAGCCTTCTCCTTCACACATCACTAATTCACGTGGTCGGATAGAACTGATTTCACTCTCTACCTGGGCAATAGTTTCAACCTGGGTAACGCGGAAAGCGCCGGTAGTGATATCGACACAGGCAACCCCGAAAGCATTTACTGTAGTTGCTAAGGCCAGAAGATAATTGTTTTCTTTAGGTTCCAGGGTGTCCGTGTCGGTAATCAGCCCCGGGGTGACAACCCTGACCACCTCGCGCTTGACAATACCTTTAGCGGTTTTCGGGTCTTCTACTTGCTCACAGATAGCGACCTTGTGGCCAGCGGCTACCAATTTAGCGATATAGCCCTGGCTGCTATGGTACGGAACCCCACACAGTGGCACCGCGTCCTCATCCCCTTTGTTGCGTGAGGTCAGAGTGATGCCGAGAATCTTTGCAGCGACAACGGCATCATCCATAAACATTTCGTAGAAATCACCAAGCCTGAAAAACAAGATGGCATCTTGGTAATCAGCTTTAATTTCGAGAAATTGGCGCATCAAAGGAGTGGTTGTTGACATGCAGGTTTCCAGTGAAAAAAGGATACAGACGACAAACAAAGCCGTGAGTCTAGCAAAGGACGGTGACGGTGTAAATCAGGGATTAGCGGTGACCGTAGGTCGCCTGCTGCCAGAGCTTGACCGTAAATACTGGACGAGGTAAAAGAGCACACCAATACGTCATCAATAATGAACAGGACATACGATGAACTTGCTGAAAAAAACTTCAGGGTTGACCGTCCATCCCGACAATTTTTCCATGAACAACCTGAGCGATGAAATTCGCGTGGATCAGTTGTGTAAGACACTGTTAAGGCATTTTCATCAGCATCTTATCGAGACAGACCATTTTAGTCCTCTGGAAGCCGGTTCCATGGCCGGAGGGGCGGATTATTTTCTGCGCGATTATGTCATCGATTCGTTGCGGGCCAATATTTTTCACATCACCGCCAGACAGGTTCGTGGATTCGCCGGCAACTGGTATGTTCACCGTACCCTGGAACCCAACATGAAAGAACTTGAAATGATACTCAAAGGGGTGCAAAAGTTTTATGGTTATTGTGCGGATAACGGTTGGGTAGAGGCAATCGTGAGTGATGAGATTGCTGCGACATGTACAGATGTTGGCTACTATCGTGAACGTATTGACAGCTTTCACGCCTTGAAAGGTGATGATTATCCGGGATGGTGTGAACAGTGCCCGACGAATTGAGAAACAACTTCTTAAGCCCTGGGCGGCATCAATTGAGAGTTATTCCCCTTGCCTGATCGTTGTTTCATCAACGGTTTTGTCCGTCGCAATGGCAAGGCGTAAAAAACCGTTGCGGCGGGCAATTTCCATCACCTCAATGACCCAGCCGTGGCGGGCTGACTTGTCGGCCATCAGCAAAAAGGTCATCTCCTTTGCCGCTTCACTTCCTAATCCGTCCAGGTGATTGTCCAACTCAGACAGGGTGATCGCCTGGCGCTGCAGGAAGAGGTCTCCTTCTTCAGTCAGATATACTTCAACTTCTTTTTTTTCGATTGCAACCTGTTGGGTTCCCCCTTCCGGCAGATCGATATTAACCCCCGGACGTTCGATGAAGGTTGTTGATATCATGAAGAAAATCAACAACAGAAAAACAACATCGATCATTGGGGTCAAATCGACTCGTGGAGACTCGCTGACCTTGCGCCGAAATCCCATCTTAACCCTCAACCTGATCAACAATCTTCATGGAAGCCTCTTCCAGCTCAAGGGTCAACCGGTCGGACCGCGCCGACAGGTAGCGATGGACCAGCAACATCGGCACTGCCACACTGAGCCCGGCAGCGGTAGTGATCAGCGCCTCTGAAATCCCACCGCCCAGGGTCGCCGGCGTGCCAACCCCTTCGGCGGCAATCACGTTGAAAGCGTTGATCATTCCCAGAACCGTCCCGAGGAGTCCGAGCAATGGCGATACGTTGGCAATCGTAGCGAGCAGGCCAAGATAGCGCTGCAGAAAAACGGCTTCACGCTCCCCCACCTCTTCTGCCAGGGACTTCAGGTGGGCACGTGAAGCCCCACGATTTTTGAGAACAACCACCAGAATGCGGGCGAGCGGCGATCCGCCCTGTAGACAAAGCTCCAGCGCATCTTCAGGGCGATTATAGTTTATTAGATCGGAAACCTTGGTTCCTAAACGCAGCAATTCACGTCGGATCTGAACATAGGCAAAAAAGCGTTCCATGAAAATGGCCCAGCCAATGATCGAACAAAAAAGAATCGGATACATCAACGGGCCGCCACGCAAGAATATATCTAGCATAATAATTGCTTTCCTTAACTGTGAGGTCAGTGCTGACAGGAAGTTAACGCAACAACCTGATTTAAGCATGGTCCAGCAGCATGTAACGATGATAAATCAACAATATCACCGAAAACCAGTGCACCAAGGGTCAACATTCAAACCGTTGGAGCCGGGCCCAGGCGAGAATCCGTCGGGCTGCCGGGGTTCAATCGCAGGGTCGACCCGCTCCATCGGTTTTCGGGCTGATGGCTGTGGCCAAAAACCAGCACCTCCGGCATGGAGGTTTCAATGAGATGGGTATCGGACTAGACACCTGTTTTCACACGAATCACCTTTGGTCCGATTCTATTTATATGGCGAAAAAACGCCTAAAACCACGAAAATAGGCGCAAACTAGAGTATATTTATTACCATAATTCGCACAGAGCGCCTCAACTAATGAATATATCTATTTTTTAGCCTAAACACAATTTTGGCATTGGCATTGCGTATAAACAGAAATAGTTTATATTCTATAGGTTAAGTCCTTTCAGCTTGACAGATATTTAGTAAAACTATAATTTTTCATTCTGAATAATATCGTGTGTACAAAATCAAATGCGTTGATTTTTCGTCACACCCGTTAACATCATCATTTTCTTACAGGAGGAAATACATCCATGTCAATGCGCCAAGATGCTCTTGATTACCACAGCAGCGGTAGAAAAGGAAAAATCGAAGTCATTACCACCAAGCCCTGTGCTACCAGTCGGGACCTGTCTCTAGCTTATAGTCCGGGTGTTGCAGAACCCTGCCTTGAAATAGAGAAAAATCCGGAAGATGCTTACAAGTATACCGCCAAGGGAAACCTGGTTGCGGTCGTTTCCAACGGCACTGCGGTGCTTGGTCTTGGTGACATCGGTGCTTTAGCAGGCAAACCGGTTATGGAGGGTAAAGGGGTTCTGTTTAAAAGTTTCGCCGACATAGATGTTTTTGACATTGAAATCGATTCAAAAGATCCGGATGAAATTATCCGTACGGTAAAACTGCTGGAGCCCACATTCGGTGGTATCAACCTTGAAGACATCAAGGGGCCGGAATGCTTCTATATTGAAGAAAAACTGATAGAGCTGATGGATATTCCGGTTTTCCATGATGATCAGCACGGCACTGCAATTATTTCTTCAGCTGGGATGATTAATGCTCTGGAAATCGTCGGCAAAGACATTAAAGATGTCAAGATGGTTGTCAATGGCGCCGGTGCCTCAGGTATTTCCTGCGCCAACCTTGCCATTGTTATGGGGATCGACAAGAACAACGTCATCCTCTGTGACACCAAGGGGGTCATTTACAAAGGCCGTAAAGAAGGGATGAACGAATACAAGGAGCGTCTGGCAGCTGAAACCACTGACCGCACCCTCGAAGATGCGGTGAAGAATGCTGATATTTTCTTTGGCCTTTCTTCTAAGGGCGCTCTAACTGCGGCAATGCTCAAAACGATGGCACCCAATCCAATTGTCTTTGCCATGGCCAACCCTGATCCGGAAATCACCCCGCCGGAAGCCAAAGCCGTGCGCGATGATGTCATTATTGGTACCGGACGTTCTGACTTTCCCAACCAGGTCAACAATGTGCTGTGTTTCCCCTTCCTCTTCCGTGGTGCCCTTGATGTCCACGCCAGTGCGATTAATGTGGAAATGAAACTGGCTGCGGTCAAAGCTCTTGCAGACCTGGCTAAGGAGGACGTACCCGACTCCGTACGCAAGGCTTACGCCGGCGAGGACATCCAGTTCGGGCGCAATTACATTATCCCCAAACCGTTCGACCCGCGCGTACTTCTGCACGTGGCTCCTGCCGTTGCCCAGGCGGCCATGGATAGTGGTGTTGCCCGCCGTCCGATCAAGGATATGCAGAAATATCGTGAATCCCTCGAAGCCATGCAGGGTCGTTCCAAGGAGGTTATGCGCACGCTGATCAACAAAGCAAAAGCAGCACCCAAGCGTATTGTTTTCCCCGAAGGCGAAGAAGACAAGATCCTGCGGGCAGCCCAGATTCTTGTCAATGAGAACATCGCCACCCCGATTCTCCTTGGAAATGCTGAAGCTATTGCCGCCAAAGCTCAACACATGCATGTCGACTTAAGTGGTATCACCGTTATTGACCCAACGACCAGTGACAAACGCGATGAATACGTCGGCAAAATGTTTGAACTGCGCCAGCGTAAAGGCGTTACCCGCCATGGAGCCATGAGTCAATTAAAAGGCAACTATAATTACTTTGGTGCCCTGATGGTGCAACAGGGAGATGCAGATACCATGCTCTCCGGAATAAACCATCACTACCCGGAAACGATCAGGCCCTCACTAGAAATCATCGGCAAGCAAAACAACCTCTCCAAGGTTCACGGCATGTACATGATGGTTTTCAAAAAGCAGGTCGTCTTTATTGCGGATGCCACAGTCGCCATCGATCCGACACCGGAGGAATTGGCTGAAACTGCGATTCTTGTAGCTGAAAAAGTACGCCAATTTGATATCGTTCCCAAAGTTGCCATGCTGTCTTTCTCTAACTTCGGCAGCAGCACCGATCCACAAGCGCTGAAAGTGAAAAAAGCGACGGCACTGGTCAAGCAACTTGACCCTGATCTGATTGTTGATGGCGAGATTCAGGCAAATGTGGCCCTCGATGCGGAACTGACAGAAAAACAATATCCTTTCTCCCTGCTTAAAGGAGATGCCAACGTCTTTATCTTCCCCGACCTGCAGTCCGGCAACATCAGTTACAAGTTGCTGAACAAGCTGGGCGGTGCCGAGGCCATTGGTCCGATCCTGATGGGGATGAAAAAACCGGTTCACGTGCTCCAGCGTGGTGACGATGTTTCTGACATTGTCAATATGGCCGCAGTTGCTGTTGTCGACGCCCAGGAAGCTGAACACAACTAAAACAACTTGTTCTGATCAAAATACCAGGCGTAAGGTCCTTTTTGGGGCCTTACGCTTTTTTTTGTGGTTATGACTTTTATTCAGTGAAGATAAGCAGTACTTTATTTATGGTTATCCACTTTCATCAAGTTGCCTTGCACAAAGGATCGTAATCGCTTCTTCAGCGTCGCTTTTTAGCCTTCAAGGCATCAGGTACACTGCAGAAGGAATCCCGGACTTTGGTTTGTTGCTTTATTTGATAACCAGTCATTACTTTTTAGATTGGGTTTGTGCAATATCATAACATGTCATTACATTGAACCATCGATAAACTTTTTGAATCTACATTAAGAAACAGGTGACAACATGATGAAATACATGAGCACTCGTGGCCAGGTGAAGGATTTATCTTTCAGTGATGCAGTAATGATGGGGCTGGCCTCCGATGGTGGCCTGTTGCTGCCACAGGAGATACCCCGCCTTTCTGAACAACAGCTTCAGGACTTGAGCCGGTTGGATTATAAAGATCTAGCCTATGAAATTATTGCGCTGTACGCCACCGATCTGCCGGCTGAAGACCTGCGCAACCTCGTGGATAAATCTTATGCGGTATTTGACCATCCTGATATTACACCAGTGGTCAAGCAGGACGATCTGTATATTCTGGAGCTGTTTCACGGCCCGACTTTAGCGTTTAAAGATGTCGCGCTGCAGTTTCTTGGCAACCTCTTTGAGTACTACCTGGTTCAACGGGGGGAAAAGATGAACATTGTCGGCGCGACCAGCGGCGATACCGGTAGCGCAGCGATTGCAGGAGTTCGCGGCAAAGACAATATAAATATTTTCATTCTGTACCCTGATGGACGCGTCTCTGCGGTCCAGGAAATGCAGATGACAACGGTTGCAGACGCTAACGTTTTTAATATCGCCATCAAGGGTACCTTTGATGACGCACAAGCTATCGTCAAGGATATTTTTAACGATGCCGATTTCAAGCAGCTGCATGCCCTGGGATCGATCAACTCCATCAACTGGGTGCGGGTTCTGGCGCAAATTGTTTACTATTTTTACGCCTATTTTCGTATCTCCCGGCAGACCGGGAGCAGGCAGGTTCGATTCAGCGTCCCGACGGGTAATTTTGGTGATATTTTTGCCGGTTACATGGCAAAAGAGATGGGACTGCCAATCCGGCAACTGATTCTGGCCACCAACGCCAACAATATTCTCAGTCGATTTGTCAATCAGGGTGACTATTCCCTCGCAACGGTGCATCAGTCATTGTCTCCTTCTATGGATATCCAGGTGGCCAGCAACTTTGAGCGTTATCTGTACTACCTGCACGATGGCGATACAACGAGAGTTCTCGACACCATGAATCGCTTCAAAAAGGATGGCAAAATTTGTTTTGAAGGTGAGCTGCTGAATCGCATTCAGGAGGATTTCATTGCGGCGACGGTGGATGATCGAGCCACCCTGGAACAGATCAGCGCTTTTTATCGGAAAACCGGATACATTCTTGATCCCCACACGGCTGTTGGGGTCGCTGCGGCTTTAAAGGTTGGGGCCGACACTCCTATTGTCTGCCTCGCAACCGCCCACCCTGCAAAGTTTCCTGAGGCTATTACCAAGGCGATCAGCATACCGCCGCCGACAGTTTCAGCCGTTGAAGCATTGCGCAATCTTCCCCAGCGTCGAGAATCTATGATCGCCGATCTTAACGTCATAAAAAAATACATCGGAGAAAATTCTATTTGAATTTTTCTGCTATAGTTGGCGGTGTTGGTAACCTTATTCCGGTAAAAACATAGTACGCGCGCCTTGTTGGCTGCTTTTAACTACCCGAGGAGATACTTATGAATGACATTTCACCCGACATGTTTTACGGCTTGATTCAGACCTACGGGTTGCCCCTGCTGTGGGCAGTGATTATTTTTATTGTCGGTCGGATTGTGGCCAGAACCATATCCAATGCTGTCGCTAAAGCCATGACCAAGGCCCGCGTCGAAGACACCCTCGTCAAATTCACTAAAAATATGCTGTTCGTGGCGATGATGGTTTTTGTTGTGATTGCCGCAATCAGCAAAATGGGGGTGGAAACAACCTCTTTTGCTGCTGTTGTCGCTGCAGCCGGCCTGGCCATTGGTCTGTCTCTTCAGGGAACCTTAAGCAATTTTGCTTCCGGAGTTTTGTTGATTATTTTCAGACCATTTAAAGCGGGCGATTTCATCGAAGCTGGTGGCATTTCAGGAATTGTTGAAGAAATTCAGATATTTTGTACTCTTATGCGATCAGGAGACAACAAACAGATCATCGTACCAAACTCCCAGGTTATGGGAACAACCATTACCAATTATTCCACCAAGCCGACCCGTCGGCTGGACCTGGTCATCGGCGTCGGTTATGGAGATGACCTGCAGAAGGTTAAAGCGGTACTGGGCGATCTTCTTGCCAAAGATGAGAGGATTTTACCGGAACCTCAGCCAACCATAGGGGTACTGGCGCTAGGTGAAAGCAGTGTTGATTTTGCCGTACGTCCCTGGGTTAACAGCGGTGACTATTGGCCGGTATTATTTGATCTGCAGGAGGCTATCAAGCTGCGTTTTGATGACGAGGGAATCAGTATTCCCTTCCCACAACGTGATATACACATTGTCAGCAACTCAAAAGATACCGTTGCAGCATAAATAATGATCTGGTCCGTACAGGATTACAAACCTTGTAGACGATGATGAAGATGAAGTCATAATCGTATTCATGTGATCGCTGAACATAAAAAGGCCTCCGGTGTGCTACCGGAGGCCTTTTTATGTTATATAGAATTCTTACTAAAAATCAGCAGTCGAAGTAAAGAGCAAATTCTTCAGGTACCGGACGCATACGAACCGGATCGACTTCAGCGCTACGCTTGTAGTTGACCCACATCTCAATAACATCCTCAGTAAAAACATCTCCCTTGAGCAGGAAGGCATGATCTGCTTCCAGATTATTCAGGGCATCCTCAAGAGAAGTAGCAACATTAGGAATGTCCTTCAACTCTTCCGGCGACAAGCCGTAAATATCTTTATCCAGCGGTTGACCTGGATCGATCTTGTTTTCAATCCCGTCGAGACCAGCCATCAGCATGGCGGCGAATGCCAGATAACCATTAGCTGAAGGATCCGGAGTACGATATTCAACCCGTTTGGCTTTATCATTACTGGTTACCGGAATTCGCAACGAGGCAGAACGGTTGCGGTTGGAATAAGCCAGGTTAACCGGTGCCTCATAACCAGGAACCAGCCGCTTGTAGGAGTTGGTTGTGGGGTTGGTGAAAGCACAAAGAGCCTTGGCATGCTTCATGATACCGCCGATATAGTACATGGCCATTTTTGAAAGGCCACCATAGCCATCACCGGCAAACATATTCTTACCGTCTTTCCAGAGGGATTGATGGCAGTGCATTCCGGAACCATTGTCACCATAGATCGGCTTTGGCATAAAGGTAACGGTTTTACCATTTCGGAAGGCAACGTTTTTAAGGACATATTTAAACCACTGGAGATTATCACCCATAGCAAGAAGTGAGTCAAAACGCATATCAATTTCGCACTGACCACCGGTAGCAACCTCGTGGTGTCCACACTCAACGACCATTCCGACTTCCTGCAGCACCATCATCATTTCATTGCGCAGATCAACCATGCTATCAGTCGGTGCAACCGGGAAATATCCCCCTTTGTTCTTGGGTTTGTAGCCCAGGTTGGGAAACTCTTCACGACCGGTATTCCAGATCCCTTCAACCGAATCGACAGCATAGAAGGACTCGTTGGAACTGGAAGCATAACGGACATCATCAAAGATAAAACACTCTGGTTCCGGGCCGAAGTAAGCAGTATCGGCAATACCGGTTGATTTGAGGTACGCTTCAGCCTTTTGAGCAATAAAACGCGGGTCACGGGTATAACCTTCACGGGTGATCGGATCAAAAATGTTACAGATCAGACTTAAGGTGGTCATTTCAATAAAAGGGTCAATTTTAGCGGTAGAAGGATCAGGAATAAGTAACATGTCGGAATTATGGATAGGCTGCCAACCACGGATAGAGGAGCCATCGAATCCCAAGCCTTCTTCAAAAATATCTTCACTGAATTCACTCAAGGGTGCAGCAAAATGTTGCCAGATCCCAACGAAATCGAGGAATTTAAAATCTACGAATTTGACATCATTTTCTTTGGCAAATTTAACGACTTCACTTGGTGTCATTGTTTCCTTCTCCTTTGAATGTTATTGGCCTGTTGGGATGCTTTCTCATCCTTAAATGAGCTCTTAAGTAAATTAGTATCACCACCTGAAAATTATCCTGGGAGGGACAATTATGTATTGCTGGATCGTTAATTAAAGAGCGTCTTCTCCCCGCTCACCGGTTCTGATCCTGACAACTTCATCTATCGTTGTTACAAAAATCTTGCCGTCACCGATACGTCCGGTTTTGGCAGTTTCGGCGATGGTTTCAACAACCTTGGCGACGAGATCGTCTGCCACGATGATTTCCATTTTGATCTTGGGAATAAAATCGACAACATACTCGGCGCCACGATAGAGTTCGGTGTGGCCTTTCTGCCGACCGAAACCTTTAACCTCACTGACGGTAATCCCCTGAATGCCGATTTCGTTCAACGCCTCTTTGACTTCATCCAGCTTGAACGGTTTAATAATCGCTTCGACCTTGCGCATAACACTTGCCTCCTGTCACCAGATATATATTTTGACCGGGCGTTGATCCCAACCGTCAACACCCACCTAAAAAGCAAAGACCTTGCCATAACGATATAAAAATGATGAAAAATATATTATCTAATAATATCGAGCCATTATAAATATTTCGATGGTTTATAAAAAAGAAAATTGAGCCTACGCATCTGGCTGCTGCACAAATAATAATCATCACAATCAGGTCTGCACAGAAAACAGACAAATGAACATCAGTTGATTTTCTGCAACAATGTGATGCTCTCGCAGTGATGTGTCTGCGGAAACATATCAACAGGCTGAGTGGAGACGATCCGATAACCGCAATGTACCAGAGGTTTCAGGTCGCGAGCCAGGGTTTGCGGATCACAGGATACATAAAGGAGATAAGGAATCCCAGCCGAGACCAGACACTTTATCACAGAATAGGCACCCGTTCGCGGAGGATCGAGCACAACAACATCAAAATGGTCATGATCGATCACAGAGTCGATGATATTTTCGGCGGCGGAGGCGGTGAAGGTCAGGTTGGTGATGGTATTTTTGTGACTGTTATGTTGTGCCATGCGGATCGACGTAGCCGACTCTTCAATACCAACCAGATGTTTTACCCGGCGGGCAAGAGGAAAAGACAGATTCCCCATGCCGCAAAAAAGCTCCAATAGCCGTTGATTACTGCTCCAGGAGAAAGTGTCGATCAGGGTATCGACAAGCACCCTGTTCTGCTGCAGATTGATCTGGGAAAAAGAGCCGGCGCTGTAGTTTAGATAGATTGGAGGATTATCGACATGAATCTCAAGCGTGCCGTCACCACAAATCGTTTGGAGGTTTTTTTTGGAACCAAACTGAACCAGCACATCGGCATTCAGGCCGGAATGGCGTAAGCGATCGATCAGACCGGATCGTTGCTCGCCAAAATAGTGCACAACTACTGCACATTTGCCGGCATCATCAACCGCCAGATCGATCTGGGGAATTTTATCAGCATAAACGGAAGCGTTGATCAGAACCCTGAGGTCAGCCAATAATTGGTTAAGGCGCTGATCCATGATCGGGCATTGATCGACAGAAACGACATAACGACTGTGTGAACGATAAAAACCGGTGATAAAACGATTGCCACGGTTAAAACATTTTACCTGAACTCGACTACGGTAATGCCACTGATCTGCAGAAGGGATGATTGGTTTGATGGCGGATGCGGCAACCTGGCACTGGTGACTCAAGGTTTCAACAAACAGCTGATGTTTCCAATGCAGTTGTTCGTCATAAGTGAGGTGTTGCCACTGACAACCACCGCACTCGCCGGCGACCGGGCAAACAGGAATGTGGCGGCCAGGGCCGGGTCGCAGCACCTCAAGCAGTTGCGTTTCCAGGTAATTCTTTTTGGAGCGCACGACCTTGGCGCGTACCAGATCACCGACACTGGTGTGGGGAATAAAAACAACGCGCCCGTCAAAACGTGCCAGACCGGAACCGCCATTGACCAGGGTTTCTACTGTCAATGGCGGCAAGATCTGATGTTCCAGCTGGGTGCGATGCTGTACCAACGACAAATCTATGCCCGGTTCGGCGAAAAATGGTCAGCGGCAAACTTCAGGGTAGCAAAGTAATCCTCAATCGTTTCGGCCCGACGGATCAGTTCAACGGTTCCATCAGTTTTGAGCAACAGCTCCTGTGGGCGCAAGCGGGCGTTGTACTGAAAACCCATTGAGTGACCATGGGCACCGGTATCATGAATTGCCAGGATATCCCCTTCTTCAATCCGTGGAAATGCACGCTGTATAGCAAATTTATCGTTGTTTTCGCACAAAGAGCCAACGATATCGTAGACCTGATCGGCCGGTTCGTTTTCTTTACCGATGACCTCGATATGATGATAGGCGTCATACATGCCCGGTCGCATGAGGGAAGACATACAGGCATCAACGCCAATATAGTCGCGATAGATATTTTTATGATTAATAGCGCTGGTCAACAGACAACCATGGGGACCGGTCATAAAGCGGCCGCTTTCCATGTACATTTTCGGGACATAGCCATGTTTGTCCTTGAATTCAGCAAAAATATCGCCAATCTCATGGGCCAAGGATGTAAGGTCAAGAGGCTTCTGTTTAGGTCGATAAGGGATACCGAAACCACCGCCGATATTGACAAATTCAAACCTGATATTGAGTTCATTGCTGACCATTTCAACCACATCCAGCACCATGCGCGCAGTTTCCACCATGTAGGTGTAATCCAGTTCGTTGGAGGCAACCATAGTATGCAGGCCGAACCTACTGGCCCCACGCTGTTTGGCCTGGCGATAGGCATCGACAATCTGCTCGTAGCTGACCCCATATTTAGCTTCAACCGGGTTACCTATGATAACGTTGCCCGATCTTCTCGGGCCCGGGTTGTACCGGAAACAAATCAGCTCGGGAAAGTCTTTGACTTTGTCGATCAGGGAGATATCATCCAGATTTAAAATACTACCACCATCGGCTAGAGCAGTTTCGAACTCTAATTGATTGGTGTTATTCGAGGTAAACATGATGTCTTCACCGCGCGCGCCAACCTGACGGCTTTGCAGCAATTCAGCAATGGAGCTGCAATCGAAACCAAAGCCCATTTCGGCCATTATTTGCAGGATGCGCGGGTTGGGCAAAGCTTTGACGGCATAATATTCGCGAAAACCATCCAGATGAGAAAATGCCTGTTTAAGCTGCTCACCGGTCTGGCGGATACCGACTTCATCATAAATATGAAAAGGCGTACCATAATGTTGAACAAGTTGCGCCGCAATGGGATACAAACGCGATTTAAAATCTGCAGAAACAGGCATGATGACTCCTTTATTGTTAATTTCTTGCGACTAAAATTTTAAGTGATAGAAAAAGTAAATTTATAATCCACTAAAATCATTCAAATTTAACGATGTGTCAAGGGGTGAGTCACTGATTTTTCACAGATAGCCAAGAATCTGCAATCCCAGCAACCCCAGATAGGCGACATAGCTCAACAACAGCATACTGCCAAACAAACGAGACAAACAATAGCGTCCGCGCCAGGCAGTACCAAAAAGGCAGCAGGTCAGAATACCCATAATCAGGCAGTCGCGGTAGAGAACCTCACCGCCGATATCAAGGGGGTGAATAAGACCGGCAATGCCGACGACCGCAAGGGTGTTGAAAATATTGGAGCCGATAATATTGCCCAACACCAGGTCGTGAGCTTTTTTGCGCGCGGCTGCAACAGCAGCAGCCAGTTCCGGCAAAGAGGTGCCTACCGCCACAATGGTCAAACCGATCATCAGATCACTGACTCCCAGAGAAGTGGCAATTTCTACCGCTCCCCAAACCAGCATACGGGAACTTGCGACCAACAGGATTAACCCGACAATCAACCAGAAAACTGCCGGTTTTAACGGCAAAAAAACATCATCGTCAGACTCTGATGCTGCCAGCAATTTCTCGGTATTCTTATGACGCAAAGCGATGATGATCCACCAGACAATGACCGCAGCAAAAGCCACCAGTAATATAATGGCATTAAATCGACTGATGGACAGGTTCCATAACAGCACAACTGTCAACAGAGTAATTGCCGCCAGCACCGGCAGTTCAGAACGCAGAATTTTGGCGGGAACCGGAATCGGGCTGATCAACGCTGTAACGCCAAGAATCAGGGCAATATTGGAAATATTCGAACCATAAGCATTCCCCAGCGCCAGGCCGGGATTCCCCTGGGTTGAGGCAATGGCCGAGATCAGCAATTCAGGTGCTGATGTGCCGAAGCCAATGACTACCATCCCGATCAGCAGCAGCGGCATACCGGCATGGCGCGCTGTCGCAGCGGCACCATCAACAAATCGATCAGCACTCCATACCAGCAATACCAGACCACATATCAGAGCAACAACAGGAAGGATCAAGGCAGTTTATCTCCAGAACAAAAGAAGAACAGGTTTACATATCAGATCAATACCAAAAGAGACCGTGGCATTGTCACCTCCCCTGCTCTGACGGCAGCATGCCCAGAAACAAACCAATCAGTGCTCCAAACAATGACCCTGACCAGGGACTGACAAAGGCACCTCAGGTACTGCCTGCACACTGGCCGAGATAACCGAAGAACGCTCCACCCAAACATCCACCGACAAAAAATATCAGCAATTTTATCATGCGATTTTTCATGGCTTAATTACTGGTATCCTTTTTTGGCGTTCGGACCCAATGGCAGCAATGCCACAATCAGGATGGCAAAAGGTCCGATCATCAACCCGATCGCAAACCAGAGACGACAGTTGCGCCCCCGGCTTTTGGCTACAGCATAAGCCCCACACGCCATGACAACCCATAAAACGAAAAAGGGTAAACTGTTCACACTAAAAAACCTTTCATTTCGAATCTGCCATTGAACCACGGCTGTTCAACAACCCATTCTTTTGCCGGTTGAAGGTACAGTAAAAAAAAAAATCGGTAAAGAAAAACCCATATTTTTCACTGGCCCCCCTCTTTGATTTTTTTTTGAAGTTCGCTATAATAAAAACAAATCAGAAAGGAGGAATGCCTATCGAAGACGACTCACAGCAGTTGAGAAGGTTTTCCACCCCACCGGTGTTATCAGACACCGGTATTTCCCGTGACAGGGATGATTCTGAAGTTAAAACACAGTAATCGTTGAAGGCCCGCTCTCTGTAGCGGGCCTTTCACTTTTTAAGCAGTTAATCCATTTCCAGGCGGTAAAAAAGATCAACGCCTGATTCCTGACCAAAGTTCGATTCCAGTTCCAGTCGGGACGAAAGCCGATAACGTATTCTGATTTCGTTACTATTATTAAACAGTGAATAACCGAGGCTCACATAAAGATCGGGGGTAATATATTTGCCGGTCGTAACAACGGCGTCATTGGTATCACCATTCCCGGCATTAAATTCAAGCACATCCAGACCCAATCGCCCCTTCAGGCGTTCCTGCAGAATAATGGATTCCCCTTGCGATAATAGTGCTCCTGTGGCGACCATCAACAGATCAGTATCGCCGCCACGGTTATCCAGGGGACGACCGAGCACGACATAAGACAACACATCCGCATCGGGCATAGCCGGCTCTGAATAGAGACTGATCTGTGGTTCCTGGGGTGTCCCGGTTACTCGCACTCCAGCCCGGATCTCACCGGCGCGACGTATCGCCAGGATGTCGAGGGCAGGGTACCGCAAAGGGACGCCGGCAAAATACAGATCACCACGCTCTATATCCAGGGAAACACCGTAGGTCGAAAAGCGCCCACGTTCTACAAATAATTGTCCCTGCGCTGCAAAATCCTGCTGCGCATCACTGTACAGACGCAAGGATCCGGCAATCCGCGCCTGTAACCCCGCAAAATTCAGCAATACCTGCTCCCCCAAAATAAGGCTTACATCTATATCGTGACGAAGGGTTGCTATTCGTCGTTCGGGTGTCTGACGATCAACAATAACCAGGTCCGGGCTGTTCTGAACCGCCTGGGAACGGGTTTGATCCTCGATCATCACCTGCGGGAATTGTAAACTGCCACGCACACGAATTGTATCAAAGTTACCATCAATTACCAGATCCGGGCTGACCTGAACTGCCAGACCACTTAAATTGATCAACTGGAAGTCGCTGCCCGACAAGGTAAAATAGTAACTGTCGGGGGACCATCCTTGCAAAGCCAACCGTCCCTGGCCGCTGACCGTCCCGGCTGCAGAAGTCATTCGCAGGGTCGATATGTTAAGCTGTTGTCTATCAAGTTGCGCTGCAGCATGAATGTCGGCAATACGAATTCCGGCAGCAGGCACATATAGTTCCCACCCTTGCAAGCCGAGAGATCCGGCAAACAACGGCTTACCGACGGTACCACTGATGGCTGCCGTCAGCTCGATTTCCCCTTTGCTGTCGTATACATACTGAGGGAAAAACACCGTCAGCAAGCCGCTTTCCTGCAGCAATAAACCGATATCTGCGGCAATCGGCGCGTCATCCAACAGATTGATAGGCACTTGAGCTGGAACTCCAACTTCAAGGTGGCTGTTGATATGGCCGAAATCATGGATCAGAGTCCCCTGAGCTTGAAGGATATTCTCCTGCCAGGACAATTCTAGTCCGGCTTTTTCAACAGCAACTTCCATTTCTTGTTCATCATCATACCAATACAGAGAACCAGCGCTGATGTCCGCTTTGCCATTCAGGGCAAACGCCTTGTCTGCGGACCACCAACCCTCCATATCGCAGGTAAAAACTCCCTGGGCAATGATATCCGCCGGCAACCAGGGCTGGATCAACTGCAAGGGCACCTGCCGGCACGCCAATACCATGTTGGTTATATCCGGCAGCACCAGTCCTGCCGGATCAGGAGAATCAAAGTTAAGCGTCAGATGGGCCGGTGAGCCGATATCGATACGGACATCGCCGGCCAGGCCATCCATCCCCCAATCCAGGGTCAATCTGGTGCTGGTATCCTGCAGATGCAACTGCCGATAATGAAGATCGGCATTTAATTGTGCAGCAAGGTGAAGTTGAGTGTTTTCTGGTTGATGAAGCACAGACAAGGATCCACCTGAGACCCCTTGCACTAAAGTGGGATCGAGCCAAAGACTAAAAAGGCTCAGGGGCAGATTCGACCAACCAAGATCCACCTCGAGGGACTCTTCCGCGGGCAAAAACACCCCCTGCAGACGGATGGACTGTTGCAACCCCGCATCGAGTAATACCTCGGAAACCCTGATAATCTGTGGTCCAACGCTAAGGGATGCAGGCTGATTAAGGCGCCATTGGCGCCCTGATGCATCAATGTTCAGTTGCTGCAGCAACGCCGTCCACAAGGATTCTGACCAGCTTGCCTGCAGGGTGGTTTTCATCCTGGTGTCTTGCGCCCGGGCGCTGATGTCGATCTGATGGCTGATCAGTGTTCCGTCCACCTGCAGATCTATCCCATCAATCAGCAGTAATTGGGCCTCGGAACCCAGTTGTCGCAATTGAGCCGTCGCAAAAAGGGTTTGATCGACATCTAGGAGTAAGTGAGAACTCAGTGCATCCAACTGCCACTGATCATAGACGAGATCTGTGCCGACAATCTGGAGATCTGCTGCACTGCCTTTGTTCCCGTGGTTAAACCATCCTTGCACCGACAGAACTCCTGCTACCGGTGGATAAAAATCGGCAACTTGCTGGAGTGTCAGGGTAAGATTGATGTTGTTCTGCAAATCGCCCTGCGCCTGCAGTTGGGCACTGTTACTAAGCAGAATCAACTGATGTAGAATCAGATTATGATTCTCGTAGTCTGCCGCAACAATACCGGACAGGGGGTATTCGTAAAGGGTTGAATCGTACAGTTCGATATGAATATTAGCCTGTGGTGATTGCACATCATGTCGGTAACTGGTCGACAGATTGGCATTGAGCAGACTGCTGCTGTCAGGGATAAAAGGTTCCAGGGAGAGATGTTCAACCCGCAGTTCCGCTGCCAGTTCCAGGGTTTTTGACCAATCGAGGTCAAGATTGCCGGTGATCTGTGCTGCCAGCCAGGAGGCATTGATCTGCTGCAGTTGCAGGTGCTGGTGATCACCGGAAACGCTAGTCGTCAGCGCAGACGCTACCAATTCATCACCCCGAGTCGTCAACTCAATCCGGCCCTGATACTGCATCCGGGCATACATCAAACCGATTTCTCCGTTCACCACCAGCGGCAGATTTGCTTCCTGACTTAAATCCAGATCCTGAGGGAAAACGTTGACGGTCAGCGCCGGCCCATCCTCATCAAACCGCAACTGTCCTGACGCTTTAACGGAACCCGACCGCCCGGCCTGGCGGAATAAAAGGTTTGAAAAAGCCAGGCTATTATCACCTAGCCTGACTTCCGTCTGCAGGAAAAAGGGTTCAAGTTCGACCAGCTGCAACTGCAGATCGATTGTCCCGGCGCTGGTGTCAGCAGCGACAGCGGCCAGTGAACATGCAACCATGATGTTCTCCCAGGATTGATTGGTCCTGGTATTTTCGACGGTTGCCGCCAGATCCAGGACCGAATCATTCATATCCAGAGTCAGGGTTGCAGTAACAAACAGATCATCTACACGTAAGCTCAGGTTGCTGACTGATAATCGTCTCTGGTGAAAACCTATAGCCGCATTCACTTCTTCTATCACCCTGGTATCATCACCCTGGATGATTGACATATTTTTCAAATCAAGTTGCGCGATATCGACGTTGAACAGATCGAAGATTCCCGGCAGCTTCGGAATCTGCAGCGCAAGATCGGGTTGTTGCCCGGTTGGTTCAGTCTGAGGCAAGCTCAGCCGAATATCTGCCAGAGCAAGGACAGGGAAGGATAAATGGAGAGGATAAAGGGATGAAACATCCGTGCCCAGTTCGATGTGGCGAGCTTGCAGGCTAACATCTGCGTGTTCGATCACCAGGTCCTTGATGCTGAACCCGCGCGCCAAAGAGCCGCTCAGCTGAGATATTTCAATCCGGGCATCAAGCTGCTGCGCTAAACGACGCAACGTGAAATCCGCGCCGGCTGAGGTAAAGAATAGCCAGATCGCAGCCCCGACGATCAGGCCGGCAACCAGACAAAAAACCACAAAGGTGACGGTCAAACTTCTTACCATGCCAACCCCAGGCTGAAATGCAGACGATAACCGTTGTCCCTTTCCCCCAGCTGCCTGGCCAGGTCAAGACGTATCGCACCGATCTGGGTGAAATAACGCAAACCGACCCCGGTCCCCTGCTTGAGTTGATAATCGTTGAAGGAATCAAAGGCATTACCAACATCGTAAAAGATGGCGGCTCCCCATTGTTGCAGAAACCGTTTCTCCAGCTCTACACTGCCCACCAGAAGATGCTTGCCACCGACAACTTCCCCTTCTTCATTGACGGGTCCGAGGGAATTGTATTTAAACCCTCTGACACTACGATCGCCACCGGCAAAATACCGCAACGAAACCGGCAGGGTGTTAAATTCATGACGGTGCCAGGTCGTCCCTCCACGTAAACGGATAAAAACGGAAAAACGCTGAGGCATGGGTATCAGTGTCGCGGCATCAACGGTGAGTTGCAGCAAGGAGGTATCAGAAAACCAGTTTTCATCAGCGCCCTGCACTTCAATCTGAACTTTGCTGCCGCGTTCCGGGGTCAAAGGATGATCCAGCTTTTGCCAGTCCAGGCGGAATCCCTGCAGTAATAATTGAGTACGTTTGTCGTTATCAGCAATGCGCGATTGTTCTGAGGTCATGCGTACAAACAATGATCCGTGGTAGCGTCGGCCAAAAGACCGCCGATATTCCGCTTCACCAAAAACCTCACGCCGATAATAGGTATCGACATCTTCCCGTTCAGTACCGATGGTCAACAGAGTCAGACTGTCAAGACGACGGCGATCAGGAATGATGTAGGTCGTCTCAAGCTGCTGGCGCCATTCAGCAATAAGCATTTTACCCACCAGCTCATGAGCCGCTCCCCATAGGTTCAAGTGGCGATAATCAAGAGAGATCCTGCCTCCGGTATCAGTGCCGTAGCCGATTCCCGGACGCAGACGATGGCGTGGCATTGGCAGCAACTCAATTTCCACCGGCACCTGAAAATTTTCGTGATCTTGCGAACTGGCCAGAACCGACACGGAGCGAAACAGATCAGCATCAATCAGATTTACCTGGGTTTTACCCAGCAGACGGTAAGAGAAAATATCGCCCTGGTTATAGCTGAGAAAACGCTTAAGGAATCGCTCAGGATAACCCGCCCGATCGACAAAATGGGTCGCGCCGAAATGATACCGCTCACCAGTTGCAAACCGCAGGTCGATCTCGGCCCGCCGTTCTTGCAGATGAATTTCAATCTTGTGGACGTCAAAGGAGGCATCCAGATAGCCAAGGGCAGCAGCTTCCTGACGCAGGCGGGTTTTCCCCTGCTCATAAAGATCCTGCCGTAAAATATCATTCACCTGTAAAGGGAACTGATTCAATAGCTTTTTCAGACCTGGATGTTCTGATCCTGAACCCGATATTTCCAGATTGAATTTGGTGATGTGCAACGGCTCCCCGCCGTCCACGTCGAGAATGATACGAAAGTGGTCTGCTGCAGGTTGCTGCAGGCGTGTTGTGACCGTACTGTAGAAATAACCGTAGGGTTCGATTATATCTTTAACCAATCGCGGCAGCTGGCGCTGATAAGATCCCAGACGTTGACGGTTAAGACGCTCATCGCCTACGGACAGAATCGGCGCATTCAGGGCATCTTTGACGATCTGCTGCAGAGTTGGCTCGCTGCTGCGCACATCCAGTTCAAGACGCGCAGCATAAGCTATTGACGTAGTGATGATGAAAAAAAACAGAAACAGATTAACAAGACGCATCAGGTGTCGAAAGCTCAGAGCCGAAATCGTTATTAGAATCGTCAGATAGCAGAATGAAAACCATTACTCAATATTATAACATTATTATGACCGGACTGTTGTGTTTCCAGGAAAAGGAGTTCATCGCTGCCTGCATGTTGGCAGGTGTTATCTCTTTGGCCCAGGCAAGAGCAGCGTCAACACAAAAACCGACAATGACAAACCCAGACCAGAAAACAAAGGAGGCAAGCCGATTATTGGGAAAAAGCCCAACAGCACAACAGCCGTGGGCGCAAACATAATCGAGATTAAACCGGCCTGACGCCAGTTGGTTTTCGGTAAGAACACGGCAAAAAGCAAAGGGAAACAGAGGGTGGCGCCGCGCAGTCCCATGGATAAAAAGCTCCAGTCCATAATCGCAGAGCCCATGTTGCTCAGCAAAAGGAGAAAAGCTGCGAATAAAACTGCCAGGGTGATTAACCGAAATATCAACAATTCTGATGGCTTGTTGTGCAGCCAGTAACGTAACAGATCGACTTTCAGGGTTGTCGCCACACCCAGGGCAAGGCCTGCCGCTGTTCCCACTGCTGCAATCAACAGGGTAGCAAAAGCAATGCCGGCAAAGCCCGGCGGCAAGTGCTGCAGGATAAAGGTCGGCAGCGCCAGGGCGCTCTGGATTTCCGGCATGGTCTGGCGCATAAACAAACCGACCAGGATACCGAACAGCCCTAAAGGGGGAATCAGCGCAGCACTGAGCAGGGCACCGCGCCGCGCCGCGCTGCTGTTGTTGGCTGAAAAAATTGCCTGCAGATAGGTCTGGGTCGATATAACACCTACCAGCATCGACACCAGATCAGAGACCCCCTCTTTTACCCCATAACCAAACAGGCTGAACCACGGCCAGGCGGAAAAACCGGCAGTCAAATCCCGCCAGCCACCGGCCAGTTTCAGGGCAACCAGGCCCGCCACTGCCATAGTCAGGTAGATCAGGAACATCTTGATTAAACCAGTAAAGCCGGCAGATTTCATCCCGCCACCAAGGGTAAAAAAAGCCACCAGCAGCCCGGAGATGATGGCACTGGCCACCATCGACAGGTCAAAAAGAACCGCCAGCACAGCACCACAGGCCAGTAGTTGGGCAACAATCTGGATAAACATCCCGGCGGCGGTAAAAAGACTGGCAGCAGTGCGTACCCGTTCACCATGGTACAGGGCAATAAATTCAGGGATGGTCTGGGCCTGACTCTGACGTAGAGGGACGGCAATGAATAATCCAAGGAATAAACAGGCCAATCCGGCGCCAAGGGTAAACCACCAGGCTGACAGGCCATACATAAAAGCCAGCTGGGCGGTACCGATGGTAGAGGAGCCACCAACGAGGGTGCCGGTAATTGCACCAAACACATTGAGGCTCGATGCCTTACGTCCGCTTAAGACGAAATCAGCACCGTTGATTGCCTTGGCCTTGCCACCCCAGGCCAGGTAAAAAATTCCGGCCAGGGTTGCAAAAAAAGCGAGAAGAAACGACAGATCCAGGGTCATGAGTCACCCAGAACCATCTCGTCGTTAACAGCAGGCAACTCAGACGGCAAAATATTTAGCCTGGGGGTGATAAGCAACAATCGCAGAGGTGGTCATCTCCGGCACCATTTCATATGACTCGGTTAAACTGACCCCGATCCGCTCGGGATGCAGTAAGTTAAACACGGGAACATGGGCAGCCAGGTCCGGGCAGGCCGGATAACCGAAACCGTAACGTGAACCCTGATACCCTTGAGCCACGTAGGACGCCATGTCGGTGCTTCCTGCCTGAATTCCCATCTCGATGCGCATCTGTTCATGCCAGTATTCGGCGAGGGCATCGGTCAGCTCGACGCCCAATCCATGGAGCATCAGATAATCGTGGTAACTGTCAGCAGCATAGAGTTCGCAAGTGACCCGCGCCAGCTTTTCGCCAATGGTCACGACAAAAAAGCCGGTCTTGTCCCCCCCCTCTTTCTCGCTGTGATAGAAATCGGCAATACACAAACCGGCAGCGCTTTGTTGGCGCGGAAAGTCGAATCGGTAGTCCTGGCCGTCATGCTGAACGATCAGCTGATTTTCCCGGCTGAAACAATTGAAGTAACCATAAGTTACCTTCGGCTCGAACCAGCCTTCATTTAAGCCTTCACTTTTGAGCCGCTCATAGAGGGGCAGCACCGTTTCTCGCTGCAGATGCTCGTAGTCTTCCTTAGCCATCTTCCCCCGCCGGTAACCCCAGCGGCCCCGGAACAGGGCCGGCTGATTGAGGTAATCAAAGAGTTTCTCCGGGTCAATGTCGAGCACTTGACGGTCACCGATAAAAGGAACCGCTGGAGATTCCCACCGGCGGTCAATGACGGCAATCTGCGCACCGGGGCGATTGGGTGCGACGGTGCTGTCGGACCAGCTTGTTGACGTGAGCTCCCCGGCTTCAAAAGCACGAATGGCCTTGAGGCCATCGAAAGCATCGGCACAGTAAACAACCGGAGCCTGATATTGTGGAACACAATCTTGAGCGACATATTTTCGGGTCAGTGCGGCACCACCAAGGAGCACCGGCAGGTTGAGGCCGACATCACCGAACTGGGTCAGATTATCTTTCATTAACAGGGCTGATTTGACCAGCAGTCCCGAAAGACCGATAACATCAACCTGATACTTTTTGGCTTTAGCGATGATTTCTTCGGCCGGAACCTTGATGCCGATATTGAACACCTTATAACCGTTATTCGTCAGAATGATATCAACCAGATTTTTACCGATATCGTGAACATCACCTGCAACTGTGGCAAGGAGCACCTTGACCTGCCCTTCCTGGTCGAGCTTTTCCATGTAAGGTTCGAGCAGAGCGACGCTGAGTTTCATGACCTCGGCGGACTGCAGAACAAAGGGGAGCAATAAATCGCCACGACCGAATAGATCACCGACCTCGCGCATTGCCGGTACCAGCAGGCGGTTAACAATATCCAGGGGTTTCCAGCGCCCACGCAATTCAGCAAGAAGATCTTCAAGACCATCTTTGTCACCCTTAAGGACCTTCTGACGCAGCTGTTCTTCGAGCAACAGCTGCGGGGTATCCTCCTCCTGATCTTTATCACCGGCCTGCTCAAAATAGTCGATAAACGTCATCAATGCATCAGGATGACGATCGAAGAGCAGATCAAAACAGATCTCGCGGTCTTCTTCACTGATGGCCGAATAAGGCAGCACCTTGGCGGCATCAACGATGGCGGTATTGAGCCCTGCCGCAACCGCCTCATGCAGAAAAACAGAATTGAGAACTTTGCGCGCTGCCGGGCGCAACCCGAAACTGACATTGCTGACGCCCAGAGTAAAGCCAACGCCGGGAAGCTCGCGGCGCACCAGTTTGATCGCTTCAATGGTTTCGATCGCTGAGCGACGCATCGTTTCATCGCCGGAGCCGACAGTAAAGGTCAACAGGTCAAACAGCAGATCCTGCGGCCGCAGCCCGTGGACAGTTACCGCGCGCTGATAAATTTCCTTGGCGACCGTCAGCTTCCGGGTCGAGGTCAAAGCCATCCCTTCCAGATCGATCACCAGAGCGACAACTGCTGCTCCATATTTTTTTGCCAGTTTGCAGATGCGATCGAGACTCTCACCGCCATCCTCAAGATTAATCGAATTGATGATGGCACGTCCCGGATACAACGGCAGTACTTTTTCAAGGGTATCGGGACTGGTAGAGTCAAACATCAGGGGAGCTTTGCAGGATCCGGCAAACAATCGTGTCAGACGCCTCATATCACTCAGCTCATCACGGCCGGCATAAGCAACACACAGGTCAATCACCTGGGCCCCACGTGCTTCCTGATCCAAAGCAACTTTCAGGCAGGCGTTATCATCTTCAGCGATCAGCGCTTCTTTAAACGCTTTGGACCCATTGGGATTGCAGCGCTCACCAATCAGCAACGGCGGTATCTCCTGGTTCAACTCGACGGCCTGATAAAGGCTGGCAACAGAAGCTTTCATTGATTCACCTCCCGCCGAGCCGGACTAGCGCCGTGAAGCCGCTCTGCCAACGCGGTAATATGGGCCGGGCTGGTGCCACAGCAACCACCGACAATACTGACCCCCTGTTGCGTAACAAAGCGCCACATCTGTTCAGCAAAATCCTCAGGGGCTAATGGATAGTGGGTTTTACCATCGACAACCTCGGGCATTCCCTGATTGGGAATCACCGAAATCCGTCCCGGCCAGTGCTGACTGAGATAATGAACGTGTGACACCATGTCCTTGGGACCAGTGGCACAATTAATTCCCAAAGAGAACAAAGGGAAGGGTTCCAGGGTCGCTACAACCGCGGCAATGTCGCTACCGACCAGCATCGTCCCCTGCTGTTCAATGGTCACTGAAGCCAGTACCGGTAGCGACAATCCGGAAACTTCAAGCATTTCAAATGCGGAAATCAAAGCGGTTTTGGTCTGGAGCATATCCTGGCAGGTTTCAATAATCAGACAGTCAACCCCGGCATCAAGCAGGGCAGCAATCTGCTCGCTCGTTGCCGTTTTGAGACTGTCAACATCAATGTGCCCCAGGGACGGCAGCTTGGTTCCCGGCCCTACAGATCCGGCAACGAAACGACCTTCCCTGCCGGCGATGGCCTTTCTGGCAATTGCTACTGCCTGCGTATTGATTTCCCGCACCTTGTCCTGTAAGCCATATTCAGCTAATACAATGCGTGAGGCTCCGAAGGTGTTGGTTTCAAGTACCATGGCACCGGCATTGAGCATCTCACAATGCAATCGCGCGATCTGGTGAGGTGCGCTGAGGTTGAGAATTTCGTTACACCCTTCGCAGTCATGCCATTGCGCCGGTAAAATATCAAAGAGTTGCAGATTGGTTCCGCAGGCACCATCAAATATCAGAACAGGACATTCCGTCAGTTTCATCAAAAGATCCATGGTTATGGGTGAAATTAAAAAAACACAGGAGAAGAGTTAGACAAAACTTTTTGCCGAACAAAATTGAGCCTGTATAGTAACCAGAGCCTTTACGCCTGTCCAGCATCAAGATTTATTCTCTTGACATATATTGATCAATTATTATTATTAAAACCTAACTATCTATGATATACTGCTGGTGATGAACTCCCGGAACCTCATAAGATTGGCGGAACTATCATGCAAGCAGGATTGCAGTACAAAAATATCATCAAGCTGATTGAAAATAATCTTCAATTGCCATCTCCTCCCGCCATTGCTGTCAATATCCTTAGCACCGTTCGAAAAGACGAGGCGCCACTCACGGCGTTGGGTGATGTGATTGCCAAAGACCCGGCATTAACCGCAAAGATGCTCAAGATTGCCAATTCAGGGATGTTCTGTTCAAAAGGCAATATAGCCAATATTCAACGAGCCATGATTGCTCTGGGAACCGATGTTATCAAAAACATTGCGCTCTCATTTGTGATCACTTCAAACTGCCGCAGCACTGGAAATGCCGGATTTAACATGGACCGGTTCTGGCAACAATCGGTCGCCGCGGCTGTGGCTGCAGAGCTTTTGGCACGTGCAGTGAATCAACAAAATGACAGTATTTTTGTCACCGCCCTGCTTCAAGACATCGGCATCCTGGTTATCTCCCAGGCAAAAGGCGACATATATAACAGGCTGATCACGGAAGTTAATGATAATGATAACCTGGTCGAAGCCGAAAACAACCTGTACGGATACAACCATGCCCAGGTTGGCTATGCACTACTGAAACACTGGAATCTGCCGGACAATGTCTGTGAGCCGATTTTATACCATGTCTGTCCGGATCGTGTTCCTGAAGAGAGTCAGCAAACTACTAGAATTCTCCATTTTGCCACCCAGATAGCTTCCTTGTGTCATGATTACGGTGCGCTGACTACCGCACCGGCACTTCAGGAACAGCTTGAAAATGATTACGGCCTGACAGACCAACAGACCTACCGGCTGCTCGATGAAGCGGCGACTAAAAGCAATGAAATTATCGAGTTTTTTGAGATTAAATCAGAACAAATGGTGCCTTATTCAGTCCTTTTGCAACAGGCCAATGCCGAGTTGACACGCATCAATCTGACCAAGGAACAGATGGTTCTGGAACTCAACGTTGCCCGGACAAAATCAGAACGGATGACGCGCCAGCTTCAAGAGAGCAATGCGCGTCTGCGGGAACTTGTCTACCGTGATGGCCTCACGGGACTTTATAACCACCGTTATTTTCATGAAACCCTGGACAAAGAACTGTCGCGCGCAAGACGTTATCATTCATCCTTGTCTTTGATCATTTTTGATATTGATTATTTCAAGAAAACCAATGATCGCCATGGTCACCCTGTAGGTGATGTCATCTTGATGAATATTGCCAAGGCCGTTTGTTCTGCGGTACGTCCCTGTGACATTGTTGCCCGCTATGGAGGAGATGAATTTGCCATCATTCTGCCTGAAACCGGAGCTGAAGGGGCACGGGTCTTCGCTTCACGTTTACGGCGCTGCGTTGAAGGGATTGCGACCAATCATCTGGATCAGGTGATTTACGTCACCATGAGTGCAGGGCTGACCACGACAACTCCGGAGACCAATGAGGTGACTAAGGATGAATTGATTTTAGCAACCGATCAGGCCCTGATGCTGTCGAAAAGCAGCGGCAGAAATCAGATATCATCTTTGGATATGCGACAGATTGAAAACTGATGATTTCTTCTGAACCAACTTCATTTCACACCACCTAGTTCGAACCAGCTGGATACGCAACCAGTAACATGGTAACCTCGTGAAGATTGTGATTGAATCTCCATAACAGGGTTAACATGGCTGAGTCAGTACCTGCACAATACCGGTTTGAAACCACTGAAAATAGCCTGTTGCTTCATCTTGTCGGCAACTGGTCATACTCTGCCGGCATGCCGGCAGCACCTCCTGTTTTAAGTCAGATCAACAGCACCAAAGCTACGACTGTCAGTTTCAACACTGAGCAACTTCAGGCTTGGGACAGCGGCTTGATGACCTTTCTGATCGAGCTGATCGATCACTGTCAACACAACAATATCCTCATTGACAAAACAAATCTGCCCCAGGGAGCAAGGCGTCTGTTGAACCTGGCCTATGCGGTTCCTGAACGTAAGGGAGCGCGCCGCACGTTACTGGGGCAACCGGTTCTGGCGAAAATCGGTAATGTGACGATTGAGATGCATCGCTCATGGAATGATATGCTGACCTTTGTGGGGGACCTGTATAAAGCGGCATACAACCTGCTGCGTGGACGGGCACGTTTGCGCATTTCTGATCTGTTCTATCAGATTGAAGCGGCCGGACCTTCCGCCCTGATGATTATCACCCTGATCAGCACCCTGGTAGGTATGATTCTGGCTTTTGTCGGCGCTGTCCAGTTGCGCCTTTTTGGTGCCGAAATTTTTATCGCCAACCTGGTAGGTCTCGGAATGGCGCGTGAAATGGGAGCCATGATGACGGCGATCATCATGGCCGGCCGTAGCGGATCAGCCTATGCCGCGCAAATCGGCACCATGCAGGTTAATGAAGAAATCGATGCCCTGAAAACCATGGGAATCTCCCCCATTGAATTTCTTGTTTTACCGCGCCTCTTGGCACTATGTATCACCATGCCGCTTCTATGTATCTATTCAATTTTTATGGGTATATTTGGTGGAGCCGTGGTCAGCGCCGGACTCTTTGACGTTTCCTTTTATCAGTATTATTTACAGATACAGGACTTTGTTGAATTAAAACATTTCGTTATCGGAATCTTAAAAGCTGCTGTTTTTGGTGTGCTGGTGGCCGGTTCCGGTTGTTTTCGGGGTTTACAGTGTGGCCGAAGTGCCTCAGCGGTTGGTTTTGCAGCCACCAGTGCGGTCGTCACCTCCCTGGTGCTGATTATCGTTGCCGATGCAATAATCACTGTTATCTGCCAGGTTCTGGGGGTTTAATGTCGCGGGCCACTCATCTTCAGGTAAAAAACCTGACCATGGCTTATGCTGATACGATTATTCAGCAGAACCTCAATTTCTGTGTTAAACGCGGTGACATATTTATTATTATGGGTGGCAGCGGATGCGGTAAAAGCACTCTGTTGCGTCATCTGATCGGTCTGATGGCGCCGGCCGCTGGAGACATCCTTATCGATGGTACCAATATCTGGGATACCACGTTTGAAGAACGCACACGCATGATCAGCCGCAGCGGTGTCCTCTACCAGAGTGGTGCCCTGTTCAGCTCCATGACCCTGGCTGAAAACATTGCGCTACCTCTCTCAGAGCACACCTCGTTGATTTCATCCCAGATTGAAAAAATTGTTTCCTATAAACTGTCGCTGGTTGGACTTGCCGGTTTTGAAGACTATTACCCCTCAGAAATCAGTGGAGGCATGCGCAAACGCGCCGGCCTTGCCAGAGCAATGGCGCTAGACCCCGATATCCTGTTTATTGATGAACCCTCGGCCGGACTCGATCCTATCAGCGCGAAACTGCTCGACCGACTGATCCTTGAACTGCGGGACAGCCTGGAGACAACGATCGTGATGGTTACTCATGAGCTCGAAAGTATTTTTTCGGTTGGTGATACAGCAATTTTTCTTGATACTGATGAAAAAACCATGATTGCATCGGGTCCGCCAAAACAACTTTTAAAAGAATCTGCAGATCCCAGAGTCCGCAATTTTCTGACCCGGAGCATTTAATGCGAAACAGAGGTTAAAGGAACACCATGCATACGAGAAAAAAAGTTGATCCGCGTACGATTGGAATCTTTGTTATCGGTGCAGTTGTCCTGATTGTTGGGGGGTTGGTTTTTTTCGGCCCCGGTGGATTTTTCACCGAAACCAGTCGTTACGTGATCTATTTTGAGAGCTCGGTGAAAGGCTTAAACGTCGGCTCACCGGTGCGTTTTCGCGGGGTCAGGATCGGCCAGGTCAGAGAAATCAGCATCAGGGTTCGTCCCAGCGATCTCGAATTTCATATTCCTGTGGTGATTGAACTGGATCCTAAAAAAATCCGGGCAGAAGGATCCGAGCAGGGACTTTTTGAAACATTAAAAACCAGCGTTCAGGGGGGAGACCCTATTTTACCCCTAATAGACGAGGGGTTAAGGGCTCAGCTGCAACTTGACAGCCTAGTGACCGGTCAGCTGTTTGTGAATCTGGATATGGTTCCGGAATCACCGGCCTCAAAAGTTGACCTGCCCGGCGACTACCCGCAGATTCCTGCTATCAGCTCAAGCCTGGCAGAGCTGACAAAAACTTTTGAGGATCTTCCCTGGCAGCAACTTGTCGATAAATTGATGCAATCTGCTGATGGTGTACAGCGGCTGGTCAACTCTTCACACCTTCACAATGCCGTTGAACAGTTTGATACCACCACCGTATTGCTCAATGAGCTTCTCATCGAGATGAATGCCGGTCTTCCAAGACTTATTGATAACGCCGAAGAGACCCTGAACCGATCGCAAAAAACCCTGACCGGCATCGATGCCAGCCTGGAGAGCGCGTTCAAAGATATTCAGCTCACCCTTGAGTCGGCCAGACTCTCCCTTGCCGCCATTGAGCAACGAGTTGACCCGCTGGCGGAAACCTTTGATCGCGGCATGGTTGCCTTTACCGAAGCGTCGGACAAAGTCACCGCGACCATGGGTCAGCTCGAATCCCTGACCACCGAAGACTCTCCCCTGCTACAGCAGTTCAGCATCACCATGCAGGAACTCAATCGTACCTTGCGCAGTCTGCGCACCCTGGTTGATGAAATTGAACGAAATCCGCAAATACTTTTGCGCGGCCGAACGGCGGAGGAATAAATGAAGATAAGTCGTTACCTGATCCTGACACTGCTGCTGGCATCAACATCGGCCTGTATCCAGTTGGGAGAATCCGTTGTTCCCAGCCAGTATTATGTTCTCGAATCCATGGACTCAAGCAGCGAAGAATTTTCAAATAAAACTTTAATTGTTGATATTGAATTGACTGAATTTCCAGAATATTTAAAGCGCCCCCAGGTTGTTCAACACCGGCAAAATGTGATTTATTTTACTGACACAAAACGTTGGGCGGCACCGCTCGAAGAACAGCTACTGTCCCAGCTGACCAACAATCTGGAACTATTACTGCCCCGGGCCACCATCGTGATCCGCCCCTGGCTGAGTCATCGTCAGCCAGATTTTTATCTGCAGTTATCAGTAAAAAAACTATCAGGGATATTGGGGCACCAGACCGATATTGATATTCGCTGGAACACTGTCAACAAGAATGGTGAACACCGCAGCGGTCAATTCATTGACCACCGAACCATCAATAACAGTTATGAGGAACTTGTCGGATCATTGAATCGTAGCCTGGAAGAATTGAGCAAAACATTGGCACAGGAACTGGCGGAGCCGGAAAATTGAAAGTTCCGGCTCCGCGCATCAACAAAACTGATATTGTGTCCGCACGTTAGAAAAACGAATCCTGGTCAGAATAACACGACTCAACCATTGGCGATCAACGTCAACGCGCGTTCCAGCCGCTTGATTGAGCGCTCCTTACCAAGAATCTGAAGAATGTCATAGATGCCGGGACTGGCCGTTCCACCGGTCAACACCACCCGCAGGGGCTGACCAATCTTGCCGAACTTCAGCCCGGTGGCTGCCATCACGTTGGCAAGGGCTTTTTCGATGGCATCGTGATCAAAAGCATTTTGTTGCGCCAGCTCATCCCGCACACTGGTCAGCATGCTTTGTTGCTCTGTCGAAATAAATTTAATTCTGGCTGCCTCGTCAAAGACAACTTCATCACGATAGTAAAAAGCAGCCCCGGCTGCCATTTCAACCAGCGTGGCAGCGCGTTCCTGCAAGCTTTTGACGGCCCCAACCAGATCGGGGCCACCTTCAACGCTGACCCCTTGGGCAGCAAGGAATGGGAGCAACAGTTTTGCCAGGCGCTCGGGATCACCGGTTTTAATATAATGGCTGTTGAGCCACAGCAGTTTTTCCGGGTTGAATACGCCGGCGGAGCGCCCTACCCCATCCAGACTGAATTTTTCAATCAGATCGGTCATGCTGAAGATCTCTTCATCACCCAACGACCAGCCCAGGCGCACCAGGTAGTTAACCAGCGCTTCCGGCAGATAACCCAGGTCTTTGTAGGCCATCACCGAGGTCGCACCGTGGCGCTTGGACAGCCGCTTCTTGTCGGAACCTAGAATCATCGGGACATGAGCAAACTCAGGAACCTGGTAGCCCAGTGCCTGATACAGCAGAATCTGTCGTGGGGTATTATTGAGATGATCATCACCGCGGATCACCAGGGTGATCCCCATCTCCGCATCGTCAACGACAACAACAAAATTGTACGTAGGACTACCATCGCTGCGCTGAATGATCAGGTCGTCCAGTTCTTCATTGCGGAAGGTCACTGTGCCCTTGATCCGGTCAGCAACAACCGTTTCACCTTCCGGGTCGGGCAGCTTGAAACGGACAACGTGTGGGGCATCAGGATGATCGCTGCGTTTGCGACAGGTACCGTCATACTTGGGTTTATGTCCCTGTGCCAGCGCCAGTTCACGCTTGGCATCGAGAGCTTCCGGGGTGCAATAGCAACGGTAAGCCTTGCCTTCGTTCAGCAACTGCATGACTTTTTGCTGGTAAAGTCCAAAACGTTCGCTCTGATAATAAGGGCCCTCATCACAGCGCAAACCGAGCCATTCCATGGCATCGAGAATAGCCTGCACCGATTCTTCCGTTGAACGCGCCAGATCGGTATCCTCAATTCTCAAGACAAAGGTACCCTGCTCTTTTTTTGCCAGCAGATAGTTGAACAGCGCGGTTCTGGCGCCACCGATATGCAGATATCCAGTCGGACTGGGAGCAAAACGTACACGCAATATTGACATGAAATCTCCTTAAGTAGATGACCTTGAAATAGTCAAAATCTAATTCATTAACAAACCCGCATAGCCGACCACCCGACTGTTATCACCGCTCTTTTCACCGGAATGGTGGTAGCGGACCAGTTCACAATTCTTGGCACCCAACAGTTTGGCTGCAGCCATCACTGCAACCACAGCAAACACACCACACATACTGATCTGCTGATCAACCACCACCTGATAGAGCCGCTGCGGATCAAAGGCGGTCATGGCATCAATGGCCAGGGCATCAAGCCGGATATTTTCCGCAGCCGGCAGGAAATGATTCATATCGCTGCTGGCAACCAGCAGGACAGGTTCCTTCCAGTTCTTAATAGCTCGGGCAATACCTGCCCCCAGCTCAATTAACTGTGTCGGGCCGGAATGTTGTAACGCGACGGGGACAACTTCCACCTGCGGCTGTACATATTGAAGAAAAGGAAGCAGCACTTCAAGGGAATGTTCCTGCTGATGTGCACGGTCATCGAGTTCCAGCTGTGGTATCTCGTCCAGCAGATGAGTACGCAAATCTGCTGCCACAGGAACGTCCCCCAAAGGGGTGGTCCAGGCATCAGCGGCGCTGACAGCCATCTGTTTTCCTCTGCCGTGATGATTGGGACCAAGCAAAACTATCTGTTTCGGTACTCTGATACGGGAAATCACCGCGCCGGCAACATCACCGGAATATACATAACCGGCATGAGGCAACACCACTGCTGTCGCCTGTTGCTGATCACCATCTGTAATTAAGGCCGCTAACTGGCGTTTTAGTTCAACAGCACTGGATGGATAAAAAAGTCCGGCAACAACGGGTTGACGAATCATGACACCTCCAGAGAATGATGATCTTGTTATAGATTGAAAACGATTTTAACGCCGATCAACATCAGTACTACGGCAAAAATCCGAATCAGTTTGGTTTGACTGGTCTTGCCGGCAAAGCGTACACCCAGGCGTGCGCTGATCATCGTCACCGGTGCCACCAGCAGCACTACCAGCCAGTTGACATAGCCGATGGAATAGGGGGCAACGGTTAACTGCTGCATGCCATGCCAGACATAACCTGTAACCGCAGCCAGGGAAGAAACGACAATCAAAGCGCTGGAATTGCCTACCGCCAACCGCATCGGCAGATGCAGCAACAACAGGAGCAACGGAACCGTCACAATTCCGCCGCCAATACCAAAAAAAGCGGAAAATGACCCCCCGATAAAGCCGACTGCAACAAATTGCCAGGGACGGGCACAGTCAATACATTCCGGCGGCAGATAGGGTTGTTTAAAAAACAGCAGTCGTACACTGATAACGATCTGCAGCAGACCAAAGCAGATTTTGAGGATGCTGCCGGAAACCAGGGATGCAATGGTGGCGCCAAGCAGACCACCAATAACCCCACCAATAGACAGGTACAGTATCATCTCACCGTGGATATTCCCACGTTTGCGATGACCGAGGGTACTGCTGACAGCCGTTGGCAGGATAATCGCGAGGCTGGTGCCAAAAGCGGTATGGACAACCAGCTCCGGAGAAAATCCGGCAATCGGAAAAAGCCACAAGAATAACGGCACCAGAATAACGCCGCCACCAATGCCCAGCAACCCGGCCAGAAAACCGGCGATTATGCCGAACGTGATGGTCAGACTGATAACCTGTGGAGTCAGAATATCCATGGAAAACAACCGAAAAAAAAGTGCCAGCCGTTGAAGGCTGGCACTTTTGAGTTACTGGAGGCCCCGAGCAGATTCGAACTGCTGATAAAGGTGTTGCAGACCTCTGCCTTACCACTTGGCGACGGGGCCGAAATGCGCCGATCCGGCGTGCAGATTGAAGTACCAAATAGACCGTAGAGTGTCAAGGAGAAAATCCTTCCGTTTACACCAAGTCGTGGATAACAGGTCAACTTAACGTCCTTGCTCTCCACCCTGATTCGACGCCACCGGCCAACCAACACGATAGATGGCTTGAGTTCTTTCATCACTGATAAATAAATCCCCCTGTTCTGAGACGGCCAGAGCAATCGGTGCCCCCCATTCGGGATCCCAACCACGTAAAAAATCCATCACTTTCCCGCTGATGTTACCCTGGTCATAGGGTAAACGGATAATTTTCGGGCCGGGACGGTTTGAGCGATCACTACTGCCACGACACAAAATGTAGATGCTGCTCTGATACTCCTCGGGGGCTCTCAGCCTGGAACCGAAGATGAGCCCCATGGGCCGGCACAGGGGGGGAAGATCAACGTTAGCCGGCACGGTATCACGACATAATTTTTCCGAACCCAGTTGCAGATCGGGCGTCTGTTGACCATAGCAATAAGGCCAGCCGTAGTGCTCCCCCGCTCTGATACGATTCAGTTCAGCGGGTGGAGAACCTCGTCCCTGCAGCTCACGGCTGATATCGGTTGCCCATAACTGACTGGTATCCGGGGCCACCGCCATGCCCACGCTGTTGCGTAAACCATAGGCATATTCACGAGCTTCACCGGTGTCGGGATCAATCCTGATAATGGTCGCCCGTCGTTGATCTTCCTCTTCGCAGGCATTGCAGCGTGAGCCGATGGAAAGATAAAGAAATCCGTCACTGTCACTGGTAAGTGTGCGCATCCAGTGACCACCATCATCCGGCAAGCCATCAAGCAGAATATCTTCTGCATCAACCAGCAGATCAAGATTGCTGTCGATCAGTTCAAGCACCTGATAAGGTTCAGCGACAAACAGTCGCCCGTTACTAAGGGCCAAACCGAAAGGGCGATCCAAACCGGAATGATAAAGTAACGGGTGATCCCTGGACTGCCCTGTGCTGATCTGATCAATCAGATAGATTGCACCAAGGTCCGACAAGGTCACATACATCCGGTCATCTACGATCAGCATCTGACGGGCCGGGGCCGGCAGCCGGGCAATCAGCTCGATGGTAACGGCTGATGAACTTTCAAGGAAACGTTCCGTCATGAACTCTGACAATTCATCAACGACAGGCACCTCAATGCTGACCGGAAAGAAGTCAGGACTTGTTCCCTTAAGAGCGGACAGGCGCGGAGTGTGTTGAGGAAAAAACTGATTGAGCAGCGCCAGGGCGGCGATAGCTGTGACCGCGAGGGTCAGTACGGTAGCCCGGATATGAGTCAGCTTGAGCATTAACCCCATCCCGCTGCCAAGCAGAAAAACCGGCAACAGCAGAGAGAGTGAGGCACGGCCAAACTGTCCAGTCACCAGAAAGGCACTGAGCCAGCCTAATAACAGCAGCAGAAACACCATCAGCCGTTGTAGCTGTTTTATCATAAATATGGCCTATGGAATCAGGTGATGATTTTAAGGTTAGCACAAAGGCGGGTTTAATAAAGGGGTATCTGCAATAGAAACAAGCTCATCATGATAGCGAATAATCCGTGATACATGACAAGCAACCGCAACGGCAGCGACATAGCCCTTTGCCGGAACAAAAAAACACCCGAACTCCGGCATGAACACTGTCTTCATCTCGCCCAGCCCGATTCCCAGCATTTTTAATCTGGCCTCTTTAGCTGTCCACAGGCGGTAAAAACCGCGATGTTTGCGGGTTACGGGAAACTCAGAAAATAATGTCATTTCAGCTTCATCAAAAGCATAGTTGCCTAGCTGCTGCAGATTGTCTTTCATCACTACTTCTTCGATATCAACACCGACATCAGGCCCGGAGGTCACAGCGAGGACGGCCCAGTCCCCCGAGTGGGATAAATTAAAACTGATTTCCGGACGATGCTCCCTGTCGAGGAAGGGTTTCCCCAATTGGCTGTAGGCAAAACGAACCGTAACAGGCGAGCACTGAAGATACCAACCGAGAATCCGCCGTAAATTGGAGCGCGCGGCAATGAATCTTCGCTGATGCAGAGGATTTATAAACCGATCAGCGCGTACAGATTCCTCTGCTGACAGCGATTGCCGCAAAACAGCCGCAGCTTGAACAGAAATGTCGATGCGAAAACGCCAGAGATGCAGTTCATCAGCCTTTATCAATAGCGACGTTGTTGGCGACTGCCAGAGTGAAATGTCAATGGTCACCAAACGCCTCCTGCTGTAACTACTTAGCGTTTAAACAAGTCTTTTAGCCATTTGCAGCCTCAGGGTCAACCGCTACGCGATTGCGTCCATCATTCTTGGCCCGATAAAGTGCCGCATCTGCACGATTTATGGTCTGATCCAGGGTTTCTAGACCATCATACTCACTGATGCCAAGACAAAGCGTCAGGGTTACTGTTCCGCTGTCCGTCTGCAAGCCGTATCCTGCGACCTTTACACGGATATCCTCAGCCAGGCGTTTAGCCTCCGACAAGGTACAACCTTTGAGCAGCAGCAGAAACTCTTCACCGCCCCACCGCACTGCCAGGTCCGATTCACGCAAACTGCTGCTGAGCAGGTTGGCTAACTGCCGCAAAGCCTCGTCACCACAACGGTGGCCAAAACGATCATTGATCAGTTTGAAATGATCAATATCGATCAACAGAATACTAAACGGACGCGGTTCACGGCGATAATCTTGCAGCAGTTTTTTAAAGAGGATTGATGATGCATGGCGATTAAGCAGGCCGGTCAACTCATCGGTGGAAGCCAGTCGCTCCAGCCGTTTCTGATAACGCACCAGTACCAGCTGGGTGATATAGACAACCACCAAGGTCACCACAAAACTGAATGCCAGATTAAAATAAAGGGTATTTCGGATGCCACTTAAGGCAACGGACTCATTCTGAATGACAAAGAGATGCCAGTTGAGTTCGGGCAAAAAATTAACGTGGAGAATAAAACGGTCTCCATCCACCTGATATTGATAGTGCCCGCGCATTTTACTGAGAATCTGATCCATCAACGGACCAAGACCGGCTGTAGCACGCAGGTCGACCTTCTTGATATGATCGCCAAAAACCACCATCTCGCCGGAGTCGTCAACAAAGTAGATGGTACGGTCAAAACGCGCCTGATATTCGTTAATCAGGCGTTGCACTGCCTCCACCGTCAAACCGACACCGGTTGCACCAATATATAGCCCTTCGTAATCAAAGATCCGGTAATTGATAAAAATTGTCAGGGCATCGGCATTGGCCAGATCAGGATCAACGTTGATCTCGTAGTCCTCACTCATTGAGCGTACCCGATAGTACCACTCATCCCGCAGGTCCTCGGGTGAAACCTGTTTCAGAATCCCCTCGCCGGTGTAATAATTACCGGTTTTATCCGACACCAGAAAACTGCTGAAGGCGCCGTGACGAGCCCGAACCTCCTGCAGGTAACGGACAATGTCCTGGGGATCCAACTCGCCACGCAGAATCCAGTCACGAACAAAGGTATCGTGGGCCATGGTATTTGAAATCAGCACCGGGCGAACCAGATCCTTCTGGATTTCAGAGTAAATATTACTTGAGGTTAAAGGTAGATCCTGATCAATGATGGTTGCTCGAATCGCCTGGCGGGAAACCTGGTAGCCCAGTAAAGAAATAGCCACAAACCCGATAGTCAGGAGTACCCACATGATGATGATCAGGCGATTGCGATCTTGCTGATAGGGATTTACCATGGCTGAGAACCTTGGAAACAGAAAAAAGTATTTTCACATGTTAAAGTCGGAATCTATAACGATCAGGTTGATTAATACAAGTCAAAGCTGACGTTGATAAAAACACCATCCGGCGCTATTGACTGAGTTGGATAGGATGATAATGACCTGGTGAATGCAAAAAATTCGGGACTTTATCTCAATGATTTTATCATGGCTGCCGAAACCCGACAGCTCCGCTAAAATCCGAAAGCCCGGTCGCATCTCGGCCGTGAATCCTTGACTGTGATCAAATGATCAAGCCCCCTCTTGCTGCAACCAGCGCCGTAAACGCTCCATCCCCTCTTTAATGCTGATTTGTGGTTGGTAGCCGAAATCACGTTGGGCGGCGGAAAGGTCAAACCAGTGAGCGGTGGCAAGCTCACGAGCGATAAAACGGGTCATGCGGGGCTCGCCCGCCAGGCGCAGGTGTTTGTAGATTGTCTCCAGCACAGCGCCGGCCAGATAGGCGAGCTGCGGTGAGATGGTTCTGGTGACCGGCGACAGATTACCGGCGGCGAGGATCTGATTAACCAGGTCCCACAATGGAATCGGCTCGTTGTTAGCGATAAAATACACCTTACCTGCAACGCGGGACCCGATCGACAGTTGTTGCGCTGCCTGCAGGTGGGCCACAGCTGCATTATCAATGTAGACTGCATCGATCAGATTATCCCCTTTACCGATGCGCCGCAGGTGCCCGCCACGTCCACGTTCCAGAATCCGTGGCACCAGATGATTGTCCCCCGGACCCCAGATCAGATGGGGACGCAGCGCCACGGTCGCCAGCTGATCACCATTAGCCGAAATAACCAGTTGTTCCGCTTGCGCTTTGGTCTGCGGATACGGGGCGTGAAAGTGACGCGGATAAGGAGCCGACTCGTCCACCCCTTCCATGTCGGAACCATCAAAGACAACACTGGGGGAGCTGGTATAAACCAGCCGCGTTACGTCTTGTTGGCGACAAGCGGCAATGACATTACGGGTACCAACCACATTAGCGTTGTAGAAATCCCGATAGTCTCCCCAGACCCCGGCTTTGGCTGCGACATGATAAACCAGCTCACACCCGTTAACGGCCCTGTCAACCTGCACCGGATCACTTAAGTCGCCGATAAACTGCTCAACTCCGGCAGTTGCAAGCCGTGGACAATGGTGGCGCGCCAGCGAACGCACCGACTTGCCCTGTTCAAGCAACATCTTGACGATCGCGCCGCCAAGAAAACCACGCCCCCCGGTGACGAGAATCATTGGGACACCTTCTGCTGCGCCCAGACCGCCAGTTTTTCCCGGAAAATCTTGGCATTGTGACGGATATCTACGGGGAAGGACGGATGAATCAGAAATCGCTCAATCTGCGCGGTGTGCGGGAATCTGCAGGCCAGATCGCGCAGATCGGCAATAATCCGCTGATGCTGTTTTTGATCAACTCCCGGTTCCAGCTCAATGCAGATAAGCGGGACTGTCTCGCCGGCAATCTGAACCCCAACCAACGCCGTGCGAAACACCAATGGATGGGTATTAAACACCCCTTCGCAGGGGATAGAGAACAGGGTTTTTCTTGCAGTAATGATGCGGTGAGATTTGCGCCCGCAGAACCAGATCCGCCCCTTTTCGTCATGGTAACCAAGGTCCCCCATGCGATGGAAAAAACGGTTATTGTCGGGATCTTCGATTTTAGCCAGCCGGGTTGATTCTACCCGGTTGAAGTAAGAACGGGTGACCTGCTCACCGGCAACGATGATTTCACCAATCTGCCCCGCAGAAAGCAACGACCCGGGGTCAAACTGCGCTATCGGCTCATCACTGATGGGGATGATACCGACTTCGACACCTGGCACCGGCAACCCAACGCATACGCCTCGGCCCTGATCAGTTAACTGACGGGTTTCTCCAAGAATCGTGGCACCGTCAATGGAGCAGACCGGCAAGGCTTCAGTAGCACCATAGGGGGTGAAAATACGTGCATCTTCAGGCAGCAGATGCCTGAACTGTTCAAGCGTTACAGCAGCTACCGGAGCACCGGCAGAGATCGCTCGTTTGAGGGTCGGCAATTTGACCCCGTGCTGGATACCGTACCTGGCGACCCGGCGAATCAAGGCTGGAGAACCAAACATGGTTGTCACCCCAAACCGCTCAATGGCCGCGATGATTTTTTGCGGGTCAACCTCCCCGGGACGGGTAAAGTCCATCTGCGGAATGACCGCGGTCATGCCAAGGGCAGGAGCAAAAAGGGCAAACAGGGGAAAAGTCGGCAGATCAATTTCACCAGACTCAATCTTATAGATATTCTTTAAAGCTTTAACCTGGGCAATAAAATTTTGATGAGTATAAACTACCCCCTTGGGCACTCCGGTGCTGCCGCTGGTAAAAAGAATAGCGGCAGTTTCATCCGGATCGGGCTCGATCGGCGCATATGAGACTTCCTTAGCTATTCCGGCAAGCAGGCGTGACAAGGAATATTCGTCAAACCACAGACGCGGACCGGTGGTCAATCGCACCGTCAGAACAGCGCGCGCCCAACCCAGCAGTCGGCGTGCCAGATGCGCTTTAGGAATACCGATAAATGCCGTAGGGTGCGCTTCTTCGAGGCAGATTTTCAAGTTTTTTGTCCCCATCCCGGGGTCAACCAGCACCGGCACGGCCCCTACCTTAAACAAGGCGAACGTCAGGGCAAAAAAAGCCAGGCCGGGGGTCACCATCAACACCGTCCTGACGCCTCGGCCAATCCCGAGATCACGTAGAACGACCGCGATGCGATTACTTTCCAGCTCGAGCTCAGCGTAGGTATAACAAGAATAGTTTTGCTGCGGCGAGAAACGCCCGACCGGACAATAGACCGCCACCGTGTCCGGTTGACGTTTAGCCATCGCAGGGAGATAGGCGGCAATATTACCGAAGGATTCGGTGCTCATCATGTCGCGGGTTGTTGTTCCAGCGGGTTTTTCCGTAGAAAATCACGAATGATCGGGATGATTTCTTCGGTTGCATCTTCAAGGACATAGTGGCCACAATCAGGAAAACGGTGCACTTCAGCTTGAGGAAAACGTGTTTCCCACTCACGCAAAAAATACTGATCAAAAACGAAGTCCTTGTCCCCCCAGAGAATACAGACCGGTACCTGGGCAAACTGGGTCAGTCCCTTCTCAACCTCGTTAACCAGTGCGTAGCTGGGATCATCAGGTTGTAGAGGAATGTCCTGAACGAACCGTAAGGTGGCGATCCGGTGCTGCCAGTTGTCGTAAGGGCTGCAATAGAGTTGTCGCAGTTCCGCCGGCATGGGATTGCGCTTGCACCCGATCTTGGCGGCAAAGCGGGCAAAGAGGTTAAAACCCTGCACCAGAAAAACACCTAACTGGGAGTCGCGACAGATTTTCAAAGCCGGCGGCAGTTTTTTTCCGACGGGCAGATGAAACGCAGCGGTATTCATCAGCACCAGCCGCGCCAGGCGCTGCGGGTGGCGAATCGCCCAGGCCATACCAATCATGCCCCCCCAATCATGAACAACCAGAGTAATTTTTTCCGGCAACTCAAGATGATCAATCAGCCGTTCAAGATCGTCAACGCGCTGCTTGAGGTGATACTGATAAAGAGAATCCGCCGGTTTCATCGACAGTCCACAGCCGATATGATCCGGCACAATCACGCGATGACGCTTGCTGAGTTGCCGCGCCAGGTTGCGATAGTAAAACGACCAGCTCGGGTTACCATGAAGCATGACAACCGGCGAACCCTTGCCTTCATCAATATAATGATAAGCCAGACCATTCAGGTCGAGAAAATGACTTTTGAAGGGGTATTCGGATTTAAACAGCGGAGAATCAATTACCATTGAATAGCCATCATCAGACAGTTCAGGCCACTGCCGATACCAAGAAAACCGACCAGGTCACCAGGACGCAGCAGGTCGCGTTCTTTCGCGATGGCTGCGGTGATCGGCAGGGACACGGTGCCCATATTACCGAGAAACTCAAAGGTTTGAAAATCTTTTGCGGGATCAATACCAAGATTCTTGAGAATCAGGCGCTGATGTGCTTCCCCAACCTGATGGCAGATAACCTTATCGATTTTATCAGCCGTGATACCAAGCTTACTACTAAATAACTCCCAGGTGCGTTTGCCCAGCTCAACCCCGTGTTTCATAACAGCTACGGCATCAGTCTGCATGAACGGCTGCTGACAGGCAGCAGACTCCTGGGTCAGACCCCAGCGGCACAGTTCATGATACTGAGGTTCAGCGACGTTGACTCCGCCCAGCAGTTTTGGTCGTCGTGAAGGAGAAAAAGAACCATCGGTCAACAACACAGCAGCAGCACCGGAGCCACCGGTCAGGGTCGCCAGGGATTGGGTAAACAGGGGCATGGTCGGATTGTCGAGCATCTTCTGGATCATGATCTCGTTAATTTCCCGCGAACTTTCGCAGGCAACCACCAGTCCGGCGCGGATCTGGCCCAGTTCAATCCGGTTAGCAATATCAAGCACTCCATTAAGAACACCAAGGCAAGCATTTGACAAATCGTAGATAGCAGTATCTCCACGAACACCAAGAGCCGAAGCAACGAGACAGGCGGTGGCGGGTTCAAAATGCTCACGGCAGACCCCTGCATAAACCACCGCGCCAATATCTTCAGCAGCAATATTACGCTCCTGCAGTGATTTTTTCGCTGCCGCAATGGCACCGTAAGAGATTGGCGTCCCCGGCTTCCACCAGCGCCGCTCACGGATCCCGGTCAGCGCTTCGAGCTGCCCCGGAGAGATGTGCAGCGCTTTATAAACTGGCGCAATCCGATTTTCCAGCTCGGTTGTGGTGACGACAATGGGAGCCAGTTCGTAACCGACCGATTCAATATGGACACGGGTATATCTCATTGATGAATAAACTTCACTGTTTTCAATAACCTCTTAGGCAGCAACGAGATTGTTAAATGCAAGTATTCAGAATACAGAATCCTGAAGAAAATTTCAGGGCATCTTGTAACATAATTTACCCGGAAGGTGAAGCAGCTGAAGTTTGACCGCAACTTACTTGTGAAGCCGCAAAGCAAACTGTTTCATCTGGTAGATAATTTTACCATCAACCAGCAACAGCCCATCTGCTTTAAGAGACTGATGGTCTTCATCAATCTCTGTGATAATTGCTTCAATCTCGACACGCTGATTAGTGGGGATAATCTGACCACGGTAATTCCAGCGATGTTCTTCCCCCAGCGTCATGGTTTCAAAACGGCTGTCAGCACTAATACCCCAACGCTCACTGACCACGACCTTGAGCAGTTGCAAAAAGGACTCAAGTCCTAGCGAACCGGGACAAACCGGATCCTGATAAAAATGGGCCTTAAAGAACCATTCATCGGGATCGACCACTTTGCTGCCACGAATAAACCCGAGTTGTTGTGGTCCACCGTCAGGGATATAGAGATCAATAGTGTCAACCATGCGCAGCATCGCATCGGGAAATGGTGGCCCAACCGGATACCCAAAGGTTTTGGCCCGACTGATCTGCTCTGGCGCCGGTTGCCAGCTTGTGGCCCCGCGGACTCCGACCTGCTGGGCCAGTGCGGCAGCTGAAAAAAATCCAAACACAGTGGTGCCCGTGTAAACCGGACCACCGCTGTCACTTACATTAAAATTGAATCCCTGGATGATCATCCCGCCGCTGCTGGCGATCCTGGTAATCTCCACGTTGATAGTGAGTGTGCCACTAGTTGACGTCACCGCTTTGTGCTGAATGGCCTGACCATCGAGATTGCGGAATGACAGATCGGTATCGCTGGTCAACGCCGAACCCAGGTAGGCCGCCAGCCAACCACAGGGTTGCAGACCGATCTCAAGCAATACGCTAAAGGGCATTTCCGGCTGCCGCCCGGCCCTAAAGTACCAGGCATCCGGCGGCACATCATATTCCGCCACTACAGCGGCCCCCTCAACCAGCTTCCACGGCTCTCCCTTGACATCAACAATCCGGTCGAGAAACTGGAAGGGCGGTCCGGGCAGGCGGGCTATTTTGCGCTCCTTATCAAAAATCCGGTAGGGTTCGCCGAATGCGTCGGAGGGGTTGCCGATGGCGAAAGCGGTGATCCGCTCACGATCGTAGAGAACCTGCTGATTTTGTTGCTTTACTGATGGGGTCTGAGGCTGCCAGAGGACCTCGACCTTTGTACGATCAAGGCCACTCAATCGAACCGACATGTCCGGGATTTCGACGATCGGGTGATCATCTGCAAACATCAAGGCATCAACAATGGCATAGGGCTCCGGAGCGTAACCCAGCTCTTTAATGCTTACCTGGTAGGTGACGGTTTTCGTCGTCTCAATGACCTGACCGCGACACTTCAAACCACTATGTACTCCGGGAACAGGTTCGCACCAGGTAGTATCACTCTCACCGATCCACCCCATGCGCAGCAGATAGATCCGCAAGGTGTGCATGCAACATTCGTACATCAAGGTCCCAGGCATGACCCGATCATCAACAAAATGACAGGTTAAAAACCAGGCATCCGGCTGAATGTCCATCTCCGCCCGGATCTGGCCGAGGCCGTAGCGTCCACCTTCAGGGTCAAGCAGAGTCACCCGATCAACCAGTTTCAACTTGTCACTAGGCAGCGTATAGGGCTTGTTCAAGGGCAAATGTGCAAACCCAGGACCGAAACAGCCGGCCAGATCTCCCGCATAAAGAGCCGCAACCTGGGCATCGTTGTAGGATTCAACCGTCAGCGGTACCAGTTCGCGCCAATCAGCGGGCATGCGGCCCGGCTGCGGCAGCAGATCAAGACGGGTATGAACAATCCCCTTGCCTGCAGCGAGTTCTGCCGCACTGAAGAATCCGGCACATCCATCCCGCATACTCAGTAAGGGTTCACCATTAACCGTCGCTTCGAAATGAAAACGGAACAGGTAGGTCTGATCCTGACGGAAAAATTTATCGATATGAATATCATAGCGGATTGTTTCACCGACCGTCGGCAAGCCGCGATGAAAGGTAACCACGGCATCGAGCAATCGATATACCGCCAACCCCCTGGTGATAAAATCGATTCCGAGATAGCCAGACAGAAACAGATCAGCCTGACCGGCTTCGACCGCAACACAGGTAGGGATGCGTCCACCATCAAGATACCAGCGATCAGCCGTGACATCATGTTCGGTAACCACGCGTCCGCAGGTCATCGAGCGGGGCTCCCCTTCCAGGGCAATAATCCGGTCAACCAGCATCAGTGGTTCATCGGGCAGTCGCACGCGGGTTGGAAATGTATCAATCTCGGCAAATTCCTTGCCAAGCACCCTGGCCGCCGATCCGACCGCAAACTCCATACACTGATGGCGATTAAAAACCGGGGCAACTCTAGTACTTACCTGCTCTGCAGGTGTCCCTTTAATAACCGACGCTGAAAGCAGATCGGCATGGTGCTTATCATCGACAGGTAACTGATCCAGATCAAGGAGCCCCCCATCCCCCTGCCGCAACAGTTGCTGCTGGTAAGCGATCTGCTCAGCCAGAGAGCGTTCAAGATCAGCCGACAGTTCCAGAAAGGCCGCATGAGCCATCGCTCCAGCGGCATGAGCATCACGAAATCCTGTGGTTAACTGGGTCAGCACTGTGCCATCAATACTGACCGGTTGCAGGGATTCGGGGGTTTCTTGTGGTTTCGGTGACAAACAAGGAATTGCGCTGGCCGCTGCCGCCAACGACGGATCAACCTGCGGTGCCGAACCATTTTTAACCGGTAGCGCTGGCGTAAAAGCAGCACTGCCGGTGGTCGTAAGAATCTGCGGACGTCGGCCGGACCTGTCGAGCAATTCGACCTTGTCGGCGGGGTAAAGTGGTGACAGGTCCAGTTTGATCCCTTCAGCCAGACAGTGCCCTAACAGCCGCAGGAACGGCACTGACGCATCCTGTCCCGCCACACAGAAAGAACGGGCCAGATGTGGGCGCTCACCAAGAATACTGGAAATCATCCGCGTACAGGACGAGCCGGGCCCAACTTCAAGGAAGATTCTGGCACCGTCAGCATAAAGGCGTTCAATCACCCGTGGATAGTCAATCGTATCGATAGCCTGCGCCAGAATCGCATCGGCGGCATTGGTAGTGGTCAGGGGATATTTGCCACCGAAAGCGCAACTGTAAAAATCGATACCTCGCGGCGCCCTGACATCGAACAAGTGAAGATTACGGTAGGCATCCGCCACGGCCCTGGTTACTTCGCAATGAACCGTTGTGACGCCCTGTAATGGGATAAAATGGCAGCCCAGTTCCTTAACCGCCAGGTCAACCTGCTGACGCTGGCCGCCAATTACACACTCTTTGTAGGTATTGATAATCAACAAGTAGACCTGTTTTTTGCCGGCAAGAACCTTTTTGACCTGATCAGCCGAGACATTAACAATACCCAGACACCAGTCAACCTGCTGGCCGGGCGGCAAACCCCAGGTCCGGCGGGCGGCACGACACTCACCAGCCAATTCGCTGGTAAACAGGGGGGAATCCTTAAGGCGCTGCAGCATGGCATCGCGCTCTCGCCAGGCACCGGTTGAAAATAAACCGGAAGATTCCCCGAGGCTGTAACCACTGACCATCTGTGGCCTGATGGCGAATCGGCAGAGCAGATCGTGCAGGGCGGTGCACAGAGCCACATGGGAAATAACCAACGCGTTATGATCCTCCAGCAGCGCGTCGCTCAGAGAACCATTCCAGAAATGCTGTGGCTGATACTGATCGGCAAGACGGGCATTGACAGTTTCCTGAACGCTATAGACTTCCGGCCAGCGCACTCCCAGATCGCGCCCCATCCCGGCAAAATGATTGCCGGAACCGGGAAATATAAAAGCTATTTTTCCTTTGTCTGCAAGGCGCTCACGGCTGAAAAACACCCGTTCACGCTGTGCTGGAGACAACAAGTCAGCGAATTTCAGAGACTCATCGGCAGCTAGACGTTCGAGCTGACGAGCTACCTGATCAAGTTGTGCATTCAGTTCCACAGGGCTTTCTACTACCAGCGTCAGACACAGTGAGACTTCAGCTAAAGGGGGGTGGTTGTGATACCAGCGTCGGGCCAGCTGATCACAGCATTCGTCGCGATACTGTGCCGCAAGCTGTTTCAGCTCGGTTAATCTTTCGCCCACACCACCTAAACTGTCAGCGTATAGGGCAAACAGCCCGGCGGCTAAATCACCTAGGGGGCGATCAACGCCCGGAGCAGGCAGATTTCCCTGATGCTCCTCGACAATCAGGGCAGAATAACTGCCGTCGTTGCCCAACGCCGTGACCATTGCACGACGCATCCCTTCCGCGTGGTTGGTTAACCAGTACTGGGGCGTATCAACTACCCGAAACAGTGGGGGCGAAGTTATCCATTCAGAGCGCAGCGCTGTCAGCCGCCGGACAGGTGGTAACAGCCGTTGTTTTAAGCACAGAATGGCCTTGATCACCGCAGCCATTCCCGCAGCACCGCCGGCATGACCGATATCTGCCTTGACACTGCCAAGCCAGCAAGATGTGTGGCGGTGTCGGTTGCCGAGGACCTTGGACAGAGTCGCCGCCTCAAGGGCATCGACTTCGGGGTCACCACTGCCATCAACCTCCAGGTACCCGATGTCTGCCGGCTTCACACCGGCGCTGCTGCACGCTTGGGTCACAGCTTTGTGCAGAACCTCGGCCACCGGCAACAACTGATCAGGAGCACCACCGATGGCGGTACCGATACCACTGATAACAGCATGGATCTGATCGCCATCCTGGCGGGCATCTTCCAGGCGTTTAAGCACCAGTGCCCCCGCCCCTTCACCCAGATGAACACCCTGACTCTCACGGTCAAGAGGACGTGACTGATCAACACTGACAAAAGGAGTCAGATGCTGACGACTGACTACATCCCGCAAATCAGCGGCGAGATCGACAGCGCCGACCAGTGCACGTTTGATGGAGCCTTCCTGGAGAGCATGAATGGCCACCTCAATGGCGCGCAAGCTGGAATTTTCTTCACTGGAAATGGTGAAACTCGGACCGCCGACACCGAATTCCCTGGCAATCCGGCTGGCGACAACGCTACCCAACGCACCCATGGTTCGGTTGGCTGTCAGTGCCGGCCCGGCGGCATCCCGTAATTGATCTATCCAGGCAGACAGTTCGTCCTCAGTTAATGTGAGCCCCAGCTCCTGGGCCCAGAGGTGTGCCTGCTGCGCCAGTCCCCAGCGAAAACTGAAGTTGGTAGCATTCAGGTCAAGGCCACAACCGATAAACACCCCGGTAAACAGATGATCGTCATGGTCAGCATTGGCATCCCGCAGGGCGGCTGCAGCGACCTTGAGCATCAGCAACTGGCGCGGCAGCATTTCTGCCATCTCCGTTGGCGGAATGCGAAATTCCCCGGCAGCTGCACTGATCGGCCCAAGGCAAAAACCTTGGGGCAGGCCCTGCGGAAAAATCTGCTGCAGCCAACGACTTTCACCTGCTCCCCACCAACTTATGGGAGTGTCAGGAACGACCTTGTCATCAATGCCGAACAGCCGCTGTCGCAGCCCCTGCGGCTCAAACCAGGGGCCGTAATGAGCGGCCAGTCCGACTACGGCAATTGGGGGCTGACGGGCCGAGAAGGATGGATGGAGGGTCACCTTCTTGCGCGTTGCACGCTCCGGTTGCCATTCTTCAAGCAACATATGGGCATTGATGCCACCAAAACCAAAGGCGCTGACAGCAGCACGACGCGGCACTTCTGCACGACGCTGGTGCCAGGAACAGGCCTGGCCAAGAAGCCTAAACGGACTCTTGTCCAGATCAACCCCGGCCGGTGGCTGCTCAAAATGTGTCTGTGGCGGCAGCGTCTGATGGGACAAGGCGAGAATGGTCTTGATTGACGCTGCGGCACCAGCTGCGGTCAACAGGTGACCGATGTTGGCCTTTACGGAACCGATAACACATTGGCCACTACGCCAACCACTGCTGCCCCACAGTTGCTGTAGACTGGAAAATTCAACTGCATCGCCTACTGGAGTGCCGGTAGCATGGCATTCAATCAGGTCAACATCACTGGGCTGCCAACCGGCTTGTCGATACGCGGCGCGCATCGCCCGTAGCTGTCCTTCAGACGAAGGTGCCAGCAGATTACCCTGCAGGTCATTGGAAAGTCCGATACCACGAATCACCGCCAGAATCTGATCGCCATCGCGCTGCGCATCGCGGGTCCGCTTGAGCAACAACAGGCCGCACCCCTCCCCGACCACCAGACCGTTACCGGAACGGTCAAAAGGCGCACAACGACCTGTCGCCGAAAGGGCACGCAACTGGGAAAACCCCATCTGGGTATAAAGGGAATCAGGACGCGACAAACCACCGGCGAGCATCAGGTCGGCTCGGCCGGACAACAGTTCATCAACAGCCAGCTTAATCGCATAAAGGGAAGAAGCGCAGGCAGCGTCAAGGGTAAAACAGGTACCGCCAAAACCTAACCCACGGGCGAGAACGGCGGCCGGCAATCCGGCAACATGGTGGTTTTGTGTTACGATCGGACACTCACCAACCATTAAAGGCTGATCCGTGAGTTTTTCAACAAAGGTTTTACCCAGCAGTTGACGCGTCAGAGCAGAGGATGAATCACTGGGCAACGCCAGATTGCCGATAATGACGCCGGCACGGGCCGGGTCAAAAGACGGTGCGCCGGCACTGGTCATGGTTTGCTGCCCGACCCGCAGCAACAAACGGAACATGGGGTCCAACTGACGGAGGAACCCGGCATCGATATCAAGCCCGGGAATCTCGGCTGAATCTGCTGGATCAGCAAGAAAACAGGCTTTGTCCGAATACACCCGGTCTGCAGCGCCAACTGCCGGATCGTAAATTTCTTCCGCCGGTAACAGCCAGCGCCCGGGCGGCGGACAACGGGCACAGTTTCTTTTTTTGAGAATCAGGTCCCAGTAATCATCAAGATTTGCCGCGTCCGGAAACTCCCCCCCCATGGCAATAACAGCAACCGATTGGGCATAAGCCATTATCAGGCAACTCCTGTGAGCTTATTACGCTGAAAGGTGGCATTAAGGGAGGCATCGATCACGCATTCATAATTCTCCAGTCGTGCAACCAGTTGTCCATCAGCCGGATCAACAAAATCAATATCCGCTGTCGCACGATGTTGATTGTTGCTGATAATCCGGGCACGAACCTCCACCCCGTCAGCGGGAAAACGCTCCCGATATTGGCGGTAACGCCCGGCGAAAACCGGCAGGGAACCGGCCTGATACTGTTCAAAACTCCATAAAATCAACATCTGGAAACTGCTGTCCAGAGCCAGCGGGTCGGCAAACCAGCTATTACGCAAAGGTTGTTCGATCCATTCCTGCGGTTGTGGTGCCGGGCTCACCAGGGCATTAATCCCCTGCGCCGAACAACCCAGAATTTCACGCAATCCCTGGAAGGCCTCACCATGAAACAGCTTCTGGTCGGCGTAAATGCCGGCTGAGGCATTGGCATACCCATCAAGATCCAGCCTTGAACGGGGCTGACGCGCAGGACCGTAGCCAGCAGCAAGCACCACCCGCGCCCGGACATGGGCAACGGTGCGCCCCTGTTCATCACGACCGGAAAGTTCCACCGGCACCACATGCAAGCCATCACTCTTGATCGCCTTGCCGGTCATTGCTTGCAGATTGTAGGTCTGTCCCGCCTCAAGAATAATTCCTTTAAGCACCCTTAAATCATTCAACCCCTGAAATTTAAGACCCGGATGATTATGCCCGGCGGCATGGGCCAGCCATTCTACCATCAGGGCCACGGGCACGACAGCTTTACCATCAATAACATGGGATTTGAGCAGGGGAAATTGATCGATATTCAGATCCAGATCAAAAGCGTTTGAAAGGTACAGGTTCTGCGGCGGTTCAGGATCATCAGTAACAGCATCCTGAGCATGCCCACCGGCAATCACCAGCTCAACTGTCTTGTCTGTCGCGGTCAATTCCTTGAGCAGATAAGCCGCACCAGCCTGCAGATCGATAACCTCGACCCCTTCACGCGCAAACATTTTTTTCAACGTAGCGGTCACCATGCCGCCATCCCAGGGGCCCCAATTCATTGATAACACCCTGGCATGGGGATGACCCTGCGCAAATTGCTGGGCTATTTTGTTTAACACCTCATTAGCGGCGGCATAATCGGCCTGACCAATACGACCGAAGCGGCCGGTTGATGAGGAAAACATGACAAGGAATGCGAGTTCGTCGGAGTCGATGGCGGCCAGCAGATGACGACATCCTTTGACTTTGGTGTCATAGACCGCAAGAAACTGTTCACGGTTTTTATCCGCAATCAACTTGTCTGCCAGTACCCCGGCTCCATGAATCAACCCTTTAACCGCGCCGTACTGTTCTTGCAGATTGGTTATGGTAGCGGTTACCGCCTGCGCATCGCGTAAATCCACGGGCAGATACAAGGGCGTGGCGCCCGCGTTGAGAATATCATCGAGGGTGGAGCGAATCTCGCGACCAGCCAGGATCTGATCACACTGGTGTTGCAATTCTTTCGGCGCCGGAGGTGTTTCGCAATGATCCAGCAACGCCTTTTTAATCTCTGCCTCCGTATCGCAGCTCTTCAGCCAATCAGGCTCATCTGCGGGTAGCGGGCTGCGCCCCAGCAATGCCAGGGTAGGACGATATTTGCGCGCCAGGGCGACGGAAACCGCCGCAGTAACACCGCGAGCACCGCCACTGATGACAACCAGATCACCTTCTTCCAGCGCGAACTCCCGGGTATCAGCAGAAACATCTTTAGACACCAGTTCCAGAGTGGTCAATCCGGTTGACGACACCCCAATCTCAACCGGGGTGGTCGTAAATATCTCTTCGATCAGGGTCGTTGCTGCCGGAAGCACTTCCATCCCCATGCCCAGATCCAGCGCCTTGCAGTGAACTTCAGGCCATTCCAGAGCAGCCGATTTACACAAACCGGCCAAACCTCCAGAGAGAGGATCACCAAAACCGGAACGTGCGGGCAAACCAAAGCTGCCATTAAGGCGCGAAATTGTAGCAAAAAAGGCTCCCTGACCACGTCCCTGCTCGCGCAATTGTGGCGCGGCCAACTGCAACAGTTCAAAACTATCAGCGATAAAACGATCATCGCAGCCTTTAAGGGGCGCAACAATCAGCAGGCCACACAGATTTGCCGGAATATTCAAGTTAGTGATTTCCACCAGTTTGATCTTACGCGCAATCAGGTTGTGTCTGGTCAGGGATGCCGCCAGGGCATCAATCAGAGCGGAACCGTCATCGGTAATCCAGACCTGGGCCCCGGCGCCAAAGGAAAAGCCTTTAACGGGTCTTTTCTTGGGCAAACTGGCTAATCGCACTTCCTGCCGCTTGATGATCGGTAACGGTTCAGGCTCCTGGCCTTGAACAGCGACAGCCGGTTTTTCCGAGCCTGACACACTGCTGAGGAAATCGACAATCTGATCGATGGTCTGCAACGTGCCCAGATGCTCCGGTTTAACCGCCGGCAATTCAGGCAGACGTTCCTGCAGAGCCGAAAGAATTTCCACCCGCTTGATCGAGTCGATCCCCAGATCAGCATCCAGGGACATCCCCAGCTCCAGCATCTCCACCGGATAGCCGGTCTTCTCAGCGATGACATCGAGCAACGCGGTTGTCACCTGCGGGCCGTCTA
>NZ_JBXUCV010000001.1:618481-1112804 GCF_057178085.1 Pelovirga sp. C15f
CCGGCAATTCAGGCAGACGTTCCTGCAGAGCCGAAAGAATTTCAACCCGCTTGATCGAGTCGATCCCCAGATCAGCATCCAGGGACATCCCCAGCTCCAGCATCTCCACCGGATAGCCGGTCTTCTCGGCAATAACGTCAAGCAACCCGGTCGTAATATTGCCTGCGAATGTGCCGACAGTCGGCAAACCATCAGACACGGTCGCAGCCGTCACCGGGAGGGCAGTCGATTCGGGCCGCGCTGGTTGTTCAGCATCCGGAGAGGCAACAGCTGATATCATTTCCCCAGATTGCTGAACTAAGTGATTATCGACCTGGGCGTCCGACGGCACAGCGGGACTGCTTGAAATTCCGCTGATCAGCTGCCGCTGCTGCTCAACCAGCTGCATGAAAGATCGGGTTGCGGCCTGCTGCCCTTCGAGAAACTGCTGATGGAGTTTGGCCGTCTGTTGTGAGATTGTCTGTAAGGCCTCAATGTTCTGCTGGGTCAGGCGCAAGGCCGCCGATAATCCGGCACCCTGAGCACGTGCCTGTTCAGGTTGGGCTTGCGTTGTTGCTGGAGGCCGACTTTGTTCGGGCATGGGTATTTCCCTCTGCTGTCCTTGCGGCCGGGATGCCTGGGTAACGCTGTCCTCGGCCATTTTCTGCAGCCGCGGTGGTCGCGGTTGCGGTTTATTGAAATGGTTGGCACCTGTCAGGGTGACGGTTAGCCCTTTCTTCCTGACCGGTTGTTGCGCAGCTTGCTCAAGGACATTTTCATCCCAGGAGGTCAAAGCAATATTGACCCCAAGGGCAGCTAGTTTTGCCAACAGACGGGCCAGATCAACCAGGGCACAGCGTTTGCCATTAGAAGAATCAAGCGCCAGGGTTTGAATATCTTTACCCTTGAGGATGGTCCTGACCATGCCACTTAAACGCGCGCCCGGGCCAACCTCAACGAAGATACGCAGGCCATCGCGATACATGGATTCAATTTCTCTGACAAAATCGACGGGACTGGCCAGTTGTTGCGCCAGCAGTAACCTGAGTTCACCAACGGCCTGTGGGTAGCGGTCCCCAATGGTATTCGCATAGACCGGAAATTCCGGCTCTGCCAGGGTTGTGGTTTCCAGCGCCCGGGCAAAAGGTTCGGCCGCCGCCGCCACCAGGGGGCTGTGAAAAGCCGCCGCCACACTCAATGGTGTACAGGAAATACCTTGCTCGGAAAGTGCCGTGCGGGCGCGCTCGATTTCAGCATGGGAGCCGGATAACACGCCCTGTTCTGGAGTGTTACGGTTAGCCAGTACCAGGTCGAGGTGTTCACTCTTGATAAACTCACTGAGACGGTCCAGCGGAGCCGACACCGCCAGCATGGTGCCACGCTCGGAGCCTTTCGCTGCCATCAGTTCTCCACGCAGACGTGACAGCTGATGCAGATCGGCAGCACAAAAAACGCCGGCATTGCATAGGGCAACCAGTTCACCATAACTGTGTCCGGCAGCCGCACGTGGCGATAAACCAAAACGTTGCAGCACGGCAACGCCGGCACACTCGACGGCGCCCAGGGCCGGCTGGGCGACCTCAGTGGCACGTAAAGCACTGACAGCCGCCTCCTGCTGTTCCGATATGTTAACCGGGCGGGGATAAATCAGATCGGTCAGGGTCCGGCGCGGAACCTGTGCGTTTTCCGCAAAAACCTGATCCGCTTGGCTGATCGCTTGTTGAAATTCCGGAAATTGCAAGGCCAGGGCTTTGAGCATACCCGGGTACTGCGCCCCCTGTCCGGGATACAGAAAAGCGACATCCTCTGCGTGGCCTGCGGTTGAGAAATAGATACCATCCGGAGTTTCACGCCAATCTGTTGTTTGCTGATCGAGCACGGCAACAGCAGCATCAATGCGCTTGCCGATGTCCATCTTTTCCCCTACGGTCCCACGCTCAATCACCATCACCAGCCGACACGCGGCCTGGCGCTCAAAGTCAAGGCGTCGTTGGGCTGCCAGCAGACGCAGCTGCTGCCACTGTGTATTTCGAGGAAGCGCCTGCAGCTGTTTTTTCAACGCGCCCTTGTCATCAGCAGAAAATGGCAGGATCTGTACATCTCCAGTCCAGTCGACCTCGCTTTTTTCTTCTTTGTACTCCTCCACCAGACAGTGAAAATTGCTACCACCAAACCCCAGGGCACTGACTGCAGCTCGGCGGGGGTGATTCCCGGACGGGAACCAGGGTCGACACTCGGTGTTAACGTAAAAGGGGGAGTCCTTTTCAAGCAACACAGGGGCAGGTTGTTGCACCTTGATGGTCGGCGGCAATACCTTGTAATATATGGCCAGCGCTGCCTTGATCAGTCCGGCGGCACCGGCGGCGGCCTTGGTATGGCCGATCTGGGACTTGATGGAACCCAGTGCACACCAGGGTTTTTTCGCTGGTCCGTAGACCTGGCGCAGCGCATTGACCTCAATGGCGTCACCCACTTTGGTGCCGGTCCCATGCCCCTCGACCAGCTCAATCGTGTCGGGAGTTGCCTGAGCTTGCTCGTAGGCGCGTAGCAGGGCCTTGGTCTGTCCCTGAGCGCTCGGCTCATAGATTGCGGCACCGCGACCGTCACTGGAAGCGCCGATCCCCTTAATGACTGCATAGATACGATCACCATCGCGCTCGGCGTCTGCCAGGCGCTTGATAACAACAACCCCCAACCCTTCACCCAGGGTCGTACCGTCGGCATCATCAGAGTAAGGTTTGGCATGTCCTGAAGGAGACAGGGCCGGCGTTTTACTGAAGCAGGTATACATGAAGATGTCGTTAAAGGTATCAACCCCGCCCGTAATCACCATGTCGGAACGCCCGGCGGCAAGCTCCAGAGCCGCAAGGTTCAGAGCACTTAAAGAACTTCCGCAAGCGGCATCAACAACACAATTGGTACCGCCAAAATTGAAATGCTTGCTGATTCGTCCTGCTACCACATTACCAAGCAACCCTGGAAAGGAATTCTCCTGCCAGGGCACATAGGAGTCGGAAATCCGGGCCATGACATCAGCAGCCGTCTCCTCGTCGACTCCGGCTTCAGCCAGCGCCTGCTTCCAACGCGGATACCCTAAACGGGCGCCTAGGGGCACGACCAGTTCAAGGGTTCCGGTCACCCCGAGAATAACACTGACACGATCACGATTATATTCTTTGCCGGTACCGTAACCGGCATCATGGAGAGCCTGTTCCACCGCCAACAAGCCCAACAATTGTGATGTATCGATCGCTTCCAGGGCGTTAGGCAATATCCCGTAATCCATCGGGTTAAAACTGACCGGAGACAGAAAACCACCCATTTTGGCGTAAACCTTATCGGTAGTTTTGGGATCGGCGTCGAAAAAGTCGTCGGCTCGCCAGTGACTTTCCGGAACCTCGCGGATACTGTCGACACCGGTCTTTATGTTGGTCCAGAACTGCTGTGAATTCTCGGCATCAGGAAACATGCTGCCAATGCCGACAATCGCCAGCGGTGTCATTGTCGATCCTGTCGTTTGCTGATCGGTTTTCAACTGAGAAACTCCTTGATCTGCTCAACCGGCAATGGGACGGCAGTCGTTGTATCGACACGATATGCGCCCCACTGCTGCTTAAGTAAACGTACACGCTGCAACACCGCAGCGCCGAAAAGAATATTAAATGCAACCGGAACAACCTTACGGGCGGCGGTCGGTTCTAAAAAACTCCCCTTGACCCACTCGTTAAAAGCCCCCATGGCGGGGCCACACCAGATCTGATAGTCAATTTTCCGATCAGCAATCCCCTGATTAGCCCATACCGGTGTCTGTCCCAGGTACCAGCGAAAGATCAGTGCCATCTTGTATTTTGGATCGTTAAGGGCTTTTTCTACCTGGCGTGGATCTCGGGTCTGAAAGTAGTTTTGGGTCTGTTCCCAGACAGTTTCCAGTGGCACTTTGAAAAAGGTCTGTTCAATTTTCTCCCGCTCGGCCGGCGGCAAGGCGTCAATACTCTCATAAGCACGGTAAAGATCGTAAAGTTTGTGGGCGCGGATCGCAAACATGGTTCCGCGCTTGACCACCTGCACCTTGACCCCCATTTCAAACATATCACCCGAAGGAGCCATGGTAATATCCGCCTGTCGGGTTTCAGCCAGCATCTGCCGCACTGAATCGCAGGTTCCAGACTCGACACAAGCCTGGTTTACCGTCCCGGTGACCAGATAATCGGCACCCATAGCAAAAGCGGCTGCCGCTGCAGACGGGGTAGCTATGCCGCCGCCCAGGCCAATACGCAACGGCTGGTAATAACCATAGCGTTGCTGCATCTGATCTTTTTGGGAGAGCAGGGTCGGAAACAAAGACAGGGCCGGACGATTATCGGTATGACCACCTGAATCAGCCTCTGCCGTGACATCCTGAGCCATGGGAATCTGTTCGGCGAGTTGTGCCTGCTCTTCAGACAAATCACCAGCAGCCACCAGCTGTCGCAGCAACTTTTCTGGTGGTGGCGCAAAAAAACGGGCTGCCACTTCTTCGCGCGAGACCTTGGCAATCATCCGGTTGGGGGCAACGACGTTACCCTGACCATCTCGGTGAATACCATGGGTGCGATAACGCACCAGCGGCAAGGTCAAACCTAAAAATGCCGAGGCCTCAATCAGCTTGATGCCACGACGCAAATACAGTTCAACCAGGGCTTTTTCCAGCTCCGGTTCGGTCGGGCTATGAATCAGGTTTACACCAAAGGGGATACCCGGTCGATGCTGCTGCAGCTCATCAATAGCCGCTTCAACCTGTTCAAAGGAAAGCCCCGCAGAACCGAAAAACCCAAGCATGCCGGCCCCACCCAACGCCTTGACCATGGCAACCGAGCTGATCCCCTTGGCCATCGATCCACCGACATAGGCGTATTGTAGACCGTGGTCGAGGCAGAAAGAGCGACTTCCCAGAGAATCCAGTGAACAGGCAGGAACCAAGCCGCAAATATTTTCTGCTTTAATGCTGGTGGTGGCCGGATCTTCAACGACATGTAACTGGCCGGCTGATTTAATCAGCCACAATGGCCGGGAAACAGCGCGTAACAGGTTAGATACATCTATTGATGCAGGGTGGGAAGATGTGGCAACAGGGTTGCCGCTGCTCAAAGAAGTGAAGCTCACAAAAAACTCCTACAGGGATTCCAGCAACGACTGAATATCATCAACAATCTGTTTCGGGGTCGAAGCCCCGGCAGTCAGGCCGACGTTGTGATAACAACGCAACTCATCCAAAGGCAATTGCGCCGCCGTCTCAACGTGCAATGCTTTTGTGCCGTGCGACTCGATCACCTGAGCCAGCCTCCGGGTGTTGCTGCTTTCATAGCCGCCGGCAACAATCATAAAATCAACCTGCTCGGCAATGCGAATCGCCTCGCCCTGGCGCTTTTTCGTCGCGTCACAGATCGTATGCAGCACCGTCAGGTCGAGATCCTTACGCCCCGCCAGATTGGCACTGATCTCATCAAAAATCCCTTTGTCCTGAGTAGTCTGGGCAGCAAGGCAGTATTTTTTATTAGTATCAAGACGTTGCGCCCGACACTGTTCCAGGTTGTCAAAAACAAAAGAGCCTGACGCAGCATAACTTAACAGACATTTCACCTCAGGGTGAGTTTGTTCTCCGTACAGCAGGAGAATACGATCATCTGCCGTGTGCTGTTCAATCAGCAGACAGGCATCTTTAACTTTCGGGCAGGTTGCATCGACGACACGGATACCGCGATCAATCAGAGACTGCTGAATCCTTTTGGGAATACCATGAGCACGAATAACGACGGTAGATCCGGGAGGAATATCGTCAGGTGATTCAGCCGTAATCACCCCTTTGGCAGAATATTCCTCAACGACCTGTGGATTGTGAATAATCGACCCGAGGATATAGATATTATCACTAAAAGTGCCTTCTTTTTCGATCATTTCATCGAGCTTCCGCAGGGCCAGACTGACCCCCATGCAAAAACCGGCACTTCTCGCCCTCACAACGTTCATCTTCTTCAGTCGCCTTCGCCTATGTCCGCAGAGTCAACGGTTGTCATTCAAGCTATTCGCAATAATTAATAGACAAACTGCATCGTCAACAAATCGAGCATTATCCCATCAAAAGTTTCTACATGGCAAGAGATATTGGGCTTTTTTTGCAGGATAACATGAGAAAATCGCAGGGGAAGTGACAGAAGTGAATCACAGCAGGGATCCCGGCAACTAACGCTGCTTGGTGACAACATTATTTTATCCTTACAGTCTGCAGTCTCATGGGATTTCTTGGCTGCTAACACCTTCTTCAGATCCGGGCGAAACCGTCGCTCAAGACGACGGAGTTATTTATCATGGCTTGCGCAGGGATGGGATAAAAGGTGGTGACGACGCTGAAGATGTGAATAGTTCGATAATAGTATTTTTAACTGACAGAGCACGTCACCATCAAACCAGATTGTCATCACAAAAAACTTTTTTATTTTTTCACCGCCCCCCTTGCCTGGCCACTGCGATTGGGGTAATGTTTATACACAAGGGGGCTCAAGCAGCTTCCTGTAACCCCGTCGCCCCACCCCCCCTCCGGTGCGACGGGGTTTTTTATTTGCAGACCATTTAATCCAGGCCCCTGGCAAATAACGACAGACTGGATCACAAGCTGTTGCTATCATTAAATCTCAAGGAGGTAGAACGTGAGCAGGATTACCCTTCTGGATGGCGGCATGGGACAGGAAATGCTGCGCCGCTCGGGTGACCGGCCGACATCCCTGTGGTCAACACAGGTGATGGTTGATCATCCGGGCCTTGCGCAGGCGGTGCATGGTGATTACTTTGCTGCCGGAGCCACCTTTGCCACCACCAACAGCTATGCATTGCATCATGACCGACTGGAGGCCACGCCACTGAAAGGACGCCTTGGGGCGCTGATTGATCTGTCCCTCGCCGAGGCCCAGGCAGCGCGCGCTGCCCACGGCAAAGGACGAATCGCCGGCAGCATCGGGCCGCTGAACGGGAGCTACCGACCCGATATCCATCCGCCCCACAACCTAGCGGTATCACTCTATGCCGAAGTAGCAAAGGGGCTGGCCAAAGGCTGTGACCTCATAATCTGTGAAACCGTGGCTTCTGTTGCCCATGCCCGGGCGGTCCTGGAAGGGTCCTTGTCAGCGGGGCTCCCTGTCTATCTATCGCTGACTGTAGATGACGATGATGGCACCCGTCTGCGCTCAGGCGAGCCTTTGATTGATGTATTGGAGGCTGGGCAGGATGCCGACGCGATCCTGATCAACTGTTCCGTCCCTGAAGTGATTCCCGCAGCGCTTGATATTCTAGCACGGGGGAACAAACCTTTTGGCGCCTACGCCAACGCCTTCACCCGGATCCCGCAGGAATTCCTTGACCCCAAGGTCACCGTCGACACCCTGTCAACCCGCCTGGATCTGGGTCCCAAGGCCTACGCCGACCACGCAATGCGCTGGGTCAGACAGGGTGCCACCATTGTTGGTGGTTGTTGCGAAGTAGGGCCGGCGCATATAAAAAAACTGGCGTTAAGGTTGCGTACCACAGGACATGAGCTGATCTGAATAAGTCGTAAATCAGTGCCGGGGGAGACTGCAATCAAGCGGTTTTCCCCGTCACTGTTTACCTGGAATTTTTTAAATACATCACAGTCTTAGGAAAGCTTACAGAAGATCCAGCAAAAAAGGTTTTCAACGTTCAAATAAAAAAAGGAGCCAGATTTCGGATCTGACTCCTTTTTATTATGGAGCGGGAAACGGGATTTGAACCCGCGACTTCAACCTTGGCAAGGTTGCACTCTACCACTGAGTTATTCCCGCGTTAGTGGTGTCTGCCGCTACAGCGGATGTATGTATAGCAAAACGCTTTAAGGAGTGTCAATAAAAAAACCGGTTTTTTTATTTTAGAAATTAATCTTTAGATTTCAACGTGTTATCTAGCGAGCAAAGATCTTGAAAAATTTTGCGAAGTAATCAACCCCTGACCAGATTGTCAGGACCAGTGAGATATAGAAAATAATAATTCCGACATGATGCATCGAGGCATAGAGAAAGTCGAACTGAACACCAAAAAACCAGTAATATTGATAATGAAGCAGTAAAATAACCAGAGCAATCATCTGAAAAATAGTCTTGTATTTCCCCAAAGGACTGGCATCAATAACGATACCCTCAGACGAGGCGATGGAGCGGATACCGGAAACGATAATGTCGCGGGCAAGAATAATGAACACCGCCCAGGCCGGTACACGGTCCAGAGGAATCAACATGATCAGAGCTGCCATGACGATCAGCTTGTCAGCCAGCGGATCGAGAAATTTTCCCAGCACCGTCACAACTTCCCATTTGCGCGCCAGATACCCATCGAGCCAGTCAGTCAAGGACGCCGCAAGAAAAACCATGGCGGCCCAGAAACAAGCTTGCTTCGATTCAAACATCAACAGAACGACCACCACTGGAACGGCAACAATCCGCGACAGGGTCAGCATATTAGGAAGGTTCAACAGTTGTTGATAGGTTGAGGTCACCGTTGGTTTCCGTTCAATTGATAATGATTCATATAGTACCTTACTCGTTTAACATAATTGACGGTTTCTTCATAGGGGGGAATTCCACCAAACCTGCGCACGGCTCCAGGGCCGGCATTATAGGCAGCCAGAGCAAGATCGAGATTATCAAAGGTATCGAGCATTTTTCGCAGATACATGGCACCGCCAAAAATTGATTCAGAAGGATCAAAAGGATTACGGACGCCGACCTCACGAGCCGTCTCCGGCATCAACTGCATCAGGCCCTGTGCTCCTTTGCGTGACACAACATGCGGATCAAAGTTACTTTCGACCTTGATCACAGCCATCAACAAGAAGGGTTCAAGCTGAAAACGTTGCGCGTAATGACCAATAAGGGTTTCCACCCGGAAGGTTTCCCCTTCCGAACGATAGAGACGGTACTTACCACTATCAGGAACATTGGTATAATGAATCTTGCCCTGTGCATCGACATAGCGGTAGATCGCCGCATCAGCGCAGGCCGAAAAGAATATCAACAGCAGGAATAGTGTCTTAGCCCTCAGTATCATGAGATTTTTATAACTTTTGCCTGTTTTCGTGTCAAGCTGCATTTTTCGCTGCCGTCAGGTCGGGCTTGAGGTTGACAAGGATAATTAGCAACCGGATAATGACGCCGGCATTCCCTCCGGATAGAGAGTCCAAGGAGCTTACCCGTATGAAAATTGTCAGCGACTTTCTGGTTATCGGCACCGGCATTGCCGGCCTCACCTACGCCCTCAAGGTTGCTGACCAGGGCACGGTTGCGCTGGTAACCAAGCGTGAAATCGATGTATCCGCCACTCAACTGGCACAAGGAGGGATCGCTTCGGTCTTTTCAACCGAGGACAGTTTTGCAGATCACGTCCGCGACACGATCGTTGCCGGCTCCTATCTGTCCCACCCGGATATTGTTGATCTGGTGATCAACTCCGGCCCGCAAGCGATTCACAACCTCATCGACTGGGGGGTGAAGTTTAGTCGCAACGAAAACCAGCAATATGACTTGACCCGCGAAGGCGGCCACAGCTTCCGTCGGATTCTCCACGCCAAAGACTCAACCGGACGGGAAATCGAACGCGCCCTGGTTGAAGCGGTGATGCAGCATCCGAATATCAGTATTTATCAACATCACATTGCCGTTGACCTGATTACCGCAACCAAGGCAGGAATTGTTTCTTCTGATAAAAATCAGTGCCTCGGAGCCTATGTCCTGGATAAGAACTCCAATGCTGTTGTGACTTTTGGAGCACGCTTCACCGTTCTTGCCACCGGGGGTGCCGGCAAGGTCTATCTCTACACCTGCAACCCGGATATCGCTACCGGCGACGGGGTGGCCATCGGCTGGCGAGCCGGTGCCCATGTTGCCAACATGGAGTTCATGCAGTTCCACCCAACCACACTGTATCATCCTCACGCCAAATCCTTTCTGATTTCTGAAGCTGTGCGAGGTGAAGGTGCCATCCTGCGGCGTGCCGATGGCTACGCCTTCATGGCGGATTATCATCCGCTAAAAGATCTGGCGCCGCGCGATATTGTGGCCCGTGCCATCGATAATGAAATGAAAAAATATGGGGATGATTGTGTCTTTCTCGACATCACCCACAAAAGCCCCGACTATATTATTGATCATTTCCCCATGATCCATGAGACCTGTCAGGGTTACGGTATTGACATGAAGGCCGAACCCATACCAGTGGTTCCTGCTGCTCACTACCTGTGTGGCGGCCTGCAGGCAGACGCCAACGGCGAGACCAATATCACTAATCTGTTTGCCATCGGCGAAGTTGCCTGTACCGGATTGCACGGAGCCAATCGTCTGGCCAGCAACAGTCTGCTTGAAGGTGTCGTCTTTGCTGAACAGGCCGCATCTCTGTGCCTTTCGCGTCTCGCACACACCCCGCCGCCGACATCATCCATTCCCGCCTGGGACTCAGGTGCGGCTACCGACAGCGACGAAGAGGTTATCGTTGCCCACAACTGGGATGAAATCCGCCGCTGCATGTGGAACTATGTCGGCATTGTGCGTTCCGACAAACGGCTGCAACGTGCCATGAATCGCATCAAGCTCATCCAGCGTGAAATCAACGAATACTATTGGAACTTTCTTCTGACATCTGACCTTATCGAGCTACGCAATATCACCACTGTTGCCCGGTTGATCGTTCAAAGCGCCTTGATGCGCAAAGAGAGCCGTGGTTTGCATTACACGATCGATCACCCGGAAAAAGATGATGAGAATTTTCTCCACGACACCATCATCAGGGGATTGAATACGACCACCAAAGAGTCAATGAGCCAGACTGTCACCGCGACCAAATAAAAGGATTACATCTTGGATATCGACAAACTAAGAGAACGGATTAATCAGCTGGATGACCAGTTGCTGCGTATCTTCAATGAACGCGCTGCCCTGGCGGTACAGATCGGTGAAGTCAAAAAAGAGTTAAACCTTGCCATCTATGACCCCAAACGCGAAAAACTGATTTTTGAACGGATGCACAAAAACAACCCCGGCCCCCTTGATAACGCTGCCATCGTCAGACTCTTTGAACGGGTAATCGATGAAAGCCGCAGCCTGGAAAGAACTCACGCCAGAGGGAGCAAATAAAGATGCTGGTTATCATGAAAAAACGTGCCACTGAAGAGGAAGTTGAGCAGGTGAAGGAATTTTTAGTGGACCAGGATTGTGATTTTCATCAATCAACAGGCGTCGACCGCATTATCCTCGGCGTCGTCGGCGACACCCGTCGCATTGATCGTGTGCGCCTGAAAAACCTGACCGGCGTACTCGATATCTATAAAATCCCGAATGAGGAGTAAAACAAAGGCAGAATTCAGAATATAGAATTCAGAATACAGAAGGAAAAAGCCTAGCGGCCTCAAATTCCATATTCTAAATTCTATATTCTGCTTTTCCCTACCCAACAACCTCAGACTTGGTAAACACGGCCCGCAATACCTGACCCGCCCCTTCAATCATCTCGCGGGCGCCTTCTTCGCGATCGACCAGGGTAACGATTCCGGCAACCACCAGCCCCTCTTCCTGGGCACGTTCCACCGCCTTTAATGATGAGCCACCGGTGGTGGTGACATCCTCAACAACAACAACGCGGGAACCGGGCGGGAGATTTTTGCGACCTTCCAGCCACTGACCGGTGCCATGGCCTTTGGGCTCTTTGCGAATGATAAATGCGTGTACCGGCGTGCCGTCCAGAGCTGCGGCAATGGATGTTGCCGTGGCAATGGGGTCCGCTCCCATGGTTAATCCGCCAACACCATCAATCCGGCCACCGAAGGTCTTGACCTCTTCCCAGAAGGCCTTGCCGACCAGCAGGCCGCCACGGGCATGCAGGGTAGTTTGTTTGCCATCAAAATAAAAGTTGCTTTTGCGCCCGGAAGCCAGTGTAACTTCTCGTTCTTCGTACGATAATTCACAGATAATGGCTTTTAATTCCTCTTTTACGCTCATCGATAACTCCTCGAATCCAGATCAACTATTACGTGCTAGATTGCTGTTTTTTATTAAAAAAGTCCCAACTGGTTTGACTCCCTTAAACGTGGAAACTTGATCGGATAATTACCACTGAAACAAGCTTCACAAAAATCGATTTTGTGATCTCCAAACTGTGCCAGTGCTGCATGCAGACCCTCAAGATTTAAATAACAGAGCGAATCGGCGGTAATATAACGCGCAATCTCATCAATGGTATGAGAGGCAGAGATCAGTTCTTTTCGTGATGGAGTATCGATACCATAAAAACATGGATAACTGGTCGGTGGGCTGGAAATCCGCACATGAACCTCACGGGCGCCGGCATTGCGGATCATTTTGACAATTTTGCGCGAGGTCGTCCCCCTGACAATCGAATCGTCAACAACAATAACCCGTTTGCCTTCAATCACTTCACGGATGGGATTGAGCTTTAACTTAACGCCGAAATGGCGAATCGATTGCTGCGGCTCGATAAAGGTCCGCCCGACATAGTGATTGCGAATCAATCCAAGCTCAAAAGGAATACCTGACTCCTCCGCATACCCCAGGGCAGCAGCCATACCTGAGTCCGGCACAGCCATAACCAGATCAGCATCAACCGGATACTGACGTGCCAACTGCCGCCCGAACTCCTTACGGACCGGATAAACCATGCGGTTGAAAATCCGGCTGTCAGGGCGTGAAAAATAGATATATTCAAAAATACAAGGGGTATTCCGGGTTTCCTTTGGAAAAGGAAAGTAAGATTGCATGCCGTTTTTGTCGATCACAATCACCTCGCCCGGCTCGACCTCACGGATATATTCCGCTTCAATCAGGTCAAACGCACAGGACTCAGAGGCAACGACAAAGGCGCCGTCGAGTTTACCCAGACTTAACGGGCGAAAACCATTGGGATCACGCACGGCAATCATTCTGGTTTCAGTCAGAATAGCTAAACTGTAAGCACCCTTAACCTGCATTAGAGCTTCACACAAACGCTCCACCAGGGAATCTGACTGGGAACGGGCGAGCAGATGGATAATGGTTTCCGTATCTGAAGTTGTGGAAAAAATCGAACCACTTTTTTCAAGAGAGTTACGTACCTCCTGGGCATTTACCAGGTTGCCGTTATGGGCTACGGCGATACTGCCGCGTGAGTAATCCACCACGATCGGTTGAACATTTTTCATGTCGTTACCGCCGGCGGTTGAATAGCGCACATGGCCGATTGCCGAGCGCCCCGGCAGACGTTCAAAAATATCATCCCGGCGAAAGACATCGGCAACCAGTCCCATGCCCAGATGTGATTTCAGGTTCAGCCCGTCTGAGGCGACAATGCCGCAACCTTCCTGCCCCCGATGTTGCAAGGCATACAGCCCGAGATAGGTCAGATTGGCGGCTTCCGGATGTCCGAAAATACCGAAAACACCGCATTCTTCGTGAAGTTTGTCAAACATAGGACAGCTTAAAACTCCCTTGCCGGGTTCACAATATTAAAGAAGATCGGTAGCAATAAAATCCACCGCATTCCGATACAACCCAAGCCCTATCCCCTCTTCCGGTAAATTTTCCCGGGTCCAGCGCGGATGATGGGTACGGTGGAGATAGGCCTCAGGGTGCGGCATCAGACCAAAGATTCTTCCCGACGGATCGCAAATTCCGGCGATCGCAGCGACGCTACCGTTGGGGTTGTCAGGATAATCCAGAGTTGGCTGACCGGTCGCATCAGCATAGCGAACAACGATCAGGTTTTCTTGTTCCAGCCGTGTCAAGGTTTCCAGCGAGTCGGTAACAAATTTACCTTCACCGTGGCGTACCGGCAGGTAGACATCGGTCATTCCCCGGGTATAGACACAGGGAGAGCTGCTGTTAACATGCAGGTTGCACCAGCGATTTTCAAAACGTCCGCGATCATTGAAAGTCAGGGTGCAGTTTTGGCGGACATTGCCATCAAACAAGGGCAGCAGTCCCATCTTAACCAGCAGTTGGAAACCGTTACAAACCCCCATGACCAACTTGCCGGCAGCAACAAAACACCGCAGATCATCAGCCAGCGATTCCTCCCGGCCGGCGACCCGGGCATGGGCCAGGCGATTGGCACCGGCTTTGGCGCTACCTAAGTCATCACCATCAAGAAAGCCACCGGCCAGGTTGAGGAAATGATAATCTTCAAGCCGGACGCGGCCGGCCAGTAACGCCGAGACATGCACGATATCGGTATCCGCACCAGCCAGACGACAGGCATGAGCAACTTCCCGCTCACAGTTGGTGCCGTTTCCGGATATAACAATTGCCTTGACCCTTGCAACCATCTCACATCTCCTTCAAAGGCGCCTGCCAGGCACTCTTCAAACGATCCAGCGGGGCCTGAACAATAACAGTATCGGCACCGGCACAAACCTTCAGTTCGGGGATTTCAACCACCCTGCCGATCAGCGCAAGGCTTTGTCCCTGGAACAGTTTTTCAAATTTCCCTTGATGTTGTGGGTGAACCGTCACCAGCAAACGACTCTGGGACTCGGAAAACAGCAGCTTATCGGTACGCAGATCCGACGGCGCGTCGACCAGGGCCAGGTCGATATCCATACCAAAGCCGCCGGCAAAAGCCGATTCCGCCAGAGCGACCCCAAGCCCGCCATCGGAAAGGTCATGACATGAAGCCAGCAACCCCTGTTGCTGAGCCAGATTCAGGGTGCGATAGCGCTGCAATGCCGTCACCGCATCAACCTTGGGGACATTGGCGCCCAGATGTCCAAACTGAGCGTAATATTCAGATCCTCCCAGTTCATCCGCGGTACGACCGACCAGATAAACCAGATCGCCGGGTTTCTTGACATCCATGGTCACTGCCAGGCGCACGTCAGCGATCTTACCGATGACGGAAAACAAGACTGTCGGCGGTATTGAGATCTTGCGGTCGCCGATCTGGTAATCGTTCTTCATCGAATCCTTACCGGAGATCAACGGCACCCCAAAGGCGACGCAATAATCGTAGAGAGCCTGATTGGCACGCACCAACTGGGCCGCCTTATAAGGCCCATCGGGAGTTTTTTCACTTAAAACCGGATCGCACCAGCAGAAGTTATCAAGCCCGGCAACATGCTCAACATTGCCCCCGGTCGCCACATAATTGCGCAAACCCTCATCGATAGCGCAGGCCATCATGTGGTAGGTGTCGATATCACTGTAAGAGGGACAGATACCGTGGGCAACCACCACCCCTTCAAAACTGTCGAGGAGCGGACGAAAGACAGCAGCGTCCGACGGACCATCATTGCGTGCGCCGGTCAACGGTTTAACCACGGTGCCGGCCTGCACTTCATGATCATAACGGCGCACCACCGATTCCTTGGAACAGATATTCAGGCGTCCGAGCAGCAGTGTCAGTACCTCATTATAATCGGCTGGTACGGCGATCGCAGGCTCACTCACTAATGGTGGTGTCCACTTGGCGGGAAGCTGCATCTGCGGCACCCCGGCATGAATAAAATCCATTGCCAGGCAACAGACGGTCCGACCTTGATAAAGACAATGGAAATAGCCACTGTCAGTAAAAACCCCAAGGTCCGTCGCTTCAACATCCATCTCATTGGCCAGCGCGATAAAATCATTCAGTTTTTCTGGTGGTACCGCCAGAGTCATGCGCTCCTGCGCTTCGGAAATGAGGATCTCCCAAGGACGCAACCCCTGATATTTTAGCGGGGCACGATCCAGATGTAATTCAAAACCGCCGGTATCTTCAGCCATTTCACCAACAGAAGAAGATAAGCCGCCGGCACCATTATCGGTGATCGAATGATAGAGACCACGATCACGCGCCAGCAGCAGGAAATCAAACATCTTGCGCTGGGTGATGGGATCACCAATCTGCACCGCCGTAACCGGCGAACCTGCATGCAACTCTTCTGATGAAAAGGTCGCCCCATGAATTCCGTCCTTGCCGATACGGCCACCGGTCATCACGATATGATCGCCGGCATGAACTTTTTTCTCGTGACAGGGCTTGCCATGCAGCAAACGTGGCATCAGCGCGGCCGTACCGCAGTACACCAGCGGTTTGCCGGCGAAACGCTCATCAAACTGGATCGAGCCGTTGAGGGTAGGAATACCGCTCTTGTTGCCGCCGTGTTCGACCCCCTCGACAACTCCTTCAAAAATCCGCCGCGGATGCAGCAACCGTGGTGGCAACGGCTGATCATAAAAAGGCGATGCAAAACAGAAGACATCAGTATTAAAGATCAAGCGGGCACCCATGCCGGTCCCCATGCCGTCACGATTAACCCCGACAATCCCGGTCAGGGCACCACCGTAGGGATCAAGGGCACTGGGAGAATTATGGGTTTCAACCTTGAATACCAGGCTCCAGTCGTCATTAAATTCGATAACCCCGGCATTGTCCTTGAATACCGACAGACAGAAGTCCTTTCCTCCGAGATTTTTGCGCACCTGTCGAGTCGCACCGACGATAAATGTTTTAAACAAAGAATCGATCTGCTGCTCACGACCTTGATCATCTTCGTAAAAAACCCGTGCCGCAAAAATCTTGTGCTTGCAGTGTTCGCTCCAGGTCTGGGCGAGGGCTTCCAGCTCCACATCGGTGATCTTGGCACCCAAACCACAGTTTTGACGCTGGTCAATCACTTCAGGATCGCTAAAATGATCACGGATCGTATGCATCTCTTGCAGCGTCAGGGCGAGCATGCCGTCGCGGCTGATCTGCTGCAGCTCATCATCACTGACATTCAAATCAATCTGCCGGACTTCGGCAGACATCTTACCTACAACCCGGGGAATGACATCACTATCAATAGCCGGTTCGTTCTCGCCACGGGCCAGGACAGTCCAGCGTTGAATCAGTTTGTTAGCGAGCAGATCGGCAGCGATCTTCTCTGCGCTGACCTTGTCATGCAACCCTGTGAACAGGTATTGAGTGGAAGTATAAACGCCCTCTTCCGGTGTAAATGCTCGACCAACCAGATACTGGATCGCCTCTTTGGCAGTGCGCCCGGTATTATCGGTAACCCCGGGACGAAATCCGACTTCGATCAGCATATCGTAGTCACGGGTAAGCGACCGATTGATAGCAACATCCTGAATTACCGGATCGCTGAATGGACCACGCGCGGCTCGCTCTATATCGGCGTCGGAAAGCGCCGCATCGACGGTATAGACATCATGGGTACGGACAGATTCCAGCTCAATACCCAGATGCTCGGCAATATCTTTGTGTACCCGATTACCTCGAGCATCGGTGACACCGGCCTTGGGGCCGACAATTATCTTCCAGATCATGTCAATGACTCCGTGACATTAAACAAAACAGGGTTGAGCTTCCTAAGAAGGAATGACAATCGCGCCGGTATCATTAAAACACGCGCTGATTCGGGACTGGCAACCAACAATCACCTGGGTCTGATAGACTTTATCCCGAACAAACTGTTCAAAGAGGGATGAAACCAGGTTGGTACAGTTATTGTCTTCGCTCAAATGCGCCAGGAAAAGAGCTTCAAGACCCGGCCAGCCGATATCTTCCAGTAGTAGACAGGCCTGCTCATTGGAGAGGTGACCGTGACGACTGCGAATACGTTGTTTCAGAGTCCACGGATAAGCACCATCAATCAACATCTGTTCATCGTGGTTGGCTTCCAGTATCAGCACCCGGCACTGTCGCAGACAATCGGCAATCAGGCGGGTAGCGATTCCCAGATCAGTCGCATAACCAATCTTTCCTTCCCGGGATTCGATAGTAAAACCGACAGGATTGACCGCGTCGTGGGTCGTGGAGAAAGAAGAAATCAGCAGGTTGTGCAGTTCAAAGCTGTCACCGGCATTAAACTCACAGCACTGAGGAATCGTACCTAGCTGTGTCATGACCGAACACGTCTTGCTATCAACGTAAACGGGCAACTGATGGCGCCGTGCCAACGGCCCGATGCCACCGACATGGTCGTGATGTTCATGGGTGACCAGGATGGCATCAAGTTCATCGCAGCACAGACCAAGATTCGCCAGACGCCGCTGCGTCTCCTTGCCTGACAACCCGGCGTCGATCAGCAGTCGGGTGTTATCCACTTCTATAAGGGTACTGTTTCCACGACTTCCACTGGCCAGCAAACAGACGCGCACTGTTTTATGTGTCCTTTCATCCCCATGCAAGCGTTGTCCTTATACCGAAAACAGCCGCTTGCCGCAACCATAAACTGTTATGACATTTTTCTCCAAAGAGCGGGAAATAGATAGTCAAAATGGACTTTTTTATGTATCTTGATGGTCGATAAAAAACAACGTCAAGGCATTTCAACATAGGGGTTCAACGAAAGAGTTCCTTTTTTTCGTCCACTAAGTATACCCTTACATCTTTTATTTATTTGTCCCAAGGAGGAAATTAATGTCTGTGAAAGTTGCGATTAACGGATTTGGACGTATTGGCCGTAATGTTCTGCGGATTGCTGCCCAAACAAACAGTCTGGATGTTGTCGCCATCAACGACCTGACCGATGCTGCCACCCTGGCTCATCTGTTCAAATATGATTCAGTTCACGGCACCTTTGCCGGCGAGGTCAGTACTGACGGTGCAAACCTGGTAGTGAATGATAAAAAGATCCAGATCCTTTCCCAGCGCGATCCCGCACAACTACCCTGGAAAGAGCTGGGCGTTGACATTGTTATCGAATCAACCGGCATTTTCAGTGATCGTGACAAAGCAGCCATACACCTGACTGCCGGCGCAAAAAAAGTTATCGTCACCGCCCCCGGCAAGGATGCTGATGTTACTATCTGTATGGGGATCAACGAAACGGATTACCAGAGTTCCCACCAGGTTATTTCCAACGCCTCCTGCACCACCAACTGCCTGGCTCCGGTCGCCAAGGTGCTGCTGGAAAACTTCGGCATCGTTCGTGGGATGATGACGACCATTCATGCTTATACCAACGACCAGAACATCCTCGATCTTCCTCACAAGGATCTGCGCCGCGCCCGTGCCGCCGCTATGTCAATGATTCCGACTACCACTGGCGCCGCCCGCGCAACCGCGCTGGTTCTGCCGGCACTCAAAGGCAAGCTTGACGGCATGGCGATCCGCGTTCCTACTCCCAACGTTTCCCTGGTTGATCTGGTGGTCGAAACGGAAAAAGAAACCTCCATTGAAGAGGTTAATCGGGTGATGAAGAAAGCTTCTGAAAATGAGCTCAAAGGAATTCTCGATTACTGTGAACTTCCTCTGGTCTCCCGCGACTTCAACGGCTCACCCGCTTCATCGACCCTTGATGCCCTCAACACCAATGTGATCGGCGGCAAAATGGTCAAGGTGCTGACCTGGTACGACAACGAATGGGGATATTCCCACCGCGTGGTTGACCTGGTCAACTATGTCGCCAAAAAGCAGTAAAAAGTCTTGGTGAGACAATTGGAGAGTTACCATGTTCAACAAACAAACCATCGAAGACATTACTGTCACCGGTAAGCGTGTTTTCTGTCGCGTTGACTTTAATGTGCCGATTGACAAACAAGGAACGATCACTGATGACACGCGCATCCGCGCCGCCTTGCCGACGATCAGCTACCTGCTCAAAAATGGCGCCAGACTGATTCTTGCTTCCCACCTCGGGCGCCCGAAAGGAAAACCTGATCCGGCAGCAAGCCTGGCCCCGGTAGCCACCTATTTAGGATCACTGCTCGGGCAACAGGTGCTGATGGCCCCTGACTGCATTGGCCCTGAAACGAAAATTCTGGCGGAAAAACTTGAGCCCGGCCAGGTGATGTTGCTTGAAAATGTCCGTTTTCATGCCGGTGAAACTGCCAATGACCCTGACTTTGCCGCGCAACTGGCTGCCCTGGCTGAAGTTTATGTCAATGACGCTTTCGGCAGCGCCCATCGCGCCCATGCCTCAACTGAGGGAATTGCCCGCATTCTTCAACCATCGGTGGCCGGGTTACTCATGCAGAATGAGTTACAATATCTTGGTAGCGCCCTCGACAACCCACAGCGTCCCTTTGTTGCCATCCTCGGTGGAGCCAAAGTCAGTGACAAGATTACCGTCATCGAAAAACTGCTGGAGAAGGTTGACGCTATCCTGATCGGTGGCGGCATGGCTTACACCTTCCTGAAGGCGCAGGGCATTTCCATTGGCTCATCCTTAGTGGAAGAGGATCGTCTGGGTATGGCCCTTGATCTGCTGGCAAAAGCCAAGCAGAAAAACATCAAAATTTTCTTGCCGGCCGATCATCTGGCAGCTGAAACCTTTGCAGCCGACAGTCCCTTTACTGTTGTCAGCAATGATCGGTTTCCAGCAACCGGCATGGGGCTTGATATCGGACCGCAAACTATTGCCACCTATCAACAGCAGATCGCTTCAGCCAGAACCGTACTCTGGAATGGGCCGATGGGAGTTTTTGAGTTCGAGGCTTTTGCTAAGGGCACTTTTGCTGTTGCAGAAGCTCTTGCAGCCTGCAATTGTCTGTCTATCATTGGTGGCGGCGACTCGGTTGCGGCCGTTAACAAAGCCAATCTACAGGACAAGATGACTCATATTTCTACCGGTGGCGGTGCCTCCCTTGAGTTTCTCGAAGGCAAAGCATTGCCGGGGGTTGTTGCCCTTTCAGATAAAAAATAAGTAAGGAGACACACCATGCGTAAACCGATGATTGCCGGCAACTGGAAACTCCACAAAACCCTTGAAGAGTCTAACCAACTGGCTACCGAACTGGTTCAACAACTCTCCACTATCGACGATCGTGATATTGTCATTGCTCCGGTCTTTACTTCCCTGGCCAGTGTTTCCAGAACAATCGCCAATTCACCCCTCCAACTGGCGGCTCAAAACTGTTACCCGGCAGAAACCGGTGCTTTTACCGGCGAGGTTTCCCCCGCCCTGCTCAAGGATGCCGGCTGCCGATATATCATCAGCGGTCATTCGGAACGCCGACAGCTACTTAACGAAACCAATCAGTTCATCAATCAGAAAGTCAGCACAACCATCAACGCTGGACTTGGTGCGATTCTCTGCGTTGGAGAAACCCTCCAGGAGCGCGAAACCCATCAGATGCTAGAAGTGTTAACCGGTCAGATTAAAGACGGATTAGCCGGAATCACTCCAGAACAGATGACAGCGGTTGTCATCGCCTATGAACCGGTATGGGCGATCGGCACCGGGGTCACCGCCAGCAACGAACAGGCGCAAGAAGCCCACGCCTTTATCCGTGGCTTACTGCAGGGCTTATATAATCAGGATGTCGCCGAAGCCACCCGCATTCTATATGGGGGCAGTGTCAAACCGAACAATGTCGATGGACTGATGGCCCAGAGTGATATTGACGGTGCCCTGGTTGGTGGTGCCAGCCTAAAAGCCGAGGATTTTATCCGCATTGTGAAGTTTGAATAGTTAAAAAACCGAATTCAGGATACAGAATTCAGAATATAGAATAAAAAACTGCTAAAACTCCTGAATTCTGTATTCTGTATTCTGCCTCACCATTCTACCCCTTAAATCAACCCCAACGAGCGCAGCACAAATATCCCTGCTGTAATAAAAAACACTGACCCCAGTGATGTCATGGCGATGATGGCGGCAGCCAGATGATGATTTCCACCTAGTGATAGCGCCATGGGATAGCTTGCTGCCGCGGTTGGTGATGTGCTCATCAGGTAGAGCACGCCCAATTCCTGACCCTGCAGACCGATCAGGGCGCCACCGGTGGTTATCACCAGCGGCACAAACAGCAATTTCCCCGCCGACGCCCAGTACAAGGCACGATCCCCTTTAAATTCAAGTAATCGAATCGAGGCACCGGCACACAACAGCGCTAAAGGCAAGGTCATGCGGGCGAAGTATTCTCCGGTCGTCAGTAATAAGGCAGGAACCGGAAGCCTGCTCAACGACACCAGGACTCCAATAACAATGGCAATAATCAGGGGGTTTTTACCAATTTCAAGAATCACCCGCCACTTATGTGCCGGGTCGACTGTACGGTTCTGGTGCCGCGTCAGGGTGATCACCGATAAGACATTGAACAGTGTCGTCAAAAACGCCAGATAAATCGATGCAACCGCTACCACTGAATCACCAAAAGCACTCAGACAGAAGGCCAGGCCGATGATCCCCATGTTACCGCGAAACGCCCCCTGAACAAACACACCACGATCAGTAGCTGTTGTAATCCAGCGTGCAATTAAACGATCCAGGACAATAAAAACTGCAATTGTCGACCCCACCGCGTAGATGATCAGGGCAATCGGAAGATCGTGACGAAAGTCGGTTTCAACCAGTTTGACAAACAACAGACACGGCAGAGTAACCTTGAAAACCAGCTCAGCACCGACCTTGGCAAAGTCCTCAGTGATCAATCCGATCCGCTTGAAAACAATACCCAAACCTAGAATAGTGAAAATAGGCGCCGTGATGGTCAGGGCAAAGTAAAAATCAGCAACCATTTGGTGTCCTGATCAGGGATGAAAAATATCAAAAAAGGCCTGATCATAAATAACCAGGCCTTTTATTCAGGGGGAATCAGTTCATTGAACGCTGCAAAGGAACTATGACTCTTTCAATACATAGCCGGACCCACGCACCGTATGGATCAGTTTTTTATCATAATCGCGATCAATCTTGTTACGCAGGTAATTTACATATACATCAATAATGTTGGTGAATGAATCAAATGAATAATCCCAGACATTTTCAGCGATCATGGTGCGAGTCAACACCTTGTTAGGATTACGCATGAAGTATTCCATCAGGGCATATTCTTTAGAAGTGAGCTCAATCTCCTTGCCGGAACGCCACACTTTATGCGTCACCGGATCAAGGCGCAGGTCAGCAAAGTGAATTTCTGCACCACGGTCTGAGGTGCCGCGCCGGATCAAGGCACGACAACGCGCCACCAGTTCGGCAAAAGCAAATGGTTTAGCGAGATAGTCGTCCGCGCCGATATCAAGACCAACGACTTTATCCTCAACAGAATCGCGCGCGGTTAAACATAACACCGGGGTCTTTATATCCTTTTCACGCAGTTCACGAATAGCAGCAATACCATCTTTCTTCGGCAGCATGATATCCATCAGAATCAGATCATAGGTACCGGACAGGCCCTTTTCAATGCCGGCATCGCCGTCAAAAGCCAAATCAACCTTGTAGCCTTCCTCTTCCAGTCCGCGCTGGATAAAACCAGCGACCTTTTGTTCATCCTCTACGACAAGAATATGCATAGGTCCTTCTCCTTTACCCGATAGCAACAGGCATCAAGCAACGTCTTAATGATGAAGTAAACCTTGATGGTGTCGCAAAACTCACCAACTTAAGCGTTGCCGGCATTGCCTCACGGCTTCGACGTACGTAAGTACGCCCCATTGTTTGACAACAGCACGCCTTGCATTTGGCGTTTTTTGCTCAGCCATCGTATTTATTATGCTCTTTGTGAAAGCATCAAGCCTTGATCTGAGCAGCTTTCGACCTGAAAAAGGTGATAATGTTCAACCGCTGGTTCAAGCTGGACACTAATTAACAGAAAGCAACACTGGAACAATAGCAGGGTCTTGCTCAAGTCTCAACATGAAAATGAATTATTACTGCAGGTTACATGCTAATAGTCGGTCAAAAGATCATTGGAGCTGATTTAACAGGACGATAATTGAAAAAAACACAGGATTTCAACTTGGAATTGATGATCTTGATGTTATTAAAAAGCCGTTCAGCAACACCGTCAGTCTTGTATCTTGCTGCTAAAGACGCTCAGCATCGACTAAATCGTGCAAGCGATCCAAGTCGATCAGGCTGATCGTCCGGCCCTGAACAGCAATCAACTCTTCGTCGGCAAGTTTACGTAACGTACGCGACAGGGTTTCGCTGGTAGTACCCAGATTAGAAGCAAGTTGCGCTTTGGAAACCGCCAATTTGACTTGCTGACTGTTCATGTCACATTCACTGATTAAAAAACGGGCCAGACGCGCCGGAACATCACGAAAGGTCAGATCTTCAATCTGGCTGGCAAAATTCCGTAAAAAGCGGGATAAACCGGCAATCATGTTGATCGCTAATTGCGGCTGCCGATGGAGCAACCCTAAAAATTGATCCTTTGAAAAAAACAGCAATGAAGACGGATCAATACACATGGCAAACGCAGGAAAGGCGCCATCATCAAAGATAGCAGCGTCGGCAAAACTACTGCCCGGATGAATAACATGAAGAATTCGTTCCCGACCGTCGGGTGACAGCTTGAAAACTTTCACCTTGCCACTGACAACGACATAAAAACCATCAGCAACCTGTCCTTCTTCAAAAAGTACTTCACCGCGGTTGTAATCCCGCATCTTGCTGAGGGACAAAAGCAGCTGCCGATCCGCTTCAGATGTTCCGGCAAATAGATGGCATTGTTTCAAGATACTGGAAATATTAACACTCATGATGATATATGTCCTCGCTTGAAATTAAGGGCTTAATTTTATTTTACACTTTTGCTAGAATCTGACCTTAAATGAAAGGAAATGAAAAGATGAAATATATTCAAATACTTATAGTGACAGTTTTAGTTCTTGTCAATTTAATCCTGCCGGCTTTTGGTCGCGAAGTCACACTCTACTGGGAACCTAGTCCCAGCCCTGACGTGATTGGTTACAAAGTCTATTACCAGCAGGGAACACCTCAACTTCCACTGCGTGGAACAGAAGCTGATCAGGGCATCTCGCCGATTGATGCCGAAAATTCCCTCATGGCGTCGGTCAGCGGTCTGGAAGAGACGGCTGTTTATTATTTTTCAGTGACCGCTTACGATAGCCACAATAACGAAAGCACTTATTCCAATATTGTCAGTACGGCCTGGATGCCCCCGCTGCTCAGCCCGCAAAAGGAGAGTATCGTTGCCCCCTGGAATGTCACCTTTGATTGGGACGCCGGCCCCCCGGAACACTATCTGAACTATACACTCTATTATGGTACCGACAAGAATATGGTGATCAATGCCGGAGCTACACCCGGCAACCCGATCAACATCCCTAAAATAACCTGGCCAGCTCCGACTGACGGCCTGCTGATTGTCATTGCTCTGATGCTGATGCTGACGCTATTCTCTGCAACTGATCAAAGGGATAGGCGGGCTGTCGGCCTAAGAAGAGCAGCTATTACGGGATTATTTGTCTTTTCACTGGTAGCGTGCAGCGATGGGGGAGGATCTGGTTGGTCAGGAGAGGCGGTGCCCCTTTCATCATCTACGGCTCTTACGAGCGTTAATACCGGCAACATCACGAGCTACCAGACTGACAACCTGCTGGCTGGAACCACTTATTACTGGAAAGTAGATGCTCTAAGCACAACCGATCCGGGAACTGTTTTTCACAGTGAAACCTACAGCTTCACTACCGAGTAAAAGCCAGGAAGATTATTAGCCCGGCACAAAGAGATTGTGTTTTTTCAGCAAATCGTAGAGAGTCGGCCGGGTCACAGCCAACTGCTCCGCGGCTTTTTGAATATTACCGGCAGAGTCTTCCAGAGCCTGAACCAGGAGCGTTTTCTCAATCTGCAAGCGTGCTTCTTTCAGGGTCATACCGCGCATCGGTTGGAGCAGCTCCTGCGGCATGGCCCTTTTTTGCTGTTCACAGTCAACTTCAGCATCAGTATCACGCTCATCACTTTTAAATCCCAGATCCGCAGCAGCAATCATTGGTTGTTCGGCCATAATAATAGCACGCTTGATTTTGTTTTCCAGCTCACGCACATTTCCCGGCCAATCGTAGGCAAGCAGTCCGTTGCGGGCAGCGATACTGAAACCACGAACTTTTTTTCCATATTCCTGCCCGAACCGCCGCAGGAAATAATTGGCCAGCAACTCGATATCATCTCCCCGTTCACGTAGCGGCGGTAAACTGATGGTAATGACGCCAATACGATAATAAAGATCCTCACGAAAATCACCCTGGCTGATGGCCTCGGCGATATCGGTGTTGGTAGCTGCAATAATCCTGGTATCAAGCGGGATATCTTCACGCCCGCCAACCCGCTGAATCACCTTTTCCTGCAAAAAACGTAATATTTTTACCTGCAACAAAGGTGGCATCTCACCTATTTCATCAAGAAACAGGGTGCCATCCTGCGCGTACTCAACCTTGCCCTGCACCCGATTGCCGGCGCCGGTAAAAGACCCCTTCTCATGACCGAACAACTCTGATTCCAGGAGATTTTCAGGAATCGCCCCGCAGTTGATAGCAATAAAAGGCTTATCCTGGCGGATACCGCGCTGGTGAATCGCCTGGGCAACAACCTCCTTGCCGGTACCACTTTCACCTAAAATCAACACTGGAACATTTATTGAGGACACTTTTTTGATCGTTGCAAATACCTCGAGCATAGCCGGACACTGGCCAATGATACCACTGTAGTCGTTTCCGGATTGCTGCGCTGATAAATGCAGACGACGATTTTCTTCCTCAAGTTCTGCCAGTTGAAAAGCTCGCTCAAGAATGATCCGAATCTCATTGAGATCGATGGGTTTGTGATAAAAATCATAAGCCCCCATATCAACAGCAGCCAGTGCATTGTTGTGACCTTCATTGCCTGACAGTACAATAACTTTGGTATCCGGTCTATTTTTCAGTATTTCTTCAAGACACCGCAGCCCTTCGGTTGCACCATCTACATCAGGAGGCAATCCTAAATCCAGGGTCACAACCCGCGGCTGATGCTGGTTAAAAAGGGAGAGGGCTTCAGTGACACTTTCAGCCAGATGGATCCGGTAATCTTTGGCCAGCCCCCACTTGAGCTGCTTGCGGATTTCGGGACTGTCGTCTACGATAAGCAAATCGTTCATTACTATCCCCACAATGTCGCCTTAAACATCAAGAAGACCTCATATCAAAGGCCAGAGGCAGCCGCAGGGTAAACTCCGTCCCTTCACCTTCACGACTGTCAACCAGGATCTCACCATCATGGGCCGCAATGATCTGCTGACATTGATACAGGCCGATGCCGAAACCATGTTTTTTCGTAGTTTCAAATGGCTTGAAAAGATTATTACGAACAAATTCGGCACTCATCCCACAACCGCTGTCTTTAACCTTGACCCATCCCCGTGCCAGGTCTGCACCGTAAATAACAGCAACGGGACTTCCGTCTGTCGAAGCTTCTCTGGCGTTGACCAGTAAATTAACAAGAACCTTGTAAATCTCCTCTTCATCAACGGCAACTGAAACCTCCGGCTTACCGTCAATATGGATTACGCCTCCGACCGTGCCCACCGCATCAGCGATAATTTTTCCCAATGATACCGATGCAACAGCCAGCTGCGGCTTGTCTTTTAACCCTTTTAAGCGGGCAATCAGGGATTTCATGTTGGATACGGTATTGCCGATGGTTTCCAGCATATCCTGTTGAAACTCAGGATTGTCAATATGTTCCGCCGCATTATCCATCAGCAGGGATAAGCCGGAAACCTGATTTTTCAGATCGTGTAACACAAAAGTCGAAACCTTGCCTACCGCTGCCAGTTCGCGCGCCACCACAAGCTGATCCGCAAGGCGCAGACCCTGAATGGTCGTAATCGACTGACGTGCCAGCATGCGCAACATATCATAGTCTTCAAAGTTTAATAACTCGTCGGGGTTAATCTGCTCCCCCAACAGGATAAAACCCGCCAGTTCATCATCAAAAAACAGCGGTATGATCAAAAATAGATCCGGCTCAGGGATCGTCTCCAGCAACGATCCCTGCATCTCAGGTGGGTCATCACGGAGGTTGAGAATCCAGTCTTTTTTTTCAAGCTGACACATCACCGGGTCGTCAGCAAGAAACGGCCGCCAGTCGCGGGGGAAGTTAAATGCAGCTGCCGGTGAAAAGTGATTCTGCTCATCATCGTAAAGATAAAGCGCCGCGCCCTTGCAGGCCAGAATGGAACAGAAATGATCAAGAATAGCATTCTGGATCTGTGTCAAACTACCACCACCAGCCGCATAATGGGAAAACCGCTCCCACTGTTCGCGATAATCATATTTGCTCTGATAGAAGTTTTTCTGCAGCAGAACCTTCAGCTTACGCCGTAACCGCTCCGACAGAAACACCACCGCCAACACCAGACTTCCGACCAACAACAGAATATTGATGAGCACTTTGGCATCACCGATATTCAGGTACCGCAAGCCGCCACCGATCGTGCCCAGCAGAATCAGATAGCCCCCCACCAGCAACAGGACAAATGAACGATGGGCAATGCCGCGTGACAAGGCAAGACGGGCGCCATCGCCGCGCACCAGACGCGAGTAACAGAAAAGCGCGACAGCGGCAATAACAGCTACCGAACGGATAGGAAGATAATTGACGTTGATTGAGCGAAAGAGCAAGCTATGGCTGAAATACAAAGCGAAAGCTGCCATCAACAAGCCGCTGGCAAGCACTTCAAGTTTAACTTTCCAGCGCTGCAGTTCATGCAAGCCGGCCAGGGTTCGTTCCAGTTGTACCAGACCAAAGACCAGCACCAGCATCATCATCAGGTAAATAAAAAAACCTGGAGTTGTCAGAAAAAGGATTCGTTCATCAGCAAAATCGGGAGAAAAAATCAAGTGCAGACTCGGGGTCGCCAGCGCATAAACAAAAAGGGAGAAAAACAGCACAACAGCAATCCAGAAACCGACGCCACGATAAATGCGGGAGTTGTCACGAAAAGACGTTTTTGCATAAAAGTAGCATGCAAAAACCACAACAACCTCTAGCGGCATACCGATGCTGCGTAAAGAATAGATACGTTCCGGCGATCGCAGGGAGGAAAGGTCGATAAAACTCAGCCAGGCAAGGCCAAACAACGCTGCGATAAAAAACAGGGTCGCTGCGGTAAAACAGCGGCGGACCACAAGGATCACCACAGCTAGCGGGCAGATAAGAATATTCAACCAGAGGAGAGCTTCCGTAAGCATCAGTTCATGTCTACAGTTCTAGAGGTTTTGGTTTTCTTTTGACGAAAACTTTTGGTTCTGCGCCGGCGTATAATCGGGCACCAGCTGCTTCAGTCCCCGCCCGACGGCCTGGTAATCAAGAATCTTGGCATTACCCACCAGCTCAGCAATTTGCTCAACCAATTGTTTATAAGGCGGCGTCACCGACTGGGCAATACAGATTTTTTTATGGGGGGTCGGCAGCACTCCTTCGTCACCAAGAAGCAGCTCTTCGTAGAGTTTTTCACCAGGACGCAGACCGATATAGACAATATCAATATCTTCATATGGGACCAGGCCTGAGAGTCGGATCATCTCCTCGGCCAGGGTCGTGATTTTAACCGGGTCACCCATATCAAACAGATACACCTCACCCCCCTGGCCCATGCTACCGGCCTGGAGCACCAACTGGGTAGCTTCGGGTATCGTCATGAAAAAGCGGGTTACCTCCGGGTGGGTCACTGTAACCGGGCCCCCGGCCTCGATCTGTTTTCTGAAGGTTGGAATCACACTGCCGTTGCTCCCCAGCACATTTCCGAAGCGGGTGGTAACAAAGCTGGTTTGTGATCCCTTATTGAGAGACTGCACGTACATCTCGGCGATGCGTTTGGTCGTCCCCATAACATTCGTCGGGCGCACCGCCTTGTCCGTCGAGACCATGACAAACTTCTCGACCCCGTAATAATCAGCCGCATCCGCCAGCAGAACGGTCCCCTGAACGTTATTGTTGACCGCCTCAGCGGGATTTGTCTCCATCAATGGCACATGCTTGTAGGCCGCAGCATGAAATACCACCTGGGGTTGCTGCTGATCAAAAATCACATTGACCCGCGAGCGGTTACGCACATCTCCAATCACCGGAACGATAGGAATACTCTGGTAGTGTTTGCTCAACTCCTGCTCAATCATAAACAGAGGCGTTTCACCATTTTCAAAAAGAATCAGTTTAGCCGGATTGAAACGCATCACCTGGCGACAGATTTCACTACCGATACTGCCACCGGCCCCGGTTACCAGAACTCTTTTTCCGGAAATATAGTTTTGAATATCCTTACAATCGAGATGAATCGGTTCCCGCCCGAGCAGATCGTTCAGATTGACCTGACGAATCTGCTGGACGCTAACACGACCATCAATCAACTCACCAACACCCGGCAGCACTTTAAACTGGCATTGATATTTCTGACAGCGATTAACAATCGAGCGGATTTCACGCCCGGTAGCAGAGGGAATCGCAATGATAATCTCATCAATCTGTTGTTTGCCCAACAAAAACTCAAGATCATTCTGATTGCCAAGGACCTTGAGCCCCTGAAACAAAGAATGCCGCTTGGTCGGATCATCGTCTACAAAACCTACCAGATCAATATTTAACGCCTGATTCTGGCGGATTTCCCTGACAATCATCTGACCGGCGTCGCCGGCACCAACTACAAGAACCCTTTTGGTCTGTCCCGAGTCTCTCAATTGACGCCAGGGATGATAGGTTTCACGTATCATCCGCGTAGTAAAACGAATTCCCCCCACGAGAAGAAAACAAAAAATACCGTCCAGCACCAGAACTGATCGCGGTATGAGATTGAGACGATAGACCAGCACCGCATAAACAACAAAAATCAGTGAACCGACCAGGTTTGCTTTAACGATCTGGACAAGATCCGGCATGGACACATAGCGCCACCAGCCCCTGAAGGCTCCAAAGAACCAGAAGGTTGCCAATTTGATAGCGATAACAGCCGGCAGCAGTTCGGCAATCCTGCCACGATACATAGAGGGGATGGTTAAATCGAAACGAACAGCATAGGCAAGCAATAAAGAAGCACTGATGATCAACGCCGTCAGCAAAAAGGTGATAATAAGCCGGTATCGCTGAAAACGTTGAATAAATATATCCATGAACGACAACCCCCCGGAAATTTGCAAGTACAGAATGAATCTGTGATCAGCTTCGGGAGTCAATTAAAACATAAATGTCAGACAGATGGCAGCACGATTTTCATATCATTGTTGATTACCGTTTCCACTATTCTGACTGACCCGATCGCCCGATCCTTTGCCGGTGACCGTCTGCAGAATGTAAGAGAAGTACTTGCTAACCGTTAACTCCTTGATCATCAGCGCATCCGTTTCCGCCAACAGTTGCGGAGTCGACATGTCGATGTCATTAACTTGTGCCAGGCCCGTAACTCCAGGCCGCACAGAGTACACACCAAGCTCGGCACGCTCAGTGATCAGTTCCTCCTGATTGAACAGGTTCGGTCGCGGGCCTACCAGACTCATCTCCCCTTTCAGCACATTCCACAACTGCGGCAATTCATCCAGCTTGGTTTTACGTAAAAAGCTCCCGAGTCTGGTGATCGAAGAGGATGATGCCAGGTGGCTGGCTACGGATACGGTGTCAAGTTTCATGGTACGAAACTTCACCAGGATAAACGGCATTTTGTTCCTGCCGACGCGTTCCTGACGGAAGATAGGGGAACCGGTATCAAAGTACCCTAGAATAGCGATTATGAAAAAAACCGGAGCACCAAGGGTTAAGCCAATCAGAGAAAAAATAATGTCAAACATTCGGAGCATATAAAACCTTTTCTATCTGCAGTTATCTGCGGTCATATTGACTGCTTTTTTCAAACCTTCATCCAAACTTACTACCGGATCCCAGCCCAGCACTTCTCGTGCCTTGGAAGTATCCACCTGCAGATTGCCGCACAGGCGCAGCGCAATAGCCTGTTTGCCAATTAGCACAGCTCCCAACTTGAGCAATCCCACAGGGACAGGAACCAGACGTGCCGGCTTACCCAGCGCCTGTCCGACGCGACGCAGCAGGTCGGTTGTGGAAAGGTCTTCGCCATCGGCAACGAGAAAGGTCTGATTGGCAGCGGCAGGATGATCGATACAGGTGATGATTAAGTCGACGAGGTTATCAAGGGCGACCAGGCTGCGCTGGTTGTGGATGGCACCAAGTGGCAGGGGGATGCCTTTGCTGATCCAGCGCACCATGCTCAGGAAATTGCCTTTGACGCCCGGACCATAAACCAGGGGCGGACGGATAATAACAACTTCCATGCCGGTTTCTTTTGTCAACCGGTGTAAACCTTCTTCAGCTTCCTGCTTAGAGAAGCCATAAGGATCTTGAGGTGCAGGCGTATCCTGTTCCGTGAAAAAGCGCCCCGATGAAGTTTCTTCACCGTTAACCTTGACACTACTTAAAAAAATGAAGCGTTTGACCCCGGCGGCGGCTGCCTGGCGGGCAAGGTTGAGGGTTCCTGCCACATTAACCCGGCGGAACTCAGCTAACGGGTCACTGATCTCGTCTTTCATAATATGGACGCGAGCGGCCAGATGGATCACGGTGTCAACATCGGTCAGAGCCTCTTTCCACTGGGTATCAGGGCCGATATCGGTGACGACAACTTCATTGTTCAAAGACAATGAATTGCGAATCACGTAGCGCAAATCACGTTCTGCTGCCAGTAACCGTGAGCAGAGTTCGCGACCAATAAAGCCTGTGACGCCGGTGATTAAGATAACAGACATCCATCTACTCCTGGGTAATCAAAAAACCGCTTTCTCAACCATTAAAGACAGCACCGGGATCCTTTTCGGACTCGACCGTCATAAGATATGTACCTGTTACGTCCTGAGCTCAGGGACAATATACTCATCCAGTCGCTGTAAAAACTGTTCAAAACTCAACGCCTGTTTCAGGCTTGATCTGTCTTCCGAAAAACTACCAAAACTGATCTCACCCTTTTCAACAGCGCGAAAAGTCTCTACGATTGCCTCCAGGGTCGGCGGCACAACAACGCCAAGGCGATTACCCGAGACCCACCGAGCTACACTGGTATCCTCACCACAGACGGCCATCACTGCAGCTCCAGAAAACACATAGGAAGAGGACTTACTGGGAAACGCGTACCGGGTCACTTCATCCTCTATAGGCAGCAAAGCCCACTCATAATCGCAATTTAACTGAGCAGCATCCGTGGCAGAGATCTTGCCGAGGTATTCAACCTGATCATAACGCTTAGCCAGAGCAGCCATGTCAGAGGAAAACAAACCTCCACCTGCAAAGACAAATCGCAGCTTACCGCCGGTTTTAAGGAACTCGGTGATCGACTCAATCATCAAGGGAATGCGTTGAAGACGTCCTAAATTTCCACAAAACGAAAAGCCACGAACCCTTTGCAGACGAGGGATCACCTGGTCAAAAGAAACCGCAGGGTTACTGATAACATGTATTAGGGCTTTCGTGCCGGAGCGCTGGCGAATTTCTTCGGCCATTTCGTCGGTAATGGTAATCAACGCCTGAGCTCGGCGCATGGTCACGCAATCCATCCAGCGCAACAGGCGAAACAACAATGGCTGAACACGCACAACAACGCTGGCCGCCTCCGGGTGAATGTCCTGCAGATGATAGATATAGTGAGCCCGAAACAGCCGAGCGTAGATCATCACCACAAATGGAATCAGGACAGGCGGATCGGTTGATACATATATGACTTGTGGGCGCGTTCGCAAAAGTGTGATCACCACCCAGCACATAAAATAAACCGTGTCTAATGCTCTCACCAGAATTCCGCTGGATGAGATGGACCAGGCCTTTCCAGGAAAGAATTCTACACCCTCACCTCGCCCTTTTTCTGCCAGATGTTGTCGAATTCCCACGTGATCCTGGAGGATGACAGAAACAGAATGAGAAACAGACAGCTTTTCTGCCAAACGCAGCAGGGCTTCTCCAATAACCGGATAAATAGGCCAGAAGCTGCGGTTGATGATGACGATATTTCGCCGTCCAGAGTAAGATGTTGTCATACTAGAGACTTAGTACTCTTTCCAGACAGTCTGCATGACATAGTCACGATAACTGTGAAGTATGCGTACAACTTTTTCTGCCACATTCGGCATGCTGTAATCGGCCACCAGCCTGAGGGTACGATCAATTCCACGTTTCTGGCTGTCCAGAACTGTCAGGCCCTGTAATACGCGCTCCCGGCTTAAGCCCACCATCATCACTGCAGCCTCTTCCATCCCCTCCGGTCGCTCGTGGGCCTCACGGATATTCAACGCCGGAAAGTTCAAAATAGAAGCCTCTTCACTGATGGTGCCACTGTCTGACAGCGCCGCTTTTGCACACATCTGCAACTTATTGTAGTCCTTAAAACCCAGCGGCTTCAGCAGATGCACATTACTATGGAATGTCACACTCAGGGCATCAACCCGTTTCTGGGTTCGGGGATGGGTAGACACTATGACGGGATAACCGTACTGCTCAGCCACAGCGTTCAGGGTATCAACCAACGCCAGAAAATTCTTGTCGGAATCCACGTTTTCTTCGCGATGGGCGCTGACAACAAAGAACTGTCCTTCGGTCAGGTCAAGTCGCTCCAATATATCGGAAGCTTCAATTCCACTACGGAAGTAATTGAGCACCTCGAACATCGGGCTGCCGGTTTTAATAATGCGATCGGGTGGCAGCCCCTCACGCAGCAGGTAATCTCTAGCGATAGCGCTGTAAGGCAGGTTGATATCCGCCGTATGATCCACAATGCGGCGGTTGATTTCCTCCGGCACCCGCATATCAAAACAACGGTTACCGGCCTCCATATGAAATGTCGGGATTTTACGACGTTTAGCCGGAACCACGGCCATACAACTATTGGTGTCACCCAGAACCAGCAGGGCTTCAGGCTGAACATCCGCCAGGACTCGATCAACAGCAATGATAACGTTCCCGATGGTCTCAGCGCCACTGGCACCCGCAGCATGCAGAAAGTGGTCAGGTCTGCGAATATCCAAATCCTGAAAAAATATTTCATTCAGCTCATAATCGTAGTTCTGACCGGTATGGACAAGTATGTGCTCACAGTGTTCGTCCAAACTGGCGATCACGCGTGAGAGCCGAATAATCTCCGGGCGGGTACCTACAACCGTCATAACTTTGAGTTTTTTCATTATTTACTCCAACAACATTTTACGATTCACACGAAGACCACCAGCCATAAATAAGTCTTATCAAGCTGTATTTATTGATTTTCTACATTATCTTCGTATCTGACTTTATGTAAAAATATGATTTTTATCTAGAAATGTGTGGCTATTCTTCTATACCGGTTCAAAGTAAGTATCAGGGTTCTCGGGATCAAAACGTTCGTTTGCCCACATGATCGTCACCATATCACTATTTCCAGTATTGTAAATATTGTGGGTATAACCGGTAGGGATATCGACGACTTCGAGCTTTTCGCCGGAGACATGGTATTCAATGATTTCATCGCTGCCAATTTTGCGGAAGCGGATAACACCTTGCCCACTGACCACCAGAAACTTTTCATTTTTGGTGTTATGCCAGTGGTTGCCCTTGGTAATTCCAGGTTTGGAGACATTGACGGACACCTGGCCACGATCTGATGTACGGATGAACTCCGTAAAGGAACCGCGATCATCCTTGTTCATCTTCAACGGGTAGCTGAAGTCATCAGTCGGCAGGAAGCTCAAGTAGGTGCTGTAGAGCTTTTTGGTGAACAGATCTGACATATCAGGGATATTGAGCCACTGGCGGCTCTGCTTGAAAGAATGCAGTAACGCTACAATTTCGCCCAATTTAATAGTGTGTACCGGATCCACCACGGCATAGCCATCCTGAACAGTAGCGCGACCATCAAGACAGGCAACAAATGAAGCGACCACATCATCGATATATGCCAATGTCATGATCACGGACGGATCATTAACCTTGATTGGCAGATCGTGAGCGATATTATGGCAAAAGGTGGCGACGGCGCTGTTATAATTGGGGCGGCACCACTTCCCAAAAAGATTAGGCAACCGATAGACATAAACCCTGCCACCAGTTGCCTGCCCATAGGCCAATACAACCTCTTCAGCCTGCCGTTTGCTGATCCCGTAAGGATTATCCAGAGTCGCCTGAGTGGAGGAGCACAGGACAATCGGCACCGCCCTGCCCTGTTCCAGCAAAATCGATGTGATTTCTTCCGTCAAACCGGCGTTACCGGTGGCGAATTCTTCCTGATGTTGTGGGCGATTGACGCCTGCCAGGTGAAAGATGAAATCGGCCTGTGAACAGAGGGTCGAAAGCGTGGCAGGGTCATCTTCAATATCAAACGTGAGCAACACATATTCTTTGCGTTGCCGTAATGTCTCGATCAGGTTTTTGCCGACAAAACCGGAAGATCCGGTTATGAGAATGTTAGTCACAAGAAATCCTTTTTAAGATGGAAAGTCGAGCTTGAGCCTGGAGTTTCAACCCTTAAGCAGGATCCTGCAGCTAGCACCTTACTCCTTAAATCCTCGCTCTTTTCACCTCTGCCGAACATCGGTTGTTTCACCTGCCAGTTCGCGCCTGACGTAATCCAGAGACAACAGTTTTTCTTTTATCTGCTCAATGGTCAAACGTTCGGTATTGTGTGAATGATAGTCTTCAAACTGCGTAAGGTTCTGCTCGCCTTCAACAAAGTACTTGTTGTAGTTGAGGTCGCGATTGTCCGCCGGAATGCGATAGTATCCGCCAAGATCTTCCGCATGAGCCATTTCTTCACGGGTCATCAATGACTCATAGAGCTTCTCGCCATGGCGGGTACCGATGACTTTGATCTCATTATCAGCCTCAAAGAGCTCCAGCAGGGCCTGTGCAAGATCATTTATAGTGGAGGCCGGAGCTTTCTGAACAAATGTGTCACCCTGCTGTCCATGCTCATAAGCATAAAGCACCAGATCAACAGCATCGTCTAGTGACATCAGAAAACGGGTCATGCTCGGGTCGGTTACTGTCAGGGGTTTTCCTTCTTTAATCAACTTGATAAAAAGTGGAATGACTGAGCCCCGCGAAGCCATGACATTGCCGTAACGGGTACAGCAAAGCATGGTTTTATCGGGATTCACAAAACGCGACTTTGCGACAACGATTTTTTCCATCATCGCCTTGGATATGCCCATGGCATTAATTGGGTAAACAGCTTTGTCAGTACTCAAAGCAATCACCCGCTCCACCCCTTTGGCAATGGCGGCATTCAGGACGTTTTCAGTACCGAGAACATTTGTTTTAACTGCCTCTAAAGGGTAAAATTCGCACGAAGGCACCTGCTTCAAGGCTGCTGCCTGAAAGACGTAATCGACCCCTTCCATAGCGTAAAGCAAACTGTCGTAGTCACGGACATTGCCGATATAAAACTTAACTTTTGGATTAGCTAGACCGATCCGCATGTCTTCTTGTTTCTTTTCATCGCGGCTGAAGACGCGGATTTCCTTGATATCAGTGTTGAGGAAGCGGCGGAGAACGGCATTGCCGAAGGAGCCGGTGCCACCAGTTATCAATAGAGTTTTTTCTTTAAGCATCTCTTTTCCATTCAATTTTATGTGCTGTTAAAACTTGGGTTAGCTCAACCCAGTCAGTCACTTTTATGATTTTTTCAGAAGATAAAGATGGAAACAAATGTTCTACATAAAACTTATCTTTATTGCTTACAAGGATAGCTATTGCTAATCTGCCGCGCTGTGAAGACTCAACAAGGACCGTTGACTTCCTAGAGAGACAAACTGATGAGCTTAACGCCTTGCCTAATTCTTGAACAATGTCTATATCTGGAAAATGACTTGTATAAGTAGCTTGATCTTCAAGGGGATGCAGTTTGATTGAAAACTTAATTCCCCTACGTATTAATTCATCAATTATTTTAATATTAACGTGCTGCTCTCTAGGTTCGGTGAAAAAACAAATTTGATTAATTACTTCATCCCCCTCACTACTCTTATTTATTCCTAGCATCTTATTAAGAACCTCGTCGGAATAAAAAAATTTATCTAAAGAATATATCGACTGAAGTATTTTTCTAGCATTCTCGCTGAAGCAATAAAAAACATCCCCACACAGACCGCCAGGGAATTTAAAACCATATTCCAAACCGTGAGGAAAACACGTTAAATGTCTACCCCTCTGCCTACAACACCGCGTCTGTAGTAAAGCGAAACGGTCTTCCTTTTCCCCAGAAAAAAATTCTATATTTTCTGAAGTGTACGCTAGAACCTCCTCCAAGCATGCTTCATAGAGGGCCTTATGAGGAATTCTTTTCCAATAGTTACAGTATACAGAAAGTGCAAACCACCTTCCTAAAAAGCCCTGTGCATCCCTATAAAACAGAAACAAATCCCTTATGGTACACCATAGAGTTCTGATATAAATTCTCGGAAAACTTAATGACCATAATATGGAATAGATTGAATTTCCTGGAATATTAAGGGTAGAAAAGTTATCAATTAAGACCAAACAGTTTGTTTTTTCAAAAATAATTTCTTTTGCTCGCGCGTAACCGGACTTACTTCGAATCAGAAAAACTTCTCTATAGGATTTTAAATCATTCTTAACTGATGAGGGTCGTCTACTACCCTTTGATAAGAAGAAAAAAGGCAAGAAAGAAGTAATAAAGACAGTTAAAAATAGACAAGAAACAAAAGCAAACAGAGCCTGAAGAGGAAAGAAAATATTCTCAACTAGGCTCTTGTCTAAGTGAGAGTCAGCCTTTAAGTGAGAAAGAATACCTTTGTCAGAGAGTCTTGAATCCCAAGAAAAAGAAGCCTTCTCTACGTTAGGTGTCGACTTCTTTAGTTCCTTATATTTCACATAATAATAAAAAAATAATTCGTTTACATAGTCAGATGATGGCTTATGCGTGAAAGAATTGATCTCATCTACAAAACTTTCAGTATAAACATTTTCAAGGTCCAATTTTTTCCAATCATCGTCAATTTTGATGCGCCACGAATCCCGGACTAGTTTTAACTCTTTTGACATATCACTCAGATCTATTTTGAAAAATATCGTTTAGCCCTTCACAGACAACAATATTATGGGAGCAACAAAATTCAGACCAATCAGCGAATTCCGTCCATTGCTTAATGAAAACAAAATCTATATCGTACTTTTTAGCGGCCAAATAATCGTACTTACTATCCCCAATAAATAGTGCAGGTTCTACTATATTCCTGCAACCGATTTCACGAGCTAGAATTTCCTCCTTCGAGTCGGGAGAACCAAATATCCCACCATCGAATAGCTCCTTAATCCCCTTTTCCTGAAACACCCATCTTAATTCATCCTGTGCACCACCAGACACAATTAACCATTTTGAGCCAGGGCTTGCATGTTTAAAATCTAGAAGATGAGGTTCTATTTGGCTTTCACACAGCCCTTTTCTGACTATGCCGGCATAAGTATTTACTAGTTCATCAAGGGATGGCAATTCTTCTACATTGGGAGCAATTTCGGTAAGAAAATACGCGAACTTTTTAAACCGAGAAATACCGCCATTTTTTTGATGATACTCAACAAGTTTGTCTGCGGCATCACGACCAAAATCGACAACGGTTTCATAAAACGCTTTGGTTTTTAAACCATTCGAGTTCAGAACAACACCATCACAATCAAAGATCAATGTTGAGTATGCTTGAATTTTACGCCTCATGGTTGTGATCCCTGCAATGCAGATTCAACCTTTGCTACATCCTCAGGAACATCAACAGCTAGGCTTCCTGGTTTTGTCTGAACCATCTTTACCGGTACGCCAAGCTCAAAAAAACGCAATATCTCAATATCCTCACATTGCTCCAAAAAACTTTTCCTACCAAATTCTCTGTATTTCTGAAGTTCGTCTTTAGAAAATGCATAGATACAAACCTGTTTTTTATACCGAGTCGGAGCATTCTTACTATCCTTGAATCCAGGGACCGGAAGACGAGACATATATACCAATATATCTTTTTCATTTGTGATGACCTTGGGGATATTGATACTAGATGGATCTTCTGTGTCACCCATCATAGCGTATCCATTGATCACCATTTCAAGGTTATCCAACTTAGCGTCCCGTATTCTCAAGATATCTAATGGGTCCACAAGGGGCTCATCGCCCTGCATGTTTATGAAAATATCACCCTCGATTTTAGATGCTGCTTCCGCAATTCGATCCGTACCCGTTAACGCTGTACCTGTCATCACAACTCTGAATCCAGCATCCACCACAACCTTCGCAATACGCTCGTCATCCGTAGCGATGTACACATTCTGGCACCCCAATGCTCGCGCTGCCAGTTCGGCAACCCACAAGATCATAGGCTTGCCCAGTAACGGCACCAGAGGTTTACCCGGATAACGACTGGAAGCGAACCTGGCAGGGATAATGACAACTGTTCTCATGGGAAACTCACAGTAAATAAATTGATGTTAAGGGCATTTTGTAACGTGTAGGAGTCACAGCCAAAACAGGACAGGCTCTGTTAGTGTTCTCATAGCTATTAAAAATATCCTGCATTTCCTCAGTACGAGGATCATCAGCTCCGTAACCATCAAAGCCCGCCATATAAACGCGATCAGCACCACCGCTGCTGGCGATGGCGAGGGCGTAAGCCACTACCAGCGGTAAGGGTACTACACAATCCATATCACCAAACTCAAACTTCCCGGATTCCACGCTCAGACCGAAATCAAGTATAAGTTCCGGATCGTAGGAACTTTGGACGTCAACAGGTAACATCGAATATGGCATTATAATCGGCTGCCGACTCTTACGATGTTTTGGAGCATCCGCTAACAAACGTATCGGATGGCACGCAACGCGGAAATCAATCAAATCATCTGCTATCGCAGATTGTGTATTAAGCGCCAAGACAACTGGACGATGTTTAGAGATAAAAATTTCCAACGCAGTGGAGTGATCACGAGCCCCCGGACCCGCGCCCAGAATAAGCACCTCACGCCCGGAAAAACTCTTAGCTGGGTTCCATTGACCTGTCGCTCCTCCTTGATAAAAACTACGGGCTGTATCTAGGGTATTGGTACTGAATTTCCTGCCACCGACACGCCGCAAATGGTGAATGACAGCCAACACATCGGCTTCATCATAACGGTTGTCCCTTAGCATTTCCTGAATATATGTCGGGTGGATGCCATATTTTCCCGCTAGGTAATAGTAAGGGTTTGTACCCCATCCATATTTATTTTGCAGCGGTTGAAAGTATGAAGATGCAAGCCGAAAAAGAGGGACCAAAAGCCTGTTATCTGAGCGACGCTCTGCCACCTCAATAGCAAGCTCCTCAGTTTTTGCATTACCCGGACCTCGACCCATCCCCGTAACAGTAGCGTCTAACCAAGTAGCTCCTTCATCAATAGCCCTTAAGGTATTTTGTAGCGCCATTCCCATACTGTCATGGGTGTGAATACCGATTGGACCACTCCACCCCTCACGAATGGTCCTGATGATATCAGCAACAGCGTCAGGGGTCATGCTCCCCAAGGAATCCGCAAAATAGAGAACATCAGTCGGTGTTTTTTCAAACAAACGAGCCAACTCAGTGATTTCATGACGGGCTGCAGCAGAAATCTGCATGAGGTTTATGCCAACCTGATATCCCCTATCCTTCAGCCAGGAAATCGCAGAGAGCCCATTTGGCACTTCGTGCAAATGGTACGCAATTCGGACAAGGTCGATGCGGGATTCGACAGCGGGAAGCGGAAACAACTCTTCAAGAGATTCTAAAATACTGTCAGCAGAGAGAAATTCAGACGCATTGACCATTACACCAACTTTAAGATGCTCTGGGATCGGTAACGCAGCAAGATGCTCTTCGGAACAGTATGCGAACATACCTTTAAAACCACCAGGTTTTCGTGAACGCAAACCCAGCTCAACGATATCAACACCACTCTCGCCAATGGCACCTAAATACTCAGCAACCAACCTATCTGAAAAATCCCATGAGTTATAGTAGCCACCATCTCTCAGCGTGCAATCCAAGAGGATTAAATTGGAATCCATTTCGTAATCCTTTCACATGAATTTTTTAAAATCAGAGACCAAGGTGCAGTATTTTTAATCATTTGAATATTGATAAATGTATTTATAAACAGGAAGAAGTCATAACGATATATTAAAAAGCAAACTTCACCTTGGAAAAAATAAAAAAAATTACTGCATAAACCCCAGATAATGAAAATAGTACATTCGACAGATAATTGTTAGAAAAAAACAATAGGGGGATTGAGACCAAAAAACAAATCAGTGGTAGTTTAAATATGCTTAATCTAGGGCCGGGAGATGAGCTGATGAAAACAACTAAGGTGAATAAAAAAACAAACAGCAAAGTACCAACATGGCTAAAATCATATACTAGTGTTGCTATAAGGCCATTAAACTTACTTCCATATATACCAAGCGAGTCATAACGAAGATCAATATAAGAAGTAACATTATAACCAAACTTTTCTATTATATAATCAAACAATGCAAAAGAAGATTTTCCATACCAAAGATTAGAAAATGAAAAGTTTTTCAAAACAACTAAGCTATTGCCGATCCACTGTGAAAAATAATCAAAGATGGAATAGAGAACTGTATTTTTGATAACTGATTCGTCGGGAATCTGATAGTAATTGGAATCAGAAAACCTGTATGACGTTATGATTAAAAATACCGACAACGTCAAAGAACCTAAACTCAAACCCATTAAATTTAACTTTTTACGTATATCCTTTTTCAAAGTAGGAAAAACATAAATGTAAGCACATGCGTACATTAAAAGAAATTGAACAACCGACGACCTTGACAATCCATGTAGACCAACTAAGGGTAAATTAAGGCTTAGAACGAAAAAAATAAACGATAAATAATAATATCTTATAGACACAAAATAGAAGTGATAAGCCAAAGAAATAATGCCCAATGCAGACACAAAATTGACATAAGAAATCACAATAGGAGGGAACCAACTCCTAATAAGGATAGCAGCTTCACCCTGGTTTTTGAATTCAGTAATACTTATATTGTCAATAAGAACATAATTCAAAGATTTAGTGATTACAAAAATATTTATAATTAATGCAGGAAACAAAAAAACTATTAAAAGAAAAAAAATTATCTTGAAGTATTTAATATTATTACATAAAAATTCTTTTCTAGTTTTAAAAAATAAAAAAGACATTCCAAAACATAAAAGTAAAAATACAATAAATATAAAATTAAAAACATCAATCAAAGTTTCTATATAAAGTTTTTTCCCTATTAGCCAGCCAGAAAAAAAAGACAAGGAAATTAATAAAAAAATAAAAGAAGATATTGCATATCTTTTTCTTAAAAATAATGCAGGAATAAAAAATATTAAAAAGGATATTAACATAAAAGAATATTAAAATAATTTTTAGGTAGATTGTCCAGGTTAAAAATAAATAAGTTTAACTTGAATTTTATAGCTGTGTCTTTAAAAAAAAACAATTCCATAATTTAATAAAACGTGTGTCAATATATTTAAAAAAACTTCAAATCACCCACAACAATATGGATATTTTTAAATTGTTCCACTCCAAGTTACCCTAAAATATTTTTAAAACCTTTTCAAAAAATACAAACTCGAATACTGCAGATAATTCATAGAGCGATAAGCTGGATTGATTTATAAAGATCTTTCAGTACCCTTAACATAATCTTCAAGCATGTTACATATTAAATCCGTACTGGAAACATTTTCTCTTAAGTTTAGGGCCAATTATGACGCGTCATATCCAGAATCTTTAAAAACAAAATTGCTGCCGACAAATGTATATAATGCTTCGCACAACTCGTCATAATTCTTTACAATGGTTTCCACATCCGAAGCACCAGCAACCTCATAATTATGAAATAACGGGTGATTGATACAGGGCCTGAAATTAATGTTTGGCTTAAGACTCTGCTCTGCTTCCAGGCCAGTTGTGCATTCACTGTATTTTCATATACTTAAAATTTATCCGGTAATTGCTGAGCCGTTGTCAGCTAAGAATCCAACCGTTTTTTTGACATAGCATCTTTCATTCGCCAGGAACTATAAAAACGACTCCTGAGGATATAGTAATTAAATCCGGTCGCCCATCTAGCATCCGCCACTGCTCCAGAATGAAGCTCTTATTAAATCCTGAGGCTTTATCTTCATTGCCAACTTTAATGATGAAAGACTTAAATAAATAAAACATCTTTCTGGAAAAATAAAACAAAAACTTATTTTTAAAGCAGTGTCCAGATATCTTAAAGCTCGTGTTGTTTTCACTGAAATGCTGATAAATATCGGTACATATCTCCTCAATCGCGTTAAACTCTCTTGTAGAATTTCGCACATAAGGGGCCAGTATTTCGGCGTCCACGTGTAAGGAGGATTTCGGATTGTAAAGTAATCGATTGAAGGTTCTGTCAAGTTCATTAAAATCTTTAACCGTTTCTCCAATCTCCGATGCTCCAGCAATGGTATGGCCACCGTCGTGTCTGGATGAGAAATTGATCGAGGGTATGCCAATGACCGCCGCTTCAACTCCACTTGTGCTTTCGGAGTGGATAAATAAACGGGCTCCTCCAAGGACACTGGTAAGGTCCCCCGATTTATCGACTATCACATTACCCAAAAATCGGTACAGTGATCTATAAAGTGAAGCATCCTCGCCCGGGTGCGGCCTGAAAACAAATTCAATTTCAGGGTGGTTTGCCGCGAGATCATATATGGCATCGATAAAGCGAGCCCTATCAATGGATACTGAACACCATCTTTTCACTTGCTGGCGGAACAGATCACCTTCGGAACTTTCTTCGGCGCCCTCTGTTTGCATTCTTATATTCAAAAAGCTATCTGATATTAATGAAATATCATCTTTGGCAGGAGAAATTCCTGCAAACCTACTGCAAACCAACACATAGTCTTTTCTATTCTCTCCGGTTTGCTTTCGTTCTGACCCCTCCCGAGCTAAAAGGTACCTTAAATAATCCAGACGGGGTGCACCACAAATATCCAGGGAACAGTCGGCATATACATCGCTGAATACGAATCTCTGTCGGTCTCCCCAAAAATAAACCTTTTTAAGAAAAGGCCTTGAGAAGTATTCTTCGGGATATATTCTTTTTACCGCTGATTCATACTCATCCTTATAATAGAACGCACCTTCATCGTGCAAAAAAAACATTGATGATTTGGTTGATTCAATTTGGTTTATGAAATCAATATCGAATCGCCCTCTTCCAGTATTGCCTCCAAATCTACCAAATATCAAAGCTCTCCGTAATAGCGACATAACCAAAAAAATATCATGCGGTCGCCCCAAGACGGTAGAGATACCCTGTTCAGCAAGCTTTTTCGCCATTAAAAGCCTCCAACCAAGATCTCTCCTGGGAGAATCAACCGAACTTAGAACAACTTTTTTAGTTTTCAAAAACTTAAAAGGAATCATAAAAACTTCACTATTCTTTCCAAAGAATATAAGAAAAAACACCTCTTAAAAATTATAACTATCAAGGATTTGTAAACGAGCATTTAATTATAAATTATTTTAACATAAGTAGTTCTATATTAATATTTTTCCAGTATTTGTACTTAATTAATCCCGAAATAGAACAACCAGCGATCATAGCAACAGTTACAGCCCAATAGGCATTGTAGCGGCCAACAATAAAAACTAATATTGCTGCTACGAGTAATCCGATAACATTTGCAAAAATGATAATTTTATCTCTTGATGTTGCATAGAGTGCGTATTGGTATACATACCCAACCAAGAACACTGATACAGCAAAAAGAATTCCATAGAATAGTGAAACATTTTCTGCATATATTTTTTCGCTAAGAAATGAAAAAATAATCGGTATCGTTATAGATATGCAAACTAGCAACACCAGCATCCAAATAAAAGACTGCTTTACCAGTTTATTGTATGCAGTCGCAAATCCTATAAAATCTCTATTTTTGTATGCCTTCATCATTTTTGGATAGAAGAATACGAATACGCCAGACTCCATAAATGAAAGCATTGCAGCAGCAATACTCATATAAATACTGTACGCGCCTAACAATGCTAAACCATTGAATACCTCAAATGCATAACGATCTAAGGTAAATAAAGACCTTGCTGCAATGGAAGAAATTAAAAGTGGAAGCGCAATCCAAATGCCTCTTTTTACCCAATTCCAGTCCGGTCTTATCCACGATGCCCCCCAATCGAGTTTAAGTAAAGGGCTGATTCCAACAGTTATTCCCAAGCCCACCCCAACCATCCAGAACAGTAATAGCGTCTCAATGTTTCTTACGGTTGGGAACAGCCACATGGCAATAATAAAACAAATGGCCCAGAGCGCCTGTTTGAAGAATATTATCACCGTGGCCCGAAAGGGTTTTTCCATTGCGACGAGTAGCCGCATTAATTCCGCAGATAAGTGCTCAAGGATAATAAGACCCAGAAACCCGGCCATGAATTGCGATGGTATCAGGCCAAAAAGAAAAATCAAACTCACCAGCGGCAGCACAAACAGGTACATGATCCCAAAGAAAATAACCTGCGTTGAAATCAGGCGTGGCCACTCGTTTTTTGGTCGACCTACAAGGTCACGGGTGCTGTACGTATAAAACTCAAAACCTACAAAATAAATCGAGTACGAGACAGTAACAGTGATAAGGCCGTACAGACCAACTTCTTCCGGCGGCAGAAATATGGCAAGGCTGAGTATCAATATAAACTTGATTGCTAATGTGAAGCCACGAAGACCAACGTTTAAAAATCGGTATTTCATCTATTTAAAGAAACCGTCATGTTTCTTGCCTTCTTAAAAAAAATATATAAGCCGGGACGGAAAATTTTCCGGTCTCAGTAACCCTTGTGAGATGATTGATGGAATCATGGGGGAGGACCTCCGGAAAGGCATCAAATCAGGACATGGCTTAATGGCAGCACAATAGGATTTCACATATCTTAAAATCCAATGCCTCATCAATATCCATTGATCGTTCCCTCGGCATCACGTAAGCCCCCAGGTCATCGGTAAACAGGTTTCCCCGTTGCCGCAAAGTATTAACAGATGCCACGTAAACTGCGCCGTTTAGACGGTATTCAATTTGGTAGTCTTGCGAACGCTTACCGGGTAAGTCCAGGCCCTGCAGTTGGCCGCTCTCGGCAATGGTGCCAATCCATGCCGTCGGGTGGTCTACTTCGCAGACGCTTACTACCGTGTCCGAACTTCCACCTTTCTCGTATCTCTGGACGGCAGCGAGAATGTCTTCAGCCGTTCGAAGGGGGGACGTAGGCTGCAGGAGAATCAGCGTTTTCGCGGCATATCCGGCTTGCTGCTCGGCGTTTAGTGCGTCCAGCAGGGCATCGGCTGTCGTAGCGTAGTCGGTCGCCAGCTCTGCCGGGCGCTTATGGGCAATCAGGCCTTTATTGGGATAGCGCCGGACGATGGACAGTATTTCATCATCATCACTGGTCACCATGATACGGGCGGATAAACCGGTTGCCAGCGCCGCCTCAATGGTCCAGCAGATAAGCGGCTTTCCTGCCAATGGCAACACATTCTTGCGAGGCAGTCGCTTACTGCCACCGCGGGCGGGGATAACAATCAGTCTATCGTTGTGCTCAGCCATTCAGCAGCCCTTTAACTTCTTCGGAGCTTTATGGAAATAATCCATGCTCTCGATATCCAGCCAATCCTGATTCTCATGGGCCCGCATACACATGGTGGCAATGCCATCCTGCTTTTCATGAATTTCTAGGAAAGTTTCACCCTGAAAAGGTTAAGTAATCGTTTAGCAGTAGATGAAACCGCAGGTTAGAGCTGTCGCGAGCGGGAATGATAGCGAGAATGGTTTTACCCCGAATCAATTGAATACTCCATCATATTCACCTTTTGCTCGATTGAGGTCTTCAATCTGCCCCAAGTCCAACCAGTATTCCCTGACCGGAAAAACTGCTATTTCCTGGCTTTTGTGAGCAATGCTATTGAGAAAACTCGGCATGTCACAGTGTTCATCAGGTTTGAACATCGTCAATAAATCTGCATCCAGTATATAAATTCCAGCATTTATAAAGAATTTCTGCACCGGCTTCTCTTCTATGCCGACAAAGCGTTGGCCATCCACCCTTACAACACCAAATGGCACCTGAATGTCGTACTCTCTGACACACATGGTTGCCTTCGCGTTCTGTTCATGATGAAAGGATAGCAGATGGCTGTAATCGACCTTGGTCAAGACATCACCATTAATGACCAGAATTGGCAAAAATGGTTGTTCTGGCAAGAGACTTAGAGCCCCAGCAGTCCCCAGGGGTTCCTTTTCGTGCAGGTACACGATAGCACAATCAAATTTCGAACCATCCCCGAAATATTCCTTGATGATGTCCGCTTTATAATTAACCGCCAGACAAAAGCGACGAAAGCCGTACTCTCGGAGATTTTCAATGATTGTTTCCAGAATCGGCTTGCCCCCGACATGCAGCATAGGTTTTGGGCAGTCCTTGGTGAGAGATCCCAACCGGGTTCCCAGACCTCCAGCCATGATGACAACCAGATTCTCTCGGGTTTGAGGACGCATCAGATCCTCAATAATCTCCAATCCAACAAGTCGGCCGTCTTGATCAACTAAAGGCACTTGGTGAAGAGATTTCTGACGAAGCAATTTAAGGATCTCTTCGCGACTCTCTTGTACTTGAGCGACAATGGGTGAGACATTCATAATCTTGGCTACTGACTCTTCGAGGGGAATGCCCTTCAGAATCCCGCGACGTACATCACCATCCGTAATCGTTCCCAAAAGATGCTGATCCATGTCAACCACCAAAGCGATCTGCAGAGCCCCCTCATCAATGATCCTGATCGCCTCACGAACCGGTGTGTGTTCTGATATAAGAACTTTTTTCCAGTTTTTCATTTAAAAATGACCCTGCTGAGTGTTGAATTTCTTAAACATAAAATCATATTTATTCGTCAACTCACCACCCATCCTCAGCTTAGGGCTTCTCTCACCCGATAAACAACCAGCGGCATCTACGTCAGCTATGAAAGTAATTCTGAGTGAGGTGTCTCCTGTTTTAACAATTACACTGCTATGGTCGCGACCAACAATTCGACCCGGCCGATCAATGTAGACAGGAGCTTCTGAAATCATTTCTGCCTTAACAATAGCTAGTTCTCTACCTGCCCAACCAGCTCTTGCACACGGGCCAGGGACGCTGATACCACGAATAAAATTATAAATGCGTTGGCTTGACCAACTCCAATCTATCCATTCGTCTCCATCCCTGCGTTGGCTGCAATAAAACCCAACAGGGTGTATATCTTTTTGTTTTATGGCTTCAAACTTGCCAGTATAGATAAGCTCCAATGATTGGTATAGAGTTGTTGAGCAAAGAGTTGTTGCCTTCTTAAGCAATGAGGAGTAATCATCCTTAATATCAATAGTTCCAATATTTTGAACTATAATATCACCAGTATCAATACCTTCATCAACATAATGAACAGTCACTCCAAAATCTTGGTCACCATTTATCAATACCCAGTTCAGGACATTACGTCCCCTATAGAATGGTAATTTACCAGCATGGCAATTAATAAACTTTCGGGGTGGCAAATCAATTATTTGTTTTTTTAATATCTGGTTAAAGGACATTGAAACAAATATATCGGCGCAAAACATGCTTATTTTAGAAATGAATTCTGAGGAATTGACATCCGGACTAGTAAGAAAGGGGATATTCAGACGACTTGCATATTCTTTAAGTATGGGATCCGCTTTATCATGCCGTGCGACTATGAAGACAACTTTAAAGTTATCATTTTCAATAATTTTATCCAAAGCTTTATGGGCCCATTCCCCATCTGCAAAATATCCAATTTTCATTTTATAATCTCATCCTCAGAATAATTTCTTGGAGATTTTTTACCAATCATGTCCCAGTAACACATCGGTGTAAGACCATCACCTGGGCGTTTCGCAACTATATTTATGGCTGTAAAAGCTTCGCCAATCCTGATCTCTGTTTTCGCAACCAAACTTTTCCTAGCGACTGAGATATTTTTCATCTCACTCGCACCAGGCTGCTTAACACCGTTCCCCAATGCGATTTCAACATCACGAATAGAGCGTACCATTTCCTTAAATTCTTCCGGCTCAAGGGACGCCCTATGATCAGGGCCGGGAAGGCTGCGATTCAGGGTAAAATGTTTTTCAATAACAACGGCCCCCTTGGCAACTGCTGCAATGGGTATGGCAATTCCAAGGGTATGATCTGAGTAGCCAACTGGCAAGCCGAAAACTTCAGCCAAGGTATCCATTGCCCTCAGATTGACCTCTGCGAACGGCGCAGGATATTCAGTCGTACAATGCAGCAAACGGACCTTTTCTCGCAGGGCAGCTTGACCTCTATCAGACAGAAATGCGCTCCTAAAAGCTTTAAGTGATGGCACACCATTCTGCCCATAAGTAAAACCGAAAGCAAGCACACCCAGGGCCTGTTCAATTTCACCCAAGGTGCTCATTCCCGTGGAAAGAATCACCGGCTTGCCTGTTTGTGCAATCTTCAGCAAAAGGGGTCCGTTGGTGATTTCACCAGAGGGAATTTTGATATAGGCCATATCAAAAATACCAACAAGGAGATCGACACTTGCCAAATCAAACGGAGTAGATAGAAATTGAATTCCGGCCTTTTCACAATAATCGTTCAAAAAACGATGTGCGTGCTCGTCTAGCTCCAGTTTTTTGATCATTTCATACTGGGATTCATCCACCGACGTAGTTTGCTTTTGGTAATCGGCCTTTTCGGCCTTCCTGCAGACAAGTGTCTCCGCCTTGAAAGTTTGAAACTTAACGGCATCAGCCCCAGCAGTAGCTGCAACATCGATCAACTCTCGGGCCAAGTCAAGCGAGCCATTATGATTGACTCCAGCCTCGGCAATAATGTAAACAGAATCAGCCATCTTCAATGTGCCCCGCAGTCAAAAAACTTTTTCTTCAATAGTGAATCATCCAAATTGATATTTTTAATCACTTTGACGATTCTCTCCGAACTGTGACCATCACCATAGGGATTAACCACCTGGTCACAATTTAACTCGAAAGCCTTGTGGACTGCATTTACAATATTGCCACTTTCAACGCCGCAATTAATAACGGAAGCTGCCTGCAACCGCCCCTTCTGTCGATCACCAATATTAACGGTCGGAATCTTGAAAGATGGCGCCTCATAAAGACCGCTCGATGAGTTACCGACCACTGCGTCAACCTGTGCCATGACACTCAAATAACGCAACTGACCCAAGGATGTATACGCTTTAGCATAAGAGCGATCCTGGCAAAAATCGTCAATCATTTCAGATAAAATGCGCCCCGAAGTGTCTGCATTTGCCTTGGTGAATATGATTCCCATCTCAGGTCCGAACGAATCAAGCGCGGAAAGGAGTTCTGCAAACTGAACCGCTGGTGTCTGGCCGTCCAACGTTGCCGGATGAAAAGTCACCAGCAGGTTACGTATTCTGAAGTTGAAGCCTATTTCTTTTTCAAGCTCCCTGCGAGTTAGCAGTCGCAATCTCTTGATCTGATCAATACCGGTACTACCTACCAGGTGGACATTTTGAGGATTTTCTCCCATCTGCCTGACTCGTTGCACAGCATTAACATGACTTACAAAGTGAACATGCGCCATTTTAGTGATTGCGTGTCGAATGGACTCATCAAAGGCCCCCTCGGTAGTATCCCCGCCAAATAAATGAGCTACAGGAATGCGTGCAACCAGGGCAGTTTGTGCCGCAGATAGAATTTCAAAGCGGTCGCCCAGCAAAACCAGCATGTCTGGCCTGATTCGTGCGAGGGCATCAGCAAATCCAATCACGCCAAGACCGATTGATTTAGCAACACCAACCGGGGTATCGCTCGAAAGAAGCATTTCAACTTTTTCGTTGATTTTAAAACCGTCCTCCTCAATGACCCGATAGGTGAGTCCAAATTCCGGAGAAAGGTGCATACCTGTAACAATAAGCTGAAGTTCTAGATCAGGATCTGTCTGGATTTCTTTCATTAACCAGTATAACAGGCCATATTCAGCGCGCGTTCCAGTAACAACACAGATTTTACGCCTGCCCATCTGACCCTCCGAGCCCAGCGCTACTGGGGATATTAACCAATCGCCGAACCAGATTGTTCGCAACCACGAGATCCATGCTTGGGCAATCATGATAAATGGGAAGTTCAGACATCAGCGACCAGGCTGGTCGTGTCATGATTCCATGGTCGTTACTCAGTTTAAGAAAACCTTCGAGCACCTCAATATTCGGAGAATCAAGAAGCAGTACATTCAACCAATAGTTACTCTTTGCAAAATCAGGCTCGGAAAAAAACCTGACACCTTTCACCCCAGAAAAAGCCTGGGCATATTCATCAGCCAAGGCACGTTTTCTTTCGATAAAACGCGGCAATTGTTCCAACTGGGCGCAGCCAAGGGCGGCATTAATATTAGGCATGCGGTAGTTGTAACCGATCTGATCGTGCACGAACGCCCAAGGGTGGGAGACCTTGGCGGTGGTGGTAAGATGCTTGGCACGCCGAGCCAACTCCTTATCGTTAGTGAGGATCGCGCCGCCACCGCCGGTAGTCATGATCTTGTTGCCGTTGAAACTGAGTGCTGACAAACGACCATGGTTGCCGGTGTGGTGCCCTTTATAAAAGGTACCGAGCGACTCAGCCGCATCCTCAACGATAATAATTCCATAGCGGTCACAGATTTCCACCAACGGGTCGAGGTCAATCGGGTGACCAAAGGTATGCATCGGCACCACGGCGGCAATCCGCCGGCCGGTCTTGCGATTCCAGGATTCGCCCTCTTTTATTTCAACGATGTCGTGTAGATAATCACCAAGACGATGGGGATCGAGCCCAAGGGTTTTCTCCTCGGAGTCAACAAAATGCGGTACGGCTCCGCAATAATGGACAGCATTGGCGGTAGCGACAAAGGTCAGAGCAGGGGTCAGAACTTCATCCCCCGCGCGTACCCCTGCGAGTTGCAGACAGACATGCAGGGCGGCGGTACCATTTACAACCGCGACGGCTTGTTGCACCCCCGTATACGCCGCCAATTCGTCCTCGAAGCGATCGACAAATTTTCCGACAGAGGAAACCCAGCCGGTGTCGAGGCATTCCTTGACAAAATTCCATTCATTGCCGGCAAAAAGTGGCTCGTGCAATGGCGTGAAGTCCCGTGAGGAGTCAAGTACCCGTCGAAAAGCGCCAAGCACCTGAGTTGGATCAAAACTTTTGATCATATATTGTAAATCCCGACCTTATAGCGTGCAAGATTTTCTGGGTCGCAGAACCAGTCTGCTGTTTCCGCCAGACCGCGCCGAAAACCGTCCCGGTCGCCATACTCAGGAACCCAACCCAGCAGGTCGCGAGCCTTGCTGTTGTCGGCCCACAACCGTTCAACTTCACTCTTATCCGGCCGCAGTCGCGCCTGTTCTGTCTCGACTTCAACTTGAGCATCCATAACTTCGGCAATCAGTTGAACCGTCTCGCCAATGGAGATTTCAAAATTGCTACCGATGTTAATCACCTCGCCGATGGCAAAATCGGACTCGGCAACAGCAATGAAGCCGCGCACGGTATCGGATATGTAGTTAAAATCGCGGGTTGGATGGAGGGCCCCAAGCTTGATCTTATGCATGCCGGCAGCAATCTGGGCAATGACGGTGGGAATGATGGCGCGCGCCGATTGACGTGGGCCATAGGTATTGAACGGTCGAACAATGGCCACGGGTGTATTAAAAGAAGAATAATAAGACATGGCGATCTGATCGGCGCCGATCTTGGAAGCCGAATAGGGTGATTGCCCCTGCAACGGATGTTCTTCGGTTATCGGCACGAATCGAGCGGTACCGTAAACCTCGCTGGTCGAGGTGTGAACAACCTTGGCAACTTCAAGGTCGCGGGCAGCCTGAACGATATTAAGCGTGCCTTTGACGTTGGTGTCAACATAGGTATCGGGAGAATGGTAGGAGTAAGGAATAGCAATCAGAGCGGCGAGATGGAAAACTACATCGCATTTTTGCATAGCCTGACGCACGCCGTTGGGGTCGCGAACATCCCCGGAAAAAACATCGAGGGAATCACGCACATTTTTGTCGGCCTGGTCTAACCATCCCCAGGAGTTGAAGGAATTATATTGAACAAAGGCCCGCACAGCATGACCGCGCCGGACAAGATCTTCAGTTAAATGAGAGCCGATAAACCCATCGGCACCAGTCACCAAAATCTTTTTTCCCTGAAAATTCATATTACCTCGAATAATTGTTTGTACACCCTGTCCATACTATAAACGGTACGGGAACTACGCCATCAAGTACTGGATAGCTACCCTCATAAATTTTTTCATTATACATCATCCATCTTAAAAACATCTGACTGAGGGTGAAAAAATGGATAAATATGTAAAAAACATTCCGGGTATCAGGAGGCTTCAGATCAAATCTAAAAATTCTGTATTCCTTTTTTCGCAGATACCATCTAATCATACTTGCTGGGAACCATTTAAAAGTCAGTGGTTCGATATCGTAGTAAAACCATATATTTTGTACGATGGGGCAACATTTATAACCGGTTCCCGTTGATTTAACTAACTTTTTTGGTCACTACCGGCTTGACAGGTTTATATCTGCGCACACAAAAAAGAATTATTTTTTTACAATTTTTCATATTTATATGATGTTTTTCTGCTCCAGTCAGATTTCAGTCAGATATTGACGTTATATTAGTCAGCGGATCGACGGATCTGCTGATGTCCCGGCAGGTCCGGAGGGGGGCGGCCCCCACCACCTGATACGTGGTGGGGGCTTTTTTATTAACATATTGAGCAGCTATTATCATCTATCCGTCTGATTTTTATCATACATTCCCTAAATATCGTAAGCCAACCCCTCAACTCCTGCCTGATCCGACAGGTTCAGCCTGGCAAGTCTTCGATAGGCAACGGCGTCAATGGCTGTTTGATATGATTGTGACTGCATCAGCTGTTTGGTGACAAGTTCAGCACTTTTCTCATGACGCACCCCATCACCATCAACACAGTTGTATCCCTTGGTTATCAACTTTCCTTGTCAGCAACTGCCTTGCGGCGATTAATCATGGCACGTCTGATTAATCCCGCTATGATACCAAGCATTCCTCCAGCTACCGCTCCTAGCGCCAGTATCATCATCTTGTTGGGCTTTGTCGGGTGAGTTGGCAATGTTGGTGTCTGCGCCAGCCTGAAAACCTCAAAGTCTGCAGTTTGTAATCTCTGTTGCGCCTGAAGCAGTTCATTTTCCATTTTTTTCAATTCACGCAGGGAGTCAGAAAAGGGGACGTTGTCTGTTCTCGCCTTCAAGGTATCAATGCGATGGTTATTTTCAAGCGCCGTAAGTTTTTTTTGCAGATCAGACAAGCCATCAATATACGGGTCATCGCTGGTACGTGATTTAAGCTCCTGGATTTCAGCTTCGAGAATTTCGGTCCCCAGCCAGTAGCGGGAAGGGATGCGACTGGTTAAATCTATCGTCGTTGTTGTCCCCATTTCACGACGATAATCCAGCGGATCAACAGGTCGTGTAATCCCCAGCTGCTGTGCCAGTGCCAGATCGGTTTCCAGGCGGGATATCTGAAAGCTGCGTTGCTGCGCGGCTTTTTGTCTGAGAAGTTTTATTTCTGCCTGGATAATTTTTTTCTCTTCCTGATCCGTCTCAAGCAAACGGGAAATTTCAGCAGCAAGCTCCTGATTAACCTGCTGATTTTCAAGTTCGAACTGTTTGCGATTTAATATCAGTTTTTCATCCAAAGTTTTTAACAGGTCATCCAGCAGTTCTGATTTCGCTCTCTTATCGACGGTCTCGATGATTGTACTTACCAGAAGATAAGCTTCTTCTGGGGTTGACCATTGAGCGGACAGAGCGACTGAGAGTGATTGACCCGTCAGAACTTTTGCTTTGGATTCGGTCGGCAGGCTGACAGTGATATTTTTCATTAGTGTGGTGACAATACTGCTCGGACTTCTATCGGGTTCTTTGAATGTTTGTTCTATTGCCGGGTCCTTAAAAAGATAAATGCCCAGATCGGGGGAAGTGATCACTTCAACAAACTGTCGATAGACCCGATCTAAACCAACATCCAACACACCGGGATAATTTAAAGTGATGATATCTTTTTCCAGGGGGGGCAAAAACGACGCATTGACCTCATACGTTTTTGGACTTAAAAAGGCGAATAGGCCTCCCAAAAGGGTCACAATCAAAAAGATACTGATAACGGTCACCTTCTCTGCTATCAGTCCATCAACAAGCTCAAACAGATCAATCTCATCATCTAGAGCATATTGATTGATTTCTGCTGGTTTATCCTTATTATCCCTCAACATCACCCTCCTGAGATCAAATTTATTCGTGCGCAGTTTTTTACCTGTATCGCGGAAAAGAAATACAGACTACCGATCGTCAAGCTATCTGACAAGGAAAATGTACACGCGTGGCAGGCAGAAACAATTGGGAGGAGTTGCAAATACATCCCAAATTCAAAATCCATTCTTTTTAGCGTAAAAGGGTGTTAAGATCCTGACTTTATATGACATCTTGACGATATCCTCAACATCAGGAGTTACCAGCGTGCAGAAAATCGACCAGATCATTCAGGCCAGCTGTTTTAAAAACAGTGACCGGGTGGCATTTAAACATAAAGTCAATGGCCAGTGGAAGGAGGTTTCCTATGGCCGTTTCTGGAACAATGTTGAAAAATTGACGGCGGGGTTGCAGCAGCTCGACATCAAGGAGATGTCACACGTAGCCATTCTTGCGCCTTCGTCGCCGCGCTGGGTCACTTCCTATCTGGCGATCCTTCATGCCGGCTGTGTTGCCGTACCAATTGACAAGGAACTTAAAGCAGCGGAACTGCGTCATATTCTTGGTGATTCTGATGCCCAGGCAATCATTATCGGCCAGGCCCAGTTTGATACCCTGCTGGAAGTTATCGATGACCTGCCCGGCTTGAAAAATATCATCCTGATTGATACCCCGGTCGGGGAAATGGGTGATCAAGGGCACATCATCGACACCATGCAAGAACTCAAATCCTTGTGGCAACAGCTGGTGGCTGATCTGGATATTGCTCCGGAGCGGCGCGAACCGCTTGAAGCAGCAGCGCAACAACTACGGCTACTGGTGACCAGTCCACCCGAAACCCCTCCAAAAAATAAAAAAGAACGACACTTCTTATCTGATGCTGAGCTTATCCGAAATCGCTTGCTTAAGGAGAAACGGCTATTTTCTTACAAGGAAATTTTTACTGAAAAGCCTGTGCTACCCAGCAGCGTCAATGCGAATCAGAACGCTGTGATTCTCTATACCTCAGGCACGACGGGGCGTTCAAAGGGCGCGATGCTGAGTCATCGCAATATCGTCAGCAACATTGAAGGCGCCCAGCTGCATTTCAAGCTCGACAGCTCTATTGCCACCCTCTCTTTTTTGCCGATCAACCACGTGTTTGAACAGGTCTGCGGCATTCTCCTGCCCCTCTCTCTGGGTGGCCAGATAAGCTTTGCTGAATCGATTAAGAAACTGGGAGATAACCTCAACGAAATCAAGCCGACCTTCCTGCTTGGAGTGCCGGCGGTTTATCGACTGCTTTATGACCGTATCATGAAAAAGATCGATTCCAACACTTCCTCACGGATGTTGTATAAATTCTCCCTGACCCGGAAGATTGTCGCTGCCAATGTCAAAAAAGCGGTGGGAGAAAGCACCACTTTTGTCAGTGGGGGCGCCGCCCTTGATCCGACTATTTCCGAAGGCTTCCGCGATCTTGGTCTGACCTTGTATCAGGGCTACGGCATCACCGAGACCTCTCCGGTAATTTCGGCGGAAAGCCCGTTTAAGAACAAGCCCGGCACTGTTGGCGAATGCCTTAAAGATGTACAGGTGCGAATCGACAACCCCAATGCCGAGGGCGAAGGGGAAATCCTGGTTAAAGGACCCAATGTCATGCTCGGTTACTACAATAACCCGGCCGCAACGGCAGAGGTTCTGCAGGAGGGCTGGTATCGTACCGGCGACTTAGGACACATTGACGCAGGCGGCATGTTGTCTATCTGCGGGCGGGTGAAAAATCTGATTGTTACTCCCAACGGCAAGAACGTTTATCCGGAAGAAGTCGAGAACCAGTTACTCAAAAGCCCTTATATTGCCGAAATCATGGTCTATGGCCATCGCATCGGCAAGACCGCTGAAGAGGTTTACGCTGTCGTCTTTCCCGATGAAGAAGCGTTGTTTGCCCTGGCACGGGAGCATAAGGACAAGCCTTTTGCTGCCGGCGAAATTGAAAATTTGATTCGCCATGAGATTCAGAACTACGGCAAGGAACTGGCCGACTACAAACGGGTGAAAAAATTCACCCTGCGTGAGGATGAATTCCCGAAAACGACGACCCGCAAGATCAAGCGCTATATTGTCGAACCAGAGATATCGACGAACTAAAAAAATAGTAACTACTTTTCACCTACTGGAGTAGACCAATGACAACCGACATCCGCTGGCAGCAGCGCTTTTTCCAGTTTGAAAAGAGCTACAAACTGCTCCAAACCGCCCTGGACATAGAACGACCCAGTGAGGTTGAACGCGCCGGCCTCATCCAGTTTTTTGAAATAACCTTTGAATTGGGATGGAAACTTCTCAAAGATTTTCAGGAGGCGGAAGGCTACACTATCACCAGTCCCCGCAATGCGATCAAACAGGCCTTTCAGAATAGTCTGATTACCCAGGGAAAATATTGGCTGCAGGCACTTAACGATCGTAACTTAACGACCCACACCTATAATGAAACCACGGCCCGGCAGGTGGAAAACGACATCCGCTCGTTATACGCTCCATTTTTGCAGGAGCTACACGAATCTTTTCTGCCGAAGATGGTTACATAATGGATCCTTCACCCTTTGGTCTACCTCAAGCTGACTATGATGAGATGCTGCAAGCCATCAGATGTTTTTCTGATATTACTAAGGTCACGCTATTTGGTTCACGGGCTAAAGGCACCTACAAATCTGCCTCTGATGTAGATCTGGCGATTGAAACGGATGGCACAAATCGCCGCACAGCCATCGAGCTGGCGATCCGGCTCAACGAAGAGACCCCCCTGCCCTACATGTTCGACGTGATCGACCATCAACAGATCAGTGAACCGGCGCTGCTTGATCATATTGAGCGGGTTGGAGTTGTGATTTATCCCTGATAAATATAGATCCGGTGCCGATCAGATAAAAAACGAAAGTATCTGTTCAGCACCGGGTCGGGGATCCTGTGGCAAGGGTTTTTGTCGCCATGGACGGCGACAAAAAGCGGTCATGGATGACGAAAAGCGTCCCTTGACATAGAATTCCCGACCCGGTGCAAGGATAGAGCTAAATAGTTACAAACGAAAAAAGACAAAAAAAACGAAAAATTTATTGTTTTTTTTGCTGAAAAGGGGTTCCTGTCAGATTTTTTTCAGAAATCGTGGGTATAGTGTTACCCACAACTAGGATCTGAACCACTTGCAATGAGATATAATGCAATGCGGTTCGGAGGGGGGGGAGCCCCCATCCTGAAAATGGATGGGGGCTCTTTTTTTTTAAGCAGTTGATGAGTTTTTGCGACGACATCACAGCTTTCTCAGCCGAGATCGTGTTCAACACGAATCAGGCGCGGAGTCTGGCAGGTAATATCAAAAGCTTCTATTTCTTTTAACGCTTTCACTACATCTGCTTCTTTGGCGGCATGGGTCATCAGAACAATGGGAACACAGTCGGCATCGTGACGCTCAGGCTGGATCATCGACTGGATACTGATGTCATGGTTGCCGAGACAACCGGCAATCCTGGCAAGAACGCCGGGTCGGTCGAGACTTTTAAAATGCAGATAATAGTGACTGATGATCTCACTCATTGGCTGGATCGGCAGCGACTGAACCGCCGCCTCACAACATCCCATGATCGGCACACGCAAGCGGGCACCACTGAGAATATCACGGCTGATGGCCATGACATCGCCCATGACCGCACTGGCGGTCGGGTCCATGCCGGCACCACTGCCGTACAGCAGGGTCGGCCCGACAAAATCACCGGTCAGGCGCACAGCATTAAAGACACCATCGACCTCAGCGAGCTGATCTTCCGCTGGAATCATGGTCGGATGCACCCGCACTTCGATCTGATCACCATGATTCTTACCGATTGCCAGCAACTTGATCTTGTACCCCATCTGTTTGGCAAAACTAATGTCGACAGCGTCAATATTGCTGATCCCCTCGATATAAACCTGATTAAAATCAACCCTGGTGCCAAAACACAGGCCGCTGAGCAGGGCAATCTTGTGAGCAGTATCAACACCTTCAATATCAAAGGTCGGATCAGCTTCAGCATAGCCTAATTGCTGTGCTTCCTTGAGTACCGCAGCAAACTCACTGCCATGATCGGTCATCTTGGTGAGGATATAGTTGCAGGTGCCGTTGAGAATACCGAGCACCGAACTGAACCGATTGGCGCCCAGGCTCTCCTTGATCGGGGAAATAACCGGAATACCACCACCGACGGCAGCTTCAAACATGACCGAGACGCCGGCCTTGTTGGCAGCGGCGATAATTTCTTGACCATGCACGGCCATCAGCGCCTTGTTGGCGGTCACCACGTGCTTGCCATTGGCAATGGCCTTGAGCAGAAAGCTTTTTGCCGGTTCATAGCCACCAATCAGTTCGATGACCAGATCGATCTCGGGGTGACTGATCACATCATCCACGTTGGTGGTCAATATGCCCTGTTCCACTTGCACTCCACGATCGGTCGTGATATCCAGATCGGCAATTTTCACCAGTTGCACCGAAGCACCAAGGCGCTGCTGGAGCACATCCGCGTTTTTTTGCAGTACCCTGACCACCCCGGTACCGATGGTTCCAAAGCCGAGCAGGCCGATATTGATGCCGTTCTTCATGTGTTGTCTCCGTTCATATTATTTACAATCAGCCTGATGCTTGACTGAGTTCTTTTGTGCGATTTTATCCAGCAGTCCGTTGATGAATGAGGGTGACTCCTTGGTGCCGTAACGCTTGGCGATTTCGATCGCCTCGTTCAAGGTCACCGCTGCCGGGATATCAGGCAGAAAATGCAATTCATAGGTTGCCAACCGCAACAAGGCCAGATCAACCGCTGACATCCGCGTCAGGGACCAGTTGTGTGCTACAGCCTTAATCCGCTCATCAAGGAGTGGTCGCTGTTCCAGAACCCCGCGCACCAGTTTTTCGGTAAACAGACGAACCGCTTCCGGTACCGGTCGTGCTCCCTCTTCCAGGGGTTCGCCCAGGGGATCTTCTGAATAATGGAGGTTATCCCAGAAATTTTCCAGAATCTGGTCTACATTAATCTGATCAGACTGATACTTCAGCGCAAAAAGAATTTTTAGGGCAAACTCTCGCCCCCACCGACGGTTATTGCTCATCAGCGTTAAAAGCCCCCAGAACATTTACCATTTCCAGTGCACTCATAGCGGCTTCAGCGCCTTTATTACCCGCCTTGGTTCCGGCGCGCTCAATCGCCTGTTCCACGGAATCGGTGGTTAATACCCCGAATGCCGCAGGCAGACCGTATTCCAGAGACACTTGGGCAACCCCTTTGGTAACCTCGGAGCTGACATATTCAAAATGTGGAGTACCACCTCGTATCACCGCCCCCAGACACACAAGCGCATCGAACTTGTTTGAAGCCGCCATCTGCTTGGCCATCAATGGTATTTCAAAGGCCCCCGGAACCTTAACAACTGTCAATTGTGAATCGACGGCACCATGACGAATCAGAGTATCGATCGCACCTTCGAGCAGTCGTTCGCAGATAAAGCTGTTAAAACGGCTGACGATAATCCCAAAACGAAAATGTCCGGCATCGAATTTTCCTTCAATGGTCTTTGGCATCGATCAACTCCTGTTGGTTAAATCAGATTATAAATTTTCGAGCAAATGTCCCATTTTTTCGCGTTTTGTTTTCAGATAATTAACGTTTGACCCCTGGGCAGGAATCTGAAGTCCGACCCGTTCCACCACCTCAAGACCATAACCTTCAAGACCAATAATTTTTTTCGGGTTATTGGTCATTAAACGGATTTTGCGTACCCCCAGATCAGCGAGCATCTGGGCACCGATGCCGTAATCGCGCAGGTCGGCGGCAAAACCCAGCATATGATTGGCCTCGACCGTATCGTGACCCTGATCCTGCAGTTCGTAAGCCCTGAACTTGTTGATCAGGCCGATACCACGCCCTTCCTGACGCATATAGAGGATAACGCCTGTTCCTTCAGCGCCGATGCGATCCATCGCGGTGTGGAGCTGAGTGCCGCAATCGCAGCGCGCCGAGGCAAAAACATCCCCGGTCAAACATTCGGAGTGAACCCGCACCAGCACCGGCTTTTCCGGGTCAATGGTGCCTTTAACCAGAGCGATATGATGGGCATTATCAACTTCGTTTTCATAGATGATGGCGTTAAAGGGACCACCATGGGGGGTTGGCATGCGGGTTTCAGCCGCACGGCGAACCAGTAACTCCTTACGCATCCGATAGGCGACGATGTCGGCAATGGATATGATTTTCAAATCGTGTTCTTTGGCAAATACTTCAAGTTGCGGCATGCGTGCCATGGTGCCGTCTTCGTTCATAATTTCACAAATAACCCCGGCGGGCTTGAGTCCTGCAAGACGCGCCAGGTCAACCGAACCTTCGGTCTGTCCCGCGCGTACCATCACGCCACCTTTTTTAGCCCTTAAAGGGAATACATGACCGGGGCGTGCCAGATCCCTGGCGCTGGTGTCATCAGCAACAGCGACCTCAATAGTCCGGGCACGATCGGCGGCAGAAATGCCGGTAGTCACCCCTTTGCGCGCTTCAATGGAAATCGTGAAGGCGGTACCAAAGGAAGAGCTGTTGTCGTTGACCATCAGCGGTAGCTCCAGTTGGTCGGCGCGTTCTTCAGTCAGTGAAAGGCAAATCAGACCCCGTCCATGGCGAGCCATAAAATTGATCGCCTCCGGAGTTACCAACTCGGCGGCAATGACCAGATCACCTTCATTTTCGCGATCCTCATCATCAACCAGGATCACCATTTTGCCGTTGCGGATATCCTCCAGGGCGGCATCAATTTTTGCAATTGTCATTATTATTTTTCCTTTGTCTATCTGTATTTCATCAGCATCTCAGGACAAGGCGGAATTTATCTCATACAAACCCGTTTTTAGCAAGAAACTCACGGTTCAATGAACCACCGGTGGCCCCTGACGGCAGAGTCACAAAACGTTCAACATATCGGCCGATCAGATCGGTTTCAATATTGACGGCATCACCAACGCGCCGCTCTTTTAAACAGGTCTGCTCAAGGGAATGGGGAATCACCATAATGCTGAAACGGTCAGTAAACACCTGATTGACAGTTAAACTAACGCCATCGATGGCTACCGAGCCCTTGGCGACGATATAACGTAGCGACGTCGCACAAACAGCGAACTCAAAATAGACTGAATTATGTTCTTTACGCATTTGCCGCACCGTACCAACAGTGTCAACATGACCGGCCACCAGATGGCCTCCAAGGCGGTCACAAAGGCGCAGGGCCCGTTCCAGATTGACAGCTGTACGCGGCGACAGTGCACCTAAAGTCGTTGTCCGCAAGGTTTCCGGCGAGACATCGAGGGTGAAGCTGTCGCGATCCCAGCCGGTGACAGTGAGACAAACACCATTGACGGCAATACTTTCCCCCAGGCACAGATCATCATGCACCAGGGAGCTGGCAATCCGCAAACGGCCGGAATCCCCACCACCTTCCAGGCTGCGAACCTGGCCGATCGCCTGTATCAGTCCAGTAAACATGTCTGTACCTTTGCTCTGATCAACAGATCACTCCCCGATGTTTCGTGACGTACATCTTCCAACATGGCGCTATCAGCCATCAGGGTTGCTCCAGCGCCGGCAAACAAACCAGTGGTCGGGCAGCCGCCAACCAGTCTTGGCGCCATAAACACCATCAGTTCATCAATCAAACAGGCTTTCCACGCTGCTGTCGCCAGGGTGCTGCCACCTTCAAGGAGCAGATGTTGAATATGGCGACGCCCGAGTTCATCCCACAAGGCCAGAAGATTGACGCGGCCTTCGTGGTCCACAGGCAGCACCAGCACCTCTGCACCTGCAGCCGTTAAGGCGTTGATCCGTCCCCGATCATTACAACAGGTGGCGATCAGGGTTGCTGCAGCAGAAGACTGGGTCAGCATCTTTGCCTGCAGCGGAAAACGTAAGCGGCTATCGACGACAACACGCAACGGATCACGCGTGATTTCATGCGGCAAACGTACATTGAGCAGTGGATTATCCTTAAGAACCGTTTCAATCCCCACCATAATGGCTTCTACGCGGTTACGCAAGCGATGTACCCGCAAACGACTTTCCTCACAAGAAATCCAGCGCGAATCTCCCACCGCGGTAGCCGTATGGCCATCCAGGGTCATGGCCGCTTTATAGATCGTCCAGGGGTGGCCGCTGCGCAGATGCTTGCTGAAACCGGCAATCAGTTCTGCCGCCTGATCCCGACACAAACCGACTTCAACAGCGATGCCGGCCTCGCGCAGGAGTGTGATACCGGCTCCGGAAACGCGTGGATCAGGATCAACGATGGCAACAAAAACGCGCTTTATACCGGCAGCGATCAGAGCTCGGGCACAAGGAGGCGTGCGGCCGGTATGGGAACAGGGTTCGAGAGTGACATAGATATCCGCGCCCTGCGCTTTTGCGCCGGCCTGTTCAAGGGCATAGACTTCAGCATGGGGCATGCCGGCTTTGGGATGGAACCCTTCACCGACAACCTGACCGTCCTTGACAATCACTGCTCCGACCGAGGGATTTGGCGCAGTGCGCCCCCTTCCCTTCTCGGCCAGTTCAAGGGCTCGTAGCATAAATGTTTGATGGGAAGATGTAGAGTCAGTCATGGTGTTTGGGGCTTTTTTGCCAGGGAAAACATTTAAACAAAAAACTACCCTTTTTGATGCTTTCGTTCGCTGGCTATGCAAAAGGCGCTAAATGCAAGGCGCGCGATTATTGTACTATAATGTGTACTTATGTACGTCGAAGCAGTGAAATAAGCGCAGCAACGCAGCAGTTCGCGAGTTTTTGCGACGCCATCACCCTTTGCCGGAGTTTTTAAGCAAGTCAGTGAGTTCATTCATGAACTCATTGATATCCTTGAATTGACGATATACCGAAGCAAAACGTACATAGGCTACCTCGTCGGTAGCGTGCAAGGCATCCATCACCGCTTCGCCGATCAGACTGGCAGAAATTTCCTTGTCCCCGCACTCCTGAAAATGCCGCTCCAGCTGATCCACCAGGGCTTCAATCTGCTCCATGGAGACCGGCCGTTTTTCGCAAGCGCGCTGCATGCCGGAAACAATCTTGGCACGGTCAAAGGGTTCACGGCGACCATCTTTTTTGATGACGTAAGGCAGGATCTCCTCCACCCGCTCATAGGTGGTAAAGCGTCGTTCGCACGATGGACACTCGCGTCGGCGACGAACGTTGTTGCCATCCTTACCAAGGCGCGAATCAACCACCCGGGTATCTTCATGACCGCAAAAAGGGCATTTCATGTGGTACTGTCCGGTTGATAATGATGAAAACGGATTCCGGCCTCACCGAGCATCTCCAGCGACAACTGATCGGGATAGCCCCGGCCATAGATAATTTCAGCGACCCCGGCATTGATGAGCATTTTGCTGCAGATAATACAGGGAGAATCAGTGCAGTAAAGAGTCGCATCGGTAATATTGGTGCCGTGGCGAGCCGCCTGAATAATGGCATTCTGCTCCGCATGCAGACCGCGACAGAGTTCATGACGCTCACCGGAAGGGACTTTTAACTGATCACGCAAACAGCCGGTAACATCACAATGGGTGATGCCGGTAGGTACCCCATTATAGCCGGTCGCCAGAATATTTCGATCTTTTACCAGCATGGCACCAACCTGACGGCGCATACAGGTGGATCGGGTTGCTACCAACTGGGTAATTTGCATGAAATATTCATCCCAATCCGGACGCACCATTTTTTTATCCAAGCCGCTGAGGATAGAGGGGGAAGGATTGACACAACTGTTTGACCTCAGCTCTGATTTCAGAAAGTACGTCAGGATTATCGCTGTTTTTCAGGGCTCTATCAATCCACTCCGCGACCTGTTCCATCTCTTTTTCTGTCAAACCACGGGTGGTGGTAGCCGGAGTACCGAGACGGATTCCACTGGTCACAAAAGGAGAACGGGTGTCAAAGGGGACGGCATTTTTGTTGACTGTGATCCCGGCATGTTCGAGGGTTGCTTCGGCAACCTTACCGGTCATTTCAGTTCCACTGAAATCGACCAGCATCAGATGATTGTCGGTACCTCCGGACACCAGATTGTAACCACGCGCCACCAGACCAGCGGCCAGGGCCCTGGCATTTTTCACCACCTGGATCGCGTAGGTTTTGAATTCGGGCTGTAACGCCTCTTTAAAAGCGACCGCTTTAGCAGCAATGACATGCATCAGTGGGCCACCCTGGATGCCGGGAAAAATCAGGCTATTGAGTTTTTTCCCCCACTCTTCAGTGCACAGAATTAAACCACCACGGGGGCCACGCAGAGTTTTATGGGTCGTTGACGTGACAAAATCAGCATAGGGAACCGGATTCTGGTGAACACCGGCTGCAACCAGCCCGGCAATATGCGCCATATCAACCATCACCAGCGCCCCAACCTCATCGGCAATCCGGCGAAATGCGGGGAAATCAATCTCACGGGGATACGCACTGGCACCAACGACAATCAGCTTGGGCCGGTGTTCATGGGCCAGGCGCTCGACCTCGTCATAATCAATGGTCCCGGTTTCAGCCTTTACTCCGTAGGCAACGATATTGTAGAGCTTGCCGGAGAAGTTCACCGGCGAACCGTGAGTCAAATGTCCACCATGGGCCAGGTTCATCCCCAGCACCGTATCTCCCGGTGCGCAGGTGGCCATATAGACAGCCATATTGGCCTGGGATCCGGAATGGGCCTGGACATTGGCATGCTCGGCACCAAACAGTTGCTTCGCGCGATCAATGGCCAACTGTTCAGCCACATCGACAAACTCACAGCCGCCATAGTAGCGTTTGCCGGGGTAGCCTTCAGCATATTTATTGGTCAATACCGACCCCTGCGCTTCCAGCACGGCTTCACTGACAAAGTTTTCCGAAGCGATAAACTCAAGGCTGTATTCCTGCCGGGCGACTTCCTGCTCAACAACCTTTGCGATATCAGGGTCAACCGTTGCCAATCTATCTGCTGTCATGCTTACTCTCCTGTTAAAAAAGAACGCACTGCAAAAACCCTTTAAAACATCATCAATCCGGTCTGGCTTGACGCCAGGATGTGCCCGGCCACAAACAAAAAACGGAGCCGTTAACCGCTCCGCATAGATCGAGACAGCAAACCATACCCTTACTCCAGCGCGGCAATTTTATCCAACCGCTGCTGGTGACGGCCGCCCTCATAGCGTGCTGTCAACCAGATATTGACTAACCGCAAACCCTTCTCAGTAGAGAGTACGCGACCACCTAAAACAAGAATATTGGCATCGTTATGCTCTGCAGCCATCTGCGCGGTGAACTCGTCATGAACCAGTGCCGCACGAATCCCGGGGATCTTGTTGGCAGAAATCGACATGCCGATTCCGGTTCCACAAACAAGGATCCCGGCCTTTGCGACACCGGAAGCAACTGCCGTGGCGACCTTCTCGGCAAAGTCGGGATAATCCACCGAAGCCGTATCATCGGTACCGAGATCAGTACATTCGATCTGCTGCTCGCGCAATGATGCAACAATCGCGTTTTTCAGATCCAACCCACCGTGGTCGCTGGCTATAGCAATCATCGAAAAAAACTCCTAGATTTTCTTAAAAGCCAGGGTCGCGTTGGTACCACCAAAACCGAACGAATTGGAGATGGCCGCCTGACAGGAGATTTCCCTGGCTGTATTGGGGATGTAATCAAGATCACACTCGGGATCTGCCTCCTGTTGATTGATCGTCGGCGGCAGGACCCCGCGATCGAGGGCTAGAGCGGTATAAACCGCCTCCATGCCGCCGGCAGCACCGAGGCCATGACCGGTCATACTCTTGGTTGAACTGATCATTACCTTATCGGCGTAAGATCCGAAAACCGTTTTTATTGCCATGGTTTCGTAGAGATCATTGAAATAGGTTGATGTGCCGTGGGCATTGATGTAGCCGATCTGTTCAGGATGAAGACCGGCGTTGCGCAGGGCCATCTTAATGCACCGGGCAGCGCCTTCACCACCGGGAGATGGCTGGGTCAAATGATGAGCATCGCTGGTCAAACCATAGCCAACCACCTCACAATAAATTTTTGCGCCGCGCTTTTTAGCTGATTCATATTCTTCCAGCAACATCACACCGGCACCTTCAGACATAACAAACCCATCACGATTTTTATCGAAGGGACGGCTCGCTGCCTGGGGATCGTCGTTACGGCTAGAAAGGGCCTTCATCACATTAAAGCCGCCAATCGCCAGCGGGGTAATAGTCGATTCAGCACCGCCGGCAAACATGGCATCAGCATCGCCACGAGCGATCATGTGATAGGCATCGCCAATCGAGTGAGTACCAGTAGCACAGGCAGAAACGGACGACAGGTTTGGACCCTTGGCACCGAAGCGCATGGAAATCTGCCCGGCAACCAGGTTGATGATGACCACAGGAATAAAAAAGGGCGAAATCTTTTTATAACCACGCTCAAGCATCACCTGGTGGTAGTGCTCAATGGCCGGCAAGCCCCCAAGACCGGAACCAACCAGCACACCGACCATCTCTGCGTTGTCTTCAGTGATTTCGTAACCGGAATCTTCATAAGCCATGGTGGCCGCAGCAAGCCCATACTGGATAAAGAGATCCATCTTCTTGATCTCTTTTTTATCAATATAGTCTTCGGGATTGAAGTCCTTGACTTCGCCGGCGATCTGGGTGGCAAGCTCGGAAGCATCAAATCGGGTGATGGGTCCAATGCCTGATTGACCATTGGTTACGGCCGTCCAGTTTTTTTCAACACCGGTTCCCAGGGCAGATACTATTCCCAGACCGGTCACCACAACTCTACGCATAAATCAACTCTCTTTAACCAAATAATTTTGTTTTGGTTCAGGTAAAGATTGAAGCGCCTGAATAAATAACGGGCTGAGGACGACCTGATCGTTCTCAGCCCGTCGCAACATCAGGAAAGCTTGCTGATATAGTCGATCGCATCCTTGACAGTCTGGATCTTTTCAGCATCTTCATCGGAAATTTCGACGTCAAATTCTTCTTCAAGGGCCATGACCAGCTCAACGGTATCAAGCGAGTCAGCACCAAGGTCATCCATGAAAGCAGCATCTTCAGTGACCTGATCTTCATCTACACCCAGCTGCTCAGCAACAATCTGTTTTACTCTTTCTTCAATCGAAGCCATTTTATGTTTCTCCTTTGTTATGTCGGCCTGTTGCAGACCATTTTGTGTTTATTTACATGTACATTCCACCATTGACGCCAATGACCTGACCGGTAATGTAGCCGGCCTGATCCGACGCCAGAAATACCACGGTTGCTGCTATATCATCAACATGCCCGAGACGCTCCAGGGGAATCTGACTAGTCAATTCCGTACGTTGCTGTTCAGTCAGAAATTCGGTCATATCGGTCTGGATAAAACCGGGAGCAACAGCGTTGACAGTAATCTGACGTTTGGCCAGTTCACGGGCATTGGATCTGGTTAAGCCATGGAGACCGGCCTTGCTGGCACAATAGTTGGCCTGACCGGGGTTCCCCATCTGTCCAACAACAGAAGAGATATTAATAATGCGGCCGCTGCGCTGCTTGGTCATCAGTCGGGCAACGCCACGTGTACACAAAAAAGCGCCCTTGAGGTTGATATCGAGAACGGCATCCCAATCATCTTCCTTCATCCTCAATATCAAACCATCACGTGTAACCCCCGCATTATTAACAAGAATATCAATCCTTCCAAAGCGTTCTTTAGCGCTAGCAACCAGTCGCTCGACATCATCGGCCCGGGAGATATCAGCGCCGATGCCGAGGGCCTGGGTCCCAGCCTGTTCGAGCTCGGCTGCCACCTCGGCAGCTTTATCAGCCTGGGTCCCAACCACAACCAGGTGCGCCCCCTGCCCCGCCAGGGCCAGCGCAACCGCGCGCCCGATACCGCGAGTAGCACCGGTGACAATTGCGATTTTATCCTTTAACAGCATGCGTCCATCTCCTCGACTGTTTGCATCCAGCTTAGCACAACACATCAGAGCTGCAGGCGCTTTAAACTTTCTACATCGCCAACCTGATCCAGGGTCGCACCACGCTGAATCCGCTTGATTAAACCGGTTAATACCTTGCCTGGACCAACCTCAAGGTAACGATCGACCCCCTGCTCAGCACAATGCTCGATCGACGCATCCCAACGCACCGGCGCACACACCTGTTTGATCAGCAGCGACTTGACCCGCTCAGGATCGTCACAAAAGGTCGCCTCAACGTTGGTAACCACCGGAAAGGCAAATGGGGCCACCGCAACCGTGGTCAGGGCCTGTTCCAGACGCTGCGCAGCTGGAGCCATCAGCGTACAATGAAACGGAGCGCTGACCGGCAGTTTCAGGGCACGTTTGGCGCCGCGCTCACTGGCCAGAACGATGGCACGCTCAACCGCAGACGCATGACCGGCAATCACCACCTGACCCGGCGAATTAAAATTAGCCGGTGCAACTACTTCCCCGTGAGCGGCATCATGACACAGTTGTTCCAATGCCTCTCCTTCAAGTCCCAGGATCGCAGCCATTGCACCAACACCGACGGGCACCGCTTCCTGCATGAAAATTCCGCGTTGTCGTACGATGGTCAGGGCATCAGCAAAAGAAAGAACACCAGCAGCTACCAGGGCGGAATATTCACCGAGGGAATGGCCGGCAGCGTAGGCCGGCTCAAGTTCCACTTCCTGACGCAAAACACGCAGGGTGGCAATACTGACCGCCAGAATCGCCGGTTGGGTATTGGCAGTAAGCTTCAGATCCTCTTCCGAGCCGGCAAAACACAGTTGCGCAAGGTCAAAGCCCAACACATCATTAGCTTCTTCAAAAAGCTGCCTGGCCAGAGCAAAGTTCTGAGCCAGATCTTTGCCCATACCTGAATATTGCGACCCTTGGCCAGGGAACACCAGTGTCAACATTATCTTAAATTCCTGTCATGTAGAATTACACCCAGCGCAGCAAGGCCGAGGCCCAGGTAAAGCCACCACCGAAAGCTGCCGACAACACCAGATCACCCGAATTAATCAAGCCTTGACGATTGGCCTCATCCAGTGCAACCGGAATGGTAGCACCCGAGGTATTACCATATTTATGCACATTGATATAGGTCTGTTCGTCTTTTAAGTGTAATCGTTTTGCAGTCGCTTCGAGAATTCGGCGATTGGCCTGATGGGGCACGAACAACTTCACATCCTCGTGGGTAAAGCCATTGCTTTCAAGAGCTTCGATCGATACCTCGGTCAGGGAGCGAACCGCAACCTTGAAAACTTCATTTCCCTGCATCTTCAAGAACTGCAGACGCGAATCAACACCGGCTGTCGATGCAGGATGCTTGGCACCAAAACCCGGCTGGTACAGGAGCTCAAGGTAGTTTCCATCGGAATGCAGGTGACAGGAGAGGATACCGGCATCATCAGCACCGGCTTCCACCACAACGGCTCCGGCACCATCGCCAAAAAGAACACAGGTATTTCGATCGGTCCAGTCTATCGAACGACTCAGGGTTTCAGCGCCAATCACCAGAGCTTTAGTGCCATGGCCACAACGAATATAATCGTTGGCACAGGACAGGGCGTACAAAAAACCGCTGCAGGCTGCTGACACATCATAGGCAAAAGCTTTTTTGGCGCCAAGTTTGGCCTGAACAATACAGGCGGTTGCCGGCCAGGGGTAGTCCCCGGTGATGGTCCCGACAATGATCAGGTCGATCTGGTCAGCTCTGACACCGGCCATTTCCAAGGCACGCTCAGCGGCCATAACCGCCATATCAGAGGTACATTCATCATCCGCAGCAATTCGTCGTTCCTCGATACCAGTACGAGCCATGATCCACTCATTGTTGGTATCGACCATTTTTTCTAGATCGAGGTTGGTGAGAATCTTTTCAGGCATATAGGATCCTGTACCGGTGATGCGTGCTCTCATGCCTGTACCTCCTGAAAAAAGCCTGTCATTGCTCAAATACCGTTGCCAATCGCTCAAAAAAGCCGCTCTGGGCATATTCACCGGCCTGGCGAATGGCAATACTCATAGCGACAGGATCAGAACTGCCATGACAGACAATCCCGGCGCCGGCAATTCCCAGCAACGGCGCGCCACCATATTCAGCCGGATTGATTCTATTCTTAAATGATTTGAAAGCCGGACGGCTAAGCAGATAACCGACCCTGGCCCAAAAACGGTTCTCGATCTCACGCTTGAGCATAGTGCCGATCGCCACAGCCAAACCTTCAGACACCTTGAGCAAGACATTGCCGACAAATCCGTCACACACCACCACGTCGACCGAACCGTTATAGACATCGCCGCCTTCAACGTAGCCACAATAATTCAACGGCGTTTCTTTTAACAACAGATGAGCCTCACGAGTTAACTCATTGCCTTTTTTTTCTTCGGCACCGTTTGACAGCAGACCAACCCGGGGCCTTGATTTGCCAAGGTGATGTTCAACATAAAGACTCCCCATCAGTGCGAATTGATAGAGATGAATTGGCTTGCAATCGACGTTAGCACCCATGTCAAGAACCATCGTCTGATCAGCCAGATTTGGAAGAGAGGTACCAATAGCCGGACGCTCAACGCCATTAACACGACCACAGACTAACATCCCGGCAGCCATAATCGCACCGGAATTGCCGGCGCTGACAACAGCCGTAGCTGAACCTGATTTCACCAGATCAAAAGCTACGCGGATAGAAGAGTCCTTTTTACGTCTTACCGCTGACGGTGAATCGTGCATACTGATAACGTCACTGGCATGATGAAGCTCTATGTGCAACCCACCGATGTCATGCTTGGCTAATTCCTGTTGTACCCGAGGAGTATCACCCACCAGAATGACCTGACATCCCCAGCGTCGACATGCGACAACGGCGCCGGCAACTTCGACTTCAGGAGAATTATCACCCCCCATGGCATCTACAGCTATTTTCTTCAACATGCCGGCGCCAGTTCAGGTCAGACGTTGTCGCTGCTGATAACTTCTTTTCCTTTATAAGTACCGCAACCGGAGCATACCCGATGGGGAAGCTTGGGTTCGTTGCAGTTTGGACAGGTGGAGATGCCCGGGGAGCTGATTGCATCATGAGCGCGGCGCATATTTTTTTTGGACTTTGAAGTCTTTTTCTTTGGAACAGCCATCTTATTCTCCTTGAATGGATGACACCGGCAGATGCCGGAGTGTTTTTATGTCAATAACCAACCAAAACAAACAAACCTTAATCAGCCTTGCCCTTTAATCGGGCCAGGGATTCAAACTTATTATTGAACACTTTTTTCTCACAACAACAATTCATCGTATTTAAATCAACACCACAAACCGGACATAAGCCCCGACATTCAGCAGAACACAAGGGGTGCATCGGCACCACCAACAGGAGTTGCTCCTGCACCGGGATCAGTAACTCCAGGCGATCCTCACGATAAGGGATCAATCCCAGCTCGTCAGGTTCAAGCTCCTGCTCAAGCGCCGGATCAGCCTGTTCCATTTCGGGCACAAAAGTCAGAGCAAAATCCTCTGACAATTCGTACTCAAAGGAACCCAGGCAGCAGCCACAGATCAATTCCAGCGTTGCCCCAATATGCCCGGCGACTTCGACCATACTGCCGGACTGGGAAAAACGTAAGTGCAGACAGATAGGGCCACGGTAAGCACTGTCACCAGTACTGGCCAGCTCCTGTAACTCCGGAAAATCTCGGGCAGCACAAGTGTAGTCTTGCTCCAGCTGTCCACCCTTGATATGTTTCAGTTCCAGCTGCACGACCACCCTCAAGGCAAAGGGAACAGTATAAAGGGAGAAGCATCCATGTCAAGACAAAAGACCTGCTCTCCCCCGCATTTATGGCGCTCTTGTCTAGCCTATCCCCGGCGGTTTTGCAAGGTTTTTTTACGCCTTATCAACCTTTACGGAATGGCTGATTCAGCACACATTCAACAAGGATGAACTACCCATGTCAGAGTCCCGAAGCCCGTCCACCTGTAACCATGACCTGTCACCCCTGGCCACTATCATGGCAACCCTGCGTGCTCCTCACGGCTGTCCATGGGATCGGCAACAGACCCCACGGAGTTTAAAGAGCTATATTCTTGAAGAAGCCTATGAACTCCTCGAAGCAATTGATCGTGGCAAGCCTGATAATATCTGTGATGAATTGGGAGATCTGCTCCTGCAGGTTGTTTTTCTTGCCCAGATATTCAGCGAACGCCGTGAGTTTAACTTGACCAATGTGATTGAGGGAATCTGTGCCAAGATGATACGGCGGCACCCTCATGTTTTTGCAGATGCCGACACAGATACGCACGCACAACGGTGGGAGCAGATTAAGCTACAGGAGCGTCTCGACAAGGGCCATTCACAACAACTGGCCCAACGCCTGCCCCCTTCACTACCAGCCCTCAAGCGCACCCAGAAGCTGATTGAAAAAACAGCAGCCTTCTCTGCCTTAGACCGGCTTGAACAACTGCACACCGGGCATAAAAAACTTGAACAAAGTATAGTCGATGCGTCCTGCCCTCGACCACAGACTGACGACATTATTGGTCAGTTGTTTTTCGATTTAACCGGTCTGGCGGCAGCGCTGGGATTAGATGCTGAAGATCTGTTACGGCAAAAAACAACAGCTGCAATTGCGAAAGCAGACGACCGAAATGCTGCTCTTGCCTTGTCAGATTTGACAAATTCCTGAAATCCTGTAACTTTTGCCGACATTCCACATCAGCCGTTGAAAACCTGTGGATAGTCCTGTTAATTGTAACCAAAGCCTAACAACAAGCGCTCCACCCTGCGTCTTGCACATTTTTTAGTCACTTATTTTATCAATATATTTCAGCTACTTAGGAGTTTGCAAAAAAACAGAAGAACAAATACCATATGATGGTAATGATTCATTTAATTTTTTTGATGAAAAGGTCTATGCATGTTTATAAAGCTGCTGATTCTGTTTACTTTTATCCCCATTCTGGAACTTATGGTGTTGATAGAAGCGGGGCGTCAGATTGGCGTCATATCTACTATCAGTCTGGTGATTCTGACCGGGATTGCCGGCGCGTTCCTTGCCCGTAGCCAGGGATTTGAACTCCTGACTCGCATTCAATCTGATTTACAGGCCGGACGGGTTCCAGCTGAAGAGCTGTTTGACGGAGCAATGATTCTGGCGGGTGGGGTTGTCCTGCTGACTCCCGGCTTCTGTACCGATCTGATCGGTTTTATGCTTCTGACTCCGACCACCAGGCACCATATCAAAAAATGGCTCCGGCAATGGGTTGAAAAAAAAGTAGCCCGTGGAGAAATTCAGTTCCGGCGCCATTAAGGATGTTCCATAGGCTGCTTGTCGCGTCGTAATTTTTTTCTGATCAGACGCAACAATTGATGAATCTCTTCAATTTTCAGCAACAGACAGCCGGCAGTAAAAACAACAATTCCCGATCCCACTGAAGAAGCCAGAATCAGCGCTTTATAGGCTGATGATCCGGATTGATTCCAGTCGACCAGCCCCAGCAGCAGCGAGACCAGGAGTGCCATCGGTAGACAAGCGATGATGATCCGGGCACTCTGGGTCAGCAGTTGTCTGGCCAACCTCAGGTTGAGTTTGCGCTGCAACAGGGTCAGTAGCGCTGCTGCGTTGAACAACGAAGCCAAAGTCAACGCCAAAGCCAATCCCATAAAACCGAGCCATTGCATGAATAGAATACCGGCGCCAAGGTTGGCAAGCAGTGTCCAGAACGAAACGATCACCGGCGTACGGGTATCCTGCATTGCATAAAAGGTTTGCGCGGCAATCCGGCTATAGCCGACAAATAGCAAGCCAGGAGCAAAACAGACTAACGCCAGGGCGCTGTTATCCATATCACTCAGACCAAACTCGCCGCCGAGAAAAAACAACGAGAGAATCGGCTTCGCACACAACATCAACCCGACCATGGCCGGCAGGGTTAACAGGGCAATCAGTGTCAGGGAAAAATTCAGCGACTGCTGCATCCCCTCTTGGTCACCATCAGCGACCTGCCGACTCATCATCGGCAGCACCGCCTGCGCCAGGGACACAACAAAAATCCCTTGCGGGAACTCAAACAAACGCTGCCCATAGTAGAGATAAGAAACACTGCCATCAGGCAAAAAAGAAGCCAGTAAACGGGAAACTACAATGTTTATTTGGTAAATCGCAACTCCGGCAATCCCCGGGAGCATGAGCAGAGCGATTTTTCTCAATTGCTCATCATGAAAAAAACGGAAATCGGGACGTAAACGAATGCGATAACGCAGCAAGACAGGAAACTGCAACAGCAGTTGCAGGACCCCACCCAACAGAACCCCGAGAGCCAAGCCGAATATGGGTCGCTGAAATAATTGGCCCATACTCAATGCCCCTAAAATCATCGCCAGATTTAGCAGCAGCGGAGAAAGTGAGGGAAGGAAAAAGTGACCACGAACATTAAGAATGCCGGTCAGTAGCGCCAGCAACGACACCAGTGCAATATAGGGGAACATGATCAGGTTGAGCTGATGGGTGAGTTCCAACTTTCCTTCAGTCTGACCAAAACCATAGCCGATAGCCTGAACAATCCATGGTGAACAGGATAGCCCCAATGCCACAATCACAAACATTACCAGCAGCAATAAGGAGGCACAGCGGTTAGCCAGCTGCTGTGCCTCCTCTTCACCACGGCGATGAAAGACCTCGGAAAAAACCGGCACAAAAGCTGCGGTCATTGAACCTTCAGCAAAGAATCTCCTGAGCAGATTAGGGATAGTAAAGGCCATAAAAAAGGCATCGGTTGTAACACCGGCACCAAAAATACGCGCTACAACCATATCCCTGATCAAACCGGATACCCGACTGATGGAGGTAGCGGCCGACATCACCAGGGTTGCTTCTACAAAGCGCTTCCTGCTTGGCATAAATAATATTTAATCCTTTTTTGAGTTCTACAACTTGCTGAAGCTGCGTGTTTTTTTTATTTGAATAAACTATTTCTAACTTGACAGATAAGATCCGTCTCCCTATGATTGCGCAAATTTAAAGCAAACACAGAGGTTATTACTTAAAACAAGGAGAATTCGTTCGTGGCAAATCACAAATCGGCATTAAAAAGAGCTAAACAAAATCTGGTACGCAATGCACGCAACACCCATATCCGCTCTACCATGCGCACCCTGGTTAAAAATGTTCGCACTGCCGTCACTGCCGGTGACACTGAAGCAGCCAACACCGCGCTGGCCAAGGCAATTCCTTACATTTCCCGCAGCTCCGCCAAGGGAATTATTCATAAATCAACTGCCAGCCGCAAAGTTTCGCGCCTGACAAAGCTTGTCAACAGTCTGGCACAAGGGTAATTTTCAGCAGACACCGCCTGATCACCCACTGCTGGTACTAAATATCGAGAAAACCCGTTGAGCGACCCCTGGCAGGGATCAATTTACGGGTTTTTTTATTTGTCACGAATCAGGCGAATCACCATCAACTCAAGCAACGACCCGGCACCACCGCCACTGGATTTCATTGCCAGATCGGTCTCGATAAACAACTCATAGGCTGCCATAAAATGCCGGCGTGAGAAACGTCGTGCCTGTTCAAGCAGGCGCTGAACAACAAAGGGCGGTCGCCCTACCTGTCTGGCGATGTCATTGACAACACTGTGCTGACTGGCCAGCGCTCTGATTTTCCATAACAGTCGATAATGGCCGGTAATCAGATTCAGTACGAGTAGCGGCGGTTCCGATGCCGCGGCAAAGCGGCGCACCAGAGTCAGGGCACAAACCAGATCGCCCCTGGCTACTGCCTCTCCCAGCGCAAAGACGCTCTCACTCCGGCCACGTGAGACGATCGCTTCTACATCGTCCACACTAATTTCGTGGTGTTGACCGATATACAAAACCAGCTTATCAAGCTCGCTCTCAATCTCCTGCAGGCTGTTACTCACCAGTGAACAGAACAGATCGAGACCATCCCTGCTGATGGTGACACCGCGTTGCTGTACTGCACGGCGGACAAAACCAGGAAGCTCGCGCTCGGTAGGAGGATCAAATTTGAGAACTACACCCTTTTTTTTAAAAAGCTGGAAAAACTTGCGGCGGTTATCGATTTTATCAGTGATCAGCAACAGACAGGTCTGCTCCAGCGGGTGTTCCAGATAGGTACTGAACTTGTCTTGTTCTGAAGCCGCAAACAGATGAAAATCATTGACGGTGACAAGCTTACGAGGAGCAAAAGCGGGATAGGTAGAGGCAGCGTCAAGAATCTCTTCAGCCCGCGCACCCTTAGCATTAAACTGATGGTCGTTGAAATCATCCCTGGTCGTGCCAAAGATGGCAGAGCGGATACGCTGTTGGGCCTGGCGCAGCAGATAGTCTTCTTCACCATATAGCAAAATAAGTGCTGGGGGGGCGGTCTCAAGCTGAGAAAAAAAATCATCATGTCGCATCAGCTGATCATTTCAGAAGTCATCAAGCAGACGTGAAAAAACTTCTTCGGCCAGCCGACGCGCCAACTCTTCCTGGGCCCGACGTTCTTCATCCCCTTGCAGCATTTTGTCGGCAGCGGCATCATACTCGGATTGCCATCGCACTGTACCATCCCACAACAGCGCCTGATTATCGATACGCTGCAAGCGCACTGCGACAACCATACTGGCACGATATTTACTGATCTGATCCCCCTGCTGATAGGCAATGGCACTGCTGTCATAGGAAAGGATACGGCCGGTCAGCTCTGCTTCGGCTTCTTCGAGGGCAACATGGCGGATATTGGGGCGACCAGATAAAATGTCGATTATTTCTGTTGTCAAAAGATTTTCCAGCAACGGTTCACGGGTCTGATTAGCAAACAGTGAAACATGAATACGTTCGACCCCACCCGGCAATGAGCCTCCCTGGCCGGGGAAATGATAACCGCAGGCTCCCAGCAGCAGAACAACCACCACCAGTAGCAGACGCATCACGACACCACCACGTTCACCAGGCGTCCGGCAACCACAATGACCTTGCGCACCTGTTTGCCTTCGATATAGCGTTGCACATTGGTTTCGTTCAACGCCTCTTGTTCAAGCTGTGTCTGTCCGGCCGCAGCCGGAACCTGGATTTTTCCACGCACTTTACCATTCACCTGAACAACCAGGGTGATAACGTCAGACTTAAGGACCTCCTCTTCCCAACGTGGCCAGCCGCAAACCTCGACACTCTGCTGATGCCCGAGGGTTTGCCATAATTCTTCGCAGATGTGAGGGACAAAGGGGTTTAATAAACGGACCACCGCCTCCAGGGCCTCTTTCAGGACAGTTGTTTCCTGCCGGCGATCAGGCAAGGCGTAAATCGCATTCACCAGCTCCATGACCGCGGCAATGGCGGTATTGAAGTGAAAGCGTCCGTCAATATCTTCCGTGACCTTTTTGATCGTCTGATGGGTTTTGCGGCGCAGTTCCGTTGCTGCCTCGGATAACGGCTCCATGGTTGAATCATCCTGCTGGAAATCGTTCAGGCTGTCACTGACGGCACGCCACACCCGACCAAGAAAACGTGCGCACCCTTCAACCCCTTGTTCATTCCATTCCAGATCTTTTTCCGGTGGCGCGGCAAACAGGGAGAAAAGACGTGCAGTGTCAGCACCATAGGTATCAATCAGCTGATTGGGGTCAATCACGTTCTTTTTTGACTTACTCATCTTCTCGGTGCGTCCTGCCTCAACCGTCCTGCCACAGGTGCTGCACTTGCCCTCAAGCACCTGCTCAGGGTAGAGCCAGCCGTGCTCGGTGCAACGCTGGGTTTCCTTGCAGACCATCCCCTGGGTGAGGAGATTGGTAAAGGGTTCGTCGACATCGAGCATCCCTAAATCACGCAACACCTTGGTAAAAAAACGCGCATAAAGCAGATGCATCACGGCATGTTCGATCCCCCCGATATACTGATCAACGGGCAGCCAATGATTAACCGCATCGCGATCAAGAGGAGCCGCATCATGCTGCGGGCAGGCGTAGCGGGCAAAATACCAGGAGCTTTCGACAAAAGTATCAAAGGTGTCAGTTTCACGGCGCGCCGGTTTGCCACAGGTTGGGCAGTCGACCTTGACGAAGGACTGATGGCGCGCCAGGGGGGATCCCCCGGCACCGGTTAATTCAACATCGGTGGGCAACAGAACCGGCAACTGGCTTTCCGGAACCGGCACGGTGCCGCACTGATCGCAGTAGATAACCGGAATCGGAGTGCCCCAGTACCGCTGGCGTGAAACGCCCCAATCACGCAAGCGGTAGTTGACGGTCTGGCGACCACTCCCCTGTTCGGTTAAAAAAGCAGCGATGCGCTGCTTGGCGTTGTCATTATCAAGACCATCAAAAGAACCGGAATTCACCAGGATCCCATTGCCGGCATGAGCCTCGGTCATGAACTGGGCCTGCAGTTCTTCGCCTTCAGGTTGAATCACTACAATCACCGGCAGGTGATATTGGCGGGCGAACTCAAAATCGCGCTGGTCGTGGGCGGGAACCGCCATCACCGCGCCGGTACCGTAGTCCATCAAAACAAAATTGGCCAGATAGACGGGAAGGCTGCGGCCGTCAGCGGGGTTAATACAGTAGGAGCCGGTAAAAACCCCTTTTTTCTCTACTTCACCACTGATGCGGTCCGTCTTTTCCTGACGCGCCACCTCAGTAATAAAAGCCTCGACCTGGGGTCGCTGTTCACGAGTTACCAACGCATCGACGAGGGGATGCTCCGGGGCCAGACTCATAAAGGTCGCGCCAAACAGGGTGTCGGGCCGGGTAGTAAAAACCTTGATCTGCTCTTTGCGATCGGCGACTGCAAAGCTGATTTCACAACCATAGCTCTTGCCGATCCAGTTGCGCTGCATAGCCAGCACGCGCTCCGGCCAGCCACTCAGCCTGTCTGTTCCCTCAAGCAGCTCATCGGCATAATCGGTAATCTTGAAAAACCACTGCTCAAGTTGTTTCTGGGCAACGGTCTGGGAGCAACGCCAGCAACTTCCATCTTCTACCTGCTCATTGGCGAGCACCGTCTGACAATCCTCGCACCAGTTGACTGACGAGGTTTTTTTATAGGCCAGCCCGCGTTCCAGCATTTTCAGGAAAATCAGTTGTTCCCAGCGATAATAACCTGGATCACAAGTCGCAAACTCGCGTTCCCAATCGTATGACAAACCGATACGTTGCAGCTGTTTGCGCATATTGTCGATATTTTCATAGGTCCATTTGGCCGGATGAATACCATGCTCGATAGCGGCATTTTCAGCCGGCATCCCGAAAGCATCCCAGCCCATCGGGTGGAGCACATTGTACCCCTGCATCCGTTTGAAGCGAGCAACGACATCGCCAATAGCATAATTGCGTACATGACCCATGTGAATGCGACCCGAAGGATACGGAAACATCTCAAGCAGATAAAATTTTTCTTTAGCGCTATGCTGTTCGGCCCGGAAGGTTTTCTGCTGCTTCCAATAGAGTTGCCATTTGGCTTCAATCTGTTCCGGACGATACTGACTTTCCATATAACCTCCGACACATCAATTAGTGTCACACTGATGTTATCTGTTTTTTATTCTGAATTTTGAATTCAGTTTTTATTTTTCTTATTCCAGATGCACGAAAACCGGCTGAAGCCGGTATCGTCGTAAATCAAGTATAATGTGTTGCAATGAGAGTGACCGGCGCGGGCAGGAGACCTTCGAGACCAGCAAGCACACACTGGCAACCGAAAAAAAGGAATCACTTTGCCCGGTAAGTAATCCGTCCACGGGTAAGATCATAAGGTGAGAGCTCAACCGTGACCCGGTCACCCGGTAGAATACGAATATAATACTTACGCATTTTACCTGAAATATGGGCAAGAACTACATGATCATTATCAAGTTTAACTCGGAACATGGCGTTCGGCAAAGGTTCTGCCACCGTTCCTTCTACTTCAATAGCTTCTTCTTTGGCCAATGGTGCCTCCTGCCCAACTTTACGTTGGTAAAATTAGAGAAATGCGACTTATTGCACGTTAATCACCGAGTGTCAAGCCCTTGTCAACACTGCAAACGCAGTTCACTGGAAACATGTCACAAAAATATGGCGGCGGGCCGATCGAGCCGCACCCACAAGGACCTGGCGGCGCATCAAGTCCCGTAGCCAATACTCTGGTTCCTGAGAGGTCAATAAGGGATGCCAACGCTAACCGACCACAGCTGATCAGCCCTGGTGGTAGCATTGATGAAGCACTAAAAGACAAATCAGATGCGACGGATTATAGGTTACAGGGGATCAGGATGCAGAACTCAACAACCGCTCAATTGAGGCGATCACCATGGAAGATTTGAATGGTTTGGTAATATACTGATCAGCCCCCACCTGTTTGCCACGCGCCATGTCTTCCGGAGACTTTTTTGCCGTCAGCAGAATCACGGGGATATGGCGCGTCTGCGGTGATTCTTTAATCTGCTGGCAAACTTCAAACCCATCCATCTCTGGCAACATAATGTCAAGCAGAACCAGATCAGGAGGGTTTTCGGCTACCGCTTTAAGAGCTGCCAGCCCGGTTGTAACTCCCTGAACATGAAACCCCTTGGTCGTTAGCAGAATACTCTCGAGCTTTAACAAACTCTCTTCATCCTCTACAATCAGAATTTTTTTCTGCATGCTATACTCCTCTATTAAAAAATCGCAACTGCATACAGTATAACAGGTATCAAGCCACTGTTTCCGGCTGCAGCAACTGCTCCATAACAATGCCGGCCTGCGACAAAAAAATCGCAAAGGCATCAAGAGCCAGAGCATCCTGGGAATGGTGAAAACCGTCACCGTACAACAGGGCGACGACACGCCCGCCACTGGTTAATGGGGCCACCAGCACATCATCCGGAACCCGTCCCAATAACGCACATAAGCGCTTATTGGCTGCAGCACAATTAAGGGCCCCCCGAGCCAGTGACCTCCGTTTGATCGCCTTGGCAAAAAGCGAATCAGGACTGATATCAATATGTAGCCGGCGCACCAAAGAATCAGCGTGCTGACCGTTGTTTGTCAGGCCGAACTGGCCCAAACCGACCAGACGCGGGCCACGCACATCGAGAATAATGGCACGCCGCATCAATTCACTGGCATAGCGGAGAATCAGCAGGACAATTCCACCGCCCAGATCAGGGTCCTGCAATTCCGCCAACATACCACGCAACAGGGTGATACGGCTGCGATCCTGGCGCTGTTGCAGCTCCTTCAGTTTATTCTCCAGTTGCTCATCATTGAGAACAACGTCGGACCTCGTCGTTTCGATTAATTGAATTTTAACCGCGAGGCGTTGCGGACTTAAACCTTTTTCAAGAATCAGGTCGAAGGGATTGAGCTGAGCGCTGCCATAAGGAGCCACCTTCTCAATGCTGAAGCTGAACTCTCCTTCCTGCCAGCGACAGAAATCGACAACAATCTGCTCTATCTGGTCACCTACCACCTGCTCGATTTCATGAGCAGCCAATTTAAACAGGTAGCTAATAATCAGACCCAACGGCTGATGTTTGCGCAAGCGTTGCTGAAACTTCAGCGCTTCGTCCACCTGCTGCATGGAAATCAGCCGGCGCTCACATAACAACGTACCAAGTCCCTGGGGGAAACCGCTGGAACTGGCACGCACGACCTGACCATCACAAAAGCTGATACTGCCATGATCCTGCGCACTGGACAGTGTTAGAGTCCCTGATTTTTTACCAAGACTGATCAACTGTAAAATCGAGCAGATGTTCAGATCTTCGAGGCGTCCCTGCAAACTCATGACGACAACAATCCCGCAATTAGCATAGGGTTAATCTGTGTCTTTGCCGCGTCCGCGAAATTGCAGTCGCAGCGGAACCTTGTCAAAACCGAACTTTTCTCTGAAACAGTTTATCAGATAACGCTCATAGGAAAAATGGACGTCATCGGGCCGATTACTGAACAGGACAAAAGTCGGCGGGCGCACAGCACTTTGGGTGGCATAGTAAAACTTCAACCGCTGACCGCGCACCAGTGACGGTGGATGCTTGGCAAGGAATTCCTCCAGCCCCTGATTGATCTGACCGGTGGTTATCCGGCGATTGAACTGCTCGGCCACCTCGGCCACCAGCGGCATGATCTTGTTGATCCGCTGCCCATTCAACGCCGAAACAAACAACAGCGGGGCAAAGGGAAGAAATTTACAGCGCCGCCGCACTTCTTCAACAAAGCGAGTCATCGTGTGATTATCTTTTTCCGGCACATCCCATTTATTGACCAGCAGAATCACCGCCCGCCCCTTTTCATAGGCATAGCCGGCAATCGTCAAATCCTGATCAGTAATCCCCTCAACCGCGTCAATTACCATCAGCACCACATGGGCACGATCCATTGCTTTTAAGGCATGGATGGCACTGAACTTCTCCAGCGCCTCACTCACCTTGCCCTTGCGACGGATACCGGCGGTATCGATCAACACGAAGCGCTGCTGATCGAACATAAAAGGAGTGTCGATACTGTCTCTGGTGGTACCGGCGACCGGATTGGCGACCACCCGCTCATAGCCGAGAATGCGATTCACCAGGGACGACTTGCCGACATTGGGCCGGCCGATCAACGCCAGCCGCACCTCCGTTTCGACTTCAGGTAAATCTGCCTGCTCGGGCAGCAAAGCCTCGAGGGAATCGATCAATTCTCCAATGCCACGGCCATGTTCGGCGGATAAAGGAATAAAGGCATCGATACCCAGGTTATAAAAATCGACGGTTTCTGCTTCCTGCTTGTCGCCATCGACCTTGTTGACAACATAAAGCACCGGTTTTTCGGTACGCCGCAACATGGCGGCAATTTCTTTATCTGCCGGTGTCAGGCCATCTCGGGCGTCAAGCAGATAGATGATGATATCCGCCTCTTCCACCGCCACTTGCGATTGTTCGCGCATTTGACGAAGCAGCTGATCAGCGGCTTGCGGCTCAAAACCACCGGTATCAATCAACAAAAACGGCTTATCGTAGCGAGTAATTTCAGCGTAATGACGGTCACGGGTGACCCCGGGAAAATCTTCGACGATGGCCTTGCGCTGGCCCAACAGACGGTTAAACAGGGTGGATTTCCCTACATTCGGGCGACCGACGATAGCAACAGTTTTGAGCATAAGGTTTTAATTCAACTTTCACGACATGGAATAAAACGGGTCAACAATCTATTGCTAACGATTGCTGTAGCCGAGCTCGCGCAACATCCTCTCGCTCTGACTCCAGTTTTTATCAACCCGCACAAACAACTCAAGGAATACCCGCACCCCAAGCAGGCGCTCAATATCCTGCCGTGCCTGCTGGCCAAGGCGTTTGATCATCTGGCCGCCCTTACCAACAATAATTTTTTTATGGCTGTCACGTTCAACATGAATAGTCGCCTGGATAACCACCAGATTCTTCTCAGGTTTATCTTCGAACTGCTCCACTTTGACCCCAACGCCGTAGGGAATTTCGTCACTGGTCTGGCGCATAATTTTTTCGCGTATCATCTCCGCAGCGATAAATCGTTCGGGCAGATCAGTTACCTGGTCTTCAGGATAATAGGGGGGGCCGGGGGGAAGCATGTGGGTTACAGTTTCCAACAATTCCGGCACACCATCACCGCTGATTGCTGACAACGGGATAATCTGGGCAAATTCAAAGGCGTTGCTGAACTGCTTGATCTGTTCCAGCAACAATGGCGGAGCAATCTGATCGATCTTGTTGATAATCAGAAAGACCGGGGTATTCAGGGGTTTTAAAAGGCCAAAGATCGCCTCATCAGCCGGGCCCGGGCGCGAGCCGGCTTCTACCAGGAGCAGGATCAAATCAACATCTGAACAGGCACCTACAGCCTGATCCACCATATACTTGTTAAGCTTGCCTTGCGGGCGATGAATACCGGGGGTATCAAGGAAAAGAATCTGCGCCTGCGCAGTATTATGAATACCTAAAATCCGGTTGCGCGTCGTCTGGGGCTTGTTCGAGGTAATGGCAATTTTCTGTCCAAGAATCTGGTTAAGCAGGGTTGACTTGCCGACATTGGGTCGCCCGACAAGAGCGACAAACCCAGATACAAATGGCAGGTTGACATCATCAGTCATCAACAGCTACTCCTTTCAGCAACGGGTGGTCGAGCGCTGCCGCTGCCGCCTGCTGTTCTGCACTTTTTTTGCTGGAACCTCGGCCACGACCTAAAATCCGGTTGTTAAAATGAACTTCCATAAAAAAGATCTTGTCATGTTCGGGTCCTTCAATCTGGGACAAACGATATTCAGGCAACTTGTTAAAAAGAGATTGCAGACGTTCCTGCAAGCAGGTTTTATGATCGCTGCCGTAACGCAACCGCGCTGAAGCTTCAATCGCCGCGGCAAAATTCTTTTCGACAACCTGGCAGACGGTGGCAAAACCCCCATCCCGGAACACGGCACCAAGCAGCGCCTCAAGGGCATCAGACAACAGACTGGGTTTGTTGTAGCCCTGATGATTCACCTCCCCCCGTCCCAGACGCAGGCAGGGGCCAAGGTTTAATCCCCGGGCAATCTCTGCCAACCCTTTCTCACAGACTACCTCAGCACGAATTCTGGTCAACCCCCCTTCGGGGATATCAGGGAAAAGTCGATAAACCAGATCGCTGACAGCCAGCTCAAGCACGGCATCACCAAGAAATTCAAGGCGCTCGTTATGGACCACGCATTCCGGCTGTTCATTGCTGTACGATTTATGGGTTAATGCCTGGACGATCAAACTGAAATCTGTAAATGTATAACCAAGTTTTTGTTGTAACTGCAGATAGTTATCTTCCACTTTATCTCCGTAAAAAACCAATAATCAGCGCAGTATAGACAAATCATCGACATAGCACAAATTCTTTTCCTCCCTGCTGAAAAACGGTATCCCGCTGATTTTTTTACCTTTACGGTCATTAAGCAAAACCGTAGAGACACATTGTTGTGAAACATGGATAGAACTTGAAAACTTACGGCACGTGAACCATAATGCCTGTCCCTGATTTTAATCGTTAAAAATCTGATACCCGTTCAACACAGGTGAGTCCCGAACCTGCAGCGACAACGGAACCAAGGCCGTAAAAAAGTCTTCGTATGACGTTTATCAAGGAACCTTGACAGCGGTAATGAATTTTGACTCCATCATAGGCCATCAGCAGCAGATCAAGATACTGAATGCTGCTATCGAGCACGATCGCGTCGCCCACGCCTACCTTTTTGATGGCCCCGACGGCATCGGCAAGAAACAGGTTGCGCACATCTTTGCCCGGATTTTTCTGTGCGAGTCAGCTACAGGCCGTGACCATTGTGCGGCGTGCACTAAAATGGCAGCTCACTCACACCCTGATTTTTTCTCCCTGGAGCCTCATGGAACTGCAATTAAAATCGACCAGATCCGTGCTATTCAACCACAACTGGGGCTGCGTTCCTTTGCTGGGCGGGGGAAGGTTTGTCTGATTGACAGTGCTGAACTGATGACCCATGAAGCGGCCAACGCCCTGCTGAAAACCCTTGAAGAGCCCACTGCCGGAACCTTGATTATTCTGATCAGCAGCCGACCCGACAGCCTGTTGTCTACGATCCGTTCACGCTGTCAACGGGTACGTTTTAACCGCCTGCCAAACCGCGAGCTCGCCCAACACCTTGAAAAAAAACTCACCATCAGTGCTGCAGAAGCTACGGTGCTGGCGGCGATCGCTGATGGTAGTTTTGAAAAAGCGCTGGGACAGCATCAGGATCTTTACCTGAAAAAACGTGCCGGGCTGATTCAATCCTTGTCAGCCCTCTCGCCAACTAGTACTATTCAAACGTTCGAACTGGCGCAAACCCTTAAAGCAGAAAAAGATATCATCGACGAAATCCTTAACTTGTTCGATATTTTTTTTCGCGATCTGCTGCTCATTCAACTTGGTCAGGCAGAACATCAGCTGATCAACCAGGATCTGCTGCCCCTGATTCAACAGCAAAGTCGCCAGCTGTCAACGCCGCAATTGATGACGAAACTAAGGGCCGTGGCACAAGCGCGCAGTTATCTGGGCCGCAATGTTAATCTGCATCTGGCGCTGGATCATATGCTGATGCAGATTGCCAACGCCTGAACTTACTAGGGACACCTATGACCCAAACGTTAAAACTTGTCAGTGTATCTTTTCACTGTGCCGGAAAAATATTTGATTTTGAAGCCCACGACCTGCAGCTGTCTTCCGGGGACAAAGTCATTGTTGAGACCGAGCGTGGCCGCGCTCTTGGAACCGTGGTAAACAGCCCACGTGAGACGCATCCCGGTGAAGCACCACCCAAACTAAAATCAGTTCTGCGTCTTGCTACTGAGGACGATCTGGCCATGGCCGCCAGTAACGACGAAAAAGAAAAGGAAGCTGTTGCTTATTGTCGTCAACGCATTCGCCAACGTGGACTCGACATGAAGCTGGTGCGCGCGGAATACCTTTTTGACGGCTCTAAAGTCCTCTTTTACTTTACTGCCGAAGGCAGAATCGATTTTCGTGATCTGGTACGCGATCTGGCTCAACAACTGCGCACCCGCATTGAAATGCGCCAGATCGGAGTACGCGACGAAGCTAAACTTGTCGGTGGCCTTGGCGTGTGCGGTCGTGAACTCTGTTGCAGCAGTTACCTTCGCGACTTTGCACCGGTTTCGGTCAAAATGGCCAAAGCTCAAGGGCTGGCTCTTAATCCGACTAAAATTTCAGGTCAGTGTGGCCGTCTGTTGTGTTGTCTTGCCTACGAATATGAAAATTACAACGAGATGCGCAAGAAACTGCCTAAACTTGGTAAAAAAGTCACCCTGACTACGGGGCCGGCGGAAGTGATTTCCCTTGACATCCTGCAACAGTCGGTCACCCTCTCCTGCCCTGGAGGGGAACGTTGTCGCATGCAGATCGAAGCACTTCAGCATGAGATTGCCCTGGCGTCTAATCCGCAACTGGCAGCCAGTCTGGAAGCTCCTGCTCAAACAAAAGAACAGTCGCAAACTGTTCAGGAAAAACAGCCGGAGAAAAAATCAAAGAATCAGGCACGCCGTTCCCGTCAGCGTCGTGAGCCGACAACCAAAGAGACAACTCAGACAACTCAATCCCCACCGGTTCCGGTAGCGACTGCGGCGGAAAAAACTGCAGCGGCTCGAAATGAAAATCTACCCCAGGATAAGACGGCCAAAAAACGGCGGCGGCCAAGACGGCGGTCGAACCGACCCAAAAATCCGGACAAAACAACAAGTTGATCAACTGGATGACAACCCCCCTTCCTCGCCGGAGCGATCAAATAATGGAAAAGACCTTCTACGTTACGACACCGATCTATTACGTAAACGATGTTCCACACATCGGCCATGCCTATACCACCCTGGCCTGTGATGTCATGGCCCGTTACAAACGTGCACGCGGCTATCAGGTGGCGTTTTTAACCGGTACTGATGAGCATGGACAAAAAGTTGAAGCGGCGGCCAAGACCAACGGCGAGACCCCGCTTGAACTGGCAGATCGGGTGGTTAAACGTTTTCAGGCGCTGTGGGATAAACTCAACATTTCCCATACCGATTTCATTCGGACGACCCAGGAACGCCATAAACATACAGTCCAGGAGCAGTTTAAAACCATTGAGGCCAAAGGAGACATCTACCTTGGTGAATACGAAGACTGGTACTGTACTCCTTGTGAGACCTTCTGGACAGAGACCCAGATGATCAACGGCAACTGTCCTGATTGTGGTCGCGCAACCACAAAACTCAAGGAAGAATCCTATTTTTTCCGCATGAGCAAATATCAGGAGCAACTTCTTGCCCATATCGAGGCCAACCCCGACTTTATTCAACCCAAATCGCGCCGTAATGAAATTTTAAGCTTTGTCCGCGAAGGTCTGCGTGACCTGTCAATTTCCCGCACCTCTTTTTCCTGGGGAATTCCGGTACCGGGCAACGAGAAACATGTTATTTATGTTTGGTTTGACGCCCTCACCAACTATATTTCAGCTTTGGGCTATCCTGAGGATCAAAATAAACTGTTCGCCACCTTCTGGCCGGCTGTTCATGTCATTGGCAAGGACATTCTGCGCTTTCATACTGTCTACTGGCCAACCTTTCTCATGGCCGCCGGACTTCCTCTGCCCCGTCAGATTTTTGCCCACGGCTGGTGGACGGTTGAAGGCCAGAAGATGAGCAAAAGTCTGCGTAATGTGGTTGAACCCCACATGCTGGCCGATACTTACGGCGTCGACACCATCCGCTACTTTTTATTGCGCGAGGTTCCCTTCGGACTGGATGGTGATTTTTCCCATAGCTCCTTGATCGGGCGCATCAATTCCGATCTGGCTAATGATCTTGGCAACCTTGTCAGTCGTTCCACCGCCATGCTCGGCAAGTATTTCAGCGGCACATTGCCACAGCCGCGAGCGACTGAGGCTATCGATGACAGGTTTTTAAACTTGTTTACCGAAACCGTCACCAGATCTGATGCACTGCTCAACGAAATGGCCTTTAACAAGGCTTTGATTGCCATCTGGGAACTGATTTCAGCCGGCAACAAATATATTGACGATACCGCCCCATGGACTCTGGCTAAAGATCCAGCACAGCAACAGCGGCTGGGAACCGTCATGTATAATCTGGTTGATTCATTACGGGTGGTTGCTTTACTCATTACCCCGTTCATGCCCGAGACCGCCGAGAAAATTCTGACACTGCTCGGAAGCGATACCAGCTCTTTGCACACCGAGGAATTTGACTTTTCGGTGCGCCTGACTCCGGGAACGTCTATTGAGAAAGCAGCACCGCTGTTTCCGCGCATCGAAACCCAATAACATGTTGCGCACGTTCAACCACCCTTGCGACCGCTGAGAGAGAACAACTCTATCTATGAATTTTACGAGATGGGGACGCACTTTTTTTTATGCTGAGTGAACAAATATGACTGATGCTACCCCAAAACTGGTTGACAGCCACGCGCACCTCGACAACAGTCGCTTTGCTGAAGATCTGGAACGGGTAATCCTCGCTGCACAGACCGCCGGTGTGCGCTATATCCTCTCTATCGGCTGCGATCTGCAAAGCTCTATCACCAATGCTGATCTGGCCTGCCGCTACGAACCACTGTACGCTGCCGCTGGTTTTCACCCACACGACGCGACAGCACTAGATGACGACGCCCTGGCGCAATTACGCCGGCTTTTACAGCAGCAAAAAGTCGTCGCCGTCGGTGAAATCGGCCTCGATTATTATCGTAATCGCGCTCCTCATGACATTCAGCAGCAGGCTTTTCGCCGTCAGATCCACCTCGCCAGAGAGGTCGGCAAGCCGGTCATCATTCATGACCGCGAAGCCCATGAGGACGTCTTGACGATCCTTGCTGAAGAAAGAGCTTCTGAAGTGGGTGGTGTCCTGCACTGTTTCAGCGGCGATTTGGCAATGGCTCACAAATGTATTGATATGGGCTTTTATCTGTCTTTTACCGGAGCAATTACCTATCCCAAAAATGATGAGGTCCGCGCTATGTTGCGCCGGTTGCCATTGGAGCGGATCCTCCTTGAGACTGACTGCCCCTATCTGGCGCCGCAGGCGTATCGCGGCAAACGCAATGAACCCGCTTACCTGCTTGACACCGCCCAGACCCTTGCCGAGATCAAGGGGCTGACGTTGGCAGATGTTGCCCGTATCACCAGCCGCAACTGTTATGACCTGTTTGGCATCGGCACCATTGAGAGCGCTGCAACCATCGCCTATCGGATTCGCGACTCGCTCTACCTCAATATCACCAACCGCTGTACCAACAGCTGTATCTTCTGCGCTAAATTCAACGATTTTGTCGTCAAGGGGCACGAGCTCAAACTTGATCACGAACCGGATGTCAATGAGGTGATGGCGGCCATTGGTGATCCAACTTTTTATCGCGAGATCGTTTTCTGTGGCTATGGCGAACCCCTGTTGCGTCTTGATTTGATCCTGAACGTAGCACGGCGCCTTAAAGAACAGGGTTGCCGCATCCGTATCAACACCGATGGCCAGGCGAACCTGGTGCATGGCCGAAATATCTTACCGGAGCTGAGCGGTCTCGTAGATGCCATCTCAGTGTCGCTCAATGCTGCTGATGCGACGACCTATCAGAATCTCTGTCAATCCCGCTTTGGAGAAGAATCGTTTGCCGCCGTTACCGAATTTCTGCACCTTGCCAAAGACCATATTCCCGACGTGACCGCGACAATGGTCACCTACCCGGGGATCGATATCGGAGCCTGCCAAGAGTTGGCAAGGAAGATAGGGGTTGACTTTCGTGTTCGTGAATACAACGAAGTTGGATAATCAGGGGATTTCAAGATGAACGAAAACCATCAGTATCAGTATGATCTGTTTGTCATTGGTGCCGGCTCAGGCGGTGTCAGGGCCGCTCGTATGGCTGCGGCTTTGGGAGTTCGCGTCGCCGTTGCCGAGCAGGATCGCACCGGTGGCACCTGTGTCAATCTTGGCTGTGTTCCGAAAAAGCTCTATGTCCACGCGGCCGAATATGGCTCCGCTTTTGCGCAGGCTACCGGTTTTGGTTTTAACAGCCGACGCCCCCCCTTTAACTGGCAGATCCTCCAGCGGAACAAGGATAATGTTGTTGCTAAATCCAATCGCGCCCTGGAGGGAATATTAAACAAGGCCGGGGCGACACTGATCAGGGGCAAAGCCACTATTACCGGTAAGAACGAAGTCACAGTAGGTACTACCAGCTACAGGGTGGAGCGCATCCTGATTGCTACCGGCGCTCGTCCCTTCGTACCAGCGTTTCCAGGCAGCGATTTAATGACAATATCTGATGATGTATTTGTCCTGCCAACCCTGCCAACCCGTGCCCTGATTATTGGTGGCGGCTATATTGCAACGGAATTTGCAGGTATCTTCCATGGTCTCGGAGTCGCGGTTACCCAGGCCTATCGGGGTGAGCTGTTTCTACGTGGTTTTGATAAAGAAATCCGCAGTTACGTTGCTGACCACATGCGCAAAAAAAAGATCGATCTGCGCTTTAATTGTCAGCCCAGTCGGATAGAAAAAAACGCCGACGGCTCGTTGCAGGTAACCTTTACTGATCGCTCCACCCTTGAAACCGATATGGTTCTGGCAGCAACCGGACGCCGTCCCAATAGCGCTCATCTTGGCCTTGAAGGGGTGGGGGTAGAACTGGATGAGCGCGGTGCCATCAAGGTGGACGAAGGGTTTCAGACCAATGTACCATCCATCTATGCATTGGGCGATGTCATCGACCGTCTGCAACTCACTCCCGTCGCTCTGGCCGAAGCCATGAATCTTGTTGATCGTTTGTACCGTGACAAAAAGGCCTGTTTAAGTTACGCGTTGATTCCCAGTGCAGTTTTCAGTTCGCCGAACATCGGAACCGTCGGCCTAACCGAGGAACAGGCGTGCGAACAATACCCCCACATCGACATCTTCACCACGGAGTTTCGTTCTCTTAAACAAGCCCTGGCCGAGACAACCGAACGCTATCTGATGAAACTGATTGTTGACGCAGATAGCGACCGGGTGGTCGGCGCCCACATGGCCGGTGAAGGTGCCGGGGAAATCATCCAGGGGATTGCGGTTGCCCTGAAAGCCGGAGCCACCAAAGCGATGTTTGATCAGACCATCGGCATTCATCCAACCAGCGCTGAAGAATTCGTCACCATGCGCAGCAAAACACGCTCAGTCACCAGATAAAAAACAGTTGGAGTTAGAACTTCCGGCTGCCTTTTTTGCTTGAATAAGCCCGGCAAGTTTAGTGCAGCGAACTGTTACTGGGCGCGCAAGCGCTTTAACGTATTGTCCAGCAGCTTTTTCATCGAATCGTTGTTTTCCCCCTGAGCTTCCGGTAACAGCTTATTCAGCAGGCGGTCTGACGCTTCAGACCTGGCCTGGTCAATGGCCTGTTGCTCCAGCGCCCTGATGTCAAAGCGGATCTGCGGGTTGGTTAAACTGCCACTGATGTCCAGGGGCAGCACCCCCCAGCCGCTACCGTCAACAAATGCCTGCTTCAATCGCTCAGAGGCCCCCATGCGACTGAGAACCTCAGGTGCCAGCCGGGTGGCCAACGACAGGTTGATCGAGCCATCAACACCAATACTCCCTTTCGGGCTTATTTTCACTTGGGTTCCATCAAGATGACTGTCAATCAGCGCCTTGCCATTCTTGAGGCGATATGTACCCTGAAAATCACGAAAGGACAGATTTTTCAGAGTCGGGCTGTCAAGAAACCAGGAAACCTGATCAAGCAGATCAAAACCACTGAACGCCCCCTGTGACAACTGGATTTCACCCTCCAGCTGCAGAGCTTTGAGCAGATTTTCAGCAATGGTGCCACGTCCGGAAAAGCTGTTGACCCAGTTGGCCCGGCCACTGACTTTCTGACTGGCCGCAGGGAAAATTCCGCTGATCAAGGTTGCAAGATCGGGTTGTGTCACCACTGCCCGCCCCTCATAGTTAAAACCCGCGACGCCGAGATCAATGGATGCGTCCAGGTTGAATTTTCCTTCGCCGATACGGCCACTCAGAGGTGCGATGGTCACACGACTATCGTTGACACTGATGGCAGCATTGACTTGCGACATCGTCAGTTGCCGATACAGCAGGCGATCAACTGTTGCCGTCCCGGTGATCTCAAATGGCAGTTCGAAGGGACCAGGTTCCTGCACTGGTAGTTGTCCAACAGCGGGAGTAGCCGGAGGTGGAGATTGTCCCTCCCCTTTCGGAAAAAGTCGGTTCAGATTCAGTTCACGCGAAGACAGGGAAAAGGTACCGGTGACCAGTGGCGTCATAAGATTTGTCAGGTTAAAAACCAGTTGCGCTTGTTGATCGCCCCCTTGAAGAAGCAGATTATCCGAGGTTAGCCGGTTCTGTGCGAAAACGACATCACCGTTTAAGCCGGCACGCAGATGGCCTACCGTTGCCTGCACCTGATGAAGGCCGATGCGGGCCGAATGAACCAGCCGATCTGCAGTATTTATTGGCCCCAAAAGCCGCAAGTCAACGGTTAATTCACCCGCTGGACTGTAGGGTTGTAATTGTCGGGTAAGATGTTGCGGCAGGCTTTGAATGCTATGGCGCAGATCGGCTTTATCAAGAATCACCTGGAGATCAAGTTGGGGACTGGCACCGGCCAGATCAATATTCCCCTGCAATGTCGTTCTGATGTCATTGTAATTCAACAACGCGGTCGAGATCTCGAGGAGCTGCTCATTGATATCGTAACGAATAGCATAATCTGTTGCCAAACGAACCTCACGTAACGGCAAATCCGGCAGGTCGCGCAGCACGATATCAACCTGATTCAGGACCACCTTACCGCGTGACAGCAGACGCTCAGGGGTCCAATCGAGATCAAGATTGACCTCCAGTTGCGCACTACCCAAGGAACCGGGCAGATAGTTACGGTAATAGGGAGCAAAAGGAATCAGATCAAGAGAGGTTACATGCAACGCCGCGTTGCCGGTCTGGCGGGACAAGTCAACCTGTGCCGACAAATTAACCCGTGATTGATTCAATATCATGGAAACATCAAGGGGAAAACTCTCCTTGAAAGAGAGTTTTTTAGCGCTTAAGTTCAGGTCACTGAAACTGTAGCGAAACGGAGCGCTAGGATTAATAAAGCGATCGATAAAAAGAATCTGTCCGTTACGGATATTAATGTGCTGGATCAGCAGCTCAAACGGGGCTTCCATAGCGCTACGCGTATCCAAATCCGGTTTTCTGCTAAGCTGGTTCTCTTGCTGGTTTTCACTTAACAGACTGGAAAAATTGAAACTGCCGTCAGGATAACGAATGATGGTAATGGCCGGCCCATCCAGAAGGATTTCACTTATATCCAGTTGCCCTTTGAGCAGCGACCAGAGCCGATAACTCAGGCGCGCGGTTTCCACTGCGACGAACAAATCAGAGGAATCTGTCTCCTCAACCCTCAGATCGCTGATTGTCACGCCGGAAAAGATCCCGATGTCAATGTCACCAATGACAAGGGTACGCCCAAGTTGTGTTTCGACCATCGGCAAAAAGGTTGAACGTACCCGTTCCGGCGTCAGTTGGGTTTGTATCAGAACAGCCAGAGCCACTAATAAAATGCTTAGAATAGCGACAACAATCAAAAAGAACCTGACTATTCCGGACATTGATCCCTCCAAAATAAATTAAGAATATATTAATTTCAGTATCTGTGATCTGTGCCTGCGGAGTCAATTAAAACCGGCATTATTAAAATCAATTTCTCAGAAAAATAAAAAACCGGCGCTGCGCGATATCGGTCACCAAACTGGTTATGATCGTCATTTTAGTACCCTCTCTTTTGAGGATGCCGGTATATTAATTTTTTTAGATGATAAAATAATATTAGAATTATTTACTTTTCATGCCGGCATGAATAGATTGGATTAAACCTTAACAACTTAATATGAGGGCACGCATGAAGAGAGCTAAACATTCGCTGCTGGTCGATGTTGGTTGGTGTGAATGGGTCGCCTTTCCGCAATTGAAAATACCGGCGATTGAGGCACAAATCGACATGAGCAGTCCAATATCCCTGCTGCATATTTTTGACTTTACCACTTTTAAGGAAGGTGAAGATTTGTTGATCAGCTTTGGTGTCAACCCGATTCAGAAAAATACCGATGTCGAAGTCTACTCAATAGCAGCTGCAAAAAATCGCCGCCTGTTAACCGGAGCAGATGGTACCCGTCAATGGTGTTACAGCATTGAAACCGAACTGCGCATCGGATCGATGAAAAAAAACGTAGAATTGTTTCTGGTCAAAGATTCTTCCTCGACATTCCGTCTGCACCTGGCATCCCAGGCCATGAAAAAACTTGCCAACATCGACCCACGACAACGCTACATGACCGGCAATCTGCTCAGTCCTGCCACCATCGGCGCACTTCACTAGAACTGAACCTGCGAACAGGAGCGGTCAGTAGCAGTGGCTGTGCCACAAACAGGCCGGCGGGTTGACGCATCAGGGCGCAGAGGAAGTATTTGCGGTATCAATTTCAAGCCAGCCATCTACCAATGGAAAATATAAGGCGGCCCTGACTTGATGATCCGGATCAAAGCGCCGCATCAGTTCTGCGTATATCTGCAGTTGCGGTTGATAGCGAGACCCTTCACGCTGAAAAAAATCTTCCAGTTTTTCCCCCTGAGCAGGTGTGCTGGTCTTATAATCAACAACCCAGCGCAGACCGTCAGCGACGAAGGTCCGGTCAATTACCGCATGGATCATCTGTTCATCTTTCAACCCACATAAGGCGAGCTCTGCTGCCTGGTCAACATAGGAAGCCAACAACCACTTTCCACGTGGACTCGCCAATGTTCGGTCAACAGCCGCTATCACCTTTTGTGTCGCTTCTGTCAGATCCTTTTGTCTAACACCTAATCCACGTAACGATTGCCGGATCTCCCCTATCCGTTGAGCCTCTTTCACACCGTTCCAGGCACCGGTTCCGACCTGGGTAATTCGTTCAAAAATCTGGTGAACCAGGGTGCCGACATGGCGATGAAGAGACTTCTCCCAGCCACTGTACAGGGTCTCAACCAGGTTCTCGGCAGCAGGCATGGAAGCTGTTTTTTCAGCAGGCCAGGAGATCGTTGGAACACCCGCAGATGGTGGCAAAATCCACGAACTCTTCAAACGCTGGAGCCTTACCAACCGATTTTCAGTTACGACCGTCTCCACCGACGGTTCAGGTTGTTCATAGGCACGGCTAACCTCGGGCCAGAGTTTTTCCAGCAGGGATCCCGTCGTCGGCTTTAAATCCCCATTCTGGTCAGACTGGGCATGTCCGAGCAGGTGCAGATGACGGATGGCCCTGGTGGCCGCAACATATAAAAGTCGCGCATTTTCAAAATCGTCCTTAGACGCCTCCAGGTGTGCAACCAACTGGTAAACCGGGTCTTTTTCCCCACTGCCGCGGGCGCTGACCGGGGCCAGCAGCAGGCCATGTTCCGGATGTTCAAGCCAGCGCAACAAGGGGGCGTCGGAGGTACGGGTTTTCTTTCCCAGACCCGGAAGAATGACGGTATCAAACTGTAATCCTTTGGCTTTATGAATCGTCATGATCTGGAGTTTACCGCTCGCGTGACTGTCGGGAGGAGAATAAAGCTGCTGTAAACGTCGTGCCAATTGTTCCATATCTGTCAGGTCTCCCCCCTGATCAAGCTCTTCAATCAGCGCGAATACCAGATTGATATCTGTAATGACAGTCTCCGAGAGCCCCACCGGACCTCCGAGGGCCACCCAGCAGCCTTCAACCAGATCACGCAACGGCAACTGGGATCGAGCCTTTATCCCCCGCTGGAGAACAGGCCAAACCCGCTCAAGACGCCGGCGGCCGTCGTCACTCAAACGCGCAATGACGGACATATCCGCCAGCATGGATGGAATGGTTCGCTCGTGAGGGTTGTCACAGAGGGTATAAAGATCGTCCAGGGTCAGACCACACCAGGGCGCCCTGAGGATCGCGGTCCAGGCCAGGCGATCGCCCCGATGAAGCAGCGCGCGCGTCAAGTGAACAATATCGAGCACTGCCGGGCGAGCTTCGAGACGATCGATGTCTTTGGCCTGGTAGTCGATACCGCGCTGACGCAACAACGGCAACAATTGGCGCAAATGGTTACGCCCACGCACCAGGACAGCAATGGTCTGCTGCGGATCCTGGGCCTGGGAAGCTTCGATAATAGCGACAACCCGCTTGGCTTCTGCGCCATCATCGACGGCGGCATAGGGGTGAACCTGGACCGCATTACCATCCAGCGCAGGTTTAACGGCCTGTGCAGTAGCCATCGGCACGGCACCGGAAGTGACATCCATCCGGGCCGGGAAAATGGTTGTAAAAGCCTTATTGACCCAATCAACTATCCCCAGTTGCGAACGGAAATTACAGCATAGGACTAAGGGGGTCAGCGGCAGGTTAGCACTACCGAAAGACCCTTTAAAACTATGGAGAAAAAGCCCGACCTCGGCTTCACGGAAACGATAAATCGATTGCATTGGATCACCGACCAGAAACAGGGAGCGACCATCGCCTGCGGTCCAGCCGGCCGTCAGAGTACTGAACAACTGATACTGTAAACGTGATGTATCCTGAAACTCATCAACCAGAATATGCTGCAGTTGATAATCCAACTGTAACAGCAACTCGCTCGGGTTATCAGCATTCCCCAGGGCCTGATTCGCCTTCAGGGCAATCTCGGTGAAATCTGCCTGGCCGCGTGAACGGAACACCAGCCACAGCTGCGCCACCAAAAGCGGCAGCAAGTCAAACAAGGCATCCAGCAGTTGCCACTGTTTGGCGCTGTAAAGCTGTCGTGGCAGGGAACGCAGGAGCTCAAAGGCGACAGCCAGATCAGGGACCCGTTCAAACTGTTCCAACAGGCTGGCCATTCTCTGCTTGGCAGCTTTGGAGTGATTACCGGCAGGAAAGCCGATATTTTTGTTCAACGATTTCCTGAAGATGCCGGAACCGGTCAACAGAAAATCGGCAAGTCCGCACCATAAAGGCATCTGTTCCATGGTGGCCGGCGGCAACACATCCTGTCCACGCCAAAGAGCAATGGCGGCTTCTTCAGGACAGTGGTGCGCAGCAAAATCAATACAGGCCAGCAGCTCAGTTACAAGAGAAACAGGAATACTCTGATGGGCGCGCTCCAGATGTTCGGTACAGATGTGTTCAAGGCCGGCATTCAGCTCACGGTAGAGCTGGTCTTTATCGCTGGTCAAGTGTCTGAGCCACTGATCGCGCCGGCCGAGCAGGCTGATGAGCATGCGCTGCACTACGGCCATGTCGTTATCCAGATGTTCAAGAACGATCTTTAGGGCGTTACTGACCGGGCCCGGCTGTTCCAGTTGCGCGAGAAGTTGGGTTACTGCCGCCGCGTACAGTTCCGATGCATCGTCACTCATCTCCGGCATGCCCCCAAAGCGGGTTACCCAGGGCATCTTGCGGACGATGGTGGCACAGAAGCTGTCAATCGTCTGAATCGCCAATTGGGCAGGATTCAGCAGCAGACTCTCCCCTTGGCGGTCCAGCGCCAGGCGCGCCAGGCGCCAGGTCAGGGCTTCGTGCTCCGCCTGAGGTTGTGGAGCGCTCTGGGCCAGGGCCAGGGATTCAAGTAAACGCCGACGCATTTCGGCAGCAGCCTTATTGGTAAAAGTGATCGCCAGAATCTGTTGCGGTTTGTCGACCACAGCCAGCAATGCCAGCAACCGCTGGATCAACAGCTCGGTCTTTCCTGAACCGGCTGGGGCCTGAACAATACAGGAGATATTGGTGTCGATGGCCTGGAGACGTTGTTGTTGGTCGGCGCTACTCATCGCTCCCCTCCTCTTCAATATCTCCGATGCGGCACAGGCCTGGCAAATCACAATAGCGACAGCTTCTCAGCGGATCAAACGGCTTGACAGCAGCAGTACCGGCGGCAAAATCGGTCGCTAGTTGATTGAGTTCCCGGTGCCAGAAATCAACCAGGGTGCTCCAGTCACTGACGCCGATCTCCTGGGCTTTTGGCAACGCTGCCACGGTGCGCACTTTGTTCAGCATACCGTCGTCACTGGTGATACCTTTTAAACGGCACTGACCGGCCTTAACCAGCGCGACCACGATCCCCTGCGCCCGCTCGTTCTTTTCGCCTCCGGCAACGGCATAGCTCGGCAACTGCGGTTCAATCAAAGGCTCTGTTAAAAAGTCGGCAATATTCACGGCGCTACCGGTTTTATAATCAATAATAATCCGCTCACCACCGACCAACTCATCGACACGATCAACCGTCAATGTCAACTCTAGCGGGCCGATATTAGCCTGATGACTCTGTTCGAGCTGGACAACCGTGAAGGGGTCACGGCGGCGTTCGATGTTTTCAAGCCATTCGCTTACCAGCCTGACCAGGCGCTGTCTTTCCAATAGACAAAGCTGCTGCTGAAAGTCAGTGTCTGTGCCCAACCCGGTCGCCACGGCTTTTTCAACTGCCGCCACGATTTCCTCTTGCACCTGTGTACCAGTTAATTGCAGATAGTGGTACTGATTGCCCCATTGTCGCCAGAGTTCCTGCAAGACCAGATGCAGCAGACTGCCGCGTACCAGGGGCGACAAGCCGACTGCGACTTGATCAAAACGACGCACCGCCAGGCGATGGTGAAAAAATGCACGAAAAGGACAATGGGCCTGGTCTTGAAGCAAACGAGTACCACCGCTGGACTGGGGGATCAACAATGGTGGTCCCTGGTCATCCTGCCAGGGTTCGAGTTCGGCAAGCATGCTTTGCATCCGGTACGACAGACCGGCACACTCAGCCAGGGGCAGGGTATCAACCAGATCAATATCTTTGATTAAAGGACTCGGACTCAAGTCGGTATCACCTGAGCGTTGTGGATAGCTGAACACAATATTACCGGCGGCACAGCGCAAACGTGACAATACCTGACCGCCAAACTCCAGTTCACGGGCAAAGCTGGAATGAGGCATCTGCATTTCTTCCTGCAGACGAAAAGGGATAAATGGGTTGGGTCGTGGATAAGCCGGCAAGGTACCGGCATCCAATCCCATTACCCAAAGATGCTCGAAGTACAGCCCCGACGATTCCAGCAGACCGACCACCTGCACCGGTCCGCTCGCTCGTTGTGGTTGAAAGTCTGTCTCGCTGGCGATTCTGCGTACTATCCGCAGCGCCCGGCTGCGTTCGAGCGCTTCAGCGTTGGGGTCAACTGCTGCTAGGCTGCTCAGGACCTTGTCGTACCAGGCTGTTACCGCTTGATAACTGGTACTCGATAAAGGGGCTCCTTGTGGCCAACCGCAGGACTTGAGCTCCGCGGCAAAAAGATCGGCCCACTCTTCTGCCGCCACCGCACGCTGATTTATATCCTTCAGGCCGGACAAAAAACCTTCAAAACCAGGCAGTCCGCCAAACCCCCTAGCCAGCCGCAGCAAGGCAGCAAGACTGAACTTTTGCTGCTGGAGTGATCTCAGACGTCGGTCAAACAGGGCTCGTCGATCTGCCTCCTGCTGGCTGCCGCTGATAAAAGGGGTCCGCAACAGACATGAAACCCGATCCATGGTCATCTGTGGCTGGACATCCAGACATGCCAGGGCGGCCGCAATAACCCCCTGTTGGGCCAGAGGGGAACCGAGAGAAAGCCCGAACAAGCTTGTTTGATCAAATTGAACTGCCGCCATCGGGTCAATCTGCTGCCTTAGAGCGCGCTCAATCTGCGCACGTCGGTGCTGCAGATCGGGAACAACGATACCAATGGAGTCCTCCCCCTGATCCAGCAACAAACGTACCCAGCGAGCCATCCGCAAAGTTTCATCATCTTCATCAACAGCAGCAAAGCGTACAACTTGCCCCTCTGTTCCCTGACTCATATCGAATTCACTGCAGGGCAATCCACGTTCATTCATCAGCGCTTTGAGTCTGATTACACCGGGCGGCGGTTGATCAAAACCAACCAGCAGTATTTTCTTTGGCAGGGGCAATTGATTATTGGCAAATGCGTCCAGAACCCGGGTTGAAAGCCCCCCCTCATCCAGCCACTGGCGGTCTTCGCATAAACGCAAATATTGATTGCGCCAGTCACAGAACATTTGCTGGTCGGCGGTTAAATAACGGCACTGCGGAACCAGTTCGTACTCACTTAATAAATTATGGGCACGCACTGCGGTATCAGTGGTGCGATCAAGATTCATCAATTCCAGAACGGAACCACGAGTCGCGGAAGAAATAAAGTTTTCCCACAGATGATGTTGCTGATAGGCTGTCAGCAGGCGGTTACTTTCGCCAAGTCGGTCTAAACACTGCTGCAACCAGGCTGTATAGGGGAAAATACCCGCACCTGGCCATACCGGAACCCCCTTCTCGACCATAGAACGATCATAAATCGTACGCAGATGGCGGAACAGACGTTTGTTAGCAGTCAAAACGACAGCGCCCTCTTCGACAGCCGCAAGAATCTGCTGCGAAAAACTGTTGACCATGATAAATCTTTCAGGACAAAAGGAATGACAGGGAAAAACAGCCGGAATTGCCATGCCAGAATTACCACATAACAGACAAGGATTCAAACCCGAGCGCTCGCAACGACAACAGGACGCTTGTGATTTTCACTACTTTTGCAGTGCCATTTTCGTTACAATGAAGGCGAATCTGGATGCTGGATAAAATCGGACTGTCGGCAAATCATTGACCGACATGTTCACTGCTGCTCTTGCTTACGTTTTTCGAACCCCATAATCTCATCGAGTGAACAGGCAAACCATAACCATGGACATTGAGCTGACAGACTATGAATTAACCCCGGAAACCACCCTCATTCGCGGCTTCTGGATCGATCTCGGTAGCCGGGTTGAAAAGGACTCAGGCTGGATGCGCATTGAGTGGCTCATCGCCAAGCGTCTGATACTGGTCAAGCAGGGGGACACCGACGTGGGAATGCTGTACCGTTATCCGACTGACAACAGTCTCTGGCATTATTGGCTTGTCGCCCCGCAGATGGCCGATGGTGGGCCACCTGCCCTTGAAAAAATCAGTGCGGATCAGGCGGCATCAATCTTCGGTTAACGATGAACCATCAAGCGCCGGCACAGAATAGAATACCTGTCAATCAGCTATAGATGTTACCTTAGTGATGAAACGGTCGTTACTTTACCCACGTCAGAAAAGAAGAGTCCATGAAAACTACTAATCTGATCATCTATTTCCTGCTGGCGGTGGTTATTGCTTTTGGATTATCAATCTATTTTCACAGTCGCGTTGATGATGTCATTGTCGGCGATCCGGTTATCCCGGCCCCCCCGCAGGAACCACTCAAGCGCCCTGTGGTACGCTATCCAGTTCCAGATAGCGTACCGGCACCGGAACCGGCCCCTGTCCTGCAGCCACCGCTTGAAGAGGTATCACCAACGCCGCTGAATGACCCGCTGAGCGACTTGCCTGAAACTCTGCCGGCGATTGATAAAAGTGATGTCCTGGTCGATCAGGCCCTGGTTGGACTGTTGGCCGGCCGCCGATCCAGCGATCTGGTGATCGTGAACAGCTTTATCCAGCGCCTGGTGCTGACCATCAACAACCTGCCGGAAAAAAAACTGCCACTGGCTCACCTCCCCTTTGAATTTCCTGAAGGGAGCTTTGCAGCGGTGGGAGAGGAAGAGAGCCTGCGAATTTCTCAAGAAAACTATCAGCGCTATGCTCCCTACCTGAATCTGCTGGAAGATACCAACCCTGATACGGTCATCAGAGTCTATGTTTATCTTTATCCTTTGCTGCAAACGGCTTATCAACAGTTGGGCTATCCAAACGCCTATTTCAACGATCGTCTGGTTTACGTGCTCGCCCATCTTCTGGAAACACCGAATCCTGATGATCCGCTGGCGCTGAAACGGCCCTCGGTTAACTACACCTACGCTGACCCGACCCTGGAAAACCTGTCTGCCGGACAGAAAATCCTGCTGCGCATGGGCAAGGAACAGCGTACCCGTGTCATGTCGGTATTACGCAATTATCAATTTCGCCTGACCCGCCTGCTCCCGTAACCGAGCAGGCGAATCAATCAATACAGGCTCAAAAGCCTTAATGCATTTGGCGTCGCTCGGGCCCGGGATAGTGATCTCTTGGTTTTCTGCGAACCGGATCTACGCCGACATATGCCCACCCCTCACCACGCTGAAACTTGATGATTATCTCCTCTTCAATGAGGATTTGAAGACTGCGTGGATCAACCTGATCCATCATTCCATCTTCATAAACAACCGGCACACTGAGCATAATAATCCTCCTCCTGTTAGTCTAGCTGTCGACATTATAGCAGATTTTATTCTAACCCTGCTTCGCCCCTCATATGGTTTATTATATCATTTAAAACCTGACCGGTTTACCTTGACACCTTCGACCGATAACGCATAATAATTAACTGTAAACTTTGTCATGAGGCTTTTGTCGCTACGACAAAAAACTCAAAACATTTAACTACTAAAGCTATTTGAATCATTATTTATATGGAGGATCAAGCAGTTATGAAACGCGTATTACTCTTTATCGCCACCAACCTGGCAATTATTTTTGTTTTGAGCATTGTCTTGAATCTGCTCGGTGTGGGAAGCATGCTCGACGAGCAGGGTGTCGGTCTGGACATGACCAATCTGCTCATTTTTGCTTCAGTATTCGGTTTTGGCGGCGCCTTTATCTCCCTGGCCATGTCCAAATTCATCGCCAAGCGCATGACCGGTGCCAAAGTGATTACCACCCCCAGCAATGAAGCTGAAGCCTGGCTGCTGCAGACGGTAAAACATCAGGCTGAAATTGCCGGCATCGGCATGCCGGAAGTGGCCATCTATAACGCCCCCGAAATTAATGCCTTTGCTACCGGCATGCGCCGTAACAGCGCCCTGGTGGCAGTCAGCGCCGGCCTCTTGCAGTCGATGACCCGAGATGAAGCGGAAGCCGTTCTGGCGCACGAAGTCAGTCACGTTGCCAACGGCGACATGGTCACCCTGGCGCTGATCCAGGGGGTTGTAAATACTTTTGTTATTGTCCTGTCACGGGTTGTTGGCCATCTGGTCGACCGGGTGGTCTTCAAAACTGAACGCGGCCACGGCCCGGCGTTTTTCATTACCTCGATTATTGCCCAAATTGTTTTTGGTATCCTTGCCAGTGTTATCGTTTTCTGGTTCAGTCGCCAACGGGAGTTCCGGGCAGATGCTGGAGCGGCACGCTTGTCCGGCCGTGAAAAAATGATTGCAGCACTGGAAAAGCTTAAGCGCAACAGCGGTCAGGCACAGCTACCGGAGCAGATAGCAGCATTTGGTATCTCCGGGGCTAAAGGGCAAGGAATCAGGCGTTTTTTCACGACTCACCCGCCCCTCGAAGAGCGCATCGAAGCACTTAAGCGCATGCTCTAGTGACAGTAACTCCTGCTTTGCTGTAACCTACAGATAACTCCGAGCTTTTTCGGGGTGTCTGTAGGTTTTTCTGCGAACGCTACAACTCCATAACGAGATGACCGACGATGCCGATGAAAATCATTTTATCAGCCATTCTAGGCCTTTTGTTGACGGTCCCTCCACCCATGACTGTTGCTGCTGAGGTCTTCTCGCCAAAGCTTCAATCAGTCCTGGATCAAAACTCTTCAGAATCTGTTTCGGTCATTGTGACATTAACCACAGATGAAACCCCGGTCATGCTCGCCAGAAGATTGGGACCGCGTCAGCGTAACGAGATTATCCAGGAGTTGAAATCCGCTTCCGAGAAAAATCTGAAACAACTTCATCAATTGTTGGGTCAACACAACCTCACAGCTGTCCGGCCCTTATGGCTTATCAACGGCATGGCATTAACTGCGCCGCCTGAACTTCTCGCAGAATTGGCTTCAGTCCCTTACGTTCAGGCAATCAGCCTTGATGAAGAGATTCGGCTACCCTCGAATCTCGCCACCGACACCAGCTCGACAGAATGGAATATTGCACTAACCGGTGCGCCATTCCTCTGGCAACGTGGCTATGATGGTACAGGCATCACCATTGCCATTCTCGACTCAGGTGTCAACATTGATCATCCGGATCTGGCAGGGAGCTGGCGCGGCGAGGACGGAGACTGGTTCGACCCTTATACTGACAGCACGAGACCCTATGATTTTGGCGGATATCATGGCACCGGCGTAGCCAGCGTTGCCCTCGGTGGTCATCATAGTGGCAGCACAATCGGTATGGCTTCGGGGGCCAGCCTGATTGCAGCAAAATTATTTCGTGACGATGGCACGGGAAACCTCTCCTATATCATTGAGGCATTGCAGTGGGTTCTGAGCCCTGGAGGTGATCCGGACCGGGCACCAGCGGTCATTAACAACTCCTGGGGATTTGATGATGAAGCAGGAAACTGTTTGTCCACCTTTGGTTCCGGGAGCAGTACCTATCATTTACGTACGGCCATTCAAACCATTAAGGCCGCTGGAATCTTTGTTGTATCTGCAGCCGGCAATAATGGACCAGATACTGCAACCAGCATCAGCCCAGCCAATTATCCTGAAAGCTTTTCCGTTGGGGCAACGTGGCCGGATAATGCCATCGCCGGGTTCAGTTCGCGGGGGCCATCTGCTTGTCCTGAGGACATGACCTACCCTGACCTGGTAGCTCCCGGAATAATGCTTAAAGCGGCAGCAGGCGGCAGCGGAGAAAACACCTCCTATCAGTATGTGTCAGGCACTTCTTTTTCGGCACCTCATGTCACCGGCGCTGTGGCGCTCTTGCTCAGTGCTGCAAACAACCTTAATCTGAATCTCGGCGTTACGGAAATAGACATGGCACTGAAGTATTCCGCAATCGATCTTGGTCCACCCGGTGTGGATGATGCCTACGGTTTCGGACTTCTCGATGTGGTTAACGCTCTCAATCTTATTGAAAACGACTTATTGCCCGATATTGCCGGCAACTCCCCCCCGTTACCACCCCAAATCATCGCACCGACAGCAGATACCATTTTCACATCAACCGACATCATAACCCTGGCCTGGGAAGAAGCGACTGATCTTGATGGCGATGCGCTCTCTTATGTTGTCGTCGTCGCTGACAATCCCTATCTGAACAATCCTCTTGATATCGGTGCTGGTGCTTTTGCTACTACCCTTTTTGGACTGTCCTTGTTTGGAATGGCCCGATCACGTCGATGGGGAAAGCTCGTCATCATCATGCTTATTCCTTTTATCCTGGGGTTGGTGATTTCCTGTGGCGGCGGCGGTGGCAGCGGAAACAGCGACAGTCCACAAACGACTGCCTACGATTTCAGTCAGACCATCGGACCATTAAGCCCAGGCAGCTACTATTGGAAAGTTGTCGCCAATGATGGGCGGGGTGGGATTAGTGAGAGCATTCTGGCGAGTTTCACAGTGCAGTAACCAGAACCCTTCATGTTTTTTCGCAATCCAAACCCCATATTGCAGTGGGCTTCCTGGGAACAGACCACATCACATCACTCCGGCGTAAAACTCTGGGCGCCCATGTAACAGTTCATGTGAGTAATGGGTTCCACTACCTTAATACTTATTAGCTCTGAGAGGCAGTTTATCCAGGGGCGCTTCCTTTGGTGCTGTGACATTTTTGTTAACATTTTGCGATACACTGTTTAACACTCCGTGATTCTCCTGTGATGGCGTTCGCTGATGATGAACTCATGACCAGCCACATCGGCAGGTTAAAACCCTTAAGGAGATATCACTATGAAAAAATTCACTACACTCGCTACAATATGTCTATTCGGACTGATAATCAGTGTCAGCCAGGCGGCAGAAATGATGTCCTCAGAGGGGATGATGAAGGACAACATGAAAGAGTCAATGGATCATCAGGTCATGAAGAAGGATGACATGTCGGACTCTATGGAGCACAGTATGGAAGATGAGGGGATGTCAAAGGATAACATGACCATGAAGGACGACAGCAGGGACAAGTCAGACTCCATGAAGTAGCGGGGTGCCGACAAAGGGCACCAGAACCAGGAAAAGATGACTCGAAATGTACTGATCATTGAGGACAACCCGGGTATTGGTGAGCTCGTAGGTATCCATATAGCTGAACTCGGCATGAACCCCGTTCTGTGTGAACGGGGGGATATGGGGCTCGCGCGCTTTCGAGAAGGGGGTATTGACCTTGTGATTCTCGACCTCATGTTGCCCGGAATGGACGGGTTGTCCGTGTGCCGCGAAATCCGCGCCGGTTCGGGTTATGTTCCAGTGCTGATGCTCACGGCTAAAAGCACGGAGCTAGATCGGGTTCTGGGCCTTGAAATTGGGGCGGATGATTACCTCACCAAACCCTTCAGCGTGGCCGAGCTCTCCGCCAGGGTGAAAGCCCTGTTCCGAAGGGTGGATGCCATGGCTTCTGCGCCGGCCGTAGAAACCAGCAATGACGAGTTGACGGTAGCTGGACTGCGTATTGATCCGATGCGCCGCCGGGTATGTGTAAGGGACCAGGAGGTAGAACTCACCGCACGGGAGTTTGACCTGCTCTGGCACTTTGCCGGCCATCCGGGTCAGGTATTCAGCCGCGTCCAGCTACTGGACACCGTCTGGGGTTACAGCCACGAAGGGTACGAGCATACCGTCAATACCCACATCAATCGTTTGCGGGGCAAAATCGAAACGGATCCGGCCCGACCGGAGTTTATCCAGACCGTCTGGGGGGTGGGTTATCGCTTTCGGGAATAAAATATGCTGAAAACTCTCTACACCAGACTGGCCCTGGGCTTGTTTTTATTGTTACTGGCAGTCGGCCTGCTTTATACCATTATCAGTCTCTATTCGTTGCGTGAATACAGTGCGTCGGTAAATCAGGAGTTGCACCGGGAGCTGGCAAAGAATCTGGTGTCAGACAGGAACCTGGTCAGCGATGGACAACTTGACCGAAGTGCCCTGAAAGAGCTGTTCGCGTTGTACATGACCATCAACCCCAGCATCGAAATTTATCTGCTTGACCTGGATGGAAACATCCTTTCCTATTCGGCCGATCCGGCTAGAATTAAACGTAAACAGGTTTCGCTGGAACCGATTAGACAACTGATGTTGGACATGAGCCGTTACCCCGTACTGGGCGACGATCCCCGCAGCCATGATCGACAGAAAGTATTTTCTGTGACCCCGGTGCCCTCGGCAGAGAATCCGGATGGATATCTTTACGTAGTGCTGCGGGGCGAGGAATATGATACCGCTGAAACCATGGCACGGGGGGGGCAGGTACTGGCGCTGAGTGCCTGGGCCTTGCTGACCAGCCTGGCGGTGGTGATGGTCGCGGGGCTGGCGATTTTTCGCATGCTGACCCGCCGTCTTACCGCCCTGACCCGGCTGGTGGAAACTTTCGAGAGCAGCGATATGAGCCGGAAGCCACCAGTCACCTGGCGCGACCAACATCCTCTGGTTCGTGACGAGATCGACTATCTGGGCGTCACATTTGATGATATGGCCCGCCGGATTGCCTCCCAGATTGACCAACTGACCGAAAAGGATGCCCAGCGTCGTCAGTTGGTCGCCCAGGTGTCCCATGATCTGCGTACTCCGCTGGCTTCCATACAGGGATATATCGAAAGCCTGAAATTAAGGCGGGATCGACTTAGTCCACAAGAACAGGATCGCTTGCTTGATATTGCCCTAAAGGAAGGTCGACGTTTAAGCCACCTGGTTGATGAGCTGTTCGAACTTGCCGCACTTGAGGCACGAGAGAGACAACCCGCCCCGGAGCCATTCCCCCTCGCCGACCTGGTAAACGACGTGGTTCAAAAGCACGTTCAGGCCGCGCGGGACACCCGGCTGGAGCTGACCCTGAGTGGCAATCCGGCAGAGCTGCCCAACGTCTACGCGGACCTTGCAATGACTGAACGGGTGCTGGATAACCTGATCGGCAATGCCATTGCTTACAGCCCGGCAGGTGGTCACATTGAGGTGGTTGTTGGCCAGGTGGGAGGAATCCCGGAGGTTTGCGTGCGCGACACCGGACCAGGCATTTCAGAGCAGGACCTGCCACATATCTTCGATCCTTTTTATCGGGGGGAATCCTTTAGTGCCGGCCATGCCGGTCTCGGCCTTGCAATTGCCCGCAGGATCATGGCGCTTCAGGGCGGTGATATCCAGGTTGAAAACCGTCCCGCCGGCGGCGCCTCCTTCTCCCTCCGATTTCCTGTCGACACTCCCGGCAGACCGTTGTTATAAAAATGTTATCTTCTGGAGACCCGGTTGTGATGAATCTCATGCATACTGGTTACAATATTCACTGCGCAGGAGGTTAATGTTATGAAACGGTATCAGTTACTGATTTTTACAGCGGTTTTAATTGGCCTGGCCTTATTTCAGCTAAACCTTTCCAACGCCATGGTCTCGAAATATGCCCCGGCCGATCCTGACCTGGCAATAGCGACCTTCGCTGGTGGCTGTTTCTGGTGTGTAGAAGAATCTTTCGAAAAAGTTCCCGGTGTTGTAGCAGCAGTATCGGGGTACAGTGGCGGCGAAGAGACAAATCCGAACTATCAGCAGGTTGCCGGTGGTCAGACCGGCCACACAGAGGCTGTGCAGGTTTATTATGACCCGCAGATGATCACCTACGAAGGGTTACTGCAGGCGTTGTGGCGAACCGCCAACCCGACGGATGCCGAAGGTCAGTATGTGGATCGCGGTAAGCAGTATCGACCAGCGATCTTTTACCGCAACCCGGCAGAGAAACAAGCAGCCGAAATTTCGGTGGCTGAGCTGGAAACGTTTGGTCGTTATGAGGATCCGATAGTGATCGAGATCGTCCCTTTCAGCGTCTTCTACGAGGCCGAGGAGTATCATCAGGATTACTACAAGAAAAATCCGCTTCGTTATAAGTTTTATACCTTCAACTCAGGTCGCTACCAGTTCATTGAAGAGGTCTGGGGAGAAGACCAGGAAGTAGATTATTCCCGGTACCAGCCGCAAAACGGCGCGGGCTCCGCGCAGATTGAACCTGGCGAAGCCAACCGGCAACCAATCCAGGTGGCGGGATTCAACCCCGCTACATTCGAAAAACCAAGCGATCGGGCTCTTAAGGATCGGTTGACCAAGGAGCAGTACCACATCACCCAGCAAGACGGTACGGAGCCTCCCTTCAGGAACGAATATCATAATGAAAAGCGACCGGGACTCTATGTAGATGTTGTCTCCGGTGAGCCGCTGTTCTCATCCCGCGACAAGTATGATTCCGGTACCGGTTGGCCCAGCTTTACCCGGCCTATCGATCCGGATTGGGTGGTGGAGCATGAGGATCGAAGTTTTTTTTCGGTGCGCACCGAAATCCGCAGCCGTTACGCCGATTCCCATTTGGGACACGTCTTCAATGATGGCCCGGCTCCAACCGGCCTGCGTTATTGCATGAACTCCGCAGCATTAAGGTTCATCCCGCTGGAAGACATGGCAGCGCAGGGCTACGCCGCGCTGATTGCTGAAGTAGAAGAAACTGGACACAGCAAACAATAAAGTTTCGTTCTGCGCAAAAAATGTCCTCGGTTGAAAACCAAAACGCAGCGATCTGGTCGGCGATTGAAAATGCTGCTGTACGGAAGCACTGGTTGTCGTGCCGCGGCTGGCCAAAACTCAACAAATAAGTAAAAGGGGGTGCCGGCAAAATTTTCCTGGCACCCCTTTTTTAGTTATAAAAAAAGCCTTACTACTCGTCGCGGCATGAAAACTTTCTTAAAGAAGGATAATGCTTTTTACGCATTGTATCGATAAGACACATTTTTTCGATATATTGCAGCCTCACCCTTGACAAAATTAATCGAAAGCATAAGATAGTAATTAATTACTATTTTATGGAGACAAGATGATTAGACACAGTAAAAATCTTCCGGCAGATGAACGTCGTGCGGTAACCGTCGAGGCCGTCGTCGCATTAGCTGCCGAGCAGAACCCCAATGACATTACCACCGCAGCCATCGCCAAGCGCATGGGGCTGACCCAGGGCGCCCTGTTTCGTCACTTTCCCAACAAAGATGCTATCCTGCAGTCGGTGATGGGCTGGGTAGCCGAGCGCTTGCTGACTCGGGTGGATAAAGCATTGCAAACAACAACCTCGCCGCTGGAAGCCCTTGAGGCGATGTTCATGGCCCATGTGGAGTTTGTCATCGAGCATCCGGGCGTGCCGCGCCTAGTTTTTGGCGAATTACAACGGGCTGAACAGACGAATCCCAAGCGCATGGTGCAAACCCTCATCCACCGCTACGGAGAGCGGTTGAGGCGTTTGTTCAATGAAGGCAAGACCCTCGGTGAGCTGGACGCCCATCTCGACACCGAAGCCTCGGTTATCCTCTTTATCGGCACCGTCCAGGGACTGGTAATGCAATCGCTGCTTGCCAGTGATCTAAATCGTATGCGCGATGATGCGCCGAAAGTCTTTGCCATCTTTCGTCGCGGTATCAGGAATATGCCATGAAAAACCTTCCAGTCCAGAAACGTACCCTGGCGGTTCTGTTCGTGCTGTTGCCCCTGCTTATTCTCTTTGTCTATGTTGCCTTGCGTTCGGGGCCGCTGGCGCCGGTTCCGGTCACGGTTACCAGAGTGGAACACCAGTCGATAGCGCCGGCACTGTTCGGTATCGGTACGGTCGAGGCCCGTTACAGCTATAAGATTGGTCCTACCTTCGCCGGGCGGATCAAACGTCTGGACGTACAGGTGGGAGATCAGGTCGAGACCGGACAAATCCTCGGGGAAATGGACCCTGTCGATCTCGACCAGCGCATCCGTGCCCAGGGTGCCGCCCTGATGCGCGCCGAGGCACAAGTCAGTGAGGCCCGGGCGCGACTGGCTTACGCGCAAAAACAGGCACAGCGTTACGAAGAATTGCTCGCCGCCCGCTCGACCAGCGAGGAGATCCTGGCGGGCAAAAATAATGAGTTGCAGATTGCGCAGGCAAGTCTGAATGCATCAATGGAAGAGGCTGTCCGCATTGGTGCCGAACGTGCAGCGTTGATCGCTCAGCGCAAGAACCTCTCTCTTATTGCCCCGGCCGCAAGCCTGGTCGCTCTGCGCTACGCCGATCCTGGCACCACCCTGGTGGCAGGGCAAGCGGTAGTGGAGCTGATCGACCCGCAGAACCTGTGGATCAACGTGCGTTTTGATCAGATTCATGCACGGGGATTGAGCGCCAATCTTGAGGCTCGAATCGTCTTGCGCAGCCAGGATGAAGCCTTGCAAGGACATATTCTAAGGGTGGAACCCATCGCTGACGCGGTGACCGAGGAGATGCTCGCCAAGGTGATATTCGACCAGTTCCCGTCACCGCTACCTGCGATTGGCGAACTGGCCGAGATCACCGTAACCCTGCCGGAGCTTGCGGCTGCGCCGGTCATCCCCAATGCAGCCATTCACCGCTACGCCGGTAAGTTAGGTGTGTGGAAGGTCATCAATGACGATCTGCAGTTTACTAACGTCACCATGGGAAACACCGATCTGGAGGGCCGGGTCCAGGTACACGAAGGGCTGGAAGTCGGTGAACAGGTGATCGTCTACAGCGCAAAAGCCTTGACACCACGCAGCGATATCGATGTAGTTGACCGGATCCACGAGGTGTCCCAATGATCAGTCTGGCCGGTCGCGACATCATGAACGCCTGGGGAAAGTTCGTTTTTACCGGACTGGGACTCGGGTTGCTGATCGGTGTGACCCTGTCGATGGCAGGCATCTACCGTGGCATGGTGGATGATGGTAAAGCCTTGCTCGATAACATCGGCGCCGATCTCTGGGTGGTGCAACAGGACACCCTTGGTCCCTATGCCGAAGCGTCGAGCATCTACGATGACAGCTGGCGAGGCATCAACGCCATGCCGGGAGTGGCAAGAGTAGCCAATGTCACCTATCTCACCATGCAGGTACGCCAGGGCGAACGCGATGTGAGGTCGATGGTTACCGGCGTTATGGCCGGCGAACCCGGGACCCTCGGCTGGCCACCCTATCTCGTCGCTGGTCGCCACATCACCCGTGGCCATTACGAGGCGGTGGCTGATATCGCCACCGGCTTCAACCTCGGCGACCGCCTGCAGATCCGCCGCAATCACTACACGGTGGTTGGCCTCACTCGAAGGATGGTTTCGTCCGGTGGCGACCCGATCATTTTTATCCCGCTCAAGGATGCCCAGGAAATCCAGTTTCTCAAAGACAACGACGCCATTTTGCAACAGCGCCGTCGCACCGCCGCCAATCCGAACTTTAATCGACCACAGGTTCCGGGGTTGCTCGACGCCATCATCGCTTCCCAAAGCAGCAACACATACGTCAATGCCGTTCTGGTCCAGATTGCAGCGGGTCATGACGCAGAAGAAGTGGCACAGTCGATCCGTCGCTGGAAGCGTTTGACGGTCTATACCCGCAACCAGATGGAAGAAATTCTCATCGGCAAACTGATCGCTACTTCGGCCAAGCAGATCGCCATGTTTCTGGTCATCCTTTCGATTGTCAGTGCGGCGATTGTCGCATTTATCATCTACACCCTGACCCTCGGCAAGATTCGGGAGATCGCCGTTCTCAAGCTGATCGGTACCCGCAATCGCACAATTGCCGGTTTGATCATGCAACAATCGATCGCCCTTGGAGTGATCGGCTTTGTGGTCGGAAAAATCACTGCTACCTTGCTGATGGCACCAATCTTTCCCAAATACGTGCTGCTCGAACCGGTCGACTCAGTGATCGGGTTTGTCGCCGTGGTGGTGATCTGCATACTCGCCAGCATCATCGCCATTCGTGTCGCCCTCAAGGTCGATCCGGCCGAAGCCATCGGTGGCTGAAATGAATGGTAAAGGGATTCGTATCGAAAACTTGAAAAAACGTTACGGCCGCGGCGATACCGCCGTCGATGCTTTGAAGGGCGTGGACATGCAAGTCGCCCCGGGTGAGGTGGTCGGTCTGGTCGGCCCATCCGGATCAGGCAAAAGTACCTTGCTCAAATGCCTGGGAGCGGTGATCGCGCCGACCTCCGGGCGAATGATTCTTGGCGACGAGGTAATCTATGACGACGGCTGGAAGGTGAAGGACCTGCGTGCCCTGCGTCGCGACCGTATCGGCTTCATCTTTCAGGCACCCTATCTCATCCATTTTCTCGATGTTACCGATAACGTCGCCCTGCTTCCCATGCTCGCCGGAAAATCAAACGCCGAGTCGCGTAAACAGGCCGTCGAACTGTTCAAAGCCCTTGATGTGGAGCATCGCGCCAAGGCCATGCCGGCGCAACTCTCCGGCGGGGAGCAGCAGCGGGTGGCCATTGCCCGTGGATTGGTCAATCGTCCGCCGGTCATTCTCGCAGATGAACCGACCGCACCGCTTGACAGCGAACGCGCATTGGCGGTGATCCGGATTCTGAACGAGATGGCGCGCAAGTTCGACACTGCGATAATCGTCGTTACCCATGACGAAAAGATCATGCCGACTTTTAAACGCATCTACCACATCCGCGATGGAGTAACCTACGAGGAAGCTGGCGAAGGACGAGATTTCAAACGAAAGACGACTTAAAGCGAAAGATACCAATGAGAAACCATAGCGTGATTAATATCATTGCCTCAGTCCTCTTGGTCGGTTTACTGGCCGGCTGTGCCGTTGGTCCTGATTTCAAGCGTCCGGCAAGCCCCGCAGTGGCAACCTACACCACATCCCCGTTACCTGATTTCACCGCTTCAGCTCCCACGAAGATAGGCGGATCCCAGCGCTTTATTACTGGCGATGGGGGCAATTCCCAATGGTGGCAGGAGTTTGGTTCAGCCAAACTCAATATCTTGATCGCTGAAGCCTTGCAAGCCAGCCCTACTCTGGACGGAGCTCAGGCCGCTTTGCGTCAGGCGCAGGAGGTTTATAGCGGGCAGGCGGGTTTAACCCGCTATCCACAGGTCGATGCCGGCCTCACCGGCCAGCAGCAGCGCTTCAATCCCAACTCCTCGGGGCTGCCGGGCGACGCCCGGGATTTCGATCTTTACAATGCCGGCGTTGGCGTGCGTTACAAGTTCGACCTGGCCGGTGGCAACCGGCGCGCCCTGGAAGCCCTGGAAGCCCGCAGCGATTACCAGCGCTATCAACTGGACGGGGCGCGCCTCACCCTGGTGAGTAATATCGTCACCACCGCCATCAGCCAGGCCAGGTTATGGGAACAAATACAGATATCGCAGACCATTCTCCGGGCGCAGGAAGAACAGCTGGAACTGACCCGGGAGCGATTGCGGCTCGGCCAGGTCGCGAGTAGCGAGGTGTTGGTTCTGCAAACCGAAGTGGAACAGACCCGCGCCGGCATTCCGCTGCTACTTAATCAACTGCAGCAAAGCCAACATCTGCTTGCAGTTCTCGTCGGCCAACCACCGAGCGCGAAAAGCCTGCCATCTTTTTCCCTGCAGGAATTCACCCTGCCCGTCGAGCTGCCGCTGATCGTTCCTTCCGAACTGGTGCGTACGCGACCGGACATCCAGGCCGCCGAAGCATTGCTGCAAGCTGCCAATGCGGAGTATGGAGTGGCGGTCGCCAACCTTTACCCTCAACTCAACCTCAGCGCCAGTCTCGGATCACAGGCCCTGACAACCGGCGCACTGTTCGGCAGCGGTTCGGCAGTCTGGAGCCTGATTGGACAGCTGACACAACCGCTGTTTAATCCCGGATTACCGGCTGAAAAACGTGCTGCCCTGGCCGTTTTCGATGCGGCGGCGGCGCATTATCAAGTCGTCGTTCTCGATTCTCTGCGCAACGTAGCCGATGTGCTGCGAGCACTGGAGAATGACGCTCAACGGTTGTCAGCCCTTTCCTCCGCTGACACAGCGGCCCAGGGTTCTCTCGAATTGATGCAGCGTCAGTACCGGCTGGGTGCGGCCAGTTATATGCAGCTGCTCATTGCTCAACAGCAGGCACAACGGACCCAAATCCCTCTGATCGAGTCCAAGGCACAGCGCTTGATCAACAGCGCCGTTTTTTATCAGGCCATGGGCAGTGACTTTAATGCCGGTCTCTCTGCCGCAAGCCTGATCAAGCGCTAGACTGGTGATGCCTGGTGCACTTAATCATTAACAAAGAGCAAGGTGTCCACCTGTTTGCTGACTATATGAAACCCGTGAATCTGCAAGCTGCAGACTGAAGTATCTCAAAACCTGAAGTTTAGCGTCACATCCCCTCCGAAGCGGCCTGATCCGGTGGGGTGGAGTGTCCATTGATATCAGGGAATTGGTGATTTTAGACCTTGTTGCATCGATCCGTTGGTCGATCTGGCTTTGTCTTGATATCTAAGCTACCGCGCGGCGCTCATACTCCTCAACCAGGCGCTGATATTTTTCTTCCAATCCCGGTGTTTGCTCTTCAGCCCGATGATAAGCAACAATCATCTGTGCCCGGACATCTTCCGGCAGAATCCGCTCTGCTAACGGGTAGAGAACGCTATCCTCCTTGTCAATATGTTCGCGCAGCAGGGCGATATAACCGGCAGCATTTTCGGCGATTACCGCTATTTGCCCGGTTTCACCGGACAGAGCCTTTTCTGCCGCGTCCGCCAGATTACGGACAAAGGCGCGCCCCTGGTCATGCTCAATATGCATCGCCTCAATCGGGGACTGTTTTTCCGGCATACCATTATTGATCAACTCGACAAACAGCACATCTTCCTCTTTGGCGTGATGAAAACGGTCGGCGTAGTTACGGATAAAATCGACCGCATCGAGGAAAAACTGCCAGTTGCGAAAACGCCCCTGCTCCATCAGTGCAACGTTTTTTTCCAGCAATGCGATCATCCGCAGAATCAGTTGATGCTCCTTGACCATCACCTGGGTAATGTCGGTTTTCATTAGGCAACCCTTTCGCCGGCAACGCCGATGACAGCAATTTCCAGGGGGATATCCTTGCCCGACGCCTTGACGGCCTCCTCGGCCATGAGCGCCATACCGCGACAGCAGGGAACCTCCATGATGGTGACGGTCACCGACTGGATATCGTTCTGCTGCAGGATATCTGTCAGTTTGGTGACGTAGTTGCTGGTGTCATCCAGTTTTGGACAGGCATTGACCAGTACCCGCCCCTTGATGAAATCACGATGGAATTCGGCGTAGGCAAAGGGGGTACAATCAGCCGCAATCAGCAAATGGGCGCCCTGCAACCAGGGGGCATGGGGCGGCACCAGATGTAACTGGGTCGGCCACTGGCGCAATTCCGACTCGATACGGCCGGTGTCCTGATTTGCGGAGCAGACTTTTTCAACGTTGCGTACCTGGCTGCCGGGGCAACCGCATGCAAGATTTTTCATGATGTTCTCCTGATATCTAAAGTGGGTTTTTATGCTGGTGTAAGGTAATCATTAATTTCCTGTTCGATTTGGGCCTCAAGCTCTTCACCCAGGGCGTGAATCGTCACGACATCCTTGAGCAGGCAGATGCCGACGCGGCAGGTGACACAGCCGATATCGAACTTTTCGAGAATGGTGCCAATCTGCGGGTGGACTTTCAATACGTCCTGAATCGCCTGGTTGCCGATATCCTGATGCAATTTCATACTGACCTCCTTGTTGTTTGTTGAGGCCAGGTTAAGGGAAAAAATATAAAGAAAACATGACCTGGATCAATTATGACTTTTTTTGTTATTTTTTATACGGACTACCGGACGGGATTATTTTAGAGGAGATCCGGCAGGTGGTACGATTGCAAGCACCAGCCCGCCGGTTAAGTTCAACAAAAATATAAAGATCCAGAAAAAGTTCTACACCAACGGTAAAGTGCAAACTAGCTGTTTTTCTGCTCTTTTTCTTTTTCCAGCTCGGAAATGCGCTCCTTCAGGGATTTTTCACGCGTCCAGACATCGGTCACATCGCGCATGATGGAGGCGACACCCATGGGCTTGCCGCTGTCATCCCTTAACAGCACAATTGAAAAGGCACAGGAGAGCTGGTGCCCATCTTTATGCAGAGCCGGGACCGACAACAGGTTGGTCCCGTAAGCGGATTCTCCCGTTTCCATCACCCTGAAATACCCTTCCCAATGGCGCGCCCGCAGCTTTACGGGGATGATCAGGTCGAGGGACTGCCCCAGGGCCTCGGCGGCAGTAAAACCGAACACCAGCTCGCACCCGCGGTTCCACAGGCGGATCACTCCTTCGTGGTCGGAGAACAGGATCGCATCGGGAGCCTGTTCGATAATCTGACGGTAGCAGTCGGCAGCAAGTATCTCTTTCATCTTGATATCCTTGTCTTACGGGTTTTGAATATAGGCGTTGCGGCGGGTATAGAACCACCAGTTCAGCACCAGGCAGATCCCGTAGAAAACCGCAAAGCCATACAGGGCATATTCCGGCGTGGTCGCCTTGATCTGCTCACCAAATACCTGCGGAATAATGAAGGCGCCGTAAGCGGCGACAGCGGAGGTCCACCCCAATACCGGCCCGGCCTGCTCCCTGTCAAAGATAACCGCGATGGAACGGAACGTCGATCCGTTACCAACGCCGGTGGCGGTAAACAGAATGATGAAGAGCAACAAAAAAGGCAAGAAATACTCCTCCGGGGTCGCTGATGCGTAGGCTGCCTTCATGAACCAGGCGCAGCCGAAAGCAGACAGAATCATCACAACGGACACCCACTGGGTGACAATAGCGCCGCCAAACTTATCGGAAATCTTGCCGCCGACCGGACGGATCAACGCACCGATAAAGGGTCCCATCCAGGCAAACATCAGAGCACTAGGGCCATTTGGGTTAAGGGTATCGTGAGTCAACACGCCGTCAACCAATAGATGAGAAAACCCGAAAATTACCTTGATCGACAGGGCAAATGCTGCCGAATAGCCGATAAAGGAACCGAAGGTCATCGTATAGATGACCGTCATGGCCCAGGTGTGTTTATTGCTGAAAATACGGTATTGGCGATCCAGGTTGGCGCGCAGCTCGCCCCGGGTCAGGTACTTCATGCCGAAAACCGTCCCCATGATGACCAGCGGCAGTACGATCCATTTACTCAACAAGCCGAGGCCGACCGGCGGCGGCAACAGCAGATAAAGACCGGCCGCTGCCGTGACAAAGGCGATCAGTAACAGGCCGGTGATCTTGGCGAAAGCCACCGGTGGCGCGCCGATATTGGGTGAGACGGCATCGGTGGTGATATTGTTCATACCGAACCAGCCGGCCACCGCCAGGGGAATCAACAACACCAGCCAGACATAGCCGGCGTTTTGGATATAGGTTTCCGTACCGGCGGGGATCTTGCCGATCAGGGTACCGCTGGTGTTGATCAGGGTCTGGGATTCGCCGCCGAACAGACCGAAGGTCATCACCAGCGGGATCAGGATCTGCATGGTGGTGACACCAAAATTTCCCAATCCGGCGTTCAGCCCCAGGGATGTTCCCTGCACCCGTTTGGGGAAGAAAAAGCTGATATTGGACATGGACGAAGCGAAATTTCCACCACCGATGCCGGACAGCAAGGCCAGCAGATAATAAACCTCAATGGGCGTTGTCTGGTTCTGCAGAGCCATGCCGGTACCGACTGCCGGAATCATCAGCAAGGCAGTGGTAAAAAAGATAGTATTGCGGCCGCCGGCGATACGAATCAAAAACGAACTGGGGATGCGCAGGGTTGCCCCGGTCAGGCCGGCAATGGCCGACAGGGTAAACAGCTGCGACTGACTAAACGGATATCCGAGATTGATCATCTGCACCGTGATAATGCTCCAATAGAGCCAGACCGCAAAACCACAGAGCAGACTCGGAATTGAAATCCACAGATTACGCCGGGCGATTTTTTGACCGGTGCTGTTCCAGAACTCCTCGTTTTCAACGTCCCATTGTTCGAGATCATATTTCGCCATGGCAGTCTATCCTCTCAAAATAAAAATCTATGTTGTGCTAACGGTCCTGCTCTATCTTACGCATATCTTCCGGATGCTTTTCCCGCATCGCCCCGCTGGCGGTCCAGTGCAGCCAGACAAGGCAGACTAAGGACAGTAGGAACATGAACATCCAGCTGCTGGTCCACAGGCCGGTCCATTCGAGCAGATAGCCGAAAATAATCGGGCAGACAAAACCGCCCAGACCTCCGAGTACCCCGACCATGCCGCCGACAACCCCGACTTCTTCCGGAAAATAGTCGGGAATCAGCTTATAAACAGCCGCCTTGCCGATCCCCCAGGTACTTCCCAGCACAATCACCAGAATGGCAAAAATCCAGACATTCGCCTGAAAAAAGATCCGTGTGACCCCTTTGGCCAGCAGCTCTTTCTTCTGAATCTGTTGACCGACTACAACCACTGGCTCCTGCCAGGCCTGCTTGGTCGGAAAAATCAGTAGTTGCTCGTCATAACTGACAATGGGAGGTTTTTTATTAAGTTGATATTCTCTCGAGTCGATGACAATGCGATCGGCGCTGACGACTGTCACCACCCCGGAACGAACCGCCATCACACCACGACCCGGTGAATAAATTTCCATCCTCGGAATGATCAGCATGAAACTGATCAGAACAGAAATCCCCAGCACCCAGTACATGATCATGCGGCCACCAAACAGATCTGACAGCCAACCTCCCAGGGCCCGGATCACTCCCGACGGCAGGCTGAAGGCCGAAGCAAAGAGACCGGCGGTGACCAGTTGCAGATGATAGACATTGACAAAATATGGAACCAGCCACTGTGCAAAGGCAACAAAACAACCGAACACCAGAAAATAGTAGAGTCCAAAGCGCCAGACCCGCACGTCACCCAGGGGTTTAAGCATCTGGATCACGGTTTTGGTGGACGACGCCGGTTTCTTGTTTTCCGCCAGAAGGAAAAAAAGCACCCCCATGGCCATAAGCATCAATGCGTAATAGACGGGCAGTTGACGCCAGCCTTCCAGATAAGTGCCACTGTCGGTAAACCGGTTCAGCAACGTCGGTGCCAGCAAGGTAGTCAGGGCGGCGCCGGCATTGCCGGCACCAAAGATCCCCAGCGCCGTACCCTGACGTTCACGCGGGTACCAGACGGAGGTAAAGGCGATGCCGATGGAGAAGCTGACACCGGCAAGCCCGAAACCGAAACTGCAAAGGGCAAAGGTGAGAAAACTGTCGGCTTTGGAGAGCAGGAACATGGGGATCGCACACACCAGCAACAAAACCCCAAAGACCGGCTTCCCCCCGAATTTGTCGGTCAGCATGCCGGCGGGAAGACGGAAAATTGCCCCGGTCAGAACCGGTATTCCCATCAGCCAGCCGATCTCCACCGGCCCCCAGTCGAATACCTGATTATCGGCCAGAAATGTTACCAGCACGCCGTTGAACATCCAGGCCGCAAAACAGACGGTAAAGGCCAGGGTATTGAGGAATAAAATCTTGTGTGAGGTTGCTGTCGCGACATCCTGCATCTGGGTCTCCTTATATGAAAACAACCCTACCCGGACGTTTTAATCATGGTTGGAAAGCACAAGCTGCCAGGGGCGCGCCAGGGAGGCCAGCGGGATGCTGACCACATGCACCAGGCGTGAAAACGGAAAAACCGCCACCAGCACAAAAGCATTCACCGCGTGCAGCTTGACGATGAAGGGCATGGTCGCCAGATAACTGACATCCGGACTGAAAACAACCAACGACCGCAACCAGGGGGTCATCCCGTGGACATACCAGAGTCCGCCCCAGCGCAAGCTCAAAGCGATCCAAACGCCGCTGACCACCTGGGTCAGCAGCAACGCCAGCAGTAGCCAATCAACCTTGCTGGTTACGCTTGCGACACGCGGATTGCCCGCCCGGCGGAGGATCAACACTAGGATCGCCACCACCGTCACCAGACCAAGGGCGATACCGGTCGCTTCGAGCAGCAGCAAGCGCCCCGGTTCGCCGAGCAGAGCGCCCCAACTCTGCGGAAACAGAAACGCCAGGACATGGGCCAGCAGAATCAGCAGAATGGCGTAATGCCAGGGCACCGATCCCCAGAACAGGGCGCGACTTTCGAGAAACTGCGACGACTGGGACGACCAGGAATACCGATCGATGGCGTAACGGTAAAAACCGACAGCCACCGCCAGGGCCACGGCGACATAGGGGATGACGGCAAACAGCATCAGATCGATCATGATAAGGCTCCTTTATCTTCATACAGAGGGCCGAGCCAGCTGTGCAGGGCGACCAATAAACTGCGGTAGGGATGGTCTTCTTGTTCAATCGCACCGATCATTTTATTTAAGGTCGGGATAATGGCGTCCGTAATCAGCTCCGCATGGTACTGGAAATCACTGCTTGTACCAACGAAGCGCAGAACCTCACTCAAGTGATCCGGCAGGTCATTGCCTGCGGAAAAGTTGTGTTGTCGATAGAGTTCAGTCAATTTCATCAGCATCAGCGTGCGCTGCTGGCTTTCACCACACAGCTGCCAGGCAACATAGGGGTGACACAGGGGTTGCAGTTCAAAGGTTGCGGTGAATGTCTCTTCCAGTCGTGTTGGTTCACTGTCTTCAACAAAGGCTTTGAAGCGGCATAGCTGTTCTGCGCCCGCCTGACTTTGTTGCGCCAGCAATGCGTGACACTGCGTCACCGTCTGTGCCGTCTGGACATCGGGATAACAGAACAGCCGGGAAAAGTGCTCAAATAGCTGCTGATCAATCTGCATACTGGTCATTACCACCTCCTCTTCGGCGCTTTGCGGCTGCCGAAGCCCATCTCCTCGCGATGCTGTTGAGGATCATGCAGAGCGTCGATAGCTTGCTCGCGCAGCAGCGACGGAATAACGATACGTTCCTTCATGCCGGCCTGGGTAGTCATACGGTAAATGGCGTCAATCTGATCCGTTGTCACCCCGGCTATCGCGGCTGCGGCAGTAACCTCAGCGGCGTCCATATCTCCGACACTGAGTTGACGCCGCTGCAGACGCACGGCGATCAGTTTGCGGTAAACCGCCTTCACCTCGTCCTGATTGCCGCCGGTGAACAGTCCAGCCAGATAAGCCAGTGGTAAACGGGCATTTTCCAATGTCGTAAAGAAATCTGCTGCCATTTTCTGTTTGCCCTGCTGTTCCTGTGAGATCACCGGCAACAGCGGCGGCACATAAAAAAGCATCGGCAGGGTACGAAACTCAGGATGCAGCGGCAGAGCGATGCCCCACTCCTTGACGAACCGGTACACCGGTGAGCGCTGGGCCGCAAGCAGGATCTGTTCGGCGATCCCATCTTTGCGCGCCTGTTTGATGACCAGCGGATCATGGGGATCAAGGATCAGACTGCGCTGCGCCGCCGCCAATTCGCCATCAGCGCTTTTTGCCACCTCTTCGATCCGATCGGCGTCGTACAGCAGGACACCCAGATAACGAATCCTCCCGACACAGGAGTGGAAACAGGCCGGTGCTTCACCGACTTCCTGGCGCGGGTAACAAAGGATGCATTTTTCTGATTTGCCGCTACTCCAGCCGTAGTAGGTTTTCTTGTAGGGGCAGGCGGAGACGCACATGCGCCAGCCGCGACACTTGTCCTGATTGATCAGGACAATGCCATCTTCTCTGCGTTTGTAAATCGCTCCGGAGGGGCAAGCGGCGACACACCCGGCATTAAGGCAATGATTACAGATACGCGGCAGGTGAAAAAACACCATCTTTTCGATTGCGAACAACTGCTGCTGTTCTTCCTTACTCAAACGCACGACGCCGGGATCGTTGGCGGCGTAGATAGTGGAGCCGGACAGGTCATCATCCCAGTTAGGGCCGGCCTCAATCTTCATCGGTTTGCCGCTGATCATGGAAACCGGACGCGCCGTCGGCTGATCGTCCCCTGCCGGAGCCGACGTCAGATCGTCGTACTTATGAGTGAAGGGTTCATAGTAATCATCCATGGTCGGCAGGTCAGGGTTGTGAAATATCTTGGCCAGGGTACCAAGCCTCCCTCCACCTTTCAGTCGCAGTTGCGCGCCGTCCCGCTCCCAGCCGCCGCGATATCGCTCTTGATCTTCCCAGCGGGTGGGGTAGCCGGTTCCCGGTTTGGTCTCGACGTTGTTCCACCACATGTACTCAACACCTTTGCGATCGGTCCAGAGGTTCTTGCAGGCAATACTGCAGGTGTGACAACCGATGCATTTATCAAGGTGAAAGACAGTTCCTATCTGTGCTCGTATTTTCATAAGATCTATTCTCCCTATCCCTCTATAATAGGCAGGGTACGGCGCGCCGTGCCCCTACGTTGTGATTCGGGCGCCACGAATTGCGCGCCTACACCTTTCAATCACCACTGCGGTTCGCCATCGAGCTTGCGCACCAGGATGAAGGTGTCGCGGTTGGCGCCGGTTGGCCCCCAGTAGTTCCAGCCATAGCTAAACTGACCATAGCCGCCGACCATCAGGTTCGGCTTGAGGCGCACCCGGTTGAGGCTGTTGTGGCCACCGGCGCGGCGATTGTTCCGCAAGGGGGATTTGGGCACCCCGATGGTGCGCTCCATCGAGTGATAGAGAAAAGAGATGCCCTGCGGCAGGCGTGAACTGACCACAGCGCGGGTCACAACAACCCCGTGATCGTTGTAGATTTCGACCCAATCGTTATCAACCACCCCGATCTTCTCGGCATCCTTGTCATTGATCCAGAACGGGTGGCAGCCGCGCGACAGGGTCTGCATCCGATGATTATCACCGAAAGTGCTATGGATACCCCACTTGCCGTGAGGAGTGAGATAATTGAGCATGATGCTCTTGTTCGCAGTTTCAGTAACAACAAAATCCTGCAGCACGCTCGGGTCGGGCTTGGGTTTATAGGTTGGCAAGTGCTCGCCGTAGGCCAGATAGCTTTCATGATCGAGATAAAAATGCTGGCGACCGGTCAGGGTGCGCCACGGCACCAGCCGCTCAACATTGAGGCTATAGGCGGAGTAGGCACGCCCATTATTGGTCAGGCCGCTCCAACAGGGACTGGTCAACAGGCGTCGCGGCTGGCGATCCAGATCGTCAAAGGTCGTACGGACACTGCGGCTTTTTTCGGCCAGGTCGAGCAGCGGCACCCCGGTCTTCGATTCTTCGGCCTGAAAAGCCCGGTAGGCGATCTCACCGTTGGTCTCCGGAGCCAGGTGCAGGATCACGTTGGCAGCCTCTTTGGCGTCGGCCAATGACGGATAACGCTGGCCGTCCCAATTCTGGGTCGGGGCCGTTTCCAGCAATTCATCGTAGAAATCTTCGATCGACCAGTTCAGGCCGTGGACACCAATACCATCCTTGCGCGGACCGGGCCCATAAGAGATAAAACGCTTGTAGAGATTGCGGTAATCACGTTCGACCACCACCAGGTTCGGCATGGTTTTGCCGGGAATCGCCTCGCACTCTCCCCTGCTCCAGTCTTTGACCGTCGGCTGCGCCATCTCCGCCGGGGTATCATGGGCCAGCGGCACCGCCACCAGGTCGCGCACCGGCTCAGGCAGGTGAATCTCCGCCAGTTCGCTGACTTTTTTAGCCAGATTCTTGAAAATATCCCAGTCACTGCGCGACTCCCAGCAGGGCGGAACCGCAGCCTGCATGGGATGGATGAAAGAGTGCATGTCGCTGGTGTTCAAGTCATCCTTCTCATACCAGGTGGCCGTCGGCAATACGATATCGGAATAGAGGGCCGAGGTATCCATGCGGAAATTGATATCGACCACCAGATCGAGTTTGCCTTCCGGTGCCTGATCACGCCACACCACATCCTGTACTGATTCTTTTGCAGTTTCCGGTGCAATCAGGTTGGTGTGGGTACCAAGATAGTGTTTAAGAAAATATTCGTGCCCCTTGGCACTCGACATCAGGGCATTACCACGCCAGATAATCCACATGCGCGGCCAGTTTTCCGGTGCGTCGGGGTCTTCCACGGCGAATTTCATCTTCTTTTCTTTCAGCTGCTTCACCGTCCAGTCGACAATTTCCTGATGACCGGTCGCTCCGGCGGCTTCAGCTTCTTCAATCACGGCAGCCGGACTGCGGTCGAACTGCGGGTAAAAAGGAAGCCAGCCGTTGCGCACGGCACGAATCTGATGATCGATGGTGTGACCGCTGGTTAGCGGGTTACGTTGCGCCGCCGGATTGATCTGAATCTCGTCGGCGGTGCGCTCATACCGCCACTGGTCGGTATGGACGTAGTGATAGGAGGGTGCATTCTGGAAACGCGGTGGTTTGCTCCAATCAAGAGCCCCCATGATTGTCGACCATGGGGCGATGGGCGCCAGCTTTTCCTGACCAACATAGTGATTCAGTCCGCCACCGTTGCGACCAACACAACCGCAGAGCATCAGCGCGGCGATACCGGCACGATAACTCAGATTGGAGTGATACCAGTGATTGACGCCGGTACCGATGATGATGGAACATTTCCCTTCGGTACCCTCGGCGGTGGCAGCCCACTCACGGGCAAATTGAATCACTGTAGCCTGGTCAATACCGGTGAACTTTTCCTGCCAGGCCGGGGTATAGACGCCGTTTTCATCTTCATAACCGGACGGATAATCCCCTTCCATGCCACGTTCAACCCCGAACTGCGCCATCAGCAGATCATAGATCGTCGTCACCGCAATCGGGCCATCGGCGGTATCGAGAAAACGGACCGGCACTCCGCGGTTAACGCTTTTTTCCGCCGAAAAATCATCAAAATTCACCTGCAGGACATCCTCATGCTGATCCAACAATGACAAGCGTGGTCGCAACGGCTGCCCGTCGCGGCCATCCTTCATCTGGAGATTCCACTCTCCCTTTTTCTGCTGCCAGCGGAAGCCCAGGGTTCCCAGCGGCATCCGGGGTCTGCGGCTGTCTTCATCCCAGATCAGATACTTGAAACCGGCATTCTCCTCGTCGCGATAGTCCTCAAGGTCCGCGGCCGTGACCATACGGCCGGGGCGATAGGTGTCATTGTGCTTATCAAGGCGGATCAGGAAGGGACTGTCACTGTAGCGTTTCAGGTAATCCATGAAATAGGGGGTTTTGGCGCGATGGTGGAATTCCGTCAGGATCACGTGATTAACCGCCATCCAAAATGCGCCGTCCTGTCCGGCATGGAGAGGAATCCACTGGTCACCGAATTTTGAGGACATACTGAAATCAGGTGAGAGAACCGCCACCTTGCTGCCGTTATGGCGCGCTTCGATCAGATAATGGACGTCCGGAGTGCGGGTCATGCCGGGGTTAGAACCCATCACGGCGATAAACTTGCTGTTGTACCAGTCGGCGCTTTCGGCGACGTCGGTCTGCTCCCCCCAGACCTCCGGAGAAGCATTGGGGAGATCACAGTACCAGTCGTAAAAACTTAAATTGGCGCCACCCAGTAATTGCATGAAACGCGTACCGCCGGCAAAGCTGAGCATCGACATGGCCGGAATCGGTGAGAAGCCTACCAGGCGGTCCGCGCCGTATTTTTTAATGGTATATATAGTCGATGCAGCGATGATCTCTTCAACCTCGTCCCAGCTCGAACGGCGAAAGCCTCCCTTGCCCCGTGCCTGCTGGTAACTGCGGCGCTTGTCTTCGTCTTCAACGATGGCGGTCCAGGCAGCGACCGGATCGTCATGCTCGGCTTTGGCCGCACGCCACAGGTCGGTCAGAACACCACGCAGATAGGGGTAACGGATCCGTAACGGACTGTAGAGGTACCAGGAGAAAGAGATTCCGCGCTGACAACCCCGCGGTTCATAGGGGGGGATGCCGTCTTCCAGTTTCGGGTAGTCGGTGGCCTGCAGTTCCCAGCCGACGATGCCGTCCTTGACATGGACATTCCAGGAACAACTGCCGGTGCAGTTGACTCCGTGGGTGCTGCGCACCACCTTGTCACACTGATTGCGGTTACGATAGAATTCTTCCCAGTTGCGCGATTTCGGATCAACGATATCTTTTATCCAGCTCATGATGGCCCACCTTTACTTAAGTGTTTGACGATGTTGATCGATCAGAGATTGACGCACGCCGGATTTCATCCTGCGTCTGGCTGCCAGGACCGTGCCCCCTGCAACGACCAGCAGCGCGATGAAGACCCACACAGGCAGCCGATCAGGCACATTCGTGCCGGCCTCGATCGCTTCACCAAAAAACGCCGCCAGGTCGGCGATCTCCTGTGCCGTCAGCGGGCGATCACGGTAATAGGGCTCCATACTGGGAAAGGGCAAAAACTCCAGCACCTGGCTGACGCCTGACTCACCAAAATTTTCATACAGCGGGGTCAGGTCCGGACCGTAATAACCGGAGGAAGGTGCCAGGCCGGTTGCGGAGTGGCTATGACAGGAAAGACATGGCGCTCCACCCCCGCTGAAGGCATCGGCTCCGACATACAGCGCTTCCCCGGCACGGGGATCTGCAGCGGACAGGTTAGAACAAACCCCCAGCACGGAAAGGATACATAAAATCAGCCTCAAGACGTGAAATCGCAACATAGACACTCCTTTAAACCAAAGACACAAACCAGGATACATCCACGGCAAACAGAATAACCGGAGTTTGGAGGCGCCCGGATCTGCAGTACGCCGCATGGGCGTTTGCTTGTTGCTCCTCCACAAATCATACCAATGTTTTAAGGAATAGCTAATTGTCTGTTTTTATTGTATTTATTAATCAGAAGAAGAAAGGGTAAGTGCCGCTTTTAGCGGAGCGGGGGGAAAACTGTTACAACGCTGTTACATTTCAGGAAAAATGTTCCGTTTCGGTAACATTGGTATCAATATGGTACCGTTGCATTTTTTCCCAGAGCGTTTTTCGGGTAATGCCAAGGGCCTTGGCGGTTGGAATTTTGCGGCCGTCATGCGCGTTCAGTGCCTGCAGAATGACCTCACGTTCACAGCGTGCCAGAATTTCCTTCAACGGGCCCTGCCCGAAGGAAAGCTCGGCAGCAGCAATTGTTCCGGCGACAACAAAATCCGTCGGCAGATCGCCGGGCAGAACTTTATCGCCGCGCCCCAGGGCAACCGCTCGCTCCATTGCATGCTTGAGTTGACGGACATTGCCGGGCAGTGGGTGCTGCTGGAGCAATTCGCGCGCTGCAGCAGAGAGCTCCGGTAGCGGTTTTTTCATCTTACGGGCAAAAAACTTCAAAAACATCTCCGCCAGCGGAATCACATCTTCCGGGCGCTTGCGCAGCGGTGGAATCTCCAGAACAATGACATTCAAACGATAGTAAAGATCTTCGCGGAAGCGCCCCGCCGCTACCGCCTTTGCCAGATCGGCATTTGTAGCGGCAACAATCCGTACATCGACCTGCGACGACATCTGACCGCCAACCGGCTGCACCCTTTTATCCTGCAGCACCCGCAGCAATTTCACCTGGGTTGCCAGGGGCAATTCTCCGACCTCATCCAGGAACAATGTTCCTCCTGAAGCGGCCATGAATTTCCCTTTTTGATCCTGCTGAGCACCGGTAAATGCCCCCTTAACGTGACCAAACAGCTCTGCCTCGACCAGGTTTTCAGGCATAGCTCCACAGTTGAGTTTGACCAGCGGCTGATCCCGGCGAGGGCTTAAATCGTGAATCAGATCGACGAAACATTCCTTTCCGGTACCGCTCTCACCCGTGATTAATACGGTCGAATCAAGGGGAGCTATCGCTTCGAGATTTTCCAGGGTTTGGCGCATCACCGGGCTGTCAAAAATTAGGGGGGTATCTTTTTGCTGATCGGCCAGAACATCTTTGAGTTGGCGTACCTCCTCGGCCAGCCGCCGTTGCTCGGTCACATCACGGCTGATCAGCAGGGTGCCGATAAACTCACCATTGTCGGCGCGGATAGCAGAGTAAGAATTGTCAAAATCACGTCCCTGTGCCTGGATAAAACGATGACTGAAAGGAAATTGCTCGTCCTGGAGATTCGCCAGCAGTTCGCTGATTTTAGGGTGGGCGCGGCGCGGATGAATATCAAAAATGGAACGACCAACAATGCTGTCTGCAGCAACCCTGCGGATTTTCTCTGCCGCCGGATTGCAGATGCGGATGATGTGCTGCTGATCGAGAAAGATAACCCCCTCATTCATGTCCCTGATAATCGCTTCGAGAACCTGTGGTAACGGCTGCATGAACGACCTCCCTCATGATGTAACGTTTTAGTAACATAATCATTCTAGCTCTAAAAACAACCACGAGCAACGGTGTAATCCAACACTGAGTAACTTGCAATATATGTAGAGACATACAAAGGGCGAAAAGTTCTATAAATCACAACCATAAGTATAGAAAATCCCCGCTCGGTGATGCAGGCGGAGATTTCTGGTAATGCAGGTTCTTTAGTAATTTTAAGATGGCATGATTCTCGGCAAAATTACAGATCTGAAAAAGCTCAACATATAAGACCAGACCGCCAGCTCATAACCAACATATCTGCTCATTTTGTCTATTGCGTAAGAACCACAAATCACGGAGAGGACAAAAATAAATATTTATTGGATTCGATTACACTTACAATATAATCGATTGCAGTCCTAACCCTCGCAAGTTGTCGTGAATCAGGGTTAACTTGGAGCCAAAACCACCGTTCTGCGAACAAATCAGGCAGGACTGGCACGAGGGTTGGTTCTGTATGAGCCATAAAATAGGGAACTACGCCAATACCGGCTCCGGCAACAATGGCGTTCATTTGCCCAACCACTGTTGAACTACGCAAGCGGGCCTTTAACCCAGGAGCAAACTCATTGAGAAACCTCAGGTTCTCGTCGTAAAGAAGATCCTCAATATAATCGACCAGATCATGATCTGACAGATCGTCTTTTTTTAAAATTTCACGGTGATTTTGTAGATAACTTTCTGCGGCGAACAGTCCAAGTCGATAATCCGTTATCTTGCGGGCAATAATATGGCCGGTCGTTGGCTTGGTGATAGTAATCAGGATATCAATCTCCCTTTTACTAAGGCTGTAATACATCGGTACAGCTATGAGCTCAACTTCGAGATGAGGATGTTGCTTGTTGAGCTCACTGAGATGTCTTGCCAAAAAACAATTTCCCAAACCGTCCGGCGCGCCAATCCGAATGGTTCCCGATAGCTGGCTGTTTTTTCCGTAGACTCTTTCATCCAACGTCATGACCGTTGTTTCCATCTGTTCAGCATAAGGCAGCAATGCTTCACCGGTAGGGGTGAGCCGACAACCTTTCTCGGTACGTTGAAAAAGCCTGGTATCGAGAGCGGCTTCAAGTGCGGTGATCCGTCGCGAAACGGTACTATGGGTTACCTGGAGCCGTGCAGCAGCCGCTACAAAGGAACCGGTTCGGCATACAGCCAGAAAAAATCGTAGATCATCCCAGTTTTGGTTCATTATTCAGTCCCTAATGTCGCTCTTGAAAGTTCACAAAATAATCCTTCTTACCATCCGATGTGCAAAATTGCACACCATGTGACAGATATTCAATATTTACTGATGATTATCATACAGCATAAATTAGATCATTGAAGAACAAAAAAACTTTATCTAACTGGAGCGCAAGCGTGGAGGTGACACATGAAAGGTTACGATTATGACCAGTCTCAAGAAACTTTCGCCAATCAAGACCTCGACCAGATTCTTCGGCATTGCAGGACGTTGCATAATCAGGCGGTGTTTGATTCTTTTAGAAGATTGATAGTTTGGGGCCAACAGTTTTTCAAACGATGTGCTTCGATCTTTTCTCAAGACGACAGAGTAAAAAAATCAAAACCTTTATGGGACTCCTCAAAATAGGCGAACATTAAATGAAGATTCCGAAATTACATTTGATGGAGACTTCATGCCTAACGCACATTTAGGTATCATCATAAAGACGCTCGTTTCTGCGGGGCCATCCCCAACCAGCTGGTTAATCGATTGAAACAGAGAGAGCCCCGGCAACCATCTAAAAGTGCCGGGGCTTTTTTAAATATCAACCCCAGGAGTGGCGATCCAGACGGGTTTTCTGGAAAAGCAGGTCTTGCGATTCTGTTTATAGCCAAAACTAAACTCCGCGAGTTGATCCTTAGGGTGGATCACAGATCATCTCCATGGCAAGATCCTGTTTCTGACGTTTGGCAGAGACCAATCCTATGGCGTTGCGGTTGAGATAAACTCTTGGGAGTGGCCACTGTCCGGTAGAACGAGAGTCAAGATGACGCTCACCATTCCCGGCGGCACGAAAATGGGAGGGAGGAAGTGATTTGCCAGCTGTCTTTGAGTGTAGGCCAAGGCGAACGTCAGTGTAGATATACCCTCAATTCTTTCAGGTCCATGCCCTGCCTCCTATTAATCTTAAAAACAGGTAGTTAACATCTGAACTATATATTTGCAATATGGCCTGAGGCTGAATACAGTGAAAGCATCTGCAGGAGGAAAAAGATGCCCATCTATTTTGACTGTAATGCGACAACACCGATTGAACCGTCCGTAGCCGCGGTCGTAAAGAGATTCCTTGAAAAGGACTTTGGCAATCCCGCCAGCCCGATCCATGACTACGGTGTTTTCGCGCGCACCGCAGTTGATCACGCCCGCAGGCTGGTTGCCCGAGTGGTGAATGCCCGCCCGGATGAGGTAATCTTTACCAGCGGCGCGACAGAAAGCAACAACCTGGCGATCCTTGGTTTGGCCGAAGAGGGAATACGCAGTCGGCGCCGCCACGTGATTACGACGGCAATCGAGCACAAGTCGATCCTTGAGCCGTGTGCTGAGTTGGAACGCCTCGGCTTCGATATCGAGATCGTGCCGGTGTCCCCGGATGGACGATTTGATCTGGATCGCGTGGCATCGGCCTTGCGCCCGGATACTCTTCTTGTCTCCACGATGCAAGTCAACAACGAGACGGGTGTTCTTCAACCGATCGCGCCCCTGGCCGAGATTATGGAGCACTCGGATGCATGGTGGCATGTTGATGCCGCCCAGGGGTTCGGCAAAGAACTCGAATCCCTCCGTCACGGTCGCATCGACATGATCTCGATCAGTGGACACAAGATCTATGCCCCCAAGGGAATCGGCGCTCTGATTGCCCGAAGGAGGGGAAGCCACCTGCCGCCGTTACGCGCACTCATGTACGGTGGCGGTCAGGAACAGGGATTGCGGCCAGGGACCTTGCCGGTGCCACTCATTGCCGGACTGGGCGAAGCCGCCAAGCTGGCATTGCGCAATCACGGTGAGCGCCGGGAGAAGTGTCTTGCCATAAGGAGCGAAATCATAAAAGTTCTTTTCTCTCTCGGCGCGCAGCAGAACGGAGATGAGAAATCCACCCTCCCGCACGTCACCAATATCTCGCTCCCCGACATCGACTCCGATCAGGCCATCAAGGCTCTAAAACACGTCATCGCAGTTTCGAGTACATCGGCCTGCACCTCACACACCCGAACGCCGAGCCATGTTCTTACAGCCATGGGGTGCTCGCCGGAGCAGGTCGAGGCGTCTCTGCGGTTTTCGTGGTGCCATATGACTGAAGAGGTGGACTGGGACAAGGTATCAGCAATTCTCTCTCAAGTGCGTAGAGGCAAATGAAAGGAGTGCAGCGATGATCCAGGTCTTCATGGAGCTTGAACAGGCAACGACTTATCAGTATGAGCATGGGGAGTTGCCGAAGTGGCTGGCCGATCCCGTGTTAAATGTCGCAAGAAACCCCGTGCGGTATGAGGGGAAGGAGTATCTAGTCGAAATCCTGCTGGATCAGGTCCGCGAGTTTGACGTCTATGCCGAAGCGGGTTGCTGCAAATGGGCCTATGACCATGAAGATATTGCCCGATCCCTTCGGTGGCTGGAGGAGTCATGACCGTTTTTGAGAATCTGAAGCATGCCATGGAAACTGCTCAGAAAGATCAGGATCTGCCCGACTTCTTAGCTGCAGAGATCCTGTTCATCATCGAGAACCGGGAAAAGTTCAAAGATAGAATAGTGGAGATAGAGGATCTAGTCGAACAGGTCACCCTCTACGATACCTACGGACAAACGGGTTATCTCGGCATGGGTGTCAGTAACTTTATCCTGGAAAAAACCTTACAGAGGTTGATCAACCCAACTTAGCAATAGAGAGTTCTATAAAGCACGACTCACAAAATAAAAATCAACGGCACCATCTAGAGCATGCGGTTAAGCCTGTAAAATAATAATTTTCAGTTCTCAGTAATGGGAGACGGTATAGGTGACAGTCAGTTTCGATAGAATAAAACAACAGATCAGTTTCATCGAGCAACTAGATTCACTCAAGCAAGTCCTTCGGCAAAACCTGGTGATGGATGAGTCTCGCCGGGAAAATAGTGCTGAGCATTCCTGGCATATTGCTACGATGGCGATGGTATTAAATGAATACGCTCCAGTTGAACTTGACCAGCTGCAGGTATTAAAGATGCTGTTGCTGCATGATGTGATCGAAATTGGGGCGGGTGACACCTTTTGTTTCGATATAGAAGGAAACAAGGACAAGGAAGAAAGAGAAAGGCTCGCTGCCGAGCAGCTATTCGGCCTGCTTCCGGAAGATCTGAGCTCCGAGTTCATGAGTCTTTGGAACGAGTTCGAAGAAGGCAAAACAAGCGAGGCCCGTTTCGCCAATTCGCTGGACCGATTCCAAACCCTGCTTCAAAACATTAACACCCGCGGAGGAACCTGGAGAATCCACAAGATAGAAAAAGAAAGGGTGATCCAGCGAATGTTACCAATAAAGGAAGGGGCTCCTTTCCTTTGGCCAATGGTAGAGCAGTATTTGGAGGACGCTTGTGCACAGGGAGTCTTTGAGGACAAGTCGGGCAAAAAATGAAAGCCATATTGAGTCGTCTCTTTGTTACTGGATTGCGTACAAACGATAATGTTCTGAGTTTTCTCCTAAATTGCGAGCTTTCAAGAATGAACACAGGGGAACCTATCTTTAGCTAAGAAACTCCCGACTTAGGTAGACAGTTTATACTGGTTTTGTGTTTTTTTCTTACCTTCGACACACCTCAGTATCTCTGCTGCTCTTTTGACACTATTTTCTCACTTTTAGTCCCGCTGTAAATTTGATAACGGATTCGGTGGAAAATCTGACTTGACTGAAAATCCTGCAATTCTAGTCACTGAAGATTGTTGTGTGCCGAATGTCAAAGGAACGCATCTTGGCTAGTATTTTATCATTGTTTTTTATTTGGCACGGATTTTCACTTCACAACTGTTTGAAAATACGTGGGCACGGGCCCAAAACAGACCGAAGGTCAGAAAAGTAATGACCATCAGTTTTAAATGAGCGGCAAGAACGGAGAGCCGAAGGTCAAACCCTTAAAACATGGGCACAAATAAAAAAGCACCTAACCAAAACTGGCTAGGTGCTTGATTTTATGGCGGGGCTGACGGGACTTGAACCCGCGACCTCCGGCGTGACAGGCCGTTTTAACGCAGTTTTAAAATGATCCATTATCTGGCAAAAAGTTGATTTAAAAAGCATAGTTATGCTTCAATAAGGAAATTATCAATTCCTTTTTTGTGTTTTTTTGTATTTTTTCGTCATACCCATAATCGTCAAAAATCTCCAAAAACGACCTTCGGTTTTATTTACAAATACCAGTGCTGAAATACTGTATATGTGAGATTACCAATAAATAACCTTGCTTTTATCTAGCCTTCACGATCACTATAAAGTTTAAAATCAGTAACTTCTATAATCCAGAATTTAAGATTGTTAATAATAAAGGGTGATATTTTATCTCTTCATGTCACCCTGATCGACCGCTAATATAAACATTGAACGGAAACATTTTCATATTGAAAAAAACTGCAAAAACACAAAACCTCCACGACAATTTCATCTACTCTTGAGCTACTCTTTTAGTAAGTCGACATTCCGAATCTAGAGAGCAGAAATGGTTCTTTAGGTGACACCCGACCATACTTCTTCAAGCGTGAGCCCCCCTGATGAAAAGCAAGTTGACGTCGGAATCAATATCATTTTGTTCTGTTAACGAGAAAATATCATCTCATATTGAGTTCTCCTCCTCAAAAAATGTATATCGGCAAGTTAATGTCATATTGACAAGTACTCTATTTAAGTATAATAAACCACCATGATCCCACATAATCACAAAGACATAGACAGCCTGCTAAAGCAGATAGACGATGGCAAACAGTACCCATGGTGGATCCAGAGCGAATTACTGGATGCAATCGAAAAAACCCGGTATTGGAAAACCTCTTCCGACTCATTCTGCAACTGGATAACACAAAACGCCTATCGTTTCGGTGTCAAACAGTCGATGCTGTGGAGAAGATTGTCTGCAGGACGCTATATGAAAGAAGCGCAAGAAAAATTACGAAATAGAGGTATCTTTGTATCAGATCCTGAAGATTGTATAAAGAAGATTGGGCCGGAAAGCTTTGAATTGCTAGCTAAATTGGAAAGAGCTGTGCCCCAAAGTTATTATAATGAACTGGCGCCCAAGGTCTTTGCCGGCGACGTCAAACGTATTCAGTTAAAATCATTGTGGGAAACCTACCGACCTGTCCTGGGGGGGCAAACTGCACGAGGCCGTGGCGGCGCCCCACCTCCTGTCGACATTACCGATCCACACCAGAGTGCTTTATTGACTGAGGCTATGACTCTTGAAGCTCTCAAGGCTGCGGGACCAGGTTGGACAGGTCATCATGACCTAAAGGCATATCAGATATTTTTACATGTTTCTCCGGAGGGATTCGTCGTTTCAGATCGACGAGAACTGTTTTCTGCTGTCGCAGTTGTAAAAACAGCCACTGGAAAGTTGGAATTTCATGGTTTTAGAAACATGCCTGTCTCTTTGAATCCGGTTCAAGTCGTTGAACAGAAGGAGAAGGATTTTTACGACATGTCAACATCTTACTGTGATTTTGTCTGGATGATCTATCCGCTTCAAGACATCACCGAACCCTTAACCAACCATCTCATTCAAAACCTCCCAAAGGGTACAGGACTGGTTCTTCTTCGTGAAAAACACGTCTCGATATTAAAAAAAGCACCAAAGTCCCCCGCTCTTTCCAAACATAAGTGCAAATTGATTACCACACTTTTCACCCGTATGTTGGGCGGGATTATGAATCCGTAAGCTTTTTGTATTTTTATACTTCCTTTGTAACCTATTTAATTTATTAAAAACTCGATGCCTTACCGGCCTATCACCACCTGTGTATAACGCATCATAGCGATAAAATCACAATGTATGATTTTGTTGACTGTTTTTGTCTATACGTATAGACTATAATCATTCACTCATTTACTCTGCCATCAGCAGTGTCTGGCACTGCATTTTTTGTCTATTTGTGTAGATTTCAATAAATTTATTTAAAATGACAAAAAATATTCAATCGCCGCTTGTTATGTAGGTAAGGGCACAAGACAACACCAAGGAGGACACAAATGAAAAAAACTTCAGTTGAATATTCAAAATCAACTACATACTTCACGATTAAATTATTGGCCGAAAGTGGTGAGATCCAAGGCTTGAACTTAAATAAATACATGGAAATACTGGAAATTTTTGAGGCCCCTCAAGAGCAGGAAATGCTCTTTCTGGTCCTTTTTGGTCTTGAGCAAGCATTACAAGTTGTAAGGAATATCAGTGCGGTTGGTTGGTGGAAAGAGTCGCGGCAGGAGCTGCTTGAAATCGAACCAGTCTGCCGGATTCTTCTAGAAAACAAGAAAAAAATCATGGCCTATGCCAATGAGCGCAAGGAATTGCGTAAACTGGATTTGCAAATTAGCAAGAAGACCCGATATGTGACCCGCAACAATTCATTTCGTGGCCTAATCGGAGAGCATCCACTTTGGTCTACACTAGGTCACGAAGCTCCACACGAAAACTTGAGTCCGCAATTCAGTCAACTGCTGGCTCATACTTTGATCAGCCTATTGATTCTTCGCCATCATCCGGCGCAGGCACATCTCACAAAAAGCCTTGATAGTGCGTTTTCTGTTATTCGCATGCTCGCTAATTCTTCAAAAATATGTCGGCAAGAGCTTGATCCACTGCCCTTGAAGGTCATGAACCCTGACGTATATCTCAATGAACTTTCCAAGATCACAGGTGAATTTCGCATCCACTCAATTGCAAACCTGCTCAAAGATGCCTACAGAATGACGCCGGATGGAGAGGAAGCAGATACTGATGATAATGAAGAGTTGGCCATCAATAATATTAAATTTGTCAAACCTCCTGAGGAAGACCAAAACACAGAAGACGAAACTTCTGGGGGTTATGATGTCATTAGCGGACGCCGAGCCAGTTTTCCAGCAGATTTTTTTACCGGTAAACAAATCGCTCATGCCCAGGCCAAAGCGAACCAGATTTATCCTGGTAGTTGGTCGGCTTTGTCGCAACATGATGCTATTCAGTTGCTTAAGTGGATGACCTCTTTAACATCTCATAAGTTGTCTCCCAATGATGTTGAAGGGGCAGCACTAATACATTTAATGTTCTGGTTTAGCCTCAATGAACATCGTCTATCAACAATTGTCTATGGGCAACAGGGCGATGTTCAATTCGAGACGATCGACAGTTACGATCCTCTAGCTGGCACGATAACTCTATACAGTCCCTATCCGCGCCTGAAATCACCGATAGATGAACTGGAAGCAACGCAAGTGTATTCACGCCAGTCATGGATTAGGCTTGAGGTACCTATTGAGTGCCGCAATGCACTGAATCGGCACATGGAATTATCCGAAACCGTTGTCGGAAATCCCATCTTTAAAATGTCGCCACGCTTGATTGTCCGGCGATGCAGGAAAATCCTGAAACAAAACCTGAGTAAAAATCGGCTTAAAATAAAAGCAGTGCAAAAGTTTTTCTATGAAACTGCCGCCAGGATCACCAACCCCGTGAGTGCAGCGTTAATGCTTGGTCGTGACAGCGCCCTGGTACGGTCTAAAGTCCATTATCAATGTTCGAACCACTTGATGCTAGAAAATCTATATCTAACCACCTGTCAACATGTGCGGAAACTCGTTCCACAACCTGAGGATGGCACCGTTCCATTGCCGCATACTTTGTTAGAAAATTCATATCTTGGCACACCTAATCGCCCTTTTAAACGTACCGTTATCAACCTCTTTGAGAAATTATCTGCTGAACTTAATAATTTTCGAGAGCGGCGACCACAGATCAAAACCTTGGATGACCTGGTTGCCTACCACAATCTTTACACCCTGCACTCAATCATGTCATGGAAATTTGCCAGCGGCCTGCGAGCCGTTATCCATCCATACATCAACCAGAACAGCTACGATGAGTTAAGTGGATTCTGCATACTACGCGATAAGGACACAAAAGATGGCTACCATACACGCTTAGTTTGGTTGCCTGATGTATGCCGTAATCAGCTGCGCCATTACCGTATCTACCGCGATATGTTTACAGCAAACTGTCAACGCCAAAATATCAATCCCGAACAATTTGACAAGCTGCCAGTGTTCTTTCTACGTAACAGCTTGGATGAATTAACGATTGAATCGATTACACCGTCCAGCCTGGAGGAAAAACTCAAACAGCATCAATATTATGCTCCAGCCAATGCACAGCGCAGTTTCCTTCGCAGTGAGCTCATAGAACGTGGCTGCGCCCATGATGTTATCGAACTTTTTTTAGGGCATTGGAACCATGGCGAGGAAGGTTTCAGTGCTTCATCGAGCGTGCACCCTGAAGACTATCGCGCTAGTCTCAAAACCTACCTGCCGACCTTAATGAAAGAAATCGGGGTAAAAGCGATCAAATGCGTTCCAAGCCTGAACATTGATTTCAAGCTGAACCGTGTTGTTGGTACAACTCCACGACAATCTCGTCTCGACAATCTTCTGGGTCTGCCGGACAACATGGACCCTCACCCTTTCTGGCATGAGGCCAAGGGCACTCTTTTCCAGGGAATGGACAAATTCAAAGCATTCAATGCTTACGACAAAGATCTTCTCGCCAGGGTCGCAATCGATTTGCCCTCCCTCTATAGCGGGGAGTTACTGGATCAACCAGTGGTGGATTGGAGTCTTGAGCAAAATAAAATAAACATTTTTTTTGAAAAAACCCTGGTTAAAGAACGAACACCACAAGCGGTGTACAAACAACAGCGATTGTTTTTCCGTGTCCTAGATCTATTAAAAAACAAATATGGTCTTCCGATCATGGTGCCGACTCCTCCTAGGTTATCCATAAGAGAAAAAAATCTAATCAAGGCTGATATGGGGGTGGATTTTAAACTCTATAGAAAGCTTGAAAAGGCCTTCTGCCATGATATTGATATGGGAATCCCGCATTCAGCAATATTGCGGACCGGCCAGATTTTGCTCAGCGGGATCCTTTATGGCGGCCTACTCAAGCGATCCTGGATGGAGCGAGTCCCTGAATCTTTAGCAAAGCGCTTATACCGGGAAGCGGAGTGGTTATGGCTTGATCTGTGGACTGTCGAACCACATGAAAACCAAATTGTCAGAGTTCGACAGCAAGGACAGCCAAAGTTTTTTCGGCGATGGATCTCTGACACAACCAGCCAGTTACTGATCTGTCTGTGGTTCCGGGACGATCCTGATTTTCAGAATAAGGTTTGTCCAGATGCCATCGTTGCACTGAAAAGCTATCTTCAACATCTCGGTTTTTCCCAGGTCACACTAAAAAAGCATAAAGCAAGAAAAAAAAGCAACTCCCGGCGACTTGAACGGCCTCGCATGTACAATACCGGCGAGTTAACAGATCTGCGTCTACGTCTGAAACATCCCCGACAAGCGCCGATCACTGTCAATCAGGTGATCCATTCAGCCTATGCAATGACATTGACCCGCATGCCGGCGTTTCTTGTTGCCTACGCTCGGGATATAAATTCATCTGCTTCGTTGCCAGACGAAAGGTGGCTGTACGCAATTGGCGGTCACACGATTCCTATAGAAAAACACTCTACCTTCCCAATGCAAGAACCACCTGATTTTGCACCCACGAACTTCTTGTGTTCCTATCAGAAAATATTGCGGCAGGAACTATGCGAAACAATTCAGCCAGCAAATAGTGATCCTGAAGAACAACCGGAAACCGTTATTGCCCGAATTCAACTATTCATTGAAGATCACCTGAACAATATGGTGCCTGTGCTTTATCTACTGGCCCAGTGGGCCCTCTATTTACTTTCTGTACGAGACTCACCACTTGACCCCCACCGACAAAAAGAACCCCTGGCAAAAAGCACTGTCCGCACATATATAACTAATATTGCAGATCTTTTGATTGATGAGTGTGCGGATCAGAATCCGTTACATTTCAATGAGGAAGAACTTACAGCTCTCTACCAGAAGGTGGTTTCAACAGAACAAACATCTCACCGAGAAGAAAAGTACAAATCAAAAAAAATTGACATTGAAAGTCCGATATCACGCCGAGTGTATTTTTTTCATTCTTTTTTAATCATCGTCCATGAGGCTCAACCCTTCCCTCTTCCGACCAAAGAAACCTCTAGTGTTGGCGGGGTTTCAGCTCATTTTTTGACCGAACAAACTTACTTTCGCTGCCTTGAGGCTCTCAACTGGAGGTCCTCAAACCTCAATCGTCACGAGATAAACATGATCATCATGTTAATTTTTGGATATCGTCTCTCTTTTAGATGTCGAGAATCACTTGGGTCACGACTCAAAGACATTCTCGGCGATGATGACTTGGAAATTTGTATTCGCCCTCATCGTCAACGCAAAACGAAATCACCTTCTGCAACACGATCAGCAGTCCTTCGAAATCATTTGCCGCCACTTGAATATGATTTTATTCAACGTCATGTCGTGAGACGCCGCAACGAATTCAAAGTCACATCAGACGATTTCTTGATGACCCTAAGTGAGTTGCACAATCAGATGATCAGTGATGCTCAAATCATGGTCCCGCTTCGAGACCTGATTAAAAAGGCATGTTGTGATCTGCTAGCCGTTTATCATCACACCCGACACAGTTTTTTAATCAATCTCATTATTGCACTACTGTGGCGCAAGGACATCAAACTGCAAGAGATACCTTTCTTCATGAAGGGCATGACGCCGCCTAACCCCAAACTGATCAACAGAATCAAAGCCACCAAATGCACCGGTCGGGGAGACCTATATGTTGCCGCTATCATGATCGGTCATGCTGACGTAGCTACTGGATTATATTCCTATTTTCATCTTTGTGACTGGTTTCTTGCCTATGTGATGCGTCATGAATCATCATCTCCACATTTGTCCCAAAAAGCATACGCACGCCTGATGAGCTGCAGCACTAAAAATGTTTCCTACTATTACAAAACCCAAAAATACCCATTTGCAGGAGCCCTAGTCGCCCTCCTTGATGAACTCCCTGCATCATGTCGGCACCCGGCTTTGAGCAATGCTTTGCCAACACCACCACCCATCAATTTATCGAAGGAAGTTAATCCACGGATACCTCATTTTGATCAGGTTTATAACCAGGTTAAACAAGATGTTGCCGCCAAAAAATATAAGCTCAAACTACCGCGCACACCCCAAGACATGGAGCAATTACAAGGTTGGTACGCCGCCTGGAGGATTAAAGGGACTAAGACCTGCATTAAGGCAAAACGCCTGTCGGAGTGGTTTTTCGAGATCAGTTCTGACAAGGGATGTGTTCAAGTCCATTCAATTCCCGATCTGAATCAACTGCTGAATTTCCTGGTCGATTCGGAATTTGACCTGAAGACGCTACAAGCCATTTTCGTCCCTGGAGAATTTGCATCCACGCAGTCTCGCGAACAGAGACTTGATCTCTGGAAATTGCGAACCCCCAACATCAATTGGATGCCTTTGAATGACAACATCCAACTACCTGAAAACAGCAAAGGCCACGTCTTGCTTGACAGTATTCAAACTAATCGCAAAGCAACGAGCACTCCTTTGTCTCTTATGCGCGTACTTGCGGCTTGCATGAAAACATGGTCATTAACAGAATAAGGAGCAAATGATGAAATATTGTGTCTACCAACTACAAATTGAACTCAGTCAGGAAATTGATAATATCGATAAGGTCGTTGAACTGACAGACAAAAGCCTGCTCCAAAACAAGTTTGTAGATCGATACACTAACCTATGGATTCAGTCATTCAATATCCTCGGCACCTGCTTTTATCCTGTTATTATCGTGGTGCCATCTCACGTTAGAAATATGGCAAAACTAGGGTGGGTTTATCATATTAAGCTTACGTGTAACCAAGAAAATTTCACACGATATACCGATCTAGTTAAAATCAATCATCAGAGCCTTATCAGACACCTTAAACCTAAATACAGCCGCACCCTGGGACAACCTAACCAACCATTTTATGAGACAATTTGTAACAATCTTAAACATTTCGACCTACAATTGATCCTCCCAGACAAAAGCCATTACGATGATATTGACAGCAATATTTCCTCTCTGCTCAATCTTGCTCCATTTACCATCAATGCTGAAATCAAAGTTCTCGAGGAACCAGAAACACAGCCTCGGCAGAATGATTTTAATTTCCTATCAACTGACACAAGAGGAATTCCTACAATCCTTCCACCTGATGCGGGATTTCAAACCAACGATAAAATTAATAGCCATACAACAGATATTCTTGAGCAGGTTGAACATCCTCATTGCCCTGAAAAAGCCGACCAGACGACACTACTTCAGGAGAAAAAATCTACATCTTCAGAGCTGGTTCCCTCAGAGCTGGTTCCCTCAGAGCTGGTTCCTTCAGAGCAGGTTCCTTCAGAGCAGGTTCCCTCAGAGCAGGTTCCTTCAGAGCAGGTTCCTTCAGAGACAATTCCATCGGAGTGCGAACTGACGGCCCCCCTGACAACACCAGTCCAAAATTTAATTGACTCTGAAAATGAAATAAGAAGGCAGCTGCAGGCCAGACCATTTTCTGTAAGATTGGAAACATTTTCTACAAAAACAAGTCTTGCCAGCCTTTTGTTCAACTTTAATTCAAAAAAAGCTGAAAAATTTTACTTCGATATAGAATCTATTGAAGCAATTTCCAACGATTTTAACTTTTATCGGCACAATGAATTTTACGTCAAAATCATTGATCCTCGTGGCTCTAAAAGCCAGATTGCTCTGATCAGATCTGACAATAAAGAGCGAAATTAAATAAATGAATCGCTTACAATAGTTGCTGTCGAGAACCTACAATCGATGACAGCTGAAAACAAGCTATTGGTTTATTTCTGGCAGTGCACGCCGTGGGAATTGGTTATGATTTTTGATGTTAAGAGCCACGCAGAAAATCAATATCAATCAGAGTGGATTTTCCTGACAATCAACTTCATCTTAACCCGGGCTATTCATGAAATCTCGAAATGCATACGCAAATTGCGAGAAGCCGTGTTGAATGTCAGGGCAACTTCTGACATGTTTTCCCCGATACATCGGGAAATAAAGGTTCCACTTTGTCGTTAATAACCTGCGCACCACCAACAATTTCTACAATCAGATAAGCATCATCAGACCTTTCATCGGCAGCCTTCATTGCCAGGCGGGATGCTTCTTCATAGGCTTTGCCGATGGTAGCGTGGATATGTCGTGGTTTGGTTCCTTGCTTACCATGGCGGAACACCATGAAACCTGACTGACGTTCATTATTCTTCTCCTAACACGGGCTGAATATCTACTGTAAAAGCTTTGATCACTTAACCGCCTGCTGAAAAATTCACTATAAAAAAATATACTGTCAATTAGGGCGGTTCTGCCGAATATTCCAATTTTACGTTCTCGTTTTCAGAATATTCCGCGACCCAGCAAAGCGTGTTGACCAAGGACATCTGCTCCACCGTATTACACTTGATCGCCATCAGCTTAGGGTTGGCAACTACCAGTGCCAAACAGCGGGCCCTGGAGATGGCGACATTGATGCGATTTTTACTGTAGAGGAATTCGATATGTCGGGGCAGATATTCACCGCTTGACGTTGTCATGGACAGGATCACTGCTTCGGCTTCCTGCCCCTGAAATTTATCGACGGTACCGACCCGGGCGTCATCCGGAAGTTTTTCCTTGAGAAGATTCACCTGCATATTATAGGGCGCGACAATCAGGATATTGTCGGCAGTCATGGGGTGAGTACTGCCCTCCCGGTCAACATAGTCCTGCTCCAGCAGACTGTGATAAAGATCAACGACCAGTGCGGCCTCTTCTTCACTGCGCTGCCCGCAGCCGTCATGGTCTGCCGGAACAAATGAAATCCCGGTGGGGCGTAATGCCGCATGAGCGTTGTCATTGAGTAGAATCTGCCGCTGTTGATTGCCGCTTTCCGGTTTCAGGCGACTGTCGTACACGGCATCCGAGATAAATCCGCAAACATCCTGGTGCATACGCCAGGTGATGGCCAGAAAGACGCCACGATTCTCAGCAATGGTGGCATCCCCCTGGAGCAGATAGTCCAGGGTCGATTCTCCCGAATGACCGGGGTGGACTCCCTGAATTGGTTGCTGCAGTTGCATCTGGTCACCGAGCAGGATGATATTCCGCGCACTGGTTCCCATGGCGATCAGATTAGCCAAGGCCACCTGCCCTGCTTCATCGATAAAGAGATAATCCAGAGTCTGATCCATATCAGGATCGGCAAACAGCCAGGCCGTTCCGGCGATCAATTGTGCCCCTGAAAACACTTTGGTCGTGGTGTTGGTGATGCGCCTGCCGTGGTACAGCGTGTCCTCCCCGGAGCTTTTTTTGATGCCGGTAAAGTTGAATCCTTTGTCATCGGCGCGTTTTTCCACCCCGGTCAGCAGATTATTGATGGCCTTATGGCTGTTGGAGGAGATCCCGACCCTGGCGCCCTGTTCGAGCAGATCAACGATGACATGGGAACCGGTATAGGTTTTTCCGGCACCAGGTGGCCCCTGAATAAACAGATAGCTGTCCTGTAATCGACTGACAGCGTCACTGACCTGTTCGGTGAGTCTCGATGGGTTGGAAATGATCGGACTGTCCGGTGTCCATCCCTCGATGGTTGGGTGTTGTCTGCCAAGAATAGCTCTTAAGGCTGCATAGTTTCCATCTGCGGCGATGATACTGTCGGCAAAGCGAAACAGGGCCTCTTTTAAAGGCTTGGTGCTGATCAGTCCGGTAGCGATAATAGACAATTGCTTCGGCAGTTCATCCTGCTTATTGCCGATTTTCAGGCGAATAATCCGTTGCTGTTCATCAAGGGATTCGATGGTTCCAGCGGGTGTCAGGGTATCGGCCCGCAGACACTGATCCCCTTCTTTGCACTTAAACTCCTGGGCAGGATACCGATAGGTGTACAGCGTCGACCGCTTTATTGGTTCCGGCGGGTATTGTTCCATAGCTGCTAAACCGCCGATCGATTCAGGATCGTCGATCAATTCATCTTCGCTCATTTCATGACGGGCAAACATGGCCCACCAGACCGGTTTTTCTGCACGGCGATGAAAATCAAGGAGCTGAAAAACCAGTTCACGAAAAAAAGCCTCGTCGTCCCATTGGCTGCGGTCTTCGGGTAGAGAACCAAGCAACTGCTGTTGATAGTCGGCCAGGCGCTCTTCCGTTTCGCGTACCTGGTCGCTGCGGGTGTCTACTTCTTCATTATCCTCAGCCAAATCATTAAACCAGATGGCATCTTCCGGGCGAATGCCCAGCAGCCATTGCTGCAGCAGATAGGTCGAACGGCAGTCATCTTCATTGTAGTCCTGAATCTGCTGCAACAGTTGGGGGTCACCGGACTCCTTCCAGTTCTCATAGTAGACAATACTGGCACCGGCATTGGTGACCTCACCGGCACGTTTTTCCATATAGAAGGTTTCGAGGTTTTTGATGGAATAACGGGGTTCGGAGATCAGGATTGCTTCGCGAACCACCTTGTACAGATCCACCAGTTTGTTACTGCGGAGCAGGTGATCAACCTCGGCCTCGCAGGTGCCATGCAGCGACATCAGTCGTTTCAGAGCAGTCTCTTCGTAGGGGGCATAGTGGTAGATGTGCATACGTGGGAACCGGGCAAGGCGCTCCATGACAAAAGCCATGAAATTTTGAAATGCCTTGCGTTCCTCCTGGCGATTGTGGGCCCAGAAAGGTTTGAATATTTCCTTGCCCTGATCGAAATAATAGAGTCCGAACAGATACTCAAGTCCACCCTCTTCCAGGGGATCCCCTTCCATATCGAAGAAGAGATCCCCCTCATCGGGTCGAGGCAGACGTTGGAACCCGCGCTCTTCTAGCGGATCGACCTCCAGATATTCATAAATATCCTCGCCAGACGTTCTGTGCCGATGTTGCAGGGCGGCCTGACGCTGGAGTTTGTGCAGGGTCGATGGCAGCATGCCGGGGACACGGGTGGTTTCAGGGTCAACGGTGGCTAACGCTGCCAGGGTGCTGATGTCGGTAGCGCACAGTTTGTTGATCTGGGCCTTATTGATATTGGCTACCTGACAGAGGTGGTCATCCTGCTGCCATTTGGTGTTGCAGATCTCGCGCCAGTGGCACATGTCACAATGGGAGCAAGGCTCAGGATAAGTGGATGAAGGTCCTGAATCGACCTGAGCGAGGAAGCGGGCTTTGACGGTGCGGTAATATTTGAAGAAATCGGCCAGACGATAACTCTTGTTAGCAATAACGTAAACGCCCGCATTTCTGATAACGCTGCGGGCGTGTCTGTTTAACCCGCCATTTTTCTCTCATCACCTGAATTCAACCTTTGCATTCGTTTGTTTCTGCCTCAATCCTTTTCGGAGTTCATTCCCGGGAGGATCGAGATGGCAACTCGTTGCGAATTCTGTGGTCGTTTTTTCGTTCCAGACCGGCGTGTCGGCAAACGCCAGCGGTCCTGTTCCAATGTGCTGTGCAAAAAAAAGCGTAAACAGGATGCTCAGAAGCGGTGGGTTGCAGAGAATCCCGGTTACTTTTGCGGCCGCTACGAGGTGGTGAAGCAGTGGCGGCTGCGGCGAGCCGTGATACAAGACGAGAGACCACCCGCCAAGCCAGTGCTGAAGCTGGTTTTCATCGTCCCGGCGGACCGGCCGGGGATGATACAAGACGAGATCCTCCTGCGCAGGGTGGCCCCGGCAGCGTTTGCGGCCACTGGGCTGACGAAAACCATGATACAAGACGCGATGGCCCTGGGGCCTTGAGACGTCGTAGGCTCGTGGACATCTTTTTCTCTTTCGGGAGGATGGCCATGGACGATGATTCTCGCGATGAACGCGATGCCTTTGTGCTGCATCTGCGGCAGGTCGAGGGCTTGAGCTGCCGGCAGATCGCCCGCCGGATGGGGATGTGCGCCAAGACGGTTGCCCGGGTGATCCGGGAAGAAGGCGGCTCGCCACAGCGCAAGAACGATGCCGGCATCATGGTGCCTTTTGCCCGCCTGGTGCGGGAGTGGTACGCGACCCACCCGACGCTCAAGGCGACCCAGGTGTTTGAGCGGTTGCGCAGTTATGGTTTTGCCGGCTCTTACCCCACCGTGGTCAAACAGACCCGCCCCCTTCGCGTCAGGAAACCGGCCATGTTTCACGAACTGGAGTTGCTGCCGGGGGAAGAGGCGCAGGTGGACTGGATGATCCTGACCCTTCCCGGTCAGACGATGTACGGCTTCGGCTACATCCTCGCCTGGTCACGTTCCCTGTTTGTCCGCTTCTATCCCCGCATGAGCTTCGAGTTTTTTCTCGCCGGCCATCTGGAGGCTTTCCGGGAGAACTTCGGCGTTCCCCATACCCACCGCTACGACAATCTCAAGAGCGTGGTGCTCAGCCGTCGACCTCATTTGGTGCTCAACCCCCAATTCGTCGACTTCTCCCGGCACTACGGGTTCACCATCCACCCCTGCACACCCTACCGGGCCAACGAGAAGGGGCGTGTGGAACGGGTGATCCGCGATATCCGTTCGTTTCTGGCTGTGGAGTCCTTCGCGACCCTGCAGGAGCTCAATCGGCTGGTGGACCGCTGGTGCCGGCAGCGTAACGCGACGGTCCACCGGTCCACCGGGAAACCCCCTTCCGAACTGATCTTCGATGAGAAACTCAAACCGCTGCCGGCCATCGCTTATCTGCCGCGCAGGATGATCACCGGCAAGATCGGCCGGACCGGTTTCGTCGAATTCGAGACCAACCGCTACTCGGTCCCCTCCCGCTTCAGCGAACAGACCGCTGTGATCCTGGCCTATCCGGACCGGATCGAGATTCTGGTCGGTGCGGCCTGTGTGGCCACCCATCCGCGCTCCTTCGGCGCCCGCGAGAAACGGGAACTGCCGACCCATCGTCAGGACATTCTGCGAATCACCCCGCTTTACCGGCAGGAGCGCATCCTGCAACTGATGACCGGAATGGACCCCGCCGTCGCCGGACTGCTGGAACACAACGGTCACTCACCGGCAGTCGCCCAAACCCTGTTCCGGCTGCTGGTGCGGCATCGCAAGCCAATGTTTCTCTCGGCGGTCCGGGAGGCTGTTGCACAGCAGGTCTTCCGGGTTGATTACCTTGCGAACCTGCTGGAACGGCCGCTGTCCCCGGCGCCTTGCCCGGTGACGCCCCAGGACGGACGTTTGTTGCAGATTGCCTATCAGGAACGGAGGCTCGATAGTTATGACCAACTTGACTGATCTGTGGCGAGGGTTCCGGTTGCTCTCCGATGCGCAAACCTTCTCCGTGGACGAACAGGCCTTTCTGGAACGCTTTCTGACCCAGGAGGCCGCCTTGAAAGAGCAGCGCCGCATCACCTTCCTGCTCCAGCGGTCCGGTATCCGGCGCATCAAGCTGCTGTCCGACTTCGACTGGGCATTCAATCCCAAACTTCCCCGGGAAAAACTGCAGGCTTTCAGAAACGGCCCCTGGCTGCAGCACCCCTGCAATCTGGTGCTGGTCGGCCCGGCCGGCGTTGGTAAGACCCATCTGGCCCAGGCGCTCTGCCATGAGGCCGTCATGGCCGGCAAGCAAACCTTTTTTATCACGCTCTTCGACCTGATGGCCAAGCTTGGCAAGGCCAAAAATCTTTACTCCCTGATCGATTTCTACGCCAAGGTGCCGGTGTTGTGCCTGGACGAACTCGGCTACGCCTTTCCCTCCAAAGATCAGGCCGACTGCATCTTTCAGATTATCGCCAAACGCACCGAAATCCAGACCACTCTCGTCACCACCAATCTGGTTCCATCGCAGTGGGGCAAGGTGTTTGACAGTACCACCGCCTCGGCCATTCTTGATCGGCTGAGTATGAACGGAACGTTTTTGACCTTAGAAGGGAGATCCTATCGAAGCAAACGCTAACGAACGACCAGGAGAAACACCAAAAGAATCCCACGAAGGCCGGGACTCGGAGCAGATCATCACGTTTCCGGTCCCAAAGGGCATCGTTTATCCAACGTGACGAAGCTCAACGCACCGGTGCGCCAACACGCACACAACAACGCCCGCAGCGTTATCAGAAATGCGGGCGGTTTGATTATCGCTTACAACTCTGCTCGGTCAGATCGCCCAGGACAACATGGATATGGTTTGGGATGACGCCTTGTACGTTAGCAAGAAGGTCGGAATAGAAGCAGAGTTGGATGATGAACTTGGCTTTGGTTTTACGGGCCAGCTTGGTATCGATGACCTCGTAGCTGTAATCACCCAGGGCTGAAGGACGTTCAACCCGGCGCAGAAAATCAACCACACCAATGAGATTATCCGTCCGTAGACACCCCTGAAAGATGACGGCAGCACCAGCGGCCATGGCTTGATGAGTTGCTTCAACCGCCTCGGCACTTTTACGGTTATCGGCCTTGATATTGACAACGTCGATCCCTTTAGCCTGCAGGGCCAGCAGATAATTTGACTCGTGCTCATATCCCTTTTTCTGGATCAGTTGTGTCTGCTCATCGTCCTCTACCTTGGGTAGCGGCGTGTCGAGGTTGATCAGATTCAGGGAGGTGAGATGCTCACATTCGAGATAATCGACGAGATCACTGGCGGAGTAGATGTAATTGACCAATCCTGATGTCAATCGAGTCACTCCATCCTATCTTTTAATTCCATTTCTCCAAACAAAGTGCCCATCGAATGGGTCTAGCTGCGATTTCAGCCCATTCCCTAATCTTCTTTGGATCACGATCTGCCAAAACCGCACGGTAATCTCCAATATATTTCCAGCGATCGGTAAACTCCTTTAGGAAAAAGGGAGACGGGTCCTTTTGTTTGAGTAACAATTCAGCTCTTTTCTCCACGTCGGCCCCAGGACCAACAAAAATTAGCTCTGGTGCGAACGGGTTCAGGTCCAAACGAACACATATTGCCGTAATTTTATTGCTGACAGTAGGAAGGTAGGGCTCAATTCCGCCGCCTAGAATTTCATGAATTTCCCTACGCGTAAACTGCTGACCAATTTCAAAGTGACTCATCCCAAGCCTCCTGCTCAATACATCTCTGGATGTTTACCGTGCTTCATGCCAAGGTGTTACACGATAATCTGAAAGTAAAACGTCCTCAATTTATGCTGATTCTAAGATGTTAATCGGAGCCGATCACGGAAATAGAATCGACCAACTGAAAAGAATTGGAATTTGTTTGGAATTTCTGCCAAACCTCCGACCAGGTTTCTTCTTCAAAGATAGAAACTAGGGTTGTCTCCCCTGGGTCTCCTGTGTCTAACCCCCAATCAATTCGAATTCCTCCCTTGTCAGTCAAAATACAACGGTAATGAAAAAAGTCTCCCCGGTAGGCTTGGTCCCATCGAAAAATTTTTAAAGTCACCCCGCCGGGTATCATGCCTGCAAGATTTTGATTGCAGTTTTTTTGAAAATCTTGAAGTCGTTTCTCTTTCGCCTTTCCATATTCATCGTTGTGAATTCCTGTATGGAACTCAAGGATGGGCATTCTTTCGCGGCCTATAGTGGCTAGCTCAATGAACTTTTTCAGCGACCGCTGCCATTTTTCCAATTCAGGATCAAAGAACTTATCAACAAAAATGATATGTTCAGAAATCTGAAGAAGACAGGCAACCGCTTCTCCCAACGCTTCAGCTGTGCGGGGAACTGACTTCTCACGACGTACTGTCCAGCGGGGGATCCCGTGGCTGAGTTCCTCAGCAAGCAAAACGTACTCAGGCCTTTCCGCTATTGAATTGACGATCACTGCGTGAAAGGGGCACCCATCGGAAAACTGTGACAGGGCATTGGTAACCCAGTCCACTGATCCATCATAAGGACGGCCTGACCGAACAAACCCATGTTTTTTGAGCCTGTTTAGTTCAATTTCCAATCGTGCTTTTTGGGTGAAAGAAAAATTGTTGCAGGAGAGAATGACTCTTTTAGGCCAATCTTTCGGAAATTTTGCAATAAGTCGCCCCTTGGAAACACCAAATTGTTCAATCAAATATTTAAAATTTTGCCATTCACTGAGACATGCCGGCTCGACAGCATATTCGTACAACATCAGAACAACTCCCCGGCCCGCTCTTCAAAGAAACCCTTGGGCCAAGAACCAAGAGAATCGCCATCCTCGGAAATCAGCAAGTTTCTAATAGCCAGACCATCTGGTGAATGCTCAATGTAATTAACTCTAACCTGCTCAGGCGCGAGAGGGGGCGTACCCGGCGGAAGATCATCTTCGTTTGTTTGACGAATCCGCTTTAGCAGCCGCAACAATAGGTGTTCGCTATGGGTTTCTATGATGAACATTTTATCCCCATTATCGGCAGCGCTGATGAACAAATCTCCTAGATTGACCTGCAGGGCCGGGTGGATATGGAGCTCAGGCTGCTCAACCATAAAAATTCCGGTACCTTTATCAAGAGCACCCACTATCACCGGAAGGACCTGTGATATGCCAATGCCGATATCCTGAGGAAGCACTTCCAATTGGCGTTTTTCGTCAATCAGGACCAGACGCCGTTCTTCAGGGAGACTTTCAACCTGGATAGCAACATCCTCATCCAGGAAATCACCGGAAATGAGGAAGCGGTATAGGGGTCCTGCCATATCTAGCTTCTTGAACCTATTCAATTCTAGACGATAGCCAGCATTGAGCCGATCTTCACGAGATAGCCAATCGCTGACTTCTTCGATAAACGGCTCATCTGATTTGTAAAGAATATCCCAGGCCGCCAGACCACTGGCCCAGCGGGATTCGTCCAGCGACCGAACGGCACTGAAATGACGGGGAGGCGTTTTTCGGATTGGGCCAAGATACCGTCCCTTTTTAAACTCGTTGAGCAGGAGTTCGCCCGGGCCAACTATAAGCTGGCTGAGATATCCCAGAAACTCCAATGTGTCTGACTTGAAAAGTTTATCTTCACTCGACGGTGCAAAGCATTCCGGGGGGACGACCAGTGCTTTTCCCCAAGGGGGCAAAACAGTCTGCGTGTTTTCAAGCATCAAGTTAAGGTCGTCACCTTCTCCCACAATACTTTTATTGACGATCCTGTCGAAAACCTCAAGGATATTCCAATCCGAACAGATCCTTATGACTTCCTCTAAAGAAGGATGATACAGGTTTAGCTTAGAAATGCGTACCCGTTTCCCATCATCACCACACTCAATGGATGCCACTTGTGGCCCATTAAGCCCGGTAGAATATGAAGTTAGAAGAGGCTTTCGCAATAGATGACTCCAGCCGACCTCAAGCTCCACCCACGCAGAAGAGATCTCAATCCAATCTGCCAGATTAAAGTTTATTTCAAGACGGTGAGAACCCCTTAGCTCTGTATCATAGTCATTATACTCGCTGACAAACGCCGGATATTCTGGGAGATCTGAATGATCCAGGCCCAATTCAACCCTTAATCTAATTCGACGAGAAAGATCATGATTATGAACCAGGTTGGCAAAACCACCCAGATTCAACGAATCATCGGCACCAAGACACTGGTCGGCATCCACGTTGCCGCGCTCCAGGATCTCGCGGAAATAATGCAGAGCCTGAATGATGGTGCTTTTTCCCGCACTGTTAGGTCCGAAAAACAACGTGATTGGCCTGAATTCGACACGCACCGGATTGCCGATACCTTTAAAGTTTTCAATGGTCAGAGCAGTTATTTTCATCTGATGTTCTCAGCCGGCAAGGGTTACTGTTTGAGCAAATAGGTCGACATCCACGTTACGCCTGCACACTTCGTGTGCCTTCTCAAAACCGAAGGATTGAAGTAGAGGTCCACATACCTTCTCAAGGTGGCAAACAGCCTGCCAAAGCTCAGGCCAGAGGGAACGGAACAAAACCAGAGTTTCTTCAGGGTTTGCTCCATAAGCCTGAACGAAATCTGCAAAACGATCGATAGGGACCCTTGATCGACACCGCTCAATCATAGAAATAAAGTTCACGTTCTGATACCCGAGACGGGCAGCTATGTCTCCCTGGGAGAATCCTTGGCGTTTGCGTAGCTCGATCAGCAACTCGCCGGCCTGAATTCGGTTTAGGGGGTAGTGCATAAATAGTTTCTCCTGAGAAGATGTTTTCATTTTCGTTTTCGAGCAATACGCTATAGCAACCTATACATGTTGTGGTCTATAGCGAGAGACGTGCCAAGTCCATTTAGCAGAAAAAGCCACTGTTATCGTTGAAGATTTCAGCTATCAAAGACAGGGCCAATTCCAATACAGTAAAATATTTTGTGAATCTGCAAATTTTCTTATTGAATAGCTGAAAGGCGTCAACACCATGACAACCTTATCAGGAGTTGGTACGTCCCTTTATGAAGTCCGCCAGGTTCACCACATTTGACCTGTCCTGCAGTTCCAGCAGGGCCAACAGTGAGTCGCGCCATTTCTTTTGCGGGTAGAAATAATCCTTGTCGCCACCACCATACTTGCGCAAAGTGTCGTTGATCATGTTCCCCATAGCGAACACCTCTTCTGTCGATTCGGGCAGGCGTTCGAACCGATACTTATCGAGATACTCAACTTCATCGGCCACCTGGCGGATGTGCGCCTGAACACTTCGGTTAAGTCCTTGAGAACAATAGACCGATGCGCATTTCCTGGTGACCGCAGAAATCAGTTTTTCCCGCTGGGCAGCAGGCAGATTACACAGCCAGCTTGCTTCAGCAATGATCCGCGAGCGTAACAGTTGATCGAATCCGGAGAGATCCGATTTTTTTAGTGTCGAAAAAAACAGAGCGTAACGACTGGACTCTTCCATGACGATGACGCATTTTTTCCGCAGCAATGTAATGCGGTGGGCGTACCAGTGCCAAGTGTGATTCCCGCCTGATTCAGCGGGAAGGGTATAACCGGCCTTGATCAGGTCATCACCGAACAGTTTGCTGGTATGCAGATGGATCACATTGATAACTTCAATTATTTCATCCGCTTCGGTGTTTGCGACAAGGCCGACCCTGCAGCCGACTTCGAAGTTTTGCTCGTGCGTCCATCCTGGAGGGTTTTCGACGCTGCGCTTGCGGCCTTAGAGCTGGTCTGCTTTACTGGCTCCTTGGTTTGACTCAATGCACTCCCTGCGGCTTTTTTGGATAATGATCCCGTATTGCTAGAGCGCAATGTTTTGGATGCACTACTGGCAGCTTTTTTACTTGTGACTTTTTTGTTCGTCGGCATGCTACCTCCCTATTTCAGCAAACAGTTCAAATCGGAAAAAATCTTTTCGAACCGATCAATAACTTCATCAGAAATCTGTTCTTGAAGCTCACCCAAATGCTCCGAGAAATACCGTGCAGGGCGATAATGGTTAAAGCTCTTACCGCCGAAAGATGGCCTCAGCGCCACAAGCACTCTTTTTACATTAGACTTAAGGTCGTCTAGAGAAATCGCTTTTTCGAATTCCTGATTCACCAGATGGAGATAAAACTCCCGATCAAAAAGATCTTCTAAGTCGGCCTCATCTGCATCTACATATTGCGCGAAGGTCAAAAGGCATTTCTGACGCAGGATTTTTTGTTTTATCAACTGCTGCGTTACAGAATCAGTATGTGGGTCATAGTCCATTAGCGTGGCAATATTCATCCGCTTTTGACTGCCTAACAAAGAGACAAATACTGGGATTTTTCCAGCGCCGCCTGCCGGGGTAATCGTCCATTTTTCTGAAAGCGCCGTCTTTCCCTTTTGCTCAAGCAAGGCAGACATGGTTTTCAGGTAGATCAGATCGGAGGGGCCTTCAACGACAAGGGTATTGGGACCGACAAAAAGAGTTTGATGAATTTCGTAACCTAGCGCCCCCTGTAATGGAAACAGGGTGTCATCGTTCACTGTCAGGACATCACGAGTCACTTTTGTCCCTTCACCTTCAGGGTTGATGGCGTCTGTTTCCATCCCGTTATCCTGAACAAGGCGAACCCTCTCAAAATGTGAAGAATCAACCAAGAACGGGGAATGTGTCGTATATATTACCTGATGACCAGGCCGTAGTTCTTCTTCAATATAATCAAGGAGATCAGCCTGAGCCTTGGCATGAAGGGAAAGTCCCGGTTCGTCTAGCAATAAAATGAGAGGAGTATCGTACTCCTCTTTCTGTTGCCCGAAGTAAGCCAGGAAAGAAAAGAACCATACAAACCCACGAGACCTGCGCCCCATTGGGGTGGTCGCCAGATGTTTCGTGTCATAGATTTCAGCCCAAAGATTGATTCCACTCTGCATGCCTTCGGGGTCTTCTGGTTTTGCTTCCCGCACATCGAAACGAATCTGAAGATGATTGTTTTGCGACCAGTAGGTAAGCAGATTTCTCGTTAAACGATTGCCAGCCCCCTCAAGTTTGTTCTTCAAGTCCTGAGTGTTCGTGGCTGTCAGTGCCCTATCCAAATCGATACGTGCATGCTTCAGTAAGCCGAGAAGGGGCCGATCTGCGTCTTTGAGAGCTTCACTATCCCTTCTGCCTTTGAGAGCATTCAGATTCTCCTGTCCGCGCATCTGGTAGTATTCGTCAAAATATAGAAATTTCGGGACATGTTGCTTCACATATTTTTGATAAATAAACTTGCTAACTCCTCCGGCCTTTTCTATCTCAGCTACAGCCTTTTTGATCTGAGAAACATCTTCCTGCTTACCCTCTTCCTCTACACTCACGACAAATGCGCTGAGATCTTTGAGGGATTTACACTTTTTTGCTTCAGTTGCCGTGTCTTGGGGGAGATGTGCTGCAATGAGGTGCGATACAACTTTTTCTTCTGAAACCGCAAGATTGAAATACAAGGTATTGTCATAGCCCTTGGACAGCTCAAGCTCACGTGAGGATAAAATCTCATTGGGATAATCCTGTTCGATTTTTTCAAGATCGGCATCTGCCAGCTCGAAATGAGCGCGAATCACAATTGCCGGATCACGTCGCCCCTGTTCCACATCATATTGATAATCGTCTACCTCGGCCCTGGGATAATCATCCGTAGGATTGAACTTGCCATCTTCTGGGTTGATTGGATTTAACCGATAGAGCGCATCCAGCAAAGCTGTTTTGCCAGATTCGTTTTTCCCTACAAGACAGGTCACCTCTTCCGCATCGATGAGACCAGAATCTTTAACCGAACGAAAATGTGCTACTTGAAATGATTTGAGTTTCATTTGATCCCTCCTCCAGTTGATAGGCTATTTCACTCGTATCTTTTGAAATATGTTCCCTCTGCTCCTCATTTTTACTAAAGCTCTCCTCGGAAGGCGCGCTGGACGAGGGAGTTGAAAAGGTTTTCTATTTCCTCTTGATTCGAAAGAAGCTTTTCAATTGCCGCTATTGTTGAGGCCAGCCTCTTTGAAAACTCTTTTTGCATCGATAACGGTGGCAAACAACAAGGGTAAGCAGCAAATTCCTTCCTATTAATTTTCGGAATATTCGCTCTTGACGAAAGAGTTTGGGTGTAATTCAAGAACGAGTCCGACAGCAGGAGGTACCAAAGGAATTCCTTTGTCATAAGCTCGTCGTCTACCCTTACGGGATAAACATCTGCGCTACAGAGACCGGAAAATCCAGGAAGAGCTACTTTACGTAGTAAAGGCCTTATTTTCGAATAAAGAACATGTCTTTCATCGAAAAGAAACTTCCCGCTAATCAGCCCGTCCTCCTTCGCTGATTTTGCTGGCATTAGTCTGCCTGTAGCCTTTTCGATGCGATCTGGCCCAATGTGCAAAAGATCCTGGTATTGCTCCTCGCGTGGTTCAACCATGGGAGCATCGATAAATGTAATCTCGCCTATCGGCCTCACCTCCCACCCCATCGGATTCGTGACCGGGTCGCCGAACATGTCGAGGAAGACGGCGCGGAGGAAGTCCTCGGTCAGGCGGATGGCTTGCTGCCGCTTGCGCCGGATGGCGTCTGCCTTGTCGAGGATGGCGGCGATGCGGCGCTGTTCGGGGAGTGGGGGAAGAGGGATTTCAAATTCTTCTAGTTCACTTTTCCGAATATTTTTAATATTTGCGCCACCAGATTTTTTGCTCCAATTTCTAAAGGCAGAAGACCTTAGAAAATGAAATAAATAACCGGGTTCGCATACTTTCTTTTTGGCACGGATTCCTGCACAAAAAGCACCGAAACTTCCTTCCCAATCAGACTCGGCCCGAGCACATTTCCCAACAATGTCAGCACTCCCAGAAGAGGTGCACATTATCAAGTCATCTTTCTTGATGAACTGTTTTTTGGAGACCTTCCCTTTAGGCACCCAAACTAAATCGGCATTTAAGAGCAAACGGTCTTGAACATTTCCGGCACGAATAACTGGTACCGTAAGTTCTGAACCTGCTGGCTCCCCGTCAGCTCGGCTGAATGTTACTCCTCGAATAACATCAGCGATATCGCCTAAGGATAGTTTCTGAAGAGTGCTCATCCCAGCAAGCCCTCCAACTCATCCAAATCCTGCTGAATCTCATTCTCCAGTTCACGCAGCTTCGCCAGAATCACCTTCGGCGCTTCGTACTGCACCTCTGCGTAAACATCCTGCTTGTAGCGGTTCAGCGACAGGTCGTACTTGTTGTCGCGTATCTCTTGCGCCGGCACGAAGAAAGCTTTGGCGGTGCGGTCGGTATCCTGTTTCGGATCACGCTTTTTGAACCGCTCCAGGCAATCGGGCAGATCGTTGGCTTCAATCGGTGTACGCTTGTCATCCAACGACAAGCCATCGGCCTGCACGTCGTAGAAAAACACGTCGCGGGTTTCACCGCCTTTGGTGAACACCAGAATCGCGGTAGAGACACCGGCGTAGGGCTTGAACACCCCGCTCGGCAGAGAAATGATCGCTTCCAACTGGTTCTGGTCGACCAGCAGCTGCCGCAAAGCGACATGCGCCTTGCTGGAACCGAACAACACACCGTCCGGTACGATAGTCGCCGAGCGCCCGCCGTTTTTGAGCATTTGCAGAATGCGTACAACAAACAGAAGCTCGGTCTTCTTGGTTTTCACCTTGGCGAGCAGGCTGTTGTCGACATCCTCAAAATCGAGGCTCCCCTTGAAGGGCGGATTGGCCAGCACCACATTGAAAGCGTCGCGGGAGTGCTGCGGAAAGCGATCGGAAAAACCGCCGCTCATGGTGTCCTGGTAGTGAATATCTGGCGCGTCGATGCCGTGCAGCAGCAGGTTCATGGCGGCAATGCGCAGCATGGTGATATCAAAATCAAAACCATGCAGCAGACCCCTCTGGACATGCTCGCGATAGTTTTCCATCAGGTCACCGGTGTAGACTAGGCTGCCATCCTCTTCCTTTAATACCCCCTCGGGAGAGGTGTATTTCTTTTGCAGGTAATGCATGGTTTCCACCAGGAATCCAGCGGTGCCACAGGCCGGGTCGCAGACGGTCTCGCCTGCTTCGAGGCTAGGATCGAGCATTTCGACCATCAGCTTGATAATGTGGCGCGGGGTACGAAACTGCCCCTGAATGCCGGCAGTGGTCAGCTTGGCGAGCAGGTATTCGTAGAGATCCCCTTTGGTATCCCCCTCGGTAAGTGGCAGCTCATCGATCATGTTGACCGCCTGCACCAGCAACGCCCCTTTCTGGATCATCAACTGGGCATCCTTCATATACTCGCCAAACTTGGCCCCATCGACAGAAACCGTGCGAAAGTGGGGAAAGACCTTGTCGCGGATGTGCGGCAACATCTGTTCGGCGGGCAGGTTTTTGAAGCGGTGCCAGCGCAGTGCCTGCCCCTCGTCATTATCGGGAAAACGCCGACGGAAGGGTTTGCCGGTGCGGCTGGCTTTTTTCTCCTCCCGTGCTTCGCCGATATCGAGCAAACGGGCGAACATCAAAAACGAGATCTGCTCGATCACGGTGAGGGGGTTGGTGATGCCGCCGGTCCAGAAGTTGGTCCAGAGGGCGTCGACCTTGGATTTCATTTCACTGCGTGTCATAGGGTTGCTCTTGCTCCTTGGGGCTTGAATGTATCAAGAATGCAGATCAGTTCATCGATCTGGCTTTCATCGCTAAAAATGCCATCGACGCCGTCGCTGGCGAGTTTGGTAAAGGGGGGTTCGTAAAGCCGTTCCAGCTCGATTGCGCCGTACTTGCTGATGTGGTTCTTGAGCATGGTCAGGAACAGAACCTGGTTGGAGCCAAGTTTCGGGTATTTCTGGACAAAATGCTCAAAGCGCTGGTTGACCGTTGCGGCATCCATGCCGATGATGCGGCGCAGGATAAAGTCGAGGGGCTGGGCTTCTTCATAAAACTCTTTGAGAAGGTTGATATCCACCCCCGGATGCTGGGTGAGGATCAACGACGCCAGGGTGTTCAGGTCGGTCTCGCTGACCGGCTGCCCGGCGCGGATTTTCTTCAGGGTCAGGTTACTGTCAAAATGCTCACGCAGTGCTTCTTCGACCTGCTGGCGATAGACAGACATGTCGACTTCGCGGATGCTGGTTTTTCGCTGCTGGTACTTTTCGTCACCGTCGGTGATATCGATCACTTTGGGATTGGGACGTCCACCTCCACCGCCAATATCATGATGATGCATGATGCCGCGCAGTTCGGTGCGGACCCGCTCCAGATCAACAATAGTGATAGACTGCCAGAAATCCGCTGCTTTGATCTGCTTGATCAGTGCAAACTTTTCCTGAACCGGGTTCAGATGCATTTGCAGCAGGGCAACCCGGTCGAGCAGACGATCCTTCAGATCACCCAGACGACCACTTTCGCGCAGCAGTTCCAACTTCATCTGGGTTAACAGCAGGTCGTGGTGGTAGGCGTCAACATGCCCGGCTAGCTTGATCCACTGCATCAGCGGAGCGACCTCGTTGCGCAGGATGATCACGGTGGCTGGCTTGAACTGCTCCAGTACCTCAGGTCGAGAAACGCTGGCCTTCTCTTTCCATTTTTCGCGCACGGCAATGGTTTTTTCCGGCAGAGAATGGATATCTTTACCGATCAGCTTGACCGCCAGCTTGAAGCTATCGAGGTCGGCTTTGTTCAGTGCAGTTTCTGCTAACTCAATGCGTGCCTCGAAGATCTGCTGCATCAACGGTTTGCCGGGGATAGCTTCGGCCTCGGGCTTGTTCTGCTCGAAGAATTCGAAGTTGCCCCAGTGATCGAAAATTCGGAACTTGGTTTTGTCCTTTCCTGGCCCGAACATATCCTTGCAAAGTCGGGTGCCGCGTCCAATCATCTGCCAGAACTTGACCTTGGAGCGGATCGGCTTGGCGAACACCAGGTTGACCACGGAGGGAACGTCGATGCCGGTATCGAGCATATCGACGGAAATGGCGATGGTCAGCTCCTTGCTGCCGTCGGTCTCCTTGAAATCATCGATCAACTGTTCGGCCCGGGGGTCGTAGTTGTCGATGACCTGGCAGAATTTGCCGCCGTACTGGGGATACATTTCATCAAACAGCTGCCCCAGCAGCACTGCGTGGTTATGGCTGCGGGCAAAAATGATGCTCTTGCCGGGGTGTTGGCCGGTGGCCTCGCGCAGACCGTTTTCCATCAGGTTGCGCAGGATTGCCCGGTTGGTCTCTTTGTTGAAGATCTGCCGATCGACATCATTGGAATCCACGTCGAAACTTTCCGGGTTTTCGCCATCTTCTTCGAGCTGCTGCTTCTGCTCGTCGGTCAGGTCGGCGTACTTGATCCCTTTGCGCAGAAAGTTGGTAGTATGGGTGAATACTTCGTAGGGAACCAGATGCCCCTCTTCGACGGCACGCTCCAACGGGTAGTAGACCGTGGGGTTCTTCTCCTCGCAGCCAAACAGGCAAAAAGTGTTACGGGCAATGAAGTCGACCGGGGTGGCGGTAAGACCGACCTGAAGACAATCGAAATAGAGAAACAGTTCGTGGTAGCGGTTGTAGATAGAGCGGTGCGACTCGTCGGCGATAATCAGATCGAAAAAACCGACGTCGAAGGTGGTAAAAATCTTCTGCATCGCCGGATAGGTGGCAAAGTAGACCCGCTTGGTGCGGTCTTTGGCGGTGCTGGCGGTGACATAGGTGGTCGGCTCACCGATAAAATCATCAAAAGCATTCTTGGCCTGTTTACGCAGCTCACGCCGGTCGCAAAGAAACAGCACCCGCTTGACCCAGCCAGCCTGAATCAGCAGATCCGTCAGAGCTACAGCAACGCGGGTTTTGCCGGTACCGGTAGCTTGGACGATCAGGCTCTTACGGTGGCCCTGGTCAAAACGCTCGGAGACCCGCTTAATCGCTTCAATCTGATAGAGGCGGGTGGTGATCTCTTTTTTCGGCAGCCGCTCAGCCAGCTTCTGCCGTAACTGCCGCTGCTGAAGGTGATACTGCATGCTGTCTTTCGAATAATAACCATGCACCTGACGCGGCGGGTAGTTTAGGGCATCGTCCCAGAGCCAGGTCTGGTGGCCATTGGTGTAGAAAATCAGCGGGCGCTGACCTTCATTTTTCTCAATGCCATCGGCATAAAGTTGCGCTTGCTTACGCCCAATGTTTGGATCTTTGGAAGTCTTCTTGGCCTCAATCACCGCTAACGCCTTGCCGTTGTCTTCTCGCAGGACATAATCGGCATAGCCAAATCCGCTATTCGTCGGTTGGTAGGGAACTTCCTCTTCCTGCACCACTTCCGCCGTGCTGATACCTTTAGCACCCACATCCCAACCGGCTTCGGCAAGCATCACGTCAATCAGGCGATGACGGGTTGTCTCTTCGTCAAACTGCAGGGCATCAGCGGCTTTTTTGCCTTCATGGAGCAAGGCAGCCAGCTCTTCACTTTTCTTTTCTGCTGTTTTGACCGCAGCCCGCTGCTGCTCCAGTTCGTCGAGCAGGAGCCTCATCTGTCCCTCTTGTGCCTGGAGTTTCCGCAACGCCTCTTTACTGGCCTTTGCCTTAGTGCCTACAGGCTGGTGAACAACTGGGACCGGTGCGTAGGTTGGCAAACTGGCTTTGCTGATGTGGCCAAGGACAAGATGCAGCCAGCAACCGAGATCGAAGCAATCGCGGAGGCATTCCACCGATTCTTTCACGCTGATGGGCTCGCCGTGCACTCCACGGTTGCCGATTTTTCTGAGCAGGTGAATTTTGTCGAGGACGACCTTCGGCACCATTGCGATGAAAGATCCGTTGGTCAACAGATCAACAAACTTGGACTGGTAGGGTTTCGGCAGTTGCTTGCTTTGATAGATTCGCTCGACAGCCTGCTCAGCGAAAAGTCTCATCTTTGCTACCGCGCTGGCCGGGTCGCTATGCAGATAGGTTTCTGCAAAGCCACCCAGATCGGCCAGTTCGGGAGCCCCCTCCCGCAGGAATTCAAAATTTTGTGATGTCATGATTTCTGTGCTCATGCCCCCCAGTATCAGCAATTGACGTGCCAATCAGACTTCAATGTTTAGCTTGGTCATCCAATTGGAAAGGGTCTGATAGTTTGGCAAGCCTAGCAGTTTAGCTGCTTTGCTTTTGTTACCACCGGCTTCTTTGAGGGCACGGCGTAGATAGTGAGATGAGGTAATGTCTAGAATTTCTTGGAGTTTGAAATCTCCCCCCAGGTTTTTTTGGAGGATATCATCATTTTGTTTTGATGGGTTAGACAGAAGTGCCGTACTTACATCTTTTTCCTCAATCACGCTGTCCTGAGACCATACGCAGATTCTCATGATAGTGTTTAACATCTCTCTAGCATTTCCAGGCCAATCGTGATGAACCATAATCTTTTTTGCATTAACAGAAAATCTCTTGTGCTTGTAGTTTGGTCCACTGGATAGTTTGTCGTTCACCTGCTTGAGAATTGCGTCCAAAAGTAGACTGAGGTCGCCATGTCGCTCTCTAAGTGGTGGAAGCCTGAGTATGATTACGGCGAGTCTGTAAAATAGATCTTCGCGGAAATTTCTTTCGATCATTTCTGTCATCAGATTGCGATTCGTAGCAGCGATGATTCTGACATCCACCCCTCTTTCGAGGGGGTCTTTAAGTCGCCGAATTTTTCCATCGTTGAGAGTACGCAGTATCTTGACTTGCGCCGCAAGGGGCATCTCACCGACTTCATCCAAAAACAAGGTTCCCCCGTTGGCCTGTTCGAAATAGCCGGCATAATCCTGGTCAGCTCCGGTAAAAGCCCCCTTTTTGTGCCCGAAAAACTCAGATTCAAAAAGTTCGTGAGGTATTGCTCCGCAGTTCACGGCAATGAACGGCCTGTTTGTGCGCGGACTTTCTTTGTGAATTGCTCGGGCAAACAGTTCTTTACCGGTACCCGTTTCCCCTTCTATAAGTACGGGAACGTCACGTTGTGAGGCAAGGCGCGCCTGCGCGATCAGGGTCTTCATTTCGGGGCACTGGTGAACAATTTCATTAAACGCCCCCATGTCTGAGACAGCACCGGCGCTAAGCTGTATCAGGCGATTGTCAGAGCCTTTGGAAATGTCAGGAATGAACTCCGTAAAGATATTGAAAGGCATCTGGACATATTCCAGGCCCTGTCTTAATGAGGTCTGGATGAGTAATGCGTCAGGATAAAGCCCTTTAGCCAGCATGATCCATACAGCAGCCATCGCCGGTGTTCCAGGGCTGAGATGAAATACAGGTATGATTTTTTGTCTAGCAGATGTGCGGACGGCTTCGACATGGGTTCTTGCGGCAACGTAGATTGCCGCAAAGTCGATGGGGCTAGGCAGTTTTACTGGAAAAATCGATATACGGCTCCCGCATTTCTCCGCAAGCCACTGTCGGTATTTTTCAGCGTCCCGTTCTGGTCCGTAATTGTTCAGCAGTGCAATGTGATCAAAACTATCAGCGATAACGGCCCCAGCGATTGGTCCGAGGCCTTCTCCCTTTCCCGCTGCAGCATCAAAATCATGACCACCAACCCAGGCGAATAAAGTTTTTGACATGGTTTTGTCCTCCTCCACACGCCTAAAGTATAAATATTTTTGTTTTAATACAAATAATATTTCAAAAAATATTTACGCCGCCGAACTTCATCCTCTCACCACCGGCAAACACTCCCAGCGTGTCGTATAGGCCGGTGATTTGAGATCCTGCTTCATGTACCAGTCTTTCTTCGGGCGCTGCCCACCGAACCAGATCTTGCCAATGCCGGTGTTATTGATGTTATCGATAGCGAACATGAGTCGATCAGCGGTGTCGGTATCGTCGGGTTGACCAAACAAGGGGTATTGCATCTGCTGTTCGGGGGTAAAGTCACCCAGCATGACACCGGCCTTGGCGTAACGGTGACCCTCTTTCCAGATCCGCTCAAACAGATTGGTTGCCATACCGGCCAGCTGCCGGGTATCGGAGGTGGGTTGAAAAAAACGGCCGGTGACGGCATTGCCGTAGTAGGGTTCGTTTTTGTCAAAGGGGCTGGTGCGGATAAAAGCAGTCATGACGGTTGCCCGTTGTTTCTCTTTTCTGAGTTTTGCGGCGGCACGGGCGGCAAACTCGCAAAGGGCCTGGCGGACCTGGTTTTTGTCGATGATCTTCTCGCCGAAAGAACGGGAACAGACGATCTGTTTTTTTGGCGGGGTGATCTCTTCCAGATCCAAGCAGGATTCGCCGTTCAGTTCCATGACGGTACGTGCCATGACCACGGAATATTTCTTGCGGATGAAGCGGGTATCCATCCGCGCCAACTGCCCTGCAGTGGTAATACCGATGTGGGCGAGACTTTCCGTATGACGACGACCTATCCCCCAGACTTCTGATACCGGGGTGATATCGAGCAAACGCTGCTGGCGTAGTGGATCGGACAGATCCACAACACCACCGGTTCGTTTGAATTTCTTGGCTGCATAGTTGGCAAGTTTAGACAGGGTCTTGGTGGGGGCAATACCGACGCACACGGGAACACCCACGTCCTTACCGACGGTCTGTCTGATCTGGTGGCCATAGGTTTCAAGATGGGTGATACCGCTTACATCCAGAAAGGCTTCGTCAATGGAATAAATTTCAACCCGTGGGGAGAAGGTTTCCAGGGTCTGCATCACTCTGGTAGAGATGTTGCCATAGAGGGTATAGTTGCTGGAGAAGATGCGGATCTGATGTTCTTTGATCAGATCCCTGACCTTGAACACCGGGGTTCCCATCTTGACTCCCAGATCCTTGACCTCCTGGCTACGGGCAATGATACAGCCATCATTGTTTGACAGCACCGCCACTGGAACCTGTTTCAGGTCGGGACGGAAGACCCGCTCGCAACTGACGTAGAAGTTGTTGCAGTCAACCAGGGCGAAGACTTTATCCGTCATGGTTTGCGCAGGGAATGGATAACGGTGGTGACCACACCGAAAATTTGCAGGTCCTCCCCTTCGGGAATCACCAGCGGCAGGTAGTTCTTGTTCATCGGCATCAGCCGTACCGTCGGTTTGAGTTCCAGCCTTTTTACGGTCAACTCTCCCCCGTATTCGGCAATCACCACATCGCCATGACGGGCCTCCAGAGATCGATCAACCACCAGCACATCACCGGGAAAGATCCCGGCATCAAGCATTGAATCGCCCGAAGCCCGGACAAAGTAGGTGGCGGCGGGCTTGGTGATACACAACTCATTCAGATCCAGACTGCGCTCGCAATAGTCGGAGGCCGGCGAGGGAAAACCGGCAGGCACCCGATCGAGATACAGGGGGATATTCAGATTTTCCGGTGGCACCTGATCGGCCCGACCGAGTAGAATGGCTTTCATATTGATCTCCTGACGGCAGTTTTTACCCACGAAGAATACGCTGCCTAGATGACACAATATGTCACTAAAGTGAAGCAGATTGATCTGATTTTTTTTCTGCTGAATTTTTCTGCTGAATTTTTCTTGCCCATCAATCCAAGTTGGAGTAATCTTCAAATCAAGGGGCAACATTGCTTCCTAAAAACCCTTCGTGCACCCCCCCTCCGCACGAGGGGTTTTTTTATTTTATGCCTGTCACCAACAATCGAGACCGCATGATCAGGTGACGGAAGATGTTTCACAACTCGACAGAAGCTTTCTTGGCGATGGCATGATAGAAAACGCCTCCATCTACATTAGCTGTTGATACAGTGATAACTTGTTGATCATTACTATGATGGAGAGGATATCATGTGCGGACGCTTCGTACTCACCACAACCGCGGACCAAATCCAGCATAACTTTGGCGTCGAGGATGTTCCTTCCATCGTCCCGCGCTACAACATCGCTCCCACCCAGGACATACTGGTGATCCGGCAGAACGGTGGCGGCTCCCGATACGCTGGAATGCTGCGCTGGGGGTTGATCCCCCTCTGGGCTAAAGACCCTGCCATTGGCAACAAGATGATCAACGCCCGCAGTGAGACCGCCCATGAAAAACCATCATTCCGCAATCCGATCCGTTATCACCGCTGTTTAATTCCGGCCTCAGGGTTTATCGAGTGGGGGCAAGAAAACGGCAGCAAACAGCCCTGCTACATTCATCGAAAAGATGGCGCACCCCTCGCCTTTGCCGGGATCTGGGACAGTTGGAAAGGGGCGGAAGGAACCATCGAAAGCTGTAGCATTCTGACCACCGCGGCCAACACCCTGGTCGCGAAGATTCACGACCGGATGCCGGTGATTCTGTCCGCGTCCGAATACGACCAGTGGCTGGATCGGCAGATCACCGAGGCAAAACAGCTTGAAGCCCTCTACGCCCCCTTCCCTTCTGATCTGTTACAGGCAATCCCGATTTCTACCAACATCAACAACCCCCGTCATGACAGCCCCGACTGTCTGGAACCGCTGAACTGATGGCGCACCATCCCGACAATCCCCTGGAACGTCTGGCCCGTTCGATTGAACGGGTAAGCTTCCATGCGCAGGAGTCGGGCTGTTGTGTTCTCCAGGTCAAGGTCCGTGGTCAGCGTGAACTGATCACGGTAGTGGGCTCGGCAGCGTCTGTCAGACCCGGCGAATATGTCGAGTGCACCGGGGTCTGGCACAACGACCGCACCCATGGCCTGCAGTTCAAAACCAAACAGTTGCAGATTGTGCCCCCACCATCCTGGAAGGCATTCAGAAATACCTGGGATCAGGGAGGGTCAGAGGCATCGGTCCCCACTTTGCCGGGGTGCGGTTGATAACTAGGGGAGCAGGTCTTTACCGTGACCGAAAAAAACCGAAAAACCTGCATTGAAATTTCGTTTTCATAAGCCTTCGCAGTTGTTCATTCGATTGTAAGAGATCTGGTGTGATGAACGTGCTGAAAATTTTCAATTATCGATAGTGTGGTACTAACCAAATAGCTGTTACTGATCATCATCTCCATTTCCAATAAATAATAAAGTGTTTCGAGAATCATCTGAATCACCAAGTTGCTGTTTGAGCTTTTTCAGGTTCCAGATGTGCCGGTCAAGCGAAAGATTGTTGGGAAACAGAACCAGATGTCCATCTCTGTTGTTCTCGTACAGTTTTACGAATTCCTTATTTGCTTCAAGGTTGACTGAATCTGCTATCAAATTCGTAGCCATTAAAGTGAAAGCGAACGCAAACTGAATGGACATTTCACCGGATGTGAAATATTCATCGATAACTAATCGAAACATATCCACTGCTTCTTCTACATTTTTCTCCATACGCTAAATCTCCTTTTGCTTAATGATCAGTTTACTCTCAGCCAGTTTTAGTTTTCAAGCAACACCTTCCAGCCTATCATCCAGAGCAGCAAGCCGGCTCTCCGCTTTCATCAGAGCTTCGCGCAGGTCGGCAGCCTTCTGCTTGGCTACGGCGGCTCGTTTTTCGGCATCAGCATACTGGTTCCGTGATTGTTCCAATTCCGTTCGGAGATTGTCACACTGCTTCTCAAGTTTGATGGTATGTGCTTCTGCCATGGCGAGCTGGTGTGCTGTTCGGGCGTTGTCCTGCCCAAGCATTTCTGCTTTGTCTTGCACTTGCCGGTTAGCTTCCTGCTGTTGGACCAGGCTCTGCTGTAGATGAGCGATGGCATGATCGGCAGCCGCCTGCGCTTTGGCTGATTCCGATCGTTCCTGATCCCGCTCTTCGCTCAGCTCCTTCAAGCTGGCAAGCAGTCTCTCAACCTGATCTTCCATCAGCGCCAAAGAGTCAAGGGCTTCCTGTTCACGCCGTTTCAATCCCTGGATCTGATCATGTAACAGCTGGGTGTTTTGGCTGATTCTATTTGTGATCTCGGTGTTGATGGCCGCCAGCAGAGAAGCAGACAATCCGGTGGTGGATGCCAGGGCTTTTTGTGCATCGATCTCTTCCACCTGGTTCATCAGTCTGTGCACCGTTGACATGCCGCCACCGGTGATGGCCAGGACATTGCGACGACTGATGCGTTCCCCTTGTTCTTGTAATGTTTCAATCGCCTGCTGGACTACTTCCAGCGTAATTGGTGCTTTCATTCTGTTCTCCTTGCGTACCGGTAACGTTACAGTGATAACGCTACCGTAACGTTACCGGAATCATCTGGGTGTTCAGCAAGCATGACTGACAGATGGGGCTTTGTTGGCCATCTGCATATCAAGCCCGGCACTCAAGCGATCACAACAGGCCACCAGATCAGCCATGTCGTACTTGGGGACCGGCTTGTTGATTTTCCAGGTCAGCAGATAACGCAACTCCTGCGCTCCTTGTGCCCACTGTTGCTCCATCCTGCGCAGATAGGGTGAGAGAACCTCCAGGGTTAACTTGTCATGATCCATACAGCTGCCCAGGGAGGTACGCGTCATCAAATTGGTCATGGTCATGATTTTCCCAATATCATGAAACAGCATGGCGACGATGCCCAGTTCATAACTGTCCCGGGGAAATTCCCGATGGCGTTCCAGCATCTGAACACTGTCAAGGCTATGATGCAGCAGGCCACCAGGGTAATTGTGGTGATGACGCAAGCTGGCCGGAGCAGAGATAAAAGCAAAGGCAATTCCGTCATCCGCCAGCACCGCCTCGACAAAGTCCTGCAGAACCGGAATGGTGATCTGACGTAGGACATATTTCAGATCAGATAGTAAATTGGGGATTGGGCAAAGACTCTGAGGAATCAATCGAAGCACCTCCCCTACTCTTTTTTCACGGACCGGCATGATGCGACTCAGGTATGCTCGCAGCTGCCCATTGAAAACACGGGTGGTCCCATCGACCTGAACCAGCGCGTAATTGGGAAAATAAAGTCCCCGATAGATGTTTTCATCCCAGACATAGGCAGGGAGTGATCCACTGCTGTCCTCCATGGTAAATTTCAAATAGGGATGACCGTACCTCGATTCACAATAAACGGCATCGCGCAGGCGAAATGTGCTGGAAAAAACTCCCGGTTGATTCACTGTCAACATCTCAATGCTGTGCATAACTTCCACCTCCATTAATCTGCGCATTTATCAGGTTCTCAAAAGCTGAACCATCTTTTCTGGTAAGATTTGGAACGAACCGGGAATAAACCGTAAACAGCATGGCCGTGGTACTGTGCCCCATCTGCCTGGCAATCCATTCAGGATTTTCTCCGGAAGCAAGCCAAAGTGTTGCCGTGGTATGACGCGTCTGATATGGACGACGTGTTTTCATTCCCAGCATTTTCAAGGTTGGGTACCAAATGCGTTTAGTAATGTTGCAATGATCAAAGGGAGAGCCATTACGGTTACAAAAAACAAATTCACTTTTATTGCCGGTGACCTCCCACTGCCTTTTGAGTGCCTGGTAAACAAGGTCAGACATCTGGATTTCTCGAATAGATCCGGGCGTTTTGGTACTCTCTTCGCGCATTCGAACCAGAGTTTCACGGACCAGTATTTCCCGCCGATGAAAATCCACATATTTCCATTTCAGACCGTCAATTTCACCGGTACGCATCGCTGAGAAAAACCGCACCGTGTAATAATTCTGAAAATCCTTTCGAACAAATTTCAAGAAATGCCGAACTTCATCAACGGTAAAAGGGTCAATATCTGTTTTTGGAATTCTCAGTGGTTTGATTCCTCGAAAAGGAGTGTTAAAATCAAACCTGTCAGCTGCATCATTCAAAATCATACGTAAAGACGTCATGATGTGATTGATCCGCATAGGCGATAACCCCGTCTTTTTTCCGATAACAACTTTGGCGAGTGAGGATCGGAATTTGAGGATGTCACCTTTGGTGATGCAGCTGACGTTCATTTCACCAAAACGTGGAAGCAAATGCTTATCAAGGATGCCCCGAACCGTTTCCTGATGAGACCGTTTCCAGCGCACCAGATTTTCTTCAAACCATTCTTCGGCAAAAACATTCAATACAGGTATATCACCACAAACCGAATGAAGCTCTGCGGCAGCAACTGAGCTGTCCTGTTTCAACTTTTCGAGATTGCTGCTGCTGGGAAAGTACTTTTCGTACTGAAACGTGCCGTTCTTTATTTCCCGGTCTATCTGAGACATGAATGTTTCCAGTTTTTTACGATTGTCTGGGGAATCGGGAAGCAGGGTTTGCTCTCGGCACCGATAGCCTTGATAGAAGAAATCAAACTGGAGCTTTCCCGTTTCCTTTCTTACTCTGACTTTACCCATTGAAAATACCTCCGTTTGCCATAGGGATGGCTGGAATTTGCTCTGCTGATGCCATGACCATATCCTGTTCAATTTGTTCCCAGATGTAGAGGACCCGTCGCCGGCCGAATGGGCGAATATAGTGAATGCCTTCAAGAAAAACTGCATCTTTGAGAGCACTCCGGATGTAGCGTGCGTCATAACGTAAACGTGTTGCCAATTCTTCTGTAGTCATGTAGGTTTTCTGTCCGTTCATAATTTTCTCCTTTTTGAAGTATGCTCAGATCGAATATGGGCCCTTTAAATTTATATAAATCATATATGATTCATAAAAATCTGTCAAGTTCATTTCAGCATTTTTGTTCATAATTGATTTAAATTTCCTTCCTGGGCGCAAATATTCAGTGAAAAGCTTAAAAAATTCCGCTATGCTTGAAGAAAAAAGGAGGATGAATTGATTCGTTTTCACTTAAAAAAATTGATGTCTGATTGGGAGTTTCGGGAAGGACGCCGACTTTCCATTGGTGAACTCGCTGAGAAATCTCAAGTTACGAGACCAACCTTATCCAGAATTTTAAATCAGAGGGGTTACAATACGACGACAGACAATATTGGACGCCTTTGCGCATTTTTTGGTTGCCGGGTGGAAGATATAGTTGAATATGTTTCTGATGATGAGGTCTGTAACAATTGATTAAATAGGAATTATTTTGTTAGGTTTCCTAATGATGTGAAGTCGAGTAAAATTTAGACAATGAAGAAGATGTTTTGTTGATGTTTTCAACACTCCCTACATTTAATAATTTGCTGTTCTGTTGACCATCAGTGAAGAAATGTGCTGGGGGATGTTTCTGCATATGGGTTTTTAAATTTACTAACGAATTTCCAGACAACTCACTTGCACTTGCTTATTCTGATCAAAACCATCCAAGAGATCTTGCGGAAATCCATCCAACTTTTATCAGCCAAGCCTTCCCAGGCTGGAAGCCACAGCACCATTTTTTATAGATAGCCTGAATTTGAAGTAACCATGCCGGCCCTCTTATACGTTCCTTAGGTCACCTAAACGGGGGGCATAGCAACTGACGCTTCTACGATTGCCGCGTTGCGAAAAAATACTTATTTCGTGAGCCTTCTTTGTTTAAATGGCATTGGAAAATCTATGGTACAAAAATGGACCAAATAGCAAACACTAATCTCACTGACAAAGACATCCCTGCGCCAAATGCTGAATACTGGGGCGTCATTGACCGCTTCGCCCGTTCCTTTGATGGGTATGGTTGTTGGGGATCGTTTGATCAGTGCTCCGAGATCGGCAATAACAGCTTGCAGTCTTGGCAAGAGAAAAAGGGCTTGCCACTCTCACAAACGGAGTTGAGAACTTGTTTGTTTTTTGAGCAAAGGCGTTGGCGGCATTTTGAGAAGCATCCCGATCGCGAAGCTATGATTTACATCCACGCTCTTGTCGAGGCAATACGAAGCAAAGTACAGGAAGGTGAAATCTACTGATTTGGCATCCAAAAAAAAGCGGCAGGTTCACTTTAGAGAGGTACAGCAGGCATGAGTGACGATAACAAACAGAAAAACGGCCAATTGCCGTCGGAAAGAGTCCTATATCGCGGTTTTGAAGGTGGTTCAATCTATACTTCAGAGAATGACGGAAAGTTTCTTGTAATTATTGATGAAAGCTCCATGTCTGCCCTTCTTCCGGCAGATGACCTTGAAGGAATAAAGTTGGTGGACGTTATTGAGTTTGGGTCGGAACTAGAGCGTTCTGAATATTTGATGAGTCGTTTTGGTCCATCTCATTGAAAATCTTGTGACTAGATGGAAGTTGCTGTTAAACCATTCTCAGTAAATTTAGCCAAACTCCCTAAGCACAAACGTATGTAAAAATGTTTCAACCTGCCTTGGATCTTTATCTTTATCGACTGTGCTACACAAATATTCTGCCTACCTTTTAACTCTCCAGAATTATGTCCAGATTCCTTTTTAGCTCTGCTGAACTCTCGGCTGCAATACGTAGATTAACATAGTAATTTTTTCTTGCAACCTTCCTTGTTTCCCCGCGAAGGTGTAAATAGGCTTCCATTGTTGACGCTGAGCCCATGCCAGCAACAACACCCCAACCTGCCACAGGGTGCCATATATGATCTCCAATAAGGTGATTTTTTGACGATTGCTCTTTGAGTAATGTCTCTCTGTTGTTTTTCAATATTTGTTCGATAGTGTCTACAGCAATTGCTAGGCGGGGAGCTTCTGAGGCAATTAATTCACGTGCCCTTTCTACATCAAGCCGCGTTACAAGAGAAGTGAGTTTTCCTATGGAGGTATCTGTTCGCATTATCTCACAACTGTAAACCTGATAAATATTGATGGCCCTCTCGAACTTATCATTATCTTGCTCCCATGATAGCCGAGCTAAGACTGCCAAAAGGGCTACCCATAGGGTGCCATCACCTACGACCTGAAGGAATATGTCATCTTGTCCATTCGTTAGATAACGTTTCCTGACCTCGGCAAGCAGGCCAACGTCTTCACATTCTGTCCGCTGCCGGTTTAATAAAATATCAACGACACGTGTCACAATAGCTCTGGCTTCCTCCGCGTTCAACCAGCCACCCCGTTCGCCTAACAGGGCTATCGCTAAAGGATACGCTGCAGCCTGAACAAGCTTAGTGGCAGTACAATCTTTGGAGAATTCTGGGGCTGAAAATTTATCAAAAAATCTGTCCAGATCATCTTTTAGTCGCTGTTGATGTCGAGTTGTTGGCGGCTCACGTTCTTTTGGTAACGGGTTCCCAGTGATTCGTGATTTACTTCCCTCTCCGCTTGGATCATTCTCGGAATCTTCAGGGTTTGCTGTGGAGCCCTCATCTTCACTAGGCTTAGTTGTCTCGACTTCTTCAAACAACGCCCTCATAATTCCATTCATCGAAAGATGGATGCCAGTGCCTGACTCTTTTGCCAAGTCCCCTTTGCTGGCATCCAAATCATCCAAGCTTTTTACTAGATCTTCCGGCTTTACCGGTTCGGCTGCCGGTTGATCGTTTGTTCGTCTGTCTTGAACTTTGCGCTTTGGAGGATCACGGTAGGCGGCACTTTCTGAAAAAATTGATGCAGAGATCATTGCTAGGTCAGAAATGACTTTTTCATGTTCAGATGTCGTTCCTGACTTGGGCAAATTCTTGAACGGTTCTGCTGGCGGCTTAATCTGGGATGCACGGATGATGGCATCCATATCATTGATCCAGTGCAGTGGGGTTTCGTAAGTCATTTCACCGAGAATAACTCGGACCTTGGCTAGGCCTGTGGTTTCTGGCCAAGCGATCGTTTCAGGTATGAGTCCTGTGAGCAGTCCGTTGTCCCCTACATCAAGATGAATATTTACGCCTTCAGGTCCTAAAAAGACTGTAGTCGCATCTGCGCTTAATGCCTGGTTTAAAAAAACCTCTAAATACCCCTGACCCCGATACAAATATATGGCTTTGACCCAATAACTCGGAGCCATTCTTTTTATTATTTCAGTAGAAGTAGTGCGCTCTATGCCAATGCGTATTTCCGGAATTGATGACAAGACATCTACAAAATCGTCTTCATTCGCGTTGTCATATACCTGTATGAGTTCAATGTTCCCTTTCCCTTGAACTGGTGATCTTAACCAGGCAGCACCTGAACAATTTGCTGAACCGACAATGGCAGCGGAACCATCTGGCCCGTCGAACCAATAAAATTTTGCGTGGAGCATTTGGCTACCAGAAAATGGTGCCAAACTCACTTTCGCAGGGCATTGATCAATTTTGCTTTTAACAAAAGAAGCATTTCCCGGAGAAACTGCCACAACACACTCTTTAATGCCAAACTCATCGTGGCACCAGGTAATAAACGCTCCCCCTTCATCTGTTGACCCAGTCAGCGCCAGCATGCGATTAAAGCGGCGACCCGCCCAGCGACGTTGAAGTTGGGTTGACAAAGATTCCATCGGCTTCGTCATGAGAATTGTTGAAGTCCCTTCTTCGGTGGCAGCCAACCAAGGGTAATCCCGTAAACGATCCAGCGCATTTCTACCTACCTCGGATGTTAGGTAAGGAGATACATTTTCCAGAATATGGTGTACCGCTGCAGCCGATCCCGGCTGGTGAGCCTCTAATCGTAGCTGATATGCTAGCTCTCGATTACCGCCCCATCCACCAAAGGTTAAATTACCTGACCCCAACAACAGTCGCGCACCTTTGCCACCAACCCGTAACAAAAGCTTAGGATGAAAAGTACCGCTGGTTTCTGCCGGGGCGAGCAAGTAACTTTTCCCCAGATAGTTGAACTGACCTGCATAGCGGGTTACCGCATTCTGCAATTCATGTTGATCCCCCACGACAGTGATATCCGTGCTTCCCCCATAACCGAGGTCCCTTAAAACAATTCGTTCAAAAAACAAGGGATCGAATGAATAAGTCAACGCAAGCGCTCTGGCGAAAGTATATTCACGGCAAAACTGACGAGGATTCATTTCTCACTCCCGCAGCGATTTAAGACTTCGTAGCCATGGTCCAATGCTTCCCGACCCTTCGGGGTAAGACCGTCCTCGTTTAGAAACCCTAACTGACCCAACCAGCCAATAGCATCTGAGATTCTGGACGCCATCCGTCCTCCCTCATAGGACCGAGACCGATGTTGCCAATGTTCTCCGTCACATAACAGAATGGCGACATCCTTGTTCATATCAGCAAACATGCGAGACCAAGCGATGCGTAAATGTTGATCAACTGTCCGTTGGATAAGCCAGGAAATGATATCAGCAAGGATTGGATTTTCAGCGTTCCAAAGCTCCAATTGAGGAATTAACACCTCTCTAAAACCGAATCTGGCCAGACCTGCCTGCAACAATATCCTCATGTGGGGAAATGCTTCTGGGTCATCATTTGCCACTCGGTTTTGGCATAATAACCACACTACTGGCAATATGCCTGCTGCCAACGCCCTGTTCTTCAAAGTCTTCTCAATCAGGACGTTTTCATCTAGGTTCCCTTGCCATCGGTATAACCCGCGAGCAGCTCTTTTGTTGTGAAGCAGCGCTGTCACCCGTTCAGATAGAGTTCGGAAATGTATTGTAAATATTGTTTCCTCCTCCGCCAAAAGGCCCAGGGTAGACAAAGCTTCATTGCAACTTTCACTGGATACCAGGCTGTGGATGATTTCATTGTGATGCACTGCCCCTTCAAAGCTGCCCAGCTCATTACAAACCAATCCAAGTACGGCTTCATGAACAACAGCCAGAGAATCACGAATCCTGTAACAAAGATATCCATCAAGAACCGAGGTTAGATGACTAGGCAGAGGCGTTTCGTCGGCCAAAGCAGCATTAAAGATATCGTCTTCTACAGGTTTCCGCTGGTGCTGTTTGGCAAGTTCGAGAAACAGTGAGTAGGCTCCCACGCGTCTTAATTCCCGAGAAGCCCATTGTTCTGCAGGGTGGGAAGGCATGAGGGCCGACAACAAACAGGAGCTTTCAGTATCACTGATTTCCTCCAGATTAATAGCCTGCCCCAACTCAGCAAGGACATCCCTAGGGATATTCGAAACATTTGGATTCTCTTTTAAAATGTTGAAAAAACGAGTGTTCTTGATCAGATCCTCGAATGTGAGCGCTAATGGAAGACCTCTTTCCTGGGTTAAGCCTGGTGATCCGTTGTCCTGAGAAAAACCCAGCAATAAATTGTATGAGGTGCCCGCATAGAGGGTAAAACCGGGTTGGTCGACTAGGGGGGTCAGATCGATGGAATCCCCACCTGCGACAATTACATCCAAAGCCTTAGTGACCCCAGGAAGATAAAGCAGTTGACGGTTAACCAAAAGGGTTGCCAGTATGATGGCAGTTTCGACCCGAAAAGCGAATTCTCTAAAGGAATCTTGGGAGTTGGGAAGCCCGGATTCACCAAATGTCTTGATGATCCAGGCCCGAATCGAGAGAAAGCGGATTCGGGGTGTGACGGTTGTAATTCCGATCAGTTGGTAGGTACTGATTGCATCGACGGGCAATCGTAATCCTGTCAGATCTAAACCATTGGTTGGTTTACTTTGATTCTCAACCCATTCAGGTGCTGTGTCAGGCATAGATTATGAAATCCCCCCCAAGGAAGGCCTTATTGTGAATGTTTTCAAATCTATATGAAACTAGTGACCAAGTCAAAGCAATGATTGTTGAGCACCTTCCCCCGGTCGCCAGACTGAGTAGGTTTCTAATAGGCCAGGGTTTGTAGGAAGGTATCGTTTAGTCCGCCGAAGAAGGCATCAAGCTGAATGAAGAACAATAGGTGAGAATATTATCTTCAACACAATAAGTGGAAAGTGGAGGCTGATTGAAGCGCCTTGATAACAGAGAAAAACCCGATACAATGAGCTTTAAAGAGTGACGATTTTCACATAGGAATCTCATGATTTTGACTTGGCAGACTTTATGGAGGAAAATCCCGGCAAGTGCCATCTAAGCTTTATTCGTTAGGAGTTGATTGATGCCAGGTATCTTTTGTTGATTGGGATACTGTACTGCCCTATTCTCTGTCCGTCTTGCCCCATGCTATTGAAGTAATATCCCCAATCTCCTTCATAGATGCGATTTCCATGGGGTAGAGAGATGAATCTTCGCTGGTCTTTAGCCACCTTGGCTTCGCACGCAAAATCAACACCTCCTGTTGTAACTAGCTTGTCCACGATCGATTCGGGATTTTTTTTAATAAAATTATAGACATCGTCAAACTTACTCTGAATTTCATTAATTCTCTTTCTCGGCATGTGATTTCCTTTGACTTAACAATGGTAAAATGAATGAACCGCAAAGATATTGATTTTAGTCCAGTGTCATTTCATTACCTACAAATGGTCTGGTACCCTTTAGTAGACTGATATATCGTGGTGCACTTCTGCTGTGTATTAATGTGGATGTTCGTATCTGACTGGGCCCGCCCTATTGACTTAGGACCACCCAATACGTGCCATCCGATAGCGGTGAGGACATCGTCTGTAAATACATACGGTGTGAACTCATCATCAGTCGTCAGACCATCAGGTTGTCGGCCAGATCTGAAGTAGAATATCTCAATTTTCTTTCCTTCGGCCATATACGACTCTGACGACTTTCTAGCACTTGATTCTAACCTTTCCTGAGTTGGCATCAATATGGCGAGTACCTTCTGTTTGGGGTCTCCTAATAGCACTGTCGAAGATGCACTTTCGTATTGCTCGATCGCCCGGTCGATTTTCACGGACGCGCAAGCAGTGAGCGCGACCAAGACATAGATAATTAGGCAGATTTTCTTTGTCATGATTATGTTCCTATGATTTTTTTTGTGAGCAGAATGTCACATCATGTTTTTAAGTACAGATTTACTTGCGAAGTGATTCGCATAAAATATGGCAACATTGGGAGCATCATAGTTTCTGTTCGCTGAAGTTTATCACATTCTGGCTTATGACCACCCACAGAACACGAAACGCCCCCGATTAGCTGATCGAGGGCGTTTCTTATTGGGCAGGGTCTGTAGGAATATGCACTTTACAATGTGCAAAATCTCCAGATTTTGGCAAACCAACTTCTGAGACATTTTTCGACCGGGCGATACTCCAGATGTTACTTCCCCCCGAGCAACGTCCAACAAATCAGCACGCACAAGAAGGTTTCATCCCCTTCCTGCTACGGACGATCCACAAAGGGGGAAAAGACAGTGGATTTTGCCGGTCAGGCTGTGTGATAAGTACCACAACCTGACCGGCAAACTCAGATCAGCTCAGTTTTGTGACCTTGACGCTGACACCGTGTCGAGCGGTACAACCCGTCCAGTAATCAAGTAACAGGCTTTCACCTGTACGAGTCGGGTCGGTCGGCAACATAGGGTTTACGCTTGTGCCCGTTGCCCTTTCCTTTAATCCTTTGATGAGTTTGCCATCAATCATTCGATCATCACCGCCAAACCCCCGGGTATGACCGAAGCCCATCCCTACCGAGATGGCTCCCTTGACCACTCCTTCGTCAGTCTGGAGTTGACCATCAGTGGATTGGCCGGAGGGACTGGTAATTCTCACCTTATCGCCCGAGGCAAGACCAAGCTCTTTGGCGGTGTGGATATTCATGTAGATATAGTTTGTCGGGCTGAACTCTGCTGTACGTTTGAAAGCAACGGAGTAGGGGGAGCGCAGAGTCGATTTATAGCTTGAAAATAGCAGGGGAAACTCATCCTGTGGCCAGTGTTTTTCCCAGTTGTCACCATTCCAGAAATGATTCGGCTGGTAGGTCGGGATGCCCGGATAGGCTTTGCCGCTGTAGGCATGGATGAAACTGGTAACCGCTTCGTTATAAATACGCAGGCAGCGTCCCGTATGACCGTTCAGGAAGTCACCGCTGTAGCGTGGTTCTGCTTCATAATAGCCACCTCGTGACAGTACCGCAGCAACAGCGGTACGTTCTGCCGGTGTCAATTTGTCGTTGAGTGGTTTCATCGCACGTTCCGCCCCGGACCAGATCATGTCTTCTTTTGTAACCGGCGGGAGCTTCTGGCACATGGTAGCAACGTTGGCAAGGTACCGTGCACTCCAGTCTTCCAGGGTAAATAGATCGACTTGCCTGCCATCGCTGGTTTTGATGGCATTTTTACCAAAGCCGGGCAGATTCATCATTAGGGCGATATCGATAAGAAAACGCTCCATACATACATGCCGGCCATATTGATCTTTGACCGTCCGCGGATTGACCACCGGGGCTCCCGCTGAAAAGCCCTTCATTTCTGACCCCCACATCCGATCCGCCGCGTATTCCTCGTGGGCTGACAGGTCAGGGATAATATAGTCACACAGATTCGTTGTTTCATTTAAATGACAGTCTATTCCGACACTCAGGCCCAGTTGTTTAGGATCTTTCATGCTGTTAATGACCGCCTGACTCAAGCCACTGTTACCGTAGGTAACGTTGTTGCGCCAGCTGAAAAAAGCGCGAAAGCGGTAGGGATCATTATTGGCATGGCTGGTCAGCATTTCGCCCGCATGTTTGACCGGTGCGATCTCCATCCACGGCTGACTAGCGGGGTAAAGGGGCTGATTATTGGCACGTTTGTTTTTGTACTCTGTCGAGTTTTCGTATTTCCCCTCCCGGCTGGCAGTGATCCCGATTTCTTTGCCGCTAAAGCCTCCGTCGATCTTGCCTAGTTGGTAGAGGTCGTTTTTGTTGCCGTTGTGGAAACCGAGCCAGTAGGCAGCGCCACCTTTGGCGTGATGGGAACCGATCAGGGTGTTGAGCAGACCGGTCAGCCAGCCGGTCACAAAGCCATCGGCGCTACTCGATGCAGTGGACAGCATGACGCTGGATCGACGACCATGACTGGTAAAATCTCTGGCGATCTGTCTGAGTTTTTTTTCACTGATGCCGGTCGCTTTTGCGTAGGTTGCAAGGCTATTGCGTTGGGCTTCCGCTCTGAGAATGGTAAGAGAGCTTTTTACGCTAAGAGATTTTCCATCCTTGTCGGTGAGGGTCTGGTCGACAAAAAGCTCACCATCCTTCACCGTCTCGGCATCAGCGGGGTTCCCCGTCTGGGGGTCGATAACAACCGGGTTTTCTCCGGTCAGACCGATTGCTGATCCGCTTAAAAATTTGCCGTTTTGCGGATGGTTCGGCTCGGTAATTACCAGATGGCTGGCGTTGGTGTGATGAAGTTCTCCTTTGGCTTTTGCTGCTGCCGCATTAGCTGTTGACAGGTGATGTGCATTGATCCAGTTGTTATCAAAAACCAACCTCATCAACGCAAATAAAAACGGAGTATCACGCCCGGGTTTGATCGGAACCCATTCACCGCCGGCATTGGCGCTGGGTGTTGTGCGCAGCAGTGGGTCAACCGAGATATATTTGAAATTGTTGTCGACCCGCGCATCGGCAAGCTGGCGCCCGAGGCTGTTGAGACTGTTGCCGGAGTTGCCGGGACTGGTTCCCAGGAAGATGGCATATTTGGCCTCTTTCCAGTCAGGATGGGCATGCCAGGCGCCCTGGTGTGGGTCAACGGCGGCAAGGGCCAGGCCGAGGCGTTGTTGCGCCCCACAGTAGGCGGATTTCTTGCCGATATTACTGGTTCCCCAGGAATTAATCATAAACCGGGTGTAGAAGTTTGAACGGGCGGCATTGTCACCAAGATAGGTAGAAAAAAGATGGTTGGCCGCCGAGCCGAATTCCGGTTGACCGGGCGCTGCTTCTTTGTCCAGTTGCCGTATCTCCCTGAGGCCTGCAACTTTGCCCTCACCGAAAAGATCACCACCTTCGACGATCTCTTTTAAGGCCTGTTCGTAGGGGATCGTATTCCACTTTCCTTCCCCCCTTTTCCCGGCCCGTTTAAGAACCTGGGTGACGCGGCGTTCATCGTCAACGGAATCAGTGGCGGCCGTCCCGCGTCCACAGGTTGTGGCGCGATTGTTATGGCCCGGATCACCGGTCAGATGTTTAAATGCTTCTTTCACCGGCATATCCAGGGGAAGGGGGTCACCACTGTTGTTTTCGCAATAGGGATTACCATTGACGCGCAGGATTTTGTCGGTCTTATCATCTACCCGAACGCGCAGTCCACAATTGTCAAAACAACCGAAACAGCGTTGAAATGCCATCCGTTGTCCTGGTGTCTGAGAAAAATCACCGGTCGCTTCATCGACTATAAATTCTGGGGTTAACGCATTTTTTGCAACCGAGCTTATGGGCGGGTCTTCTTTCGATTTTACATAGTTCGAAGCTTTTGCGGTGGTGGCAACAGCAATGGTTCCGGCAGCAACTCCGATGTTGGTCATAAATTTTCTGCGGTCCATATATAATTCTCCTTATCTCTGCCAGTTCAGATAACTCAGGGTCAGTACTTTCTGGTCGTCTGTAGTTTCAGGTAAACCGATGTAATAAATTTTCGGTCCTGTTCTTTTTGCCTCCAGCATGGTGTACACCTGATTGTTTTTTATCGTCTGCACGATCTTTGATTCGGGATTGTTCAGATCACCAAAAATCCTGGCGTGGCCGGCACAGCTTTCAACACAGGCCGGCAGCAATCCATGGCTGGATCTGGCAATACAGAAATCACATTTTTCAGGAGGCAGCCTGGCTTCATTATCACCTGCCCGTGCTCCATATGGACAGTGTTCTACGCAAATCTGACAGGCGATACAGGTATCCTGGTTGATATAGACAACACCATTCTTGGTTTTTCCTGTAGCTGCTACCGGGCATGGTTCCGTACAGGTCGGCTGTTCGCAGTTGCCGCATTGGGTCGGGATGGCCATGGTTCCGTAACTATCATTGTGCGGAATCGAAAATTGGCGAACCTGATTACGTGACATCCCTTTCGGCGTGCCATTTTCGATGGCGCAGGCGAGGCTGCAGGACAGACAACCGGTACAGCGTCGTACGTCGATAACCATGCCCGGTTTTTTAGAATCCCTGTCATTGCCGGCCAGAATGTGAGCTGTCGGGATCAAGGTCAGGGTAACGCTTGACCCCAAAGCTTTCAGCATTGTACGTCGATTAATCATTACTTCCTCCTTTCGTTGTTTTGCGCTTAAGCGATAGAATGAATGCACTCTCTCTAGAGCAAACCTGATGCCATTTTTAAGCTGAGCTTCAACATGCTGAAAACAAAGAACAAAATTATTTTTAGTGGAAACTAAAGGGATCAACCATGGTTGTTGTGATTTGTACCCGATATGGTCGAAACGCAGATTTAGTGACAGGTGCGGGAGGAGTGAACGAAAGTTGATGATTTAACTTTTGTTGATACCTTTGCATTTTTTTTGTTTCATGTGATCTTATCAATATCACCAGATATTATCTTGATCGCCAGGAAAGGTGTTCTTTTCGATATGAAAATCTTGTTGCTGCTGATATGGCTGAGCTTGCTGGGGCCTCACCTTTATGCGCAACCCCCACTCTATATCGGCAGTGCCTTTGAACCGCCGGTATCGACCCCGGCGCAACAAGGTATTGTTGACCAGATTGTCTTAGAAGCCTTTGCGCGCCTTGGAAGAGAAGCAGTGATTACCCATCTGCCGGCAGAACGTTCACTGCTCAGTGCCTCCAGTGGAATCAACGACGGTGATCTGATTCGGGTTGATGGCTTGCAGAATGACTATCCTGATCTGGTACAGGTTCACGAATCATTGATCAATTTCGAATTTGTTGCGTTCAGTAAGAATTCCCAGATCAAGATGAATGACTGGGAGGATCTTTCAGGCTACAGTGTCGGCATCGTCAGAGGGTGGAAGATACTTGAAGAGAAGGCCGTCCATTCCCGGTTGACGAAGGTCGACAGCCTTGAATTGCTCTTTACCCTTCTGGAAAAGGGCCGAGCCGATCTTGTTATCTATGAGCGTCTGGCGGGACTGCATGCTATTCAGACCATGCAATTGCAGGATATTTTCCAAGCAGCTCTGCCACTGAAGGTGCAGCCCATGTATCTCTATCTGCATCGTGTCCACAGTGATCTGGTGGGACCTCTGGTGACGGTACTGAAAGCCATGAAGCAGGACGGAACCTTTCAACGCATTTTTGCGAACCGCCTTTCAACCCTTGCTGTTGGTGAAGCTCAGTGAATGCATTCAGAAAGGTTTTTGATTTTTCTTCAGACAGTATTGCCCGCAATCTGGTCGTCTATCTGTTTTTATGCAGTTCAGTTATTACGCTGATCGGTACATCTATCCAGCTTTATCTCGAATATAATCGTGATATCAACAGTATTGAAAAGAGCCTTGGACAGATAGAAACCAGTCAGCTGGAAAGCATCAAACAAACATTGTGGGTATCTAACGATTCGTTCTTGAAGATACAACTGGACGGATTACTCAGGTTGCCCGATATCGCCTATCTGGGCATCAAGAGCCATGGAGAAACAATTATCTCTGTGGGCACCAAAGGTCAGGCCAATACAATCGAACGCTGGTTTCCCTTGAACTATAACTACCGCGATCAGGAAATCGACCTTGGAGAATTGTTTGTTGTCGCCGACCTCCATGGTGTTCATCAGCGACTGGTTGATCGCGCCCTGATCATTTTTTCTACGTTGGCGGTTAAAACCTTTCTTGTTTCTGTATTTATGCTCTTTATTTTTTATCTGCTGGTTGGTCGGCATCTCAACAGTTTGTCGGAATATGCCAGGAGATATGATCCGGACAAGGAAGAGAGTCCTCTGGTATTAAAAAGATCCCGGAGAAAAATAGGATCCGGCGATGAACTGGATCAAGTAATCAGCGCTTTCAACGAAATGAGCACAAAGCTCAATGCCTTGTTTCAGGAAAAGAAACATAACAACGAAAAGTTACGCCACGAGATCAATGAACGCACAACTGTTGAGTCGGCCTTACGTGAAAGTGAGCAGCGGTATAAGAAATTATATCAGGAATTCCAGGTGATACTGGATGGAATTCCTGATGCCTTGACCCTGCTGACGCCCGATCTAAGGGTCATCTGGGCCAACCGAGGGACTGCAACATTGCTGAACCGGAAGATGACTGAACTTCCCGGCCGCCATTGCTATGAGATCTGGCAGGGTCTTTCGTCGACCTGTGACGATTGTCTGGGCAGGGCCTGCTTCGAACGGGGTCAAGCGCTGGAGGGCACGCGTAAAACGTCAGATGGGCGAGTGTGGGAAAAGAGAGTGTTCCCATTGAAGGACAAGGATGGAAAAGTTGTTAATGTCATTGAATGGAGCAGTGAAATTACTGAAAAGATTCGTCTGGCCAGGGAAGCAGAATTGGCCAGTCGCCTGGCCTCACTGGGAGAGCTGTCAGCCGGCGTTGCCCATGAAATTAATAATCCCAATGCGATGATTCTTCTCAATGCCCCGCTACTTAAGCAGATCGTTGATGCAAGTTTTCCTGTTCTTGAAAAATACTGTAAAGAGCATGGCGACTTTGAGCTTGGCGGGATGACCTATACAGAACTGCTGGCCGAAGCACCGATTCTGCTTAACGGTATTATGGATGGCTCCGAGCGGATTAGAAGAATTGTAGAAGACCTTAAGGATTTTGTCCGTAATGAAAATACCACTGACGAGGAAGTTTTTCACCTCGCAGATGCCGTGAATGCTGCGGCCAGGCTGACGGAAGGGTCTATCAAGAAAGCAGCAGCTGATTTTAATGTGTGCTATTTTTCAACCTTGGAACCAATGAAAGGACGCCGTCAGGATATTGAACAGGTGCTTGTCAATCTGATTCTAAATGCCTGTCAGGCTCTTTGTGCGGAGCATCAGATCATCGAACTCGCCGCAGGCTACGATGCGCAGAATAACGAGAATATCGTGACAGTTCGTGACGAAGGCAATGGCATCCAGGCACATGACCTTCCACGCATCATGGATCCTTTTTTTACCACCAAACGTGAATGCGGTGGTACCGGTCTTGGTTTATCCATATCGGCGCGCATCATCAAAAAACACGCCGGCACCATCGCAATAACCTCCAGCCCTGGTGCTGGGACAACGGTTACGATCAGGCTGCCGGCACATAGGGGTGAGCGGTAGGATGACGGTTATGAAATATCCTTCTTTACCGATACTGCTTGTAGATGATGAACCTTCATGGCTCCATGGCCTGACGGTGAATCTGCGATTGAATGCAGGGATCAACAACCTGCGTATCTGTCATGACAGCCGTGAGGTGATGGGTCTGCTGGATACTGAAGATATCAGTCTGGTTCTGCTTGATTTGAATATGCCCCATGTAAGCGGTCTGGAGCTTTTGCCGCTGATCGTACAGCATCACCCGGCGGTTCCTGTGATTATTCTTAGCGGTATGAACCAGTTGGAGACCGCAGTGCGTTGTATGCGGCAAGGTGCTTTTGACTATTTTGTTAAAACGACCGAGCAGGAGCGGATGGTTGCAGGTATCCGCCGAGCACTGAGTCACGCTGAATTGCAGCAGGAAAACCGCCAGTTAAAGGAGCGTTTTCTAGCCGAAGATGCTGAGTATCATGAGGCTTTCTCGCCGATCATTACCCGCCACAAGAAAATGCATGCGATTTTTCGTTATATTGAGGCTATTTCTGCCAGCTCCGAGCCGGTACTGATCACCGGCGAAAGTGGCGTTGGTAAAGAGCTTGTGGCAAAAGCGGTGCATCTGCTCAGCCGTCCTGATGGACCCTGGGTAGCACACAATGTGGCCGGTCTGGATGATAACGTATTCGCCGATACCCTTTTTGGACATTCACGCGGTGCTTTTACCGGCGCTGATGCCTTACGCAGTGGTGCTATTGAAAAAGCTGCATCAGGCACCCTTTTTCTTGATGAAATCGGAGATTTATGCCTCACATCCCAGGTCAAGCTTTTGCGTTTGTTGCAGGAAAGGGAATACTTTCCGCTGGGTGCTGATGTACCAAAACGGCTTCAGGCCCGAATTGTTTTTGCCACCAACAGGGATCTGTCAGCCATGCAGACGGTAGGCTCCTTTCGCAAGGATCTTTATTATCGTCTGCATTCTCACCATATTGAGATTCCACCACTACGTGACCGCCCTGAAGATATACCTCTGCTGCTTGATCATTTCCTTCAGGAGGCGGCTGACGCTCTTGGCAAGAAAAAACCGACGCCACCGGATGAATTGTCAACTCTGCTGTCTACTTACCATTTTCCTGGCAATATCCGGGAACTCAGGGCGATGGTTTTCGATGCGGTCAGTCTTCATCAATCCAGAAAGCTTTCCATGGAATCTTTTAAAAAGGCAATTGGTTTCAGTAGGATTGAGGGCAGCTTTACGGCAGGTAGTGATCAGGAGGGGACGAGTGAAGAGGCGATGGTGTTTCCTGATCGGTTGCCGACGCTAAAGCAGATGACTGAACTCGGTGTTGCAGAAGCCATGAAGCGGGCGCGCGGCAATCAAAATATTGCTGCCCGGTTGCTTGGAATAAGCCCCCAGGCACTGAGTAAGCGTCTGAAAAGACATGAAAAACATGGAGAAGTTAGGTAATTTTCCAATTATGATGCACTATTCTCTAAATTGGGTTGATGGTTTAGGCCGGTTAAACAAGGGACGGGGCACATCCTATAAATAACAACTATAAGAACATGAAAATCCCGTCAGGATCACCAGGTGGGATTTTCTGGTAATGCGGTACTTGCGAGACTCTGAAGTGTCTAGTTGGCCAATAACGATTCAGTCTGTACGAGATGGTCGATATATCGACACCAAGCGTCGCTGTCGCGTTGCGGAACAGTAGAATTGCCACGAATACCAAGTTTGAATTCGATCACAGACTTCCATTCATCCGAACCTATATCTGGGCCGTGTCCGTGGCCATCTCCGGTTGTTACTTTCTTTTCTATAGACTGATACCATCCAATGGAGCAAGGGGTATTCGTTTTCTGTGTCGAGTTCACGACACTGTTTGGACTTGTACAGCTAACCGCAAAAACAAGTAACATTGTCAGCCATATATAAATTGCTGTCGTTTTCAGGGTGTTGTTTAGCATAAAAATAATCCCTACAGTTTAGATGCCATCTCAAAAAAAAGCCCCGGATCTATACACGTGGGGAATAATTTACAGAATCAGAAAAAGTGAAAGCCAGTTGCGGGGAGGTGCCGCAACTGGCTTTCTTAACTACGAAAGGAGGAGGTAAATGAAGAGGAACTTGGCTCGCCTGCCACAACAAGCTTTGTTCTGTTGATTAAGACTATATTGATAGCCGTTATCAATTGCAAGCAATAAATGACCGAAAGGGTAATTTATTTTCTCAGGTCCTTTTTGGCCCATCCTCTGGCCAATAAGCACCGTGTTGAGCAGAAAATCAGCCTGACGACCCCACCGGGCTTTCTGGCAATGCAGGGTATTCAGTAAAGACTGGTCAACACGGTTTTTCGGAGCCGAATACAATTTGAAACAAAATCCAGGATGGCTACCTTTTTTTTACAACGACTTTTATTTGGAATTGCCGATCGGCACAAGTAGCTCTTTCAACAGCCGTCTTTCTTTGGCCAGAGCACTTGTAACTCTAAACATTAGGTCATTACTACGTTCTGGACGACATCCAAACCGTCATTCCTAACTATACATTGTGCTCATTAGTTGTTTACAATTATTTTCGTAAGTGTTACTCTCCGCAGCAGGATTTAAACCTTTTTCAATACTTAACAGCAGGAAACATGGCGACCCTGGCATCCCTTGACACTCTCCAGACAGGCTTGGCCTTGGCGGCTGATGTACGCAACCGAAGTGGAAGACTTCTGGCGGCGCAAGGAACCGTTCTGAACAGTCAGCATCTGCTGGCATTCCGTACCTGGGGTATCAGAGAGGTGGAGATCTGCTCCTCGAATGACTCCGAAAGCAGTGCTGATGCAGGAAATGACAATGAACAGCTACAGGCACGTATTATTGAAGCGGCGCGGCAATTGCAACCCCATTTTCGTCTCAATGATCTGGCTCATCCCCTGATTGCGGAGCTGTTGCGACTGGCTGCAACCAGAAAGGCAACGGCTGGTGAAATCTGAAAGTTTGCCGACAGTGCAGCAGTTGATCGCCTCAACATCGGCACTTTGCTCACCACCCTTAGTGTACCAGCGCCTTAACGAAGCAATCAATCATCCTCGCACATCTATGCAGGACATCGCCCGAATCATCTCTGAAGATCAGGGGCTAACGGCACGCTTACTCAAAATCGCCAACAGCCCTCTCTATGGTTTCAACGGAGTGGCCTCGATCCAACGTGCCGTCACCTTGATCGGTACCCGCGAAATCCGCGATCTGGCTTTGGCAGTGAGTCTTGTAAAAACCAATTTTTGTGCTGTGCAGCCCGACGCTGAACGTCGTTTGAGACATCACTGGCGTCACAGTATCAGCTGCGCAGTGGTTGCCAGAAATATCGCTTTTTTTCTTCGAGAAGCAGATATCGATCGTTTTTTTGTTGCCGGCATTCTGCACAATATCGGACGTATGCTCTTGTGGATGTCGCTCCCTGAACTGGCAGAACGGGCTGTTACCAGGGCCATGAGCGACAAGTATCCGCTGCATATCATCGAACAGGAGCTGCTTGGTTTTGATCACGCCAAACTGGGTGGTGCATTGCTGGAATCCTGGAACTTACCCCCTGGCCTCGCCCGCACAGCCTCTTTTCACCATCAACCGGCGCACCCTCTCAGTAATACTGGTGACGCAGCAATTATTCATCTAGCCGACTTAATCTGTCAGGCCTTTGGCTGGGGCCCGGATCTCGACATCCCGATGGTCTGTCTCGATGAAAAAAGCTGGGAGTTGATTGATTTCCCGCTGAACGCTCTGGTAACTGTCGTAACCCAGTCGGAGTTACAACTTCACGACATTCTGAGCATCTTACAGGATCAGTGATGCTCGATTCCGGATCTGACAATTCTTACCTACACCAACGGATCGACTTCCTTGAAGAATCGAATCGACATTACATCGCGATTCTTGATCTATTAACCGGCAGTGGTGAATTTCATTGGCGTCTGGCTCAGGCTCAATCCGTGAGAGAGATTTTTGCAATCACCGCAGAACAGATTCAACAAGTGATTGCTTTTCCGCTCATGGGATTTCTCGAATCACAGGATGACGGCACCTTCTCCCTCACCTGTCAGACCCCTGACGCTGATCGGAAAAACCTGCAGGAGTTTATTGATGAAAAAATCCTGGATGGTTCATTTTCTTGGGCTCTGAATCGCAATCAGGCGCAGCTTTCTCCCTTGAGCAATAACCGCACTCTGTTACTGCATGTGCTGGAAACCCGTTCCCGTGTTCGCGGCATGTTTGTCGCATTGCTACCGGAACATTGCAGCCATCTTGATTCGCCTCGCTTAAGCGCTCTCTCTATCATCCTGACAACTTGTTCCTACACTCTGGAGAGCTGTGTTCTTTATGAGATGCTCCGGCGACAGATGTCATCTCTTGAAGACCAAGTCGCCGAACGAACCCGCGACCTGATTATCGCCCGTGAAGCGGCTGAGGGTGCTAATCAGGCCAAAAGTGACTTTCTCGCCAACATGAGTCACGAAATCCGCACCCCTATGAACGGCATTATTGGGATGACGCACCTGTTACGGGAGACAACCCTCAATTCGGAGCAACTACGCTATGCGTCAAGCATTCAGGAGTGTGCAACATCCTTGACCGATTTGCTGAATGATATCCTTGATTTGTCGAAAATCGAGGCAGGCAAACTTGAACTGGATCCGACCAACTTTGACCTGGAGCAAATGCTTTCGGAGATCTGTGACATTGTCTCTCTGCGCGCTCACGAAAAGAATCTGGAGTTTGTTTGCTCTCTCGGTGAAAAAGTTCCGACCCTGGTCTATGGCGATGGCGTCAGACTTCGACAAGTCCTAGTCAATCTTGTCGGCAATGCGATCAAGTTCACCGATGAGGGGCATGTCCTGGTTGAGGTATGCCGGATCGATGAGCAGGTACAAGATGTCAGACTCCAATTTACCGTGCGCGACAGCGGCATCGGCATCCCCTTAGACAAACAGGATCAACTGTTTACCAAATTCAATCAGCTCGACACCTCCATATCACGCAAATACGGAGGCACCGGACTGGGACTCGCTATTTCACGGCAGCTGGTTGACATGATGGGAGGGACTATCAGCATTGAAAGTGAGACCAACAGCCGCGGGACAGTATTCTGCTTTGATGTCAAACTGTTGCTGCAAGCGTCCCAGCCCGAACCAAAAAGGTTGCCTGACCTGAACCGACAGCGCATTCTCATCGTTGATCACCATGAGTACAGCTGTGCTGCTCTGGCAGATCTATGCCGCCGTTATCAAGAGCAAGTCGACAGTGTCGAAACCGGCAAAGCAGCGATCGAACAGCTCAAACGTGCCGAACGGGAACAGCAGCCTTACATGCTGGTGTTTATCGAGCAGGATCTGCAGGACATGACTGCCGAGGAGCTGTCACAAGCAATAGAAGTGGAGGCTGTCGGTGTTGCTCCACGACGGATTTTACTGATCCGTTTCGGTTTTAGTGCTCAAGTCCGTATTGACCAGCGCAATAACTTTGCCGCTGTTCTTGTCAAACCGGTTCTGCCTCGCCGACTTGTTGAGCTACTTTATCCGGACAGCAATGAACAATCTCTGATTCAAGTCAGATCAGAGCTATCAGAACCTCGTCGCCCGTGCCCTCAGCGTTGCAACGTCCGGCTGCTACTGGCGGAGGACAACGCTGTCAATCAACAGGTTGCCGCCGGGCTACTGAAACGCTACGGTTTTCAATTTGACATCGTTGCCAATGGTCGGGAAGCTGTAAATTCTTTCAACAGCAACCGATTTGATCTGATCCTTATGGATATTCAAATGCCGGAGGTCGACGGAATTGAGGCTACCCGGCTGATCCGGGCAGCAGAAGCCATATCCGGCAATCCTCCGATACCGATTATTGCGATGACCGCTCACGCAATGCTCAGCGATAAGAACCGCTGCCTGGCCGCCGGCATGACCGATTATATGACCAAACCTATTGATCCAACGATACTGGTGAATATCATCCATCAGCACCTTCCAACCGAATTGTCGGCATCTGAACAGCTGCACACCGTAGCCGAAGAAGAACACCGAGAAATGCCGGAGAAAGGGGAACAAATCTTGGCATTATTTGACTACAAAGATCTATTAAAACGCTTAATGGATGACCGGACGCTGGCCAATGAAATCCTCGCGGAATTTGTCAGTACTGTTCCGGCGGAAATAGATACTCTCAAACGACATATCAGGCGTTGTGATACAGTCTCTGCTGGACTTCAGGCCCATAAAATTAAAGGAGCTTTTGCCAATATTGGCAGTCACTATCTGGCAAACGTTTGCAGCACTATGGAACAGGCAGGGAAAGTCGATGAGATTAAGACTCTGCAGCAAGAATTCGCATTGCTTGTCAGCCATTACGATAAATTGCAGTTGTTGATTGATGAACATTTAACACATTAATGGAGATTTAGATGAAATTTCTAGTCGTAGAAGATGAATTCACCACACGTCTGATTCTGCAAAAAATTCTTGGGGAATATGGTGATGTCCATATTGCTGTCAATGGACGTGAAGCTGTTGAAGCGGTTAAAAGCAGCCTGCAGAACAACGAACCCTACAAACTGATTTCGCTGGATGTGATTATGCCGGAGATGGATGGGCACGAAGCTCTTAAAGCAATCCGCGGACTAGAGAGTCATTTCAAGGTTCTCCATGCCGATCGTGCCAGAGTGATAATGACCACCTCGCTGGGAGATGGGAAAAACATCATGTCAGCCTTCAAGGAACAATGTGATGGCTACCTGGTTAAACCAATCGACCGGGCAGAACTGATAAAACTACTTAAGAATTTGTAACTCACCGACATCGATAGAGAGTCCTCTTGCTGATCCCACACCACGAACTTTTCGAGAGGATATTATGGTCTCAACCACCGACAACCATGCTGACACAGGGGGAAGGTGATCACTTTTGGATGTATATATAGAGAAACAGGATGATTAGTGAGAACCTCTTATCTATTTTCTGGTGATTTCAACCATGCTGGTGCAACTCGATATGAAATCCGACGGATCGGACGCAAAGCCACGAATATCAGCAGGATCAGGATGCTCCACTACAGCCAGAGAGGCAGCAGTTCTTAGATGATACCGATCTGTGCCGGAACTTTCAATATTTCATGAGGCACCCAACCCTGGTCTTGACGAGAGAAATGATTGCAGAACGGATCTGGGGTTACTCCTTTGATTATTTAACCAAGTTAAATTATAACTAATTCAGTTGTGCGCTATCAAGGCACCTATTATGTTTATTATTTCGAGTCAACTCATAATTGTCCACGGTCCCAACCGTCTTTAACTGACAATGAAGGGATAAGATGACTTCTTCCTCGGCCGATCATGAAAAGATCCAGAAACTAATCGATAAGCAGATCAATCTTCCCTCACCACCGGCCATTGTTGTCCAGATCCTCAACACGGTTCAGAAAGAGAATGCATCGCTACAAGACCTGACCCGGATCATCTCAGCCGATCCGGCATTAACCGCCAAGATGCTACGGGTCGCCAATTCCAGCCTTTATGCGCTGAAAAACAAAGTGCCTAGTATTGAACGCGCATTGTGTGTCCTCGGAACCAATGTCATCAAAAATATTGCCTTGTCATTCGTTGTTGCCAACGATATGCGTGGCAAAGGCACGGTTAATTTTAATCTTGACTATTTCTGGCGCCGCTCAGTCACTGCGGCCGTCGCAGCGGAACTTTTAACAAATCGTCTGCAAGAAAGAAACGATGATATTTTTGTGACAGCACTACTTCAGGATATCGGCATACTGATCATGTACCAGAACAAAGGTGAGGAATACATTCAACTCCTAGAAGATCGGTTAATGTTCAAAAGCTCTCTTTGCGTACTGGAACAAAAGAAGTTTGGTTTTGATCACCAGCAGCTTGGTTCCACCCTGTTGACGACCTGGGGACTGCCGGACACCATTGCTGAACCTCTGCGTTTTCACCACGACACAACGGATGTCCCTGAAAAATATGCACACAGTGCGAAGATTTTGCGGATTTCCAACCAGCTCTCGTCAATCTACAGTGAGTCCAACTGTGCTGAGAAGGTTCGGTCGCTGCAAGAGCAAATGCAGCTCTTATTTGATTTCGATGTCGAGCAGGTTCGTGAACTGGTGGATGATGTTGCCATCACAAGCATTGAATTCCTGGAGACCTTTGAACTGGACCCGGGCGATATCAAGCCCTATTCACAAATGCTGCAGGAAGCGAATGACGAACTCGGGCGGTTAAACCTATCCTACGAGCAGCTGGTGCTGGAGCTCAAGGAATCCAAGGAAAATGCTGAAAATCTGGCTCACGATCTCCAAGAAGCCATGACCCGCTTAAAACAACTGGTCTTTCGGGATAGTTTGACTGGGCTTTTCAACCACCGCTATTTCCAAGAAATCCTCAGCAAGGAGTTGGCAAGAGCACTGCGTTATCAGTCCTCTGTGGGACTGATCATGTTTGATATCGACAGCTTCAAGAAGGTAAACGACGAGTATGGCCACCCTACTGGGGACCTGGTATTGATGAATGTTGCTCGGGTGGTTGAAGCAGCCGTTCGCCCCAGCGATGTTATCGCACGCTATGGAGGAGAAGAGTTTGCTGTGATCCTGCCACACACCAATCAGGCTGGGATGAGTGTTTTTGCTGAGCGCCTTCGTCGTAGCGTGGAAGGGAGTGCCACTTCCATTGATGGAATAGAGATATTTGTGACCATCAGTGTCGGGGGAGTATGCTGGACACCAGATAGCCCGCAGGTGACCAAGAAGACTTTGGTGGAAACTGCAGACCGGGGTCTTTATATGTCAAAACGCAACGGTCGCAACCTGGTGACAATCCTTGAGCCTTAAATCGCCGACGATAGGTAAATCTTCATTGTTTGCATAGATCCAGATTCACTTGGCGGTTCGGCCGAACCCTTCCGAGTCCTACGAGATTTTCTAGAATTATCTGCATCTACCAAATTTATATCCTCCATTCAATGATGATGACTCCAGCATTTGCGCGATCAACTGTCAAGCTGAGATCTCAAAACTCACTAGATTTTACACAAACAACAGCCCAACCTGAAATCATCAAGTTGGGCTGTCTTGCATGTTGTTCTTTAATGGTGTCCGGCGGGTGTCAATATAGTTGTCGCTTCATTTGTTCATGCTGCCTTATTGAGTTCCCCTGCTGACAGCCGCTTGGGTGCTGGGTTTAGTGTGACAGCCCCTATCGGTTCCCAGTTTCGTATGCTTCGTGTCCATCGCCCCGGATGCTTCTTGCGAGCCGACTCATAAACTTTACTCCGATTTTCCAGTTTTGTTTTTTCCTCTCCATAGTGGCGGTCATCAGGAGATACGAAGCGGATCTCGCTATGTAAGTGTTCTGTGTTGTACCATTGTACGAAACGATCAACCCAATGTTGTGCCTGCTGCTCAGACTCAAATGGGTTTGAGGGATATTCTGGTCTATACTTCAGCGTTCGGAACAGGGACTCCGAGAACGGATTGTCATTGCTGACACCGGGTCGACTGAAGGACGCCATGACACCTAAATGCTGGAGAGTCGCCAGCATGGTTGAGCCTTTCATCGGACTCCCATTGTCGGAGTGCAGGATTAATCCTAGCGGGTCGATATCGTGGTGATAGACCGCATCCATAAACAAGTAAGAACTGTTCTGGTCACGTTCTTGGGGGTAGACCGTTGCTGCCATAATTTTGCGGCTCCAGACATCTAAGATCATATACAGATAAAAGAACTGTCCTCTTATCTGAGACTTGAGGTAGGTAATATCCCAAGACCACACCTGACAGGGGCCGGTTGCCATTTTCTCTTTGGGCCGTCGATGGGTCACTGGCCTGCAACGTTCGCGATGGGCTAACTGGCTTTCGGCACGCAAGATGCGATAAAAGGTTGATTCCGAAGCCACATACCGACCCGCATCTGCAAGACGAGGAACAATCTGACGGGGTGAAAGGTCACGGTATTCGGGTGCGTTAGCCACTGCCAGAACCTGCTGTCTCTCAGCAGGTGAGAGTTGATTGGCCGGCGCGGTTCGTGGGCCATTCCGTCGGTCGTAACCGCCACTTTGGGTCCGCCATCGCTGTACCGTACGACTTGTCAAACCAAGGATTCGGGCGGCTGGCTCCAGGCGGGCACCATGGCACATCGCATTCTCGATGAGCAACAGGACCTGCTTTCTGGCTAAGGGATCGTGTCGTCGTCCTCGTCCACCCAAAGATCCCGGGCTTTTTTTTTCAACACCAGCAAGGCGGCCGCTTCTGCCAAAGCCTTGTCCTTGCGATGAACTTCTTTCTCCAATTCCTGAATACGCTTTCGTTCATTACGTTTACCGGCCATTGGTTCAAGACCAATCAGCATCTGATCGTGCCATTGCTGCAAATGGGCTTCGTGTAAACCTCGACTACGTAAGAACGGGCCAAGATCTTCCTCGGAGAGAGAGGCCGCTTCCAAGACGGTGGCGAGTTTTTCTTCAGGGGTCCAATCCTGGGGACGTTTCATCGTGGATATCCTCCGGATAGACTTGGAAAACGACGGCGGGTCAGGCTGATCAGCAACGTCAACCGTATCAGTTTCGCTCATCCAGCGATAGAGTGTGCTCCGTGATACGCCAGCTTCTTGAGCGATTGAGGTTGCGGTTGCTCCGTTTGGGTCCGCAGCCTTGCGAACCATAAGCGCTTTGAAAGATCTGGTATACATACGCCTCCCAACTGCCCCCAAATAATGATGGTCAGGTAGAGGCGACAACTATGCTGACACAGGGGGTGTCTTACTTCTCCTGGGATTTATAATCCACCACCAGGGGCTCTCGACCATCTTGTGGTGGATGGGTTTCATGCAACAACAGGTCGATCGCTTTGCCCAAGATCCCTGGATGGTTTTGTTTAAGAACAGGCGGCGAGCTTGGATGATAATATGCACTTTGCTTCTTGATGGGTATTCGTATCGGAAGAAATCAGCTTACCTAGAAAAAATGTCAGTTAAGGTCAGTTGGGATAGACCGGAAGTCAAAACGGGGAACTGAATGCCAATATTTTTTAAGAATTTGAATTGGCACGAATTATGACTCTTCTAAATATCTAAAATGACAGTAAGGAAGTTTCAAAAAAGACCGAAGGTCTGAAATTTGCTGACCGTTGGCTTATGAAAACAGGCCTACCAGTGAAACCGACGGTCAATTTGAAAAAAGACTGTCACAGAAGCGTCACAAAAACGTCACAAACACAAAAAGCACCTAACCAAAATCGGCTAAGTGCTTGATTTTATGGCGGGGCTGACGGGACTTGAACCCGCGACCTCCGGCGTGACAGGCCGGCGTTGTAACCGACTCTACTACAGCCCCTTAAATTGGTGGGCGAAGAGGGGCTCGAACCCCCGACATCCTGCTTGTAAGGCAGGCGCTCTCCCAGCTGAGCTATTCGCCCGAAACTCTAAAAATGGCGGGGCTGACGGGACTTGAACCCGCGACCTCCGGCGTGACAGGCCGGCGTTGTAACCGACTCTACTACAGCCCCTCTTCAGACAGAAACAGGAAGCTCGATTGCGCCCAGACGGAATGACATGCCGGACGGCAAATGCTTCCTGCTCCCTATATTGTTAAATATTTTCTAGTACAACAAACAAAAATTAATTGACAGCATCTTTCAACGCTTTGCCGGCCTTGAACTTGGGAACCTTGGCAGCAGCAATTTCAATTTTCTGTCCGGTCTGGGGATTTTGCCCTGTGCGTGCAGCACGATCGCCAACACTGAAGGTACCAAAACCAACCAGCGCAACCTTGTCACCAGACTTAAGTGCTCCTGTTACAGTTTCGATAAATGCCTTAAGTGCTTCTTCAGCATCAGATTTGCTAAGTCCAGCTTTTTCTGCCATTGCATTGACAAGATCCGCTTTAGTCACGGGATACCTCCTTGGTGATTGATTAATGTGATCCGCCTGAAAACGCGTAAGGTATATCAGGTTTGCGAAAAAAGTGTCAAGCTCTTTTTCCCGTCATAACAAGGCTTGAGCAAGTTTTTACCAAGGGCCTGTCAGCCTTCGTCTATATTCTCCCCGGTTGGGAGCAAAGCCAGGGCAAGAACCTGATCCATATGTTCCACTGTTACAACCTCGATACTCTTCAACAGTTCCTGCGGTAGCTCGGCTAAATGTTTACGATTATCTGCCGGGATGATAACCCGTGTAATTCCACCGCGCCTGGCAGCAAGAATTTTATCTTTCAATCCACCGATCGCAAGGATACGCCCGCGCAGGGTAATCTCACCGGTCATTGCAACTTCTTTGGTTACGCGCCGGCCACTAAGGGCTGACGCCAGCGCTGTGGCAATGGTGATGCCGGCAGATGGCCCATCCTTCGGCACGGCACCTTCCGGTACATGGATATGAATATCAAGGGAGGAGGTCATGTTTTCTTCAAGACCCAACTCTTGCCAGCGCGAACGGATATAGCTTAAAGCGGCCTGAGCGGATTCCTGCATGACCTCACCCAGCTGACCGGTAATAATGAGCTTGCCTTGTCCAGGGAAGGTTGTAACCTCAATAACCAGCAGTTCTCCTCCGGTTTCAGTCCAGGCGAGGCCGGTAGCCAAACCGACCTGATCCTCTTTCTCACGTAACCCGTACTTGTATTGAGCAACTCCAAGAAATTTGGTTATCTGCCTGTCCGTCACCCTGAAATGTTTTTTCTTTCCTTCAAGTAGCGCCCTTTTAGCCAATTTGCGCATCACGGCGGCGATTTGACGATCCAGGCTGCGAACACCTGACTCGCGTGTATAATGGCGGATAATTTCGTAGAGAGCTGCGTCCGAAAACTGGATCTGATCAGCTTTCAAACCATGGGCAACAATCTGTTTTTTGAGCAGGTAGCGTCGCGCAATATGCAACTTCTCTTCTTCGGAATAACCCTCAATGCGGATCACTTCAAGGCGATCGTGTAATGGCCGAGGAATCGAGTGCAGACTGTTGGCTGTCGCGACAAAAAGAACACTTGACAGGTCGTAATCAACATCCAGGAAATGATCGACAAAGCTGTTGTTCTGTTCGGGATCCAGCACTTCAAGCAGCGCGGAGGAAGGATCGCCCCGAAAATCAGTGCTCATCTTGTCGATTTCATCAAGCATGAAAACCGGGTTTTTTACCCCGGCCTTGCGTAGTCCCTGGATAATCTTACCCGGCATCGCGCCGATATAGGTACGCCGATGTCCACGTATTTCCGCTTCGTCCCGAACGCCACCTAACGACATGCGAACGAATTTACGTTGTAAAGCTTTGGCAATCGATTGCCCCAGTGAGGTCTTGCCGACACCGGGCGGTCCAACCAGACAGAGGATCGGGCCTTTTATTTTTTTAACCAGGGCCTGGACCGCTAGATATTCAAGAACACGTTCCTTGACCTTGTAGAGACCATAGTGATCCTCATCAAGAATTTGCTCAGCCTTCACCAGATCATGGCGATCACGGGTGCCCTTATCCCAAGGCAACGACAAAAGCATTTCAATATAGTTACGCACCACGGTCGCTTCTGCCGACATGGGAGACATCATCTTGAGCTTGCGAATCTCGGCCCGGGCCTTGGCCTGGGCTTCTGCTGACATTTTTTTATTATCAACCTGCTGCTCGAACTGCAGAAGTTCCTGCTTAAAGTCATCCTGCTGGCCAAGCTCCTTCTGAATGGCCCGCATCTGCTCATTAAGGTAATATTCCTTCTGACTGCGTTCCATCTGACTCTTGACTCGGCTGCGAACCCGTCCTTCAATCTGCAGGATTTCCGTCTCCTGTTCCAGCAATACCAGCAGATGCTCAAGTCGTCGGGCTGGATCAAGTAGTTCCAGCACCTCCTGTTTTTCCGCAATAGTGACCTGCAGATGGCCCGCCACAGTGTCGGCGAGCTGTGCCGGCTCATCAATGCCGACGATAGCGGCACCGACTTCAGGCGGAATTTTCTTGCTTAACGTGGTATAGGTGTCAAAGGCACTGACTACAGCCCGCATCACAGCTTCCAACTCAGTCGACCGGATCGATTTGTTTTCCTGCAATTCAGTGATAATCACCCGGTGAAAGTCTTTTCCCGGCACAAAAGATTGAATTTCTCCGCGCTGGATTCCTTCAACCAGAACCTTTACCGTGCCATCAGGAAGCTTTAGAAGCTGGACAACTTTCCCCAGGGTGCCGACCGCATAAAGATCCTCTCCAGCAGGATTATCGTTACGTGGATCTTTCTGGGTTGTCAAAAAAATCAGTTTATCAGTGTCTTCCACAGCTCTTTCGAGGGCACCAATGGAAAGAGGGCGGCCGACAAAAAGGGGGACAGCCATCAGGGGGAAAACAACAATATCCCGCAGCGGCAACAACGGATACTGGCGTTGGTTAATAACGTGGGCATAGCCATCGGACATATTTTTTACCTCTACAGACAAAAGAAGCGCAGACACCCCCAAAAGGGTCTGCGCTCCAGATAATCAACCAGAAGTGATTGCCGATATGAAAACAATAAAGGCGTCAGGCGCTTTCAGCGACATCGTAGATAACCAACGGCTTATTCCCTTTGGTAATCACTTCATCATTGAGGACAACTTCTCTGACGCGATCCTGCGAGGGAATATCATACATCACCTCAAGCATGGAATTCTCAAGCACTGAGCGCAAACCACGGGCACCGGTCTTACGGGCCAGGGCTTCCCTGGCTACCGCAACCAGAGCCCCATCGGTAAACTTCAGTTTGACATTTTCCATATCAAACAAACGCTGATACTGTTTGATCAGGGCATTCTTTGGTTCACGCAGAATCTGGATAAGGGCGGCCTCATCCAGCTCATTAAGAGTAGCAATCACCGGGACACGGCCGACAAACTCGGGGATCAAGCCGTATTTAAGCAAATCACCGGGCTGAATTTTGCTCAGCAGATCGCCAAGATCCTCCTCTTTTAACGAACGAACCTCAGCACCAAAACCCATGGCCTTGGAACCGATACGCTTGCTGATAATCTTTTCCAGTCCGGAAAAAGCGCCACCACAGATAAACAGTATGTTGGTGGTATCGACCTTAAGGAACTCCTGCTGCGGATGCTTGCGTCCTCCCTTGGGCGGCACACTGGCTGTTGTCCCTTCGATAATCTTCAACAGCGCCTGCTGTACCCCCTCCCCTGACACGTCGCGAGTGATCGACGGGGATTCCGACTTGCGGGCAATCTTATCAACCTCATCGATATAGATGATGCCTTTTTGCGCCTTTTCAAGGTCATAGTCTGCCGCCTGCAACAGGCTCAGAATAATATTCTCAACATCTTCTCCAACATAGCCGGCCTCGGTCAGGTTGGTGGCATCGGCAATAGTAAAAGGAACATCAAGAAGCTTGGCTAACGTCTGCGCCAGCAGGGTTTTACCACTTCCAGTGGGGCCAAGCAGCAGGATGTTGCTTTTTTGAATCTCAATGTCGTCATTTTTATCTGAAAATTCGACCCGCTTGTAATGGTTGTAAACCGCAACCGAGAGAATTTTTTTGGCGCGTTCCTGACCGACCACATATTCGTCAAGTACGTCCTTGATTTCTGAGGGTTTTGGAAGATTCTTTCCGCTGCCTACGGTAGCCTGATCCTGCCGCGCTTCTTCGTCAATGATATCGTTACACAGTTCAATGCACTCATCACAGATATAAACTGTCGGGCCGGCAATAAGTTTCTTGACTTCTTCCTGCGATTTTCCGCAAAAGGAACAGGTCAAATGGCTATTATCTTCTTTTGAACTCACCTGGTGTACCTCCGTTACTCCTGACGACCGGGTTTCTTCTTGACAATATCGTCGATGATACCATAATCACGGGCGCTTTCGCTATCCATGAAAAAATCACGTTCCGTATCCAGAGCAATTTTCTCAATTTTTTGTCCACTGTGACGCGCCAGAAGCTCATTCAGGGTTTCGCGCATGCGCAAAATCTCACGGGCATGGATATTAATATCCGAAGCCTGCCCCTGAAATCCACCCAGCGGCTGATGGATCATAATACGAGCATGGGGCAACGCATAACGCTTGCCGGGAGCGCCGGCAGCCAGCAGAATAGCCCCCATGCTGGCGGCCTGGCCAATACAGATCGTCGACACCGGCGATTTGATATACTGCATGGTATCATAAATGGCCATTCCAGCTGTGACCACACCGCCGGGTGAGTTCACATACAGGTGAATATCGCGATCAGGATCTTCTGATTCAAGGAACAACAACTGGGCGATAATCAGGTTAGCCATGTGATCTTCGATGGCACCACCTAAAAAAATAATCCGGTCTTTTAAAAGTCGCGAATAAATATCATAGGCACGTTCACCGCGGCCGGTATCTTCGACAACCATGGGCACCAGAGACATGATCAGGACTCCTTTCCTGTAGTTTCAGGGTCGTTGTCACCTTCAGGAGCCTTCGGCTCAATTTCGGTAATAACCGCGCTAGCAAGCAAAAATGCCGAAACTTTTTCCTGCAGCAGTTGGCCTTTAAGACCGCGCAGCGCCTGGTCGTTTTCAAAAAACTTTTTGACCTGCTCTAACGGGGTGTTACTCTGCTCGGCAAAATCCGTGAATTTCTTTTCAACCTCGTCATCAGCAACAACCAGTTGCTCCTGCTGGGCGATCGCATCGAGCAACAATTCTCCCTTGACCTGTTGAGTCGCCATGTCCCAATAGGTTTTGTTGAAACTTTCGTCATTCATGCCCAACATTTCCAGCGACATCCCCTGGGCTTTTAAGCGCTGTGAAAAGCTGTCTTTAAGGTACATGAGCTGGTTGGTAACCATCCCGTCCGGGACGTCGAAGGGGTTTTTCTCCAGCAGGGCATTCATCAGATTTTCCTGCACCTGGCTATCAATCTGTTGTTGCTGCTGGGCCTTGAGGTCATCCCGGGTTTTTTCTTTGAGCTGCTCCAGGCTTTCTGCCTCCATCTCTTTGGCAAAATCTTCATCAAGGGCAGGAACCTTTTTCTCCTTGATTTCCTTGAGCAGGACCTTGAAAACAGCATCCTTTCCTGCCAGGTTTTCGGCACCATAGGCTTCCGGGAAGGCAACATGGATGTCTTTTTCCTCATCGCGCTTCATGCCGACCAGTTGTTCCTCAAAACCGGGGATAAAGCTGTTGGATCCCAGCTCCAGCTGATAGTCTTGAGCGGCACCATTTTCAAAGGCTTCACCATCAATGAAGCCGGTAAAATCGATCACTACCGTATCATCATCACGAGCGCTCTCGGATTCCGCGACAACCAGCTGAACCTTGGATTGGCGCATCTGCTCCAATTGCTGATCGACAGCCGACTCATCGAAGACAAGCTTTTCTTTTTCCAGCTCAAGGCCGGTATAATCCTTTGCTGTCACCTCTGGTCGAACGTCGACTTCAGCCTCATAAGCAAAGGGCTTCCCCTCCTCAATGGCACCGGTCTGGACAACTTCGGGTTGGGAGACGGCTTCAATCTTGTTATCAATCAGCGCCTTGTAAAGACTGTTGTTAATCAGCGTACCAATGGTGTCATAATGGGCCTTGGGACCATATTGTTGCTCAAGTATCTGTTTGGGCACTTTCCCCTTGCGAAACCCCTTGATATTTGCAGTCTTGGCGATTTTTTTAAAAGCACTGTCCAACTCACTGGCTACCAGATCAGCGTTGACTTCGATGGTGACTTTCTTTTTGATCGGGCTCAAATCTTCGACGGTAACATTCATTGATTAACTGTCCTTCCTGATTTGCAATTCAACATCTTTAGGGATATGGGCAGGCAACAAAACCCGGTGAATTGAATTAAATGAAAACCTTAAACTGGTGCGAGAGGGGGGACTCGAACCCCCACATCAAAGGACACCAGATCCTAAGTCTGGCGCGTCTACCAATTCCGCCACTCTCGCACAACATTGACATGACAAGCAACAATGCTCACCCTCCATACCCACCCGGTCTGACGGGCTAACTGAGCGTGGAAGGTGAGCATTGTTCACGTTTAAATGGGGTGAGTGAAGGGGCTTGAACCCTCGACAACTGGAGCCACAATCCAGTGCTCTACCAACTGAGCTACACCCACCAGAAAAACCAGACGACTATAAGAAATCTTACGCTGTCTTGTCAATTTAAAAAATACCAAAAAAATCTTATCCTTAATTAATCGCTACGCTTTTACTTTCATGGTGACAGAATTCGACTACCTCAACGACATGATTCAGGTACCTGTGAGGTTTCCTTCTGAAGATCGCCCCTGCCAAGACAAAGCAGCATTGCGCAAATCTGCCGGACGCAGATAAGGATATTGACGTGCGGACAACCGGGTATCACCGGGCAGCAGAGCAAAGCCATTGGTCTCTTCCGGAGTAATCCCTCCATGTGCTCCGTTCTCTTCTGCGAAGGATAGAGCGGTCACGCCATGACACCAGCCGAGTAAGATCAAATCACCGGCATCCGGATGCTGACACAGACGCAGCAGATCATCACCGAGAGCATCAATAAATGGATGATCTGCACCGAACAGTATGGCCAGATCATCAGGCAGCTGTAATTCGGCCGTTGCCGTGGTAGCACTGAATTTTCCGGACGCACTTCGCGTCAAGATGACTGGGACTCGATGAACCTGCGCCAGCTCAGAAGCGATGCGTTTTTTCTCCGTGTCTGCAGGGCTTTCTTCCAGATAGATGTGAGCAACCGGACCCATGGCGGTCATAACGGGGTGAATATCCTCGGGAGCGCTATCATTTCCGCCGATGACAGAGAACAGAAGCTGGATGGTGTTCCCACCCAGCAACCGAATGCGTCGAGTTTGAACACCACTGGTACTTTCGGAATGAGTCGTTTCAGACGCAATATCTATTTGATTAACGGTCATCTTGACCGCCTGCACCAGTGGGTACCCCTGGACCTGCCGATAAGGACAAACACGGACCTGTCCGTGATCAGAATAAACCCAGAGTGCGTAGTTTCGCCATGACGTGCGTTTGGCAGCTCGCCATAAACGGGCAGCAGCGTCATCAATTCCCTTGAGCGTCCAGTGGGCGAAGAGGGAATCAGGACCACGGCGATGAGATTGTTCATCGTAACCGAGAAAATTTGCATGGATCACCGGTAGGCCCCGGCTGATATCGATCTTGGCGCCAATCACGCAGAGCTCACGTAACAGGATACAGATGCCGATCCGCGTCGGAATAAATTTCAACTCTTTGAAAAAATCCTGACCACGAACCAGACCGCGGGTAAAATCACACAGCGCCAACCCCAGTTCCAGCGGCAACAACACCGCAACCCTGAGAAAACTGTAGAAATTGGTGAACAGGAAAGTCAGCAAAACCAGAGGATTAGCTGCCCGCAGAACCGTTCCCCAGCCCATCGCCGAGGGGCAGAAGTGTGATTCTGCCGCGCCACCGGTAAAGTTGTCGGAATAGGCGCTACCTCCCTGCAGTAACGGCCGGTTGCCGGTCTCGATGTGGCATGCCTGAAGCTTTGCGGCGGCTTCCGGCTCATACATGCGGACGACGTGACCCGATGCATGATCTCTGAAAGAGAACGCTGGAACCGCGCCTTTGACACCATAAAACAGTTCGGATTGAACCGCCGGTGTGGTCGATGGCAACCCCGAATAGTGGCTGTGAGTCTGATAGCCTTCGCGCTCGATCAAGCGACTTAAGAAAGGCATTTCACCACCGGCGACAGCCTGTTCAAACTGACCCTGTGAAAGCCCGTCGATCTGAACCATGATCAGCCCCGGGCGGGTCGGTGAGCCTTCCGAGACCGGCAGTTTTAGTAACCGCGTCAGCCAGGCACTGCGACTGAAGCTGCGTCGCACGCGTTTGAACAGGGATTTTATTCGCGCCGTCATCTCAGTTTTTTTCTGCAAGATAGTGAGGATCTATCGCGGCATCGCCGGCCCGGGCGTAACTTTTCAGGATATCCCACTCGGTTTTGATAAAGGCCAACACCTCATTCAGGCTGTTTTCATCATCCTCTTTATCAGGTAATTGTTCGGTGAGGCCTGCGTAGCAGTTCAGGGCGGTAGCTGCTGAACGGAGCATTGAAAAATCATCTGCGGTTGCGAGGGCGGCCCGTTTAAGATCCTGCCGTTGCTGTGCAGATTGTTCCTGCACCCACTGCAGGGCGGTTCTGAAAGCTGTCACTGTCGTCTCCTTAAGCAACCGCCCATTGACTTTATCTTTCACCACCTCGCGCACTCCTGGTGCGTCCTGCGCGACCACCGGCAAACCGGCGGCCATGGCTTCGGTTAATACCATCCCTTGAGTCTCGCTCGTGGAAGCAAAGGCAAACAGATCCATCGCATGCAGGGCATCGGTCAAGCGCTGTTGCTGGAGAATACCGGCAACATGCAGCCGTGATGCCAGGCCAAAGCGGCTGAAGATCTCTCGAATAGACTCTTCGGAGGAACCTGTTCCAACCACCAGAAAATGCACATGTTGGTTATCGCCGGCAAAATCAGCCACCGCCCGAGCTAGAAACTCAAGGTTCTTTTCCGGCGCCAGCCGTCCCAGATGGCCGACGACGTAAGCGTCCTGGGGAATTTTCAGATCTCTGCGAAATGCGGCGCCGTCGCCGCTGGCAAAGAGATCCATTTGCACCCCCGTCGGCACCACGGTCACTGGAGAGGTGACACCACGTTCCAGCAGCAGACTCCGGATACTTTGACTGGGAGCAAAAACATGATGGGAGAGATTGGCGTAGCGGGTAGCCAGCTCAATGACAAAGCGTTTAAGCGCTGGTGAGTTGCCCGGCACGTAGTGGGTGTATTGCTCATACAGGGTGTGGTGAGTAAACACCAGCGGCAGTCCCCGGTGGCGTGCCAGACGCAATGCGGTGATCCCCAGCAGGAAAGGGTGCTGGGAGTGAACGATATCAGGATTAAAATCATCAACCGCCTTACTCATATGGGGGTGGATCGGCAACGCGACGGAAAAATCACTGGCGTTGAAATGCTGGATCGCGCTGATACGCACGACGTCGGTTTCGTCTTGCGGCATATCGGGAAATTCGGGTGCCACAACGAGGACCCGATGCCCGTGTTTACGATATTCTCCAATGAACGCTTCCACCGAACGGGCTACGCCGCCGACATGCGGGGTAAAGGTGTTGGTGAGGATGAGAATATTCATGCCCTATGGATCCTTTCTTCTTAAAATAATTGACGCGGAGCCTGCGGTAACCGATACCGGCCTAAAACCAGGCAGGCGGATTGTGATCGGTGGCTCGTCGCCATACCAGTCCCCCCGCCATTCGACAGATAGTGCGTGACTGGAATCCGGCATGAGGTTCAGGGATATCGGACCGAAGGTGGTTGGCGCCGGACCAAAATGGATCGGCTTGTTGTGCGTCAGCCAGCGCTCGGGAACCCCCGCCCCGAGGATCAGTCGTTCGCCTTCTTCGCGAACGAAACAATGCCGTAGCATTAAGACCCATTCAGCAGCCGCCCAGACATGGTGGCCATCACCCATACAGCCGCCACCGGTATGCGGGTGAATGGCCTCGGGCCACTGCCCGGTTGGCGTGGACAGGGCAGCAACAGTATCCATCAGTTCAAGATAGCGCGGATCACCGGCCCGCAACATAACTTGAGCCACGTGCAGGGTCAGGTAGGCATTAAGACCGGAATGGATCATATCCTGATAAAAAGCCCCATTCACGAAGCAGCGCGCAAACAGAAACTCGACGCAGTCGAGCAGGCGCGGATCATTTGCCGGATAGAGCTGGGTTGGATACCCGCAGGCCAGGGAGCCAATGGCACCGGCATCCAGACGGCGATAGGGAGATGCCGGCATAGCCGGACGCTTCAGCTGTTCGGCACAGCCCGCCAGGCTGCGCTCCACCGCCGCCGCGAAAACGTCGGCGTCTTTTGCAATCTCCTGAGCACAGTCAGGAGCAATCTTTTGAAGCATGGATGCCGCTGCGCGCAGGCCGGCAATTCCCCAGAAATCATCCCAATAATAATAGTCATTAAGGCCCAGATGCTCAGCGCTGAAACCAGCCGGCAAGAGCCCGGCATGGGGACAGCTGAGATCGTCGCTGAGTCGCTTGCGCATAATCCAGCGCGCACCTTTTTGCACCGACCCCTTCCAGTTCGGGTCAAAGGGTTCACCGGTCAGCTCAAAATAGCGCTGGAGAATCCACAACACCTGCCCGTTAGAATCCCATTCTCCATCCTGGGAGCGGAAATATCCGAGTACCGTCTGACGCTCCGGAAAACGCGCCAATGCCCGTTCAGCTCGGCGCTTAAGACCAACACAAAGGAGCGCATGAATAATAAAAGCCGAGTCACGGAACCAGAAACGCTTGTAGGTAAAGGGTCCGGGGTAAACATCATCAGGCGAATGCAGAATCAACGAGGTCACGGCAGCGTCGTAGAGAAACTGGTAACGCGGCTCCGGACAGATGAGCTTGCAGGTATCCTGCTGCTCCCTGCTCCAGGCATCCCGGACAAGAGGTTCGGTTGGTCGTTCAGGTAAGGGCAGCGGGATACTGACCGTGACTTCATCTGCAGCTCCAGTCGTGATGGGGAACAACGCCGCCGCCGTTGCCATACCGATATCACAGCGACCAGCTTTCAGCTCAGTGCGATCATGCAGATGAATGAACACATCCCCCTTACGGTAATCGGAAACTTGATGGTGGCTAACGGGGCGGCTGAATTCAACCCGCTGATTCTGATCAATGGTCCAGATTTTGCGCTCATCCGACAGGCTGATTTCATGGATGAAACTGATTCCTTCAGGATTATAAGGGCGCAAGGCCAATATCAGCCAGGCGTCTCCTTCGACGCACGCCCGCAAGCGCAGCTTGCAAACCGGTCGTCCATCTTCGAGCTGGACCCAGGTTTTGCTACTCAGCTGTAACCCCGATCTTTGTGTTTCGGTGGTGATGCTAACCTCAGGCCCAAGATCCTGATGTTGCCTGCATTCCGAGACACGTGACGGCAACAGCAATTGCCCATTATCAGACATCAGCCAGGCATCAATGGACCAACCATCATGGAAGGGGGTCAACAAACCACGCGGATCGACAATCGGCAGCTCCGCGCAATCGGGGTAACCGACAGCGGTCCAGTTGCGATGAGTCAGATTGATGTGGGTCAGGGAGAAAGCCCGTGGAATGAAAGACACATCGTTTGGATCAAACTGCCGCTCAATCCAGTAGGGCCAGACCCAGTCGAGATTATGCTGTACAACCCGGCTGTTAATCAGGCCACGGGCATGAAACACGACCCCGGCACGCAGGAGCTCAATCGGTTCGGCAACTTCTGACGGTTGGGCGAAGCTGTGCAGTCGCGCCATCAGAGCGAACGGATCGAGAAAACCTTTACTCCGGGCCATGCGACGAACAACAAAACGCCATGGTAACCACCTGAATAAATTCAAGAAATATCCTCCTCATCACCGCCACTATGCATATACTTCCTCAGGGCACGACGTGCAAGATGGTTAAAATAAAGAACCGCAATGACGGTGGTCACAAAGCCGGCCGCATACATAAACCATCCCAGAGAAGAACGTTCCAGGTTCCCGGCTGCCAGCGCGTTGATATCAATGGCGATGGAGCCAAGGTAGACATTATGGACAGAAAAAGGGACAAAACCGAGCAGCGAACCGATCACAAACCCTCGCAATGAAAATGATGTCAAGCCAAAAAAATAGTTGGAAACCTTACTCGGGAAAAACGGGATCAGGCGGGTCAACAGCACGATTTTCCACCCCTGGGGTGCGAGTTCATCGTTTAACAGCCGTAATTTGGCGCGGGACAGGACAAAGGATCGGGCGCGCTGCCCGAACAGATACCGGGCAATCAAAAACGCAATGGTTGCGCCGAGGGTGGTTCCAACGACGACATAGAAAGAACCTTCGACAACACCAAATACCAAACCGGCACCGGTGGTCAGCAGCACCCCTGGCAGCAACAGAACCACCACCGCTGCCATAATCACAATAAACAACAGCGCTGCCCACGCCCCTTTGGTATCAACCCAGCGCAGCACCTCTACCAGCTGTTGATGAAGATCAAAATAAACCATCACCACAAGTAACAAAGCAACGAACAGCACACTGGCGAGTATCGCCAATAATGGAGATCCTCTGCTAGTGGCATCGTCACTGGGTGAAACTTCATTCATAAAATCCCTGGAGCCTCCTTTTACCAGAAAAGTTTAGCATCGTTTGCTTGTATAGCAATCCGTTCAGCATCTGTTCACGTGATCGTCAGAGTGGTTTCCCGACCAGATCAGTTAATCGCTCAACTGTGCCACCAGCGGCAGATGATCAGACGCGTTACGAATCAGCGGAGTGCGCGGCACATTCAACTGCTCCAGTTTCTCCCGCGGTGCAACCCAGATTCGGTCGAGGGCAAACAACGGCCAGCGGGCTGGGAAAGTGCGCAAAGCAGGTGTTGCTGAAAAATGCCGGTGCAACCATCGCAGTGGTCGTCCCCATAAAAACCATTCGTTGAGATCCCCAAGCAGCACCTTGGTATGCTCTTCCGGGGAAGCCTGCAGGCGCTGCAGCAAAGCGTGAATCTGGGCACGTCGCTCAGCAGGTCGCAAGCCCAGATGGGTAGCCATCACTTCAAGTTTTTGCCCATGGTTATCCAACAGAACGTGCAGCGCCCCGCGTGGTTCTCTGCCGGTGACGCTGAGATCAAGCCGATTAATGGAGAGCACTGGTAAGGCGGTCATCAGCGCGTTGCCATAGTGACCGCTAGTGCGACTCATGGTCATTCCATGAATAGCTTGCCAGGGCTTGCCGGCACAAAGGCGATCGAGCAGACCAGGGTCGCGGTGCAGAAGTTCAACCTCCTGCAAGGCAATGATCTCTGCGTCAAGGATATCAAGAACCGCCTTGATCCTCTCCGGATCGTAAAAACCGGCATGCCCGTAACAACGGTGGATGTTGTAACTGACCAGACGCAGGGTCATTGTTGATTGTCTCCTGTTTTGTCAGTCGCACTTGTTGATATTTTTTTATATAAGCAGACGCCTGGAACCGCTGTCATGACCTGTTTATTATTTTCGTCGCCATGCATGCTCGTGCTTTTCGTATTTTTGCTTTACCGCCGCCCAGGCAACCTTATGTGCTACTTCTTCACGTGAATCATCTCCCCTTCTGTCCTCTTCATCCTGGTACTGGTTCCAGGCACTGTTAAAAGCCGCCTGATAAATCTCCTGGGCATGTTTAGGTAATGATTCTCTGACCGACTCAGGCAACTCTTTCAGCGATTCATACGGCATAGGCTCCTCCTATTAAAATGGCTTTAAAGATAGACATCAGGTTCCTCAACCAATTGTACCTGATGCTGACACAGGATAAAGTCTGAAACCCGGTTTTTTACTGGCTTTCAAAAAAGATGATCCTGCTGTGGATTGCCAGATGTCTGTGGCTGTTTTCTTGTCTACATGTTAAAATGTTCGTCTTCCATCTTTCATTGGGCGCCGCCGCACAAGCAGTCTTTTTTATCCTTCTTGTTTCATCTGGAGCTTTTTAAAGTGTCTGACGCTTCTGCCAAGAATCCTGCTACTCAAAAAATCCCACTGTTCACCGATGCCGTTGCCGCAGGATTTCCCAGCCCGGCAACCGATTACTGTGAGTCGCGCCTGGACTTGAACGAATTTTGTATCCAACATCCGGCCGCAACCTTTTTTGTCCGGGCGGCAGGAGATTCGATGATCGAGGCCGGGATCTTCCCGGGCGACATCGTGATTGTCGATCGCACGCTGGAGGCGAAACATGGTGACATTATCGTCGTCGCCATCAATGGTGAACTGACCATCAAAAAACTGGAGACCCGTCCCTCCCTGCGTCTGGTTGCGATGAACAGCCACTACCTGCCCCTCTTCATTCCCGAAGAAACCGACCTTGAAATTTTCGGGGTGGCTATTCATGTTATTCACTCCCTGCGTAATCTGTAGATCTCCTGATGTACGCCCTGGTCGATTGTAATAATTTCTATGTCAGCTGTGAGCGCCTGTTCGATCCGGCACTCAACAATGTGCCGGTCGTGGTTCTTTCCAACAATGATGGCTGTGTGGTTGCCCGCAGTCCGGAAGCGAAGGCCTTAGGCATCAAGATGGCGGTGCCGGCTTTTCAGATAGAAGGGCTGATCAAAAAGCACCAGATCCGCATCTACTCTTCCAACTATGCCCTCTACGGCGACATTTCTTCCCGGGTGATGGCAACCCTGGAAACCCTCGCTCCGCAGATTGAAGTGTATTCCATTGATGAGGCGTTCCTCGATTTAAGCGGTTTTGGACAATCTGGTTCCCTGGCCGGGTACGGTCATCATATCCGCAAGACCATTAAACGACACATTGGAGTGCCGGTCTGTGTGGGCATTGCCCCGACCAAAACCCTGGCAAAACTAGCCAACCACGGCGCCAAGTCCTATCCCGGCACTAACGGGGTGGTTGACCTCAGCGCTAAAGAGCGGCAGCAGAAACTGATGTCACTTGTTGATGTCGGTGAGATCTGGGGCATCGGACGCAAAACCGCCGAAAAACTACAGCGCCAGGGGATCAGGACCGCACTCCAGCTTTCACAACTGGACCCGCAACGCGCGCAGCGAATGGCTAACGTCAACCTGGTTAAAACCATAGATGAACTCAATGGGGTGATCCGGCATTCCATTGACGACATACCCGAGGTCCGCAAACAGCTGATCTGTTCGCGGTCATTCGCTCAGCGCATGACTGACTACGACTCTTTACGTCAAACAATCTGTGAGTTTGCTGCACGGGCTGCGGAGAAATTACGAGGGGAGCAGTTGGCTTGCCGTATTGTTCAGATTTTTATTCGCACCAGTCAGTTTAACAGCAATGATCCCGGTTACAGCAATTGTGCCACCGCCAGACTTTCAGCGCCGGCGGCTGATACCCGGACGATTGTCAAAAGCGCGACCGATCTGTTCGACTCAATCTGGAAGGAAGGTTATCGCTATGCCAAATCAGGTGTGATGCTGGGTGATTTCTGCGACCCGCGAACTGTCCAACAGGATCTGTTTGCTGACGTCAAAGTTGATGGAGAAAGTGTCCGGTTGATGGGTGTCGTTGATCGGATTAATCTGTCCGGCAGAGGCAAAATCTGGTTCGCTGGGCAACGACCCTATGAGGACTGGTTTATGAAACGAACCAACCTCTCTCCGGCATACACGACCCGGTGGAGCGACCTGCCGCTGGTAAAGTAAAGATCACCAGCTCAAGCAAAGTAAACCTGTTGAGCAGATGTTTTTTTCTGGCGCGCCAGGAGGGATTCGAACCCCCGGCCTACGGATTAGAAGTCCGTTGCTCTATCCAGCTGAGCTACTGGCGCTTAGAAGATCTGGATGGTGACCGACAAAGGCTGGTTTCTAGCACGCTGATAAAAGATTTGCAATGAATTTTGTCGCACCTCACACCGTTTGAAACTTCAGTTATTCATGGTCGTTCTGATCATCATCTCCACCCTGACAGGGGCTACCAATAAGCCCAGCGGATGAACCGGCTCCAGCAAGCATGGGGTCCTGAGAAAACGGATCGGCGGGTAGATCGGTACGCAAATCGGTGGCGTGACTCAAGGTTCGCTGCAACAGATCAAACAAATGTCCAAAACCCGGGTCATCGACAAAGGGGTCGTTATCCTGAACGTACGTGTTCCACGCCTCTGATGTCGCTACCGGATCTTCATCAAACAGGTCTGATAGCTCACTGTTTTCCGCCCGCTGTGCACAAACGGCCTGCTCAAGCAGGGAGAAACTGTAGAGCAGATCGGAGATCAGCTCCTTTGGCTCAGGAAAACCACTGCTATAAAGGCGCGCTAGTTGTTCTAACCACTCTGCTGCCAGACTGTAGTTCCTACTTTCAAGCTGCTGCAATCGTGACGGCAGCCCCCCAAACCTGGCTAATGAATGGCACACCTTTTCCGCGATTTTCTGCACACTGTTGAGATTCTCTGTATCTGCGCACAACGACAACTGCTGTAAATGTTCAATCAGTGCGGCCGTTGATTCCTGCTCCGGGCCAGGCAGCCTGTCAGCGTGTTGACGCAGGGCCTCTGCACAGTCACTTATCCGTCGCAACATATCACGTTGCTGATCACCATCATTCATAAAATCCCTCGAGAGGTAGCAAAGCAAATCACCAGCAGGTGCGGTTAAAAATAAGGGCCTGAAAATGAGACAATACCCTCGTTAGCATCAGAGAGCAACCCGGCTATGGTGATCGCGTCTGTGCATCCAGAACAAAATGTACAGGCACCACAACCCAACTCTCAACCAGTTTTCCTGCCCGGCTGGCAGGAGTGAAGTGCCAGCGTTTAATAGCTCTGCGGGCAGCCTGATCAAGACTTCTATAACCGCTTGAATTTTTGAGAGTCACTTCAGCGACTTCACCACTGGCAAGCACCCTGACATTGAACTCTACAGTCCCTTCCCACCCACGTCGCCGCGCAAATTCCGGATAAACAGGAGCAGGACGATGGCCATAGCGTGGCTGGGCCGCCACCTGCGCGACCAAAGACTCTCTATCTCCCGGCACAACATCAGCGCCTGGCGGCGCTGCCGGGATGGACTTCTCGTGTTTCAGTGGTGAGCCCTGGGATACGGGGGCGGGCTTTTCTGATAGGGGGCTAACCGCCGCCGAGCTGTCATGCTGAAGGGGCAACACTGAGATTCTCTCCGGCAGGTTGGCGACTGCGGCCGCTTTAGCTCGCGGTGGTTTTTGTTGGGGCTGAGGAACAGGTCGCGCCGGTGATTCTTCAACGGCAGCCGGCATTTGCTCTTCCAGGTCCGGGGGCTGCGTGTGAATGTCAACTGGCCGTTGCTGCTCAATCAACTCCTTAGCAGGCTCATGTGAATTGTCCGCCTCAGTCTCATCGACCATGTCGATCGTGTCAGTCAAAGAAGATTCGGACACATTTGCAGCAACAGTCCCCTGCCCTTCAGAAGAGCTGTCAACGGTAGCAGGAGGGGCCATCTGTCGCTGCACCAATTCAACACCGGCAAGGAATTCGCCGGCTTGATGATTGCTGTTGCCCGGGCTTAAAACCAGAACAACGGCATGTAGAACAGCCACAGAAAGTACAAATCCGAGTATCCGCATGAATTCCTGGCAACCTGACCTTTTATTATATTATTACACCAACATCCAGGATCTTTTCATTCTAGGCCTGTTTCTTCATAAACCTCAAAAACCGCACTCTGGCTAACCATGCCGTGGCGATTACTGACCAGTAGATTGTAACGCCCCGGATACATCGGTGCCGACATGACAAGATTCAGCTGACTGCGAGACTGCAATTTAATCCGGTCGGCAAAATGAGGAAGCGGGATCGCCGATATACCGCTGGCATCCTGAAAAAAATACAGCAAGCCATCATCGATAAGCAAAAACTTCGACAAACGACTCAGTGGCACGGTAGCGATCCTCAGCGGCCGGGTAGGCACCGTGACGTCGACAATATGAACTCCATCGCGCAGAGTGACAAGATAGACCAGGTCCTCATGAAAACGCACTCCTTTGCTATAGCCCGGCAAGGAAATCGAGCTGGCCAGTTGCGGGCTGGTCGGATCCTTGACATCAATAATTAATAAACCGGAACGGCCATTGGCGATATAGGCCACACTGTCATGAACTTCGATATCGACCTGCTGATCAAATTGTTGGGCCGGAAATGGAGGACGCAGTTGGCTGATCAGTTCCAGCTTGCCGCCTTCATGGAAGCGATAGATCAGCAGTCCCTGGTCATTGGTCACGCACAGCAGATGATCATTCACTGCAGCCATGGCAAGGACCTGTGGAGCATCCACCTCTTCCACAACCAATGCTGCCCCGATATCGGCAACATCCATCACCCGCAACTTTGTATGCGGTGAGTAACTGATCAGATAATCATCGACCACCAATAAGCTGTTTGCTGCATAATCAGTCCACTTTGCGATTAATTGAGGACTGGTGCGAGCACTGATATCAAAAATGTTGATCCCGGCATTCTCCTGACTGACAAAAAGGAGATTTTGATAGCGAGCCAGAGAGAAACTAGGCCTTGGAGCATTGTCAAAATGAACGGCGCGCTTTTCCTGTTTATCAACAAAGGCGACTCCACCAAAACCTGCGTGTCTGAAACTGAGATAAAACAGATCATCAACGACTATTCCATCGCTCACCCCGGGCAAGGAGCTGATCCAAGTAGCCACCTGGCGCGAACGTAAATGCCGGCGATCAATCGTCAATAGCCCTTCCAGCGAACCTGTTACATATAGATTCTCACCGTATTCTGACAGGGTTTGCAGCCCGCCAGCAAAGGCCATCTGTTCAGACATGGTTTGATCACGAAGGTCGAAAATACGCAAACCGACACTACGGTCAATCAGATAGAGGTGATGCTGCCCTTCGATCAGACTCATGATGGAACCGAAATCTTCCCAAGAATGATTCAACTTCAGGTGATCCAGATGATTGAGTTGATCAGATGGCCCTAACTCAATCACCCTGAAACTGTCGGGCAGAGCAACATAGAGCTGTTCATTTTTTGTCAGAATCGCCCGCACAGATGATTCAAAGCGCATCTGATCTATCAGTTTCAATGTCGCCGGGTTACTGCAATCATAAAGGAACAGCATGCCGTTGCGATCAAAAAGGAAAAGTCGCTCACCGTAAAACGCCATCCCGCGAATGCTGCCAAAATCAAGTTGTCCAATTTGCCGGAGCAACATCGGCCCATTCAACCCATAAACCTTAAGGCCGCCGGAATGAGTAGTCACATACAAATGACCCGCATGAAGGTAACTGGCGGTCGTGGTATCACCGGTCCAGATTTCAGATTCAATGCTAAGCCGGCCCATCTCCAGTGTCATCATAACCAGTCCCAGCCGCCCACAGGACACAAACAGCTTACCATTGCTATAGTGCAGGTCGACAACCGATCGTCCGGGCAGGTAAGTCTCCAGCAGTCGGGGTGAGTCAGGGTCAGCAATACTGACAAGATTCAGACCGTCGTTACTGCCGATGAGCAATAACTCACCGATGATCAGACTGGTATTGAAAAATCCATCCAGTGGATAGCGGTTAATTACGGAATCCTGATTGCTGACATCCATGATCAGACTGACTTGGGTATCGCGATCAAAGCCACTACCGGTTAGCTGCAAGGTCGTGGTGCTGCCAACGGCCAATCGCTGAACGGGGGCTGGGTGGACTACCAGGGTTTCGGTGGAACCGAGATAGCTGCGAAATAACCCTCCTAACCAGATCAGAAGAAGGATGCCCAGCGCAATGCCGGTTAATAAAGCAATCATGGGTAAAGAGCGGTTCATCAGATTCTCTCCCCGACGACAGCAGGTGAAGCAGGCTTGGATTTTACCAGCAAGGGATCAAGAATCCGGCGCAAGGCCGATTGACTGACAGGTTTTTTAAGGTATCCAAACAAAGGCGCGGTTAGCAGATCCGTAAACTCATGCTCACCGAGCAGACAGCAAAATGGCAACTCGTTTTTTAATGTCTGCAGCTCTTTCATGCTCTGGGATGTGAGCTCGGCAGCATCAACAATCATCAGAACAACATGATCATGACGACACAAGGCCACAGCCTCCTGGAGATTATCAGCATAATCAGGCACAATCTGCCAGGCTGCCAGCGAGAGCCGCAGCAACTGCCGCTCGGCAGCATGCCGGCCAACATATAGCACCCTGGGAACGCTGGGACAACTGATGGCATCAGTGTTAGCTACCTGTGGCGGAGCTGCGATTTCCTCAAGCAGGGACAGGCTGAGTTCCACAGTAAAACAGCTACCCTCACCAGGACGACTTGCGACAGTGATGCTGCCCCCCATCAGGTCCACCAGCTGCTTGACAATCGGCAGCCCGAGGCCACTGCCAATGTTGACCTCAGAGGAGAAGCTTTTATGTTGATAAAACAGATCAAATACCCGCTGACTGGTCGCTTTGTCCATACCAACCCCGGTATCCTGCACGGTAAAGACAAATCGCCCCTGCTCCTGATATTCCGACGCCAGTTGCAAGCTCGCAGTAATGACGCCCTTGGGAGTAAATTTGATCGCGTTGCCAATCAGATTCATCATGATCTGCCAGATTCGCGCCCGATCTCCGCGAACCCGGCGAAAAGCCGTTATGGGGATGTCGGCGATAAGTTCGACGCCCTTGGCCAGCGCTTGAGGTTCCAGCAGCTCGACAACCTCCTCGATGATTTGTGCAGGGACAATGTCATGATGTTCAAGCTCTATAACCCCGGCTTCAATCCGTGCGATATCAAGAACATCGCTGATCAGAGCCAGCAGGTCATTACCCGACCTATCAACGGTATCAACCAAAGTACGCTGATGTTCTGTCAACGCGGTGCGCTGCAACAGGCCGTTCATTCCCAGCACGCCAATGAGCGGTGTTCGCAGTTCATGGGTCATGCGTGATAAGAACTGCGACTTGGCCGCATTTGCCGAATCGGCCAACTGACGCGCCTTTTCCAGTTCGGCCACCGCTGTCCTCAGTTCCGCCGTTCGCTGCTGGACTGTAAACTCCAGATGATCCTGGTGGCGGGATTGCTGTCGTTGGTGCTCTTCGACCTGATCAAGCATGTGATTCAAGCCATCAACCAGCAGAGCAATTTCATCGTTACTCATTTTTGTTGCCCGAACCGAATAATCCTGTTGAACCGAAATTTTCTCCATTACCCCGGCAAGATTGAGTAACGGCTCAGATAGCGGCTTCTGCAGACGATCGGCTAGGATCCACGAAAGAATAAACAACAGCATCAGCGCCAGGGTTGTACCTAAAGCGACGCCACTCAAGCGTCCATAAAGGGTATCAAGGTCACTGAGCACATACAGGGTACCAACACGATCTGTTTCGTAGAAGATAGGGGAAAAAAACCCCAGATGTGAAAAGCTGGAATGAATCTGTTCTTCGCTTGCGATGGTCCAGTAGGTCTCATTGGAAGAGTCAAAATCCTCCTTTAGGAAACTCCAGGTGAAAGCAGCCTTCTGATGTGACAGATATTCTGCTACCGGCTCGCCCTGATGATTAAACAGATAGGCAGCATGGATATATTTCTGGTTCGCTAACGCAGCAAGAATCTTTTCAGTTTCCTGATAATGACCGAGGACCAGAGGCTGACGGCTGTTGCTTCCTATCGCCGCAGAAAGCACCCTGATTTCCTGAATCAAAGCGGCCCTGGCAGCAAAAACTTCGGCAGTCAGTACAACCAGGCTGACAATCAGCAGTAACAGCACACTGATCATCATCAATAAAATGATCAGCTTGTTTTTAATTGATTGTCTAGGCTGGGTTTTTACCATGAATAAAAAATCCGAACACTAAAGGCCAAAAGGTAATCAGCAGACTATCAATTCATGAAGGAAAAATGAAGTTATTAACAATAACAATGAGTCCGGCGTATTTTTCAGGGATCAGGCACATGTTGATTGCGCTATCAGGATGACTGTTTTAAAGTATCTCTGCAAAACCTAAAGGACAAAAGGCAAATGGATAATGCCCGCCCTCTTTTTCATCAATTGCTGACCGGAGTTCTGATTTTCATGAACGGAAAAAACCAGATCATAAGCAAGCCGCAACAGCCTGCAGCTGTACCGATATCCTTCCATCAAATGCCCCTCAAAGAACAGTTGCTGCAGATTCATCAGGCGCAAGGAAAAGATAAATATCGTCTGGTCTTTAATAGTAGCAAGCCGGAAATTGTTGTCCCACGGCTGCATCCCCAGGAGCTCTATCTGACGGTTAACGATCTTGGCGCGGAAGATTCTCTGGAGCTCATCTCCCTGGCCTCCCCGGCTCAGATCACCCTGATTCTGGACCTTGATTGCTGGGATCTGGACACCTTGAACCCGGAATCAGCGCTAAACTGGCTTGAATTTTTATCCAACTGTGACGAAGAAAAAGTTCGCCAATTAGCGCGTGAAATAGAGCCGGAGACCCTCGCTTTGATGCTCGGCAAGCATTTGACCATTATCCGTGGCCTTGAAGCTTACGATGATGATGATGCTGAAAACGCCAAGCGGCTCGAAGCCATCTACGACATTGAATACAAGTCGGAAGACGCCGCCAAGATCCTGGGTTCCCTGTTCAACATCTGGCAGGAACGTGAGCAGAGTCATTATCTGCAGATCATGGAAATTATCCGCAGCGAAAACGTATTGGTTCTTGAGGAAGAAGTTTATCAGCGCCGCAGTGCCCGTTTGCTTGACTTAGGAATCGTCCCGACCATGGACGCCAGGACGATATACACCAGAACAAATCCACAAACATTTGTCGTTGGCGACAAACAGGATTTTCGTCTCGAAGCTGAGAGCTTGCCCAGCCCACTGGCACTGCTTAAAACTGCAATCCCTCACCATTTTCTGGCAGCCGTCCTGGAAGACGGTATTCCGCACGAACTGGCCTGTGAAATGCTTCACCTGGTCAACCGCAAATTCAGCGCTGATCAAATCGATCTGTCGTCAAGCACAGAAGTGCGTGAGGCTCTTCAACAAACCTACGACAATCTTAATCTGGCGCTGCAATATCTTGCCGGCAACGATCTTGACCGGGCTACAGAGATTTTCCACACCACCTGGCTACAGCGGCTGTTTCAGCTCGGCCATAGCCTGATCAGTCATGAACAGGATCGTGCCATTGCGATCAGAAAGGACCCTTGCTTTGCTAACCTGAATGAGTCTTCAACCTTTTTCATCGACCTGTTGACCGAGCAGCCACCACGTCATTTTTGCGAAGGCTGCGACACCTGTCCCAGTGAAATTTGCGCCATCAACACGATGGAGCAGATTCAGCATATCGGCCGGCGTCTGTCGCAACTGGAAAGCCTCCTTGATCGGAGTAAAACAAGCCCAACGTAAAAATGGGGTTCTAACCGGTAAAGGGTTTAATGACGCACAACTATCTGGGCAGCTGGCACCGGGGCTCTGTCCTTAGCAGGAAATAATGAATCATCTGTTCAGTGGTTGACAACCCAGCTAATTCCTTGAATCTGCGTAGATAAAGACTAACCCTCCGACCGTTTTCCCAGGCAAAACGACTGGCATTAACATCCCTCCCCCTTGCATCTGCCTGAGCCTCTGCTATTTAATTAAAAAGTTGACCATGCAATTTTAAACAGGAGGAAAGACAATGAATGGATTGATGAAACTTTTTGCAGGATGCGCACTTGCTGCATTTGTCAGTGCCTGCGCTCCGGTAGCCCAACCCCCCCTACAACCACTGACATCACCAGCCGTTGCCAGCGCAGGCAAGGCCGCCAAGATCGATAATTTCCAGATCATTATTGATTCATCCCTCAGCATGGACGAGGGCGGCAAGTTTTTTGTCGCGGCCAGAGACATCGCCAGCCGCATCAATCAGGGGATCCCAACTGATCTATCCTACAATTCCGGCTTACGCACCTTTGGTCATAATCGCCATCAGTCGCAACATCCTACCGACTTGCCCTATGGCATGACCCGTCATGACCGTCAGGCTTTTCATGACAGCCTCGGACAAATAAAATACATTGGTGGCACCAGTCCCCTGGCTGCAGCTATTGATGCCGCGTCCCATAATCTGAAAGCTGCTGGTGGCCAATCAGCGCTCATTATCATTAGTGATGGGCTCGATATGGACGACGCTCCTGCGGCCGCCGGACAAGCGAAAGCTCAACTTGGCGACAACCTGTGTATTTACACTATAGCCATTGGCAATCAGCGTAATTCCATGGGTCATAAAGTGCTTGAGAAAGTTGCCCGGGCCGGGCAGTGCGGCTTTGCGACAACCGCCGCGAAACTCGCAGACGCAAGCGCCATGTCACAATTTATCTCTGATGTTTTCCTGACCGAACCAGCACCGAAACCGGCACCAGCACCCGCTCCAGCACCGGCCCCGGTTGTGCGCGACAGTGATGGTGATGGCGTGCCCGATCATCTCGACAAATGCCCTAACACTCCTCGTGGCGTTGCCGTTGACACCCAGGGCTGCCCGCTTGACAGTGACGCTGACGGCGTAGCTGATTACCTGGACAAATGCCCAGGGACTCCGGCCGGCGTTCGTGTTGATGCTGAAGGATGTCCAACAGTCCTGAGCCTGCGCATCAATTTTGGTTCTGACAGTGCCAGCGTCTCTCCCCAGTTTGATGGTGAGTTGGCTAAAGCGGCTGAATGCATCAACAGCTATCCCGGCCACAACGTTGCCATCATTGGTCATACCGACAGTGTTGGCGCTGCCGCTTATAACCAGATCCTCTCCGAGCGGCGTGCGGCAGCGGTCAAGGATGCGCTGGTTGAACGTTTCAATGTTCCTGCGGCAAAAATGGTTTCCCAGGGCATGGGTGAATCAAAGCCGGTTGCTGACAACGCCACTGCAGAAGGAAGGGCGTTGAACCGGCGTGTAGATGTCGCTTGCGGTTATGCAGTTGAATAACTATTAAGTTATTCAGATTAACAACTGATCCGACAGAGAAAAGGCCGGGAATGCCAGGCCTTTTCTCTGTCGATCGATACCTTCTGAAAAAAACTTCTTACCATATCAGCTCTTCGACCTCTACACCGGCGGACGTTCTTGTTACATAGATAAAAGTCACAATCCGGCGTCCGGGTGATTCCGGCAAGTGATAAAAAACGCTGCTGAAAAACTGCACTTTGCCCTCCCGCTCCAAACCTTCCAGTTGCTTTTTAACTTGCCGGCGGACCTGCGCCTGCTCCTGCACAGTTAAGCATTGATCATAAAAATCGGGGGCGTTACCACTGACAACCCGCTCCAGATGAGCATAGTCTCGGGCCAGGGCTTCACGCATTCTAATCTGATATTTATCATCGGCGTAGCCATCCACATAGCGACCTAGTTCTTCGGCCAATTGCCGCAACGAACGACTGTTGCTATGTAATTGCTGCGCGCACCAGTAACGGTTCAACTCATCCAGACAACTTGAGAGAGATCCGGAAAGGTCAATAAGGACAGTAATCAACCGGGGAAACTTATGGCCGTTAACCAGAAGATCATTAAGTCTACTGATGCCGCGCACCCGCTCCAGTTCAGGAAAACTCCACTCTGCGGTCGACAGCACACCATAAGGAGGGGTCTGATCATAACAGATGTTCAGTTCTTCGGCCTGTCGGCGCAGGGGTGTGCCCGGCAGCAGCTTCACCAGTTCAATCTGCAGATGATCAGCCCCCAGAGCATAAGTCCAGTCGATAGCGTCACAGAATTCCGTTAAGCCACCGCCCGGCAGACCGGCAACCAGATCAAGATGGAGGTGAATATTCGTGCGTTTACTCAAGGCCCGAACATTGTCAGCCAGCAGCTCCAGAGACATGGTACGGGACACCCGTTGCAAGGTTTCGGGCAAAATCGCCTGGACACCAATTTCAAATTGAAAGACACCGGACGGAACCTGCTCCAACAGTTGCAGGGTCGATTCATCAAGCAGATGGGCACCGATTTCAAAATGAAAAGTGCTGGAACGATTATGCTCAAGGATGTAGCGGAAGATCTCACGGGTACGCACCGCATCGTAATTAAAGGTGCGATCAACAAACTTGATTACCTTGACCTGTTGTTCCATCAACAGGCCCAAATCAGCTCTGATGCGCTCCATGGAAAAAGAGCGCACCTGGTTACTGCTGGCGCTCAGACAAAAGCTGCAACGATATGGGCAACCGCGACTGCTCTCATAATATACCAACCCGCGGTTCAGATCGACCAACCCAGCAGCGAAAGGGGAAGGGATATCATCGAGCTGGTCGAGCAAGCTTTCCCGGCTGGATGAAGGCTCCCCCGGCAGTTGCACCCCGGGAAACGCAGAGGGCTTTTTGCCGGCATGCCAGTCAGCAAGCAGACGACGCAGAGGGGCCTCCCCTTCCCCGCAGATAATAGCATCAACCGGATACTGGTGAAAAAAGTCAACGGTTTCAAAAGAAATATCCGGACCTCCAAGAACTATCCGATAGTCAGGATTGATCTGTTTCAGGCAACAGACCAGCTCCAGGGTCGTCACCCGATTCCACAGATAAACGGAAAAACAGATGATATCAGCATCGGCAGCAACAATCCGCGCGAGGAGATTTTCTTTCGGCTGGTTCAGGGTTAATTCGAGAATCTGAATCGCAGGGCAAACCGGGAGGCAATAGGCCTTGAGATAGGGCAAGGCCAGACTGGCATGAACGTAACGACTGTGCAGGGTGGTCAACAGGGTTTTCATGGCGACAGATTACCCGATTGCCCCCCCACAGCCAAGGACTAAGAAGAAGAACATGTCAGGGGCAGATCAATCCATCCCTGATCTTGATAGTGCGCTCCGCCCGGGCGGCGAGCTCCTGGTTGTGGGTAATCATGATCGTCGTCAGCCCCTCATCACTCAAGCGGCGCAAAATGGCGTAGATTTTCTCGCTGTTTTCCGTATCCAGATTGCCTGTTGGTTCATCGGCCAGCAGTACCGCCGGATCATTGACCAACCCACGGGCGATAGCGGTACGCTGCATCTCGCCGCCACTTAACTGGGCAGGGGCATGGTTGAGCCGATGTTCCAGTCCGACCATTTCTGCCAGTTGTTCAATTTTTTTGCGCTGGGCCGGCTTTTTACTGAAGAGCAACGGCAGCGCAATATTGTCAAAAACGCTCAATCCCGGAATCAGATAAAACTGCTGAAAAACAAAGCCGATCTTCTCCCGGCGGATTTTTACCAGTTGCGATTCAGGCATGCTGGCGGTATTGACACCGTCAAAGATGACATCACCGCTGGACGGCTGATCAAGACAGCCGAGGATGTGCAACAAGGTCGTTTTACCGGCACCGGAAGGTCCGACAATGGCCATCATTTCGCCGCCGTCAATGGCCATGTTGACACCACGCAGGGCGCGCACATTTTCGACACCGCGACGATAGGTTTTTTCAATTTCTCTTAATTCAATCATCCCTTGATAGCCTCTACCGGATTAATTTTTGATGCTTTTACCGCCGGATAAATGCCGGCACAAAGCCCGATAATAAATATAAATGACACACTTCCCAGCGCCACGAGGGGTTCAAAGCGGATCAAGTCGCCGGAGGGGACAAAGGGCATGACGGAGCGGACAAAGGTTTCAATCAGGCGGGCGCCGAGGGTCGACAGAACAATACCGACGACACCGCCAAACAGGGCAAGGATCGTTGTTTCACTCAGGATAATCCGGAAGATATCCCAGCGTGAAGCTCCTACCGCGCGCATCATACCAATTTCCTGGGTGCGCTCGAACACCGCCATGAGAATCGAATTCATGACCCCGACCGCACTGATCAGGATCGCTATCAGCACGATCGCCAGGCTCAGAGCCCGCGCTGCAGCGGCCAAATTGGAAACCGAATTCATCACTTCACCCATAGTAACAATCTGGATACCGGGCACCGTTGAAGTCATTGCCTCGGTAATGGCGCCAATGCGCGTCGGGTCATCAACCTTGACACCAATAGCGGTTGCTGCTTTTGGATAGCCGAGCAGATTCTGGGCAGTCTTAATCGGCAGATAGACAAAGGCATCATCCTGACTGCCTGAATAGCCTACCGTTCCGGCAACAACCAGATCAACGCCATCAATCGGCGAAGAAAAGTGATCTCCGGGTTTAAGATTGTCATGCTGGGCAACCTCAAAGCCCAATAACACTTCATGCTCAGAACGCGGAATCCTGCCGGTGATCTCCCAACCCGGCTTAATCGCCTCCAGCACGGTCATGTCGACGCCATAGATCAGATCGATTTTACCACGTTGCTGATCCGGCAACTGAGCGACAAGAATCGGCGTCGCCAGAGCAATCCCTTCTGTGCGCTCTACCTGTTCCATTACCTCGGTATCGAGAAATTTAGGGATAACCGCCCCATGTAAAACCAGGGCCGCTACCTCGTGGGCGCAGCCCGACGGCACAATCATGAAATGCAGACCGGTGCGCTCCAGTTCGACCGCCAGACCCTCCGTGAACCCTTTATTGAAGGACAACACAGCAAACAGGACACCCACAGAAGCGGCAATACCGAGCATGGTCAACAGACTGCGGGTACGATGACGCAGGATGTTTTTTGCGGCTAGTTTCAAAAAACTGGTCATTTCACTTCAACCCCGGTGGCAATCAGCAAAAAAGCCTGTTGCGATCTGGCGACTGTACCACTGGCGATAGCCGTTTTGTTCGGCAGAGAGGGCAATTCGAAGCCGTTGCGTGACAGGTCGATATACACCTGGCCGGTGTCATCCTGCAGATAAAACCAGCAACCATTAGAAGCGCACTGACTGACAATACGCCCCTCCAGGGTAACCGTTTTCCCCATCAGATCCGGTCGCAGAAACATATCCTTAACCTGAACCCTGGGAGCATCGGGATCAATCCCGGCGCCATATTTATCGCCGCCACCACTGCAGGCAGCAAGAAACAGAGAAACAAGAAGTACTGATGCAAAAACCATATTTTTCATCAACTAAACTCCTGGTTGTCGAGGCCAAAAAAACAAGCATGATAGGTAACCAGCAACTTCCATTGCCCATTCTTTTGTGTGGAGGTAAAGAATAAGTGGGGGAATTTTTATCAAATACTATTGTTTTTGTAAAGTAGAAGCGGTGCAGAGGACACTTTTCAGGATAATGAACAGTCGTTCTTTGTGCTTTTGAGCAGAGGGTATAAGAGGCGCTCGTCGATGCCAATTTTCTATGTTATATTCACTGTCTGCGTGAAAGGAAGAGACCCATGAGCAAAAGAAAAACATTTTTGACCGTCGTTGCCGACTCTGACGGGGAAGTATTCGAGCTTCCGGATCTTCTCATGGCTGGAATGAACGGCTTGTCTTTGTGCCGGCCACAAGCAGATGAACTGATTCCGTTGCCGGAAGGTAGCCGCCTGTTTACTATTCCCAACACGCCCCCCGTCGGTTTTGATCGCCGCACCGGTCAGCAGAAAACCGTTAGCCGGATGCCTAAATCCTGGGGCGGCGGTTCCTTGCAAGCAGTTTCCGCTTTTGTCACTCCGGCTTTTACCCGCACTCTGTTGCCTGCCGCTGACTACATCAATAAACCGGTTGAATTAACCCTCTGGTCTTACACGGCAGTGGGCTGGTGCGTGGAGGAGGAGCGTTTTTATGTCGCGGCCGTCCGGGTCGATCGTAACCGTCAGTGGGAGCCTGGGCACTTTGATGACCGCAAACTGGAACCGCTGGTACGTCAGCGACTAGCACGTGAGGCTGATAATCGGCTGCTGGTGCAATTATCTCGTTGCGCCCTTGACTATCACTGTTTTGCCGCAAAAAACCTGTTTTTCGGTCGTTGGGAAGCCCCCCTGCCCTGCTCTCCTGCCTGCAATGCCCAATGTCTTGGTTGCATTTCTCTGCAGGACGAGCCCAAAGCCTGTCAGGCCAGTCAGGATCGCATCGATTTTGTTCCGACACCTGAAGAAATCTGTGCGCTGGCAGTCCCTCATCTTAAAAAAGCAGAGAACGCAATCGTTTCCTTTGGTCAGGGCTGTGAAGGGGATCCGATCATGCAGATCGACACCGTCAGCGCCGCGGTCAGACAGATGCGCCGTCAAACTGAGCGGGGCACCATTAACTTCAATACCAACGCCTCGATCCCCGCAGCCATCGACCAACTGGCCGCCGCCGGAGTTGATTCGATCCGGGTCTCACTTAACTCGGTTCAGGAACGTTTTTACAACGCTTATTACCGCCCGTATTGCTACACCTTTGCTGATGTCCGGGAGTCGATCCACCGCGCTAAACAACATGGGCTGTTTACCATGCTCAACTATCTGGTTTTTCCGGGAATCACAGATCGCGAGGATGAAATCGAGGCACTATTAAAGCTGATCGAAGAGACAGGAATCGACCTGATTCAGATGCGCAATTTGAGCATCGACCCTCTGCTCTATTGGTCAACCCTGGGAGCCGAAGGCAGAGGAATCGGGATGAAGAAGATGCTTGATCTGGTAAAACAACAGGTTCCACGCATCCAGTTTGGTTATTTTAACCGAACCCGCGAAAATTTTTACCCTTGCGGGTTTGAAAACGACTGGCCGTTACCGGCGCAACTCTGATCCGCCGCTGTCAGGGAGCAACCATTACGGGCTTCAAGTCCTGCGGATCGATTCGACATAGTCGGCAGCAGCAACCATAAAGGCAGCGAAGTCCTTCTCCAGTTCCTCCCGGTGCTGATGGAGCTGATCATACCCCCGGGCCAGCGGAATTCTGTGATTCAATCGTTGTTCAAGACGCCCCAGCACCCGTTCTACGACCTCCTCCTGACGATAGGATGTCAGCCAGTCATTGGCGATCATCCGCGGCAATTGTTCCTGCAGACGTAGCGGCAGATAAACCCGGCAGGCTTGCAATCCACCATAAACGTCGTGAGCAAATTCCTGTAACGGCTGATGAGCGTAATGTTGCCATTGGCAGGCGAGGAAATGATCGTAGAACACGTCCACCAGGATACTGCGACCATGGCCAAAAGAAGAGCATAAACGGCGGCGGCTGGCTTGGAAAGGTGGGCTGTCGCGAGTAAACGTGTCCAGCCGGCGATGAAGCCTGAGGTGGGCTACAAGGTCATCGGGCAACTCACCGAAACAACTTCCTTTAAAAAAATCACCCATCAGTGAGCCGGACCAGGCCAGCGGACGCGGTGCAGAAAAATACAGATGGGCCAGATAATTCATGTAAAATGACCCAACATCAGCATCAACAGAGTTTTTTCATCGCTGCGGCTAAATCATCATCAAACTCGCGATCGCTGTTGTTGACAGACAGTAAATGGCGGTAGAAGCCCTCCATCAGATGCCTATGCTGATCTCGGATAAAGCGGCGGCTGAGCATGTCGAGTTGATAGAAGGGATCCTCATCCACCACCACCAGCTCAACAAAAGTGTTAACCGCCGTCTCCAGATCGCCGGTATCAACGGACAAACAGATAAGCCCTGCCAGCGCAAAAGGATCACGTCCGAAACTGATGGAGCGCCGATACGACCGGGCAGCCTCTTGCTTCATGCCAATATGGTAATAAGCATCGCCCATGCGCGTATGCAGGGCCTGCGTACCTTCAGAATCCTCAAGAATTTTCTGCCAGACCTCGATGGCTTCTTTATAGCGTTTATGCCAGCGGTGACAGTTTCCCAGACCATAAAGGGCGTAGGGATTATCCGGGGCGATCTCAAGGGCGCGGCGAAAATAAATTTCCCCCTTATCAAAATCGGCGACCCGCCAGCACAACTTACCGAGAATCGTAAGGATATGCAGTGAATTGCCGCCAAATCCCAGTATCTTTTCATAAAGCTGAATCGCTTCGTGGTCTTTACCAAGACGATGCTGTAAGTCTGCCAGACCCGACAGCGCGAAGCGATCGTCCGGCGCAAACTCGATAATACTGAGATACATTTGCTCAGCACGCTCAAATTGCAGTAACACCTTGGCACTATCGGCAATGCGTGACATCACATGCTTGTCGCGGGGACGCAGATGCAGATAGCGCTCCCACATGATGATGGCATCGCTATGCCGATTCAGTTTCTTATAAACATCGCCAAGACCGCGCAGGGCGAAGAGGTTTTTTTCATCGATGTGCAAAAGCTTTTGATAGCATTCTTCAGCAACCTCAAAGTTCTCCATTTCACGACTGGCATCACCCATCCCTGACAACAGATAAGGATTGTCCGGCTCAAGTTCGAGGCCTTCAGCAAACAACTGCCTGGCATCGTCATAACATCTTGCCCGCAATTTCTGTCGTGCTTTTTTAGACAGATCGATGATCGAAATCTGTGCCTGTGGATTTTCACTAGATTGATTTATAACCTGACTCACACTGACTCCTTACTTTGCATTTATCATAGAAATTCCAGAGAGACCGGAATTCAAAAAAACCGCTCACGCTTACTGTTGCCCATAGGTAGTGAACTTCTTCAAGACGGTTTTCATCTCTTCATGATTGACCAGAACCGGTTCACCAACCGATTTGGCTTGATAGTATATTCTGGCAACCAATTCAATTTCTTCTGCCACGTTAAAAGCCTGCTTGAGGTCAGTACCGACAGCGACCAGACCATGATTCGCCAACAGCACGGCATGATAATCAGCGATCCCGGTCACCACATTCTCAGCCAGTTCAGGACTGCCGAATGTAGCATAGTCGGCCAAGGGAACTTTCTGACCCGAGAAAGCCACAAGATAATGGACTGCTGGAATTTCCCAGTGCAGGCATGCCATCGTGGTTGCGTAAACAGAGTGAGTATGAACAACCGCGGCGACATCAGGTCTGGCCTTGTACAACGCCAGATGAAAGCCCAATTCGCTTGAAGGTTTCAGGCAGCCTTCAACTCGTTGACCGTCAAGATCAACGATAACAATATGCTTACTGCTGACGTCAGCGTAATCAATGCCACTCGGCCCGATTGCGACCAGGCCGGTCTCACGACAGAGGATACTGAGGTTGCCACCACTGCCTGTCGTTAATCCGGCTTGAACCATCTTCATGCCATAATCAACAATCTGTTGTCGTTGTTCTGCCAGCATCATAAATATTTTCCGCGTGCGGAGAGTCCAGTTTGCTGTGATAGTTAAAAGTCCTGATTGAAAAACATGTTTTTCCCAAGACTAGTTCAACTTTTATCTATAAATTTAATTTAAGGATTGTAACAGTTAACACTTTTCTCTGTCCAGCACAGGTTTTAGCTGCTAGCATTGTTACCAGAAAAAAACCAATCGACACAAAAGAAGACACCATAAAAAAAAGGAAAAAACAATGATCAACCAACAAAGAATTGCCGATGAATTCTTTCGCCTTGCCTCAATCGACAGTCCGTCCTACCAGGAGGCGGCCATAGCCGCCTATCTGCACCAGCGCTTTTCCCAACTTGGTGCTACTGTAGATTTTGACACTGCCGGGGCCACTATCGGTAGCAACAGTGGCAACATGATTGCCCGTTTTCCCGGTTCCCGTGAAGGGGAGCCTTTTGTTATCAGTGTCCATATGGATACCGTCAGCCCGGCGGAAAATGTCCAGCCGGTGTTGAAAGACGGGATTTTTACCAGTGCCGGCAATACCATTCTGGGTGCCGATGATAAAGCCGGAATCGCCGAACTGATCGAAGCCATCGAGGTCCTTAACGAACACAATATTCCCTACGGACCATTAGAGGTCGTTATCACCGTCTGTGAAGAACTGGGACTGTTGGGCGCAAAAGAGTTCGACTTTTCAACCCTCAAAGGCAAACGTGGAGTCGCCCTTGATACCACCGGCATTGACCGCATCATTACCCGTGCCCCCGCCGCCAACCGCATGAAAATTGACATTCACGGCCTCGAAGCTCACGCTGGTGTCTGCCCGGAACAAGGGCTATCTGCCATTACAATAGCCAGTAAAGCGATTGCGCGCATGACTCTGGGGCGCGTCGATGAACACACCACGGCCAACATCGGTACCATCAACGGCGGCATCGCTACCAATATTATCCCCGGTCAGGTCAGTTTGAGCGGCGAGGTGCGAAGCCACCAACCGGAGCGACTGCAACAGGTTACAGAGGCAATCATCCGTTGTTGCGAGGAAGAAGTTTACAACAGCTCCGTGGTGGTCGACGGCAAGACCCGGCTTGCATCCATGGCGATAGAAATCAGGGAAGATTTTCCCGCCATGCAGATAGCGGAAACTGCCTCCATCGTGCAACTGGTAGTGAATGCCGGCAAGACCTTGCAGCGCCCACAGCAGATTGCCGCCGCCGGCGGCGGGTCCGACGCTAATATCTTTAACAGTCACGGTATTGAAATGGTAATTCTTGGCACCGGCATGGCCAAGGTTCATACGCCACAGGAACAGGTGGCAGTTACTGATATGGAGAAGGTCAGCACCCTGCTGGTGGAAATTATCCAGAACGCCTGATTTTTTCACTCATACAGACAAAAGGAACCAACAATGGAGACAACCAGCGAGCAGGTTATCACCACAAGGTTTGACGCCGTTGCCCTGATAACCATCAACCGCCCCCAGGCCCTTAATGCGCTGGATCAGCTGACCCTGCAACAACTTGATGCTGCCGTCAGCGCGATTCAAGCCGACCCCCATATCAAGGTTGCCATTATCACGGGATCCGGCGCAAAGGCCTTTGTCGCCGGAGGAGATATCGGCGTCATGCAACCCCTTGATCCTTTAGGGGCCCGCCGAATTGCTGTCGATGTTCAGCAACTGTTTAATAAAATCGAACTTGGCAGCACGGTATTTATTGCTGCCATTAACGGTTATGCCTTAGGGGGCGGCTGTGAACTCGCCCTGGCTTGCGACATCCGGATTGCCTCCGACAATGCCCAGCTCGGGCAGCCGGAAATCAACCTTGGCATCATCCCCGGCTGGGGCGGCACCCAGCGCCTGCCGCGGCTGGTAGGCAGCAGTATGGCTAAACAGATGATGTTGACCGGTGAACGGATCAGCGCCGCTCAGGCAGCGCAGATCGGTCTGGTTAATGAAGTGGTCACGCCGACCGAGCTGATGACCAGGGCACAGGAATTAGCGGAAATCATCGCGGCGAAACCTAAAATGGCGCTGCAATTGATCAAGGAAGCGGTCAACAATGGTCTGGGAATGGATATGAATCGTGCCTTTGCTTACGAGGCTGACCTGTTCGGGTTGTGCTTTGCGACTGCTGACCAAAAAGAAGGGATGCGCGCATTTCTGGAAAAACGCCAACCGAAATGGCGCGATCAATGAAAGATCGTTATCTTTTCTGCTGTCGCTCTTGACACAGGAACATCGATCCGGGGCTGAGCAGGGCAGGAATTAATTACCAGCGCAGCGGTTCGCCACGCTGAATCAGGGCATCTTTAATCTGATCGACACAGTCGTAGGGGACCCTGATACCCCGCAGGCCATGACCGATCTGAATGGCTGAACCGGGCTCACCATGGAAATCTGAACCGCCGGTAACAACCAGGCCATGTTGTACCGCCAGACGGATCAGCCAGTCAGTGTCCTCCAGGCCGGAACCGTTATTGTAGGCTTCGATCCCATCAAGCCCCAGACTCACCAGCTCTGCTACCAGAGTTTCAAGCTGACGGCGATCACGGGTTACGTAGGGCGGGTGCGCCAGAACCACAATACCCCCGCAGGCGTGCACCAGATTAATCGCCTCATCTGCGGGAAAATAGTGTTTTGCCACATTGCAGGGGACCAGATAGCGGGTAAAAGCGTCCTCGTTACTGCTGGCATAATGATGTTGGCGTAGCACCTGAGCTATATGTGGCCGCCCGATACTGCCGCCCGCCAGCTTGCGCACTTCCTGGGCAGAGATTGGCGTCCGTCCTTCTTCAGCCAGTTTAAGATTTACGGCATCAATAATCTGTTCGTTGCGGCTGGCGCGAAATGACTGAAACTGCCCAAGTTCGGCAATCAGGCGCGGATCATGGTGATCGAAGCCATAACCAAGCAGGTGCATATCGGTATAGGTTTGCCACTGGCTTGACAACTCGACAGCCGGAATGACCTCAACACCCATGGAGGAAGCAGCCAAAGAGGCCTGATCAATACCGTCAATATTATCATGATCGGCCAGGGAAATAGCCACTAGGCCGGCCCGTGAGGCCTCCATGACGACATCTTCAGGGCGGAAAAACCCATCTGAACAGGTCGTATGGATATGCAGATCAACATAGTTACAATTCATGCTTCTATTATTCTTGTTTGTTTCATGTAACGCCAGTATTTTAATGAAAAAGACAGATAAACTATTCCGCCAGCGCCCTTGCCTCAGTATCCCGATCCGATGCTGGACAGCTTTAATCTTGTCTTGCTCAAATATTAGAACCCTCCAGGAGTGACGAACAGAGATCAACGGGAGCCCTTGACCAATTTACCACCAGCATGTACACATGGATTAGCCTGCTAAGGAGCAATGAGCCATATGCCCCCACGTTTGTCCATCGCCAATCTCAAAAGTTACTTCTTCACCCGCAATGGTCTGCTTAAGGCTGTTGACGGGGTTTCTTTTCATATTGAGCAAGGCGAAACCCTGGCGTTGGTTGGAGAATCCGGTTGTGGCAAATCCATGACCGCCCTCTCTATTTTACGCCTGCTCCCGGAACCAGGGCGTATCGTCGGTGGCGAAATCCATCTTGACGGGCGCGACCTGCTGCACTTGCCTGAAATAGAAATTCGCCGGATCCGTGGCAATGACATCTCGATGATTTTTCAGGAACCTATGACCTCCCTGAACCCGGTTCTGAAGATTGGTGATCAAATTGCTGAAGTGCTCCGCCTTCATCAAGGGCTCTCCCACCGCGAGGCTCTTGCTCAGGCAACTCATAGTCTTGTTCAAGTTGGTATTTCCGATCCACAACAGCGGTTACGTGACTACCCACACCAGCTTTCAGGGGGACAACGCCAACGGGTAATGATCGCCATGGCTCTGGCGTGTGATCCCAAGCTGCTGATTGCTGATGAGCCGACAACAGCTCTCGATGTCACAATTCAGGCTCAGATCATGGATCTGCTGCTGAAACTAAAACAAGAACGGCGCATGGCAACCCTGTTGATTACCCATGATCTGGGAATCGTCGCAAGCAACGCCGACCGGGTGGCGATCATGTATGCCGGCCAGATTATCGAAATGGGAAGCGTTGACAAGATATTTTCCAACCCGCTGCACCCCTACACCAGGGGATTATTGCAATGCGTACCGCGCATTGGAGAAAAAAGCAGCCTGGCCTCAATCACCGGTCAACTTCCTGATCTAACCAAAAACCATGAAGGGTGCCTGTTTGCCTCACGCTGTGACTGTCTGTGCGAGAGCGGACAGAAGCACCGCCCCACCCTTAAAGAAGTTGCAGAAAACCATCTGGTTCGCTGCTGGAGACATTCATAAGCATGGCACTCCTCGAGGTTAAAAACTTAAGAAAAAGCTTTAAGGTATCTGACCCAATTGGCCGCAATAGCGGAAAACTTGTCGCAGTCGATAATGTGTCTTTTACTATCCAGGCGGGCGAAACCCTGGGCCTGGTAGGCGAGTCCGGGTGTGGCAAATCTACCACAGGCAAATTGATTCTGCAGCTGCTCAAGCCCGATCAAGGGCAGATTTTTTATGCCGGCACTGAGTTGACCGGCCTCTCTGCGGCAGAAATGCGCCCCTGGCGGCGGCGCATGCAGATGATTTTTCAGGATCCCTTCTCGTCCCTCAATCCCCGTATGACGGTCGGCGCCATCTTAAGTGAGCCGCTGATTATCCACCGGCTGGTATCGACCCGCCAGATTCGCGACCGTGTCATCGACCTGCTGGAAAAAGTCGGATTGTCGGCATTACACGAGCAGCGCTACCCGCATGAATTTTCCGGTGGCCAGCGCCAGCGTATTGGAATCGCACGGGCCTTGGCAGTGGAACCGGAGCTGATCATCGCCGATGAACCGGTGTCCGCTCTTGATCTCTCGGTTCAGGCACAGATTCTCAACCTGCTGAAACAGCTTCGCGAAGAGCAACAACTAAGTTATTTATTTATTGCTCATGATCTGGCTGTGATCGAACACGTCAGTGACCGCATCGCTGTCATGTATCTGGGTAATATCGTTGAGCTTTGTGTAGCTGCGGAGCTTTATAAAAATCCCCGTCATCCCTACACCGAAGCACTGCTCAACGCCGTTCCAGTGCCCGATCCAAAACATTCCCGTCCCTTGGCCCTGCCCGGAGAAATTCCCTCACCGGTCAATCCCCCAAGCGGTTGTCATTTCCATCCACGTTGTCCCTATGCGGACAGCCGCTGCAGGCAACAGATGCCAGCGCTGGAGGCTCTTGCCGGTGACCATCATGTAGCCTGTTACCACAGTGATCAGGTCGGTCGTTATCTGGTCCGGTGATAAGCCTGCGCCCCGCCCCGCTACCCACAGATGTGAAATAACATTCGCAAATAAGCCGGAGTTAGGCTAAAATGCCTGCTAACCTGCCGATTAACCCAATCCCCTAGATACTCCATGGCTAGAATAAAAAAAAAATCAGATCTTAAACTCGGGTTACATACCCTGCAGGATATCAGTGCGCTGATTCTGCGATCCCACGATCTCCACGAAACCATCAACAATATTGTTCACCTGGTCGCCGACCGTGCCCATTCGGAAGTCTGCTCATTATACCTGCTGGACGAGGACCAGCACACGTTGGTACTGCGAGCGAGCCACGGTCTGACACCTGAGTCAATCGGCAAGGTAAAATTACAGATCGGTGAAGGGTTGACGGGCAAGGTTGCCGCAGAGCAACAGGTTCTGGCCATCATTAATCCCCAGAACCATCCCGATTATCGTTTCTTTCATGAAACCGGTGAGGAGCAATTCCACACCTTCGTCGGTATTCCGTTGCAGGATCGTAGTGCCTCCATCGGTGTTCTGGTTATCCAGACTCGTGATATTCATCACTTTTCTGATGATGAGCTGGCAACCTTAACCACCATCGCCTTTCAGGTCGCTTCAATTGTCGTAAATGCCAGACTGCTCGACACCCTGCATCGCTATGAAACCCCCGGGCCGCCACTACCCGCCTCCGCAGCAGCGCAAACTGGCAATACCGCACCGTCTCAAACCATTTCCCTTTATGGTAAAATGGCCTACCCGGGCATCATAACCGGCCCGGTGACGATCCTTGACCATGATTACGGCTTTGCTGATATTTTTGATGAATGCAACATCGATATTGATGCGGAATTGACACGACTGGATGATGCCTTACGTCAGACCCGTATTCAAACCCTTTATCTGGAGAAAAGGGTTGCCGCCCAACTTAGTCAGGAAGATGCCGCGATTTTTCACACCCATTTAATGATTCTTGAAGATCGCGGTCTCATTGAACGTCTGCATCACTTGATCGAAGAACGCCACAGTGCCCCTTATGCTTTAAAAAAAGTGATCAATGGCTATCTCGCGGCCTTTGCCCGGATGGAAGATCCCTATCTGCGTGAGCGTGCGGCGGACATGGAAGATGTCGGCAGACGCTTGCTCGCCAACCTGGTCGGCCGGGCACCAGAGGGACTGCAATTATCGCAACCCAGCATTCTGGTCGCCAAGCGTCTGCTCCCTTCGGATATGGCAATCCTTGACCATGAAAAAATCCAGGGAATCGTGCTGGAGTCCAACGAAGCAAATTCTCATTCAGTTATCATGGCCAAGGGACTCGGCATTCCAACAGTCATCGGGGTTGAAGGTGTTACCACCCACATCAGTCCCAATGACTTCCTGATCCTCGACGCCAATGCCGGCTGCCTCTACCCCAATCCATCGGCCAACATCATTTCTGAGTACCAGCGCCTGGAACAGGATCGGCTGCAGGAGAAAGAGCGTCTGCTGCTGTTACGTGATGTCACCGCTACCACCCGCGACGGCCAACAGGTATTCTTGCGCGCCAACATCGGGCTGATCAGCGACGTCGATGTCGCTATCAAGCACGGAGCCCAAGGGGTCGGTCTGTACCGTACCGAATTCCTCTACATGACCCACAGCGGCTTTCCTGACCGTCATCAGCAGTATCAGCTCTATAAAAAGGTTGTCGAAAAATTTGCCGGTATGCCGGTTACTATTCGTACTCTCGACATCGGTGGAGACAAAAGTCTCCCCTATTTTCGCCAGCCGCAGGAGAACAATCCCTTTATGGGGTGGCGCTCAATACGCATCAGCCTTGACTATCCTGATATCTTCCAGGTCCAGCTGGAAGCCATCCTCATGGCCGCAACCGCCGGCCCGTTACGACTGCTTTTCCCGATGATTTCCAACTTAAATGAGATTCGCAGCTGCAAAGAACTGGTGCGACTAGCGGCACAGCAGTTGGAAAAAGAAGGGATCCCCTGCCAACAACATATTCAGATCGGAGCGATGATCGAACTTCCAGCGGCAATCCATCTGGCGCCCCACCTGGCCAAGGAGGTCGATTTTTTTGCCCTCGGCACCAACGATCTGATTCAATACCTGCTGGCCGCTGATCGATCCAACCCACGCGTGCAGAACCACTATGATCCACTCCATCCGGCGGTGCTGCAGAGCATCGAGAGGTTGGTTGCCGTCACCCGTAGTGAGGGGACACAGCTGTGTGTGTGTGGCGAGATGGCAACCGACCCGGCTTGCCTGCTGGCCTTGATCGGTCTGGGTATCCGTGATTTTTCCTTGTCTGCACCCTATATTCCCCAGCTGAAAAACATCATCAACCAGCTCGACAGTAGCGCAGCTGAAGGCATCATCCACCAGGCACTGAAACTCGGTGACAGCTCTGACATTCGCCATCTGCTCGACTCGCATCTGGCATACTGAGCACCTTTTGTTTGTCTCTGATCAGCACAGGATTACCTGCCCTGCGGCTGCAATGACAGATTATTCGTTACGAATTTAAGCAAAAAAACAGCCGAACCCTCTCGTAAGATGGTCCGGCTGAAGCACACTAACTTTATTTAAAAAGCTCTATTCTATAACAGCGAGCAGATCTCCCTGCTCAATCGGATCTCCCTCATCAAAAACCAGCTGTTTAATGACTCCGGCGCGGCGCGTCTTCACATTGGTCTCCATTTTCATCGCCTCGGTAATCACCAGCACATCGCCTTCTTCAACCCTGTCCCCTTCCTTAACCATCAGCTTGAAAATTTTACCCGGCATCGGTGCACCGATCTCATGGCCATTGTCAGGATCAGCCTTGACGTTGCTCCGGGAATCGGTTTCTACCGAGTGATCAACAACGGTCGTCATCCGGGGTTCTCCATTGAGTTCAAAGTAGATATGACGGGTACCGTCCTCACGTACGCGCCCGATGGCACTGAGTTTCACGATCAAGGTCTTGCCGGGCTCAATCTCAATGGTGACCTCATCACCGATATCAAGACCGTAGAAAAATACCGGGGTCGGTAATACCGAAACATCACTGTGTTCCTGGCGAAAGCGATCATATTCCTCATAAACCCCGGGATAGAGAACGGCAGAGAGGACATCACGATCGGACACCTTATGCCCGAGCTTTTTCTCAAGTTCATCCTTTTTCAGGACAAAATCAGCAGGTTCAAGCAATTCCCCGGGACGGCAGGTCAACGGCTGTTCACCGCGCAGGATAATCTGTTGCAAGCGTTCAGGAAAACCACCATAGGGCTGGCCAATCATCCCCTTGAAGAAATCGACTACCCCCTTGGGAAAGGCCATCTCTTCACCACGCTCAAAAACATCTTCCGGAGTCAGATTGTTCTGCACCATGAACATGGCCATATCGCCGACAATTTTAGACGACGGCGTGACCTTGATCAGATCACCAAACATATCGTTGACAGTGCGATACATCCGTTTGCACTCTTCCCAGCGATGGCCCAGCCCTAAGCCTTCAACCTGCGGCTTGAAATTGGAATACTGACCGCCGGGAATTTCATGGTAGTAAACTTGTGCCGTTCCGCTGCGAAGTTCCGACTCGAAAGGGGCATAGTAGGTGCGGCAGGTTTCCCAGTAGTTGGCAAGTTCCTGCAATCCGTCATTGTCCATCTGCGGATCCCAGATGGTTCCCTCCAGAGCTGCCAGGAGAGCATTCATGTTAGGCTGCGCGGTCAAGCCGGAAACTGATGACAGAGCCACGTCAACAATATCACAACCGGCCTGAGTCGCCATCAACAGCATGGCCCCACCATTACTGGAGGTATCGTGGGTATGCAGATGAATCGGCAAACTGACCTCATTTTTAAGCGCTTTGACCAGTTTCTCTGCAGCAAAAGGCTTGATCAAGCCGGCCATGTCTTTGATGGCCAGAATATGGGCACCCATCTTCTCCAGTTCCTTGGCCATGGAAACATAATATTCCAGCGGATATTTATCGCGTTTGGGATCAAGAATATTGCCGGTATAGCAGATAGCTGCCTCACAAATGGTGCCGCTCTTGCGCACGGCATCCATCGCCACCTGCATCCCTTTGGTCCAGTTCAGTGAATCAAAGACACGGAACACATCGATGCCGCTCTGTGCTGCCTTGGCGACAAATTCCTGAACGACATTATCGGGATAATTAGTGTAACCCACTGCATTTGAACCGCGCAGCAGCATCTGAAAAAGAATATTCGGTACCTTGGCGCGCAAACGATCAAGGCGTTCCCACGGATCTTCGCGTAAAAAACGCATGGATACATCGTAGGTAGCGCCTCCCCACATCTCCAGGGAGAAGAGACCACCACCAAGGTGCGCAGTTGCTTCAGCAATCCGGTCAAGATCAAAAGTACGAAAGCGGGTGGCTACCAGAGACTGATGGGCATCACGCATGGTGGTATCGGTAATCAACAACTGTTTGTGATTGCGAGCCCACTGCGCCAAACCTTCCGGGCCTTTTTCGCGTAAAATATCCCGTGTGCCGCGGGGATGCTGCTGGCCGTAGGGAATTTCGGGGATATCCGGTTCACGTAAAGAAGAAAACTTAAGGGCTTTATGGGACGGAATACCGGGATATCCGTTGACGGTTATATCACCGATATAATTCAAAATTTTATTCGCGCGATCCTGCTTGACGCGTACTTCGAAAACTTCCGGATGTTTTTCAAGAAATGAGGTATCGCAATCGCCGGCTAAAAAAACCGGATGGGTAATTACTTTCTCCAAAAAGCCGATATTGGTTTTTACTCCCCGAATCCGGAATTCCTGTAGAGCACGGTGCATGGTGCGTGACGCATCAAGGAAGGTCAGCCCCCAGGTTGAAATTTTGACCAGCAGGGAATCGTAATCAGGGGTAATCACAGCGCCGGCATAACCGGCTGCAGCATCCAGTCGTACACCGAAACCGGCAGCGGTACGATAGGCTTTGATGGTGCCGAAATCGGGCGCGAAATTGTTGCCGGGATCTTCCGTAGTAATCCGTGACTGAATCGCAAAACCTCGCAGTTCAATATCCTTCTGGCTTTTGATACCGATTTCCGGATCACTGAGCTTATGTCCCTGGGCGACACGAATCTGCGCCTGCACCAGATTCCGCAGGGTTACCAGTTCGGTGACCGTATGTTCAACCTGAATCCGCGGATTAACTTCAATAAAGTAGAAGTTCTCCTCCTTGTCCATCAGAAATTCAACCGTACCGGCGTTGATGTAACCCACCGAGTTAGCTATTTTCAGGGCGTAAGAACAGAGTTCTTCACGTTTTTCTGGTGTCAGATAGAGAGATGGTGCTATTTCGATGACCTTTTGATGACGGCGCTGAATCGAGCAGTCCCGCTCATAAAAATGAACCAGGTTGCCATGCTTATCGCCCAGGATCTGAACCTCAACATGCTTGGGATTTTTTACATATTTCTCAAGAAAAATCGTCGCATCACCGAAAGAGGCTTTAGCTTCTGAAGCTGCGCTGCGCAACCCTTCAAGCAATTCTTTCTGATTTTGAGCGACGCGCATACCACGACCGCCACCGCCGGCACTGGCTTTGACAATAATCGGATAACCCGATGCTTTAGCGAAGATCAGAGCTTCTTCTTCAGTGCGGACCGGATCGGCTGTACCAGGGACAATGGGAACGCCGGCTTCAACAGCTACCTTGCGTCCAGAAACCTTGTCACCCAGACGGCGCTGAATGTCGGGGGTAGGCCCAATAAAAGCAATACCGGCACGTTCGCACGCTGCCGAAAATTCCGCATTCTCAGACAAAAAACCGTAACCTGGATGAATCGCATCAACATTTTTCTTGCGCGCCAGATCGATAATCTCATCGATTCCCAGGTAAGCATCAATAGCGCCCTTCCCTTTGCCGACCAGATAGGCTTCATCCGCCTTGTAGCGGTGTAGAGAAAGGCGATCCTGTTCGGAGTAAATGGCTACAGTAGAAATGCCCAGTTCGGTACAGGCGCGGAAAATCCGGATTGCAATTTCACCCCGGTTAGCTGCCATAATTTTTTTAAATTTCGTTATACTCATAACACTGGCCACTCCTTGAAAGAGATCGAATATCAAATCTGTGAATTTTTGAGATCACTAAATTTTTTTATTAAAAGTAAATTTATCACTATATTTCAGTAACTTGTGCAGGTTTCAAGATGCAAAGAGACAATAAAATACCGACTTTGTCAAGCTAGAATAGTGTTTTACTTTTATCAGAAAGGGTACCCAAATAAAGAACAGTGAACCGCCTTTATGGTCTTTCAAGTGAAAAATCAGCAGCATACAAACTAAATAATAATTACCCCATAAGGGATAATCGCTGCAAAAAACTGGATTTTAATTTTTATTATGTACAGATCTTATCACAGCGGAAGTTGCACAATGACGTGATGGGTGTGGAGCGGCAAGAGTACGGCCTCAGGTAAAACCAGCCCGAAGGTAAAAAGGGAAGAAGGTCAAGCAATCATCAGCTGTAAATTTCCAGTCGTGCCGGGCCGGAATCATGGACTCCCCTGGCATATGCCGACGCCCCCTGTTCAACAGATAACCCGGGCTGGGTGTTATTATCAGGATTCAGTTGTCTCTCTCTTTCTGCCGTCTGCTCCTGTGCTATTTCACTGCGTGCCTGGGCCGCCATTGCCTGAGCTTGTTGAGCAACTTTCATATCCTGAGCGCTGGGCTGCGCCGGCGCCAGAGCTGCTGCTCGTATCTGCCGGGCTTTTTGCTGTGTCGCTTGAGGATCACCCGGGATGGGTGAAATATCGATACTGACAGAGCCACCAACAGCGTAAGTGCGCCCGTCAGGTCCACGTTCATAATCGTAAGCAGGGGCACCAGCGTGAGCTCCCCCGGCTGCAGCATGGGCGGCCTCATGGGCGCGAACTTCGCGGTCGCGCATCTGCAACTCACGAATTTCCAATGCTTCACGGCTAAGGTCCAGTTCATCGGCAACAGAGGACGCCCGAATCTGTTCCTGTTCAGCTTTGGGGTTTTCTTCAGTTTTTTCAGACTTACGGTCTGCTTCAGCGGTATCGGCGACACCCTGGGGGGGACCGAAACGAGGGGTCATTGCGGCAAAACGAAAGGGGTTATGGACCCCGATGCTGATCAACGTGTCGAGCATCAATATCTCCATAAAAAGACCTACCCGGAGAATCTACCACAACACCACTATTAAATACAAATAATCTCCACCTCCAGCCCTTTAAGAAAAAAAGGCGACAGGGGACGCGTAGGAACATTGCAGGGCATCATCCGTGCGCCCCGGCAAATAAATCAGCACCGTATCTGTTCAGCACCGTCCTTGCCGCAGAACCTTCGACCCGGTGCTGAACAGATACTTCTTGTCAAACACAAAGAAGTCAGTAACCACTATTTTGCGGAATGTTTTTCCATACGCTTACGCTCGTTGGCATCCAGATAACGCTTGCGCAAACGGATCGATTTTGGAGTAATTTCAACCAGTTCATCATCATCGATATACTCAAGCGCCTGCTCCAGCGACATATTTTTGGGCGGCGTAATACGTACCGCATCATCACTCCCCGATGCCCGGACGTTGGTCAACTTCTTGCCTCTGCAGGCATTAACCACCAGATCATTTTCACGCGAGTGCTGACCAATGATCATCCCTTCGTAAACCTGCACCCCGGGACCAACAAACAGAATCCCCCGTTCCTGCAGGTTAAACAGTGAGTAAGCAACAGTTTCACCGGCTTCCATGGCAATCAGCACACCATTTTTTCGCCCCTCAATCGGGCCCTTGTAGGGAGCATAGCTGTGGAAACTGTGGTTCATCACGCCGGTACCGCGGGTATCCGTCATAAATTCGGTACGAAAACCGATTAATCCTCGTGCCGGGATCTGAAACTCAATCCGGTTGGTGCCTTCCATGGTCTGCATGGAAGTCATTTCTGCCTTGCGCCTGCCAAGCTTTTCGATCACCGTCCCCTGATACTCCTCAGGCACATCGATCGCCAGATATTCTATCGGTTCACACTTCTCGCCATCAACTTCACGGTAAATAACTTCCGGTTTGGAAACCGAAAGCTCAAACCCCTCACGACGCATGTTCTCAATCAGAATAGACAGATGCAGTTCCCCACGTCCAGACACCTTAAAGGTGTCGGTACTGGCAGTATCTTCAACCCGCAACGACACATTGGTCCGCAGTTCTTTCGTCAACCGCTCTCGAATGTTACGAGAAGTCACCCATTTGCCTTCACGACCGGCGAAGGGGGAGTTGTTAACGATAAAGTTCATCGACAACGTCGGCTCATCAATAGCGACATAGGGCAAGGCTTGCGGATTATCTTCATCCGCGAGGGTTTCACTGATCCCCATTTCCTCAAAACCGGCAACCGTGACTATATCCCCGGCACTGGCCTCACTGATTTCCACCTGCTGCAAACCCTGGTAACCAAGCAGTTTGGTAACGCGGCCATAGGTCACCTTGCCATCGCGGTCAATCCGCGCCACTGACTCACCGGCGTGAACGGTGCCGTTGGCGATTTTTCCGGTCGCGGTGCGGCCAATAAACTTATTATAATCGATGCTGCTGATCAGCATCTGGAAAGGGGCAGTCGGATCACCTGAAGGAGGATCCACGCGGTCACGAATCATGTCGAACAGAGGCTGCAGGTTCTTTGATTCCTCTTCCAGTACCGCCTTAGCAATCCCGAACTTAGCACTCGCATAAACAATGGGGAAATCAAGTTGCTGCTCGTTAGCGTTTAGTTCGCAGAACAGATCGAAGACCATATCGACCACCGCTTCCGGACGCGCTCCGGGGCGATCAATTTTGTTGATAACCACGATCGGCTTGATCCCCAGGTCCAGAGATTTCTTCAACACGAAGCGGGTTTGCGGCATCGGACCATCAAAAGCATCAACAAGCAACAATACCGAATCAACCATTTTCAGAATTCGCTCAACTTCACCGCCAAAATCGGCATGGCCCGGCGTATCAACAATGTTGATCTTCAGATCACCGCGCTGCACTGCCAGGTTTTTCGACAGAATAGTGATGCCGCGTTCTTTTTCCAGATCATTACTATCCATGACCCGCTCGGTAATGACCTGATGCTCACGGAACACCCCCGACTGTACCAGCATGGCATCCACCAGCGTGGTTTTTCCGTGGTCAACGTGAGCGATAATGGCAATGTTACGAATATTTTCAATCATTCTAAACCCCTTATAAATCATGATTTTCTGGCAAAAGGAGCGCGATTATGGCAGAAAAGGGTAAGCAATCCAAGATAAATCATTAACAAGTCTATCTAGCTGTTAATGCAGCTATTTTTATATAAACTTGACAGTCCCGGCGTGAATTCTTATGTTCTGAGTCAGCAAAAACCTTCAACCGAACCGGAAAAACCATGGCACCATCGAACATCATCCTTACCGGTTTTATGGGCACCGGCAAAAGCACTATCGGTCGGGCCCTGGCGGCGCGGCTTGACGCAACCTTTATCGATACCGACCTCGTGATAGAGCAGCGCACCAATTGCCGCATCACAGACATCTTTTCCCGTCAAGGAGAGGCGGCTTTCCGGCAGATGGAGGCTGAACTGGCACTGAATCTGGCTGATCGGCACGACCTGGTTATTGCCACTGGAGGGGGATTTTTTACCAATCCGGAAAACATCAGAGTATTACAGCAAAGCGGCCGAATCGTTTGTCTAACGGCTACACCGCTAGAAATTCTGGACCGCATCAAAAAACAGGGACAGATTCGTCCACTGTTACAACATTCCCACCCGTTGGAGCACATCAACCGGCTGTTACAAGAACGTGAACCAGTATATCGCCAGTTTTCACAAATCCCCACCAGCGGCCAGACTGTTCACCAGGTTGTTGATACAATCATCAACCTTCTGACTTCTGACTCCTGATTTTTATATTCTGCCTTTCTAACAACCACACCCGCAATTATGACAGACAACCTTGTCACTGCCTTGTGGCTCGATGGTTTCAGGGGCAAAACACACCCGGTTGACCCCGCGGCGGATGTCTTCAGCCAGATCAAGGTGTTGGCTGGCGCCAATCACATGGCCGAGACACATATTACCGACTCCATGGGCGGGGCAGCGTAATCGAACACTATTGAGCAAATCGCCGTAACCCTTGATATCCATGGTCATGCCTGCCTCATCAACCGCTTTGAAATCAAACCCCAGGGGCACCAACTCCGCGCTTAACTCGACCAAAAGAGCGTCAAGCTTTTCCTGGTTAATCATCTGCCGCCATTTGTCGGCACGATAGTGACGCTGATAAAAAACGACGCTTATTTCTTTAAAATTTGTCTGTGCCACGATCGTGATCCTGTCTCTTGGTAATTTTTCTCCGGACTAATCGAGGGGGAGATATTCAACCCGGATGATATCAAGCTCTTCGCGCCCGCCAGGTGTCTGAACTGTTACTTCATCTCCTTCGCGCGCACCCAAAAGCGCCTTGCCGACCGGAGAGAACCAGCTGATACGACCTCGGCTGGCATCCATTTCATCACCACCGACAAGACTCAAACAGCGCCGCTCACCATCGCCATTTTCTACGGTGACCGATGCTCCAAAAAGAACCCGATCGCCGGCATTTTTTGCCTGTTCCAACGGATCAACGATGATCGCGCTATCAAGCTGGCCAGTGATAAAACGGATGCGACGATCGATTTCCCGCAAACGTTTTTTGCCATAATGATAATCAGCGTTTTCCGAGCGATCACCATTGGATGCCGCCCACGCCACGGTTTCCACCATCTGTGGGCGCTCCTGATACAGCAGACACTTCAACTCACCACGGAGTCGTTCAGCACAACCGGGAGTCATATAGTTTTTACGTTGCTCGTTCATTTGCCTGGTTTCAATTCAATGCAGAGCCTAACACCACGCTGCCTGTGTCGATATATCATACTTGAGTAACAATTCAGTCCCTGCATTGATCAGGATCTCGGCTGTTATGCTACGCAGATATACATTTATCTCGGATCCAGGTCTTCCAGCATCGACTTGGCAAAATTCTTCGCCCTGCCACCAGGGGCCATCATACCATAGGCCATACTTTCCAGCAGCTCATCCTCACTGGCTCCATTCTCCTTCGCGACCGCGAAGTGCTTTTTGAGTCAGTCAGGGCATTGCACCGCAATAGCACAAGCTACTCGGATCAATTCACGGGTTTTGATGTCAAGAACTTCCGGATAGTCAAAATCAAAAAACTTCTTACGGATATCCATCCACGCCTCCTTTGATGCAAAAAAAACCAAGCTCCTCAATAATAGCAGAAGAGCTTGGGTTTCTATAGTGACACAAACCAGCGAAAATTGGGTTTGTTTACGCTAGGCTATTTGCTCTCTTCAACCATATACTCAACCGCAGCGCGGACATCATCATCACTTAAATTACGATTGCCACCACGTGCCGGCATACGACCTATCCCCTTGATGCTGTTTTCTACCAGTTCTTCTATATCTGCACTAAAGCGCGCATTTCCAATCTTGGGAGCCCCCATAATCCCGGAATCATGGCAACTGCGGCAGCTTTGTTGATAAATCGAACTGCCTTTATCAAAGGTTGCTGCAGCGGGTGTCAGTGCGGCTAAACGTTCGCTCCCCTGTTGAACCAATTTTTCAGCACCCGCTTCCAATTCTTGCGCCTTGGCGGCAACAGCATCCGATGCCTTGTCAACGTATTGTACCGCTTCATCTTTAATTTCCTGACCCTTCTCCATCACCTGATCGGCAGCCTTCTGAACAGTATCTGTTGCCCGCTCCATTGTACCCTCAGCAGGTTTGGATGCCGGTGAAGGTGACTGTGTTGTCTCGGTAGAATCATTGCTGCAGGCAACCATAAATAAAGCGACAAAAATCAGAACCAATACTTTTTTCATTTTATTTCTCCTTGTGATGAAAAACGCATAACAACCTCAGACGCCGGGTAACCATCCAGAACACATATGGAAAGTTACCAGTTACATACTACAGACCCAAGAACACTCTGTCCCTGGTACAGGGTTGAGGCTCCGGTGCTGAACACTTACCCACCAATATCCGTCTACCTCAATTTCCACCCAGACGGTCACCGAGGCCTTTCAGCAGATCACCGGCTTTTTCTTTGATCACTTTTTTATCTTCCTCAGGCACAGTGATCTGTAACCTTTCTTCGAGATCACCAGTTAAACTGTCAACCTGCTGGCGCGCCCGATCAATCACCCCTGTTTGCAGCGACTGCAAATCACTGAGTTCGCCTGAGAGCAGTCGTGCCAGAGCTGGTGATAACTGCCCCGAACTTTTTTGTGCGGTCGTCAGAATAACCTGAACCACCTTTTCTATCAGTTCCGGCATGGTCAACCCGCCCTGTTCATCACCAAGATTGCGCAGTTCAATCTTTGGCAAAACCAGATTCAGTGATGAATTCTGGCCAAAAGCTTCGAGATTGGCATTGACCTGAACATCCTCCAGAGAAAAGAGTGTAACAACAAACTTTTTGCCGCTCTCCTGGTTGGCTGATGCCGGGGCACCCGCCGCATTGCCACCTTCGGTGGCCAGACTGCGTGCTCTTTCCAGCAGCGGATTGACGTTGTTCCGGCCACCTTTTTGTTCAAGATTAACGCGTATACCACTGATCGCAACCCGTGGAATCGTCACCGTATCACTGAGCAGGGACTTCAGCGATACCGCTATATTGGCCTGACCAAGCTCAAGGAACTGTTGCGCTGAAAATCCCGGGGGATTGGCAATCGCCAGCTGACTCATGGTCGCTTCCCCCCCGGCCAGGGAGATATCAATATTACCGACCCGGGTTTGTACACCAAGGGCCGTCTCTCCCCCCTTCTCGATCCCTTTTTCCACCAGGGTATCGGCGTAAAATACAACCACCGCCCCGGCAGCCAGTGCCAACACCAGCACCAGTCCGATCAACTTAGCCAACATGTTCATAAATCACTCCCCAAAAAATCAACCGCCTGAAGCATACGAAGAACCTACCTGGACGTTCTAAAAGAAAGGAAAGCCTTAAACGCGCGAGAATGAACTTGGATTACAAAGATTTTTGGCATAACGAGCCACCGCATTGCAATTAAGGCAGGTATGACCTGGGTTTGCCATCAGAGCGTTGGCATCATCGTGGCGACCCTCACGGCGCAGTTGGCAAATATGCATCCAATGTGAACTGGGATCTTTACATTCGTGATCATCAACTCCCGTCATACAGGCTCCTTACAAAAATTAGTTCTGTTTTGATTATAGCACTAATCCGGATAAAACTGAGGAAAGGAAAAATTTTCAGGGATTATTTCTGAATTTATGACTAAAGTTTTCTTCTTCTTCGGGGCTGCCGATCAGAATCAGACCCATCCCCTCGGCCAATACGGTTTCCGGGGGCGGAGAGACAATCGGATCGGTTGATTCCGGCAACTCCAAAGCAACGATCGAACACCCGGTTTTCGGGCGAATCTGGGATTCGGTAATGCTCAAGCCTACCAGCGAGGAAGGCAGGGGCGCACGAAAGACATCAATCCCTTCCGTCAGGAAAATGGTCTCCTTGCCTTCAAGGACATTGTTAAGGATATTGGCACCGACCGATGCGTTGGAAATAACAAAATCGGCGCCGGCAGCATATAGCTGGTCAACATTTTCCTCCTGGTTAGAGCGGGCAACAATACGCATATGGGGACGCTGGCGGCGGCTGGCGAGGGTTAGAAAAATATTGGTGCTATCATCATTGGTCGTCACAATCAAACCTTTGGCATCTTCTATCCCCGATTCCAGTAACAGATGACGACTGGTCGCATCACCGATGACGGTAATATGATCCATGCATTCGAGGTTATTGGTACGATCGATGATCACAAAAGGGATGGAGCGCCGCTCCAGATACCTGGCGGCACTGCAGCCGATGCGTCCGTGACCGAGCACCATCACCAGATCAGTCTTGTCCTTTTCGTCGGTAATTTCTTCAAGGGCATGAAGTTGCTCACGGGTTCCGGCCAGCACCATCAGCGCCAGCGGGGAAAGAACACTGCCGGCTTGGGGAATGGTAAAGGTTCCCCGCTCCCATAAGCCGATGACCGCCAGTCCCGTCTGCTGGCGAATTTTTGCTTCGGCGAGGGTCTGGCCAACAAAGGGGGTCGATTTCACCGGCATTTCGGCTATCAGCAGCTTTCCAAAGGCATCAAGGATATGAGCCGTTGCCCCCAGGGTGGTAGCACGCGACGCGAGATAGCTCCCCAGTATTCGCTTGAGAGGAATTGCCCGGTTGGCGCCGGCCAGCCGCAACAACTCGGTGCGTTCCGGCTCATCAACCATGGTAGCAATTGGCGTATCACAAAGGGAACGAATCGTCAGACAGATGTTGGTATTTAGTGGATCGCTCAAGTTGGCAATCACATGGCGAGCCTTGTCAACCTGAATATTTTTTAAAAAAGTCACATTAGCCGGACGGCCAACCACCACATGCAGACCTTCTTCTTCGAGCTGGATTGCTTCATCCTGATTCGAGGTCACGATCACATAGGGGGTATGGTGAGAGATCAGTTTACGCGTCAAGGCGCGAGTAATACTGTCATAACCAAAAATGATCACATGATCCCTGTAATCAGCATGTAGGTGGGTTTTGGGGCGATACCGCAGACGCTGCTCTATCCAGGGCGCGAGAAACAGACTGACCATACCGAACGGCAGTAGAATCAGCATAAAAATCACCCCTGAAAGTGTCACCAGGGCAGAAAATATATGACCGGGATCGGTACTGAAAACATAGTCTCCATACCCCAGTGTGCTCATGGTAATAATGGTCCAATAGACCCCGGTAAAAAAGGAATAGTGGCGCCCCTCGAGATACTCCATCAACACCGTGAACAGCGCGGCGTAGATCATCACCATCAAAAACAGAAAAAAACAGTAAAGAACCAGTAGTTTAAGGTTTTTTCGCGCTTCACCACGCAGAAAAAAAGCGAACTCGTTAACAGGAAATTTCATAAAGATCCAATCCACGCAGGACTAAAGATTGTCACACATCATCTTCTACTTAAAAAAATGGACAAAGGAAACTTTTAGCGAAATTTCGCCGGGAAGGCAAGTTTCGGGAAATAACTTTGGAAATGCAAGAGGATCAAGCCAGGGCGCTGGACTCGATAGCTACAACTGATCACCAGCATCAAAAAAACAGAAGGCCTGGACTGCTTTATTGTCTTTCACTTTTTCAGTCAGCTGTGAAATTGTCAGGGGACGGCTGAAATAAAAACCCTGGGCCTCATCACATTGCTTAGAGATAAGAAACTCAAGTTCCTGCTTATTTTCTATTCCCTCGGCCAGGACCTTGATCCCCATGGTATGCGCCATCACGATAATCGCCTCAGTGATAGCTGAATCTTCCGGATGCGTACTTAAGCGCCGCACAAAGGTCTTATCAACCTTTAAGCGCTGAAGAGGGAAATGATGGAGATAGCTGAGAGAACTGTAGCCGGTACCAAAATCGTCGATCGCCAATGTCAACCCCATTTCCCGCAAGCTGCGGAGTGTTTTGGTGGCACTATCGATATTATCCATTAACGTACTTTCGGTTATCTCCAGCTCGAGCAGGTCAGAATCAAGACCGATGTCAGCAATCAGGTCACGAATGGAAGAAACCAGACCAACATCACGGAACTGTTTGGCCGACAGGTTAATCGCCAGACGCAATCGCACCCCACTGAGTAGCTGAAGCTCCCTGATTTGCCTGCAGGCGGTTAATAACACCCAGCGACCAATTGGCAAAATCAGTCCGGTCTCTTCTGCCAGAGGGATAAACTGTGCCGGAGACAGATTCCCCAAAACCGGATGATTCCAGCGCAGCAAGGCCTCAACACCAATGATCTGACCTCTATCCAGATCGATTTGCGGTTGATACGCCAGATAAAACTCCTCCTGATCAAGAGCTTTACGCAAATCATTAGCCAGGAGCAGCCGTTCCAATGCCTGGGCATTGGCATTCGAAGAGTAAAAACGGAAGTCATCGCGACCACTGTCCTTGGATTGATACATCGCGGCGTCGGCATTTTTAATCAGGGTATCTGCATCATCACCGTCGGCGGGATACATGGCAATCCCAATACTGGTGGTAACAAAAATCTCCTTGTTTCTCAGAACCAGGGGATCTTTTAACGCGGCATGAATTTTTTCAGCCAGTTTAACGGCATCATTCTGGCATGATATCATGTCGCTGAGCACAACGAACTCATCCCCCCCGAGTCGGCATACTGAATCACAATGGCGCAGGGCATTTTTCAATCGGTCGGCGACGATCTTCAACAGCTGATCGCCAACATCATGACCAAATGTATCATTCACCCGTTTAAAATGATCAAGGTCCAGAAAAAACAGGGCCAACTGTTTGTTGTTGCGTTGTGCTCGGGTCAACATCTGATTCAGTCGATCTTTAAGTAACAGCCGATTGGGCAGGTCAGTCAGGGCATCAAAATAAGCCATGTGAGCAATACGGGCCTCGTCTTTTTTACGTTGCGTGACATCCTCAAAAAGAGCAGAAAAATGGCCTGAGGAGGTCGGCGCAGCTGAAATCCTGATGGTCTTATTCAGCTCGCTGAATTCATATTCAAACTCGCTGGAAACCTGTTCACGAACGACTCGAACAAAAAATTCCAAACCAAGGGGTTCAGTATCAACCATGGGGAAGACGTCACCGCCAGAGCGACCGACGACCTGCTTTGCTGTCGCTGAAAAAATCTTTTCAAAGGCCGGATTAACATCGATAAATTCGTAATCACAGGGAACACGATCTGCTGAATAAATCATACGAAACTGCGCAACCCCTTCGCGCATTGTTGAATACAGGGTGCGATAACGCTCTTCGCTTTCCTTGCGGCGTTGTTGCTCACCTTTAAGAGCAGATATATCAACGAAACTTTCAAGCAGAAGAACCTGCCCTTCCAGTTCAATCTTTGTTACCGTCTTAATAATCGGCAGGGTCTTGCCATCCAGACAGACAAGGACTCGTTCCGACTTGTCGATGGTCTCACCAAGATCAGTGATCGGGCACTGACCCTCTTCGCGCGGACAGATAAATTTGTGGCAGATGTGCCCCTCTATATCGGAAAGTTTTCCTCCAACCATATCAGCCAGAGTCTGGTTGGCAAAAATGATCTGATGGGTTTCGGGGTCAATCAGGGTAATGGCAGCCGGGGTGCCGTTGAGGATGGCACGCAGGCGCAACTCTGCCTCCTTAAGAGCGGCCTCCTGACGTTTAAGCTCGGTAATATCCGTATAAATCAGAATGATGTAGGCAATCTGTCCGACATGATCATGAATCGGAGTAGCGACGACATGATAAAAGCGGTCATCAATAGCAAAATCACTTTCTTCAGCTACATCACCAATCTGCAGAACCCTGTCAAAAATACACTCTCCAGGCGACTGGCGACGATTGCAGACCAAATCCCTGAAATTCACACCAACAGGATCCTGAACAGAAGAAAAAAACAGTTCCCTTCCACGGTTGTTATATGCCCGCAGATGTAAAGCCGCATCGACAACCATGATACCGGCACCTGAGGCGTTAAAGATGGCTTGTATTTCCTCTTTAGCGAGGGACAGTTCGGCGTTGGTCTCCTTTAGATTACCAAGGACCTGATGGAAGGAATCGGTGACGATGCCAATCGGATCGATCGACAGCAGGGTATCATCATCAAGTTCTTCCGCCGCTAACGGCAAGGTACCGATAACTTCCAGCATGTTGTTGGTTTTAAGGCGGATATAACGGTAGAGATCCTGCTCACGTTGCAGCCATTGTTCTTTTTCGTTCGACAGTTCGGACAGTTGTTTTTTAACAACCTGAAATTGTTGCAGTAGATCAGAGAAAAGAAGATTTTCCTCACCTGATACAGCTGTTTCTGGCGAAATCTTCATAGATTGGCTTCTTTCAGGGCCCGGGTTCGGTAGACGGCAATACAATAGCTATTATCCGTATCGGTCACACGAAAATCGTACCCCATACTTTTTACCGCGTCACAAATGCGATTGGTTGAATCATGATTATCGACCATCAACTCGATTGTAAAATGATCTGTCCGCAAAGATTCACGATACTTGTTGAGCTCACGCAGGGCAACCAGCAGCGATGACGGGCAGACAAAACCGCGCACATCAACATGAACAGTTGAAGGGGTTTCGGAAGACATAGCTATCTCCTTTTTATTAGGCCCGAACTACAAACCGCGTCAACAAGTGAGTTCCAATCCATGCTCCCGGAAACAGGGCCCCAAAGAACAACAGACTCTGAAGCGACAGCAGGGGAACCCCACCAAGCAGATGCCAGACGTTACAAGCCGGACTCATACGCGACGCCATCCCCAGCAGGATGCCGCCAATCAGAGCAGAAGCCAGTTGAACTCCGGGCACCTTCCAGCGAACGGAAAACTTTTTTAACTGCATACTGGAGATAAATGCCCCCAGAATAATGCCACCAATCAATGGAAACTGAACTAGAGCCAGCCCATCCAGATAGGGACCGGGGCCGGCACTTAAAATGCTATCTGCCAGCGGTGAATAGTAATTAAACCCGCGGGTTTGCAAAAACTCCTGTGACGCGACCCAGACTGGAGCAAAGAATTGGGCAATAAAGGCCCCGGCCTTTGAATAACTGGTGGTAACCCCCAAAGGCATACCGACCACAGCAAAAGATACGACGGTAACAATGGCCAGCATCAAACCGGCAACCCAGGGTTGCAGATAGCCACGGACAAAAGAGGGGCGTACCAGCAGCCCCTGTCTGTACCAGCGAAAAATCGCTATAAACAACACCAGGGTCACGGTCACTAACATCAGAGTCTGATTCGCACCCAGCAGCTGTGGCAGGGTAGCGGCTTCGCTCAGCCGGGTTTTTTCAGACAGATATTTCCAGTAAGGATGCATCCCTACATAAACAACACTACCCAACATCATCCCCAGGATAGTAGCGAGGGCAGACAAGCTTCCGGCGCCAAATTTATAAAGTACGCCAACAACACAACCGCCGGCCAGCACCATCCCGACACCAAACAACATACCACCGATAATAGTCGTCAGTGCCGGCAAACCATAGAGGGAAGAGGGTAGTTGATAGAAAAGAGATCCGCTTAAGCGTGCAATCTCAATAAAAACCATATTTAACGTGATCAGCAGAACCAGACTGGGGAACAGGGGACTTTGACGAAATAAAAAAAAATCGCGAATGGCGCCGGCAAGGCAAAAATCAGCGCGATGCATAATGACACCACTAACTATACCCAAACTTAGAGAGACCAGAACGATGAGCGTCATGTTATCCAAGCAATACCCTCACAAGCATCGCTACAGTAGATTAACTTAATTAGTAAAATAAAATTATAACACACTTTACCGGACAATTCAGTGTTTGGCAAGCAAATTTGTCCTTACCAGACGAGCTATTGGAAGAAAAAAGTCACGGATTCTTTGATCCATATCAAGGTTTAAGCAATCAAATAAACCTAAAATTGAACTTAAATCAGACAAAAACTATCCATATCACCGTAAAAGGAGCATATCATGAACACTGTTGAACTCATCAAAAACATTGCCAAGAGCGAAGTCCTCACGACAACAGAACTGGTTGAATATTCTCAACAGAAAGTTGTCAGCCGCACCCTTGCACAAAATGACTACCTCACCCTCACCCTGTTTGCCTTTGCCGCCGGCGAAGGCATCAGCAGCCATGCTTCCATCGGGGATGCAATGATTCAGGTTCTTGACGGTGAAGCACAAATCACTATCGGCAGCGAAAAGTTTTATGTGAGGGACGGTCAGCTGATCATCATGCCGGCAAGTATTCCCCACGCCGTAGATGCCGTCAAACCTTTCAAGATGCTGCTTACAGTGGTTAAACCGCCGATCAGTGGACAATAGGGACAACATCCATCTCTGGACGATCAGCCATCTAAAAAGACACGGCGCATCGAATCCTGGTATAAAAAAAGGGAAACCAGCTATCCAGCGGGTTTCCCTTTTTATAAGTGGTGCCCGGGACGAGAATCGAACTCGTACAGGATTGCTCCCGAGGGATTTTAAGTCCCTTGCGTCTACCAGTTCCGCCACCCGGGCGCGTGACATATCTTAGTGATTACGCTGACACTGTCAACTGCAAAAGCATCATCCCCTACAGAAACAGGCTACGACTTCAAGAAATTCAGTGATGGCGCTTCGTTCAGCAGTCCATGCTTGAAGCAACGTTGAATGAATAACTCCAGTCCCCTGATATGTTCATTGTCAAGCACGTAACTGATAGTATTCCAATAACTAATAATCTGCTCAGGGTTCATCATTGTTTTTTGGGCAGCAGCCTCTGCGAACAACTGTGGTTGCTGAAGTACTGATTGACGTGACTTTATTAATTGTTCCCCCAGATGCGCCAAGGCTTCACCATGCCATTGAACCACTTCCTTGCGAACCATCCACAGGGCAAAAACAAAAGGTAGCCCCGTGTGCTGGTGCCACAGCTTGCCGAGATCGTAAACTCCTACCCCTTGCGGAACAGTCCCTACAAGCTGGAGCGCGCGATCGCCAATCAACAGGGCAGGCTTCCCCTTTCTGACCAGATCCTCTACCACACCAGTCGGAACTCTGGTCACAACGTCGCTCAATCCGTAATAATCGCGCAGCAGAATTTCCAGCAGATTGATGGAGGTGGCTGATTCTCCGGTCAGGGCGATTTCAACGCCGCTCAACTGGTCAGGAGAAAGTGGCGAAAACAACAGGACACTGGCAATGCTGCCGATTGAGGAGATGGAGTGTCCGGGAAGCAGCAGATAATCACGCCAGTTGCGGGCATATTCAAAAGAGGAAGAAGGGCTGGCGTCAATCTCTCCCTGCTGAAGCATGCGGTTCAGGGCGGAAGGAACCCCGGGCACCAGCTTGCCATTGAACCCCTGCTCTTTTAATCTTCCAAAAAAAGGAACACAGTTCAGGTAGCTGATATACCCAAGCGTCAGTGTTGAATCATTCCTCTCCATGATGGCATCCCCAAAAAAACAGGACAGGAGTTGTCTTCCTGCCCTGCTCTATTCTCTGTACTGAAGTTTCGGTTAAATCTTGGTACGTTCCAGAAAGTTCGTGTCAAAGTTGCCGTCAATAAAATCTTTATTGGCCATCATTTTTTTATGAAAGGGAATGGTGGTTTTAATCCCCTCAATAATATATTCGTCAAGGGCCATGGACATGCGCTTGATCGCCTCTTCACGATTCTCAGCATGAACAATCAGTTTACCGATCATCGAATCATAATGCGGCAGCACCGTGTATTGATCGTACATGGCGCTCTCAATCCTTACCCCCATTCCACCCGGGGTATGATAACCGGTAATTTTTCCGGGAAATGGAGTAAACTTTTCAGGGTCTTCAGCATTGATACGACATTCGATAGCGTGCCCGCGAATGACAATATCTTCTTGTTTATAACGTAAGGGAATGCCGGCCGCCGAGCGGATCTGCTCTTTGATAATATCAACGCCAGTGACCATTTCCGTCACCGGATGCTCAACCTGCACCCGGGTATTCATCTCCATAAAATAAAAACGTCCATCAGCATCGAGCAGGTACTCTACCGTACCGGCACTGGAATAACCGGCGGCCTTGGCGGCAGCCACCGCGCAGGATCCCATCTCATCACGCAATTCCGGGGTTAATACCGGGCAGGGAGCTTCCTCAATCAACTTTTGATGACGCCGCTGGATGGAACAATCGCGCTCGCCCAGATGAATGACGTTACCGTGCTTATCACCGAGCACCTGAATCTCGACATGGCGGGGATGCTCGCAGAATTTTTCGATATAGACATCAGCCTTACCGAAGCCGGCTTGTGCTTCGGATCGTGCAGTCGCCAGGGCATTCGCCAGAGATACCGGGGAATGGACGATTTTCATGCCGCGTCCACCGCCGCCGGCGGAAGCTTTGATAATCACCGGGTAGCCGATCTCTTCGGCAATCTGCTGTGCTTCTTTGGTGCTTTCAATGCTCTTATTGGTACCTGGCAAAATCGGCACCCCGGCTGCTGTTACGGTTTTGCGGGCACTGATTTTGTCCCCCATCAGGCGCATACTTTCAGCGGAAGGACCAATAAAGGTAATACCGCACTGTTCACAAATCTCGGCAAATTCAGCATTTTCCGACAAAAAACCGTAGCCCGGATGAATCGCATCGGCATCGGCAATCTCTGCCGCACTGATGATAGCTTTCATGTTGAGATAGCTCAACGCACTCGGTGTTGGTCCGATGCAGATACTTTCATCAGCCAGACTCACATGTAAGGCCTCGTGGTCAGCCACCGAATGAACCGCAACGGTTTTGATCCCCATTTCTTTACATGCGCGGATGATGCGCAGGGCAATTTCCCCGCGATTGGCAATCAATATTTTATGAAACATGTGTCATCACTCCTGCCTTCAGGTTGAGTCGCTGTCACTGTCTGAGAGCCCGGCAAAAAGATTAAAGGCGCTCGACCAGGAACAAAGTCTCTCCGTATTCCACAGGAGCCGCATCGTCCTTGACGATTTCAATGATCTTGCACTTGAACTCAACCTCAATTTCATTGAACATTTTCATTGCCTCAACCAGACACAACACCTGTCCGGCTTCAACAACATCGCCAACCTTACAGAACAATTCGGCTTCAGGTGAAGGCTTGCGATAAAAAGTGCCGACAATCGGTGAAGGGATTGCTTCATATTTACTGTTAACTTCCGCTTCAGAAACGGGTGGCGGTTCAGCGGCAACAGTTTGGATTGGAGCCGGGGCCGGTTGCGCAGCAGCGGGGGCAGCGGCGACGGGAGCCGAAGTGTAGACAATTTCTTTATCAGGACCGCGTTTGATATGAATCTTGCCGACATCGCTTTCCATATTGAATTCGGTAATATCGGTATCGGTGACCAGCTTGATAAGACTTTTCAGATCTTTCAGTTCCATTTTGTTCCTCCATCTTACGATAATAAATTCTTAGCCCGATATTTAGTATTTATCTAAGGTTGTTCAGTTAATACCTACTCCGGACAGTTGGTGAAACTGTTTGGGAATAGAGGTCAAGCACTCACACCCTGTTTGAGTAATAACAATTGTATCTTCAATGCGCACACCACCGACACCGGGAAGATAGATCCCCGGTTCAATGGTAACAACCATGCCGGCAGTCAAACTGGTCGTATTTTTAGTTGTCAGGGGTGGAAACTCATGCACATTCAGGCCTAAACCATGGCCTAAACCATGGCCGAAAAAGTCTCCATAGCCTTTACCGGTAATGAAATCCCGCGCCACAGCATCAAGATCACAAGCACGCATTCCCGGCTTCGCGGCGGCAATCGCGTAATCATGTGCTTCTAGCACAATATCAAAGATTTGTCGAAGGTTTCCATCGACCTCGCCCACGGCAACGGTCACGGTTTCATCAGAGTGATACCCCTGGCAACGGGTACCGAAATCGATGGTAACCAGTTCACCTGCGCTAATTTTTTTTTCACTGGCAACGCCGTGCGGCAATGCGCCACGAACGCCGGAAGCAACAATAAAATCAAAAGCGTTGATTTCTCCACCCAGTTTTTTTAACGCAAATTCAAGTTCCAGAGCAATATCCCGCTCTGTTACTCCGACGCGAATGAGGGGTAAAACCGTATCAAAGGCTTTTCGGTTCAAATCTGCAGCTTGTTTAAGGTAGGTCAACTCGGCTGAACTCTTGACGGCACGCAGGTTTTCCCAACGCTGAGTCAGGGGGATAAGGGATGTGGCAAGCGGGCACAAACGTTTTAATTCTTCAAACTGGGCAACGGTAACACTGCCGGCATCAAAACCAATCCGCCTGACCTGCGTTTCTGCGATCAGATCAGCAAGCCCCTGAAGTTTACTTTTATAGCAGCGGATATCATCAGCTTCAACCTGCTGACGCGCCTGTTCCTGATAGCGGGAGTCGGTCAAAAACAAGCTGGTATCAACTGAGCGGTACAATACCCCATCGCTACCGGAAAAACCACACAGATAGCGCAGATCAGCACGGCTGAATACCAGAACAGCATCAAGTTCTTCGGCGACCAACAATTGCCGGACAAAAGCATGTTTATCAGACACTGCAACTCCTGTGCTGCAGTTTGTTCAGCAAGGCTCGCAGCGCGAGGCTGTAACCAAAGGCCCCGAAACCACAGATCTGACCAACAGCGACAGCAGTGATAAAAGAGTGCTGCCGAAAGGACTCACGAGCATGAATATTGGATAAATGAACTTCCACGACCGGCAAACCGACAGCACTTAAAGCATCACGCAAAGCAATACTGGTGTGGGTATAACCACCAGGGTTAATCATGATGCCTGAACAACCCTGCAGTGCGGCAGCATGAACTTGATCAATAAGCACACCTTCGTGGTTTGATTGACAAACAACCAGCTCACACTGAAGTAATTTAGCTTCGGTGGTTAACTGGATCATGATCTCATCAAGGGTTTGTGTACCGTATATCTGGGGTTCGCGTTTACCCAGGAGATTCAGATTCGGACCATTAATGACAGCAATTTTCATGGATTATGACAATGCCTGCTTGAGCTCGAAGGATTCACGCAGCAATAAGTAGCGCCCTTTACCAAAATTGCCATTGCGTTCAATGACCAGAGCAACAAAATATTCCTCAGTGAGCGTCTGGATGATTACGTAGTATTGTTCAGTTTTTATAGAAACTTCACGCAGACTACCAACCTTGAGAATTTCGCTGGCATTGCGAATTTCCTTAACAACGTTTGAATACTCAATACCTACCAAGGTCAGATCAAGATCAGCATTCTCCACAACGTATTCTTCAATACCAATACCATCAAATCCCATAATCAAAGCCCCAAGGCTACCTGGGCATTGAGCTACTATGCGTTCGAGAATACCATCAAACATGTTCCCTCCTCAGGCGGATATTATTAAGCCATATGTTTAATTTATCGATGATTTCAGATGGGTCATCGGAGACGGAACTTTCTTCTAAAGCTGAATCACTAAGTAAATTTTGTACATGCTCTTTGTCTGCCTGAACATCGGACATTGTCTGATCAGCAGATAAACTGAACGTGTCTGTAGCTTCCAGGTTCTCCTCACCAATCAACTCTGGTTCGGTAAAAACCGCATCTGTCTCCAGTACTGATTCCTCGGCCAACGATTCTGTCACTGATTCACCTTCAGCTTCTGTCAGATCCTCTGAAGTTGTAAGTAGTGATGGTTCGTCCTCTTCGGTCGATGACGGAGACAGATCTTCGGTACGCCCTTCAATTTCTCGAATTTTTCGCCTGAGTTCAAGATTATCCGGATTGCGTGACAGCAACTGGTGATATAACCCCAGCGCCTTTTCCGTAAGCCCCTGCGCAAGATAAAGATCAGCCAGCGTGGTAGAAGCCAGAGCAGTCAAATTAATGGCTTTAGCAGACCCGCTTTCAACAACCGGAGGAACTGATGCGACCTCATCTTCGGTTTCTGGTTGTACGGTCAAACCAAGCAGCATTTTATTAATCACTGGATCGGCAGGGCTTAAACTGCGGGCATGTAATAACAACTCACGGGCGGAGGCATCATGATGAAGCAACAGCTTGACCCGAGCGTAACCAACCAGAGCAGCAAGACTATCGGGATCGAGGGCTAACGCCCGTTCGAAAGCTATGCAGGAAGCTTCGATATTCTCCAACTGACACTCGATCCGTGCCAACACGACATAAGCCGGTCCGAAATCAGGATGCACATCCAGGCCTTTAGTAACAATTTCCCGGGCATCATTAAACAGTCCCATCTTGCGATAGGTTTCAGCCAGAGACACAAAAATGGTAGAACGTGGGTCATTGAGCAATAACTCGGTATAGGCTGCAATTTTCCCTAAAAGCGCACTTTGCTGATGTTGTTCAGTCATGGTAATCCTTTAAGGTTTAAAATGGTTGACAACAATCCGGCAAGGTCAGCAACCGGCTCAAGAACAACGCTGCCGATCCCTTGATTAAGAACCATGGACAATGCCCCCTGCTTGACCTTTTTATCACGCAGCATCGCATCAACATAGGCTTCAAGAGAAAAGTCCGGAGGAACTACCGGTAAATTAACTGACCGCAACAAGTTCTCTAACCGCACCACATCATCTGTGCTGCACAGCCCTTTATTACACGCAATTTTAGCAGCGACAACCATTCCGACAGCGACCGCCTCACCATGTTTCCACTGACCGTAGCCGGCAAGGTTTTCAATGGCGTGGCCAAAGGTATGGCCGAAGTTCAAATGCGCACGAATTGAACTTTCGCGTTCGTCAATTTCTACAATATCAGCCTTTATTTGACAAGATTTCTTGATCGCGTAAATCAATGCGGCATGGTCACTCTGGCGCAACAACTCCTGATGATTTTCGAGCCAGGCAAAAAATTTCGTGTCTCGAATAACGCCATATTTAATCACTTCTGCCAGTCCTGCAGAAACTTCGCGCGGATCAAGGGTTTGCAAGGTTGTGACATCAATGACCACCAGTTGCGGCTGATAAAAAGCACCGATCAGGTTCTTGCCCTGGGGATGATTCACTGCCGTTTTACCACCTACTGAACTGTCAACCTGGGACAACAGGGTCGTCGGGACCTGAACCAAAGGAATGCCACGCAAAAAGGTTGCCGCCGCAAAACCGGCCATATCCCCAATAACGCCGCCACCTAGCGCCAACAGGCCACAACCGCGGTCAAAGCGTTGTGCAATCAACTGATCATAGATCAGTTGCAGGGTTGTCAGATTTTTATGATCTTCCCCATCCGGTACCAGTATGAGGTGTGGTTCAAAGCCTGCCTGTTGAAGTGATGACGTAACAGTCTCAGCATATAAACCAGCAACCACCGGATTTGAAACAATGGCAACCCGGTGAGGAAAGTGAATTTCCTGCAACCGAGCGCCCATACCGGACAAAAGTCCGCTACCGACATGGATAGGGTAACTGCGTGATCCGAGTGCAACCTGTAGAACATCCAAACGCATGCCGCCTTTTAACGCAAAAAAGGGCAGGTAGTGCCCGCCCTTTTTTACCTGAAATGTCTCAGCTGTTAATTATCACGAACGATGCGGGGGGTGATAAAAATCAGCAGTTCATCTTTAACCGTCTGGTCGCGTTTAGACTTGAAGAAATAACCAAGACCAGGTATGTGCATCAACCCGGGCACACCACTGTCGCTTGACTGAAAGCTTTCTACAAAAATCCCGCCAATAACAGTTGTTTCACCATCACGTATCAACACCTTGGTTTCAGCTTTTTTCGTATCGATACTTGGGGCGGTAGCACCAGCGGTCAATGAAGGGGAATCATTGGTAGCCAGAATTTCCAGGATGATAGAATTATCAGGGTTAATGACCGGCGTTACTTCAAGCTTTAACTCCGCGTTCACAAACTCTGTTCGCGGGCCATCAGCACCAGAAGTCTGATAAGGGATAGAGGTACCTTGGCTGATGGTTGCACTTTCGCCGTTGAGGGTTGTTACCCGAGGAGTTGAAATAACTTTACCCTTACCATCCGACTCTAAAGCAGAGAGTTGTAAGTCCAGAATACCCGAATCAATCAACTTACTTCCGAAACGAAAGGCCGTACCGATACCCGCAGTTGCGGACAAGCTACCAACATTGGCAACCGTGGCTGTCGGCACACGGAATTCTCCACCAATATTAGTCACCGTATTGAGGTAGTCACTGTCGGTCAATGAATATCCCCAATTAACACCAAGATCTCTTGAGTAGTTGGAGTTCACCTGAACAATCCGCGCTTCGATCATTACCTGGCGTTCCGGCGTGTCAAGGATCTCAATAAGTTCCTTGGCACGTACAATCCGCGCCGGCACATCACTGATAATGAGTAATTTGTTGCGGCTGTCAGCCGTCAGGGTCCCGCGATCACTTAATACATTATTGACCGGGCCTTCAACACTGCCTAAATCGGCATAACTCACGGTTACTACCTCGGTAACCAGGGGTTCGAGCTGCTCTTCAGAGCGTGCAGCTGTTAGCTCAGCTTCACGCATACTACGAATCCGCTCTTTCGGCATAACACGAACGACGTTGCCCTGTTGCAGCATCCCCAAGCCGGTCACATCGAGAATCAGATCAAGGGCTTGATCCCATGGAACATCAATCAGGCGCAAAGTCACGCTGCCACTCACTTCATCAGAAGCAATAATATTCAGGTCACTGATTTCGGCAATAAGTCGCAGGATATCTCGCACTTCAGCGTTATCAAATACCAGCGAGGTTTTCTCGCCGGTATAAACACCCGTCATCTGACGCTGTCCATCAACCGGCACAGTAAGTCCGGTAGTTGTTGACATCGCCGCGGACGATACTCCAGGCGTTGTTGACAATACTTCTCTATCATCTAATCGAGCATTAACGCCGACTGCGGTCTGACCAGAAACAACGTCTGAGGATTGGGCGTAAATACCATCGTTTACAATAAATTCGTAGCCACCTCTTACCTTTTGTAACTGATAGGTGACATCACCTTTAAGCAGAACAACAACACGCACTTCAGGGCGACCACCGGCGTTTACCAGATAGGGGGTCGCTGAATGAATAGCACTGGGGAAGGCAAAGGTATCAAATTCACGCCGCAGAGCACGGGGCAAGGTGGTGTCAGGCAAGGAAAACTGGACGCGATTACCATCGCGTACCGGATCGGTGGCTTGGGTCTGACCACTAACGGTCATCAGTAACCGCGAACGTCCATCAACACTGGTAAAATCAATGGCATCAACCTTGGCGCTACCCAGTGGAGCAGGTTCAGCCAACGCCGAGAAGGTTGTTGACTCAGCTGGTTGCCAGGTAACAACTGCACTCCGAGTGCCAGTGGCGACATTAAAGGTCGGAAACTGGTCGCCGGCAACGTCAAAAACAAAGCGTGTCCGATTTTCTAACAAACCGGTTCGTAAGGTGCTAAAACCATCGTTCAAGGAAATATCCGCTGCATGTACCCCGGGGGTAACACCGTAAAGGTCAACGACTAGCCGTTTAGGGGAATCCAGCGAAAAATACCGGATCTGCTCGACTTCCGCCGTCGCAGACAAGGTCACCTTCTGACCGGCAACACTGACTGTCGACAAGGATTCAGCTGCCACGGGCATGACCACAGCGAAGCTGAATAACAACATTAAGATACTGAGGAGCACATTGCTTCTTCTCATATTCATTCCCCTAAAAGTTCATCGGAGCAAAAACCAGCAGTCCGCCTGCAACGCACTACAATACGATATAGCGCTCTTCTTTAACGGTATTTCCGCTGACGCTATCAATACCGACTTCCTCAACTACAATACGATCAGGATGTTTTTCGACCCTCACACCTTGGTCATCTATACCAATAGCCCGGGTCTGGATTTCTTTGACTTTCCCCCCGTTGATACCAATGTAATCATCAATTTTTACGGTATAACTTTTACCATCGGGCGCAGCAACCATCGCTCGAGGATCTCCCCTGACAACCATGACCGCAATTAAACGCAACTGTCTAAGCTCATACCGCTCCAGAGGACCGCGCAATTCTTCGGGCCTTCTGGTCGTTTGAATAGCTGCCGGCGGTTCGTCTCGCCGAATCAGGGGGGTAAAAGGATCACGTCGCCCACCAGGATTGTAGGTAAACTCACCTGATGTTTCTGCTTCTGTAGTAACCTCAGCTGTCACTTGATCACCACTTGTTTGTGCCATAACCATGGATGACGGAATCATAACCAGGATTGTGACAACGATAAATATAAGTTTCATAACAGGGAACCTGTGAAAAATCATGTGAGCGTACCACCTTTCAACTAATTATTCGATCTCTCCCCAAGAAACCGGAAGGTTATGGCACTGCAATCAATATTCAGCGCGGTGCGCCCATCAACCTCTTTGGCTCCGCCCAATTTTAATCCTTTTATATTGACGATACGCTCCATTTTGCTCACTGCATCAAAAAACAATGCGGCCTGATGATATGATCCAGCCAGTCGCAATTCAACAGGGACATCAGCGTAAAAATCTCTTGACACTTCAGGCAGCGGACGAAAGCGAACAACATCAAGTCCTTTTTCCTGTGCAAGGGATGCAATCTTGGTCAACAGGGCTGGAATTTCTTTATCGAGAGGTAATTCTCCAAGGGCTTCTTCAAGTTGCACCAGAAGTTTATTGTAATCAGCACGATAAGCCTCAAGGTTGTTGGCTATCCGTTGATTACGCTGCAATATGGTCTGGGCTGATTCGCGTTGTTGTTCAAGTTGCAGCTGTTCCTCCCGCAAACCCTGATAAATCATAAAATAAAAGGCAGCAACAATAACGGCTGCCAGAACAAAAAGAATCAGAAACCGCTGATAGGCCGGAAGACCAAGAACTTTTTCAATTTTTGGATTCATCACACCCGTCCTGTCTTAATTGGTCGCTGGGGTCACAGCCCGACCCTTGAGGCTGAAACGCTGCATTCGTCGACTACCAACCGTGGTCTGTTCGGTAACCATCAATTCGACACCGCTGTAATGTCCTGAACTTTCCAGTTGTCGCATAAACAAAGCCACCGTCTGCTCAGTATCGGCAACGCCGGCCAGATCGATACTGCCATTTGTTTCAGTAAAACTGGTTAACCACAATTCTTCAGGCAGTGCATTACTTAAATCGTCAAGCAAACGTACCGGGCCGCTCTTGTCGCTTTTCAGCTGGGCAAGAACCTCAAGCTTTTGTTCGAGGTCGGCCTTTCTTTTTTCGTAATCACGTACTTCACCAATGCGCTTTTGTAACTCAGCATTGCGGCGATTGATATCAGCAATCTCTGTCTGCAGATTTTCATTGGTTTGCTGCTGTTGAATATAGACGGCACCACAAACCAAACTGACGAGCACAAGAGACAACACCAAAATGACAACTTGTGAGCGGAGCTTCTCCTTTTTTTGAGCAGCCCTTACCGGAAGAAGGTTGATCCTGATCATTTGTCACCCACCTTCCTCATTGCCAACCCGGTCGCCACCGAAAACATCGGACCAATGGCATTGAGATATTCTCGATCAAACTGTTTTTCATTGATGGCAATGTTACGGAAAGGATCGATACGTTCGACATCGATATCCAGACGCTGTGCCAGAACCTTCTGAACACGCTCGGAAGCAGCAACACCACCGGTCAGATATACCTTGCCGATGCGCTCTTCGCTGGAGGTTGCAGAAAAGAAATCAAGAGAACGCTGAACCTCCTGCACCAGATTTTCTGTCGCATCAACAAGGACTTGTTCAATGTCATCGGCGCTTAAATCACCAATATTCCGTTCACCGAGTTTGATCCGTTCTGCATCTTCACTGCTGACACCTAAACGCTTCTGTAATTCCTGGCTGAGCAGGTTGCCCCCCGTCTGAATGTCGCGGGTAAAAACGGAATTACTGCCGCGCATGATATTAACGCTTGTTGCACTGGCGCCGAGATCAATCAAAGCAACAACTTCCCCTTCAACAAACCCGTAATTATAATCAAACATGTTCTCTACAGCAAAACAATCAACATCCATCACCACCGGAGTCATGCCCGCCTCAGCAAACACGGCAGAGTGATCGTTGACAAAATCTTTTTTCGCCGCAACCAGAATAACACTCATTTGGGAGGGATCTTTCGAGTCGGGACCGATGATATGGAAATCGATATTAACTTCGGAGACATCAAAGGGAATATATTGCTCTGCTTCCCACTGGATCGATGCTTCGAGTTCGGATTCGGTCATCATGGGCAGATTAATCTTGCGGATGATAACTGAGTGACCGGAAACCGAGGTTGCCACTTGCCTGGTCTTGATTTTCATCGACCCAAGCATATTCTGGATCACGTCGACAATCGCCGGGGCATCCATAATGGCATTATCAATGATGGTTTCCGGCTCCAGCGGCATAATGCCGATGTTCTGGAGATGGTAGGTTCCACGCGCCTCACGCAGGCGCACCATCTTTACCGCACTTGTGCCGATATCAATACCGACAATATCTTTTTTCGATACGAACATGATTTATCCAGTCGAAAAGAGAATCCCCAAAAAACAGGCGCGCCACTTAAATAAACAAATTGACCTGATCAAATCTAGAGATCAGGAAATACTTTTGTTTTGTCAGAAAGTTTATAACCTAAAGCCAGAATAATTTTACGCATGGTTTCCATGCGGCAAGGACTGCCACGTTCAATCCGGGTAATCGTCAACGGAGACACATCCGCCTTGCGAGCCAGTTCGGCCTTGCTCATCAATAAGGATTCACGAACTTCCTTGACTCGATTCTGCTCCATGCTCTAACCCCATAACCCACTGAACTTTATTCATCACATCTACAAATTGAGCATAATTATAGGTCAGGGAAAGATATTGTCAAGAAGTTTTAGACTAAACCAATAAAAAAAATTAAAACTCAACCGCCGAGCAGTCCAAGGTACCAGCCAATCAGTCCTCGCCCCCAGAACAGATAAATGATAGCCGCCAATGCCAGAAACGGCCCGAAGGGGATCGCCAGCCTGGTATCACCTTTTTGTACCAGCATCAAGGGGACACCAACCAGAGTGCCGGCCAACGACGCCAGAAAAATAACCGGAAACACCGCCTGCCATCCAAGAAAAGCCCCAAACATGGCCAACAGCTTGATATCGCCGCCACCCATCCCTTCCCGTCCGGTCAGCTTTTCATAAATCCAGGCGACCGCCAGCAACGACCCGCCACCCAGCAGGATCCCGAAAACCGAATTGTACCAGGTCAGCCAGGGAATAAAAAACGAACCGGCAAAACCGACCGGGATACCTGGCAGGCTGATCACATCGGGGATGATCTGGTGATCCAGGTCAATAAAGGTAATCGCCACTAGAGCGGCAACAAATACCATATAGACAATGGTAGCGGCTGAAAAACCATAATAATAAAATGTCAGAACGAACAATAGCCCGGTCAAGGCTTCGACTGCCGGATAACGCGGGGAAATTCTCAGCCGGCATGCCGAACAGTGTCCCCGCAACAGCAGGTAGCTGACAATCGGAATATTCTCAAACCAGCGTATCGAATGGCCACAGGCCGGGCAGGAAGATGGCGGGGAGACGATCGACTGTCCTGCCGGTATCCGGTAGATACAGACATTGAGGAAAGAACCGACGATAGAACCAAAGGCAAAAGCAAAGAGCATCACAAGGCCAAACTCAGACATTACAACCACCAAAGCATCTCACACTAAAATATACAGAATAAGCACCGCTGTCCCTTACTCAATCACATCGGCAGGGTGTTATACCCCAAACCAGTTGCAAGTTTTAAGTGCGTCAGCCTTACCGCGCAAAGAGGTTTGAACATTAAGACGTACAAGTGCCGCAATTGATTCCAAGCTTAACAGTTGAAGATGTGACACTGGAATTTGCGGGAACAAATGATCCCGCAAAAAAATACTTTCCGGGATCTGCTTTTAAGAAGCAATTTTATTAATGTTCAGTATATTAAACCACAACCATGTCACCTAATCTCAATCCAGGACCTGAAGCCACTTCTGACATCAGTTACAGTGCTCGCTTCTGTTCTGATAATAGAGCCTGTTGACAATTGAGTAAAAACACTTACTTTTTTCGCGCCCGCCTTCGAACCAGAATGCAACGATGGGGTTGTAGCGAACCCAACTCCAAGATCAATATAAGATTTAGCGTATTCATTTCCGCTCCCATCTATATCGACACCCAGCACATTGACTCGTGGGGTCGCTGTCCCCGTTTTATAATTCAATGCATATAAGCGGCTAAAACCCTCACCAGTACAAAGATCGAGTCCAGGCTGATATGCGGTTGCAAATAAAACCCCACCCGCAAGAGCGGAAGAGTTAAGAACCCTTGTCGCCGGGGCGGTCCCCGCAACGCCTTCAATTGGTGGCAAATCCAGGTACCAGCCTTCGTAATTGGCAGCGATATCGCTCACCAGAGAGTTAAATGTTGTATTGGTTGCCACAGCGGTAGTCAGATCACCATCAGTTTCAACCTGAGCGGCACTGACATTTATCAAATCGGTACCTTTCGTGACTTCTACATCTTTTTCTTTTATGCCGTAAATAGATTGTGTCGCTGTAGTTGTCTGATCTCCACTGACAAAAAACCGTCCCGTTCCAAAGAATATCCACTTCTGTCCAGTATTGTCTATGGCCGGGGTCACTCCCGAAACAACCGGCTGAGAAACATTTATAAGTGTCTCTGGAGCTGCCCAATTGGTTGAATCATCATCTTCATCAATGTCAAGTCGCATCACACGGCCACTAGTTGCCGTCTGGCTGCCAATTACACCAAAATAAGCGGCATTTGCCTTATAATTTAGCTGCCAGTCAACAGCTACGGGATCACCAATAAAACTATTAGCTATTCCCGTGTCATCCGTGCGCACAATGCTCATACTAGCCAGATCGATTGTATAAAGTTTCGCTGTCTGGTTACTCTCTGCCGTAGCCAGGTTGGTGGGACCGGAACCGAAAATTAAATACCATTTATTGTTGGTGTCAATAGTGAGCGCGGCCGGATAGGAAGTACTAAAACTTCCATCTGGAACCTGTATTTCAGCCAGCAATTTAGGCGCTACTTCTGGGTTGGTAATGTCCATGAAGACATAAGCAGAGCGCAGCTCTCTGTTGTCCGCAGGCGTTAGGTCACCCGCCAGACCATCTGCTGCCGTATCGACCGTTATCTTGCCCCCACCAAAGCGCATGCCGACGACGAGAACTGTGCCCCAGCCGCCAGGATGATCATCATCGTCAGCAAAAATATTAGCATCAAAAACTTTGGGTTTACCGTCCACATAATAGACATGAGTGTAGTTTTTATCCTTGAGCCACTTCAGATGTGGTAGCAGGTTCATCGGCACGTAAGCCCATAGTTCGGAGCCTAATGGGTGCTCAACGACAGCCGTCCCATCGTAATTTTCCCCTGAAGTGAGAAAAGACCTGGTGGCGGAATCATAAAACCCACCATTAAAGGCATGCAACATTCCACCATTGCTGCCGACATACAATACCTGACGGCGTTTTGCATACTGCTTTCTGAAAACTCCGTAGGAGGCGTCTTTATACAGCAGATCAAAAGCTTCCTGAGGTGCACCAACCACCGTTGGGGTTGCATTGACAACATCAGCCAGACGCATAACTTCGGTTGCTCCATTCCCATTGTAATCAATCGTCCGATTACGAGAACTCGCATCTTCCTTGCCGCGGATATAATCGACTACAGCATCTGCATCTGCTTCGGTTGCCACGTTCAGAAAACCAAAATTGGCAGAAGAGATAGCGGTACTGTCAAAGTTAACAAATTCACCAACATCTAACTGATTATTATTATTGGAATCAATCCAAGTCTTGATAAATCGACCGCCAGTAGCTGTATCGTCAGCAGGACTTGCAAAAGCTCTTTGTGTCTCAGCAACTGCCGTGCTAAAAGACAGCTGTTTACGTGCGTTCCACAAGGTCCCCACATTTTCCAGCGAAGTTTCACTTGTCACATAATGAGCCGCCATTATTTCATCGCCAACGGCAAATGTCGTTGTTAACGGCGCTACATCAAATGTTACCCCTGTCGTATTGATGGCAAAAATCACGTTTGAGGTTGAACTGCGACCAACCCCGCCATTTGACAAATTATAAACCGTCCAGCCACTAAAAGCCCCTGACCCTACTGCACCACCAATTCCGTTGACGGTGAATTCTACTCCTCCGGTACCGGCATCGTAGGCTGTAACTGTTCCCTGCATGAAATAAGGAACGAACTCATCGTCTTGCGTGCTTTCATAGCGCCGAACTTTTGTCTTGTTTTCTACTTCATCGTAAAATTGCTGTATCACCTGGTCGGTAAAATAGCCCTCAAGAACGGCATCACCATCGTCCTCCCTGAGATAGCCGTAATCGTCCAGCCAGAGAGCCTGGACCGTGCCGATCCAGGAAACACTGTTATTTAAGCTGTCCTGTCGCAAAGGCTCATAATAGGCCTGATAAAGAGCACCCACTCCGCTGACGTTATTTGAAACAACCGCTGCCGCCGTACCGGAAGATGATCGTTGCAGAATAGCAAGGAAGATACGATTCAAAGAATTTTCTAGCTGTAGCGGGTTGGTAGCAAAAAAGTAATTGTCCGGAATCCCGTCAGAGCCATCTGCGCCAGTTGCATTATTAATAGAATCCCATTCAGAAACGAGATCCGGCAAATTATTTCCATTGCTGTCGACAAAGCCGCCCCATTTAGCGGCATATTTGAGAGGATCCTCCAAAACACCGGCCGACGAGCCGGTAACAGTATAAGTCACTGAAGTTTTTGCATCACCGACCTGACAATTACTGCAGCCTAGAACTCCTTGTGGATCAATATAGTCAAATCCTTCAATACCCGAATGGAAATGAGCGCCATCTTGACTTGTACCACTGATAATATAGCCAAAACCTTGCGGGTTCACAGTACTTTCAGCAATGGCATCCGTCGAAATAATTATCTGGCTACCAACAACTGAATACTCAATAATACCCCACATATCCTGATCATAATCCCCCCCCATCTCACTATCTTCCCAGTTGACGTAAAATTTACCGTAGGTTGGCGTTTGCGTGACAATTTTGAAATCAACCAGAGTTCCGCCACCGGAATTCCCGGAAACATTCAAACGATAAGCAGGAAGGATGGTCACAGTACTAGAACCAACTGACACTTCAATTTTCGGCACGTTGGTCGCCAAGGCTATACCATAAGTACTGACCATCAGGTCTCTGGAGTTTTCTCTAGCCGTCGGCACAGTCAAATCCGCCCGAATGCGGTTGGTATTAGCGTAATGGGCAGTGCCGGACATCAGATAGGTTCCCTGCTGCGTTGGAGCCTCAGGGCACAAGCCGGAAAAAGAACCAAATCCCGAGCCGATCGGCTTGGAGGTACAAAGCTCATTGGATGTTGTGCCATTACTGCCGACAAACCATGTCGCAGATACCGCGTCTATTCCCTCACCGATACCAACACGATCGGTTAAATCCTGCGCCGAATCGGTTGCACCTAAATTGCTTACCCCACCCATCTGGTTGCCATCATAACTGGAAACACTGGCATTGAAATTCAAGACATTTAAAGGAGCACAATAATTGACGCTGTTCAGCGGATCCGTCCAGCTTGCTATCGTCAAACCCAAGGTTGAATCGTTGGTTGTTCCTGAATAAGTAAAATCTGAGTCAGCCGCTGCCCCAGCCAGATACCGAAGCGATTCTAGGTAGATTTCGGACATCGGGTTTCCCCAACTGCTGCAATTCCCTTCGTTCGCCGGAGAACCCTGGGCTTCTGCCCCTCCCGAGTGGACTAATCCCGTTTGCTGAAAAGTACAATCATCACGATCTTGGTAAGTACCATTGTTGTAATCATAACCGTAGATTCGTAAGCGATCAAAATTGTGGACAATCCCGGTTGTCGCTGTATTAAATCTACCATCGGAGCTGATGACTTCATTGGCAAAGGAACTGATGTTTTTTCTTAACACCCCTCCAGATATGTTGTTGGTGTAAGTGCCTGTCATCAAACCAAAATCAATTTGCCCGCTATCACCATAGACCTGCAACAAACCAATAGGCTTATAAGTCGTGCCGTATTGTTTAATTTTTTCACTACCTGGCCATGAAGAGTCGGCAACTTTAATGCGGGCGATATATTCACCTTGTGCCAACCCCGTGCCAAGGCCGTGTGTAGTTTGAGAAGGATTACGATCATTCGCATTGATCCCCGAGATATAGGCCAGGTTACCATTCGTAGGGGCAGATTTTTCACCTGACCAGTAACCTTGCCAACGTTCATTGGCCATCCATAAAGCATAATTTCCCCGGGCAACACGAATTAACGGGGGGTTCGTGTTGGTGTCGGAATAGCGATTTGCTCCAGTTGTTGATCCTGTTGTCAAATTGGCAATGGTAATGCCAGTCCGGCTTAGATTTTCCAATTGCCAATCATTGTGAGAGCCTGAGCCGTTATAGCTCCCATCTGGAACATTAATTCGAATTGGTGAACCTGTAGCAGTCACAGTCCCGATCATCCATTGAGTATTATCACTGGTAGAATAGACTCTGACTTGATCTCCGTTGCTCACCGATAATAACGTTGTAAAGTCCTTATTACCGGAGCCGATAGTAACGGATGTCCCGCTTATCGCGATTGGTGGTGTTGTAACGATACCCGTAAACGGGGTCAACTGATCGATATCACTACCATTATAATATTTAGCAAAGGCATGGGCATCAGTTGGCAGATAATGGCGTTCCAACACCGTCAGGGTACTGGTATCGGTGGAACGCTTACCACCATAGAGGAGCTTACGGACAACATCCATGCGGGTCATCGTCGCCCAGTTCATGAAGTTTCCACTCCATTGACCTGAGCAGTAATGGTTGTTGGCTCCTGTGGCCATAGCTACGGGAACAAAACGATCATCTGCAGTCTCGTATGTGTAACACTTGGCACTATCGAAATAGCCGTAATATTCTATGCTATCGACATAAGTTTTTTCTGCTGTACCGTCACTATTGAGATCGGAATAGTCGTTATACGCCTTGTACGACAGTTGATGATCACGTGACGCATTAATCATCACCAGTGGAGTAACATCGTTGCCAGTCAGGTTGATTGGCACACTGGTGTAAGCGGCATTGGTATCAGCTGAAACCTCCGCAAACAATACTTCTGGCAACCCGATAATGAATACCAATCCCAGAAGTACTGTTCCGGCAAGTGAATTTTTTTTGTTCATTTTCATGATGACTCCCTGAAATACCCGAATCCAACTGTCAATAACGGCCTTCGAGCTCAAGACCAACAACATGTTGCCATTGTGCCGAAACGATAGACTCACTTTGCGACCGACCTAGGTGCTGTGAATAAATTGTGTAGAGAATCTGAGCTCCCCCCCCTGCAGCTCCCTTTCCCTTCCCTTCATAACCTGCCACCATCTGCAGACCAGAACCTTCTGTCGTACTAGTTACACCATCTACAATGATATTGGTGTGGGGGGCCGTATTAGTTGCATCATAACCTTCAGGGAAATAAGCAATGTCTCTTGCCGCATCAGACACATTTGTTTCATCACGACCGGCAGCATTATCCGATAAGGTGGTGTCTACAACCAAAATGGTGTTATTCGGATTGACTGGATCCTGTAAAAGACTATTCGCGTCTAGGGCTGTAAATCCCCCAGGGCTGCCCAGACTTTCCTCCACCAGACGAGCTGCAAGCTGTACACCACCATCTGACTGGTAGAAGGTTTCTTTATAAGCCCTGTCATTACCGGTTATCTGCAATTCAATAGTTGTCGTATTGGTCGCGGAAATACCAATGATCATCAGCACGACCAGCATTAACAAAGAGGTAATCAATACGAAGCCTTGCTCATTATTTAGCGTACTTTTTCTTTTTTTCATAATAGCCCTTGAATCTTGAATGGAGTCCTTTATTAAATTGGTTCCATCAATAAAATGTCCATTGACAAATTAGGTCCATTACCGGGAGGGGTAACGATAACCCTGATGGTTTTATTCCCTAGAATTGGATAGTCATCTGCAACATTCCAGAACACATCATTGACACCATTACCATCTCTATCCTCAGCACCATCAGCGAGGGCAAGATCGTCAAGGCCGGCAATTCCATCATTGGTGCCGGCACCATCTGTCAACACCACGTCATTGTATTCAAGAGACAGAAACCCTTCGAAATAATCCGCTGCAGTGTTGCTGGCCTCACTAACCTGTCGCCCCTTACTGTTTCCTTGAATAGATGAAAGTTGCATTGTTGCTGCACCAAGAATTCCTACGGCAAAAATAAAGAGTGCAATGAGAACTTCCAGCAGGGTGAATCCTGAATTACTATTTGTGCGTAGTGGACCGTTCATCTACATCCCCATATTTCGAAGGTTGACCATCGTGGTTTGAAAACGTCGACGAAAGCTGTCATTAAATGGGCCCCAAACTGCTCCCGATGGGGTCTGGTACGTATTGGAGTCGATATAATTTCTGTCCGGCTGCCTGGCACGGGCAAGGATTGAGATTTGTATTGAGCGAATAGCTGAAGGGTCAGCAGGGATAGTGGTTTGAGAGCCATCTTCAAGCTCATAGAAAAATTCAAGACCATCAATCTCTGGAACAAAAGGCTGATGACCGGCCGCTTCAAAATGACCAGAACCGGTTGGAGTTTCTGCCAATGTCACAACCACAGCAGAAGACACCCTACCCAAAGTCCAGCCTCCCATTGCCGCGGAATCATAGCGATCGTAGGCTATGTTTTCTCCATTATCTGCAGTGTCTCCATCATCATTAAAATCGACAGAAAACGAAATCGCATCGACTTGTGCGTTGAGGATATCAGCGTTACTACCGCCAACACCTCTAAAACCTGCCATTCTTAAATCCCGAATAAGAGTATCAAAGCCCGCACGAAGATTCTGCTGCACTTCAGCAACTTGCTCTTGGACCAGATAGCTATTTTGTTGAGTCTGGAATGCGGTATAAACTCCCGTCATTAGAACACCTGATACGGCGAGAGTGACAATCAGCTCCACAAGAGTGAAACCCTTACAGGAGAATAAACAGTGATATTTCATTGCCAGCTACCTCCACGCCACATCAAAATTCTGATGGCACCACTGGTCAAGCTGCCAACAGCATAGGTACTGGTATTAGATTGATGATCGAGATAAACGTAACCATTTGGAGGGGGGTGCATTCCTCGCGAGTCGAAAACAACGCGGTCATTGGTATAGCTCACATTATCAGCAGGGAAAACACCACCTGGAACAGCAGTAGTTGCGTTGCCATGTCCAAATTTAATGACATTCCCTAAACTGCTGAGGTCAATAGTGTCTAAAGTTCCAACACAAGCACCGACAGACCAATCATCACATAAACTATAACTGTTATTAGCCACATCAAAGATAACTGCTGTCTCTCTATTGAATTTGACTGCCATTGATCTGGCTTTTTGCATACTTGAGTAGACATCCCTCGCTGCAGCTTTGAGGCGATAGTTCGGAGCCCAGGTATTAATAGCCGGCAACGCAATCACGCTCATAATGCCGATAATACCCACTACAACGATCACTTCCAGCAAGGTAAAGCCTTTTGCATGTTTAAACGGAATTGCTTCGGGCATACTCGTACTTTGATTCATAAAAGTCCTCGACAATAGAAGAATCTGAGATAATCTCTATGCAAACACCAGTCCAACTCATTTCAAGATTAGACATCTCTATCATTTCAGGGTTTTTTGTTCAACTGATTAATTATTAGAGTGCTGATCGTGCAAGCTTTGCACAGCAAACATATGCAGAAAATACTTATTTTTACAAAACTCAACAGAGTTGGCAAAGAAGATCAGCATTCAAAACATCAACCACAGAGCATGCAGGGGGGGGCAGGCCCCCTGCGGTGCCAGTTCTCAGCATCCATTTATCCCCTCCCCGGTAGACATTAATCACCCTCGTGATTCGGGTCAGAAATATAAACCAATCTTGTTTCTTTCTCTCCAACCCTCAAACTCTTTTAAACATGTGTGACTGCGTTCATTGCCCTTTTCAATCATCACCGATGCCAAGTTTATCAAGGCGATAACGGATCTGGCGGAAACTGATGCCGAGCAGTTCAGCAGCTCTGGTACGCACGCCATCGGCCTGCTGCAGGGCGGCAAGAAGAATATGTCGTTCCTGCTCCTCAAGCCACTGCTCCATTTTGAAGCCTGCTGGTATGTCGTGCTGTTCGGCGGAGAAGGTTACCCTTTTTTTTTGCAGTTGCGGTGGCAGACAGTCGACAGTGAGCCGCTTCTGATCACCTAATACCAGACAACGCTCGACCAGATTTTCAAGCTCGCGCACGTTGCCGGGCCAGTCGTAGTTGAGCAACAGCTCCAGGGCCGGCTTATCGATCTGGAAGCTGTCGTCACTGGCGGTTTTCTGATGGTAAAAATTCTGGATGAGCAAGGGAATATCGCTGCGCCGCTCACGCAATGGCGGCAACTCAATGGTCACGACGTTGAGGCGATAATAGAGGTCTTCACGAAAGGTTCCTTGCGTGATATTGGCTGATAAATCCTGATTGGTCGCAGCGATCAGACGGATGTCGAGGGGAATATTGCTGGTACCTCCGACCCGCCGGAATTCGCGCTCCTGCAAAACCCGCAGCAGCTTGACCTGCATCCCCATGGGCAGTTCGCCAATTTCATCAAGAAACAAGGTGCCTAAATGAGCACTTTCGAACAACCCCTGTTTTTTCTTGTCGGCACCGGTAAAAGATCCGCGCTCATGGCCAAAGAGCTCACTTTCCAGCAGATTTTCGGGAATAGCTCCGCAATTAATAGCCACAAAGGGGTGATTTTTACGTTCGCTGCCCAGGTGCAATGCCTGGGCGACAAGTTCCTTACCGGTACCACTCTCTCCGGTAATCAACACATTGGCCCGACTCGGGGCAACGCGCTCAAGCAGAGTGATCAGCCGGTTCATCTCATCACTCTCACCAATCAGATTTTTAAAAGAAAAGCGCTCTTTGAGCTGACGTTTAAGCTGGCGATTTTCGTGTTGTAACTGCCGGCGCTCCAGGGCATTTTTGACCACCAGCCGGATTTCATCATTTTTGAAGGGCTTGGTGATGTAGTCGTAGGCACCGAGTTTCATTGCCTCTACCGCTTCTTCAGTGGAAGAGAAAGCCGTCATCATGATGATGGTCGTATCATTCTCCTGCTCACGTAAACGACGCAGCAGATCGATACCGGTCAAGCGCGGCATCTTGATGTCAGTGATGATCAGATCGATATTATTCTCAGAAATTTTAGCGAGGGCATCTTCACCATTTTCCGCCTGATCAATCTGATACCCCTCGCGGTGAAGTAATACGGTCAACATTTCACGCAAACTCTGTTCGTCATCAACAATCAGGATACGCGGACTATGATTGCTCATCTTCTTCCCCCGTTGATTGTGGAAAACTCATCATGAAACGCTCACCTCCTAACGTTGAACCTTCAGCGCGAATGGTACCACCGTGGGCTTCAATAATCGAGTAAACGGTCGACAGACCTAAGCCGGTACCCTTGTCTTTGGTCGAAAAAAACGGCTCAAATATCCGCTCCCTGATCTCCGGGGCAATGCCGGGGCCACTATCCTCTATTGTTAAGGTCCAGGGGGTCCCTTGACTAAAAGAAATCAGCAACGTCCCCCTCCCCTTCATTGCTTCTGCCGCATTAATTGACAGATCCCACAGCACCTGCCAGATCTGGTTACGATCAATAGGGACGAAACAGGGATGCTCCCCATTAATCTGCACATCGATCTCCTGAAAACGCTGATCACGCAAGAGCATCTTACGCAATTCAGTAACCATGGCAGCAACATCGATACTGGTTTTTTGCGGTTGATGGGGGCGGGCAAATGCAAGAAAATCGGTGAGTAAGTGGTTAAGTCGGTCCGCTTCCTTGACCATGATGGTCAGCAAGTGTTTATCTTCTGCACTTAAATGACAATTTTCACCAAGCAATTGTGCAGAGCCACTGATGGAAGCAAGAGGGTTACGAATTTCATGAGCCAGTCCGGCTGAAAGGCGTCCAATCGCTGCCAACCGATCAGAACGCTTGAGTTGCTCTTCGATCTGTTTGAACTGAGTCAGATCCTGAAATGTCACCAGAGTACCCAGAGCTTCTCCATGACTGCCACGAGCAAGGGCGGTGGTAAAACCAAAAGACAAACGTTCGCCGGATGGGTGGAGAAAAAAGCCTTCAGCGCGCGCCACCGGGAGTTGTTCGGGGATAAAATAATGGCTAAGTTCGGTGAAAAAATCAATTACCGGCGAATCATAGACCTGATTCAGGCTGAGCCCGGTAATCTCTTCCGCTGCGCGATTGAAGGAACGAATACGCCCCTGCGGGTTAATCAGCATGACACCACTGCTGATATGGGAGAGTACGGTCCGGTTCATGCGCTCGAGTTCAGCGTAATCGATACTTTTGCGTTGATACAGGGCCTCACTTCGGCGCCAGCGCTCAGACAAGGTACCACTTAAAAAAGCGGTCAGAAAAAAAGCAACAAGATGAACAAAGAGGGTATTTAAAAAAACAGCATCCGCGGTGGCGGTGGGAACCTGGAAAGGACCGAGCAACTGATAAAACTGCAGCAGTAAAATGCCGCCAAACAAAATGGAAGAACTGGCGGCGGCCAGGATCGTCATGCGCCGGGACAGAAGAAAACTGGCTGATATGATAACCAGCAGATAAAAGAAAGAAAAAATACTCTCAACCGCACCGGTGGTGAGAATCAGCGCTGACACCAGGAGCAGATCCCAGACAATCTGCGCCTGATTTAAAATCCAGATACTCTCCAGCCGTGGCAGGATCAGGGCGACAATAATGGCCTGGACATAGGATAAGCCAACGAGAAAAAACAGCGGTGTTACTGAGTAAGAAAGGTTACCATACAGGTAAAAGAAAGCCGCGCCACCCAACACCAGAGTAATCACCGCAGTTCGGCAGATCAGATACCAGACCAGACTGCGGTGTTCCGGTGGGGTCAGGCGCTGTTTGACAGACTCATTGCTGGGCATTAACCGTTAAATATTCCCGGCCATCTGGAAGATCGGCAGATACATGGCGATAACCAGACCACCAACAGTGGTTCCGAGGAACAGCATCAGCATCGGTTCCATCATCGCGGTCAGATTGTTGACGGCATCATCCACCTCATCATCATAGAAATCAGCGATTTTACCGAGCATGGTATCGAGGGCTCCGGCCTGCTCCCCTACTTCGATCATCTGACAGACCATGGGCGGAAAGACGCCTGATTCCTTGAGGGGTTCGGCAATGGTTTTCCCTTCACTGATACTGCTTCTCACCATTTTAATGGCATCTTCAACAGTGCGGTTTCCGGCGGTCTTGGCAACAATATCAAGGCCATCGAGGATCGGTACGCCACTGGAGATCATGGTCGACATGGTGCGGGCAAACTTGGCCACGGCGACCTTGCGAATCAGCATCCCGAACACCGGCAGCTTCAATGCCCAACGATCAAAAGCCCGGCGGCCCTTGTCGGTGGCGTAGATTTTTTTGATGACAAAGATTGCCAAAAAGAACAGCGCAATAATAATGACAATATAATTCTGGATCAGGTTACTTATGTTGATAACAATCTGGGTCGGTACCGGCAGCGCGCCACCAAAATCGGCAAAGATTTTTTCGAAGGCCGGAATAACAAAAATCAGGATAACAGCAATAACAACCACAGCGATACCGACAATAGTGGTTGGATAGGTCATGGCACTTTTGACCTTTTTCTTGAGCTTGAGTGCCTTCTCAATATAGACCGCAAGACGATTGAGGATCGTATCAAGGATGCCACCGACCTCGCCGGCAGCGACCAGATTGACGTAAAGGTCATTGAAGGCTTTCGGATGCTTGCCTAAGGCATCGGCAAAGGTTGAACCCGATTCAACATCCGACTTAACTTTCAGCAGCACATCCTTGAAGGTTTTATTGGGCTGCTGATTCGAAAGGATATCGAGACACTGAACCAGCGGCAAGCCGGCATCGATCATGGTGGCAAACTGGCGGGTAAAGACGACGATATCCTTGGTCGTTATTTTCGGCTGCAGAAAATTGATGTTGATATCGGCATTAATGCCGCCGGCTGCCTTGACCTTGGTGGTCTGGATTCCCTGACGCCGCAGACTGGCCGTTACTGCCCCTTCGTTGACAGCTTCCATGGTTCCTTTATGAGTTTTTCCGTCTTTCGACCGGCCTGTCCAGGTGAACTTCGGCATGGTCCTCCCCTTTCACATTTGGCTTTTGCGGGCTTTATCAGCGATCTGTTACTTCATCCGATCGGGACTGATGGTTCGCTTACGGCTTAACACCGCCTGCGGATTGGCAAATATCTGGCGCAGCTCATCCTGATCATGAGAACGCGTCAAAGCATCATCCTCGCTGATCTGGCGACTATGGGCCAACAGAAACAGTGACTGGTTCATGGTCTGCATGGCAAACTTGTCCTGACCGATCTGCATCTGGGAATAAATCTGATGAATCTTGTCCTCGCGAATCAGGTTACGAATCGCCGCATTGGGGACCATGACCTCCAGTGCCATGCAACGTCCCTTACCGTCTGCTTTGGGTAACAAGGCCTGGGACAAGACTCCTTCAAGCACAAATGAAAGCTGGGTACGCACCTGCGACTGCTGATTCGTGGGAAAGACATCAATAATCCGGTTCATGGTCTGCACACAGGAGTTGGTATGCAGGGTGGCAAAGCACAAGTGGCCGGTTTCAGCAATCGTTAGTGCCGCCTCAATGGTTTCGATATCGCGTAATTCCCCGAGCAGTACCACATCCGGATCCTGTCGCAGAATATATTTAAGGGCTTTTTTGAATGTGCTGGTGTCGGCACCAACTTCGCGCTGATTCACCAGGCATTTTTTATGCGAATGGATATACTCAATCGGATCCTCAATGGTGATGATATGTTCACTGCGTTCAGAGTTGATCGCATCAATGATAGCCGCCAGGGTCGTGGTTTTACCACTGCCGGTCGGTCCGGTCACCAGGATCAGCCCACGTGGTTTTTTCGACAGACTCTTGACTACCGGCGGCAGTCCGAGATCATCAAAACTCTTGATCTCGAAGGGAATAGCGCGAAAGGCACCTGCCACCGCCCCACGCTGCACAAAAATATTGCCACGGAAGCGCGATAGCCCCTTGACACCGAAGGACAGGTCAAGCTCGTTTTCATCTTCAAAGCGGCGTTTCTGGGCATCGGTCAAGACACTGTAACAGAGCTGCTTAGTGTCAGCTGCCGTCATTTTGGGTCCATCGAGGGTCTGCATTTTACCGTCGATGCGGATCTGAGGTGCGGTCCCGGTCGAGATATGCAGGTCAGATGCCCCCTGCTCAATCATGTTTTTAAGTAACTGGTGCATGTTCGCCATACAGGTAACCCTCGTGAGTAAACTACCCCGCCACAAGCAGCAGGGCATTGGAAGTCAAAATTCAATATTCTGAATTCTATATTCTGTCTTCCAGATTCGGCCCTTAATCATCCGCAATCGTCGTCCTTAACACCTCTTCCAACGTGGTCACCCCTTCCGCCATCTTGGTCAGTGCTGCCTGGCGCATGGTTTTAACCCCGAGACGCATCGATTCTTCTTTAATTTCAGCAGTATTGGCACCGGCCAGAATTGCTTCACGAAGCGGTTCAAACATCGGCATAACCTGATAAAAACCAACCCGCCCGCGATATCCGGTATCATTACACTCAGCACAACCACGCCCTTTGTAAACGGTGATCTTGCTTGCTTCATCCGCGGGCACACCTGCGGTGGTAAGGGCTTCGATGGGATGTTTGACCGGCTCTTTACAGGTTGCACAAACTCTGCGGCCTAGACGCTGCGCAGATATCAGATTGACTGCCGAAGCCACCAGGAATGGTTCAATCCCCATGTTCAGGAGTCGATTGACAGTACTAGGAGCATCGTTGGTGTGCAGGGTTGACAGCACCAGGTGACCGGTAAGGGCAGCCTTGACACCAATCTCAGCGGTTTCAAAGTCACGAATCTCACCGATCATGATGATATCCGGATCCTGTCGCAGAAAAGCCCGCAGGGCAGCGGCAAAGTTAAGACCGATTTCCTCGTGCATCTGGACCTGATTGATGCCGGCAAAGTTGAACTCAACCGGATCCTCTGCGGTCGAAATATTTTCACTGACCTTGTTCAGCTCTGACAGAGCTGAATAGAGGGAAACCGTCTTACCGCTACCGGTGGGACCGGTAACCAGCACCATGCCAAAAGGCTTGTGAATTTCATGTTTGAACCATTTCAGGGCCTGTTCTTCATAGCCGAGCTTGGTCATATCCAGCTGCAGATTACTTTTATCGAGCAGACGCAGAACGACTTTTTCACCAAACAGGGTCGGCAGGCAATTGACCCGGTAATCCATTTCCTGATTACGGGCCAGCTTGATTTTGATACGACCATCCTGGGGAAGGCGACGCTCGGCGATATCGAGGTTAGCCATGATTTTCAAGCGGGAAGTGATGGCGTTTTTCAGTTTGCGCGGCGGCTTCATCACCTCGTAAAGTACACCGTCGATCCGGTAGCGCACCCTGAACATATGCTCATATGGCTCAATATGGATATCAGAGGCCTTCTTTTTAATTGCATCAGTAAGAATCAGATTGACAAGCTTGACAACCGGTGCATCTTCACTGGCTTTTTCCAGCTCATTAATATTCTCGATTTCGTCATCACCGACCAGTTCCAGATCAATATCGTCAAATTCGCTTAAAGCATCGGCCATGGATGCTGATTGATCATAGTAGGTGTCGATTGCCTCTTTGACAGCAGCTTCGGCAGCAACAACAACCTCGACATTATAGCCGGTCATGAATTTGATATCGTCGATGGCAAAAATATTCGAAGGATCGGACATGGCGACAATCAGGGTCGCGCCGGCACGGTTGATCGGCAGCAATTGATATTTCTGAGCGACTGCTGCAGGGACCAGCTTTATAACCGCAGGATCAACGTCAAACTCTCTTAGATCGATGGAAGGAACACCGTAGTGTTTGGAAAGGAAGGTAGCAAGATCGTGTTCTTGAACATAGCCCAGCTTAATCAGTGCCGCACCAAGTCGTATCCCCTCGCTTTTCTGTGCAGAAATTGCTTTTGCCAGTTGATCATCAGAAATCATCTGGTTTCTGATCAGCAACTCACCCAGCCGGCTGACACTCATATGCCGTTATTCCTTTCCCATTTAATACAAATATTCAGACAATTGTTGACGCATAAAACCGTGAGGCAAGCGCTCCCCAGTCCAGATCAAAAAGGCATCTTCGCCCTGTGCGGCGAGCAGGCTCAAACCATCAACGCAGGTTAAGTCCCGACGGTGAGCTGTCCGAACCAAATCCGTACCGGTTTTGGAATATACCATATCAAATATTAATGCGCTACCTTTAATATTCTCCAATGGGAGAAAATCGAGAGATTCCCCATGCAGGCCGACAGAGGTTGTATTCACCAGTAAATCTGCCTCTGATACAGCCTGTAAAAATTCAGTCGAACAGTAAGTTACAGCCGCCAGATGGTGTTTCGAAGCATTTGTTCTAAAGTCCGTAATCAGGTCGACCGCACGTTGAAGAGTCCGATTTGCAATGGTTATCTGTAACACCTCTGCCGCCAGGAGTGCCTGCACAGCTGCCCGACAGGCGCCCCCGGCACCCAACAGCAGCACCTTTTTGCCCTGGGGAGAAAAACCAAGATCCTGACTCACGGATCGGATAAAACCACTACTGTCGGTATTGTAGCCGAGCAACCGACCGCCATCATTCACCACCGTATTAACCGCGCCAATTTGCCTCGCTATCGGATCAACATGATCCAAGAATGGGATAATCGCTTCTTTGTGCGGGACGGTGACATTGATCCCTCTAATATTGAGAGTTCTCAATGAGGCGGCGGCGGCGGCCAGGACATCTGTCGTTACGTGAAACGGAACATAGATGGCGTCTAAAGCACAATGAGCAAAAGCCGCATTATGCATCAGCGGTGACAGTGAATGGCCAACCGGATCACCAAAAATGCCGTAGACAGCTGAATTCCCGGTAACTTTCTGCATTATTCCGGAGCTCCATCGGGTCCCGCACTGGATGCCAGGTATTCGTAAAACTGAACAACCTGCACCCGCTGCAGGATTTGTCGTGCCTTTAATACGTCTGCCGCTATCGCCACTTTCAACTCACTCACATTGCCGAATGAGGCTTCATCCCGCAACCGCTCGATGAAATAGACTCTTAATTTTTCACCATAAATTTCGCCGCTATAGTCAAGCAGATGAACTTCGATGGTCAGGTCATGAGAACCAAAGGTCGGGCAGTAGCCGATATTGACGACCCCACCATATTCAAGATCGCCATGGCGCACCTTGACTACATACACACCGGGGGCAGGAATCAGTTCTTTCTCCGTACTTAAATTAGCCGTCGGAAAACCCAATTCGCGACCACGTTGAAAGCCACTGACCACCTCACCGAACAGATTATAATGGCGACCAAGTAAAGGCAGAGCTTCAGCGACCCGGCCGGCGCTGATCAATTGACGAATAAGGGTAGAGCTGTATGGAGCCCCAGCAACATTGACCGGTTGTAATATGTCGACAGCAACACCCTTTCCGGCACAATACTCCCTGAGGAATTCTGGTGTTCCACGACGTCCTTTGCCGAAGGCGTAATCATAACCGACAACAAGTTTCTGCGCCGCTAATCGGTTGAGCAACACGTTATCAACAAACTCTTCCGGAGATTGCCGGGCAAAGGATCGATCAAAGGGGATTTCAATCAGCCAATCAACATGAGAAGCCGCAATCAATCGGCGCCGCTCTTCTCTGGTATTAAGCAGTAACGGGGCTTTATCGGGAGCAAGGACCTTGAGAGGATGTGGGTAAAAAGTGCAGACAACCGACTGCAACCCCTCTGTTCGTGCAATTGTAACCAAATGTCGAAACAGGGCACGATGGCCTAGATGAACGCCATCAAAGTTACCCAGGGTAACCACACTCGGGGTAAAATCGTCAGGGATGTTGGTTAAGGAATCAATGGTAATCACAATACTTGCCACCTTTTAAAATCCAACAATAACAGTGTCTTGGATAGTACCGATTGTATGCTGCCAGAGACAAGGGCTAAATGGGATCAACGCAAAAAAAAGGGCGAACCGTCGCCGGTTCGCCCTTAAAAAACCTGAGATATTGAGATATTTACTCAGTTGAACTGGGAATCAACGACTTCAGGTACTCCCGATTGAGCTTAGCGATAAACTTGACACTGATTCCTTTTGGACAGGCCGCCTCACACTCATAGTGGTTGGTACAGTTGCCGAAACCCTCTGACAAAATGGTTTCAGTCATTGCCTTGACCCGGCGTTTCGCTTCCGGCTTACCCTGAGGGAGAACAGCAAGCTGGGCAACCTTGGCGCTGGCAAAGAGCATCGCCGAGCTGTTGGGGCAGGCGGCGACACAGGCGCCACAACCGATGCACTCAGCAGCATCCATCGCATAATCAGCCACTGGTTTACTGACCAGCAGCGCATTGCCATCAGCAACTCCCCCGGTATGACAGGAGGTGTAACCACCGGCCTGCATGATCACATCAAGAGAGGTACGGTCAACAATCAGATCCTTGTGGATCGGGAAAGCTCTGGCCCGCCAGGGCTCGATGAAGATTTCATCACCATCGTTGAACTCGCGCATATGCAACTGGCAAACCGTTGTCAGCTCCTGCTGCCCATGGGGACGGCCATTGATCACCTGTGAACACATGCCGCAGATACCTTCACGGCAGTCGTGGTCGAAAGCGATGGGATCTTTTCCTGTCTTGATCAGGTCATCATTAACCTCATCAAGCATTTCCAGAAAAGACTGATCAGGACTGATATTGTCAGCTTTGTAGGTCTCCAGTTTTCCGCTTTCTTCTGGCCCCTTCTGGCGCCATACATGCAATGTAAGTTTCATTATTTATAGCTCCTTACGGCAAGTTTGACGTTTTCGAATTTCAGGGGCTCCTTGTGCAGCTCGGGAGCCTTGCCGGTACCTTTAAATTCCCAGGCAGCCGAATAGCAGAAGTCTTCATCATTACGCATCGCTTCGCCATCATCGGTCTGATGCTCAACCCGGAAGTGCCCACCACAGGACTCTTCGCGGTGCAGCGCATCGGTAGCCATCATTTCAGAGAACTCAAGGAAGTCAGCCAAACGCCAGGCATTCTCGAGTTGCTGGTTAAGTTCCATGGCACCACCGGTGACATTGACGTTGTTCCAGAACTCTTCACGAATTTCCGGAATACGCTTGAGGGCATGTTTGAGGCTGGCATCGCTGCGCGCCATCCCAACATCCTCCCACATAACGTTGCCAAGCTCGCGGTGCAGCTCTCCAACTGTCTTTTTACCCTTGATCGACAGCATCTTGGAAATTTCCTGTTTAATGCTCTGCTGCGACTCTTTGAAGGCGTCATGATCGGTCTTGAACTGACCGGGGGTAATCGAGGCCAGATAAGGAGCGATAGTGTAAGGAATGACGAAGTAACCATCGGCCAGACCCTGCATCAGAGCAGAAGCTCCGAGGCGATTGGCACCATGCACCGAGAAGTTGGCCTCACCAAGAACGAAGAGCCCTGGAATATTGCTCATGCACTGGTAATCAACCCACAAACCGCCCATGGAGTAGTGCGGGGCAGGATAAATACGCATGGGGCGCTCATAACCATCTTCGGCGGTAATTTTATAGTACATATCGAACAGGTTGCCGTAACGCTCGGCGATGGTCGATTGACCCAGACGGTCGATGGAGGCCTGGAAATCAAGAAAGACACCACGCTTGCTCTCGCCAACGCCGCGGCCATCATCACAAGCTTCCTTAGCAGCACGGGAAGCGATATCTCGTGGGGCCAGGTTACCGTAGGAAGGATACTTGCGTTCGAGAAAGTAATCACGATCCGGTTCGGAAATTTCAGAGGGGTGCTTGCCACAATCTTCAGCTTTTTTGGGGACCCAGACGCGGCCGTCATTACGCAGGGATTCAGACATCAGGGTCAGCTTCGACTGTTTGTCGCCGTGTTGTGGAATACAGGTCGGGTGAATCTGGGTATAGCAGGGGTTAGCCATGTAGGCACCCTTTTTGGTCGCTCTCCACTTGGCGGTAACGCTACAACCCATGGCATTGGTCGACAGGTAAAAGACATTGACGTAGCCACCGGTCGCCAGGACAACGGCATCGCCCCAGTAGGATTCGATTTCACCGGTCACGAGATTGCGGCAGGTGATCCCTTTGGCAGCACCATCAACAACCACCAGGTCAAGCATTTCGCGGCGCGCAAACATTTTTACCGAACCATTTTTAATCTGCCGAGACAGGGCTGAATAAGCGCCGAGCAGCAACTGCTGTCCAGTCTGACCACGCGCATAAAAGGTCCGGGAAACCTGAGCACCACCGAAGGAGCGGTTGTCAAGGTATCCGGCATAATCACGCGCAAAGGGCACGCCCTGGGCGACACACTGATCAATAATATTGTTGGATACCTGCGCCAGACGCCAGACATCGGCTTCACGGGCGCGGAAGTCGCCACCCTTAACAGTATCGTAGAACAGACGATAAATGCTGTCACCGTCGTTCGGATAGTTTTTAGCCGCGTTGATCCCGCCCTGAGCGGCGATACTGTGAGCGCGGCGGGGGCTGTCCTGATAGCAGAAGGCTTCAACGTTGTAGCCAAGCTCACCTAAAGAAGCAGCTGCGGCGCCGCCGGCAAGACCGGTACCCACAACGAGAATCTTGAACTTGCGCTTGTTTGCGGGATTGACCAGCTTCATATCGAAGCGATGTTTGTCCCATGTAGTTTCAATCGGACCTGTAGGTGCTTTTCCGTCTAATATCACAATAAGCCCCCTTATTTCACAATGCGAGCGAGAATAAACAAAGGAATGGCGATATACGCCAGACCATACACGATAGCCAGTACTTTACCGATCGAGATCACCTTGTCCTGACTCGGACCGGTGTTCCAACCCAGAGTCTGGACCCAGCTTGAAATACCATGAGCCAGATGCAACAGCAGGGCGACCATCGCAACGATGTAAATCAGCGCAATGAAGACCTTCTGGAAGCTGAGCACGATCATGCTGTACACGTCGGGTCGGGAGGCGGCATCAAGGGGAAGATTAACCGCCGAAATCGACGGATTAGTGACCTGAAGGGTAAAATGAAGCAGGTGGTAGAGCAAAAATGCCAGGATAATCAGACCGGTGAAAATCATGGTCTTGGCAGAGAAACTCGTGACCAGGGTTTTTTCAATGGCATAAGGATCGGGGGTAGCAGCCTTATTCTCCATGTACAGTTGAATACCGAAGGTAATGTGGATAGCAAACAGAGCCACCATTCCCAAACGGAACAACCAGACCAGAGGACCGAGATCGTGCAGCGCCTTGGCGTAGGCATTAATGCTGTCGGGGCCTGCAAAAACCGACAGATTGCCGATCAGATGGACTGTAATGAACGCGATCAGCATCAGACCGGTCACAGCCATCAGAATCTTTCTTCCCACAGTGTTCGTTAACAGATTCATAGTTCATTTCCCTCGAGAGTGTGAATGATTGCCAATGAAGGGTACTTTCCCGAATTCAATCAGCGTTGTTCAGCTCCTGTGCCTACCGGTCAGGCCCGGCCCTTCTCTCCTCCTGAAAACAAGCCTTGTACCACTGCCCCGGCGATGCGCGCCAGGAATCAATCCTCCTGTCCATGTGACATCCTTTCGGTGTCGTTCATTCCATTGCAAAGCCCTTGAGCTGCATTACGGGCGATAGGTGCAAACAGTATACTGTATACTAAACATTGTTATAAATTTAAACAAAAAAAACCGTGGTTTGGTAAATTCTAATGGCAACTAATTTCCGGATCAACGACAAACCACGCCGGCAAAAAAGAATCCGGACACGAAAGCTGATGTTCAGTTCTTTTTCTGCAGCACAAGAATTTTTTCGAGCCCCTGGGTCAGGATCTCACACTTCTGCTGTGCTGCCGCCAGTTTCGCCCGATCCTTTTCAAGCACTTCCTCCGGAGCGTTCTCGATAAATTTTTTATTGCCCAACTTACGGGTAAAAAAATCAACATCCTTCTGAATCTTCTCGATTTCCTTTTTCAGGCGCGCGGATTCCTCTTCAAGGTCAATCAAGCCGCTGAGAGGAATGAGGACCTCGACATTACCAGCCACCTGGGTCGCTACATCCTCGGGGCGCTCGATAGCTACGCCGACAACTAATTCCTCCACCCGCGCCAGACTGCCGATGGCAGCCTCTCCAGCGCGAATCTGCTCCACGGTGGACGCATCTTTGCAATCGAGCAACACCCTGATCTTTTGTCCCGGCGGCAAATCCAATTCACCGCGCACATTACGAATGGCTGAAACAATCGCCATGATCATTTCCATCTGGGTAACCGCCTGGGCATCAATGGCGATACCGCTACCACGGGGGAAAGCTGTCATCATGATTGACTTATCAGGACGTTGCCCCGGCAGAGCCTGCCAGATTTCCTCGGTGACAAAGGGCAGAATCGGGTGCGCCAGCCGCAACAGACTTTCGAGAACGGTAAAAAGAACCATCTGGGTTCGATGACGTTCCGCAGGATCAGTACCGTTGAGAGGTTGCTTGCTCAGTTCGACGTACCAGTCACAAAACTCGTGCCAGGTAAAGGTATAGAGAATAGAAGCAGCTTCGTTAAATCTATAATCTGCCAGGGCCTGATTCATCTGCGTGGCGGTCTGATCAAAACGGTGCAGAATCCACTGCTCTGCCGGGGCTAGCTCCCCTGAAGAGAAATCGATGGTCGTCGGATCAAAGTCCTCCAGATTGAGCAACGCAAAACGGCTGGCATTCCATAATTTATTGACAAAATGCCGGTAACCGCTGATCCGATCGGTAGACAGACGGATATCACGCCCCATGGCAGCAAAGGCACACAAGGTAAAACGAAAGGCATCGGCCCCATATTCATCAATCACGATCAGGGGATCGATAACATTTCCCTTGCTCTTGCTCATTTTCTGTCCCTGGGCATCACGTACCAGGGCATGGATATACACTTCTTTGAAGGGAACCTCGTCCATGAAACGCAGCCCCATCATCATCATCCGCGCAACCCAGAAAAACAGGATATCAAAACCGGTAACCAGACAGCTGGTTGGGTAAAATTTGTTCAGGGCCGGGGTTTTGTCCGGCCAACCCATGGTTGAAAAGGGCCACAATGCAGATGAAAACCAGGTGTCAAGGACATCGGTTTCCTGCTCAATAGCGGTGCTGCCGCAATGCTCGCAGGAACTGAGATCCTCACGGGACACACTGATCTGGTCGCAGTGGGAGCAGAACCAGGCAGGGATACGGTGGCCCCACCAGATCTGACGACTGATACACCAGTCCTGGATGTTGTACATCCACTCAAAATAGGTTTTTTCCCACTGCCGGGGGATAATCGCTGTTTGCCCGCTTTCGACTGCGGCAATGGCCTGTTCGGCCAAGGGTTTGACGGCGACATACCACTGCTTGCTCATGTAGGGCTCGATCACGGCATGGCAGCGATAACATTCCCCCACCGCATGGGTATAATCCTCAACCTTGGCGAGCAAACCCAGTGCGTCAAGATCAGCAACAACCTGCTTGCGCGCCTGGGCGGACGTCATTCCCTGATAAATGCCTCCATTTTCATTGATGCACCCCGACTCATCGAGCACATTAATAAATTCCAGGTCGTGGCGCTTGCCCACGGCAAAATCGTTGAAATCATGGGCCGGGGTCATCTTGACAGCCCCACTGCCAAACTCCTTATCAACATACTCGTCAGCGATGATGGGAATTTCACGATTGACCAACGGCAGCATCACGGTTTTGCCGATCAGGTCACGATAACGCTCATCATCGGCGGCAACGGCAACTGCTGAATCGCCCAGCATGGTTTCCGGACGCGTGGTTGCTACGACCAGATGGCAATCGCTGCCGACAACCGGATAGCGCAAGTGCCAAAGGTGCCCCTTTTTGTCATCATGTTCTACTTCCAGATCAGACAGGGCAGTATGACAGCGTGGGCACCAGTTGATCAGGCGGTTATCCCGGTAAATCAGGCCATCCTGGTAAAGACGCACAAAAACTTCACGTACCGCCCTAGATAAACCCTCGTCCATGGTGAAACGTTCACGCTGCCAATCGCAGGACGCGCCAAGGCGCTTGAGCTGGTTGATAATCTGGCCACCGGAAGTCTGTCGCCATTGCCACACCCGCTCGATAAAGGCTTCACGGCCGAGTTCGTGACGATCCAGCCCTTCGGCATGCAATTGCTTCTCCACCACGTTCTGAGTCGCAATACCGGCATGATCGGTACCGGGCATCCACAGCACTTCATAGCCACACATCCGCTTCCAGCGGCACAGAATATCCTGCAGGCTGTTATTCAGGGCGTGCCCCATATGCAGGACACCGGTGACATTGGGTGGTGGAATAACAATGGAATAACCCGGTCGCGTTGAATCATCGTGGGCGCAGAAATCGCCGCGCTGCTCCCAGATATCAAACCATTTTTGTTCTATCTGTGCCGGATCGTAAGCCTTGGGCAATGATATGCTCATTGTATCTAGGTCCTTTTTACTGCAATCAAGGTAATATGATTTATATGGAGGAGGGGTGCTTCCGACGGGGACAATAAAGCGGGGAGGCAAAAGATGTCAAGATCTCCTTTGCCTCCCCGCCGGTGTTTTACTGGTTTTCCTGTTTGCCTGAATAAAGATCCTTATCTCAGGATTCTCCACGCTTGATTTTTTCAATTTCGGCACTGATCATCGTTTCTGCCAGATCTGGAACAACCTCCCAGACGGTCTTTTCCAGCATTTCGCGCGCAAGTCGCTCGATCAGCGGGCCGGCTACTTTTTCGACAATCCGGGCGACCTCTTCTTCGGACAACTGTTGAAGCTGCCCTTCGACCATCTCGGCAGATGACAGCGTATCAGTGCCAGCCGGTGGAGGCTCAAAGGTTTCCGACTCAAACTGTCCAGTCTCCGCTGCGATTTCCTCGGATTCTGGATTCTCTTCAGATTCTACCTCAACCAAATCTGACTCTTCAAACTCGGCCTCGTAATCGACGGTTGAGTCGGCAACTGGTTCAACATCGTCCTCAGTGACCGCCATACTCTCGTCCACATCAGCGAAAGGATTCTCATCATTCGTGTCAACTGATAGACCTGTCACTTCTTCTTCATCAGCGACCTGGTTCTGTGGCGCAACGGAAAGATTGTCATACCCCTGGATTGAAGCTTCATATACTGACGTTTCAAGGGGTGCGGCAACCACGGCATCATCTTCCTCAAGCACGTCACCTTCGGTCAGATCAAGGATCTCATCATCGTTTGTGTCATCATCTGAAGCAAAAGCAAAAGCCTCTTCGTCAGCAGAAACTTCATCAGCCACTTCTTCCTCGGCCGCCGTCAGGTCAATAAAGTTTGCGGAATCCTCGATCAGTTCTTCCTCCTGATCAAGCTCCTCCTCCATCAATTCCAGCTCGTCGTCTTCAGTCGTTGCGCTATCAATACTATTGTCAGCTTCCAGAGTATTTTCAGACTCAAATGCGAAGCCCTCGGCGAGCTCATCCTTTTCAACACCTTCGCCGAAGGCTGATTCTTCCACTTCGGCATCTTCTTCGTTGGCAGGTTGATCGGTGACAAATTCGAATTCTTCTTTCGATTCATCATTTAGCGGCTCAAAATCAGGCATACCAGAATCTTCTGATGGTGTAGCTGATGATGGCGTTGAGACATAGGGGGCAAGCTGCTCGGGAGTCAACCCCTGGGCCGGCTCATATAAATCACTCTCGTCAGAGGAATGGTCTGCCGATTCTTCTTCATCCTCATCACTTGCAGCAAGCAGCTCCTGCGGCTTGAGATCTTCCTCCTCAAACGACACTTCGTCCCACAATTCACCATCAGTATCTTCTCTCGTGTCAGCGGTCTCGGCAACCTCATCAGCAAGATCAGCGCCGGGTTCTTCCAGGTCGACGGAGACGTCCTCTTCAGTTGCGAAGGAGGTATCAGCGTCCGCAACAACTGCCGGTGCTGCAGAGTCCTCTAGCTCCGAAGATTCATCTGCAACGTCACTATCCGTGGCATCAGCAAGACGTAAGGGGGGCATCTCAAAAAGAGCCGTTACTTTGTCAATCAGCGCCTGGGATTCAAATGGTTTGGTCAGCCAACCGTCAGCACAGACCTCTACCGCTCTGGCTTCATCAAACTCTTCGAAAGCACCGGGAAGCAGCAACACGGATGTGGTCCCCAGGTCGGGATGACTTTTGATCTCCCGACAAAGGTCAAAGCCGTTTTTTCCAGGCATCGCGATATCGGCAATCACCAGGTCGGGCTTGTGGACCAATGCCATTTCAAAGGCCTTGTCACCATCGCTGACAGTTAGCAGTTCATAATCTTCGGTCGCGAAAATAATTCCGACAACTTTTTGTATGGTAATACTGTCATCGGCCAGCAGCAGCTTCTTCTTCATTGAGCCTCCTTGCACCTGACAGCGTCAGGCAAATCGAACCGTTCCCCCGGGTTATTTCCATGGCCAACACGTCCACATCCAGAATGTTAAAAGTTCGCTCTTGATAATAGAAAGTACCAACCAGACAGGGCGCTTCCCTTTCGCGCGGAACCACCAGGGTTCCTTTATGGGCCGCAATAATACGACTGTTGGGTTGGGTTACAAAGGCTAAAGATCCGTATTCAGAATCAACCAGTACGAAACACTCAGTTTCGGATGAGCCAACGCTCCTGTCGCCCGTTTGACCAAAAAACACGATGGGAACCAAGGTCGACTCATGAACCAGCACATGATCCACTACCGCCGGCAATAACGGCAACGGATAAATTGGATTGCCCTGAATAATTCTGCGAATCTGAGCCAAAGGCACAGCATAATCATGTTTACCGGTTTGGAAAAGACCAAATGCTGTCATACGCGTGCTCGGCTTATGCCATAAAAACGTTCCGGCTCAAATACCATAAGCGGCGCGTCTTCTAACAGCAGAACCTGGATATCAGCATAGCCTGGAACAGTCCGCAGCAACGCCGGAACATGTGCCCTGCTGAGCAGAGCATTCGGTACCAGCCCTTCCACCTGATCAACCAGAATCGCCCAGTTTCCTTCCGAGCCCCGCAGCACCAGAGCACCACGTTGTGAAAGGCCGATATCTGACACCAACCCGAGCGAGAGGGTCGGATCAATCACCGGAATGGCTGTGTGCCGAAACTCCAGTGCGGCGACAATGCCCTGGCGCAGATCACTGCGCTGCACATCTAGACTCCCCGGCAACTGCTCCAGCACTTCAACAACATGATCCAGATCAAGCACAAAGCGAACACCTGCCAGAACAAATATCAGCATCTTTCCATCAGCTTTTGTCATGACCCCTCAAAGATGGCGTCGCAAAAGCACACCAACCGCTGCGTTGCTGGAATCGACTCACGGCTCTAACGTACGCAAGTACGCCTCAATGTTCGACAATCGCGCGCCTTGATTTTGGCGTTTATCAATTCGCCAATCTCAAAATAGCTTTTTTGCGAAAGCCTTCTCAACAGGTCCAAACTTGCTGATTTTCCATATAAACTGCAGCGACGCTAGCATAAAGATTAGAAAGTGTCAAGCTACTAACCGATGGCTCGTCACATAACCCGCCAAGGCTGTGGTAAAAACAGTTGTCGATGCAATGACAGGGCAAAACGATCAGTCATCCCCGCAACAAAATCAGCAACCGAAACGGCAAGACTGTCGCCCGGGCACTGATGACCACCACAAGCGAGAAAAACATCCCGGTTATCCATAAAATGCCCAAAGAGTTGGCGCAACAGGGCTGCGGCCTTGTCGAATTCGGCCTGCACACAAGGAGCCTGATAGACATGTTCAAACAACCAGCTGCGCAGGGCACAGATAGCCTGATCCATGTCCGGTGACAATTGAATGAGGCGATCAGACGGAACAGACTGTTGAATCAGATCGGTCACCATGTGGTTAATTCGCAGCGAATGTCGCTCACCAACAACAGCAACGATATCTCTCGGAACGTCCTCGTTACTGATAATCCCGCCCCGGATAGCATCATCCAGATCGTGACTGACATAGGCAATAATATCCGCAAGACGCACAATCTGACCTTCCAGGGTTTGAGCCCGCTGCGTTACTGCTGCCATGAGGGAACCGCCCTGCCCTTTCGAATGGTGAAGGATTCCGTCCCGCACTTCAAAAGTCAGATTCAATCCGGCACCCTCGTTTTCGAGGACGTCAACAACCCGCAGGCTTTGTTTGACATGATGAAAGCCCCCCGGCACCAGTTCATGAAGCACCCGCTCGCCGGCATGGCCAAAAGGCGTATGGCCAAGATCGTGAGCCAGGGCGATTGCCTCAGTAAGATCCTCGTTCAACTCCAGAGCACGCGCCACTGTCCGCGCTACTTGTGCCACTTCCAGAGTATGGGTCATGCGCGTACGATAATGGTCCCCTTGCGGAGACAGAAAAACCTGGGTTTTGTACTTTAATCGACGAAAGGCCTTACTGTGAAGGATACGATCACGATCATGCTGAAAAGCCGTGCGTATAGAACATACTTTGCCTTTGCGCAAACGACCTTTACTATTGACACTTAAACAGGCACCGTGAGCTAAATGTTCCATCTCGTTTTTTTCTTGTTTTTCTCGTATGTTCATGTGCACCTTGATCTGATTATTTTCCAAAGTCACTGGCATAATTACGGTGACTTCAGTTTCAGTTAGTTATAAAAAAAATAATGAACTAAAAATTGACAGATGATAGATTATTTGAATAGAAATAACTATTTCCTCTTGATTTTTTAGTGCAGGATGTTCTAGTTAACAACAACGGCTATTTTAATTCCATAAAATCAAAAAAAGAATAGCTCTTTACACCTAAAAACTAAAAAGGAGGCCAGAAAAAGAATGTCCACTATCATGAAAATGGCGGCTGATATTATTGCGGCGCACGCATCAACAACACCAATGACCAAGGAAGAGCTCATCGCCGAGCTAAGTGATGTCCATGCCGCCCTGGTGGCGCTGGAAAAAGGGGAAAATGTTACGCCGGAACCTGGCGATGACTCAGCCCCGATAGTCAGTCGCAAGAAAGCCTTTGGTAAAGAGGCTATTTACTGCATGATCTGTGGCAAGGGATTTAAAACTCTTTCACGCCACCTGAAAACGGCTCATGGTATGACTGCTGGAGAATATCGAAAAGCCTATGACATCCCTCGTACGCAATCACTGGCAGCTAAGAATTATTCCGAAAGCCGGCGACAAATGGCGGTTGAACGAGGTCTTGCCGACAATCTGGCCAAGGCACGAGCCAGTCGCAGCAAAAAGTAATCTAGTAACGCATAACAACCCAGGGGGATAGGTCATCAGCTATCTCCCCGGGTTGGCCTCTGTCATCACCCTACTCAAGACGAAACATCACATTGGCAAGGGCAGATCCTTGCTCATCCTCAATGACCACAGACCACTGGCCGATCCACTGCGGTAGAAACCGCTTTGAAGAAAAGGTGCGCCAGTCTGCTGACTGTACCGGCAGGGTAACTCGAGCCATTTCCTGATCTTCATAAAACCACACGTGGGTGATCTGCCTCTCGCTGGCGGCTCCGACAATCCGGGTGAAACAGTACAGCTTTCCGTAATCAGCAGGATAAACCTCCAGGCTGTCCACAGGCATGCGGTTTTCGATGGCGCTGGTAATGGAAACATCGACAACCTGAAGGTCCGATGCCTGAACAGAAAACGCCACAGTGCAGCAAATCACAAATAAAAATAGTTTATTAAACATAATTTAAGTCCCTCAGATGTCAATAATGGTCAATTGGATACCAGGTCAATTCCTGATACTGGCCAGAAAACTTTTGCCTGCCCGACATTCTAGTCCAAAATTCTCAGCAAGGGTAGCGCCGAGATCTGCAAAACTTTCACGTACTCCCAGATTGGTCGTTTCACTCAAATCCGGTGCATATACCAGCAAGGGGACATATTCACGCGTATGGTCAGTTCCGGGTGTTGTCGGGTCGCAGCCATGATCAGCGGTGATGATCAGCAGATCATCTCTTTTAAGACGTGGCAACAGTTGCGCCAACCAGCGATCAGCCTCTACCAGGGCGGCTGCAAAACCTTCGACATCGAGTCGATGTCCGTAAACCATATCAAAATCGACGAGGTTTGCCATGATCAGGCCAGCAGAAATTTGATCCAAGGCAGCAAGAATTTCCGCCATTCCCATCCTGTTGTCGGTTGTTGGAACACTCTGTTTCAAACCCCTTCCGGCAAAAAGATCACCGATTTTACCGATACCGCAAGTTGGGATCCCTTTTTTGTGCAACAGATCCAGCAAGGTGTCGGCCGGGGGCAAGCAGGAAAAATCGTGACGGCCACTGGTCCGATAAAAGGTATCTGAACTCTCACCGCGAAATGGACGGGCGATCACCCGACAGATACCATAGGGGCGCAGGGCTTCAAAGGTGGCGCGGCACAGTTCATAAAGACGGGTCGGGGGAAGAATATCTTCGTGGGCGGCAATCTGAAAAACCGAATCAGTACTGGTATAAATAATGGGACGCTTGCTGCGCAGATGTTCTTCACCAAGATCACGCAGAATATCGGTACCACTGGCCGCCGTATTGCCAAGGGGCTTGACCCCGGCGATATTGGCAAAAAGATCGACGATCTCAATTGGAAAACCAGCAGGATAAGTTGCAAATGGATGCTGCTGTATAACCCCGGTCAGTTCCCAATGGCCCGTAACCGAATCCTTGCCGGCGCTTTGCTCCGCCATCTTCCCCCAGCTTGCCAGCGGCCGCCGGGTCGGGGTTACTCCGGCAAGTGGTACAATACGGCCAAGCCCAAGGCGTTCTAACTGCGGCAAGTGAATACCGCCGACCGCGGCGGCAACATGCTGCAGGGTGGCTGCGTTTTCATCACCATAAGCGGCAGCATCCGGAAGCGCGCCAACGCCAACTCCATCAAAAACAATCAGCAGGACCCGCTTGTACATAATCCTCCCGATGAATCGTCAACTGCGGTCATCTCTTTTATAATCTTCACCCCTGAACTGGTGCCGATGCGCGTTGCTCCTGCCGCCATCATCTCATAGCAGCTTTTCAGGGAGCGAATGCCTCCGGCGGCCTTGACACCTATCCGCGCCTGCGCCGTTCGCGCCAGCAGCCGGACGTCTTCAGCGAGAGCACCGGATGAACCGAAACCGGTCGAGGTTTTGACAAAAGCTGCCCCAGCCTTAATGATACTCAACGTGGCCGCAATTTTCTGAGCGCTGTCAAGATAACAGCATTCAATGATCACTTTGACGCTCGCCGCCTGGGCCGCCATCACCACCTGGGCAACCTCTTCTTCAAGGCGATCAAAACGTTTTTCCAGCAGATGATTCAGGGCAATCACCATGTCAATTTCTTCAGCACCAGCCGCTACCAAATCGGCAGTTTCCTGTACTTTCTGACGTAGACCGCTGTACCCACAGGGAAAACCGACAACACTGCCGACCTTCACTGTCGAGCCGTAAAGGCGCTGCACCGCCAGAGAAACGTGCAAGGGAGGAACACAAACGGAGGCAAAACCACACTCTACAGCTTCTTCACACAGGTTGATAATCTGCCTTGAGGTAGCTGTAGGAGCGAGCAGCGTATGATCAATCATAGCAGCCAGGTTGGCCGCTGAAGGGCGGTCAGGTACGGTAAGCGGCATTGATTTTAACGTAGTCATAATTGAGATCAGAGGTGTAGTAGCTGGCTTCCCCTGCTCCCATATTCAGATCGATAGTGACAACGAAAGTTTCTTTTTTGAGCACAATACTGGCTTGAGCCTCACTGTCAGGGTCGATTGCGACCCCGGAAGCTACAATTGGAATGTTATCAAAACTGATATTAATACGACCCTGATCAAGCTCAATCCCGGAGTAGCCCACCGCTGCGATAATCCGCCCCCAGTTGGCATCTTCACCGAAAAAGGCAGTTTTTACCAGGGAGGAGGTGGCCACCGAACGGGCGGCCGTGCGTGCATCATCGGCATTTTTAGCCCCGACGACCCTGATCTGAACCATTTTTGTTGCCCCCTCACCATCACTGACAATCATTTTTGCCAGGTCCAGCAGTACCCTGTTCAGATGACCGGCAAAAATTGTCGCAGCTTCAGTTCCGGGACGAATCAGCTCACCGCCGGCGGCGCCATTGGCAAGTACCAGCACCGTATCGTTGGTCGAGGTGTCACCATCAACGGTAATTGAATTAAAACTCTCAGCTACCGCACAATGCAGCAATTCCTGCAGAAAGTCACTGTCGATACGGGCATCCGTTAACACAAAGCACAGCATGGTCGCCATATCTGGATGGATCATCCCGGCGCCTTTGGCAATGCCAAGAATGCCATAGGGATTGTCATCCTGCTCTTTGGCGCTGGCAATTTTTGTAAAGGCATCGGTCGTCATCATTGCCCGGGCAACCGCTTCGGCCTGACCCGGGTGTAAATCAGCAACGAGCATGGGGATAGAGCGTTCGAACGGGGCCACTGGTAACGGCACACCGATAACGCCGGTGGAAGAGACAGCAACCAGATCTTTTTCAATGCCCAGGGCTGCGGCCGTTATCGTTACCGTTTGCTCGGCACGCTGGATTCCCTCTGAACCGGTGCAGGCATTTGCGTTGCCACTGTTCACCAGAATCGCCTGGCAACGTCCGGCAGCAATGCGCGGGCGCGTCACCTCTAACGGGGCGGCAATGACCTGATTGCGGGTAAAAACGCCAGCGCAGTTGGCGGCGCAATCAGAAACGATCAGTGCCATGTCCAGCTTGTTGGATTTTTTGATGCCGCTGCCGACAGCAGAAAAACGATAACCATTCGGCATCACATGTTCCGTCATGAATCCCCCTTGAGAATATTGTAGGTCTGTTCCGTTGGCAGCAGCATACCGAAACTGGTGCCTTCGTCGCTGACTTCTTCAAGAAACACATCGCCGAGCATCCGGTCAATAACAACTTTGGTCAACGCCAACCCGATGCCGACACCATGGGGTTTTTCCGTGTCTATGTTGCCCAGTTGAGTGTAGGAACTGAAGATGCTGTCAAGTGCTGTAATCGGTACTTTGCGACCGTCGTTGTAAATCTGCACGTAGACATATTCAAGGCCTTCGTGCTGACACGGGCAAGCCCGCACCCGCAGAAGTCCGCCGGGACGATTAAACTTAACGGCATTATCAATCATGGCATGAAAAGCCATACCGAACTTCTCCTGATCGGCATAGATATCAGGCATCTCCTCATCAATATCGATTTCAATCTCCAGTCCCAGAGCGGTCATGCGGCTACTGAAATACTGAAAGGCATCGGCAATGGGCCAGGGAACCCCGAAAGCTTTCCAACGCCAGATTTCCCGCTCCGATTCAATGGAAAACAGCCGCAACATCCCGGTGACCAGACGATCGAGGCGCTGTCCTTCTTCGCGCACCTGCTTGAGATTTTCCTGTAGTTCAGCGTCACTGAGTTTCTCATAAAAAGACAGAGAAAGGTCGACATAACCCATAATGGAGGTGAGCGGGGTTTTCAATTCGTGGGAAAGGTTACAGACCAAACGGGTACGGGCACGATTTAATCTGACCAGATCTTCATTGATACGTTCAAGATCCGCAGTTTGTCGACGGAGATGGTGTACCAGGTCAAAGTTTTCCATAGCCAGAGCAACTTGACTGGCAATCGTCACGAGCAGACTCTGATCATCCAGATCGAAAGGCGCACCGGAGACCTTATTGTTGACGTTGATAACCCCAACGAGGGCATCACGAATAAAGATCGGCACGGAAAGCAGCGACTGATTTTTGTATTTATGACCGGCATCCAGGCTGGTAAAGCGGCGATCCTTTTCAATGTTGGTAATCAGCACCGGTTCTTTGGTTGCCACAACATGTCCCGAGATCCCTTCGCCCGAGGCAACCCGCACCCGATTAGCGACATCAGCATCGAGCCCGCGGGCCGAGGCGATATGAAGCATTCCATCTTCTTCAAGGAGCATCAAAGAAGCCAGTTCAACGCCGGCAGACTGAACGATTGAGTCAAGAATCTGGTCGAACAGCTGCTGCAGATCGCCACCGCTGCTTGCGGTTTCGCCAACTTTCTTCAGCAGGACCAGATCGGCCATCCGCCGCTGGGCTTCGCGCCGGGCCTCATCCTGATGGAGGTGATGATAGTAGGAGCTGATCCCCTGTCTGGCACTCGCCAGAACTTCATCGGGGGAAAAAGGCTGGGTCAGGTAATCAAGGGCGCGTTCTCGAAGTACCTCGCGCAAGGTCTTGAAGTCCTGTGCTGCAGAAAACATCACCACCTGGATCGCCGAACTATGCTGACGGGTGATGCGCAACACGTCCATCCCGCTGATATCCGGCAGGGTCAGATCGCAGAAGACCATGCTGACATGATGTTGATCAAGAAAACCGGCTATCCCTGTACCGCGGTCAAGACACAGCAACGGGCAGCCGATTTCTGCCAGGATTTGCTGAAGGTACTGAACCGTTTGGGACGCGGCACTGACGAGTAGAATGGCCGGTAGTTCAGTCGTATTTTTTCGCCCCTTATCTGCCATTTTTCACCAAAGCATCCCTCAGGAAAAGAACTCACTTACCACAACATTTTTTGTATTTTTGGCCACTTCCACAGGGACAGGGATCATTACGTCCGACTTTTTCTTCATCCCGGGTGATCGGTGTTTTCCCCTGCTCTTCAGTGTCCGAACGGTTCATGATGATTTTACGACGGCGCTGTTGTGCCTCAAGTTGTTCGACATCCTGCGGGCGTGCCAGCTGAATACGGTAAATTTTCTGGATAACCTCCTGACGTATCCGCCCCATCATATCCATAAACAGGGCATAAGCTTCACGCTTGTACTCCTGCTTGGGATTTTTCTGGCCATAACCACGCAGCCCAATCCCCTGTTTAAGATGATCGATCGACAGCAGGTGATCCTTCCACTGGGAATCAAGAGCTTGCAACAACAGTACCCTCATCAACTGCTGCATGACCTCAGGGGTGAATTCTTCGGTCTTTTCGTCAAGACGCCGATGCGCCAGATCTTTCAGCTGTTTTTCCAGGGCATCACGCGTTGCCTTGGTACGATCAACTGCTTCAAGCGCCGGCATGAAATAGAACTGGTTGAAGAAATCCTCGATCAGGCGATCCCAATCCCACTCAGCGGCAGGAGTTTTGTCGGGACAAAAAGAAGCAATCATATCCTCGATGGTTTCATCGACAATACTCACATAGGTGTCCTTGAGCTGCTCACCGGCCAACACCTCGCGCCGCTGGGTATAAACCACCTCACGCTGCTTGTTCATGACATCGTCATATTCAATCAGGTGCTTGCGGATGTCGAAGTTGTGAGCTTCGACCTTGCGTTGAGCATTCTCAATCGCTTTACTGATCATGCCATGTTCGATCGGCTCACCTTCAGGAATCTTGAGCTTGTCCATGACAAAGGCAACGCGCTGAGAACCGAAAATCCGCAGCAGATCATCTTCAAGACTCAGATAAAAACGGCTTTGACCGGGGTCACCCTGACGGCCTGAACGCCCACGCAGCTGATTATCGATACGCCGTGATTCGTGCCGTTCGGTACCAAGGATATACAAGCCGCCGGCAGCGAGGACCTCCTCGCGTTCGGCGCGGCAGCGCTGAACATAACCCGGCAGCAACTCTTCAAAGCGCGCCTGCGGATCTTCAGCCGTGGCAGCTTCACTGCGCGCCAGCATCTCCGGATTTCCGCCAAGAACGATATCGGTTCCACGACCGGCCATATTGGTAGCAATGGTTACCGCACCCTTACGACCGGCCTGGGCAACGATAAAGGCTTCACGCTCGTGCTTCTTGGCATTGAGGACATGGTGGGGCACACCACGTTTTTTGAGATGCTCGGAAAGCAGTTCCGACTTCTCGATGGAAATGGTACCCACCAGCACCGGCTGACCCCGCTGGTGACAATCGGCAATATCTTCCACCGTCGCCAGGAATTTCTCTTTGACGGTTTTATAGATCACATCGGATTTGTCGATCCGTTGCATCGGCCGATTGGTCGGGATCACTACCACTTCCAGCCTGTAGATTTCCTGAAATTCAGAGGCCTCAGTATCAGCGGTACCTGTCATCCCCGCCAGTTTGTTGTACATACGGAAATAGTTCTGGAAGGTGATCGTCGCCAGGGTCTGATTTTCATTGGCAATCTTTACCCCTTCTTTAGCCTCAACGGCTTGGTGCAGACCATCACTCCAACGTCGACCCGGCATCAAACGCCCGGTAAATTCATCGACGATATGGACCTCGCCTTCGTTGACAACATAATCAACATCACGCTCAAACAAAGCATGGGCCTTGAGGGCCTGATTGACGTGATGGACCAGTTCAATATTGCCGGGCTCGTAGAGATTTTCGACATTCAGCAGCTGTTCAACCTTGGCAACACCCTGCTCGGTCAGAGATGCGGATTTAGCCTTTTCATCGACGGTAAAATCACCGGTATGACGCTTGACCGTCTGACCGATTTTGCCGTCGCGCTCCTCAATGACCTCTCCTTTTTCAAGACGTGGAATAATCCGGTTGACGTTGTAGTACAGCTCACTGGAGTCTTCACTTGGACCGGAGATAATTAAAGGGGTTCTGGCTTCATCAATGAGGATCGAATCGACCTCGTCGACTATGGCATAGTGCAATTCCCGCTGAACATAATCCTCAAGCTCAAACTTCATATTGTCGCGCAGATAGTCAAAGCCAAATTCGTTATTGGTGCCATAGGTGATATCAGCGCCATATGCGGCCTTGCGCTGGGCATCAGTAAGACCATGCACAATACAATCGACACTCAAACCCAGAAAACGATAGATGGTCCCCATCCACTGCGCATCACGGCGCGCCAGATAGTCGTTGACGGTAACAACATGTACCCCTTTGGCCGGCAGGGCATTCAGATAGATCGGCAGGGTGGCCATCAGGGTCTTCCCCTCACCGGTTTTCATCTCAGCAATCTTGCCATCATTGAGAACCATGCCACCGATCAACTGGACATCAAAATGACGCAGACCAAGAACCCGTTTGCTGGCCTCCCGTACCACTGCGAAGGCCTCAGGCAACAACTGGGCCAACTCCTCACCTTTGGTCAGGCGCTGGCGAAATTCAGCTGTTTTATTCTGAAGTTGTGCATCGCTGAGTTGTTCGAATTCAGGTTCCAGAGCATTAATTTTTTCGACCTGTGGCCGCAGTTTTTTCAGATTACGTTCATTTTTGCTGCCAAACATTTTAACGAGAAGATGACGAATCATGTGAGGTAGGTACTCCAATAAACATCAACAAAAAATGATGCGAAAAAAATGTGAATCATAAAAGGGAATATAAAGGCACGCCACCGTAGCTGAACGGCGGCATAGTAACACATGGCGAGAAAGGCTCACAAGCACTAATGAGCATAATGAAGGAGGCGATAGTTACTACAAAAACGATAAAATAATTAGAGATCTACAGAAAAGTCCGGGGGTTGATGGGAACACCGTTGAGATGCACCTCATAATGCAGGTGGGGGCCGGTTGAGACACCGGTGTTGCCAACCTGGGCAATGCGTTCCCCACGTTTAACCCGCTGGCCTACTTTGACCAGGTTCCTTGAGTTGTGGGCATAGAGGGTCTGATAGCCATAACCGTGGTCGATAACCACCGTGTTGCCGTAAGTCGATGAATATTCAACCCGCGCAACAATACCGTCTGCCGGAGCAACTACGGGGGTACCGGTATTGGCAGCGATATCAAGCCCTTCATGCATCACTGTGCGTCCGGTGAAGGGGGACTTACGCTTACCGAAATAGGAAGAGAGCCAACCGCGGGTCGGCCACCCCTTGGGTGTCGAACGACTGATGGATATCTGATCGTTAAGCAGGTTGCGGACATCCTGTTGTGCCTGGCGGCGCAACTCGATGTCTATCTGAAGAGCATTGATCTGTTGTTGAATTTCACTCAGCGAAGTATTTCCCTCATCCGGCTGTCCACCCATCGCCACGGGGAGCAAACGACCATTATCTCCGAGGTTGGCCAACTGCCTAATCCGTGCTTCAGACATTGCCAGGGAGGCGAGATCCTGCTGCAAACGTTCGACATCAAGGACCAGGCGCTGCAAATTCTGGCGCTGATCACTGGCTTCAATGCGTAACCGCTGTAACTCTTGAAACTCAATCCGGTGGGACCCATAGTTCCAGGCAAAAAACGAAAAAAGCACTCCACCCAGAAGCAGAGAACAAAGCGTCAACCCCAGAAAGGCTTTTCTGATTCGTAAAGACCTCACCCTGCTCCCCGAGGCGGAAACAAGGATCAACTTTAAATATCTGGATTTCGACATCCTCTTCCCTGCTATCTGTGGTTGTAGTGCCTGTTCGATCTCGAACGAATATTACAATTAACTAATATCATAAAAGCATCAGGCATTCAAGATATTTATTGCAAAGGCAAATTCATCGCAATCTGGGAACTTAACACAGTTAATGCAATCTCCCCAGACTTTTTGTGGCAATTGAGATTTATCGATCTCGGCAAACCCCAGTTTTTGAAAAAATTCAGGCTGATAAGTCAATGCAAAAACCCTCTTTATGCCAAGATCTCTGGCTTCTTGAAGGCACCTCTCAACAATTTTTCTACCGATCCCCTTGCCATGTTGTCCCGGAACCACCGCCAGCGAACGAACCTCGGCCAGATCTTCCCAACAGATGGCCAGGGCACCGACACCAAGGATCTTTCCATCCTCCTCGTAAATATAGAAATCACGAATGCTATCGTAGATTGCTGCCAGTGAGCGCCCAAGCAGTTGTCCTTCTTTAGCGTAGGTCAGCAATAACTGATGGATAATGCGCGCATCAGGAATACGAGCAGGACGGATCATCTTCAACTCCTTAGAAAAATCAGCTGGCGAGAGGACACCGTGACAGGCTGATCAGCTCGCGGGCATGAATTTGCGCCTGCTCACCGATATGGGAACCGCCAAGCATGCGGGCAATTTCCCGCTCACGTTCGGTATCATTAAGGCTTTCGACCAGAGCTGTCGTGCGGTCACCCGACGTGGTTTTACTGACCCGGTAGTGGTGATCGGCAAAAGCGGCGACCTGGGGCAGATGAGTTACGCACAAAACCTGTAAATCTCGGCCGGTACGCCGGATTTTTTCCCCAACAGCAGTGGCGGCCGCGCCACCAATACCAGCGTCGACCTCGTCGAAAATCAGGCTGATCAGGTCAGCACCCACCGGAGCACAGCGCCGCAACGCCAGCATAATCCGTGACAGTTCACCACCGGAGGCAATTTTCGATAACGGCTGAGCTTGCTCACCGGGATTGGCCGCCAGATAGAATTCTCCGCGCTCACCACCATCAGCTCCCGGTTGCGACAGCGCGCTCAAACGCAATTCGAAGCGCGCGAGGGGCATCGCCAGATCTGCTAGCTGGGCTTCAACCGCTGCGGCCAGTTTGTTTGCGGCCTGCTGACGCTGATGACTCAGGGCATTGGCAGCGACATCAAGTGCCCGTTTTTTCTCCTCACACTGGCGCTGCAGATCCTCGCGCCGTGATTCCCCGGCACTTAAGTCATTTAATTCCTGCTCGGTGCGCTGCTTAAAAGCGATCAATTCCGCCAGCGATGGAGCGTACTTACGCTTGAGCCGCGCAAGCAGGGCCAGGCGTTCTTCTACCTGTTCCTGGCGATGCGGTTCAAATTCCAGTTTTTCTCCATAGTCGCGCAGCTGCAGGGCTACATCCTCGAGGTTATAGAGACTTTCGCGCAAGCGTTCAGACAATCCCCCCAGTGACGGGTCAATTGCGCGTAGATCGTCAAGCTGATCAGCCACCGCGCCCACCTGTTCACAGGCGGACCGCTCGTTACCGTAAAGCGAGGCGTAGCCGCCGCTACTGGCCAGGGTCAACTTCTCGGCATGCTGCAACAACCGTCGTTCCTGTTCCAGCTCATCATCCTCTCCCTCTTGCAATCCGCTATCGACAAGTTCCTGCTGGACAAAAGACAGGTAGTCAATTCGCTGCCGGCGCTCGCGCAGGGCGGACTCAAAACGGGCCAGATCGCCTTCGAGACTGCTATAGTCTTTATAGATCAAACGATAGGCCGACAGCTCAGCCGCCAACCCGGCGAACTCATCGAGCAGTGCCAGGTGCATCTCGGGTCGTTGCAGGGTTTGATGTTCATGCTGACCGTAGATGTTCACCAGATCCCCTATCAGTTCGCGCAGTTGCCCTACCGGTACCAGTGCGCCATTGACAAAGGCACGATTCTTCCCTGACCGTGAGAGAATGCGGCGCACCACCAGTTCATCGTCCATCGGCAGTTCAGCGGCACTCAAACGGCGGCGCAGCGGCGCCTGCGGCGGCAGAGCGAACACTGCTTCTACCGAAGCACTCTCGGCATCGGTGCGGATGACCTCACCGCGCGCACGACCACCCAGCAACAGGTTCACCGCATCAATAATGATTGACTTGCCGGCCCCGGTTTCACCGGTCAGCACGGTAAAGCCCTGCTCAAAGGTGACATGCAGGTGATCAATAATAGCAAAATTTTTGATGATCAGATCTGTCATCATCTTTGCAAACGGTCTCCGCAGTGAAGGTTCTGCTAGCGCTCGCCCCAGCTAAGCTTGGTGCGCAGGATCTGGAAGTACTCCCGATAGGGACTGATCACCAGGCGCGCCCGGGTCTCAGAACGGCGCACCTCAACCCGATCTCCAGGCAGCAACTTATGCCCAACCTGGCCATCTGCGGTAAAAAATACCACATCATCCTGAAACTTGACTTCAATTTCGACAATCGAACGGCTCCAGATAATGATCGGGCGATTGGTCAACATGTGCGGACAGATGGGCGTGATCAACAAGCTGTTGATCTCCGGATATATAATTGGCCCGCCGGCCGCCAGGCTGTATCCGGTTGAACCGGTGGGCGTTGAAATAATCAGCCCGTCCGCCTTATAGGTACTTAAATGACGACCATCAACATAAGTCTCCATATCGATGATGCGCGCCAGGGCACCTTTATTGATGACCGCGTCATTGAGCACGGTATATTTACCGACGACCCTGCCGTCGCGATGAATCAGCGCATCGATCATCATCCGCTCGGATATTTTGTAGTCACCGGCAATTAACTTATCGAGCATATCAGGTAATTCTTCCCGGGTGATTTCCGTCAGAAAACCAAGCTGCCCGAGATTCACACCAACAATCGGAATTTGACGGTCACCAACCTGTCTGGCAACCGATATCAGGGTACCATCGCCACCCAGCACCAGAATTAAGTCAACCAGAGAGGGAATCTCATCACCGGCGCAACCTGTCAGCTGTCCAATCTGCTCTGCCAGGCCATCTTCAATCAAAACATCGATTCCAGCACAAGCAAAACGCTGGGCAGCAAACATCGCAATCTGCTCGACTTCGGGGTGGCTTTTCTTGGCATAAATACCAACTTTTTTCAGCTTCACAACATCGACTCCCGAACCTTTGGAGTTACTGTAACCTTCTGAGTTTCCAGTCATTCTTAAAGCCTCAACAAGCCTGCACAACTACCATGAATTCCGGCATCAAGTCTATCCCCTTTCCATGACCCTGCAAAGCCGTGGCGGTTGTTGTGAACAAGCGTACAGCATGCTAGAGTGAGGGCCGAAACCATACCGACAATCACGAAAGACACTATGGATCTGTTTGAGCACAGCACCGCAAAGGATCGTCTCGCTCCCCTGGCGGAACGGATGCGGCCCCAAAATCTCGAAGACTTTGTTGGTCAGGAGCACTTGCTCGGCCCAGGCAAGCTGCTGCGTCAGCTGATTGAATCTGATCAACTGACTTCGGCCATTTTCTGGGGACCACCGGGCACCGGCAAAACCACCCTCGGCCACCTGATTGCCAGGCGCACCGCCAGCCGTTTTGTTTTTTTCTCGGCAGTGATGGGAAATTTGAAAGAAGTCAGAGAGATCCTTACCGAGGCGCGCCGGCAACGCGCGTATCAAAGCCGCAAAACCCTGCTCTTTGTCGACGAGATCCACCGCTTCAACAAGGCACAGCAGGATGCTTTCTTGCCCGCGGTAGAAACCGGGGACATTATCCTCATCGGGGCGACAACCGAAAACCCCAGTTTTGAAATCAACTCAGCCCTGCTCTCCCGCTCGCGCGTCTTTGTTCTCGAGGCGCTGCCTCCTGCCGCGATTAAAGTCCTGGTTTCCAGAGCCTTGACCAGCCCCGACGGATTATCCGACTACCATCTCGATATTACCGCGCAGGCCCTCGATCTTTTAGCCGAAAAGGCCGGTGGCGATGCGCGCATCGCCCTTGGAGCGATCGAAAATGCGGCCTTGTCTGGTGTAACCAAGGTGATTGACCTGACATGTATTGTCGAAGCGCTGCAAACCCGTGCTCTGGCTTATGACAAAAGTGGGGAAGAACATTACAATGTCATCTCCGCTTTTATCAAAAGTCTGCGCGGCTCTGACCCGGATGGCGCCATCTACTGGCTGGCACGCATGCTTGACGCCGGCGAAGATCCGCTGTTTATCATCAGACGGATGGTAGTTTTCGCCTCGGAAGATATCGGCAACGCTGACCCGCGCGCCTTACAGCTGGCCATGGCGACCCAGCAGGCAGTCCACTTTATCGGTATGCCTGAGGCACGCATCTGCCTGGCCCAGGCGGTCACCTATCTGGCCGGGGCTCCCAAAAGCAACGCCAGTTACATCGCGATCGGCAAAGCCCTGGCGGAGGTACGCAAGTCAGGTGCCCTGCCGGTACCGAAACACTTGCGTAATGCACCAACCTCATTAATGAAGTCCCTCGACTATGGCAAAGACTACCAGTATGCCCATGATCATGCCGGTGCCGTGAACAATCAACAACACCTTCCCGACGACCTGGCAGACCAGCAGTACTATCAGCCAACCGACCGCGGCTATGAAAAGTTGATCGGCGAACGCCTGGAGTATCTGAGGCAACTGCGGAATACTAAAACCTGATGCTTTCGCAAACAGCATCTTAATTGGATGGCTATGCAAAAAGCGCCAAATGCAAGGCGCGCCATTGTTGAACAATGAGGCGTACTTATGTACGTCGAAGCAGTGAAACGATGGCGGCAACGCAGCAGTTGGTGAGATTTTGCGACGCCATCAAAACATAAAACGCCGCATACTCACATTCATCAACAACCCCACCCCGATCATCATGGTAACCATACTGGTGCCACCATAGGAAAACAGCGGCAGGGGCACCCCAACCACCGGCAGCAGGCCGATCACCATGGCAAGGTTCACCACAATATGCCAGAAGAACATGGCGGTAACGCCGATGGCCAAAAACAACCCAAACTGATCACTGGCGCGCCGAGCGATATAAAGGCCCCAGGCGATCAGAAAAAGGTATAGAAGCAACAACAACAGGCACCCCATAAATCCCCACTCTTCTGCAAACACCGAAAAAGCAAAATCAGTGTGGCGTTCAGGCAGAAAAGATAACTGTGACTGGGACCCCTCGAGAAACCCCTTGCCAAAAAAACCGCCACTGCCAACGGCAATTTTGGACTGGATAATGTGATAGCCGCTACCTAGAGGATCGGCCTCCGGATTGAGAAAAGTCCTGACCCGGGCACGCTGGTATTCATGCAGCCCGAACCACCCCAGGATCCCGGTTGCCAGGGCTAGAATTGCCAGCCAGAAAGCTGTTGTGCGCTGCAACCCGGCAAAAACGAGCATGGTTAACGCGATCAGGACAACCATCACGGTTGTGCCAAGATCGGGCTGTTTAAGAATCAGCAAGGTTGGTACCAGCAACCAAAAAGCCGGGCGCCACAAATCTTTGACAGCAAAACCCTGAGGCACAGCCAGCTTTGACAACAGGCGGGCAAACAGCAGAATGATCGCCACCTTGATCACTTCACTCGGCTGAACATTAATAAAACCAAGGTTAATCCAGCGGGTAGCCCCCATGGTTGCGCGACCGTGAAAGGCGACGACAACCAGCAACCCGATTCCGACAATATAGGCATGAACTGCAAGGTACTGCAGATGACGATAGTCGAACAGGCAGACCAGCACGGCGATAAACAGGCCACTACCCAGCCATATTGCCTGTTTCAGATAAATGGGGGTTCCACCAGGCGTCCAGCTGGTTGTAGCGCTGTAAAGATTCACAATCCCGACGCCGGCAAGCAGCAGCACTGTCAACAGCAAAACCCAGTCAAAATGATAGATAAGACGGCGATCGAACATGATAATAGTCCCTATTCACCCTTGTTTTGAAAATAGCGGCTGATGATCTCACGCGCGATGGGGGCGGCAACGCCGCCTCCCGACTGACCATGTTCAACCACGACCGCTACAGCAATCTCAGGATTTTCAGCAGGAGCATAGGCGACAAACAACCCATGGGAGCGTCGGCGATATGGAATATGTTCGTCACCGGTGAGCAGTTCTTCTTCTTCGTCGCTTAGGCGCCGCACCACCTGCGATGTACCGGTCTTGCCGGCGACCATGACCTCCTCAAGCTGGGCAGGGCGGCCGGTACCGCGCGGTTCGTTGACAACAGCAATCATCCCCTCCTTTACCGTTTGTAAATGGGCAGGAGAATAATCGAGTTGACGAATCAGTTCCGGCTCAAAAAGATGGGTACTGTGATTGTTCCAGTTATCGATCCGCTTCACAATTTGTGGTTTGAGAACTTTTCCACCATTTGCCAGCGCCGCCGTCATGACCGCGAGTTGCAAGGGGGTTGTCAGCACATAACCTTGGCCAATGGCAGCAATAACCGTTTCTCCAGCATACCATGATTCGTTAATCTGCAGGCGTTTCCATTCCCGTGATGGGATGGTACCGGCGCGCTCTCCAGGCAACGAAAATCCCAGGATTGAGCCAAGGCCAAACTCTTTGGCTGCTACTGCCAATTTATCAATACCAAGCTCGAGCCCAACCTGGTAAAACCAGACGTCGCAACTTTCTCTTAACGCCTTTTTCAGATCGGTTACACCATGCCCTGCACGCTTCCAGCAGCGAAAACGTGAATCCCCGACAACCAGATCACCATCGCACTGAATAACCCGGTCCGATCTGGCGATACCCTCACGCAACGCGGCCAGAGCAACAATCATTTTGAAGGTCGATGCCGGCGGGTAAAGGCCGGTGATCGCCTTGTTCTGTAGAGGGTTACGACGATTGGCCAGCAAATCACGCCACTCATCAGGGTTGATGCCCCGGGCAAACATGGCCGGGTTGTAGGTTGGCAAACTGACCATGGCCAGCACTTCACCATCATGAACATCAAGAACAACCGCCGCACCGGCACGCTCGCCAAAAGCCGCCACTGCCGCTTTCTGTAATTCCAGGTCTACCGTCAGATGGATCTTTTCCCCGGGTCGGGAGGCCTCAGCCTGCAGCATCCGCAATAATCGTCCCTGCACATCAACCTCAATCAGCTGCTGACCCTTGTTGCCCCGCAGGTTGTCATCATAGGCACGTTCCAGGCCTACTTTACCGACCAGATCTCCGCCCCGGGATTCTCCTGTACGCGTGGCCCTGAGTTCCTCCTCGGTGATTTCGCCCAGGTAGCCAATCACATGGGCAACAGCATCAGGCTCAGGATAGTCCCGCACTGGTCGCACTTCAATCAGCACACCCGGCAGATCGACGCTGTTTTCCTGCACCCGTTCGATCAGTTCACGATCGACATCCACCATCAAGGGTACCGGACGATACGCCGGCAGGCGCCGTCCTTCCTGCCAGCGCATTTCCAGTTGCCCGACACTGACATCGAGCAGACGAGACAGACGGTCAAACAACTCATCACGCTGAACAATATCCTGCCGCATCACGGAAATTTGAAAAGCCGGACGGTTATCAACCAGCAGCACGCCATGACGATCATAGACCGGGCCGCGCGGTGCTTCAGTGATCAGCATTCGGGTACGGTTGCGAACTGAGCGATCAAACAAATCTTCGTAACTGATGACCTGCAGATACCAGAGACGTAGCAGCAACAACAAAAACACCAGCACAACGGCCAGCGTGTAGAGATAAAAACGCCGTCTGACAATGGGAAGATCAATCCATTTCACCTTGAGATTCACGACAAATCTCCGCGGAAAATCCTCGTATGTTCTGAACTGCCTGAACCTTCCAGAAACTGGCGCGGAAAAATAATGATCAATATGAAAAACACAAAAAGGGTGCTTAAAGCCTGATGTGGCAAGGTGGTAATCAGCAGATAAAAAATGGTGGCGAGATCGCTGTAGGTTGTCATAATAAAAGCAACCAGCAGACCATGAACAAAGATGCCCCCTATCAGTATCAGCACCAGCAAAGCCGGACTTTCGACATTAAGTTTTTCAGCCACCAGGCGAATCAGGATAAACACCACCAGACAGGCAGCGATATGTAGTCCGATGGTCGTCCCGCTCAAACTGTCGAGGAACGCACCCAACAACATGACAGTCAGCACGGCCGGCACCGGCCTTTCGCGGACCGCAAGCAGCAGAACCAGAATCAGAATCAGATTGGGGCGCCAGCGCGCGTCAAGAAACAAAGGGAAAAAGGTGCTCTGCAGCAACAAAAAAACGCAGGCTGCCACCAGATAGAGCAGGCAGCGCTTCATCGATCATCTCCTAAAATGACGAGCACCTCTTCCAGGCGGCTGAAATCTGCCGCGGGAAAGGCCTCAATCCGCTGAAACAAGTCAAAATGATCCACCGACACGGAGATCACGCGAGCCAGGGGCAACCCCTTGGGAAAAACACCGCCCATGCCGGAGGTTACCAGCAGGTCACCAGCTTGAACCGTGGCGTCATGCTCCATATACTCAACACTCAGCCGTTCGCCATGACCACGCAAAATCCCGCGTGAGCGGGTATCCTGTATCAATGCCGCAACAGCTGATGAGGGATCGGTAATCAGCAAAACCCGCGAACTGTGGGAAGAGGTTTTTATCACCCGGCCAACGACTCCGTCGGCAGCCACTACCGCAAAGCCCTGACGCAATCCCGACCGGGTCCCTTTGTCAATCACGATGGTACGTGCCCACGGAGTGACATCCTCACCGATTACCTGGGCAGGAAGGGCTGCGCGATCAAGGTCGTCAACAAAGGCCAACAGTTTGCGCAGGCGCTGGTTCTGCAGGGTGACTTCATCGATCTGGTTGAGGCGGGCGCGCAATGCCTGATTTTCCGCTGTCAATTCCAGATTACGCTGTCGCGTGTCGATCAGCCACAGATAGTTGCGCCAGAGGCCGGCAACGCCACCCACTGCTCCGTCAATTCCCAACTGAAAAGGTGCAGCAACGGACAACACGGCCCGCTCAAAAAAGGTTGTAACTGATTTCTGGCGAATATTGTACGAATAGAGAATAAGTGTTGCGAGCAATAAGATTATCGCCAACAGATAAAAACGGTAGCGATTAAACAGATCACGCATCAGATGCCCGTCGAGGAGAAAGCTGTAACAGACGTCAAACAAACAGGGAGGATCAAAGGATCCTCCCTGCCACGGCAAAGGTTACACACTGTGCAACACAGCTTCAGGAAGAAACTGAAACCTGTCGCAGCAGATCGAGCTGGTCAAGAACGGCGCCGGAGCCAAGCACAACACATGAAAGGGGATCTTCGGCGATCAGCACCGGAAGTCCGGTTTCTTCGCGCAACAACAGATCAAGATTTTTCAGATAAGCGCCGCCACCGGCCAGAACGATCCCCTTATCGACGATATCCGCTGCCAGTTCCGGTGGGGTCCGTTCGAGGGAAATCCGCACCGCTTCAATGATCGTGCTGACCGGTTCCGACATGGCTTCACGGATCTCATCCGAATTGACTTCGAGGGTCTTGGGAATACCGCTGACCAGATCCCGGCCCTTGACTTCCATGGTCTGGGTATCATCACCGGTGGAATAAACGTTACCAATACCGATTTTGACCTGCTCCGCCGTGCGTTCGCCAATCAGCAGATTGTACTTACGCTTGATGTACTGAACAATCGCCTCGTCGAGCTTATCGCCGCCGACACGAACACTTTGCGCATGAACAATACCGGCCAGGGAGATTACCGCGACCTCTGTGGTGCCGCCACCAATATCAACGATCAGATTACCTGATGCCTCGGTGATCGGCAGACCGGCGCCTATCGCAGCAGCCATCGGCTCTTCGATAAGATACACCTCACGGGCTCCCGCAGACTCTGCCGATTCACGTACGGCACGCTTTTCTACCTGAGTAATGCCGGAAGGAACGCAGATAACAATGCGCGGACGCACCAGGTTCTTGCGATTGTGAACCTTGCGGATAAAATAGCGCAGCATCTCTTCAGCATAGTCAAAATCAGCAATAACCCCATCCTTCATCGGCCGGATGGCAACAATGCTGCCGGGCGTGCGCCCGAGCATTTCTTTAGCATCTGTACCGACGGCCAGCACTCGCCGCTGCCCGGCAGCGCCGGTCTGAACCGCAACAACAGAGGGCTCACTGACAACAATCCCCTTGCCTCGCATGAAAACCAGCGTATTGGCTGTACCCAGGTCAATAGCCAGATCGTTCGAAAACAAACCTAAAAATGAGTCAAATATGTTAATCATTTATTGTCCTGTAAGCGCCGTCGGCGTAGGAGGGATTAGCTACTGAAACTCTTTGAAAAACCTCATCACTCTAGCAAAAGAGATTTTATTAGGCAAGGGTTATGAGAGCAAAAATTTCATTGCATTCAGGTAATTTTCTGTTCTATTGTTCGGGTTTATTTTTTAGATAAACCTCAGAAATTTCACTGAAGGAGCTACATAAATAATGCTTGATATTGTCCGGTCCAAACAGAAATCCTTTCTGATCAAGATTGCCTTTGTCGTTATTATTTTGAGTTTTGTTATCGGCTACACCATGCTGACAGCGCCTACCGATCAGCGCTCTGATCGCAATCGTGACATAGCCGCCAGGGTGAATGGCGACACCATCAGCTTTGCCGCCTACCAAAGCGTCTACAGCAACCTTTACACTCTCTACCAGAGTATTTATCAGGGGGCCTTTGATGCCAATCTGGAACGTGAGTTGAATCTGCCACGCCAGGCGATGCAGCAGCTGATCGAAGAACAGCTGCTGGTGCAGATGGCCGGAGACCTCAATCTGCACGTCACCAATCAGGAGCTGGTCAACAGTATCGCAACCTACGATGCATTTCAGGTCAATGGCCAGTTCAACCGCGATCGCTATGTGGAAGTTCTCAGCTACCAGCGTATTTCGCCAGAACAATTCGAGGCGTCGCAACGCCGCGAGCTGCTGACCCAAAAGGTACGCAACCATCTTCAGCAGCAGGTTACCATCACTCAGGATGAGGTTATTGATTTCTTTCACCGTGAGAATGACACAATCAATCTGGACTATGTGTGGTTAACAGCAGCCCTGGTGGCATCGAAGGTCGAGATAAGCGACACGGCTCTTGAGGAATTTTTCAATGCCAACAAAGAAACCTTTCGCATCCCTGAACGCGTTTCCCTGCGCTATCTGCTGTTTGATCCGGCTCGCTACGAATCCGAACTGGGCACCTTCAGCGAGGATGACATGGACCGTTATTACCGCCGCAACCTTGAACTCTTTGAGGTGGAGGAACAGGTTGAAGCTGCACATATTTTGTTGCAACTTGCTCAGGACAGTGATTCCGATACGATCAACAAGCGCCGTGAACTGGCCCAAAATATCCGTCAGCAGCTGCGTGAAGGCGCTGACTTTGCGCAACTTGCGAAACTTCACTCCGACGACACGGCCAGCGCTGCTGACGGCGGAGATCTTGGCTATTTCGGTCGCGGTATGATGGTCAGCGAGTTTGAAACTGCGGCCTTTGCCCTGCGCCCAGGGCAGATCAGCGATGTGATCCAGACCCCTTTCGGTTTCCACATTATTAAAGTAACCGACTATATTGCCCCCGGCTTTAAATCTCTGGTTGATGTAACCGATACGATCAAGACGGGACTGGTTATCGAGGAGTCACGTCAGATTGCCTACGAAAAAGCCATGGATGCCTTTAACAAGAACCGGCGTACCGGCGACCTGGAAACAGCAGCCAAAGAGAATAATCTGGGTATCAAGGAAACCGGATTTTTTGCCGGCGATGATCCCATTAACGGGCTCGGCCGGGTCGAAGAGATTTCTGCTGCGGCATTTGCACTGCAGCCCGGTGAACTGGCGCGGCCCATCATGACCACCAATGGGGTTGTCCTTGTCACCTTGAAAGATCAGCAACCCAGTCGCCTGCCGGAATTGGCCGAAGTGAAGAGCGCTGTTGAAAATGCCTACCGTGAAGAGCAGGCCCAGGCCCTGGCTTTTGAGTTGGCCGAGAAGCTCCTTGATCTTGCGGGCAAACAACAGGACCTTGCCGCAGCAGCTGATCAGCTCGACTTACGGATCGACAACACCGGTGATTTCAGCCGCAGCTCCGGCTATTTTATTCCCCAGATCGGTTCTTCTCAGGAACTCGCTGATGCCGCTTCTGCACTGACTGAGACTAATCCGGTTCTCGACAAAATCTTCACCTTCAACGACCGCTATCTGGTGGCAGCCCTCAAAACTGCCAAGCGCGCTGATGTTGCTGCCCTTAACGATGTCGACATCGCTCAGCTGCGCGAACGCTTATTGCTTGAGAAAAAAGAACAAGCCGTCTCTGACACACTGGATGAACTGTATCAACAGGCCCAGATAGAGATCATAGCTCCCGAACTTATAACGGCCTTCCAGAACTAAGAGGTTTTCACCATGACTAAAGTCATCACCGCAACCAACTGTCCGAAATTAAAACTGATCAACCGCGGCAAGGTGCGCGACATTTATGATCTTGGCGAACACCTGTTGATCGTTGCTACTGATCGCATTTCAGCCTTTGATGTCATCATGGATGAAGGAATTCCACAAAAAGGCTATGTCCTCACTGCAATTTCGCGGTTCTGGTTTGATCAGATGACCGACCTGATCCCCAACCACCTGATTTCTACCAATATCGACGAATTTCCCGCGATTACCCACCAGTACCGTGATCAACTTGAAGGTCGCAGCATGCTTGCCTGCAAGGCCCAGCCCCTTCCAATCGAATGTATTGTTCGCGGTTATCTTTCAGGCAGCGGCTGGAAAGAATACAAAAAGTCCGGATCGGTTTGCAGCATCCCCCTGCCGGCCGGCCTGAAAGAAAGCGACAAGTTACCGCAAACCCTGTTTACCCCTTCAACCAAGGCTGAACTTGGTGAGCATGATGAGAACATCTCCTTTGACCAGGCCGCTGAACTGTGCGGTCGCGAGATGGCAGAAAAGGTCCGCGATATCAGTATTGCCATTTACGAACGGGCACGCACTGTGGCCGACAAAAAAGGCATCATTATTGCCGACACAAAATTTGAGTTTGGAGTACACCAAGGTGAACTGATCTGGATCGATGAGGCCTTGACCCCGGATTCCTCGCGCTTCTGGCCCAAAGACCTGTATACTCCGGGTAGCGCCCAGCCAAGCTTTGACAAGCAGTTCCTGCGCGATTATCTCGAAACTCTCGACTGGGGCAAACAGGCGCCGCCGCCCAAGCTGCCCCAGGAGATCGTCGCTAAAACCGGCGAAAAGTATCTGGAAGCCTTAAAGCGCCTGACCGGTTAAATATAACATTGTTTTTTTAACCCGGCCGCAGCCCATGTTAACCGGGCTGCGGCCGGGTTTTTTTATCCCCGACCTGAAATTTTACACTAACAACGTTTGCCATCTGTGATCATTTGTCTTATATTTCACGACAAATAGTATGGTATAAACTGACCAGCACACGAAAACCTTTTTTCCTGGGGGTTTATTTCCAGTTTCTTTTAAACCAGCAAGGTTTTGCACTCAACAGCGTCTACATCACCTCGAACCACATCAACCACTCTTGATCTGGGCGTGCTTAGCTATCTATGAAACCAAGTTTTAAATATTGGATTTTTCTGGTTGCCATCTACTTTGCTGTGATCAGTATCATGGCCGCCAGCCTGATTGGTTCCTGGGCCAGCATCAATGAATCACAACAACTGGCTCTGCAGGAAATGCTGCCCAAACTGATCCCCTTCCCGTTGCTCGGCACCATTACCATCCTTTTCATTATCGGAGCACTGATCAACCTGCTGTTTAATGATTACATCATGCCCATTCTGAAAATGGCAGAGAGTTCACGCATCATCACGACAGTCAATCCCGAGCACCGTATTGAGCTCAAAGCAGCCTCCAAAGAAATTGAATATCTTGCTAAAATCATCAACCAGTCAGCAGATGCCTATACTTCCCTGCAAAAAAATGTTGGTGCCCGGATCGCCTCAGCCCAGGCAGCTATTAACGAAGAGCGTACACGCCTTGCCGCGCTCATGTCGGAACTGCCCCATGGCGTTATCGTCTGCAACAGTGACGGACAGGTTCTGCTTTACAACCAGCAGGCGCAGGAGTTGATCAATAACAACGACTCCGGCAACAACCAGAACGCGCAGGGGCTCCTCGGTTTAGGACGATCCATCTTCGGAATTCTTGAACGTGATCAGATTGCCCACGGCCTTGAGATGCTCAATCGCTGCCATGCGACCGGACACTCCAAGCTGATCAACAATTCGATGATGACCCTGCGCAACGGTGCCTGTCTGCGCGTCAATATGGCGCCGTTTTTTCTTGAGCAGGAAGAAAAACACCTTATCTCCGGTTTTGTTCTGACCCTCGAGGACATGACCCGCCAGATAGAAGCCGACAGTCGTCGCGACGTGCTGATTCAATCGCTGATTGATGAGCAGCAAAAAGACCTTGAAGAAATTCGCAACTCGATCACCGCCATCCTCGCCAAACCTCAGCACGACCCCGAGCAACTGCGAGAATACCGAAGAATCATTGACCGGTCCTCAAGCGCACTTCAGGAAAAGGTGATCGAAGCGCGTGCCAACTATGCCCTGCACCTCCATGCATTGAGTAAAACCGAGAATGTGCTGGCTGAAAACCTGCTTGAGGTCATCAGTCACAATATTTCCGAACGCTTCGACCTGCAGATCATCAACCTCGCTCCCCAGGGCATATGGCTTGAAATTGACAGTTATTCCATGGTCCAGGCTTTCTCCCATTTAGCCGGCCAGCTCAGCAAACATTCGAGCGTAAAGGATGTTCTTCTGACCTTGACGATCAATGAAAAACAGCAGATCGAGATCGTCATCAGCTGGCCGGGGCAACATGCTGACCCGAGCCTCTTGACGAACTGGCAGCAGACACCCCTGATAGCCGATACAAACGGAAAATTACTGAGTTTTACCGATACCATTGAAAAAGCCTCGGGCACCATCGAAACCCTGCTTGACGATGAGGAACAAGCCTGTGGCATCCTGATTACCCTGCCACCGGTCGACCAGGAATGTCGCCTGGCAGTACAGAGTGAAATCGAGCATCGACCAATTTCCTATGAGTTTGACCTGTTTAATCGTGGCGAGGAATGGGAGGAACTGGGGCAGACCCCTTTGCGGAAACTAACCTATGTGGTTTTCGATACGGAAACCACCGGGCTCAATCCGACCCAGGGCGACGAAATCATTCAACTTGGTGCTATCCGTATTGTTAATGGCAATATTCTCTACCGTGAAATCATCGATCAGCTGATCGATCCACAGCGCATGGTGCCGGTGGAATCAGTCGCCATTCACGGCATCCAGCCCCACCTGCTCAAAGGGCAGCCAACCATCGACAAAGTGTTGCCACATTTTCAGAAGTTTACTGAAAACTCTGTCCTGGTTGCCCACAACGCTGCATTCGACATGCGCTTTTTGCAGATTCAGGAAGAACGCAGCGGTATCACCTTGACCAATCCGGTGCTGGACACCCTGCTCCTCTCGTCCATCGTCCACCCCAACCAGGACAACCATTCCCTGGATGATCTGGCCAAACGCTTCAACGTCACCATCGTCGGCCGTCACACCGCCCTGGGAGATTCCATCGTTACTGCTGAGGTGTTGCTCAAACTGATCCCGCTGTTAGAAGCCCACGAAATCTATACCCTGGCTGACGCCATCGCCGCATCGGCACAATCACAATATGCCAAGGTAGCGTATTAAGGCTGATCCTGAGATGTAGCGGGAATAAAGGTCTAGAAAAACCGGAAAGGATTACGCAACAACCCGCGCAACCGCTGAACCAGGCCGTGGATACGTCCCAGCTGCAGTGCCACCTGCGGTACTCGCCCAAGACCGAACAGCGCCACAAAGATGCCCCCCAACAGTACCAGCTCCCACATCCCCAAACCCAGGATCATCAGGCCTCCAGTTGCAGCGAACCGGCTCGTTGGTCGATCACTTCACCAATGTGCCAGGCCATGACTCCACGCTGCCTCAGGCGTTCAAGACACCCATCCAGCTTCGCCGGGGCGAGGGCCAAGAGCAACCCTCCGGAGGTCTGGGGATCACACAACAGATCGATCAACAACGGATCAACCGGGCGCGGCTGGTTGCAGCGCGGCAGATAAAATTTCTGATTGCGGTGCGAACCCACAGGTACCAGCCCGATTTCCGCCATCTCAAGGGCATGAGGGTAGTGCGGCAGACGCGAGGTGAAGAGCCGAAAGCCGACTCGGCTGGCTTCGGCCATTTCTGCGGCATGACCGACGAGGCCGAAACCGGTGATATCTGTCGAGGCGGAGACACCAATTTCCATCATCACTTCAGAAGCATCTTTATTGAGTGCCACCATGCCATCAATCGCGGCACCGAGGTCGACCTCATTCAGCACCTCTCCTTTTAAGGCCGTTGTCAACAAACCCGTGCCTAAGGGTTTGGTTAGCAGCAGCTGGTCCCCGACTCCGGCTCCGCAGGTGGTCACCATGCGCGCCGGATCAACCGTACCGGTGACACTTAAACCGTATTTGGGCTCATCATCTTCAATGGAATGACCACCGGCCACCACCGCCCCGGCCGTATGAACGCGCTCGGCCCCACCACACAGGATCTGAACGAGAATGCTCTGATCCAGACATCCAATCGGAAAGCAGACGACATTCATTGCCGTTAAAGGTCTGGCTCCCATGGCGTAAAGATCGGAAAGGGAGTTGGCGGCGGCAATCTGGCCGTAACGGTAGGGATCATCGACTACCGGGGTAAAAAAATCGACCGACTGCACCAGTGCCAGCGACTCACTGAGTCGATAGATTGCCGCGTCGGCAAACGGAATTTCCTGCGACAGCAATGCAGGATCTTCACTCTGGGGGAGCTGACTCAGTACCTGGGTCAGGGTCTCAGGACCTATTTTGGCCGCTCAGCCGGAACTGCGCGACAAGGAGGTCAGTCGAATACTCATCTGTCTGCTCTATTCCTTTTAAATGAACTACCCCGCTGCTAGCGACGGGGTATCAGAATACATGAATACAGGATACAGAAGAAAGCTCGCTGATTCTAAAGATTTCCTTCTATATTCTATATTCTGGCTCCTGGATAATTATAATTGCCAGGCCACCCGGTGATCATCAACCCGACGGGTTAACTTCAGACTATCAAACAACTCCAGCAAGGCCTGGGTCAGTTTACGCCCACTGCCGAGCTGGTCACGAAACTCTGCCAGCGTCAGGGTTGACTGCTGTTTGAAGTGATTTATCATTAATTTTTCCGCCTGGCGATAATATTCCGTGTGCAGGGAACTCTCCTGATTCAGGCGTACCAGCATTCCCTCCAGATACAGATAGGAAAAATAAACATCTGCATCGATATCCTCAAAACCTAACTGCAACAGGACTTCCTGATTGTTTTTAACGTCAAAGCCCGCTGAACGAAAATGAGCTTCAATGCGCGCGATAATCTGTTGCTGCTCAGGTTGCAACCGCGGCTGCCAGCCGGGAGTGGCAATCAGCTCACGGCACGGCTCCAGCAAGCCCTCATCGAACGCCCATTGCAGCAGCACCTCAAAGCCCTTGGGTGCCAGCTTGTCGGAAATCCGGGACTGCAGGGTTGCACGTGGCATACCGTGGCGCAAAGGATGTTGTGCCTGATAATGGCTGACGATTTCCGGCAGTTGCTGCTTCCAGCTGCGCAGGCGTTCACTGCTCACCCACTGTTCAGCAAGCAGGTCAACCCGCCCCTGATCGCGCAATTTCTCCAACCCGGCCAGCAGTTGATCGCGACCGGTGCCGGTCTGTTTTTCCAGTTCCTTCAGACGTGCCAGGTGCAGTTCATCGAGTTTCTGTAGCCAGAAACCCAGATCACCGGATAACAGTTCCTGTAGACGTTGGGTGACCCCTGGCCGAAAACGTTTGTGTTTCTGCGGCTCAGCGTCAATAACGACACCTCCGCCAATGGTGTGCATGGGTGAATAGGAGCGAACAATAAAGCGGTCACCACGATGCGCCAGAACCGGCTGATCGAGGGTCAGCTGCACCAGAGCCTGTTCGTCACCCTCCATCTTCTCGCGATCCAGCAGCACCACCCGGGCAACACTACGACCGGTACCCAGATGAAAGTGCACCTGATCACGAAATTTCAATGGCCACGGGACATTGGGCAACAGCTGTAGCTGGACATCGATGCGCTGAGTCGCACGAAACAATCCAGGAGTCCCCAGCACTGACCCGCGTGGCACCTGTTCGCGATTGATGCCTGCCAGGTTCAGGGCAACTCGCTGACCGGCAAACACCTTGGAAACCTGCTGATCATGCACCTGTGCTTCGCGTACCCGTGCGGCGACACCGACCGGCAGAATTTCAAGACTGTCTCCGGTTGTAATGGTACCGCTATTCAGGGTTCCGGTAACCACGGTGCCGAAACCACTGATACTGAAACAACGATCAACCGGCAAGCGCACAGCGCCGCTGTTATCGCGCGGTTCAACCCGGCGCAGTTGCTGGCGGATGGTTTCCAGCAAATCGTCCAACCCTTCTCCGGCCAGGGCCGAAACACGACAACAGGGAGCTTTTGCCAAAAAGGTTCCAGCCACCTGTTCACGAATCTCTTCTTCAACAATATCGAGCCAGTCAGGTTCCACCAGGTCACACTTGGAGATCACCAGAATACCATTCTGCAACCTGAGCAATTCCATGATCTGCAGGTGTTCACGGGTCTGTTGCATCACCCCTTCGTTCGCATCAACAACCAGCAGAACCAGATCAATTCCAGCGATACCACTGAGCATCTGGGGGATGAATTTCTCATGTCCGGGAACGTCGACAACGCCGGCCATCTGACCATGACCGAGATCGAGGCGGGCAAAACCGAGTTCGATGGAGATTCCCCGTTTTTTTTCTTCGCTCAGGCGATCGGTCTCAACCCCGGTCAGGGCTCGAATCAGCGCCGTCTTACCATGATCAACGTGGCCGGCAGTACCGATGATGTAATGTCCCTGGTGGTTCAGCACGTTTCTTTACCCGTTAATGCCGCCGCCAGTAATTGCGCCACCAGCGAATCTTCCGGGGCAAAGACCGCCCGCAGATTAACCAGCAGAGCATCATCACGAATCCGGGCAATCAGCGCCGGCGTATAGTCGCGCAAACGCGCTGCCAGGTCCGCAACACTGGCATGGTGAGGCCTGACGGCAACCGCCCAGTCGGCCAGCTCCGTCAGGGGCATCGCTCCACCACCGACGCGCGCAACATCTTCAACCAGCTTAACTTCTGCCGCCACCTGCTCTTCCAGCAAACGCTGACACAGAGCTTCACAACGGCTTTTTTGTTGTAGGCGCTCAGCAGCAAACATGGATAACACAGGAACCTCGCTAAGAGCCTGACGCGGCTGCAGATAAAGCCGTAACGTCGCTTCAAGGGCTGCCAGGGTTAACTTATCAATACGTAAGGCACGCGCCAGTGGATGTTTGGCAATCTTGCGGATGAGATCCTTGCGGCCAACGATAAGACCTGCCTGCGGACCACCCAGCAACTTGTCGCCGCTGAAGGTCACAACATCCACCCCGGAACGCACAACGTCATCAACCGTAGGCTCAACTGCCAGCCCATAAGAACTTAAATCGGTGAGCAGGCCGCTACCAAGATCTTCCATAACGATCAGCTGATGCTCACGCCCAAGCTCTACCAGTTCCGCCGATGTTACCTCACCACTAAAACCGACAATCCGGTAATTACTGGTATGAACCTTGAGCAGAATAGCCGTCTGATCAGTGATCGCCTGAATATAATCTCGTCGATGGGTACGGTTGGTACTGCCGACCTCGCGCAACATGACCCCACCGGCTTCCATCACCTCGGGAATGCGGAAGGCGCCACCAATTTCCACCAGCTCACCACGGGAGACTACCGCTTCCCGACCGCGTGCAAGAGCCGTTAATGCCAGCAACACCGCACCGGCGTTATTGTTCACCACCAAAGCAGCTTCGGCACCTGTCAAGCGACACAGCAGATTCTCAACATGACTGTAACGCTCACCGCGCTTGCCGTTGGACATGTCCATCTCGAGGGTAGAGTAGCCGCCGGCGACATCATGAATCGCCCGCAAGGCCTGGGGTGCCAAAGGTGCCCGCCCGAGGTTGGTATGCAACAGGGTACCGGTTGCATTAATGACTTTACGCAAAGAGGGCTTGAGCAGATCGCGGCAATAAGCTGCCGCTGCATTGGCAATGGCAGCAGGCTCCAGCTCTGTAGCGGCAATGGCTGATGCCCCGCCGCTAAGTAACTGACGACGCAAATAATCAATGTGCTGCTGCACGGCTTCCGTGAGGATATCAGCGGACAATTGTTCCGCCAGCGCTTGCAACACCGCCTCACGCAACACCCGATCAACCGCCGGGAGATGTCGTAACAGATTTTGTCGTTCGCTCATGCGTTCACCCTTGTAATAAACCCATCGGTGCCTGCTTGTGTGCCGCAGTGACTAACAGACAGCTATTCACTTTTTTTGCGTGCGGAGTCTAACACGACACTAATCAGATGACTAGACCAGTTGTACCTGTTGTCAGCGCAAATCGGTTTTTTCCTGTTGACAGTTCAACTCGGGGTTTGTTATAACTCGCTCACTTCAAATGGGGCTGTAGCTCAGTTGGGAGAGCGTTTGACTGGCAGTCAAAAGGTCCGCGGTTCGATCCCGCGTAGCTCCACCATAAACAAGTAAAAAGGGTCAGCTTTCGTGCTGACCTTTTTTTTTATTTCCACCTCACTTGATTGTGTCGGCCATGAAAACAACCAGCTTTTCTCTGCCATCCTTCGATCCTCTGGCACTTTATCAGCGCAGCATTCCATCTGGGCCCGGCTTGCTCGAATCCCTTAACCCCATGACCAAAACCGGGCGTTATTCCATTGTCCCCTTGCGCTGGCAAGAGCTCTATACCCTTATCAATAATCAACTGCACTGGCAGCATCCCGATGGAAGCCGTAGCAGCTCAAACCAACCGCTGCCCACCCTGGCGCGGATACTGGCCGAACGCCGCTGTTCATACTCTGCGGAAACCCCCTTCCCCGGTGGTTTTTTCGGTTTTTTCAGCTATGACCTGGCAAGACAGATTGAAGACCTGCCCTATCAGGCGACCCGTGATCTGCCCCTGGCCGATCTGTATCTTAACTGGGTTGATGTTACCGCCGCTTACGACCATCGCCAGCAGGTGATGACCCTGGCCACCCTGGATGACAGCGCCGACCTGCAATACTGGCAGGAGCAGGTGATGCTTTCCCAGGCAAGTCCACCAGTTGAAGCGCCTGTGTATCTGCGCCAGGAGCCAAGGTCGATTCTTTCCGAGCGGGAGTTTGTTGCCACGGTTAAACGTGCCAAGGAGTACATCGCCGCTGGGGATATCTACCAGGTCAACCTCTCCTGCCGCTTTGATGCCAACATGGACGGACCCGCCAGCGAGCTCTACCGTCGCCTCCGGCAGATCAACCCGGCGCCCTTTGCCTGTCTCTTAAAGTTTGGCGATGTGGAGATCATTTCCAGTTCTCCGGAACGCCTGGTGTCGCTGCGCGATGGAATCGCCCAGACTCGACCCATCGCCGGCACCCGCCCGCGCGGCTTCACGGCTCCCGAAGACCATCAACTGGGCAAGGAGCTTTTGGGTCACCCTAAAGAACGGGCAGAGCACATCATGCTGCTCGACCTGGAACGCAACGATCTGGGCAAGGTCTGTCAGAGTGGTACGGTGGTGGTAGATGAACTGATGGTGCTCGAGCGTTATTCCCATGTCACCCACATTGTCTCCAATGTCAGAGGCACCCTGCGGCCCGACTGCACTCCGATTGACCTGGTGACAGCAACCTTTCCCGGCGGCACCATCACCGGTGTCCCGAAAAAACGCTGCATGGAGATCATTGATGAACTCGAACCGGTGGGGCGTGGCAGCTATACCGGCAGCGCAGGCTACATCAGCGCCTGCGGCAGCATGGATCTGAATATCCTGATCCGCGGCTTTCAGCGTGTCGGTTCTCATCTGAGCTATCAGACCGGCGCCGGTATTGTTGCCGACTCGGTACCCGAACTGGAATGGCAGGAATGCCTGCACAAAGGCAAAGCCCTGTCTGCCCTGCTCCACAGCCTGAAGGAGTGATTTATGCTGGTCTGCCTTAACGGACAGTTTCTCCCTCATGAAAAAGCCCAGGTGGCCGTCACCGACGGGGCCTTTCTTTATGGCGACAGTCTCTTTGAGACCATCAAGGCACACCATCAGCAGATACTGCGGTTCGATCAGCACCTTAAAAGAATGGAACAAGCTGCGCAGCTGCTGGAATTCACTTTTCCGCGGGATCAGATCAAGTCCGCCGGTAACGAACTGGCAAAACGTTTGACGACCCCGGCCAGCCGCATCCGCCTGACCTTGAGTCGCGGTTCCTACCAGGGGCTTGTGCACCCTGCGCCTGATCAGAGCTGGTTTCTACTTACGGCAACACCCTATGAAGAAATGAATGAGCATCGTCGCGAACAAGGGGTCACCTGTTGTCTGGCTCCCAATCAACGCGTTAACCCTTTTTCTCATCTGCCCCAATGCAAACACGGTAATTACGCTGACTGTCTCTACGCCCGCAATGTTGCTCACAAGCGGCAGGCAGATGAAGCCCTCTTTGTTGACCCCAGCGGCAACCTGCTTGAAGGAGCTTCCAGCAACATTTTTGCCGTCATCGACAACCAGCTGGTCACCCCTTCCTTGGGCAACCTGGTGCTGAACGGCATGATGCGCAGACAGGTGATCGAAACAGCAGGCGAACTTGGTATCCCCTGCGTTGAGCACCCCCTGCCCCTGGCTGAAGCCATCAATAGTTGCGAAGTCTTTATCTGCAACTCCCTGATCGACGTCGTTCCAGTCAACAGCATTGATGGTAACAGGATCAACCGTGGAGAATTATGGAAAGACGTCTACAAACGCATTTCCATGCGCTTAGACCCTTGACAAACAGATCCTGCTCACTATAATCGTCGGACCATGCCGAAGTGGTGGAATTGGTAGACACGTCGGTCTCAAACACCGATGGCGCAAGCCGTGCCGGTTCGATTCCGGCCTTCGGTACCACATTGATAAAAAAGCCTCCGACGCGTCGGGGGCTTTTTTATCTATTTCTTTGCGAAAAACAATCCGACCAATGAAAACCATCACCTGCAAGCACTGTTCGGTCAAGCATCATCGTGACAACCTAAAAAGGTTGTGTGGTAATTGCTTTGCCTGTACCGGTTGTGAAATCTACCAGTGCCCTGCCTGCGGCAAAAGAATTGTTATCACCCCGCTACGTCAACCGGACAGCTGATGCTTCGGAGGCATGCGATCCTCCGGCACGAGACATCAAGTGTAAGTCACAATGAGCCCTTTAGCAATGGCATAGGCTTTTCCCTTTTCGCTCAGATAAAATCGACGGTTGAAGCGTGACCGTTGTTTTACCTTTACCAATCCTTTTTTATTCAAAGAAAGCAGCACCTTAATCAGCAACATCCGCTCCATGTGAAGTTTCTTGTGCAGTTTTTTGAGGGTGATACCAGCGGCACCAGCGTGGGCAAGGACGACCAGAACAATGTAATCCACACCTTCCAGGCGTGAAGATTCCGCTAGAGATGTTTCCAGGTTATAGACGTATTCAGACGACCCCTGGGCAGGGGGACGTTTCAGTGAAGCAAGGTAGTCCATATAACCGGTTATTCTTTTCAGTAGAAATGGAGCTACCCCGATCAGAACAAAAAGGGCAAGAAAAAGACGGGCCAGCCATTGGACTTCATTGATCTCGTTGCTACCGATTTCCAATCGATCACCTCCCCCATTCCGCCGGATTGACAACAAAGGGAATTTCATCCCAGAGCTTCTGACCCTTGAGCCTTGGGTCAAGGAGAATGATCAGGCTGCTTTGTCAATCACCAAACCTTCACAGTGGCGGCACCTGATAAAGCCACGGCACCCGAGTGCTGGTATGGCGTTAAAGCCCTAACAACTCTGATTGTATCAGTTTTTGATGACTGCGCCAGCGGATCCGGGTTCAGCCAGTCGGCCCGATGATCAAGCTACTGGAAATATCTGGCTCTTTTAAGTTATGTTCTTAACTCAATTAAAAACGATCCAGCGCCTATCATCCACATCTTTTGGGAGGCATCATGAAGGTTCACATCGGTTTAATTTTTCTTGTTGTGATAACGATTGTCACCCTGTCAGGGTGCGGGTACAACACCATTCAACAGAACGAAGAGGCGGTTTTTGCGGCCTGGGGAGATGTTGAAGCAACCTATCAGCGCCGGGCAGATTTGATTCCTAATCTGGTAGTGACGGTCAAGGCCTACGCCTCCCACGAACAGGAAACTTTTACCACCGTCACCAACGCCCGTGCCCGGGTCGGACAGATACAACTCAATGCCGCTGATCTGGATGATCCCGCCGCAATAGCCGGGTATCAGCAGGCTCAGAGTGAGCTGTCGGGGGCGCTGTCGCGACTGCTGCTGGTAGCCGAGAATTACCCGGAGCTCAAAGCCGGCGAGAACTTTCGTGACCTGCAGAATCAACTCGAAGGGACTGAAAACCGTATTAATGTCGCGCGGCAGCGCTATAATGCCGCAGTTCAGACCTTCAATACGTCGATTCGCACCTTTCCACGCAACCTGACCAACAAACTGCTTCTCAAACTGGATCGCAAGGAACCCTTCAGTGCTGATCCGGCAGCAGCAACTGCACCCCAGGTTAGTTTCTGATGCGACTGATCCTGCTGGTACTCACAGGGTGGCTGATAGTCGCCGGCAGCTGGGCCTTTGATCCAGGAGAACCAAGCGGCTACGTCAATGATCGGGCCAACCTGCTGTCTTCCGGGGTGCGTTCACAGCTGGAGCAGCAACTGCGTAAGTTCGATCAACAGGAATCCACCCAGATTGCCGTTCTGATTGTCCCCAGCCTCGAAGGTGACACCATTGAGCAGGCCGCAGTGCGTATTTTTGAACAGTGGGGGGTCGGCACAAGAGAAGCGGACAATGGGGCTTTGCTCCTGATTGCCGTTGCTGATCGCAAACTCAGGATTGAGGTTGGCTACGGGCTGGAAGGTCGTCTCACAGATCTGACAGCCGGTCGCATTATCCGGGATCAGATCAGTCCCCATTTTCGTAACAACGACTTTGATCAGGGGGTCACCAGCGGCATTTACTCGATCATGGCTGCTGTTACCGGTGAATATCAGGCGACCGAACAACCACAACAGGATTCCATTGTTCCGCTGATCCTGTTTGTGATCATGTTTTTCCTGATCCCCTACCTCAGTCGTCGCAGTCGCCGTTACTCGGGTCGGCATGATTTACCTATCAGTTACCGCTCATCCTCGCGCAGACGACCTGGTGGTTTTGGCGGGGGCGGCTTCAGCAGTGGCGGCGGATTCGGTGGCTTTGGCGGTGGCGGCAGTGGTGGCGGTGGAGCATCAGGCGGATGGTGAATCGTCCCCCTCACAAATCTAGTGACATGAGAAAGCGAATCAACATGAAAAAGGCTTCCGATTTTTTCAGCCCTGAACAACAGGCGCAGATTGTTGCGGCCGTAACCGCTGCCGAAACGACAACCCGTTGCGAAATTGTGCCGATGGTGGTCAGCTCTTCCGATGATTACCCGCAGGTGGATCTTCTGGCCGGCGGTGGCCTGGCACTGATCGTCACTCTGGCAACTGATTATCTGTTGGGAATTCATTCGACCTGGTTAATCCTCCTGCTGTTGGTGATCAGCACCCTGATCCTCTCGCAGATCGTCCGCCGCCTGCCCTGGCTCAAGCGCAAGCTCATTCATCCCCGTGAACTTGATGCCGCCGTGCACAACAAGGCACTCACCAGCTTTATGAGCGAAGGGCTGCACCAGACCCCGGAGAACATCGGGGTCCTGATTCTGATTTCATTATTTGAACATCGGGTGGAAATTGTTGCAGACAGTGGAATCGGCGACAAGATTGCTTCCGCCACCTGGAAAGAACTGGTGGATTTGCTTACCAAAGGGATAAAACAAGGACAGGCCGGGGAAACCCTGTGTCGGGTCATTAATGAAACGGCAACGATCCTGGCTGAGCACTTTCCCCCGGGAACAAGCGATACCAATCACCTGCCCAACCTGATTTTAAACGAACGCGATCAAAACAATTGATCCAGGGCTACTGCTGTCAGCACCCGGCATCCCCCAATTTTTTCCGCCGAAGCGATTGCGCGTTGGATTTAAAACTGTTTCACGTAACGGCTTGAACCGGGACGGGAGTTATTGAATGGCGACCTTGTATATCAATCTTTTCTTAAAAGTCTTTCTGATCTTTACCCCTTTTTTCGTCATTTCCGCCTTTTTGTCCCTGACCAAGGATGATTCCCTGGCAGAACGCCGCAGAATTGCCGTCAAAATCGCCCTGGCCGTTGCCATCAGCTGCTTTGTCCTGTTTTTCTTCGGCACCTATATTTTTGCCCTCTTCGGGATCACCCTCGACGCTTTCCGCATCGGTGCCGGGGCGGTGCTGTTTCTCTCAGCGGTTGCCATGATCCAGGGCAAGGCCACGGTATCACCACAAAACTCAAGGGAAGATGTTGCTGTCGTTCCCCTGGCTATACCGATCACCGTCGGCCCCGGAACCATCGGGGTCATGCTGGTTTTTGGAGCTGATCTTGTTACTCTGGCCGAAAAGATTGTCGCCGGACTGGCCCTGTTGAGCGCGGTTGTGGTGCTGGGAGGGTTACTGTTGATTGCCGGGCGCCTGGAAAAGGTCCTCGGCCAACAGGGCTTGACCATCCTGACCAAGCTGACCGGACTCTTTGTCTCCGCAATTGCTGCCCAGATCTTTTTTACCGGGCTGAAGAGTTTTTTGAGCTGAGGCGGGGTTACCCCACCCTACCGCCCCGGCTGACAAGCAGCACCTGGCTTATCAGGGTGCCAGTTGTTCCATCACCCAGTTGTGCTGCCGATCTCGCCGGTAGCGCCACCGGTCATGGAGACGGTTTTCCCCTTCGCGCCAGAATTCGACCGACTCAGGAACAACCCGATACCCGCCCCAGTTTGCAGGGCGCGGCACTTCCTTCCCCTCAAACTGCTGCACTACCGTCTCAAACCTCTCAATCAGTTCCGCCCGACCGCTGATCACCCGGCTTTGGGGCGAAGCATGGGCTTCCAGCTGGTGACCGCGGGGGCGGCCGGCAAAATAACGGTCCGACGCGTCAGCAGCCAACCGCTCCACAGCGCCGACAATACGCACCTGGCGTGACAATTCCGCCCAGTAAAACAGCAGCGCGGCAAAAATACTCTCTTTAAGGTGCTGCCCCTTGGGGCTGTCATAGTTGGTAAAAAAAACAAAACCATCGTCCTCAATCCCCCTGAGCAGAACGATGCGTGACGAGGGGATAATGTCCGAACTCACGGTAGAAAGTGTCATCGCGTAGGGTTGAGCACTACCGATCTGCTGCGCATCCTGAAGCCACTGCCTGAACTGCCTGACCGGATCAGGGTCGAGACGGTCAAAAGACTGCGATACCACGTGTTCATCACTCATCGCAGGGTCCTCCTTCTTGATGGGTTATGATTTTCCCCTGTCAACTTCACCATGTCTCCAAACGCAGGGTATGGGTAATCTTATTCTGCCAGTCGGCTGAGACCCCGGCCATTTCGGCATATTGCGGCCAGCGCGAAACCACCCTGCGCACGTCCTCAAGGATCGCCTCGGCCCGACCGCGCTTCATCGACACGGTCTCAGCGCAGGCACGGAAATCATCCAGCGTGAAGCCATCGCGCTTGCCGTTCAGTGTCATCTGGTGCTGCGAGGTCCACTTGCCCCGCGGCTGATAACTGTAGGTCACGTCATATGCCGGAGCGAGGGACCAGCGCCCCGCCTTGTCCATCAGAAAAGCAATATTCTTGACATGATCATCCTGGTTGCGCGCGACAATATTGAAAGCCATCCGCCGGAACTGCTCCTCAATGGTGCCCATCGACAGCCCAAGCTGACGAATGGCGAGCAGTGCCTGTTCGTAGGCGTAGACTCCGGCCAGGTTATAATCAAAGTGCGCCAGGGCGCCGAGGGACTGCATGTGCAGCTTGCCGCCATCGTCCTGCCGATCAAAGCGCCTGGTCATGAAATGCCGCCTGCCGTTTTCCTCCAACAGTCGACACGGGCTCATCGTGATGCCGGCCGCCGTGGCCATCTGATAATAGGCATATTCAATGGCGCCGTAGCCCCTGGGGTCTTCCATTTCCTTGTCTTTGTTACCGGAGACGCCGTCGAATTTTAGCAGCCAGTGTTCAAAACCCGGGTCAGCCTTGATCTGCCCGGAACGCACCTCACTGGTCTCGGGGTTCCAGGCGATGACCGCCTTGGCCCGTGCGCCCCCGGCCGAGGTGCCGACCCGCAGGATGTCCCGCAGCGCCTCCTCCCGGCTCCCGTCTTCACCGAAAGAGGTCTGCAGGTTATTGCGATGGGTGAGAATCTCGGATGCGAGTTCAACCAGCTTGTCGATCTCGACCGGCCTGGACTGCCGCGCCTTGTGAGGTCCCAGGACCGGTGCATATTCCAGCGCACCCATGCCGCGCATCCCGGTATAGCACAGCCGCTCCACGGCATTAAATGACTCTGGGCTTCTCCCTTGGGTGGCCAGCCAGGCATTGATCAGGACATTGCCGAAGCGGTCGGGCAGTGAATCAGCAAGCAAACCGGGAAGACCGTGAAAGGTTTCCGGTGACAGCGCCGGAAATGAGTAGACACGCCGTGCCAACGGCATGGTCAGAGGCGCGACATCGATGCCACTTTGGACAAATGCCGGCTCGTATTCGAAGGAGGCGACATTGGCGCCCTCCGCCACAGCAACCGCACCGATGGTACGCCCCCAGAGCCGAACCTCGGCAACCGTGCTCATGGCTCATCCCCCCAGGTCCACTCGTCCCCCGACTCCCTGGTGCGTTTTTTCGACGTGGCCCGTTGTCGCTCTTTTCCCCGTAGCTTCAGCAGGTCCATGGGCCGTGGTCCGGCTGCCGGAAGCGCCACATCGAGTGTTTCAAGCAGATCCATCACCCGCAGGACGCGAATCAGGTTGGTTGTCTGGACCGACTCTCCGGCCTCGAGCCGCTCCACGGTGCGCTTGGAGATACCGGCTTGCCCGGCCAGATCAGCCTGAGTCAACTCCAGTTCCACGCGGCGCCGGCCCAGCCGCTGACCGATATCTGCCAGAATCGCCTTGTCACTCAGATGAGGACCTATGCTCATTTCGTCTCCTTTGGCGAATTATTGGCATAATCATATATTATTTCGCCAAATTTTACGAGTTAATTTAGAAATAAAGTGCCCTCAAATATCACCCTTTCTAACCAGCAGCGATCTTCTTTATATCTTTTGCCGGATGTGGCAGCCGTCAAAGGTTCCTTCATCCTGACATGATTAAAAACGGGCAGAATGGTTTTTGTGTCCCAGCCATTTAGGCAGGTCATCATCAACATCGATCGCCCGCTGGCCATAGAAAATATGGCAGGTGGGTTTGAAGCTTTTCGGTATCAGGGCATGCTCTCCGAAATCAAACAGCGTGGGAAAAGCAAGCCACATCCGGCGCCCTTCATCAGCTATCGGTGTCCCGCACCGGCTGCAGCTGACCTTGCAGGGCAGCACGCGCTCATTAATATCCTCGTCACTTTGATAAAAGCGTAACAGTTCGGTTCCAGCCGTGAACCGCACATGGTGCTTGTGAAAGATAGCAGCCCATTGCATCGGCGCGCCATGCAGGGTTTGACAGGCTTTGCAGTGACAGAGCTTGGCATCCACGGGTTCAGCGCTCACTTCGTAGCGAACCCTGCCGCAAAAGCACGCTGCCCGGAACATTGGAATAAATGCCGTATCATCAACGCCAGCGTATGCGGGGCCGAACGGGTTGTTGTCTGAATGCGTCATCAATCCCTCCAGGGCAAGATCACAGGTGTTATTCCCTGATCACCGCCGTTCCCTGTCCCTCTTAGAGGCTGGTAAAGCTGAACTTCTGTCCGCCAATAGTCACTTCGTACATTAATCCCCCCTTGGTGATAGTAAATGTGGCCATGCCTTTATGGTAGCTTCCACCCACTGTTGTCGCATTATTTTTCCCCCCGCTGGCGGTCGCGGAACTCCCCGCAGTATTGGCAGAGGCACCTGCGGATGCAGTCAGGACGGTGGCCTGTGCTTCTGCACCAAATTCGAAGTTCCCATTGATAAACTCATTGAGAGCCCGCTTGTCCTGGAAAAATACGACTTGACTGAAACCAGTACCACCAAGTTGAAAACCGAGGGTTGCCTGAGTCATTGCCGTATTGCCAATGTGCTTGCCTTGCTCGTAGACCCGGCCTTTTCCATAAGCCCCACCAACGATAAAACCGGCTTTACCGATCGTTGGAAACAGGGCATAACCATAGGCGCTACTGAACATATCTGAGAGACCAGCGTCCTCGAACATCTTTTCGGTGTCTAAGTATTCATCAGCATACGCACTTGAGCAGAACAGAACCACCATCAGTCCGATTGTCAACGCCTTTAGTACTGGTTTCATACAAGGTCTCCTTTTTCAATGTCTTCAATGTGATTTCGAGCATATCCGGTCAGGGGTCGGCATCAAGCACGCCGTAACCGATCCACCGTGAATCAGGTCCTGTGTCCCCCGAAACCTGCAGCTCCTTGTCCCTTGCTCTGCGGCGGGACTTTCAAAGCCAAGTATGTTGCTGTTGGTCGCAAGAAATCAAGATACTATGGAAAAATGGGCAGCCTAAAGGGCACTGGACAAGTTGCAGATGATCGTAGATGATATCCTCCGCAATAAGCTGGAGGCTATTTAAGGGGACGACATTGGAACAGATCATACAATTGATGTTAGCTGCCGGCAAAACCACCGTTGATCTGGCGCTTTATGTGCTGCTGCCGGTACTGGTGCTGATGATGGCTCTGATGAAGCTGCTTGAAGCACGGGGAATCGTCGCCTGGGTGTCAAAACTCCTGGCTCCGGCGCTCAATCGCTTCGGCATCCCCGGCATGGGGGTCTTTGCCGCCCTGCAGCTGTTGTTTGTCGGCTTCGCGGCACCGATTGCCACGTTGCGATTGATGGAAAACAACGGTACCTCGCGGCGGGGAATCGCTGCCACCCTGGCCATGGTACTGGCCATGTCGCAGGCCAACGTGGTCTTTCCGATGGCGGCCGTCGGACTGAAAATTGGTGGCGTCATGGCAACATCGATCTTCGGCGGGCTGCTGGCCGCCGGTACCACCTATTATCTGTTTACCCGCTCCCTCGAAGCAGACGGCCCGTGTGCCCCCATGGAGATCAAAAGGGACACAAAAACCAGTACCATCAACCTGCTGATTACTGGTGGTCAGGACGCGATCGAGCTGGTTCTGAAATCCATCCCGATTATCCTCATCGCGATTTTTGTCGTTAATCTGATCAAGTTTTTCGGCATCATCACGATTGTTGAAGCCCTGACCACGCCGCTGTTTCACCTGTTCGGACTGTCATCATCGGCAGTCCTGCCGATTGTCACCAAATTCATGGCCGGCGGGACAGCCATGCTTGGGGTATCGCTGCAACTGATGCAGGAAGGAACCTTGAGTATCGACGAGATCAACCGCCTGGCCGGCTTTATCATTAACCCGCTGGATCTGGTCGGCGTCGCCCTGTTCGCCTCCGCCGGAACAAAAACCGCCTCGGTGATCAGACCGGCCATTGCCGGAGCTCTGTGCGGGGTGATCGGCCGGGCCATGCTGCATCTGCTGTTCTTCTGATTATTTGCAAATAACGGACCTTATTCCCCTACGATTATAACCGATTCGGGTGGTTTTCGTCTTCAGCCCATTTTACCGGGTTGTCGATCATATATTGTCGGATGGCGTTCAATTCCGATTCGTCGCGGATAACTCGTTCGTAATAATTACGCTGCCATAGCGGCTGGCCGGGGGTGTTGCGTTGTTGATTGATGTGTTTGGTTGATTGATATTTATAATAACCAACGACCTGCCCCAACGTCACCCCCCCGTAGGGGCGGGGTTTCCCCGCCCTGGGTTTTTGTTTTATTTACGTTTCGCGACAAAACAGGGCGGGGTGACCCCGCCCCTACAACGAACAATACGCCTCTAATCGGGTGATTTCCCAATAAGGTCGACGTCCTTGACCCTTCCAGCGCGAATCGACTTTGATTTCAAACAGCCTCGAACCAAAATCGCCCAGGCTGATGCGATCATCGTAACCCCTGGCATAATCACCATCATCACTTTGTGCTGTTGCCCTCACAACCAGCTGTGGACAAGCATGGTCACCGGAAACCCGCCCGGAAATAATCACATGACCATGCTTCTGTCCGGCGCTGGTGTTGGAAAAGTTGTATTGCGGCGGTCTGTTGTTACTGCCAGTCTGTGCCGACTGACTGACCAGCTGTTGCGCCTGCTGCCTGGTCTGGACCTGTTGCTGATCGACCCGGTGCTGGATATCTGCGGATACAGATACTGAACCGAGTTCTGGTAGTTGTTGAACAACCGCTCCCCGCCCCAAAGGCTGATCGGAATAAACCGTTCTCCCCTGCTCGTCGACCCAGCGGTAGACGCTGCTGCCGGAAGATGATGGTGATGATTGGCTGGGGACAGATTGCCGGGTTTGCGGTTGAGGTGTTTCCGCCTGCGACCGGGGTAGCGATCGCTGAACCGCAGGTTTGCTGGCCATCGGTGCCGGAACCTGAAGCATCTGCTGAACATGTGACTCTGGTGGGAAGTAGCGCTGTTCGATCATCGGCCAGAACAGGGCCCCGGCAAAAACAAATGGAAAGCTGAAACACATCAGACGGATGAATAAATTCATAGTGGTGGTCCCCCTCCGTAGGGCACGGAGCTCCGTGCCCTGGTTCATCGCTGTCAATCAGACGCCATCAGAACCTGCCAACAGCTTCTGATAAATGTGCAAATCCGTCTCGGAAAAGCAGCAGAAATAAATCTCCTGCAGCGATGATGGGTCAGTCAACAAACCCTGCACCGTTGTTACGGCGATCTGTGCCGCTTGCTCGACGGGAAAGCGATACACTCCGGTGCTGATGCAGGGAAAAGCGATCGACTGGAGCTGGTGATCTTTCGCCAGTTCTATAGAGCGCCGGTAACAGGACGCCAGGGCCTCAGGTTCCCCCTTGTCGCCCCCATGCCAGACCGGTCCAACGGTGTGGATAATGTAGCGGGCGGGCAGCTGATAGCCGCTGGTGATTTTGGCATCTCCCGTCTTGCACCCTCCCAGCGCCCGGCATGCTTCCAGCAATTCCGGCCCAGCGGCACGATGGATCGCACCATCCACCCCACCACCCCCCAAAAGGGTTGAGTTTGCCGCGTTAACAATGGCATCAACCTTCAGTCTGGTAATGTCGTCCTGAATGGCGTGAATCATAGGACCTCCTTTTCAGTCGTGCTGGATGTCACTGCGGCGTTCAGATGCTATTGCTGAAAAAAGCGTTAATCAACAGACTCAAAAAGCACCAGTTTGAGAGCGTGCCCTGGGCTCTCCTTCACTTCTTTTTAACCAATTGCTCCAGATAATTTCTTGTCGCACGGGTATTGTCGGCAATGTCTTTACCAAGCTTCAATGCTCCGCCAATAGCTAAATATGCTGCAACTGGAAGCGAACTGAAAATTGCAATAATCAGAGTCAATACTAACTTTTCCGGGCCCTTGATCTGAAGAAACGCATCGATAAAATATGAGAGGTATTTTATCTGAATGACCCATGCTATCGCCGTCAGACCGGCAAAAGTGAAGAAAAACCAGGAGAGATATGTGATGCCAACATAAGACTGACGATCCCTTTGACCTTCAAAATCGTAAAAACCCTCATCATAACTGCTTTCAACCTTTGTTAACGTATCCGCCAGGCGATTGTTCAGATCTTGTTCTTGTCGGCGGTACTTTTCTGCTTGCCGGAATTTTTCGTATATCAGGCCGCACTTTGAGCAGGCCGTCGTAGGTTGTTGATGTTGATGTCCGCATTTTGGGCAAACAGTCATAAAGTCCCTCCGGATGATGTTAATTTTGTTACTGCTACGGTATTTACAACCGCCATCTGCGCCGATGCCCGGCCAGATTTTCCCGTGCAGGTTGATGAAATTTATTCGCAGGCAGAATCATACCTCTACCGGAAAGGATCGTCAGTAAACCGGGAAAGTTGGGATCGGTGCCGAGGGATCGGGAGGTGATCACGGAGTAGTTGTCCGACACGCCCAGCATCCCCTCGTCGAATCCCCAGTGGCAGGTGCGACACAGGGCCATTCCATTGCGGATATCGTCATTCCGGCTTTCGCTCCAGGGGATGATATGAGCTGCCTCAACCACCGTATGCCCGTCCGGTGTGACTATTCGGATACCGCACAGCGCACAACGATGATCATAGATCTTGACCACAAAGCGGCGGAAGCCTTGGTCGCGTGCGGCCGGTTGGTAGTTATCGGCCTCAGAGATCTCTTTCACCAGAGACTGGTGGGATTTTTCCTCCAGCAGTCGGCTGTAGTCGAACGCTTCGCGATTGATCAGCGACTGCTCACGCAACAGCTTTGCTGCCTCCGGGGAAAAACAGGAATCAAATAACCCTTCTCGCAGGGCTTCTCTCCCCTCACCACTTTGCATGATCAGGAACAATTCGTCGTCAATTTTAGCGCCCAGTGCATACTTGCGTAGATAACTGACGGAAGAAGTATTGTTGATGATCGCCGGAGTGATGGCTTTGTCTGGCTGCGGCACCAGTTGCCAAAAAGGTTCGCGGTCGAGACGGGAGAAGGGGAAGGCGATGCTGCTGGTTTGACCAAGAGGGCCAATGCGTCGCCAGTAGAGGTTGAAGAGCTCGTTCAACTCGACCAGGTCGCCGGTGACGTCGATGAACGGGGAGGTGATGACACCGCGATGCACAAGATCTAGTACTGCCAGCAGAAGGATTGGTTTGTGTGGGGCCTTGCGTTTGGTGGCCTCGGTCCAGGTTGCACCGGGGGCGCGGTTGAGAGAGGTGAAGTTTTTTTTGTGGTTGGTCAAGTGTGTCATTGTCCCTCGGTAGATAGCAAACTTCAGATTTAGACAGGCAAAGGCGATTCAGACATCCAACTACTGAAACACCTCTTCCCTGTGCCTACGCATAAACTCACTCTCCGGCAGAAATTTGTCCGGCATCTGCATCGACTTACCCTCGTACATGAGGAAGTTGCGCTCCAACGCCTCGTTCGGCAGGTAATCCTTTAACCGTGGTCCAATCATCAACCGGAAATCCTCATCAAAGGTAATCAACCCACGATCAAACGCTGCATCCTGGGTCTGAGCTAGGCATAGTCCGTTGCGCGGGTTGAGCCGTTGTTCCGGGTGGTTGCCCCAAGGCAAAATATGACTGGCGACAAGCAATTCCGGGACAGGATTGCCGGTAACGCAGCAGCGCGCATTATAAGAGGCCAGTACACTCTGCCGGAAAAATCGCTGGCCGATACGTGCCTTGGTAGTTAGCATCTTTTCTGTCGGACCGGTCGGAACCCTGATAGGCATATTGAATTCATGCGCCGGTTTTTTCTTTAGCGGGGTCACGGCGACATCGGCATATTGCGTTTCATCCCCCAACAACTGCTGCAATCGCTCTTCGCTCGTTACGCCAAGTTCTTCCCAGTTGGTATGAAACGCCGCCCAGATGTCACGATCTCCTTTACTGGTGCTGGTCAACCCTCTAACACCCCGTGCTTGTAGATTCGAATCTAGCGAGGCCAGATTGCAGAGTTTCATCGATAAACTGCTGGGGGTACGACCGAGCTTGCCAGCAACAGCAATAATCAATGGATTGCCGTGGCGAAGTTGGCCGAATGGCAGCTTGCAATAGAGATTCATTGCAATCAGCAGTTCGTCGTATGTCCACCGCTTTCCAGATGCCACTAGCCGTTACCCTTTCCGCATAGAATTATCGGGGGAAAAAATTAGATTAGATTCCATTCCCAACAAACAAAAAAACCGCCCCAGCCAAACGGCCACAGGCGGTTGTTCTATTCACATTTCTCTCCAAACTTACCCGATCCAGACATCCCACCCTCCCGCTAACGTCGTTTAATGTGCAACAGACTAAACTGACGGGACGCAAAAATCAAATATTTGTCCTTTGTCCTTTGTCCTTTGTCCTTTGTCCTTTGTCCTTTGTCATTGTCATTTGTCCATGGTCCATGGTCCCTGGTTCTAAAATTGTAGGTGCCTATCCTGGATATTGGCAGCACAGGGGTTTTTAAACCAAGAAGAAACAACCGGCGGTTCGCGTACCGCCGAGCGCTTGCCAAAAGTATGGCGGCGGGTGGAGCCGCGACCCCGCGCCCTTTATGTGGACGCTGCTTTGGTACCAGCAGTACACACCCTGAAAATCCTGCATGCTTTAAGCGCCTTCAGCCTTTACAGACAGTTTCGTAACAATACGATGTATAAATCAATGATTTGAAGACACGAAACAAGTGGACAGAATTGACTGTGGTTTATTAAGTGTGTTATTAACTTGTGTTAATTTTATTATTTATTGAATTGTGAAAATCATATTAGCCCAACCGTGCAGGGTTACCCATGAACACACCTGAAAAGATCGAACTGCACAGGAAAAAGCTTCTGATCAGTAGTTTTGCATCAATCGGTTCCGTTTTTTTGGCGGTGTTCGGCTGCATTTCCCTTTTCAATCAACGCCATACACTCGGTGCGCTGTTGCTAACCGTGAGCGGCTTGTCGGTTTTTCTGACCTATATCAATCAGCGCTATCGTATTGACAAGGCGGTCAGCATAATCATGGCCGTAATCATAGTTCCCTTAGCCCTTTACCTGGTTTTGGGTGGTGGGGCGACTGGGACAGGGGTCTATTGGTCCTACTGTCTAACGATGTTGATGGTTCTCTTGGTCGGCCCATCCCTTAGTCTTTTGTTCATGTCTATCTATCTGGCTATTTTAGCCTGGGGACTGTTCGGACACTACAACTTGATTTATCCCTATGGTGACGCCAATAGCATCAGAGTTGTCGCCTCGACAGTAGCGCTGTATATTCTTATTGCAACGAGTGAATGGATTCGCATCAGATCCTATGACAACATTTCCAGCACCTCAGAAAGCCTCCGTCACCAAGCACAGACAGATCCGCTGACCGGCGCTATTAACCGTAACGGTTTCAGCAAGATCCTTGCACAGTGGCAAAGTCAAGGCAAACCCGCAGTCCTCGCCCTGATCGACCTTGATCATTTTAAGAACATCAATGACCAGTTCGGCCATCATGTTGGCGACCGAGTTTTGATCGAATTTACTCAAATAGTGCAAAAAAACATTAAAGGGAAAGACGTTCTGGTTCGTTGGGGAGGGGAGGAGTTTCTTCTTCTCCTCCCGGAAACCACCTTTGAAGATGCTTATAGGTTGATGGAAATCTTACGTTTTGCAACACGTAACATCCCAATAAATCGTGATCAGCAGCAGATAATCCTTACATTTAGCGCTGGACTGGCTGAGTTCCAGGGTGCAAGCGATTTTGACGAGCAAGTTAAATTAGCAGATCAACAACTCTACACAGCTAAACATACAGGTCGCAATCGAACCCTTAGTGCCTGAGTTCAAGAGAAACAACACCCCTCTCAGTATTCATGGAAACAAAAGATCTGATCTCGGCAGCGCCAATTTATCTCCCGGTCGTTAATGAACCTGCCGTTAAAACCCCCTATTCTCCTGGTTTGATATCTGATTTTCTTTTTTCCTGACTCCTGACTCCTGACTTCCATCTCCTGTATTCTGCCCTTTGGTAACACAACTGCGCGACCTTGATGCTGACGTTGCTTTGGATGCAGCACAATACCCTCGACACATCCTTCATTCCTTAAAAAATCTACAGATCAAAATTCTCTTTGACAATCTGCAAAAAATCGTTAAGATGATGTTGCGCCGATTTGAATATCAGCTTGCGGGCGCTTAATAAATGCGGCTAAAGCGAGGGTAACCCGTTTTGGCTGTGCAAGAGCCTAACGGGTTTTTTGTTGCCCGACATATGATGAAGTTTTTACGTCGCCGAGTTAATGACAACTTGCAGGGCGACTCACAAATTCTGCTAAAGCGTCAACTGCCGACCCTCTCCCCGCAGGCAGTCCATGACGCCTGAACTCTTGCGGGACAAGGAGGACGGCCATGCCACAGCAGCAGATCAACCCAACCCGGCAATACCCTTCAGCACAACAGAAATCGGTTCTTCAGCAACAAGCATCACCCCCTTCACGACCTTTAGGCCGCTACTGTGGCCACGTTTTTCTCTACTGGGATCCCGACCATTTCCAGAAAGTCGCGAGCACGGCCGGCAAATCATGAACGACAAAACTCTGCTCGAGATCATTAAATGGCGCCCTTACAAAAGGCTGAAGATATCGGTTACACTGTGAGTATGATTAATAGATGGAAACAGATCTTTTCCAGGCGGGTTATCCTGGTGTTGTTTTGTACTCTGGTGTTGAGCCTTGCCCTGGTGGGGTTTAACGCCTACGTCTCAAGCAAGCAAGGACTGCCGCCGGAGGTGGTGATGATGACGACAGCTGTTGCGCAGGACTTACCGGTTATTGACCAAACCATCGTGCCCCACACAGAGTTCGCCCTGTTTGCCCTTGGCTGATTCTGGGGCATCGACTCCCGGTACGGGAGTATGCCTGGGGTAATCAGAACCACGGTCGGCTATTCCGGTGGCACCTCCGCTAATCCGGACTACACCCGTATTGGTGACCACAGTGAAGTCATCCGGATTGAATTCGACCCCCGGGCGGTGACCTACGCCGACCTGTTGGCGGTCTTCTGGGATCTCCATGAGCCGACCTCTGAGCCCTGGAACCGCCAGTACCGCAACGCTATCTTTTATCTGAATGAATCCCAGCGACACCAGGCTGAACAATCTTACGCGCTTCAGGCACAGCGCCATTCCGCCGGCATCACGACGGCGCTTGAAGCGGCGGGGATCTTTTACCCGGCCGAGGACTATCACCAGAAATACCTGCTGCGACAATCATCCCGGATTTTCAGTGAGTTTCGTGCCATCTACCCGGAGGCAACAGATTTTGCCGCTTCGACCGCCGCGGCGCGGTTGAACGGTTATCTGGGATGTAACGGTGATCCGCTGATGTTGCAGAATCAGATTGAGGATTTCGGGTTGTCACGCGCGATGCAGGAAAAATTCATCAAAGAGGTTTCCAGCGCCTGCAGGCAATTCAACGGGCTGACCTGCCCCGCTCCACGCTGATTGTTAAACCTGATTGTTCGCCTACCGCAGAACGCCTTGTTTTTACAGAATCGCTGCGAGCAGAGCCCACACGGAGGATTTAACTGCCAATCAGTTTGTGACAACCGGCTCGACTTCAGTCGCTCTGTAAGGACGATTATTCTAAATTTCCGCTAAGAACGCTTCCACGATCAGTCGCAGTCCGCTGTTACCACAGTGACGGTACAGTCGGGATTACCGAATGAATCATAAATGACATAGCACCCTTGGTTGGTTGGCACAGAGAAGCCGGGGGGAATGACATAACCTATCAGTGTATACTGGTTGTTGGTTCTGCTCTGCAAGTCGCCGGAAAGCTCGATGAAGTCGAGCATGGTCAGGCGATCACCGGTTTCAGCCTGGCTTTCCGGACACAGGTTACGCCAGTCAACCTCGGTGGTACCAAAGGGAAAGTCCACCTGGTATTCTGTCTGGCTGGAACCGCCGGGATTGGCAGAGACGACTGCGAGTCCGGACAGACGGGCCTTGGACTTGACCATGGTGGCTGTGGATCGCAAGGTGCCTGCTACCGCGTTCAAGGCACTGATGCGGGCGGATTCTCTCAGGTTGATGAGCCGTGGCAATGCTAAGGCACCCAGTATCGACAGGAGGACAATCACAACGACAAGTTCCACCAGGGTGAATCCTGCCTTGTTTATCGATTTTGAGTGTCGGATTGGCATGAGTATCCCGGTTGATAAAAAATGTACTGAACCGATCAGACGAAGGAGTCATTTTTCCTTTTCGAGACCCGGTCACAGGGTTAAAGTCCCTGAATTCCTGACAGCTTAGACCAATCATGAAAAAACGTCAATCCGGCGGTCCACATACCGTTTCCAGTATAGCTGGAACACCAGGGTGATGATTTGTCATCTACCGTTTCGTTCGAGCGAGACATACCTGCCTGATTGTGTTAGATTTTTTGAGCAGTAACAGGATCGCACAGATGTCACTCGCAGCGAAACTCTGTTAGCCCTCAGCAGCAGAAAAACAGCCGCTTTGCCCGTAAGGTCAGAGCCTCTTTTATACTGGATTCAATGTGCGTTGGCTTAACGAGAAAACCTGGCGCCATCCCATAGCATCAACCTCTGTGGTCGCTGCGGACACCCTTACCCTGCCGTTCGCTGCTGAACATCAGTGCGATCTATTGATCAGCCCCGAACATTTTCTCTTGATCCGTCAATTCCATCAGAATGTTCTGAATCAGCTGGACATGCTGGGAACCTTCCTGCCGTCAGCCTCGGTTGTGCTGCTGTGGCCGACCCCCCCTGATCAACTCCGTGTTTACGCCAGCAACGATACCACCCGCCACCTTCAGGTGAAAGCTTTTGCTGCCGGCAGTGGCCTGCTGGGCGCACTGAAGGAACGCGCTGAATTTGCCCTGGCCCCCTACCCGGCCTCGGCCCCGACCTTACCTTACTATCCCGACGCCCTCCAACCGGGGAGTTTTTACGCCTGTCGCATCGTCTCTGATCCCACCCTGGAAAATAATGGAAGTTTTGCGCCTCTTCTTTGTGTCGATCGTCCCAGCAGGGAGCCCTGGTCCGGGGTCGAGCTTGCCATGATAAAACGAACGGGAGAGCAGATTGCCACCAGCCTGAATCTGCACGGGGAACTGCTGCTTGCCGATTTTGAACGAAAAGTCTTACAGCAGTCCTTTAACGGTTTGAAATTTCTCAATTCTTGTCTGACTCTTGATTCGGTTTACCGTGCTGCCGCTGCGGCACTACGCATGATCGTTGCGGCCGACGTGATTGCTTTTGGAAAAATATGCGAGGACATGGTTGAGTTGACACATCTTGACGGGGACGGTTCTATTCCCACGGATTCTCAACGCTACCCCCTTGACAACTCATTAATCGGACAGGCGGTTAAATACCGCTGCATTCGACCGGATGGTGGGGAAAACAAACAGCGGGCTCCGGTGATCAACGGATTGCCCCTGTTTGATCATTTTCCATCGATCCTGGTCATCCCCCTGGTTCAGGACAAATTGCCCGTCAACGGCATTCTGCTTATCGCCGGGCGCAAAAGCGGGCTCTTTTCTCGTCGTTGCCGGGATCTGGTTGAAATGATATCAGCCCAGGTGGCAATCAAGGTTGAATTGGCCTATTCCCACGAACAGATCAATCAACTGACGGTGACTGACGGCTTAACCGGAATTGCCAATCGCAGAGCCTTCGAACGTGCCCTGGAAGTGATGCATCAACGTGCCCTGCGGCGTGAAAGTGCCTTTGCCCTGATCATCTGCGATATCGATCTGTTTAAAAAAATCAACGACACCTGTGGTCACCCTTTTGGTGATCAGGTGATCCGGCAGGTTGCTGCCGAGATGAAAGCCGTTGTCCGCAGCGGCGATCTGGCGGCCCGGATCGGCGGTGAGGAATTTGCGGTTCTGCTGGAGGATACCGACAGCAAAGGGGCTGCCGAGGTTGCTGAACGACTGCGCGGCCGGGTTGAGAAGAAGCAGCTACATCATCAGGGGGTTCTATGGCCGGTCACCATCTCGATCGGAGTTGCGGCTTTTCCCGGCGACACCGGTGACACCAGTAAACTCATTAATTATGCTGATCAGGCTTTATATCAGGCCAAGAAGACAGGTCGTAATCGCATCGTTGTCTGGAACGCTGACGTCCGGGGTTCGTAATTGGAAATTTTTCTTGCTGCTCATTGTCATGATTCGCCCCCTTTCCCCTGTTATTTTTTCGCAATAATCCAGACAGCGTGGACGATGCCGGGTATATAACCGAGGATCGTCAGAAGGATATTGAGCCAGAAGTGCAGCCCGAATCCTACCTGTAAAAAGACGCCAACGGGGGGCAGCAGAACAGCAAAAATGATGCGGACGATGTCCATGACAGCCTTCCTTTCTTGGTGAACCGGCGTGAGCATTTGCCCGTCCAGCCGGCTTATGTTTACAATGCTTTTAGCTCATACCGAGTTTACGATAAATATTCAAAAAGGCAATACCGATGAGTTTCCCCTTTTCCTACAGCGAACCCTTGTTTCGCCCACCGTCGGAAGCACGTTCCCTGATCTTTCAGGTGACCATCGGCTGTTCCCAGAACACCTGTGGCTTTTGCGGAATGTACAAGATGAAGCAGTTTTCCTGCCGCCCCGTAAGTGAGATTTTTGCTGAAATCGAGAGTATTCCAGCAGCCTATCGCCCCCAGGTTCAGCGGGTGTTCCTTGGCGACGGGGACGGCCTGGTCTACCCCCAGGACAAGCTGCTGGCAGTCCTTGATTGCCTTACCCAAACCTTCCCCAACCTGGCGCGAGTCAGTGCCTACGCTTCACCCAACAGCCTGACGACCAAAACCGTAGACGAACTGGCGCAGTTGCGCCGACGCAAACTGCGGATTCTCTACTTCGGACTGGAAAGCGGTGATCCTGACACCCTCCTGCTGGCGGATAAGGGTTTCACCCCGGATGAGATGCTGGTCCTGTGCCAGCAGGCCCGGGCCGCTGATCTCAAACTGTCGATCACGGCGATTCTTGGCCTTGCCGGACGCAAGCGCAGCGCCGAACATGCCCGCGCAACAGCGGCCTGGATCAATGCCCTGTCGCCGGAGTATTTTTCCCTGCTGACCATGTTCCGGCGCCACAACGATGCCTATTTCACCAGGATTGTTCCCTTAAGTCACGGCGAAGTCCTTGAGGAAGCGCTGGCAGTTGTCCGCGAGTTGAACCCCGCTGGTACGATTCTGCGCTCCAACCATGTCTCCAACAGCCTGAATCTGGCCGGACGCTACCCTCGTGATCGCGAAGCAATCATCGCCCAGGCCGAAGCGGCACTGCAGCAGGCACGCCGCCATCCACACTGGTTCAACGAAGTGCCTGATTATGAGGAAACTATTTTTTAACTGTTGATGCACCATAAATAAAAGCCACGGATCTACACCCATGGCTTTTATTCCAAAATCATTTCATTATCCATTCTCACCGCCCACAGACACGGAGAATTTTGTACGAATTTCTCAGTGTCTCAGTGCCTCTGTGGTGAATGGTTTATCAATCACTCCCACTCAATTGTCGCCGGTGGTTTACTGGAGATATCATAGACCACCCGGTTCACCCCTTTGACCTCGTTGATAATCCGGTTGCTGATGCGTGCCAGGTCAGCGTATGGCATGGGGTACCAGCCAGCGGTCATAAAGTCCTTGGTTTCAACCGCGCGCAGGGCGATGACGTATTCGTAGGTGCGTCCATCCCCCATGACACCAACCGACTTGACCGGCAGGAACACGGCAAAGGCCTGACTGATCTTGTGGTAGTGACCGCTCTCATAAAGTTCATCGATATAGATGGCATCGGCGCGACGCAGGATGTCGCAGTATTCCTCTTTCACTTCACCCAGCACCCGCACCCCCAGCCCCGGACCGGGGAAAGGATGACGCCAGACCATCTGCTTCGGCAAGCCGAGTTCTTCGCCGATGGCACGAACCTCATCCTTGAACAGTTCGCGCAACGGCTCGAGCAGTTTAAGCTTCATGTAGTCGGGCAGACCGCCGACATTGTGATGACTTTTGATGTTATGGGCCTTGCCGGTTTTGGCACCGGCAGATTCGATGACATCGGGGTAGATGGTCCCCTGGGCCAGCCACTGGGCGTCTTCCACCTCGCCGGCCTGCTCTTCGAAGATATCAACAAACAGGTTGCCGATAATCTTGCGCTTTTTCTCCGGGTCGGCCTCCCCTTTGAGCCCATCATAAAACCGCTGGCGGGCATTGACCCGCGTGACCTTGACGCCGAGGTTACCGGCGAAAGTGGCCATGACCTGATCCCCCTCATCAAGACGCAGCAGACCATTGTCGACAAACACGCAGTGGAGCTGATCGCCGATAGCGCGATGGATCAGCGCCGCCGCGACTGAAGAATCCACACCTCCCGACAACCCGAGAATGACCTGCTCCGAGCCAACCTGTTCGCGAATACGGGCGACCGCATCATCAACAATCTTCCCCGGTGTCCATTGTCCGCTGCAGCGACAGATGTTACGCACAAAGGTACTCAGCATCAGCTCACCCTGGGGGGTATGGTTGACCTCAGGGTGAAACTGCACGCCATAGAGGTTGCGCTGAAGGTTCTGGATGGCACACACCGGGGCGTTGGTCGTCCGGGCAACGACCTCAAAGCCGGTCGGTACTACCTTGACATGATCACCATGGCTCATCCATACCGAACTGGTGCCTTCAGTAAAAAATCCGTCAAACAGTTCGCCGGGTTCACCGCTGGCCTCAAGGACGGCATGACCATATTCCCTTTTCCCGGCCGGCACCACCACGCCACCGAAATGCTGGCTCATCAGCTGCATACCGTAGCAGATGCCGAGGACCGGCACGCCAAGGTCAAACAGGGCCTCCTCAACCGGGGGGGCACCGGCATCATATACCGATTTGGGGCCGCCGGACAGGATAATGCCGCTGGGTTTGAAGGCGCGGATCTCGGCCATGGTCATATCAAACGGGTGGAGTTCGCAATAAACCCGCGACTCACGTACCCGGCGGGCAATCAACTGGGTATACTGGGAACCAAAATCCAGGATCAGAATCCGTTCGCTGTGGATATTTGACATTTTAGCGGCCATTCCCCTCAATTCGGTAGTTGGGTGATTCCTGGGTGATGGTCACATCATGAACGTGGGATTCCCGCAGGCCGGCGTTGGTGATGCGCACAAATTCGCCGTTACGCTGCAGTTCACCAATGGTACGACAACCGGTATAGCCCATGCCGGAACGCAGTCCGCCGATCAGCTGGTGGATATTACTGGAGAGGGGGCCGCGGAACGGCACCCGTCCCTCGATCCCTTCCGGCACCAGTTTGACGTCCTGTTCTTCCGCCTGAAAGTAGCGATCCTTGCTCCCCTGTTTCATGGCTCCCAGGCTGCCCATACCCCGATAGGATTTGTACGTACGTCCCTGATAAAGAATGGTTTCACCGGGAGATTCCTCGGTGCCGGCAAACAGGGAACCAATCATGACAATGTCGGCACCCGCCGCAATCGCCTTGGGTAAATCGCCAGAGAATTTGATACCGCCATCAGCAACCAGCGGGATGCCGGCATCGAGGGTCACGCCGGCAACATTCTGAATGGCAGTAATCTGCGGCACGCCAATACCGGCGACAACCCGCGTGGTGCAGATAGAGCCGGGTCCAATACCAACCTTAACGGCGTCGACACCGGCATCGATGAGAGCCCTGGCGGCAGCGGCGGTAGCAATGTTACCAGCCATCAGCTGCACTGACGGATAGGTAGTGCGCAGCCATTTAACGGTATCGATGACCTTCTGGCTGTGTCCGTGGGCAGTATCGACGACCAGCACATCTGTCCCGGCTTGAATAAGGGCCGCTGCGCGGGCTTCCAGATCATCACCGACACCGACGGCGGCACCAACCCGCAACCGACCAAACTCGTCCTTGCAGGCATTGGGATATTTGCGCACCTTTTCAATATCCTTGATGGTGATCAGTCCTTTGAGGACAAAGTCATCGTCGACCACCAGCAGTTTTTCGATGCGGTGCTTGTGCAGGTGAAATTTGGCCTCTTCGAGCGTCGTGCCGGGGGGGACCGTGACCAGTTTGTCCTTGGTCATGACATTGGCGATGGGCTGGTCCAGATTGGTCTCGAAACGCAAGTCACGGTTGGTCATGATGCCGACCAGCTTGCCGTTCCGGGTGATGGGGACACCGGAAATGCGGTATTTGTTCATCACCGCCAGGGCGTCGGAGATTTTCTGGTCGGGTGCCATGGTAATCGGGTCGACAATCATGCCGCTTTCCGATTTTTTGACCTGATCCACCTCAATCGCCTGGGCGTCAGGTGTCATGTTTTTATGGATGATCCCCAACCCTCCTTCGCGCGCCATACAGATTGCCGTACGCGATTCAGTTACCGTGTCCATGGCAGAGGAAAGAAGAGGAATATTGAGCCTGATCGTACGTGTCAACTGGGCGGACACATCGACATCTTTGGGCAGCACCTGCGAATGCGCCGGCAGCAACAGAACATCGTCAAAAGTCAGGGCAATGGGGATATCAGGCTTGTACATGAATGCTCCTTGTAGCTCGGGTAAAACGTTGTGGCTGACAAATGTAATAAATGCCTGATGACGAGTCAATCGTTACCCGTAATCAGGCATCAAGAGATAAAAAATTGGCAACTATTCAGCACTATCCTTGCGCAGGGTCGGGGTTTCTATGGCAAGGGTGTTTGTCGCCATGGACGGCGACAACAAGCGGTCAGGGATGACCCAACGGGAAACAATCGCGTCCCTTGACATAGGATCCCCGGCCCGGTGCTGAACAGAGACAAAAAAATGAAAAAGCGGCATGGCCGCGTCAGTTCGTTCCGCGCAATAGATAAGCTTCGATAAAAGCATCAATATCGCCGTTGAGCACAGCATCGGTGTTGCCGGTCTCGTACCCGGTGCGATGATCCTTGACCATGCGATACGGGTGCAGAACATAGGAACGAATCTGGCTGCCCCAGCCGATCTCCTTTTTATCTTCAGAAAAGGCCGCGGCCTCTTCTTCTTTTTTGCGGACTTCCATTTCGTACAGGCGCGCTTTGAGCTGCTGCAAGGCCGTTGCCCGGTTGGCGTGCTGGGAACGCTGGTTCTGGCAGGCAACGACAATCCCACTGGGCAGATGGGTGATGCGGATGGCGGAATCGGTCTTGTTGATGTGCTGTCCTCCGGCGCCACTGGCACGATAGGTATCGACCTTGATATCCTTATCTTCAACCACCACCTCAATAGACTCATCAAGCTCGGGGAAGACAAACACCGAACAGAACGAGGTGTGACGGCGGGAATTGGCATCAAAAGGTGAGATCCGCACGAGGCGATGGATGCCGCTCTCGGAACGCAGATAACCGTAAGCATAATCACCACTGACACTGATGGTGGCACTTTTCAGGCCGGCATCATCCCCGGGCTGATATTCAGTGAATTCGGTTTTGAACCCCTTGTCCTCACAATATCGCAGATACATGCGCAGCAGCATGTCGGCCCAGTCCTGGGCCTCGGTCCCACCAGCCCCGGCATTGATACTCAAGGTGGCGTTGCTGGCATCGTGAGAACCGGACAGCATGCGCGCAAATTCCATGGCCGCGATTTTTTTGTCAAGGGCCGGAAGCATGCCATTGACTTCATCAAGGGTGGCCTGATCCTCCCCTTCTTCACCCATTTCGATCAGCACCGTAGCATCTTCGAGTTGCTGTTTAACCGCGAGACAGTCTTCAACGACCTTCTGTAACCGGGTACGTTCACGCAGCAGCTCCTGGGCACTTTCCCCCTGGTTCCAGAAATCGGGGCGGGCTATTTCCGCTTCCAGCTCAGCGACCCGTTCCTGCCGGGCTGGAACGTCAAAGATACCTCCAGAGCTCTTCAAATTTTGTCTGCAGTCCTTTGACAATCTCTTTTGGTTCACGAAACATGTTGACTTACTCCTTGCAAATGAACAGCGAATGATCTTGCAGCCCGGTCGATTGGTCAGGACAATCAACCATCTGGTCGATCAGGTCAAGGGCTAATTTGCTGGATAAAACCACAGCAAATTAATGCCGGATATGAATCTGCCGCGCCAGGGATTCATCCACGGCAAACTGGGAATGACCGACCTTGAAAATATAGCTGGGGAATTTCTGCATCAGCAGAATGTCGCTGCCGGGCAACACCCCCATACTCATCAGTTTCTGCATTTTCTTGTCGTCACTGGCGGACAGATAGGCGATCTCTCCGGACTCCCCTGCTTTGAGCTCCGTCAAGGCGACAATCCCCGGGGAGCCCAGACGCTGGGCTTCGGTGCAGCAGTCTCCAGGCGGGATAGGGTTGCCATGAGGACAGGTGCTGGGGTGGTTGAGCAACGTACAGAGTTTGGTGTCAACCCCCTGACGCAGCAGATGCTCGAAGATGCATGCCTGCTCATTGCCCTCTTTTCCTTCTATCCCGAGGATGTCCATGGTCAGCCGCTCCGCCAGGCGATGCCGACGAACCGCCATCCGCGCTTCGGCTTCCCCTTCACGGCGCAAAAAAACCCGATGGTCACGGATTTCAACATACGCACGCTGGAGCAGATCCTTCAACTCTTCGGCATCAGCTTCGAGCTGCAGATCTGTCAGCAGACAGCCGACCTGACCACTTTCCACCGTTAATACCCATAGAGATTCAAGAACTTCTTCGGCTTTTTCTGATAGTTGTTGCATCCTGTTTAGCCTCTTTTCTTGGTCGCAGACAGTAACCGTCGCAGCAGCTTGCCAGGTACGGGATTTCCATAGCCGCACCAGGGACAATGAATCTTGCGGCACCCGCCAAGGCAACTGCCGCAAGAGACACGATTGGGATCAACCTCGAGATGATCCGGAATTTCGCGATGACAGAAGCCACAGATCATTGCAACAACCCGGTAGCGACCAGAATCCGGTTGAGCAGCCACCCGGAGCCAAAGGCAAAAACGGTGACAAACACGAAAATAGCCAACGCAATACGAAAGCCGCGTTCCTTGAACATCACCAGAAACTGGGCGACACAGGGAACAAAAAGGGTCAGGGTCACCGCCGCAACCGTCAACTGGGTGACACTCAGCAGGCCGGCGGTCTGCAGATCATACAAACCTGCGGCACCAAAATCACGACGAAAAAAACCGAACACAAAAGCGGTGGTTGCTTCGGTGGGTAGACCGATTGCTCTGACCACCGGCGCCAGCGCAGCAATGACTGCATCCAGGGTATTGGTCATTTTCCCCGCCCACAGAATAACCGAGGCCAGAATAAACAGGGGGAAAATTTCGAAAAAATAACTCTTCATGCGGGTCAGGGTTTTAACGCCAACATTGAACAACTGGGGCCATCGCAATGGTGGAATTTCCATATAGAAGACCGGTTTTTCACCCGGCAGCAACCGGTCAGCCAGAACCCCGACCAGCAGGAACGCAAGCAGCAGGAATATCGTCCATACTGCCAGGGCCGATGGCGCGGCCGACAGCAGCCCGAGAATCACTCCCAGCTGGGCACTGCAGGGAATCGCCAGGGCCAGCAGCAGGGTTGAGATAACTCGCTCACGGGTGCTTTCCAGGGTACGGGTTACCAAAGTCGCCATGGTGTCACAACCAAAACCCAGCACCATGGGGATGACCGCCCGCCCGGAGAGACCGATTTTCTTGAAGATACGATCGAGCATCATCGCCAGTCGGGGCAGATATCCGCTGTCCTCCAGTACGGAAAAAACCAGAAAAAAGGCGCCGACAATCGGTAATACCAGGGCAACCGCGTAGCGCACACCAAGAGTCCAGACCCCGTATTCTCCGGCAATCAGTTCAAATAACCATTCCGCCGTCAGGTAGTCTTGCGCAAACGCAATCACCGGCGGGTTGATGTATTCCTCGAACAGCATCCCTTCGAGAAAATCGACCAGGGTGCCGGCCCCGAAGACACCGACAAACTGGAACAGACCAAAATAGACCACGAGCAGCAACAGCGGGACACCGGTCAGGGGATTCATCATCCAGCCCGACAATTTTTCGCCAAAAGATTCCTCTGCCCCCCGGGTTTGGGTCACTACCCCGTCGAGCATCTTTTTGCCGATATGGCGGCGCTCCATCCCAATCTGTAAATGCAGATCCGCGCGGCGGCGGAAACGGATTTCCCGTAAAACCTCAACCAGCTCGCTGTGGCGGCCGGGTTCTTCCTGCTGGTGAACCAGCTGGTTGATGTCCTCATCCCCCTGAATCAGCAGCATGCCAAGAGCGCGCTTACTTAAACGATATTCCCCGCGTAACAATCTGGTGATGGCACTGATATCCTGTTCGAGATCATCGCGATACACAAACACCTTGTGGGGGCAGACGTGATAATCCTTGATCGCGGCAAACAGCTCCTCAAGACCAATCTTGCGTTTCATCACCGCGCCAATGACCGGTATCCCGAGGCGCTGCTGCAACCTTTCCAGATCCAGCTTCATACCGAGACGCTCGGCCTCATCGAGAATATTGACCACCAGTACCAGCGGCAGACCGGCTTCCACCAGCTGCAGAGTCATCGGCAGCATCCGCTCGATATTACGCGCATCAATCACGTGTACGACCACTTGAGGATCTTTGTGAAGCAGAATCTGCCGACCCACCCGCTCCTCTTCCGTAATCGGCATCAGCGAATACATGCCGGGGGTATCGAGAATCTCGTAGCGTTGTTTGCCGATAACACAGTGTCCCGAGGACACCTCGACCGAGGTTCCGGGATAATTGGAAACGGTGGCGTAGGCCCCGGTCAGAGCATTAAAAAGAACGCTTTTTCCGACATTCGGGTGGCCAACAAGAATAACTTTTGGCAATGGAGAAGCAGAGTCAGACATACCGGTCATTTCTTTCGATGTTCAGGCTAAGAAGAACAGGAGTCAGGATTGCCGGCTGCACTTGATACAACGGCCGTAGAGTTCGTGACGGTGGCTATCAACAGTAAAGTCGTAGCGCTGCGCCACCTCGCGCTGCAGTTGTTCGATCCGCGGCTCGACAAACTCAATAATCTTGCCGCAGCCGGTACACACCAGATGATCATGATGATGATCCGAGTAGAGAGGTTCGAAACGCGCCTGGCCATCGCCAAAATTCAATTCAGTGGCAATGCCGCACTCGGCAAACAGTTTCAGGGTGCGATGGACTGTGGCATAGCCGATGCGCGGATGGTCTTTGCGCAGCACCTGGTAAAGTTCTTCGGTCGAATAATGTGAGGCTGAATCCAGAAAGGTTTCAAGAATAATCATGCGCTGGCGGGTATTTTTCAACCCCTTGGTACGCAGGTACTGATTAAAAACTGAAGCTCGATCCATCGCAATCACTCCTCTAGCACGCTACTGAAATTGAGTTTCAAAAACTAGAGCAAGAGCGCCGAAAGATCAAGTAAAAAGACAGTGAAAAAATCAGCCCAGTTCGGAGGGAAAGACCTGATACAGGAAAATAGCAATACGACCAAACTGGTCGAAGAACAGCAACACACCGGCAGTCATCAGCAGCACCCCGGTAGCGATTTCAACGATGCGGATATAGCGCTTGAAACGATCAAAGAAATTAAGAAAGGAATGAAACAGCAACCCGGATATGAGCAGCGGGATTCCCAGCCCGGCGGAATAGAAGCTTAACAGCAACACCCCTTGCCAGGCGCCGCCGCTACTGCCGGCAGCGATGGCCAGGATGGCTCCGAGAATCGGGCCGATACAGGGGGTCCAACCGGCAGCGAAAGCAATACCCACCACGAAGGTACCAACAAACCCGGCGGGTTTGTTGCGCACATGGAGACGCTTTTCACCCAACAGTGAGGTAAAACGGAACAGCCCGCTTAAATGAACGCCAAACAGAAAGATAACCACCCCGCCGACCTTCTGGATAACCCCCAGACTTTCTCGCAGATAGTACTGAACCGATGCCGATGCCAGGCCGGCCATGGCGCCCAGGGTGATGAACACGACTGAAAACCCGGCAATAAAGATCAGGCTATGGACGAATACCCGGGTTCTGGCCCCGGTGTCCTGCTGGGATTGATCAAGTTCACCGAAGGACATACCGGTGATATAGGTCAGATAGGATGGAACCAGAGGAATCACACAAGGAGAGGCAAACGAGAGAACTCCCGCTACAAAGGCGATCCAGATTGTTATGTCGCTGCCAATATCCACGTAATGATTGCCTTGTTTAGTTGTTCAGCAAAGATTCGATCAGGCGGTAGGTCGGATTCTGCATCCAGTCCCGCCCGCCGATAATATGTTCAACCACGGTACCATCCCGATCAATAATATAGGACTCCGGGTAGCGAAAAACTCCGTAAAGCCCCTGCACTTGGGCCTTGATACCATCCAGCAGAATCGGGAAACTGTAGGAATGCTGTAAAAGATACTGACTGACCACCTGATGGGGATTTTCTTCAACATTGACCGCCAGGATTACCAGGCCATCTTCTTTTTTTTGTTGGTACAGCTGCTCCATGGTCGGTTTTTCTTCACGACACGGGGGACACCAGGTCGCCCAGAAATTGATCACCACAACCTGTCCACGAAAATCGGAGAGCGAGACCTTTTCTCCCTCCATATTGAGCAGGGTGAATTCCGGCGCCTGTTCCCCGATTACAACCGATGATGGTGGTGGCCCACCCTGACAGCCTGCCAGCAGAAGCAAACCGGCAACAACAAGCACCAGAGCAGATATTTTTTTTAACAACACAATTCATTCCCCATTATTGGTATTAGCTCACCTGCTTGTTTGAGCACCGGCGAGCAGTTTAGTGTCAAGGCTTTAGCCTGGCAATGTGCATTGCCACAGAAGCAACACCAACAAAATTTTACAAAATCCATCCTTCACAAAACATATAGAAAGCTGAATGTCCGATTGTAGGTCAAGCAACCTGTTCGGTCAACAACAATCTGCCTGCAGAAACCGCAGCATCTATGACGGATGACCAATGGACAACAGCCCGCTTTTGATCTATTTTAGCGACGTTATCAGGAGAAGCCCAATGCAGCCCTTTATCGAAACCATCATTATTGTTATGCCGGTCTTCCTGGTGATCGCCCTGGGCACCTTGCTGCGACGCCTCGGGTTAATGGACGACAACTTTCTGAAACAAACCAACAAACTGGTTTACGTGGTCTTTCTTCCTCTGCTGCTGTTTCACCGCATCGGGCAGGCCGACTTCAACGTGTTTTTTAACCCCGGACTGGTCGTCGGCTCATCTATTGCTATTGCCGTCGGTTTTTTGCTCTCTTACAGCTATGCCGGGTTGCGTCGTTATCCCGGTCCTACCAAAGGCAGTTTCAGCCAGGGATCATTCCGTGGCAACCTGGCATACGTCGGACTGGCGATCTGCATGAACGCTTACGGCGCAGATGGTTTGACCAGCGCCGGCATGCTCATGGGATTTCTGGTGCCGGTGTTGAACTTCTTCGCCATTCTGGCGCTGTTGCTACCCCATCAGGGGCGTCAGCACGGTGAGAAGACCAACTGGCTGCGGCAACTGGCGCTCAACCCCCTGATCGTCGCCTCCTTTCTCGGTCTGCTGTGGAGCTTTTTTGAGCTGCCACTCCCCGTCATCATCGACCGCGCCCTCGCTATCTCCACCGGTCTGTCCCTACCCCTGGCCCTGCTGGCTATCGGTGGCACATTTTCTTTAGGCCAGCTCAAAGGTGATTTAAAAATCGCCGGACTGGCGACCCTGATCAAGCTCGCCCTGCTGCCCCTGATCGCCACCGCCATTCTGCTGCCCCTGGGTGTCGGCGGACAGGATCTTGGGATCGGCATTCTGATGGCGGGAACACCGGCCGCCACCGCCACCTACATCATGGCCCACCAGATGAAGGGGGATGCCGAACTGGCCGGTTCCATCGTGATGTTATCGACCCTGCTTTCAGCGATCAGTTACACCTTCCTCCTGCTGATTCTCAAAGGAACGGGACTGCTGCTATGACAACCTCAGTTCCGACCGCCAGCGCCCACACCGATTTCACTTCTTTACTGGTGGGCAAGCGTTTTGCCATCGTCCCCCCACAAAGCGAGACTATTGACAATAGCCGTCTGCAAATAAAGATGGCTCGAGGCGCCTTTGGCTCGGGAGACCATGAAACGACCCGCAGCTGCATCGAAATCCTGGAGACTTTGAGTTTTCCCGAGCCCCCGAGAATCCTCGATCTGGGCAGCGGCACCGGCGTCCTTTCCATCGCCGCCCTCAAACTCTTTGGCGGCCACGCCTGGTGTGTCGACATCGAGGAGTCTGCGGTCGCCAGTGCCCGCCGCAACTGCGAACTGAATCATATCGACACCGTGACCCACCACTGCGGCACCCTTGCCAGCCTCACAGAATCGGGGTTTGATCTGGTCCTGGCGAACATTTATGGCGATATCCTTCTGGATGTAGCAGGTGCGCTGGTGGCGCGGGCGGTTCCTGGTGCAACCATCCTGCTTTCAGGCATGTTATGGGAATACAATTTTGACGTGCGAACCAGCTATCATCAGCTCGGTTGCACCCTGATAAAAAACCGGCTGATGGATGAATTCAGCACAGTGCTCCTGTACAAAGAAAACAGCTAAACTCTTACATCAGGGCGCCAGCGCCGAAGACTCCATTTTACCCCTGGCCGTCTCTTGTTGCTGGGGCTTACCGATCAACGCCACCAGATCCCCAACCTCAAATACCAGATCAGCTGACGGATTGCTGATAAAGCTTCCTTTACGCAGCACCCCGACCACCGATGCTCCGGTCTGCTGACGCAGATTCAGCTCACGCAAGCTTTTCCCATCGAGAAGGCTGGCTTCTTTTATCTCCTCCCAGGTTAATTCAATCAGATCACGGGCGTGTTTGAGCAGATGAAGATCGTGCTCTACGGTCTGCTGCCCCCGATCACCATAGTAACGCTCACGCCGGGCATCATCGGTAAATTTCTGGATCAGCGGTACCGGGATATGCAGATTCAGCAGCGCCTGCCGGGCGATCTCGAGACCTGCCTCCAGTTCGGGATTGATCACCATATAAACCCCGTCTTCATAGAGAGCCTTCATCTGCTCTGCTCCCCCGGCACGGACCACCATGTTGACATTGGGAAAGCTCAAATGAACATGGCGTACAATCGCTTCGGTTGCCACGATATTAGGAACGGTAATCAATAACTGTTTAGCTTCGGATAAATTGGCCGCATCCAGCACCACCGGTTGACCGGCGTCACCAAAAATAATCGGGTAACCCTGTTTTTTACACTCTCTGATTGCGTTCTGGGCGAGATCGATCACCACAAACGGCACATCGAGCTTGGTCAGGATATGAGCCACGCTCTGGCCGACCTGACCACCCCCGGCAATCACCACATGGTCGTGCAGACCGCCAGGGGGAAGATTGAAGGTTTCGAGTTTTTCGCGTTTAAACAGGCGCTGTTGTAATCGATACAAGGGCGCCGTGCACCCCGAAACCAGCGGAGTCATCAACATGCTGATAATGGTTGCTGAGAGCAAAAAAGAGTTCTGTTCGGTGCTCAGAAAACCGCCGGCAAAGCCGACCTGACCCAGAACGAAGGAAAATTCGCCAATCTGAAACATCCCCAGGGCCACCGCTAACGGCACCACGTTGCCATAACCAAACCCACGGACAATGACTGCCATGATCAGGGCCTTGCCAACAGCAACCAGCATCACCAGCTTGAACACCTCGTACCAGTTTTCAACCAGAAACTGAGGATTAAGCAACATACCGACAGATGTGAAAAACAGCAGACCAAACAGGTCACGCAGGGGGATAATGTCGCTTAAAGCCTGATGACCATAGTCCGATTCACTCAGTACCATACCGGCAACAAAGGCCCCGAAGGCAAAGGAAAGACCCACCAGATACGTGGCATAGCCGATACCCAGACCGATCGCAGTAATCGTCAGGAGAAAAAGTTCACGGGAGTTCCAGCGGGCAACCCGCATCAACAAAAACGGTAACAAGCGGGTGCCAAGTACCAGCATGATGACCAGAAAAATAATGGACTTGACCACCGCCACACCCAACAGAGGCAAGCCGGCCGCCGGATTGGTGATTTGCGGCAGCAGAATCAACAGAGGGACAACGGCCAGATCCTGAACGATCAGAATGCCGATCATCACCCGACTAGAGAGGGTTCCCATCATCCCCTGGGTCATCAGGGTTTTAAGGATCACCATGGTACTGGAGATGGAAATCAATCCTCCCATCCACAAAGACGGGCCAGCTTCCCAGCCGAGCCAACGACCGATCAGGTAGCCGTAGGCGATGGTTGTCAGAATCTGGATCGGGGCCCCGATCAGCGCCACATATTTAACCGGCTTGAGTTCCTTCAGGGAGAATTCAAGCCCCAGAGCAAACAGCAACAGGGCGACGCCGATTTCCGCGAGTTTCTCAATTTCATGGACTTCAGACACGGAAAGCCCGCCGGCAAAGGGTCCGATTGCCACCCCAGCCAGGATGTATCCCAAGACCAGTGGTTGACGCAAACGCTGGGCAATCAAACCACCAATCAATGCGGCGACAACGATAACGACAATATCAGCGGCAATCCCCATAAAACGTCCCTCTTCTTTGATCCATTCAATTCTTACATTTTTCGTTGTTAACGATAGTCTGTCAAACTCGCTCTGTCAAAGTAAGCTATTTATTTCACGATCTCTGCTCTTGTCAGAAAAACCTTCAGCATGCGACAGTGGGAATAAATTAAACGCATTTTTTATCGTAACGAAGAAGGAAAATATCATCATGAAAAAACTCGTTCTCCTGTTAACACTGACTCTGTTCATGATACAGAGTGGCTGTTCCGATGGCGATTGGCGCAGCGCCAGTCGAGAACCGGCGGGCATAGCTCCGGACCCGGCACACACCACAGAAGCGGTGGTTCAGGTCTACGCAGCCCGCGCCTGGGGTTGGCGTGGCTGGTTTGCCGTCCACACCTGGATTGCCACAAAGGGTTCGGACGAGCCATATTACACCGTCTACGAAGTCATTGGCTGGCGCGGCAACCGCGGCCTGCCGGTGCTCCGGGTTGAAGTCGACGTGCCTGATCGCTACTGGTATGGCAAAAAACCCCGCCTGCTGGCTGACTACCGTGGCAACGAGGTTGATTCTCTGATTGCACAGATTAAAACTGCTGCCGACAACTACCCGTGGGCAAATGAATATCGCGTTTTCCCCGGTCCCAACAGCAACACCTTCACCGGTTGGGTTTTAGACCGGGTTCCCGGCCTCGAGGTGCGCCTGCCATTTTCAGCCATCGGTAGCGGTTTCAACAGATAGACTTTACATCCCTGCCCTGTTACCGCCGGCGGCTAGAGGTTGATCACCTGCTAAAATTTCCGGTTATCGGCAGTTTTCCCTCCGTTTTTTTGCAAGAACTGCCCACAATAAAAAAAGCGGCTATAAGCTTTGGGGATGTCAGTATGAAGGCAACTTGAATTCCGGCGGCATTGGCGTTAATATCAGCAACCATCTTTATTGGTTCCCATAGTTCAAGAGGATGACTCAATGAAATTGATATTATTTGTTAGTCTGCTGGCCACACTCGTTGCCGGAACTGCGACGGCCGAAACCCGCTATATTTCCGATACGCTGCTTGTAACCGTGCGCAGCAACACCACCGATGACTATCAGGTCCTCGGGCGACTGCTATCAAATGCCCCGGTAACTATTCTCGCTGAGCAGGGAAACTTTTACCAGCTGCGCACCGCTGATGGAATAGAGGGTTACGTACCCAAACAATACATTACCGCGGACCCCCCGGATACCCTCATTATTGAACAGCTGCAAGCGCAAATCGCTGCCCTGGAAGAAGACAATCGACAACTGCAGGCGCGATATACCGAACTGCAACATGCGAATGCGGACGTGGCGGAAACCGCCGATCTTGTTGTTCAGCTTGAAGAGACGCGAACCAATCTGCAGCGAATAACCGAGGAGTATGAAAACTTGCGCGCAAGCTCTGCCGATGTTCTGACTCTTCATGAAAACAATCAGTTGCTCGAAGAGCAAAACCAGTCTCTGAATCGTGAAGTGCAAGTGCTACGCGAAGAAAACAGCAGTTTTCATCGCTCTAATATGATTCAGTGGTTTCTTGCCGGTGCCGGTGTATTTTTGGTCGGCTGGCTTATCGGTAAGGTTTCCCGGCAAAAAACCCGCAGCTTTTCTCGTTGATCCTCATCTTCCCGGCAGTGACTTAAGTCAGGACACAGGGACTCGCCCGGGTCCTGGCTTGTCTCTATAAAAATAACTATTTTTTTATTCTAATAAATATTTTTATCCTTGATTTACTGGCCCTGATCAGTATCTTTAGCCCCATCTATATATTCATCAAAGGGGCGGCATGAAAACCAACCGACAACAATTGTTACAGCTACTGGCGGATCGGGTGATGACGTCGCGCGAACTGATCCGCGAACTCAGCATTAGTCAACCGACCTTGTCACGACTGATCAACAGCATGCAGAACGAAATAGTTGTGATGGGAAAGGGGCGCGCAACCTGCTATGGACTGCCCAAAAAACCAGGGCAAGAGGTTCATCGTCTTCCGGTGTACAGTATCGACGCCAAAGGTGACGTTCACCCTTACGGCCAACTAACGCCGTTGCAAGGCGGACAATACTGGTGGCAGTCCATTGCCTGCAGTGGTGAAATTTCCCATCAATTGCCCTGGCAAATCCAGGATTTACTCTTTAACGGCTATTGCGCGCGGGCTTTTGCTCTGCGCTACGGCGATTACCTTAAACTTTCCCCGCGACTCACCGACTGGACAGAAGAGGACATGCTGATTGCCACCAGTCGTTGTGGCGAGGATCGACCCGGCAACCTGATTCTGGGCGAAGAATCCCTGGCCCGCTATTTTGAGCTGGTACGCAATCCACCCGAACTGATTGAGCCTGTCAACCAGGCCCTTGAATACCCGCAACTGGCACTTAAAACCCTGGCCAGGGAAACAGTGCCGCTACAACTCAGTGGGGAGCAACCCAAATTCTCGGTTTGTCTCAACGAACGCGGCGCCCCCTGCCGGATGCTGGTCAAATTTTCACCGGCTGCAGACAGCAAGGAGGCCAGACGCTATGCTGACCTGCTCGTGTGTGAACATCTGGCACTTGAAGCAATTCGCATCGCCGGCTTGAACGCCGCGCGCTCACGTCTGGTGATCAGCGGTAATCAGACCTTTTTGTGCATAAAACGTTTTGATCGCCGTGGTGTTTTTGGGCGGCTGCCGGTCATTTCCCTGCGCGCCCTGCACACTCGCATTCAGGAACCCTGCGATGATTGGGTATCAGCGGCAACCCGCCTGAAAAAGCAAGGGATCATCCATCCCAGTGAAGCCAGAAAACTTCACTGGCTGGCCCTCTTCAGCGACATGATAGGCAATGCGAACCAGCACTTTGGCAACATTTCATTTTTACCGCACAGTAAAGACAATTACCTTCTGGCCCCGGCCTATGGTATGCGTCCGACAATCTATGAACCCCTTGCCGGTGAGATTCCAGCACGCCTGTTCACTCCACCATCACTGCGCAAAGAAGCGGAGGCCGAACTAACTGCAGCCCGCCAGGCTGCTATTCTGTTCTGGAAGAGTGCCGCTATTGATAAGCGCATCTCTGATGGTTTTCGCCAGATCTGCTTTGAAAACTGTGAATTGTTGCAACTTCAACAACGGGGGGGCAGAAATCCCCAGTCAGATCAAGATTTTTTCATAAACAGGGATTAACTTTTTTTGCCATTTGTGCTAGGATATTTTCTGGCCTCTACGTCGCCCTTTTTCCTTTTGTTGTCTACTGGTATCTGATTGATGAATGACACACCAAACATTCTTTTTATTGACGAAGATCCCGGGGTTCTGACAGCACTGCGGACATTGCTGCAATGCGAGGACTGGGAGTGTCATTTTGTTGCAAGCGGCAGCAAGGCGCTGCAGCTGTTGCAGGATCAACCATTTGATCTGGTGGTTAGTGCCGCGCCTATGAAGGAGATGGACGGCATCAACCTGCTGAGCGAAATCCGCCGGCACCACCCGACAACGATTCGGCTGTTTTTGACGGGTCACCCCCGCCACACCACGGTCCTGCAGGCTTTAGCACAAGGATATACGCAGCAGATCATTCCCAAGCCCTGGATCGATATTGAACTAAAGGAAATCCTCCGTAACGCCCTGCGACAGGCGCATTATCAGCGCAAGTACGGCCTGGAGTTGCAAAAACTGATCAATACCATTCCCCTGCTTCCAGCCCTGCCTGAAACCTACAGTCAGGTCCGCGCCTGTATCAGTGATGATGACATCGATATTGAAGGAATGGCGGATGCCATCAGTCAGGATGTCAACCTGTCCGCGACTTTGCTGCATTGGGGCAACTCGGCCCTCTTTGGTCAGCGCTTTCTTGTCGACTCGATTAAAAAAGCGATTATTGTCCTGGGCACAGACATCGTCGAGAACCTGGTATTGTCGGAATCGGTCTATCGGGCGGTCAAAACCGATACCAACAAAGTGCCCGGGTTTGATATCAACCGCTTCAAAAAACATTCGATAGCCAGTGCAACAATTGCCCGTTTACTCATCAAACTGACCCACAGCAGCAATGTCGGCATGCAGGATCGCGCTTTTATCGCCGGACTTCTTCACGATATAGGCAAACTGCTGCTGGCTAACTACCTGCCGGAAAAGTTCCAGCAGGCCATTGAAGTTTCAGAAGCGAATCAATGGTCTCTACAGAAAGCTGAACATAGCATTTACACGACGGATCATGCTGAAATCGGCGCCATGCTGGCACAATGGTGGAGCCTGCCGCCTTTTCTGGTCGAAGCCATCCGCTCACACCACCACCTTCGCGCCACACCGATTGAGCCGGAAGTCAGCGCTGCCGCTTATGCAGGAAATATTCTTGCCTGTCAGTTCAACTATTGCACCCGCCAGGAAACTTACGATACGGACTTGCACGAAAGCTGCTATGAGCGCTTTCACCTTAATGACGAAGTCATTGAGCTGCTGAAACACAAAACCCGGGAAACACTCACCGAACTCCCCACCTGATGACTTTTAGGCCGTTACCCGCCGATCCGCTACTGCCGGCTCTCTTTTGACTTTCGCCTGTGCTTTCCGGCATATTAAAAAATTATCTGCCCTGCTATATTCTGCAATCATTGGGTCACTAGCTGCCCCGGACATGTCAAGTCAAGCCAAAATGAGTAGGCCATGAATATTGAACAGATGAAGATTGTGCTCAAAGAAATTCTGACCAAGACCGACCTTACCCCGTGTGTCGTTGGTCATCGTGGTGTCGGCAAAACGGCCGGCATTATCCAGGTCTGTCGCGAGATCAAGCGCAGCTACATCCCTTTACGTCTGGGACAGATGGAGGTTGGTGACCTGGTCGGTATTCCCTATCGGATAGACGAGACCATGCATTGGTCCCGGCCTTCCTGGTGGCCGGCCGACAACGCTGCAGCAACGGTTGTTCATTGTGATGAGCTCAATCGCGCTCAACAGGAAGACACTCTTCAGGCGATTTTTCAGTTTGTTGAGCCGCCATCCCAAGGGCAACAGCGCTCGCTACACACCCATAAACTAGCATCGCAACACCGGGTCGTGGTCGCCATCAACCCACCTGATGGCAGCTACCAGGTCACCCCGCTGGATCGCGCCCTGCTGGATCGCATGGTGGTCATTCAGGTTGAAACTGATGCCACCTGCTGGTCTCACTATGCCCAACAAGCTGATTTCGATCAATCGGTGCGTCACTTTATTGGTTCTCACCAGCACCTGCTGGCCCTTAATAACGCCAGCTTCGATATGAACGTCGAACCTTCTGAGCGCGCCTGGGAGATGGTCAGCACGCTGCGGCGGCAGTGTCGCTTCCCGAAAGAGCTGGAAATGGAAGTCTACAGCGGCGTAATCGGCAAGGAGGCTGCCGTGGCCTTTTTGCAATGGTGTACTGAACAGCGCAGGCGTCCCTTGAGTGCACACGACATTCTGCACCGCTGGCCCGAGGTGGCCGAGCAGGCGGAACAACAACGCGACGATATCCAGGCGGCGACCATCAACGAATTGACCTCCCTGCTGCAACATCAGATGTCCCTGAATGAAACCGAACAGGATCATCTGGTCGCCTATATCGATATCCTGCCACGCGATATGCGTTTTGCCATGGTTAAAAGTTTGCTGCGGATCCCGACCATCGCCACGGTTTTATGCCAGGACAAATACGATGCCGCGATTCTGGATACGATCCGTAAAATCAGTCAGGATGCTCTGTAAAGCCGATGCGCCAGCTTGAAGATACGATTGTCAGATTGCTGAAACAACGCCCCTTTTACGGTCATTTTCTCCTGCAGTTTCGTCGCCGTCCCTACCAGGGGCACAAGGCGGTTGCGGTGACCCTGATCGATGCCCTGCCGACCCTGATGGTTTCATCGCAGCATTTTTCCTGTTTTTCCGCAGATGAGCAGCAGGCACTGCTCGAACATCTGGTCAAACACATCCTTCATCTGCACCCGTGCCGGCGCAGAGATCGCCACCCCAGGCTCTGGGATCTGGCCTGCGACCTCGCCATTAATCCCGGTATCGATAACATGCCCGCCGAGGCGCCGCGCCCTGAACGCCTGAAGTTGGCTACCGGCCTTGCCGCTGAAGAATATTACGACCAGCTCCTGCTGGTGCCACGGCTGGGGGATCAACTCGGTGATGGCGATGGCGACCACACAGCCGACTTCTCCGGCGAACCGGCAACCGCCACGTCAACAGCAACCCTTAAGGCTCAGCAACTGCAACCATTGGATGATCACCAGTACTGGCAGGACGCCGAGCGCACACCAGATTCCTTAAGTGAACAAGTGGTACGCCAGATGGTGCAATCGGCCTGGCATAAAAGTGGTGAAGAAGGAGCAGGCGATCTGCGGACCCTGATCCACTCCTACCTCGCCCCGGCAACCATCCCCTGGCAGCAGATACTGCGCCAGTTTATCGGCAGCGCCGGTCGGGTCGGCAAAACCGCTACCTGGAAGCGCGGCCATCGGCGTTTTGATCAGAGTACGCCGGGAATCCGCAAAAAACAGTACCTGAACCTGGTGGTCGGTATTGATGTCAGTGATTCCACTGATACCCAACCCTTGCGTGAAACCTTTGCCGGAGAGCTCTTGAGAATTGCCCAGGCCCGGCAAAGCCGGATAACTGTCCTCTATGCCGGCAGCCGAATTCAGAAGATTTTGACCTTTAACGGCGATCCGGCTGTGATCGACGTCTTTCGTGGCGGCGGTTTTACCGACCTGCGTCCAATTTTCGACTATGCCCGACAAATGCAACCCCGCCCTGCGGCAATTATCTACCTGACCGATGGCTTTGGCCCCGCCCCGGAAGCATCAGACATTCCGACCCTGTGGGTACTATCGCCAGAGGGGCAAAAGCCGGTAACATGGGGGCTGGAATTGCGACTTGACAAGATACTGGAGGCATCATGACAACTAACCGACCTGTCCCCATGTCAGAAGACAGCATTACCGCCATGCTCTGCGTAGCGGGAGCGCGCGTCAAAGGGCGCGCCGGGCGCAGTGACCACTATGGCTCCCCCCGTGATTTTTCCTTTGAGGTCAAAGCGCTGTTTCCTAACAAACTGGGCCTGCAGATTACCGCCCGCCAGTACAACTATCGTGACCCCTGGGAAGCCAGCGGCAGAGTCAATGACCTGGTTGACGTGACCCTGTTATTCGAAGGAAACTTCAGCCAGCTGCCCAGGGGGTACAGTTACTTCCAAGACACCGATACGGAAGAAAACCTCGATTCAGACCAATTGCAAGAACTGATTAAGGCGATTGCGACCATCAATCCCAAACTCTTTATTTTGCAGAACCTGACCGGCGACCTGTAGCCAAAAAGCCTGGGCAACGTGGCCATGGATTCGAATATTTTTGCTGATTTCAATTACAATAGTGCTATAGTAGAAAAATATCATGAGCATTCTCATAAAAAGGTTGTATGCATGGGGCGTCAAAAAAACCCGCTAATCCTCACCATTGACGATGAAGATCAGATCCGCAACAGCTTCCAGCTGTTTCTGGAAGATCATGATTTTGACGTGATTGAAGCGAGAAACGGGCGTGAAGGACTGGATGTCTTTCGCCGCGAAAAACCGGATCTGGTTCTGTGTGATCTACGCATGCCGGAGATGGATGGACTCGAGGTTCTCCGGACAATCAAGAATGAATCTCCAGACACACCGATCATCGTCGTTTCCGGAACCGGTATTATCGGTGATGCCATTGAAGCAATCCACCGCGGGGCATGGAATTATCTGCTCAAACCGATTCAGGACCTGTCGGTTCTGTTGCATGCCATCAATCAGGAACTTGAGCGCGCGCGCCTGATCATTGAAAACCGCGCCTATCAGGAACACCTTGAAGAAGAAGTCACCCGCCGCACCGCCGCCCTGCAGAAAGCTGTCAATGACCTCAATGAATCACATTTCAAGCTACGCAAGAGCGAAGAAACCTACCGCTCCATTTTTGAAAATCTCCAGGATGTTTACATCGAATTCGCCGGCAACGGCGTGATCCTGGAAATAAGCCCGTCCATCTCCCGGATTTCAGCGTTCAAACGTGATGAATTGCTCGGCACCAAGGTTGAGGGACTTTTCCCCCTGGCACAAGAGCGCGATGAGCTGTTCGACCTCCTCAATCAAAGCGGACAGATTCGTGATTTCGAGATCCACCTGCGCGACAAAAACCAGCAGGACATCCCCTGTTCCCTCAATGCCAGTTATCAGGGTAACGAGCGCGAAAACGCTGACAAAATCTGCGCCACGTTGCGCGACATTACCGAACGTAAGCAGGCTGAGGCACGGATTGAATACCTGGCTTATTATGATGCCTTGACGGAACTGCCGAATCGCCGCCTGCTGATCAATCGCCTGGAACAGAACCTCTCCCGTGCCAGACGCTATGGACACTATGGTGCCATGCTCTTTTTGGATCTTGATCGTTTTAAAAATATCAATGACTCCCTCGGCCACCCGATCGGTGATGATCTCCTCAAACAGGTAGCCGAACGACTGGCAATGGATATGCGCAGTGAGGATACGATTTCACGCCTGGGAGGGGATGAATTCGTCCTTCTCTTATCAGACCTTGGCACGGACTCAGGCACTGCAACGGTGGCTGCCCAGCACAAAGCTGAAAACATCAAGGAACGTCTGACCGAACCCTATATCATTCGTGACAATATTCTGCACATCACCCCGAGTATAGGGGTCGCCATGTTTCCGTCCGTTGACGGCGGCTACGAGACCGGCAGTGACATCCTGCGCTATGCAGACACCGCCATGTACCGGGCGAAGGATGATGGTCGCGATACTATTCGCTTCTTCCTGCCAAGCATGCAGGCCGCTGCTGACTATCGTCTCGCCCTGGAAAAAGAACTGCGCCATGCCATCGAACGCGACGAGTTGTCACTCTATTTCCAGCCACAAGTCGATTATCATGGCAACATTCTTGGAGCCGAGGCACTTATTCGCTGGACACACCCAACCAAGGGATTTATTTCCCCCGGTACTTTTATCCCTATTGCCGAAGCCAGTGGCTTGATTCTGTCGATTGGTGAGTGGGTGCTGCGGACGGCCTGCCGACATTTAAAACAGTGGAACGATCAAGGACTGGGCCTGACTCACCTTGCAATTAACGTCAGCCCCCGCCAGTTCCGTCAATCTGAGTTTGTCGGCCAGGTTCAGTCGATCCTGGATGAGACCGGGGTCGACCCGACCATGCTCTGCTTTGAGCTGACGGAAGGCCTGGTGATTGACAATATTATCGACACTATTGAAAAAATGCAGGGATTGAAAAAACTGGGGCTGCAACTTTCAATTGATGATTTTGGTACCGGTTATTCATCCTTGACCTATCTGAAGAAAATGCCCCTGGACATTCTTAAAATTGATCAGTCCTTTGTCCGTGACATTGAAACCGATGCTAATGACGCCGCCATTGTTGCCACCATTATCGCCATGGCCGAACACCTTTATCTTAAAGTGATTGCCGAAGGTGTGGAAACCCGCCCTGAGCTCGATTTTCTCAAACATAACGGATGTAATATTTTCCAGGGCTATCTGTTCAGTCGCCCGATTCCAGGTAACCAATTCATTGATTTACTCAAGAACGGCATCCCACAGACCGGCAGTTAATTCATGCAAGGCCCTGATCCTTATAACGGGATGTTACCTTGAGTAATTACCTGACAAGGATTTATCGGCGTCAACCTTTTCACCATCTCACAGGAGAAAAAATATGAGCCAGCAACCAAGAGTTATTATCGAAACCAACAAGGGGTCGATCACCATCGCCCTGAATCAGGAAAAAGCTCCTGTCTCTACCGAGAATTTTCTCAGCTACGTGCGCAACGGATTTTATGACCAGACGATCTTCCATCGGGTTATCCCTAACTTTATGATCCAGGGGGGTGGTTTTACTGCCGACATGAAACAAAAAGGGACCAACCAGCAGATTAAAAACGAGGCCGACAATGGTCTTAAAAATGTCCGCGGTTCTATTGCCATGGCGCGTACCCAGGTGGTAGATAGTGCCACCAGTCAGTTTTTCATCAACCTGGTCGACAACAGCTTTCTCGACCACCAGGGGAAAACGCCCAACGCTTATGGTTACGCCGTTTTTGCGCAGGTCACTGACGGCATGGAGATTGTTGACACTATCGCCAAGGTACCAACCGGCAATTCAGGCCCCCATCAGGACGTTCCCAAAGATACCGTCATGATCTTAAAAACCACCATCGTCGAGTAAAAAAAAATCGCTGCGAAGGTTCCTTCTCTTTGCAGCGATCCCTACTCCCCATGCGGCGCCAATGGCAGAACCAACCTGAAAACGCTCCCCTGCCCCGGACACGACTCAACCTGCAAGCGACCACCGGCCTCATCAATGATCCGGTGGCAGATCGTTAGCCCCAGACCCGTTCCTTCCCCCGGCGCCTTGGTGGTATAAAAAGGATCAAATATCTGGGGCAGATGTCCTGCCGCGATACCACAGCCATCATCTTTGATCTGCAGCCAGACATCGTCCTGTCCGCGACCGGCGGTCAGCTCAATCCTCCCTTTTTTTTCGCAGGCATGAACGGCATTGATCAGTAAATTGATATAAACCTGATGAAGTTTCTGTCGATTGATCAGTACCATAGCAGAAAGCTCAGCCAACTGATCATCGATGCGTACCTCTTTAAAAGTGCCCTGACGCGCGAGCAATTCCCGACAGGCTCGTAATTCAGCAATACAGTCGACCCTGTCAATGCTGTTTTTATCCGCCGGTCGCGCAAAGTTGAGGAGCTCGCGCACCAGATAATCAATCCGCTGGGTTTCTGCCAGACACCGCTGCGCAACATCCGTATCGACTACATTCAGGCGGGTTTTGAGTACCTCAAGATAGCCGATCAGCGCCGCCAGCGGATTACCAAGTTCATGAGCCAGTCCGGCAGCCAACTGCCCCACTGATGCCATTTTTTCACTGCGGATCAGCTCATCACGGGCCTGCTGCAATTGTCGATTGGTATTTTTCAGTTCTTCGATGTGTATACTTGTTTGCGCCTGACTTTTATCCAGGGCCGTCACCATGTCATTGTAGGCCGTGGCAAGTTGCGCTAATTCCGTCGGGCCGGCAATCGGCAGGCGGGTGTTCAAATTGCCTCGTCCGACATCCTGAGTCGCCCGCAATAACAGTTTGGCCGGTTTGATAATATTGCGCTGGAGCAGATAATAACCGGTAGCGATAAGAACCAGACCATAGAGCGCTACATAGATCAGCAGGATCTTAAGAGCATCCAACAACTGCAGACGGATATCCTCGAGACTGAAGTGCATTTCCAGCGCTCCAGCAAAGCGCTGATCAACATAAAAGGGAAGCGCTAGCTGAACCCCGGCACGGGTTGAACCGAACAGATTCAGCAGAGCAGGAAAATTGACGCGCAACTCCATATTTCCTGTGAGCTTGACCTGCTGAAGCCGGGGGATATGAAACGGCGCTTGTCCATCTCTACTGAAGGACTCCAGCACATTGAGATCCTGATCAAACAACCACCAGCCGCTGCAATAAGCATTCTCGCTCAGTTTATTCAACAGGCGTTGGCGTGAGAGGCTGACGTTAGACAAATCTGCTGACTTTTGCTGTTCCGTTAAAGCAACTGCGACAAAGCGGGCGGTTTCATCCAGGTGGCGCAAGCGTTCCGCAAGCAGGCGTTGCTCAGTCAGGCGCAACATCAGTATCCCGCCCAGCAGCAGTGCTGCAACCAGAAGAAATGCCAGAGTAACAAGGATTTCAGTACGTAAACCGACATTTTTTTTCACAACAACTTAACCCTACGCCAGTGATGACAATTCCTGTTCACTACCATATTTCACCAGGAAAATGAATCTTGTTTGTCAAAGTGCCCTTGAACAGGTAATAATAGACGAACCTGTTGTGTTCGAAGCCGTCTTCAATAAATATCATCAAAGGATTTCCTTATGGCAAAAGTGCTCTATCTCGATCAAGACGTTTGTATCGGCTGTGAAACCTGTACCCGGATCAGTCCCAAGGTTTTTCATATGGTCTCGGAACATAAAGCCGGCATTCTTGATCCCAAAGGCGACAGTATCGAGAAGATTGAGGAAGCAATGGACAATTGTCCGGTAGCCTGTATCACCTGGGACGATGAATAAACCCTGGTGGTGATATCGACAAGATTGAAACCGGCCGATCTGATTGATCATTATTATCTGTCCCACCCGGTGGCACGTACGATCCTGCTTGACCATAGCCGCCGGGTGTCCCGCCGGGCGCTGGCGATCGCCCGGTCTCTTTGCCGGCGAGGACAGAGCCCCGATCTGCAGTTTATTGCTGAGGCTGCCATGCTGCACGATATCGGCATGATCTTTACCAACTCCCCCGACATCGGCTGTCACGGTGAGGCTCCATACCTGCAGCATGGCATCATTGGTGCCCGGTTGCTCAGAGATTTAGGGCTGCCCGACCATGCGCGCGTTTGTGAACGTCATACCGGAGTGGGATTGACGGCAGCGGAAATTGAGCAGACCAACCTGCCCTTGCCCAGGCGCGATATGCTCCCGGAAACCCTGGAAGAGAAAATCATCTGCTATGCCGATCTCTTTTACTCCAAAGATCCGAACAGATTGAGCCCGGTTAAAAACATTGACAGTGTACGTAAACAACTCAAAAGCTTCGGTCCTGACAAGGCACTGATTTTTGATCGCTGGCGGGCCGATTTTGAACCGGAACATTGTTGCTGATGGAAGCCTGGATCCAGCAAATGCTCGTGTTTCTTCCTGCCGGCAGCAAATATCATTTTCTGATCTTTTTTGTCGCCTTCGCAGAGTCCCTGCCGGTTGCTGGTCTGCTTGTTCCCGGCAGCACGATCATCGTTCTGGCCGGTTTTCTCATTGTTGCCGGCAAAGGCAACCTGGCTACCCTGATCCTGGTATCTGGCCTTGGTGCTCTGCTCGGTGACCTGCTCAGCTTATGGCTGGGGAAACGCTATGGTGGCATCTTTTTGCGTATGCGTTTTTTTCGCCGTCGGCGAAAGATGATCAGCTACGCACAGAGATTTTTCCTCACACATGGCGGCAAAAGTTTGTTTTTTGCACGGTTTCTGGGTCCGATCCGCGGAATTGTTCCATTTGTTGCCGGTCTGTCACAAATGCCCCGGCGGGCCGCGACCGGCTACATCCTGACGAGTTCGATCCTTTGGGGTATTTGTTACCCGGGACTCGGCTATCTTGGCGGCAGCAGTCTGCAACAGGCGCAGACCATGGGTGTACGTTTTGGACTGGCAGTCTTTTTACTGCTGCTTATCGTACTGGTGCATTACCAGGTTAAAAAGCTGTTCAAGTAAGTACCGCTCACAGCAAAAAGGCCACTCTTAAAAAGAGTGGCCTTTTTGCTGACATGTTTTATCAGGTCAAGGGATCAGGCCCCGTAACCCTCCATCTCATCAAACTGCAGATACTGGTAAATCTGTCCTGCTTTAGGAGCAATACACTCCTTGTAAACCGCAAGGTACTCAGCCGGAGTCGGCAATTTACCGACATTTGCAACAACGGCACCCAGTTCAGCCGAACCCAGATAAACCTGAGCGCCATCACCAATGCGATCATCGAAGTTCCGGGTACTGGTTGAGTACATATTGACCTTATCCGGCACCCGTGCCTGGTTCCCCATGCACAACGAACAACCGGCAATTTCAAGCCGTGCCCCTTTGGCACTGAAGATGGAAAAAACAGCTTCTTCTTTGAGTTTTTCCTGATCCATACGGGTCGGTGGACAAACCCAGGTACGTACGTTGGGGTTGAACTTCTCACCACGCCAGATCTCAGCGGCGGCGCGGAAATGACCGATATTGGTCATGCAGGAACCAATGAAAACGTCCTGGATTGAGGTGCCCTGGACTTCTGAAAGAAGCTTGACATCATCGGGATCATTGGGGCACGCGAGAATCGGTTCGGTAATCTCGGCCAGATCGATTTCGATAACAGCGGCATATTCAGCATTAGAATCGGCACGGATCAATTTCGGATCCTTAAGCCAATCCTTGACGGCATCAATCCGGTTGCGCAGCGTCTCTGCATCCTGGTAGCCATCCTTGATCATCCGCTCCATCAGGGCAATATTCGAACGCAGATAAGCACAGACGCTCTCTTCCGACAACTGGATGCAACCGGCAGCCGCTGAGCGTTCAGCAGCTGCATCCGTCAGTTCAAAGGCCTGTTCGACGGACAGATCGGGAAGACCTTCCATTTCGAGGATACGACCGTTAAAGATATTGACCTTGTTCTTCTTGGGGACGGTCAACAGTCCTTGTTTGATCGCCCAGTAGGGAATCGCATTGACGGCATCACGCAAGGTAATACCCTCGTTTAATTGACCCTTAAAGCGTACCAGCACTGATTCCGGCATATCCAGTGGCATAAAGCCAAGGGCACCGGCAAAGGCAATCAGACCGGATCCGGCAGGGAAGCTGATACCAATCGGGAAGCGGGTGTGGGAATCGCCACCGGTACCAACCGTATCGGGAACCAACAGACGGTTCAGCCAGCTGTGGATAACGCCGTCACCGGGACGTAAGGGAACACCGCCGCGCTCGGCGATAAACTGTGGCAGGGTTTTGTGCATTTTGATATCTGCCGGCTTGGGATAGGCGGCAGTATGGCAGAACGACTGCATCACCATGGGCGATTGGAAGCGCAGACAGGCAAGTTCTTTCCACTCATCAGCGGTCATGGGTCCGGTCGTATCCTGCGAGCCAACCGTCGTCATTCTGGGTTCGCAGGAACTGCCGGGCAGTATCCCGGCAGCACCGCAGGCACGACCAACCATCTTCTGTGCCTGGGTATAACCCTGACCCGGTTTAGGCTCAGGATTCTGAACTTGCGCAAACAGCGCTGAAGCTTCCAGTCCAAGAGCCTTGCGAGCAACCCCGGTAAGAGCGCGGCCGATAATCAATGGCACCCGGCCACCAGCGCGATATTCATCCGGAACCGTAGAGGGCTTGATCTCAAAGGTTGTGATCACCTTACCAGCAGCGTCGGCAACTTCACCTTTGGCGGTATTGATGGTGATAATATCACCCATATTCAGATTACTGACGTCCATGCGCAATGGCAAGGCACCTGAGTCCTGGGCGGTGTTGAAAAAGATCGGGGCAATAACTCCTCCGATAATAACGCCGCCACGACGTTTGTTAGGTACGGCAGGAATATCATCACCGATACACCACAAAACACTGTTACAGGCAGATTTTCTCGAGGAACCGGTTCCGACAACGTCGCCAACAAAGGCCACCTGGTGACCTTCGGCGCGCCACTTGGCAATTTCCTGAATACCACCGGGAAAACGGGTTTTCCCCATAGCCAGGGCGTGCAAAGGAATATCCGGGCGACTCCAGGCATCACCTGCAGGCGAAAAATCATCAGTATTGATTTCCCCTTCGACCTTGAATACCTTGACGGTAATAACTTCAGGCATCGCCGGCTTGCCGGTAAACCACTCAGCATCAGCCCAGCGCTGAACTACTTTTTTCGCTGCTGCGTTTGATTTTGACAGCTCAATGACCTGCTCAGCAGCATCATAGACATAGGTCATGGCGGACAACGCATTAGCGGCGTGTTCGGCAAGTTCCTTGTCTTTCAGGGCATTGATCAGAGGATCCACATTATAACCGCCAATCATGGTCCCAAGAATCTGAACAGCCTTGACCCGATCAATCAACGGTGACGTTTTAGAACCGGTAATCACATCTGCCAGAAATGCCGCCTTGACTTCAGCAGCAGGATCCACGCCTGGTGAAACCCGCTCGGTCAGCAGGTGCAACAAAAATTCTTCCTTACCCGCTGGAGGCTTCTGCAATAGCTCGCACAGACCTGATGTCTGTTCAGGGCTTAATGGTAGCGCAGGAATCCCCTGGGCCTTTCTTTCCTCTTCGTGCTTCAGATAAGCGTCAAGCATCTCTCTCCTCCGGTCATCGCGTTAGAAAATTGGGTTTCATGTCCTGATTTTTCATTCATAAAATCAAGGTTAAACAGGCGTTCTAGTGTCCAGCAACTGCATACTGTATACGATTTTTTCAAGTGAAGTCAACGTGCAGATCACCTTTGGACAAAAACAAACACCCTGGGCGCGTTCCTGCGTCGATTTGCAGACAACAGGATCAGCAACGCTGTCAGTGTGAAATACTATGGCACACTTAAGGGCTATCGTAATTGCAACAGGAAAAAGCTTTGGATCTACACTACCAGGGAGAAAACATCGTGTTCGAGACATTACTGTTACTGGGCGCTGCACTCATTCTCATCGGGCGTTTTCTACCCGACGAGAATGAGCCGAAAGCGGACTAATGAACCTTCAGCAGCTCAACTTCAAAGATAAGAGCGGAACTTGGAGGAATAACAGGTGGCGCGCCCTGATCGGCATAGGCCAATTCGGCAGGGATGGCAATCTCCCACTTATCCCCTTCCTTCATCAGTTGTAGGGCTTCGGTCCAGCCGGGGATAACATTACCAACCGGAAAGGTGGCAGGTTCCCCGCGGGAGTAAGAACTGTCAAATTCAGTTCCATCTACCAGGGTGCCGCGATAGTGAACGTCGACTGTTGAATCAGCCTTGGGCGAGGCCCCTTTGCCTGTTGACAACACGCGATACTGCAAGCCGGTTTCCGTTGTCACAACACCCTTCTTTTTGCTGTTCTCTTCAAGATATTTCTGAGAAGCGACAGCATTGACCGTAGCCTCAGCTGCCATCTTTTCCATGTCGCGCGCCTGCATCTGCTGCTGAAAAGCCATCAGCGTCTGCGCCATCTGATCTTCATCCATCAGGGTTGGTTCGCCCTTAAAAGCGGACACCAGACCAGCCGCCACCTGCTCCGGGTCGATATCCAGTTCCTGCATTTTCATGTTCATACCAATGTTCATGCCGATGGCATAGCCAACCTTCTGAGCTTCTGTTTCCAATGTTGCTGCATAACCGATGGTCGCAACAAACATCACAATAACTACTGCAATGATAAGTTTTTTCATCTTAAACAACCTTTCTATCAGGGTTTTTGAGAGTCATCCGAACAGGATGCTTGTAACACAGACATTACAAACGGACTCAATAAAAAAAGCAAGGCCCGGTGTTGTTGCGCCGGGCCTTGCTTTATCCATAACTGTCCAGCAGATTAACCAGCCAGAACTTCTTTCATTTTCTCAAAACCAAGGCTGTAGGCCTTTTTGTTCAGGTCCTTGAAGGCTTCGGGCACTTTAGCCAGAACCGCCTGCTCACCTGACTCGCGCTTAACAACATCGGTCAAGGCAATCATCGCACCCAGAGCAATAACATTGGCGACGATTTCGCGACCAACATCAACCTTTGCAGTGCGCATGATCGGCAGACTATAGACCTTGTAATTGCCCTTTGGAGGGCGTGTGACAAAATCACTGTCGACCAGAAGAACACCACCGTCTTTGATGCCAACAGCATACTTATCGGCGGCTTCCTGGGTCATCGCCAGGCAAGCATCAACAACAGTTGCCTTGGGATAATCGATCGGCTTTTCGCCGATGATAACTTCAGATTTGGAGGCACCACCACGGGCTTCCGGCCCATAACTTTGCGATTGTACGGCATGCCGCCCTTCGATAATCGAAGCGGCTTCAGCCAAAATAATTCCGGCAGTGATCAGACCCTGACCACCCGCACCGGAAAAGCGAAGTTCATATCTTTCTGCCATGATTCTCGTCTCCTTATGGGTGTGATCAGGCGCCTTTTACACGCGCAATGATTTTTGCGTAGTTTTCGCAGTATTCCGGACGGTCTTCCTTGTGCAGCACACCGGTCAACGTCTTGCCTTCCAGCTGCTCGGGAGTCATCTTTGCCGCTGCAGTGACCGGAACCGCGATATCCTTCAGACGCTTCATCATGTCCACTACACTGCGGAACTTGTTACGGCGACCGTAGGTTGTCGGACAATCGTCGAGAATTTCAATCACCGCCATACCCTTGTGCTTAATCCCTTCAGCGATCAGCTTATCGATCTGAGTGGCGTGAAAAGCTGTGGTCCGGGCGACAAATGTCGCCCCGGCACCGATTGCCAGCTTTGCCAGATCAAAAGCGGGATCGGGATTACCGTAAGGAGTCGTTGACGCCAAATGTCCGGTCGGGGTCGACGAGGAGAACTGACCGCCGGTCATACCGTAGATGTAGTTATTCAGCAACACGTAAGTCATGTCGATATTACGCCGACAGGCATGAATAAAATGATTACCACCGATAGCCGCGCCGTCGCCGTCGCCGCCACAACAGATAACCGTCATCTCGGGCTTTGCCATCTTGACGCCGGTAGCAAAAGCAGCAGCACGACCATGAGCGGTATGCAGGGTATTAAAATCCAGATAACCAGGCATCCGGCTTGCACAGCCGATACCTGAAACAATCGCCGTATTGTTTTTTTCAAGACCGCAGATATCCATGGCCCGGATCAGGCCCTTCATGACAATGCCATGACCACAACCGGGGCACCAGATATGAGGCAGCTTACCTGGGCGGATTGATTTTTCGTAATCGTAAGCCATTTAAAGGACCTCCTTAACCTGGTCAATAATTTGGGTCGGAGTGAGGGGATCACCATCGACGCGGGTAACCAGACCTAATTTGCATGTATTTTTGACAATCCGCTCAACCTCGAAAACTATTTGACCGAGGTTCATTTCAGCAACGACCATCGCCTTGACCTGCTCACCCAGTTCGGCAACGCGCTTTTCCGGGAAAGGCCAGAGCGTGATCGGACGGAACAAACCAGCTTTAATGCCCTGCTCACGCAGTTCATTCACAGCATAACGGGCGGAGCGCGCTGTTGAGCCGTAAGCGAAAACTACAACCTCGGCGTCTTCAGTCAGATACTCCTCGTTCAATTCAATATCAGCGCGAGCTTCCGGGCATTCAACCTTTCGGATCTGGCGACGTTCTTCAGCATCTACCAACTCAGCTTTGGTGGTTGGGAATCCATCTTCTGCCTTGTTCAGGCCGGTGACGTGAAAACGGTATTCGGATCCAAAGGCCGCTAACGGCGGAACATCTCCAAAAGAGGTATCAAACGGCTTATATTTGTCCGGCGTCACCGATGGGGCGGTTCGATTAATCACTTCGAGTTCCCCCGGCTCTGGAAAGACAATCCGCTCACGCATGTGACCGACGATTTCATCAAACAGAACCTGTACCGGCATACGATATTTTTCTGCCAGGTTAAAGGCACGTACGGTTTCAGAGAAAATTTCCTGACAGGAAGAAGGACACAGAGCGATGGCAGCATGGTCACCGTGGGTGCCCCAACGGGCCTGCATCACATCAGACTGACCTGGACCGGTCGGCATACCGGTTGAAGGGCCACCGCGCATAACGTTGATGATAACGCAGGGGACCTCTGCAATACAGGCATAGCCGATCAGTTCCTGTTTCAGAGAAACACCAGGACCTGAGGTTGCGGTCAGCGCTTTTGAACCAGCGAGGGAAGCACCGATGATTGATGCCATAGCACCGATTTCGTCTTCCATCTGAATGAACTTACCACCGATTTTGGGAAGCTCGCCTGACATGACTTCGGCAACTTCGGTGGAAGGAGTAATTGGGTAACCGCCGAAGAAGTTACATCCGGCATAAAGTGCGCCCTGGGCGCAAGCCTCATTCCCCTGTAAAAGAGCAATTTTCTTTGCCACGAACCGACCTCCTCTAGCTATTACAGCTTGTGAACTTTAATGGCGAAGTCAGGGCAACGCAACTCACACTGATTACATGCGATACACGCATCAGCGTTAGCGACCTTGACAACAAATGCATCCATCTCCAGGACCTTTGTAGGGCAGAATTCTACGCAGATGCTGCACCCCTTACAATAGGCTTCGATGATTTCAATTTCCGCTTTCGCGCTCATGAACGATTTTCTCCTTTACTATATAGTGACTGTCGACAAACAGCTTTTCAAAGCGGCGGAATGCTAACATAAGCGGCGACTCTACGCCAGCAAAAACATCCATGCCTTCAAGCACCCTGTACGTTGATGCTTTTCTTTATAAAAGCAGTGGGTTAGGCTCTGCTCTGGAAATCGAATAAAATACTTCCCGCAACAAAAAAAACGCTGCAACAGGTTTTTACAGGCACCTTATTCCATGCCCGAACGAACTCTACCCTGTTTGCAGCTCCTCTGCACCGTGATTATTCAATTGTCAGAGGGGAATCTAACAAGAAGGGCAGCCAAATGACTGCCCTTCCAAAAGAAGAACAATATCCCGTCTAGAGATTCATGCTGCCAACAAGTTCCTTAACGGCAGCCACAGAATTGTCCATCAGTGCCTGCTCTTCAGCATCAAGTTTCATTTCAATGATCTTTTCGATACCACCGGCACCGATGACACAATGAACACCAACATAGAAGTTGTCGACACCGTACTCACCTTGCAGCAAAGCACAGGTCGGCAGAACACGCTTCTGATCCTTCAAGAAAGACTCAGCCATCGCCACAGCTGATGAGGCCGGGCTGTAGAAAGCACTACCGTTACCGAGCAGCTTGACAACTTCGCCACCGGCGCCCTTGGTGCGCTCTACCATAGCGGTCATCACTTCCTTGGCCTTGGCGGCACTACCGTACTTCTGCTCAAGCAGTTCCATGACCGGGATCCCCGCAACATTGGCATACCGTACGAGGGGAACCATGGTATCACCGTGGCCACCGAGGGTAATAGCGGTGACATCCTTAACGGAAACACCGAGCTCCCAGGCGATGAAAGCAGCAAAGCGGGCAGAGTCAAGCACGCCGGCCTGACCACAAACACGCTCAGACGGGAAACCGGTCACCTTCTGGCACAGGGTCACCATGGCGTCGAGAGGGTTGGAAATAACGATAACAAAAGCGTTCGGAGCATTATCACGAATACCTTCAGCCACGCTGGTCATGATCTTTGAGTTAACACCGATCAGGTCATCACGGCTCATACCAGGCTTACGCGGCAGACCGGCGGTAACGATAACAACGTCAGAACCGGCAATATCCTTGTAACTATTGGTACCGGTCACGCTGACATCAAAGCCATCTACCGGAGAGGCTTCAGCAATATCGAGGGTTTTCCCCTGGGGCATATTTTCGACGATGTCAAACATCACCACGTCACCCAGTTCACGCAGGGCACAGAGCTGAGCCAGAACGCCACCAATCTGTCCGCCACCAATCAAAGCAATTTTTGGTCTCGCCATTTTCTCTCTCCTTGTTGTTGATATATTATATTTAATTAAGCCGGGACGACCGTTCGTCCCGGCTCGGCTAATTGACTAAAAAGCAACTACATCTTGTCGATGATAGCATTCAAGGTAGCACTGGGGCGCATTTCCTTTTCTGCCTTGGCCGGGTCCGGACGGAAATAACCGCCGATATCAACCGGTTGACCCTGGCAGGCGATCAATTCAGCATCGATCTTGTCAGCGCTGTCAGTCATTTCCTTCGCAATCGGGGTGAAACGGGCCTTGAGATCCTGATCCTGATCTTGTGCTGCCAGCGCCTGGGCCCAGTACAGGGTCAGATAGAAGGTGCTGCCGCGATTATCCAGTTCGTTGACTTTCCGTGACGGCAGTTTCTGGTTCTCAAGATAGGTACCGATCGCGGTATCCAGGGTTTCGGCCAGCACTTTGGCCTTGCTGTTGTTGTAATTTTTTGCAACCAGTTCCAGCGATGGCACCAGAGCACAATATTCGCCCAAAGAATCCCAGCGGGTATGTCCTTCTTTCAGGAACTGCTGAACATGCTTGGGGGCTGATCCCCCGGCACCGGTTTCAAACAGACCGCCACCAGCAAGCAACGGCACAATCGACAGCATCCGTGCACTGGTCCCCAGTTCCAGGATCGGGAACAGGTCGGTGAGGTAATCCCGCAGCACATTTCCGGTGGCCGAAATGGTGTTAAGCCCTTTGCGGATCCGCTCAAGGGAGAACTTCATGGCTTCACGCGGAGCCATCACCTTGATCTCAAGACCGGCGGTATCATGGTCGGGCAGATATTTGTTGACCTTGGCAATGATCTGCCGATCATGACCACGCTTTTCATCAAGCCAGAACACGACCGGCTCACCAGACTCACGACAGCGCTCAACCGCAAGGCGAACCCAGTCCTTGATGGCAATATCCTTGGTCTGGCACGAGCGATAGACATCGCCTTTTTCGACCTTCTGCTCCATCAACACCTGACCGGCAGAATTAACCACCTGGAATGTGCCGTTGCCTGGTGCCTCAAAGGTTTTATCATGGGAGCCGTATTCTTCGGCTTTTTGTGCCATCAGGCCAACATTGGCTACGCTGCCCATGGTCGCAGGATCGAACTGACCGTTTTCTCGGGCATTATCGATGATCTCAGCGTACATTGTGGCATAGCAACGGTCAGGAACCATCGCGATGGTATCCTGCAGTTGATCCTGCAGATTCCACATCTTGCCGCCATCCCGGACAACGTTAGGCATCGAAGCATCGACAATAACATCGTTGGGAACATGCAGGTTGGTAATATTTTTACGGGAATCGACCATCGCCAGTGCCGGGCCACTCTTGTAACACTTGCTGATATCGGCTTCAATTTCTGCTTTTTTCTCTGCCGGCAGCTTATCCAGTTTAGAAAGAATATCGCCCATACCATAGTTGGGGCTGGCACCGATTTCTTTGAGGGTGGCAGCGTGCTTATCAAGGGCATCCTTAAAATAAACCGAGACACAGTGGCCGAAAAGAATCGGATCGGAAATCTTCATCATCGTGGCCTTCAGGTGCAGTGACAACAGCACGCCCTTTTCTTTTGCCTCGGCAGCGGTGGCAGCATAGAACTCACGCAGCTTGCGAACATTCATGGTAGAGCTGTCAAAAACCTCACCAGCCTGCAGCTTGATTTCCTTAAGAACCTTGGTACTACCGCCTTCATCAACGAATTGAATTTTGACGGTGCCGGCAGCATCCATGGTTACTGATTTTTCAGACGCATAGAAATCGCCGCTATCCATGAAGGCGACACGGCATTTGGACTCACCGGCCGCTGGCCATGGTTGCATCATCTTGTGGGGATTTTTCTGGGCAAACTTTTTTACCGATGCGGCAGCACGACGATCCGAGTTGCCTTCACGCAGAACCGGATTTACCGCAGAACCCAGCACCTTGGAAAAACGCTCCTGAAGCTTGCGATCATCGTCGCTTTTTGCTTCTTCGGGATAACTGGGGATATCATAACCCTGTTGCTGAAGTTCCTTGATGCAGGCCTGCAGCTGGGGAATCGAGGCACTTATGTTCGGCAGCTTGATCACGTTGGCCTCGGGGGTCTTCACCAGTTCACCCAGCTCTGCCAGATGATCAGCGATCCGCTGTGCTTCCGTTAAACGCTCCGGAAAAAGTGACAGCACACGGCCGGACAGAGAAATGTCACGAGTTTCCACCTCAATGTTGCAGCCCTTGGTGAAGGCTTGAACAACGGGCAAAAAGGCATAGGTGGCCAAAGCCGGTGCTTCGTCAATTTCAGACCAGATTATTTTTGCTGCCATTCGTCTCTCTCCTTGATTAATGTAGTGTCAAAACAAACCAGCCCATAACAAAGTTATAAACTGAGAATCCCGCATGGGAAAGCGTTGTATACAGTATACAAACGAGGGGGAGGCTGTCAAGGGGGTTCAGGAATAACCGGCGATTAAAACTCTCCATTAAAAGACAGGTTATCGCTGCTGCCTGCGCCTGGCCGAAATCACAAAAAGACCTTGAAGAAAAAACACTGCAACCAGGCGCCATCCGGACTTATCAGAACAGGTTCAACTCCCGCGCTTCTTTTCGCGCTGCTTCGAGCTCTTCACTGTTTTTATCACGCGGGATATCCAGCACCTGACCGGGTGCAATTTCCTGAGGAGTTTTAATCTGATCACGGTTCGCACGGTAGATCAGAGGCCACAGCAATCTGTCCCCATAGACTTCAGGCAAATTAGCGATTTCGGCCAGATTCTGGCCGGCAAGGACTTCATATTGCTGAATCTTTTCGGGTTCAGACGGGAGTGAGGGGGGGGGCGGTGGTGGTTTTTCCGCGCTGGCAGCACTGGCAGCACGTGCTGCTGCCTGCCGGGCTTCCTCCTGGCGACGCCGTTCCAACTCACGTTGGCGCACAGCCGCCTCCTGCTCCGCCAGTTCGCGCAAACGTTTATCTTCCTGCAGCCGGGCTGTTTCTGCGCGCTGACGCTCGAGCTCGGCCAGACGCTTCAGAGCGCGCTCTGACTCGCTGCGAGCATCTTTTGCGTAACGCTGTGCCAGACTGATGGTTCGCGCAGCAGCCCGGTATTGCTGTTTTTTCATCTGTTCTTCAGCAGCTTCCAGGGCGGCCTTAGCCAGCCGGTATTCACCTGGTGACCAGTCCGCGGCGCCGACTTGCGCGGCGTCGCGAACCAGATAACGTGCGGTTTCCAACTCAGCAAGCGGGGGCTTGGCACAACCAGCAAAAGCCACGGCTGTGATAATGATGATAAGTAAAAATCTGATCGTCATTGAGACTCTTTTTAAAGGATCGCTATTCCTGTTTTTTTCGCAACCGGATGCCAAGTTCCTGCAGCTGTTTTTCGTCGACCGCATTGGGAGCATCCGACAACATGCAGGTCGCTTTCTGGGTTTTTGGGAAGGCAATCACATCGCGGATCGAATCCGCCGCGGTCAGAATCATCATCAACCGATCGAGACCAAAAGCGATCCCACCATGGGGTGGTGCGCCATAGCTCAAAGCATCGAGCAAGAAGCCGAACTTCAACTGTGCCTCCTCCTGACCGATACCCAACAGTTCGAACAGGCGCGACTGCACCGCCTGATCGTGGATCCGGACACTGCCACCACCAACTTCAGAACCATTCAGTACCAGATCGTAGGCTTGAGCCCGCGCCTTGCCGGGATCGCTGTCGAGCAGCGGTATATCCTCTTCCAGTGGGGAGGTAAAAGGATGATGAACGGCAACATGACGTTTGGCTTCGGCGTCCCACTCGAGCAACGGAAAATCGGTCACCCAGACAAAGCGATACGCATCTTTGCTTGCCAGTCCCAGGCGCTGGCCCAGATGACCCCGCAACCGCCCCAGCGCCTCATTGGTAATCGCGGCCGTATCAGCAACAAACAACAGTAGATCACCAACCTCGGCGGACAGTTTCTGATTAAGGCCGCTCAACTCCTCGGCGCTGAAAAATTTGGCAATGGGGGACTGCCAGCCCTCTTGCGTTACCTTGACCCAGGCCAGCCCCTTGGCACCGTAAATTTTGACAAAATCGCCAAATCCGTCAAGATCCTTGCGTGAAAAATCCGCCCCCCCCTTAACGTTGATGGCTTTAACCAACCCGCCGGAAGCAGCTACCTCAGCAAACACCTTGAACTGCGAATCGGTCATCAATGCTGTTAGGTCAACCAGCTCAAGATCAAAACGCAGGTCGGGGTTATCAACGCCAAAGCGCCGCAAAGCCTCAGCATAGGTCAGACGCTCCATCGGCAATTGAACCTCAAGGCCGATGGCTTCTTTAAAGATGGCGGCAATCAGTCCCTCCATAGTGCCAATAACATCGTCACTCTTAACAAAGCTCATCTCACAGTCGATCTGGGTAAATTCCGGCTGGCGATCAGCCCGCAGATCCTCGTCACGGAAACATTTGACAATCTGGAAATAGCGATCAAAACCGGACACCATGAGCAGCTGCTTGAACAACTGCGGGGACTGTGGCAGGGCGTAGAAGTTACCTGGGTTAACACGGCTTGGCACCAGATAGTCACGGGCACCTTCCGGGGTACTCTTGGTCAGCACCGGAGTTTCCACTTCCAGAAACCCCTGACTGTCGAGATAGGTTCTGACCGTTCTGGCAACCAGATGACGCATCATCAGGTTACGCTGCAAGGCTGGCCGCCGCAGATCAAGATAGCGATATTTCAAGCGGATATTTTCAGCCACCTCGGTATATTCATCAATCATGAAAGGCGGGGTTTCAGAGCGGTTGAGAATCAGTAATTCCGTTACCTCAATCTCAATTTCACCGGTTTTCATGCGCGGGTTGACCGTTCCTTCCGGGCGCGCAGAAACCGTTCCTTTGGCTGCAACAACATATTCGGTTCGCACCTGTTCAGCCTTCTGGTGTGAAGCGGCATCACGATCAGGGTCAAGAGCCAGCTGTACTATCCCCTCACGATCGCGCAGATCGATAAAAATCAGGCCGCCATGGTCGCGGCGCCTCTGCACCCACCCCATGACACAAATTTCCTGACCGATCAATGCTGCCGTCGGTTCACCGCATCGATGTGTTCGCTTCCAGCTTCCCAGTTTATCGTTTTGCACAGTGCCTCCAGATGCGCCAGATCAGCGCCTAAATAGTTATTGTTAAACGGGCTATTATATTGATTTCAATGACCTTCGGTCAAGCAATAGAAATGGGTCTGAAAAAATTACCTCAGTATTTCCAGCAGGGCATCAAGACGGACACTGGTCTGGGTGCCATCTGCCATCTTTTTGAGCTGCGCCTGCCCATTGCGCAACTCATCGTCGCCGATAATCAGGGTATGAACAGCACCCAGCTTGTCCGCCCGCCGCATCTGCGCTTTCAAGCTCTTGCTCTGGAAATCCATTTCCGCGTGCACTCCCTGAACCTGCAGTTGCGACATCAGAATAAAAGCCCGCTCGGCGGCAGCGTCCCCGAGGGCGGCAATAAACAACTCGGGTGGGGCGATGCTGGCGGCATCCTGGTCGAGCATAAGTACCAGACGTTCCAGACCGATGGCAAAACCGATCCCAGGCAGCGCCGGTCCGCCCAGACTTTCAATCAGCCCATCATAGCGGCCACCTGCCGCTACGGCGTTTTGAGAGCCCAACCGATCGGTCACCAGTTCAAAGGTCGTACGCACATAATAATCCAGGCCACGCACCATCCGCTCATTAACAACGTAAGGCACCTTGAGCAGATCGAGATAACGCCGGACCTGACTGAAATGCTGATCACACTCGCCGCACAAATGATCGATCATTGCCGGCGCATCAGCCGTAGCCGCCCGGCAGGTGTCCACCTTGCAATCAAGCACGCGTAACGGGTTGGTCTGATAGCGCCGTTGACATTCACTGCACAGCGGATCCAGTCGTTCTTCAAGGTATTGGATCAATTGTCGGCGATAATCGGGGCGGCAGACCGGACAACCAAGGGAATTAATTTCCAGGGAGACGGCACTGATACCGATACGGGTAAAAAAATGATGAAGCATCATCAGTACCTGGGCGTCAATCTTGGGATCTTCGACCCCGATCGCCTCGGCACCAATTTGATGAAACTGCCGGTAACGTCCTTTTTGCGGACGTTCATAGCGGAACATCGGGCCGAGATAATAGAGCTTGGCAACCGCATCCTGGGTAGCCAGACGATTCTGAATAATGGAGCGCATCACCGGCGCCGTCCCTTCCGGGCGCAAGGTCATGGAGTTGCCACTCTTGTCAGCAAAAGTATACATCTCTTTTTCAACGATGTCGGTCGTTTCTCCGATAGAACGACAGAAGAGCTCGGTTTTTTCAAGCACCGGCGTTCTGATTTCAGTAAATCCGTAGATGCCGAAAACCTCGCGCGCACTCTGTTCAAGAAACTGCCAGACACCAACGGCATCCGGCAGCACATCGTTCATTCCCTTGATTCCTGAGATACTCAACGCTCTATCCTTTCATGCTTATGCTTACACTGACAAACGGGGAAACTACCGACCACCATGACTGTGACCATACTCCATTTCATCAGCAACCAAAAGGGGATTAACACGGGGACGAACGATCTGCAGATGATAAATGAAGAGTGTTCGACGATGTTATAAATCAAAGAAGAGGGAACAGCAAGAACTAGCTTTTCAGAAGGTTACTAAAGTTAAGACTAGCGGGTATCTCCGATATCAACGGCACTGCAGATACTGTTACGCGATTCTTTACCGGCGTACATGGCCTGATCAGCGAGACCAAGGAGGCGTTCCTGGTTGGTGGCATCATCGGGAAAGGTCGCAATGCCGATAGAGACCGTTACCTGCGACGGCTGATTGTCTTTTTCCAGGAAAACATGCTTTTCAATCAACCCGCGAATCCGCTCGGCGACAACCCGCGCCGCACGCTGATCAGTCTCAACCAGCAGGGCGGCAAACTCATCACCACCAAAACGAAACAGGGTGTCGACATCACGAACACAACCACGCATCAGTCTTCCCACCTCCTGCAGGGCTGCGCTTCCGGCCAGATGTCCGTGCTGATCGTTGATCTCCTTGAAACGATCCAGATCCATAAACAAAACAGAAAACTTCAGGCCATAACGCTGCGAGCGCATCATCTCCTGATTGAGGGCAATCTGAAGATAACGATGGTTATACAGACCGGTCAGATCATCGGAATACATCAGCTGCTGGGCATTGCGATAACGCGAAGCGTTGGCAAACCCCAAGGCAATCTGATCGCACAGGTAGCGCAGGTCAGCCGGAGAGAAATCGGGGTCGTCACAAAGGGCTTCACTGATCAGAAGCCCCCCCTTTAACAGATCTCCGTCGCGCAATGGCAGCATCCAGATCTGCTTAGGAGTTTTATTCAAGCTGCGCAAGCCCTCCTGGCAATGCGCGGACGGTTGAACAACACCGGCCGCCTGAAAAAATTCCGGCAGCAGCAGGTCGATCAACTTCTCGGCATCACCGGCGTGGATCTTTTTCAGCCCCGTCAGGTAGGTTGCCTTGTCTTCGGCCAGGGTAAAAGAAAACCCCGATTCGGAACCCAATTTGCGCATCAAGGCTTCAAGGGATTGAGGAATCAGGCATTCCAGGTCGATCAGCGAGGAAAGAGTCTGGCCCGTTTGAAACAGGTTGATCTGGCGTTTAAGGTGGGCATTTTCAGCCAGCAGGCGGCGCTGCTCCAGGCAGGTTAAAATCAGGTGCTTGAGTTCTTCCGGATTGAAGGGTTTTACCAGATAGTCACGGGCGCCATTTTTGAGAGATTCGATAGCTGAGTCGAGGCTGGCATAACCAGTTACCATCACCACATCAGGAGGCGACGGCAGACCTTTGGCAAAACGCAGCACATCGACACCACTGCGGCCAGGCATGACCACATCGCTCAAGACGAGATCAAAAGATTCAGCTTCCAGCAACCTGACAGCTTCATCTCCACTAGCACAGATCACCACAGTGTAACCGGCATCTTCGAGGAGGTCGCGGTAGAGATGACGAAAAAAAAGCTCATCATCCACAACCAAAATTTTAGCTTGGTCAACCATCATAACCCCTTAGCAATATTGTCATTTAAGTATCAGTCTTTACCCCGCAAAGTCAACGGAAAAGGCCATTGTGCCATTTTTGCGGGCGCCACCCGGCAGCATCCAGCTGCACTCGAACCGTCCCGTCCAGGTCAGTTCGATAAATCCTCAGCTCCTGGTCTTCAAGATGCTCCAGAAGAGCTTTTGATGGTAACCGATAGATATTCTGATAGCCGACGGATACCAGCCCCACCTCAGGATCTAGCAATGGCACCAAACGTGCTGTCTCCGATTTGCCACTGCCGTGATGGGGAAGTTTGAGCAAGGTTGCGGGAGTCGGAATCCCTGCAGCAATCAAGCGCTGCATCCCCTCTGCCTCCAGATCACCGGCCAACAGCATCCCCTGCGCGCGTCCTGCTGTATCGACGGTGCGTAGCGCAAGAACAAGCGAGGCGTCATTGGCATTTGCGGCAACAGCACTGGCATTGAATAGTGCCAGCTCCCCCTTCTGCCAGTCGGCAAAAGGGTTCCACCCCTGCTTGACCACCCGTACCGGAACATTGCGTTTTCTGATCACTTCAACAAGGGCGTCATTATATTTCGCAAGGGGCTCGCCAACAACCAGCTCAGCGACCGGGAACTGTTCAAGAACATAGACCAGTCCTTTCCAGTGGTCAGCATGATCATGAGTCAGAATAATCCGGTCAAAATGCCTGATGCCCAACTCACCAAACGCCGGCGCCAGCAAACGCTGCCCCACATCAAAACGATCACCATAGAGTCCTCCCCCATCAATCAGGATATTCTGACCAGTGTTGTTTTGTAACAGCAGCGACTCACCCTGGCCGACGCTGAACATGGTCAAGGTTACCGGTGCTCGAGACATCAGCGGCAACTGCCACAGTGGCAGTAGCAGCAGCACACAGCCGGCGGTCAGATTTAGCCACGGTCGGCGGATCAGTCGGGGCAACACCAGCACCGGCAACAACAGTAAAGCAACCGCAAGATACTGACTGCGCGACCAGTACAGATACTTTCCCGCCAGCAGCGGAAAGTCGGTCAACCAGAAAGAAAACTGGTAGAGCTGTTCCAGAATAAAGCCACTGCAGCGAAATAATAAGGCCGCTGCCTGTGGCCACAGGGGACACAAAAACAGGCCGACAAAACAGGCCGGCAGGGCAACCAGGGTAACAATCGGCACACAGACCAGATTCGCCACCAGGGATGCCGGAGCGAACAGGTGAAAATTAAACAGTACTAAAGGCACGGTTGCCAGGGTTGCGGCTAGGCTGACCATAAAAATCTGGGCCAGATAGCGCAATCCAGTCAACGGCAGCTCCATGACGCGCGGATGTTGCCACCAGGGTCGCCATAACAGAATACCGGCAGCGCCACTGAACGACAGCTGCCAGCTGGCTGACCACAGCAGCAGCGGATTATAAAGTAGAAAGATCAAAGCTACAGCGGCCAGCAGATGCAGCGGATTTACCTGATAGCGCCACAGCAACAACAGCGCACCGACACCAGCCAGGACAAAAGCGCGGCGGGTTGACACCGCATCACCGGTTAACAGTAGATAAACAAATAGCAACGGTAACAACACCAGCGGCAGCACCCGTTGAGGTGGCTGCCAGTGAAGCAGCCAGGTTGAGCGCCGATAGAACGCCAGCAACACGCGATAACCAAACACCCCTAATATTCCAAGGTGCAGCCCGGAAATCGCAAACAGATGACTGACACCCGCAGCCGCCAGGGTGCTACGTACAGCTTCCGGCAATAGCCGTCCCTCCCCCAGCACCAGGGCCCGTACCAGGGCCGAGCTCGCCTCCGATCCATGGGCCACGATAAAGCCAGCCACCCGGTTTCGCCACTGGACAATCAGCCGTCGCAGCCCACCCTTCCCCTCAGCCACGAGTACGACATCGTCAATTTTCTCGACCCAGCTAGTCATATCGATATTCTGGCTGATTGCATAACGCGGCCAGTGAAACTCCCCCGGGGTGCCGAATAACCGCGGCTGGCGGAGTCTGCCGTTAAAACGGATGCGATCCTGGGGAAGCAGGCCATCATTGACGCCGCCCTCTTCGACACTCAGGCGCAACCTTAACGGGCGCTCAAGTTCCAGCGCCATTTCTTTATCCCGTACCTCATCAATCAGCAGATCAATCCGACGACGGCCATCAGACAACTGACGCACATCGGTAATAACCCCGGCGGCGGTGGTCCGACGGGCCAGCTGGTCGATCCGCGTGACATCATCAGCAAATTGTAAGCGGGCAGAGTATTGGCTGTTGAAGAAGAGTGAAAGGGCAAGGCAGCCCAGAAAAAGGGAGAATCGTTGGAAACGGGGAAAACAGCGGGAATAAAACACCAGGAACAGGCACAGAAGGATTGCGATCCATCCGGTTGGCGTTCCGACGGCAGCGAAGCTGGCGACGACCAAACCAGCAATGGCCGCCGCCAGCAAAGTAAATACTAATGGCAAATCCCCCTCCCTCCCCGGTTAAGTCTATTAAGACAATGTCTCGCTTCAGAAACCTTACCCTGAAGCTTTAACTGAGCGTCCTTTCTCGACGGGGATGTCTTTTTTCCCCTCGTGGGTACGCAGCATCTCTTCAGCCAGCGCAACATCGTCCTTGCAGCCGATAAAAACCGGGGCGCGCTCGTGGATTTGGGTCGGCTTCAGATCAAGAATCGGCTGATGACCGTCGGAAGCCGCGCCGCCGGCCTGTTCAACCAGGTAGGCCATGGGATTGAGTTCAAACAGCAAGCGCAGTTTGCCACGGGGCAGGTTTTTGAGGTGGGGGTAAAGGAAAATCCCCTCCCCTTTGAGCAGCACCTGGTTAATGTCCGGCACAAAACCACCGCTGTAACGCAACTTCACCCCGCTCTTCTCCAGCGAAGAGACATAGGTTTCAACTCCCGGCGTGTACTGATTACGTAAACCTCCCGGCGAGTAAAGTTTGCCTTTAGGCTTTAGCGTAATGTGTTCACGCAGCAGAGTATACTCCATCAGGTTATTCATCCCGAATTCATAAACGCCGTCCCCGACACTGTAAACCAGGGTTGTGCGCGGACCATAGAGAATATACATGGCGGCAACCTGCTCACGCCCGGGGCGCAGCAGATCATAGCCGGGGAAAATAGCAATGATGGTGCCTACCGCCAGATTGACGTCAACCAGAGAAGAACCGTCCAGCGGATCAAAAGCAACCGAATATTTACCCTCCCAGTCGGTCGAGACGGGAATAATCTGATCCATCTCCTCCGACATCATGTTGGCGACAACGCCGGAATGATCAAGGCGTTTGCGCAAGATCCGATCCGCCAGGACATCCAGAGCCAACTGCTGCTCACCATAAAGGTTGGAGGTACCGGCCACCCCGAGGTCACCGGTTCGAATGGAATGGATAATATATTTGGAAGCTTCGGCTATCTCACAAATGAGATGGGTCAGATTATCTTCAACACCAGTTTCGCGCAAATGGCGCCGCAGATCGACCTGAAACTTGGTTTTACCCGGTTCACTCATGAGATACGCTCCCCTTATCTGTTATGGCAATAATCGACCTTAAAGGTCAGCTTGAGTTCGACTTGAGATTACATTAGCCCACCGGAAGACTTCCAGCAACCGTGAACTGGCCCTAATGACATAATTAACCGGCTTCATAAATCTGAGGTCTTACCGGCAACCGCCTGGGCATCGTCTGCCTGGCGACACATCGCCAGTCCTTCTTCGAGAGTAGGATACAGCAGCTTAATTCCAAGCTTTTCCAGCATATGACGATTGGTCATGCGTCGCGATTCTTGCAGAAACGACAATGTCAGGGGATTCATGACCCGTTGCGCTTCGTCCCAGGTTAACTGCTGTGGGCGCGGCAGCTCGTACAGATCAGCGACCGCAGTGAAGTATTCACTCATACTGCTGTGCTGACCATCGCAGACATTAAAGATATCTCCCGCCTCGCCACGTTCCATAGCAACCAGGCAGATACGCACCAGGTCAAGGCTGTGAATACGATTGGTTACCGGTGAATCTTGCGGTCGCAATACCTGATGCCCCTTATGCAGTTGTGCCAATGGCAGGCGTCCAGGGCCATAAATACCTGTCACCCGCAGGATGATCAGGTCAAAACCCAGGTCTTTGGCCCTGTCGCGCAACTGGATTTCGGCGCTGACTCTTCTCTTGGCGCGACTGGTCCGGGGATTGATCGGCGTTTCTTCCGTCACCAGATCATCGCCACAGTCACCATATACACCGCTGGTACTGATATAGACAATCCGCTGTGGGCAGTTATCGGGACTCAGCATACGACAGAAATTTGCCATGCGGGCGTCCATCGATCCTCCGCCTTGCGGCGGCATAAAATAGAAGACACGCTGGCGATGGACAGCCAGCACCGCCAGGTCTTCTCGATAATCGAAGTTGGCGACAATCGGCGTCACCCCTAGAGTCAAGAGTTCTGCCGCCCCTTCGGCATCGTGTGCCGTGGCCTGCACCCTGTGTCCCTGGTTCAGCAGTTCTTTTGCTACCCGTTTACCGATATCACCACAACCAATGATTGTATAATCCATCATCTACCATCACTTTCCCATCAGATCAGACTCTTGTTGACAATTTCGTATAAATCACGCGACAGATCTTCCTGTTGTAACGCCACCAGCTCCTCGCGCAGCAACGCACGCCGCTGCGGCTCAAGGCGTTTCCAACGGGTCAAGGGGGTGGCCATGCGCGCTGCCACCTGCGGGTTACGCTTGTCGAGGCGCCTGATCTGCTCGGTTAACAGACGGTAGCCTTTGCCGTCGGGACGGTGAAAAACTGCCAGATTCTGGGCAAAGGCACCAAGCACAGAGCGCACCCGGTTAGGGTTGTTCAGGGTAAAGTCGGGGTGTAACAACAGGCGTTCGATGTCAAAAAAGGTATTTTCGTGACGGCCTGATGCCAGGGTCGAAAACCATTTGTCGAGCAACAGCGGGTAATGTTTCCACTGCCGGTAAAAATCCTCTTTGACCTGATCACGCACCGGACTCTCCCGACAATCAACCAGAGCAGCAAAGGCAGCCAACCGGTCGGTCATATTGCCGGACTGTTGATAATGACGCAGGCAGCTATCCATCAGCGTCTTATCGGGCTCCAGCATCAGCAGCGCCAGGCAACCATGGGCCAGACGGCGACGACCAACCGCTGCGGGATCGAGAGAATAACCTCCCGCGCCGGAATAGCTGTTATATCGCTGCAGCAGTTTCTCACGATGGACCGACAGCAGTTGCCGCAGAGCCTGTTCGCGCACCGTTCTGATCAGCTGTGGATCAACCTCTGTCAATTGATCTGCAAGATACTGTTCGCTGGGCAATTGCAGCATCCGCGCCAGCAGGCTTTCATCCGCCTCGCTATCCGTCAGAGCAATCCCCCAGGCGTCGACAAAGACCTTGCTCATCCCGGCGGACAACTGCTCCTCAAGCGGCTGCCGATAAAGTTGCAACAACTCGGCAACAGACAACTGCTGACCTGCCTCCCAGCGATTAAAGGAATCGCTGTCGTAAGCCATACGAAACGCCAGATCTTCAGGCCGATCCTGCATTTGCAGGCGTACCGGCGCAGAAAACCCGCGCAGCAACGACGCCACCGGTTGTTCCTGGACCCCGACAAAGGAAAATTGCTCGCGGGTCTGCGTCAACTCAAGGACCCGGCTGGTGCCGGCAGGAGAATTTTCTGTTGCCAGCTGCAAGGGAAGATCGGCACCATTTTGGCCAAGCAACCCCACCACCAGGGGCAGATGAAACGGCTCCTTTTCAGGCTGACCGGGGGTGGCGGGGCAGCTTTGATGACAATCAAGGGTGAAGGTTTGAGTGTCGCGGTCATAATGACAAGCAACCTTTACTTCAGGGGTGCCGGCCTGAGTGTACCAACGCCGGAACCGGGTCAGATCAATCTCACCGGCCTGTTCTAATGCGGCGACAAAATCATCGCAGGTCGCTGCCTGACCGTCGTGACGGCCCAGATAGAGGCGAACGCCCTTGATAAACCGCTCGTGTCCCAGCAGGGTTTCGAGCATACGGATAACCTCAGCGCCCTTGTTATAGATTGTCGTGGTGTAGAAGTTGTTGATCTCCACATAAGACTCCGGACGCACCGGATGTGCCATGGGTCCGGCATCTTCGGGAAACTGATACTGGCGCAGCAAGGCGACATCATCAATCCGCTTGACCGCAGCGGATTGCATATCGGCAGAAAACTGCTGGTCGCGCAGCACCGTTAAGCCCTCTTTCAGGCTCAGCTGGAACCAGTCACGGCAGGTGACGCGATTACCGGTCCAGTTGTGAAAATATTCATGCGCAATCACCGCCTCAATACCCAGATAATCGCTATCGGTTGCCGTTTCCGGACGGGCAAGCACGTATTTTGAATTAAACACGTTCAAGCCCTTGTTCTCCATCGCTCCCATATTAAAATCGTCCACTGCGACAATCATGTAGCGGTCAAGATCATATTCAAGCCCGTAGACCTGCTCTTCCCACTTCATCGCTTTTTTCAGCGACTCCATAGCAAAGGCACAGTCATTGCTGTTGCGCTTTTCAACATATATCTGGAGCAGCACCCGACGCTTGGACATGGTGATGAAGTGATCTTCCAGACAGACCAGATTACCGGCCACCAGCGCAAACAGATAACTCGGCTTGGGAAACGGGTCCTCCCAGCAGGCAAAGTGACGGCCATTATCGAGCACTCCCTGATCCACCAGATTGCCGTTACTCAACAGTACCGGGCAGTCGGCCGGCTCACCCTCGATCCGTACCCGGAATGGCGCCAGCACATCGGGGCGATCCGGATAGTAAGTGATTTTACGAAAACCTTCGGGCTCACACTGGGTGCAGAAAATACCGTTGGACTGATAAAGCCCCTCCAACGCCGTGTTGTTCAGCGGATCGATGCGGGTGATGATTTGCAGGGAAAACTGCCCTGGCGGTGCAGGAATCGTCAAACTGACGTCATCACACTGGTAGTCAGCCGGCGTCAGGGGCCTACCGTCTAGCCCGACGGCCAGCAGTTGCAGATGTTCGCCGTCGAGCATCAGGGGTTCAATCACCCCGTTGCGATCCGGGTTCAACCGTAGCTTCAGGGTCGAGGCAACCTGGGTTGCGGTCGGACTCAGGTTAAAATCGAGTTCAACCTGATCAACCAGGTAGGCCGGGGTAAGATAATCCTTAAGGTGTCTGGTTTGTGGTGACTGGGTAGACATAAGACTCCGAAAATAAATGGTTATTATATTAGTTGCTTAAACAGTAATCAGGCTTGATCATTATAATCGCGGTACAGCAAGCTTGGCTGGATCCCCCGATTATCCTGATATTTTCCACTGGTGTAAGACTCACTCTCTCCCTGCAGGGTATGGTAATAAATCTGGCATACCTGCACTCCGGCATAAATCCGGATGGGCTGAACACTGAACATTTCCAGGGTCCAGAAACCGCGAAAGCCAACGTCACCAAACCCTGCCGTCACGTGCACGAACAAACCCAGGCGACCCACCGATGAGCGCCCCTCCAGCATCGGCACCAGGTTGCGGGTTTCAGTATATTCCAGGGTCCGGCCAAGATACAGCCGGTTCGGCTCCAGGACAAAACCTTCTTCCGGAATGGTAAGGGTTGTCCAGGCATTATTTTTTTTCATGTCGAGCTGTTTTTCGGTATAAACCAGCAATTCGTCATGCAATTCCAGATTGTAGCTATTGGGATTCAGACGGGACTTGTCATAGGGACGGATAATAATGTCCTGACCCATGCGGGCGTCGATTTCCCTGCCGGAGAGTATCATCTATTTTCCTCCTTAGTGACCCTTCATTGACGAAAAAGTAAAAAAATAAAGAAGATGTCCGATCCATCGACCCAGACAACCCTGTTCACCGACATAGCGATATGTTATCTATCCTTCAACGCGCAAAGAACCACAGCGCCAGCAGGCACCAAAGTGCCCCTCAAGGGACTCCCTGCACTGTGGACAGCACCACGAAGGAACAAGTGGGTCTTTTTTAAACCAGGCATCAACTAACATTTTCGCCCGGGGCCAGGCTTCATCATCGATAACCCAGAGCTCCGGACAACACTCAACAAAGGGAATTTCACCGACGGCGGCAGTCAGCTGAACATTACGCAAAACGCAGTCAATCTCTTCGCCGATCAGAATGTCCCGCAACAGGCTCGCAAGGTATGCTTCATGGAAATTGAAAACATGTAGTCTTTTCATAAGCCGACAGTATACCAACAGCGACACTCGGAAAGAAACAGGCCGGCAAAAATCCCGGCCAGTAACGATGATAGCGACGAACGGAGGCGATGATGACCGACCTGTCTACCAACTATATGGGGCTTGCCCTGAAAAATCCACTGGTTGTCGCCAGCTGCTGCCTTACCGGCACCCTGGAAGGGGTACGTCAATGTGCTGAAGCTGGTGCTGGTGCCGTGGTTCTGCGTTCCCTGTTTGAGGAACAGATCAGGGGTGACATCTCGTCCCTGAGCCGCCACGCCGAGGATTATCCAGGCTACGGTGAAGCTTTCCAGTATTTACAGAGCTACGGCACTGCTTTCGGCCCACAGCAGTATCTGCAGCTGGTCAGGGAGGCCAAACAAGCGGTCACAATCCCCATTATTGCCAGCCTGAATTGCGTCAGCGCAGATTCATGGGCCGGCTATGCCCATCAACTTCAACAGGCCGGAGCCGATGCCATCGAACTGAACGTCAGTATTATCTCGACCGATTCATCACGTCCATGTGAACATATTGTCGCAGACTACCTCAGTATTCTGCGCGAGGTAAAACACCAGGCAGGCATTCCGGTGGCACTGAAAATCGGTCCCTACTTCACCTCGCTTGCCCATGTCGCCAAGCTCCTGACCAGCGACCAGGTTGAAGCACCGGCCTACAGCGTCGGGTGGTTGGGAAAAGATCGTCAGACCGGAAAAGTGACCAGCAAAGGCGCTGATGCTCTGGTTCTTTTCAATCGTTTTTACCGCTTTGACATCGATATTCACAAACAACAATTGACCCACGGTTTGCCCTACAGTTCGTCCCATGACCTGGCCGATACGCTGCGCTGGATCTCCCTGCTCTATGGCACCGTCAACTGCGATTTTGGCGCCACAACCGGCATCCACGACAGCACCGGGGTCATCAAGGCGCTGCTCGCCGGTGCTACTGTTACCCAGCTCTGCTCAGCCCTCTACCTGCATGGGCTCAGTCACATCAAGGTGATCGAGAAAGAACTGCGGTATTGGATGGAAAATAACGGCTTAAGTTCTTTAGCTGATTTTCGCGGGCGCATGAGTCGTCACGCCAGCAACACACCAAAAGATTACGAGCGGCTGCAATATGTGAAAATGTTTATCGAACAAAATGGCCGGACACCCGGCCTGCGTAACGAATAACGCTGAAAGCAGCGGGAAAGAACCTCCATGCAGGAAATGATACGCAAAATTCTTACCTCACGAGTTTATGAGGCGGCGGTCGAAACACCCCTCGAAGAGGCAACAGAACTCTCACTGCAACTGGACAACCGGATCCTGATCAAACGCGAAGATCTGCAACCGGTTTTCTCGTTTAAAATTCGTGGTGCTTACAACAAGATTGCCCATCTCTACGAAAGTGAACAGATCAGCGGGGTCATCTGTGCCTCCGCCGGCAATCATGCTCAAGGTGTCGCTTACTCGGCCAAAAAGCTCAGCATCAAGGCACTGATCGTCATGCCGATAACAACGCCTAAGATCAAAATTGACGCGGTAAAAAGGCTCGGCGCCGAAGTTGTTCTGCACGGCGATAATTATTCTGAAGCTGCTGAACACTGCGAACAACTGCAACAGCAGCGCAACCTGACCTTTATCCCGCCGTTTGACGATGAGCTGATTATTGCCGGGCAGGGTACCGTTGCCGATGAAATCCTGCGGCAGAGCGCCGGCAAGATCGACGCGATTTTTGTGCCGGTGGGTGGCGGCGGCCTGATTGCCGGCATCGCCACCTACTTCAAGGCTCTGGCACCGCAAGTCCGGATTATTGGTGTCGAACCCCTCGACAGTGACGCCATGTACCAGTCTCTGGTCGCCGACAAACGTATCACCCTTGAGACTGTTGGCATTTTTGCCGATGGCGTAGCGGTACGACAAGTCGGGAAAAAGACCTTTGATCTGTGCCGTAAACATGTCGATGAAATTATCCGCGTATCAACCGATGAGATCTGCAGTGCCATCAAAAGTGTTTACCAGGCCAGTCGCTCCATCGTCGAGCCCGCTGGAGCCCTGGCAATGGCGGGTCTTAAACAATATGTCAAACACCGGCAGGTCAGCGGCCAGACCCTGGTCGCCATCAACTCCGGCGCCAATATGAATTTTGAGCGCCTGCGCTATGTTTCAGAACGCACCCAGATTGGTGAAGGTCTTGAATCCCTGTTTGCCGTCACCATTCCTGAAAAACCGGGCGCATTGCGCCACTTCTGCAGCAATCTGCTGGCCGGCACCAGCATCACCGAGTTCAGTTATCGCCTTGCCGATCGCGACAAGGCCCACCTGTTCCTCGGCGTTGCCATTGGTGGAGAACCTGCGCGTCAGACCTTTTGTGAGCAACTTAACCAGGAGGGCTATCCAACTATCGATCTGACCGCCAACGAGCTGGCAAAAACCCATCTGCGCTACATGGTGGGCGGGCGCTCGTCGGCTGCCACCAGAGAGCGCCTGTTCCGCTTCTGGTTCCCGGAACGCGCCGGCGCCCTGACCCGCTTTCTTGCCGATATGGGAACCAACTGGAACATCTCCCTGTTTCACTACCGCAATCAGGGAGGGGAATTCGGCCGCGTGCTGATCGGTCTGGAATTACCGCTCGGCGATGAAAACAAACTGATGCAGTTTCTTGAGCGCATCGGCTATCGCTTTCTGGAACAGACAGATGATCCGGTTTACCAGCTGTTTCTTTAACTACTATCAGAGTGATTTCAACCGATCTCAATAAACATTGTTCCGCCCACCGCTCCGCCCGGCGGTCATCACCTACAAAGCAGGGCATGAGAAACCGTTTCACCGGCATCTCCATCCCCTATTCGTCACTAGCGGCAAACCGCCATCGACTGGAACATATCACCACTTTCAGTTCGCGGCCGGGTGGACAAAAATGCTTCTTTTTAACGACAGGGGGATCAGTTTTCTAACTTGTTTGTCCGGTGTGAGTGCTTGACCCGGTACATTGCCTGATCTGCCCGGTTGAGCACCTCGTGGGGATCGGCGCCGGGAGAAAGTCTGACGGCGCCGATGCTACAACCGACGCTAATGACCTGATCCTTGATCGTCATCGGCATGGTTAACTGCTCTTCGGCCCGCTTTACTATCACCTCCGGATCGAGGGGATGCGCACCGTTTTTCATCAACAACAGAACAAATTCATCTCCGCCCATCCGCGCGGCCAAATCTCCCTCCCGCAGCAAATGGCGTATCCTTCCGGCGACAACCTGCAGCACCAGATCTCCGGCTTCGTGTCCCATGCTGTCGTTGATGGGTTTGAAATCGTCAAGATCAATATACAAAAGCGCAGCCGGTTGGCGATCTCTGGACGGCAAGCTGAGCACCTCACGAAATTTTTCCATAAAATATCGGCGGTTAATCAAACCGGTCAGAGTATCGGTATTTGCCAGATCCACCAGTTTTTCTTGCGAACGCCGGCGTGCTTCTACTTCCCGGTTCAGTTCCCGGGTACGACGCGAAAGCATGCGTAAAGCGCGATTGAAAGAGCGTGTCAGCTCTGCAAACTCACCCCAGAAGCGCTCCTTGATGCGCACATCCGTTGAACCGGCATGCATCACCGAAGTCGCCTTGGTCAGTACCCGAACGGGTCGCACGATCATCCGGGTCAAGACCAGGGACATTGACACAACAAGCACCATTGAAAACAAGGTCATCAACATCAGATAGTTCATCTGACTCCAGAAGATATCGACCTGGGAGGTGGGTGAGCCATGAACAAAAACATCACCAAAACCATAATCAAGTTGTCGCACCATGGTCATCTGCCCATGGTGATGCACCGGAGTCGAAGCACTCCGATCAAGAATCACAGCGCTGTAGAGATCGCTCGACTCCAGCAGATGATAGAAACTCCTATAATCGACAAAACCATCGGGACAGTCGGGTGCCAGAACTTTTACTTGTTGATCAGCAGCGGGCAGCAACAGGACAGTTTCCCGACCAGACTCTTTACAGCGAAAATCTTCGAGCACGGCATAGATATCGGTGATGGTTACCAGCAGATGAATACTGCCGATCTTTTCATCTGCGAGATAAAGAGGTCCACTGACCCAGATGGATGGAACTTTTTCTTCTCCCCAATACAACTGCAATTGCTCTTTATCTGTTTGCAAAACCGGCGGAGTCAAAGAAAAAAGGCTATATGAGTCCTTATTGTAAACCTGCGTCACCAGATCATCATCAGGATTACGTATCCAGATACCAACGAAGTTCTCCATTGACAACAGGGCATCGTTGATAATCCGGTTCATCAATTCAAGGTGACTTTGCTCCCCGGTCTGGTTGTAATCCCTGAAACTGATGCGCAGCTGGGTGCGGCTGCTCACCAGTTTCAGCTGTTCTACAAGCCTGTGCAGTTCGAGGTTGAGACGTCGTTGTTGACCCTCGGCAATTTGGACCAGACTGGATTCGATCAGTTCAAAGGTATTGCGCTTCGCAATTTGATACTGGGAGAAAAACAGAAAAACCAGGGGTATCAGCGAAACCAGCAAAAAAGCGCCAATCAGTCGTGGACGCAAACCAACGCCCGACCAGAAGTCGAGCACACGGCAACGCAACTTTTGCAGCCTGATCCTGCGCTGGAACCTGTCCTCCCGAGCTGTGCCCATGATCAGCCCCCTGCCCTCGTTGCCAATATCACACAAACGCCCCATTGGGACGATAAAAATGACTTTTAAAGCACCTGGTGTTCGCGCTTTTGTTTTTGGTCTTTCGTACATCAGTGATCAACCAGCATAAGCCCTTAAGTGCTGCTTTGCCTATATCACCAGAGAAAAGGACAACCGAGAGCTTCTGACGTACAAAAAAGGCCCAGCTTCATACCAAAGTGGGCCATCCAACTGACTCTTCGGCAACCCGGCTGTCCGTGCGGGACCCGTGGCTTTGCGTCCCCGGATCGCCCCGGGTTTGCTCTATCGGAAGCCTGTTTAGAGATTCTTAACTGTAACTCAAATCCACCTATTGTCAAATTTAATTCGGCAAAAACAACCGGTGAATCGATTCATGTTGACTCATATCCCCAACATGTCCGACCAGATGGCAGGTCCCCAGTCCTCAGCATAGCGACCATACAGAGCTGAACGTCCGCTAGAAACTTTTGTACCCGCACTGATAGTGATGGTTGTGTCCAACACCTCATCAAACTGATAAACCCCGGTGATATAGATCGCTTCAGACATACTGACCATGCTGTAGCAGGTGTTGGCAAACCACGGAATCGGGGCTTTCTTGCCGGCGAGTTCAGCAACAATCGCAGCCGCAACTACCTTACCCATGGAGTTGGCGACATAACCTGACTTCGGCATCGGACCACTGGTTCGTGCATCGGTAGCATCACCGATCACGTAAACCCCGGGAACCCTCGACGATTCAAGGGTCCGGGCCGTAACCGGTGCCCACAACTCACCTTCGGGGACAAGCCCGAGGTCAAAGGCCAGGGCTGCTGCTTTCTGACCGGGGATCAGGTTGATCATGTCGGCACTGATGTCACCTGACTGGGTGATGATACTCTTGTTATCAACGTCTACACCCGTTATTGTCTGCTCGGTACGATAATCGATCACATCCTGGTAGTAATCATCCCAGGCCGACTGAAACAAGGCGGTTTTAGAAGCGATCTGCGGATGGGGATCAACCACGATCAACCGTGCCCCCGGCTTATTTAATTTCAGATAATCTGCAATCAGACTGGCCCGTTCATAGGGACCAGGCGGGCAACGATAGGGGCTGGCTGGAACCGTCATCATCACCGTACCTCCAGCGGGCAGGGCCATCAGTTGCTGTTGCAACTGGAGCGTTTGCGGACCGGCATGCCAGGCATGAGGGAAAGCATCCTTTGCACGCTGATCGTAGCCATCAATCAGCTCATCTCGAAAGCCGATCCCGGGAGCGACAACCAGCCGGTCATAGGCATAACGCCCGGATTTTCCCTGAACGTAACCGGCAGCCGCATCAAGACCTATGATTTCATCTTGAACAACCTTGACTCCCTGGCGGGCAAGACCTTCGTAAGAAAAACTGATACCTGACATTGGCCACTTGCCAACCATCACCCAGTTGCTGATCGGACAGGAGATGAATTTTTCATTGCGTTCAATCAGCACCACCTCAATGGCTGGATTCAACCGTTTGAGATAGCGGGCGGCAGTCATTCCCCCGAAACCACCACCAACAACGACTACCCGGTAACGGTTGCCGGTGGCGGCCAACGACGTGGTGGGAGCCAGGGACAAGGCCCCCAGGCCAATCGCAGTGTAACGAATAAAATCCCGGCGTTTCATGCCCTGCTCCTTATTTTAAAGAGGAAAAATGATCGGCCAGCTGCTTGATAGCTACATCATCAAAGGCGCGCATCAGACGCATGGTGGCAGCGGTTCGTTCACCGCGCTGATATTCAAGCAGAGCATGGTTAAGATACTCCGGAGCCTGTCCGGCCAGACGGGGAGTACTACTGCGCCCCTCACCACTGCTGCCGTGACAACCAGTGCAGGCACGAACCAGTTCCGGATGCTGGACAGAAGAAGGTGCTGCCCAGGGGCTGTTTACCCAGGGTTTGTCGGCGAAATAGGCAGAGATGCCGCGCCGCTGCTCGGCGGAATATCCTTTGGCAAATTTGAGCATGGCACTGCCCGGGCGCTGATCTGCGGCAAACTCGTCCATCGTCAGGACCAGATAGCCTTCCAGCTGGCCACCAATGATAGGAATCATCGCCCCGGGAGAGGCGCCATCGGTGCCATGACAGCCAGCACAGGTGCGGCTGATCCCGGCAATCTGACTCAGTTCCCCATCGTCGGCAAAAGCCAGTGATCCCATTGAAAAAAACACGATTATAGCGGCAATAAACCATTTGGACATAACAGCTCCCTGGGTATTCAGGTTATCAAACTAGCAGTTACGGAATCTGGCGCTGATTCCGAATCTGATCATTGATCGCGCTAACATCCTTGCCATTGTGGAGGGCGTTTTTCGAGAAAAGCGCTGATCCCCTCTTCAGCATCGCTACAGGTTGTCAACGCAGCAAAAAGATCATCCATATTTTCCAGGCCCTGATGATAAGGAACATCCTGCAGCCGCCGTAATCCTTCTTTGCCGGCCCGCAGGGCCAGCGGGCTCTTTGCGGTCAGGGTCTGCGCGAGTTTCAGGGTTTCTGCTGCGAGCGCATCATCGGCTACTACACGGTTGACCAGCCCCAACCGTTGCGCTTCAGTCGCGCTCATGGTCTCCCCGGTCAGAATCATTTCCATTGCCTTTTTACGCCCGACCAGGCGCAGCAAGGGCACTGCCGGACCCAGACAGATCAGCCCGACATTGATGGCAGTAGTACCGAACACCGCGCTTTCGGTCGCAACCGTCATATCACAGGCGAAGGAAAGTCCTGCGCCGTTGGCCGCTGCATACCCCTGCACCGCAGCAATCGTCGGCTTGTTCAGACGATTCAGGGTGTGGTAAAAAGCATCGATACGATGCAGAAAACGTCGCGCTTGAAGCGGCGTCTTGCCGCGAAACTCCTCAAGGGAAATCCCCACGCTGAAATGTTTCCCTTTTGCGTCAACAACAATGACCCGAACAGCATCGTCTCGTTCCATCGCCCATAAGCTCTGATCAAGCAGATCAGAAAATTCCGGAGTAAAGGTGTTTAAAGCTTGCGGACGATTAAGGGTAATGTAGCCGATGTGATCTTCAACACGACTTAAAATCGGTGCCTCTGTCATTACAACCTCCTCTTGAGAAATAATAAAACGGCGTTAGTATATCCCAAAATGGTTTTCAGTCCAGAGTTGAATCTGGAGTTTTACAATAAAAAATTATCAGATGTCCTATTTCTCTTGACTAGACTCGAGGACATATTCAAAAAAAGTCTTGAAAATTGACAAACCCATATATATACTTATTTCTATGTTTTAACAAGGAGGAGCAATGCCGATCTTCGAATACCAATGTCAACAATGTGGAAAAGTAACAGAAAAAATTCAATCGATGGCTCAAAGCCACATCCCCTGCCCGGCCTGTTCCAAACCGGCGATACGCAGGGTATCACGCACTGCGATCAGTGCATCCGGAAGTGCCTGTGGTTCCGGCAGTGGCTCCGGTTTTACCTGAGGCTAACCATGAAGGTGGCGTGACCACTTTGCAATCGGGCTCGAATCCAGACCGATAACGATCACCAACGGAGAGAAAGTATGCTGAAAATAACCAATGTCGCACGCGATAAAATCAAGGAACTGATGCAGGAGCACCCGGAAAAACATCTGCGGATTATTTTTGAAGGCTTCGGCTGAGGCGGCCCCCGTTTGGGGTTGGCTCTGGATGAGCTACAGGAAGACCAGCAGGTTCACACCATAAATGACATTGATCTTTTGATCGAAGAATCGATCCTCCCCTTGACCCAGGATCGGCAGGTCAACTATATCGACAACGAGTACGGTCAAGGATTCTCCATCGGTGCCGCCAGCGGCGCAAGCTGCTGATCCGATATAACAAGATTAAACAAGCTAGTGAGAGCTTCGCACCCGCTGTCGATAATAGGTGCGAAGCTCTTTTTTCCATATGATGAAGCTAAAGCAGCTTCCAGCGTTTCAGCAATTTGAGCGCACCAAAATACGACACAACAATCAAGGCAATCCAGGCAAGCATCAGTAGCATTGTCTCTATCTCCCTCTAATAGCTCTTTTTATCGGCAACGATCTCGGCATCGGTCAGCTTCTCAGTGTCCATCTGGCGCCATACCCAGACGATGTAGGCCAGGACAAAGGGCACCAGCAGGGCAACATAGGACATCATCGTCAAGGTGTAATGGCTGCTGGAGGCATTGAAGATTGTCAGACTGCTGCCAAGATCGTATTTTGATGGATAAAATGCGGTGTTGTTGTACCCCGCCAGAAAAAACACGGACAAGCAGGTCATTACCGTACCCAGGCCCGCCGGCCAGATGCCGCGCACCGAGGCGGTAAAACGATTTAGCCCGACCCCAACAACGACCAGTACCAGCCCGGCCAGCAACAGGACAAGGGTGACGGGAAACTCAAGCAGGTTATTTAAGTACTTGCCGGACTGCATAAATACCTCGCCGCTTTGCGGATCAACGGCAAAACCCTCCATGGTCACCAGACGGATCAGCACATAGAGCAGAAACGGTAGCGCACAGAGCAGGTTATTAAAAGAGGAGACCTTTAAACGCGGCACCAGCTGCTCCTGCTGGAGGTTGTTGGCCAGATAAAGGGCCCCCAGGGTCCGGGCCAGAAACACCAGAAAAATGCCGAAGCTCAAATTGAATAAACTGAATGCAGCCTCAAGACCGCGCAGCGGATGGGTCCAACGTGACAGGTTGTAATCATTCAGAATAAAGTTGGATCCGGTAAAAAATGTTCCGATGGCAGCGCCAATCAGCAGAATACCAATGGAACCGTTGACCACCATGAACACCTCGTAGGTTTTCTGGCCGAGAAAATTGTTCGGTTTGCGCCGATATTCGTAGCTGACCGCCTGGACAATAAAGGTAAACAGAATCGCCAGCCAGACCCAGAAAGCGCCGCCAAAACTGGTGGCATAGAATAATGGAAATGAGGCGTAGAAGGCACCACCGAACAATACCAGAGTGGTGAAGGTCAACTCCCACTTGCGACCGATGGAGTTGATCATCAGGGTTTTTTCCGACTCACTTTGTGGCACCGTCAGGATCAGGGTCTGACCACCCTGGACAAAGGTTAAGAAGACAAACAGCGAACCCACCAGAGAAACAATAAACCACCAGAGGTGCTGCAAAGTAGACCAGTCGAGGCTACCGAACATAAGTTATTCTCCTTCCGGGCCGATGGAAATCTGCTTCGTCAAAATCTTTACAGCAGCAATCAGCAGCACGGTAAAGATGGCAAGAAACAGAAAAAACGAAATGGCGACCGTCATTGTATCCAGGTTCGAAGAAGCAATATTTACCGGCAACAGCCCCTGAATCGCCCAGGGTTGCCGCCCAACTTCGGTTACCAGCCAACCAGCCTGTGTCGCTATATAAGCCAGGAACATGGAAACAAAACCAAGCTTGAGAATCAAAGGACGATTCTCCAACTGCTTTTTTTCCAGCAGATAGAGGTAGACGAGGAACAGCAGGATAAAAAAGGTGCCCAGACCAACCATGATACGGAAGGCGTAGAAAGTTATCCACACCGGCGGCACCGCCTGCTCCGGAGATTCCAGATAACCGTAGCCAAGGTAATCACGGTGCTGGTCAAATTCTGCCAAGGCTGCACCGGCAGACATCTCATCAGCATTCCTTTTAGCCTGTTTGTAGTCGGCCAGTCTCGAAACTGCGATTTTCCCGCGATCAATTTTCTCCTCCACACTGAGGAGATTATACTCGTCATTACCATAAACCAGATCATTGATCCCCGGGACAAAAGTACCAAGGCGACGGTTCGCCAGGAAAGAAAGCATCCCTGGAATCTCGATCTTGAAATAAAAGGGGTCCTCATTAGCACCTGGCTCCACCCCGGGACGCATCAATCCAACAGCTACCAGCCCGGACGGCGTCATCCCTTCATACAGGGCTTCCATTGCCGCGAGCTTCAGCGGCTGCTCACGGGCGGTAAGATAAGCGTGCTCATCACCGGTAAAAGCAACAAACAACGAACTGAACAGTCCAAAAACGCAGGCCACGACAATGGATCGTTTGGCAAACTGAAGATGGCGTTTTTTCAGCAGATAGAAACTGGAGATGCCGATAACAAACAGCGAAGCAAGCAGAAATCCGGAGCTGGTGGCATGGGCAAAGTGACTGATTGCCACCGGTGAGGAAATGATCGCCCACAGGTTCTCCATTTCAAAGCGCGCGGTGTCCGGGTTGAACACCATGCCCACCGGAGTCTGCATCCAGCCATTAGCCACCAGGATCCACAGGGCCGACAGGTTGGAACCAATCGCCACCATCCAGGTTGAAAACAGGTGCATCCGCTGGGAAACACGATTCCAGCCGAACAGCATCACGGCAACAAAAGTAGCCTCCAGGAAGAAAGCTACGATCCCTTCAATGGCCAGAGGTGCGCCAAAAATGTCGCCGACCATCCACGAGTAATTGGCCCAGTGGGTTCCGAACTCGAACTCCATAATAATGCCGGTAGCAACCCCGATCACAAAATTGATCGCAAACAGGGTCATCCAGAACTTGGTGAGACGTTTCCACTCCGGATTCTGGGTGCGCACATAGATCGATTCAAAAAATGCGCACAAAAACGACAACCCCAGGGTCAGCGGCACAAATATCCAGTGATACATGGCTGTCAGGGTGAAGGTGGCACGGGCCCAGTTCACCGTGCCCACATCAATCGATTCAATCACAATTACCTCCCGCGGTTAATGTTTACGCTCACCAGCACCAGCGCAGATGTGTTATTCCTATGGGCGCAGCCGCTCTTTACCCGACAACAAAAAAACCTTGGAAGAAGATTGAGCTGCAGCAATGATTACAAATATGGTAATATTTACAGTCCGATCAAAATTGAGTCAAGTAAAATATAGTCCTATTCAGCAAAATTACAACAGCTGCAACCAACGGAATTTCTTGACTGTTTTGGTCAAGTCAGAAGCAATATCCACACAATGAACCACGGCATAAAGGTCAGCATCTTGCGATGACTATCAATCTACAGAAAAATCATTCAGGTCCACTGCCAACCTGCCGCGAGGAGATGTCAAGGCGCGACTGGAAGCAGCTTGATGTGTTGTTTATCAGTGGCGATGCCTATGTTGATCACCCGGCGTTCGGTGTTTCCCTGTTGGCCCGCGTGCTCGAAGCTGCCGGTTATCGGGTCGGTGTTATTGCTCAGCCGGACATCACGCAACCTGAACAGCTTCAGCGAATGGGACGGCCGCGCCTTTTTGCTGCCATCTCCGCCGGCGCCATGGATTCCATGGTCAACCATTATACGGCGGCAAAAAAAATCCGCCATAATGATGCATATACCCCCGGAGGGCGGTCTGGACTGCGTCCTGATCGCGCCACCATTGTTTATACTGCCGCAGTTAAAGGAGCTTTTAAAGGAATTGCTACAGTCATCGGCGGCATTGAAGCGAGCTTACGACGGCTGGCCCATTACGATTACTGGTCGGACCGGGTCAGACGCTCAATATTGGTCGACAGCAAAGCCGATCTGCTGGTTTACGGGATGGCGGAAACCGCTATCCTTGAGCTGGCCCAGCGACTCGATCAAGGGGAGGATATTTCTGCGCTGCGTGATATCAGAGGAACGGCGTATATGTCCGGCGCAGACCAGCCATTACCGGAACACTCTCTGCTGCCGGGTTTTGAGGAGGTAAGCGCCGACACCCAGCTGTACAATCGCGCTTTTCGACTGGCAGCTGAGCAGACCAATCCGTTTTCAGCCAGATCTCTGGTCCAACCCCATGGCAATCGCCGGCTGGTTATCCTTCCCCCGGCCCTGCCGCTAAACGAAAATGAGATGGACCGGATTTATGCCCTCCCCTTTACTCGCCAGCCTCATCCCTCTTATCACGAACCAATCCCCGCATACTTGCAGATTCGTCATTCCATCACCAGCCATCGTGGCTGTTTCGGCGGCTGCTCCTTCTGCGCTATCGCCTCCCACCAGGGAAAACGGATCCAGTCACGCTCGACAACCTCGATTATCAAGGAGGTTGATGCGATTACCGCTCAGCCTGATTTTAACGGCACCATCAGCGATATCGGCGGGCCGACAGCTAACATGTATGGGCTGGCTTGCGGTAACCCCGCCCAGGAACGTGTCTGCCGCCGCAGCAGTTGCCTTTATCCTGAGCGCTGCCGGCACCTTCAGAGCGACAACCGCGCTAACCGCCAATTACTGCAACAGGTTCGCGACCATCACATGGTCAGGCACGTATTTGTTGCTTCCGGCATCCGCTACGATCTGCTGCCGTTGCAGCCTGATTATTATGATGCCCTGCTGGATCATCACATCAGTGGCCTGCTCAAGGTCGCACCGGAGACTTTCAGTGATTCGGTCAGCCGGGTCATGCAGAAACCGGGTGCGGGAGTATTTACCGATTTTCTTGATGATTATCGGCGACGCTGTCGTAAAAAAGGGCGGGTTCCCGGTATCGTTCCCTATCTGATCAGCGGTCATCCCGGCTGTACCCTGAATGACATGATTGAGGTGGCCCTGTACCTCAAACATCATCAACTCAAGGTTGAACAGGTACAGGACTTCACCCCGACCCCGGGCACCCTGTCGACCTGTATTTATTACACCGGGAGCGATCCCTTTAGCAGCACTCGAATAGCGGTCGCGCGCACAGCAAAAGAAAAAAGATTACAGAAAGCACTGCTCCTTTACCACCGACCGGAATCCCGTCGTGATATTGAAGAGGCGTTGCGACGGTGTCAACGCGCAGACCTGCTGCCGTTGCTGCTCGGCTCTGACAAACATTGCAGAACAAAAAACAAGTTTGAAAAAAACCGGAAATAACCCACGCTAATGACCCTGGCGCTTCCCGGCATTTATAAAACCTGGTCTCGCTGCGGCCAAACGACATTACTAGAGTATTCAAATCGGGATAAACAAATTCTGTAATTTTTTACCCTAAGTAAAATTATCCTTGACAATTTGCCCTATTTTTTGTTTGTTAGCGCTGTAAAAAACAGCGTTTTATGTTTTATTTGCAACTCATGTTGACGTGTTCCGGCACGCACCTGAGGACAGGTCATAAAACCCTATTCCCCATGAACCGCCTGATCAGCTTTTTAGTGCTTTAGTTTTTTGATGTCTTTGAACGCCGCCGACATCAGACAATCGACTTAAAACTTTTGTAAAGGGATGCCAACGATGTCAAACAACAAAATCAAACCCTCATTGCAAAACCCTCTGGCTGAAAAACAACAGGTCGACTTTAATATTCCGGGTGAAATTGCCGGCAAAGCAGGCGCGTATGAAGAAGTCATGCGTGAAGGCTATGAATTGATTGAACGCCCGATCAAATCAGTCAGCGTCGCGCAGATTGAAAAACAACACTTCAAAAAACGCATGACGGTATGGGAGCGGATTAATTTTTTAACCAGCCACGAACCCAATATTCTTTTCCAGAACTGGGGAAAGAATCTCGATGGCGCCTCACTGGTCACCGGTATTCTCAACATTAATGGCCGTGACGTGGCTATTTACGGACACGACTTCACCGTCCGGGCCGGGTCCATCGACGCAACCAACGGCCAGAAGCTGGCGCGCCTGATGTACATGGCCGGCGAAAAAGGGATTCCGCTGATCGGCATGAACGACTCTGCCGGCGCTTTTGTGCCCGCCGGGGTCGGTGGCCTTGACGGCTATGCCGAAGCCTTTACCGCCTTGCGCAAGATCAGTGGCGTGATTCCGACCATTATGTGTATGTTCGGATTTAACGCCGGCGGGGGCTCCTACCTGCCGCGTCAGGGCAGTTTTCTGATTCAACCGGAAGACACCTTCTTCGGCCTGACCGGGCCTGGAGTTGTTAAATCGGTTCTTGGCGAAGACATCAGCCCCGAGGACCTGGGTGGACCGAAGGTTCATGCCGCCTCCGGGGTAACCGACCTGACTGTTTCCGATGAAATGGCTGCCCTGCGTACAGCCATTCGCTTGCTCAGTTACATTCCTGACAACAACCACAGCCTCGCCCCTTTCCAGGAGACCAGCGACCCCCTTGATCGCAAAACCTGGGAAATCAACACCCTGCTGAAAAAAGCCTTCAATTCACCCACCGGTTTCAATACACCTTTTGATGTTTCCATCGTCATCCAACAGATCTGCGACCATGGCGATTATTTTGAAATTCAACCGACCCGTTCGCGGGAGGCCATCACCGCCTTTGGGCGTCTTGGCGGTAATGTTGTCGGTTTCGTGGCAAATAACTCAGCGGTTTCATCCGGTCAGATCGACTGCGACTCGGCACTGAAAATTGCCCGTTTTGTGCGTTTCTGTAACATCTACAATATCCCGCTGATTTTCATGGAAGACACCACCGGTTTCCTTCCCGGACGAGAGCAAGAAGCGCGTGGCATTGTCCAGGCCGGCCGTTCCATGCTGGATTCCATTGTCGATGTCCGCACCCCCCGGATTCTGCTGATCCTGCGCAATGCCTTTGGCGGCGCCTATGCCTCCTACAACAACTACCCGACCGGCGCCGACCTGGTGCTGGCATTGCCGACCACCCGTCTGGCGGTTATGGGACCTGCCGGGAAAGAGTTTGTCTACAAAGATGAATTGCGCAAGTTGCGTGGATCAATCAAAACACGCATCGCCCAAGGCGTTGCTGAGCGCATCAAAGCCGGCCTTGACGGTGCTGATGCTAAAAAGGATGCCGAAAAAGAAGCAGCTGAGTGGTTAAGGCTTGAGGAAGCAGCACTGAATCAGCGCTACGAGAAAGAACTGATGAACCCGAAAGAAGGACTCGCTCTCGGCTCCATTTCCTCATTGGTGATGCCGACCGATCTGCGTAAGGTTCTAGGGGAAAATCTCAACTTTTTCCTGCGCCACTACAAGCCCTCTGCCTGGCAGGGAGTGCAGCGCGAGTTCCATTGATCCTGTCAGCCATTTGACCCTGTTGAGTGCTATTTTTCATCACATGAAAACTGGAGATAAAACTCATGCAACAAAATACCGACCTGTACTTTAACAATCCCCTGATCCACAAGGAACGTCGTCTCAGCAAGTCACCATCGAAGTGGATAAGTTCATTTTCCTGCGAGGAACTCAAGCCTCTGATTGTCTGTCGTGGTCCGATTCGCAAAGAAGCGATGGATGTTTACGAGGAGATGGGGATCAGCCACTACGGCATCCTGTTGTCGGAAAAGGATTCCATTGTCTACCCGAATGCCCTTTCTCCGGAGTTGCGCCAGCTGACCGATACCAGCAGGGTTCACCGGGTGCCCGATTACAGTGGCGCCTCCAAGGAAGAGCGCATCGAAAGAATCCAGCAGATCATCAGTATTGCCAGAGACAACGGCTATGACTCGGTCTTTGCCGGCTACGGCTTTATGGCGGAAGATGATGAATTTGTCGCTGCCCTCGAAAATGCCGGTTTGCGCTTTATCGGCCCCTGCTCCGGCACCCAGCGCGCAGCAGGAAAAAAAGATGAGGCCAAGCGTACCGCTCTCCAGGTAAAGGTTTCGGTTACCCCGGGCATCGATAACGTTACCGCCCGGACCCTGCTCAAAAAGAATAAAACCCGTGAACAATTGCGTGAACTGGTAAAAGCCGAAGGCCTGGATCTTGCCCCGAAACTGATCAGCGACAAGGACATCCCCCTGGAAGCTTTGGCTGACGCCATCCTGTTCGCATCTTACAGCAAGGGGATTGATCTGATTTCCATCGAAGAACTCGGCAATCAGGTGCAATATGAATGTGCGGAAATGTTCAAAAAATATCCCGGTGCGCGCATTCGCCTTAAAGCCATCGGCGGTGGCGGCGGTAAAGGGCAGCGGATCCTCGGCGCCTCGCTGCTGATGGTCAAGCAACCAACGGAAAAACAAATTCAGCAGGCCGCTGCCGTTGCTCCCGGTCTGGTACGGGAAATTCTCGGCGAAGTGAAAGCCAATGGAGTTGGTGATAACAAGAACGTGCTGATCGAATTGAACATTGAGCAGACCCGCCACAACGAGATTCAGTTGCTGGGTAACGGCCAATGGTGTATCGCCCTGGGTGGCCGTGACTGCTCATTGCAGATGCACGAGCAGAAACTGCTGGAGATTTCCGTCACCCAGGAAGGGCTGGCGCAGGAGATCGCCAAAGCGAAAAAGGCTAAAAACAGCAAACAGGTCAAAGCCCTTGAATCAGACCTGGCAGTACTTAAGCGCATGGAAGAAGAATCCGAGCGTTTCGGACTCGCGGTCGGGCTCGACTCGGCGTCAACCTTCGAATGTATTGTTGATGGTGCGCGCCACTATTTCATGGAAGTCAACACCCGCATCCAGGTGGAACACCGGGTAACGGAACTGGTCTACAGCTTGAAATTCACCAATCCTGACAATAAGAACGAGTTTTTTGTCGTCGAATCCCTGGTTGAAGCCATGGCTCTGCTGGCGCTTCACAAGGGTAAACTGCCGCGCCCGGAACGCATTCCACGCTTTGGCGCTGCCGCAGAAGCCCGTCTTAATGCCACCGATGCCTCCCTGTCACCAAGTGCCGGTGGTTACATCCTCTACTGGTCACCCCCGATTGAAGGAGAAATTCGCGACGATCAGGGGATCAGCACCCCCAACCCCGACACCGGCCAGTTCATGTTCTATCACCTGGCCGGGGCCTACGACTCCAACATTGCCCTGCTTTTAACCAAGGGGGAAGATCGTCGCGACAGCTACAATCACCTTTCGAAGGTGCTGTGCAGTACCGTATTGCGGGGGCGCAATCTGGCGACCAACCTGAAGTTTCACTATGGTCTGGTCAACTGGTTCATTGGCAACAACGTCATGGCCAAGCCGACGACCCGCTTTATTGTTCCCTATCTGACCCTGGTCGGCAAACTCAAGGAAGAGGCGCAGAAGATCGATGTCGTTCACGCCTTCCTGGCAGCCAAAAAACATTACGGCAAGCTCTTTGCTGATGACGCGGAAGGTGCCAGGGCGGCATCTGTTGCCCTTGACCGCAAGGGAACCCTGCTCACCCGGCCGATGGAAATGCTGCTGAACGATCCTCACCTGCTCTCCGGCTGGCTCAGTCTTAATAGATGTAACTACCGCATGGAAAAGGGGAAAATTGTCTGGTTGCGTAATCCCCTGCTGGTTCTTGAGGATACTTACCGCTACCTCAACATGGACTGGCGCGCCGATGCCCCCGCAGCTGAAGTCATCTGGACCCACGACCGCGACCTGCTCGCAGATGCCCTTACCTTCTACACCAAGTTGCGTGAAAAACTATCCCTGACCGCGCAGGATTTCGTGAAGCTCAACGACATCCTCGCTAAGGACAAACCTCAAGGTGGCTACGACAAAGAGACCTGGGTGCGCATTCAGTCTGCCCATGCCGGCTATGAAATCGGTAACGAGCTGCTTGGCATGCTCTTTCTGGTCGCCGAACATACTAATTTTTATGACCTGAAGGTTGAAGAGGATCTGGAAGTGACGATTCCCGAATATCTCCACGATACGGATCTGCAGGCGGCAATGAAAAAAATTCTCGTGCCCCCGCCGTCAACCAAGGCTGATGAAATCGTATCGCCCGGTGGCGGCATGTACTATGGCCAGGAAGCTCCCGGCCTGCCACCTTTTGTCAGTGAAGGAATGCACTTTGAGAAGGGGCAGCCCCTGTTTATTCTCGAGGTCATGAAAATGTTCAACAAGGTGCCGGCGCCCTTCTCGGGCACCATCGACAAGATTCTTATTAACAGTGGCGACGGAACCATCATTCAAAAAGGTCAGCCCCTGTTCAAGGTCACTCCGGACGAAAAGTTCGTTGAGGTTGATCCTCAGGAGATTATTCGCCAGAAGCAGGCACAGACCAACTCCTACCTGGAAGTTGTCCTTTAACCAGTAGTAACCCCTTGAGATGGGCACATGCAGCTGCCCATCCGGGGGTTACTTTCCCTGACCATAAAAAAAGCAGATACGCCCGAAAGGATGTATCTGCTTTTTTGTTTACTTAGGGCAATGATAAATTATGCCTGGGCAGTCCAATGCCCATGCAGATTACAGTATTCGCGGGCAGTGACCTTATCTGCCGTTACCTTAAAGGTTGCCTGTGGAGCTTCACCGGGCTTGAGAAATTTACGGTACACCTTGTCGTCAGCAATCAATTCAATCCATTCGATATAGTGCGCTTCTTCCATCGGGTGGTTAACGCTGCCAACCTTGACGGTAATCGTGCCATCACCCTTTTCAATCACTGGAACGTGCTTTTCGGTTGCAGCGTCGACGGTATTTTCAGTCATTAATCCCATGTTTTTGCCACAGCAAACCAGGGCACCGGCCCCTGCGTGCATGACTTCGACAATATTCCCGCAGATACTGCATTTGTACACTTCGAGACGTTTGGGCATCGTTTCCTCCATTAGTTTGGTGCCATAAAGGCACAGATCAATAAAAGGTCTTTTAATCGACCTAACTTAAAAGAGCATTCTAGCACTAAATCGATGGCATTTCATCCCTCAGGATGACGCTTATTTTTTCATCATTTGCTTTGATCTTTCCCGGAGTTTTCTCTATACTGGCTAACAAAGATGATGATCGACTCTCTGCCCTGCAGGTGAGGTCAGAACGTCCACTCGGAATAGCAGTAATTCGGGGCACACTTTTAGAAACCTGGTGAGCCAGCCCACCTCCAGAGTGGGACGCCTGAAGGGTTTACAGCATGCCCCACCTCATTGGCACTCGATGTGAGTCCAATGGCCCACGGTAGCGGTGGAGAGTCGTCTGAGACAAAGGGGATCCGGTAACCCACCGGGTTCCCTTTTTTCTATCTGTCCCCGTTCTTACTCTGTTCCCCTTGCAAGCCGCCGAGACTGTGAAACCATGGCTCCCTTGCTGCCATTATGCTAATATGCAAATCTGTTTTTTCCTGCTATGTTTTTTAGGCTTGGATTTTTCTGGAGGAACCCGTGAATGAATCACCCTTGCCCTCAGATGTCTTTCATCTGACGGTTGACGATAAAAATATCGCCCTTATCGGCACAGCTCACATCTCCCAGGAGTCGGTTGATACCGTCGTTAAGGCGATCAATGACCTGCAACCTGACACCGTCTGTGTCGAACTCGATCAGCAACGTTATCAGTCGCTGATCAACCAGAAGGGGTGGGAGTCTCTCAATCTGAAAGAAGTGATCCGCAAGAAACAGTTACCCTTTCTGCTCGCCAACCTCGCTCTTTCATCTTACCAGAAGCGCATGGGGCTGGCGACCGGCGTACAGCCGGGAGCCGAGCTTGCCGCTGCCGCCCAGATTGCCGAAGAGCAAGGGTTAAAAGTCGAACTGGTTGACCGTAATATCCGCACGACCCTGTTGCGGGTGTGGCGCATTACCGGACTGTGGAACAAGATGAAGGTTCTGGCAAGTCTGTTTGCCAGCCTTTTTGAAAAGCAACAGGTCAACGAAGAAGAACTGGCCAGACTGCGGCAGGCAGACAACCTTGCCGGCATGCTCGAAGAGATGGGGGAATTGCTGCCGTCTGTCAAGCAAATCCTTGTCGATGAGCGCGACACCTATATGGCCTACCATATTCGTCGGGCTCCCGGCGACAAGATTGTCGCCGTAGTCGGTGCCGCTCACCTGCCGGGAATCGTTGCGCGGTTACAAGGCGAACCGTCCAGTGCCATTGACATTGATCGAATCAATACCATCCCGCCAAAATCCCTGACCTCGAAATTGATCCCCTGGGGTATTCCGCTCCTTGTAATAGCGCTGTTTATAGGTGGTTTTTTTTTCGCCAACCCTGAGCAGATGGCGCAGGCCGCCTGGGCCTGGATTCTTGCCAATGGCCTTTTTTCTGCCGCCGGCACCCTGCTTGCCTGGGGGCATCCGGCTACCATCATAACCGCTTTTATTGCTGCCCCCCTGACATCCCTGAACCCAACCATTGGTGCGGGTTTTGTTACCGCCCTGGTACAATCCTTTGTTGCCCCGCCGCTGGTGTCCGACATGAAACGCGTCGGCGAGGATCTGCTCAGCCTCAAGGGCTGGTGGCATAATCGTCTGGCACGGGTGCTGCTGGTTTTTCTGTTTTCGTCTCTCGGGTCATCCATCGGAACGTTTTTTGCCCTGGGCTGGATCAAAAGTCTGTTTTAATCCGGATATGTTGGAGTGATAAATGAATCAAACGTCTCGTCATCTTTTTTTTCTTAAAAACTCCCTGCGCGGGCGCTCACTTGTGCAGATTCTGATTTATACCAATCTTGTCCTGTTCACCCTGATGGCTCTGCACGGCACCATCCTCGGTTTGGGCATGCAGGTGATGTTTCGGCCACCGACCAATCTGTTGGTTTACTGGGGTGGACAATACTGGCCGCTGGTGCTGGACAGCGGACAATGGTGGCGCGCCGTGACCTACGCCTTTACCCATGGCGGACTGATCCATCTCGGTTTCAACATGATGGTTCTTTATCAGGTTGGCCCGTTACTTGAACAGGAAATCGGCTGGAACCGTTTTCTGTCGGTCTACATGATTACCGCTCTGACCGCAACCGTTGCCGGCCTGTTCTGGCACCCCCAGGTCGTTACTGTGGGCGCCTCCGGCGCGATTTTCGGGCTGATCGGTTTTTCCGTCAGCTATTATCACCGCATTGGTGGTCATATCGGTATTCAACGCCGCAACTTCATGTTTCAGTGGGCAGTGATGGCCTTTGTTTTTGGGATTATTATCGGTGCCGACAATGCCGCTCACCTTGGAGGAATGCTGTCCGGCGCCGCTATTGGCTGGTGGATGCCGATCAGTATTCGCGGTTTGCGTCAAACCGAGCGCCTGTTTCATTTCAGCGGATTGATTTTCGCTGCAGCGACGGTCATCAGTATTCTCTGCATCCCCTTATCGTGGCTCGCCCGCTGACAATCAACAGGCGGCGATGGACAACAACGGAGATCAACCATGAGCAAGCTGAAGGTTCCGTCAACCACTGCGATCCGCTTTCTCAAACAACACAAGGTCAGGTTTATTCCCCACCCCTACCCTTATGAAGAAAGAGGTGGAACAAAAACCAGCGCCAAGGCGCTTAAAATCGACGAGTTTTCGGTGATTAAGACCCTGGTCATGGAAAATGACGAACAGCGCCCCTTTATCATTCTGATGCACGGCAGTTGCGAAGTATCACTCAAACATCTGGCCCGTCAACTGAAAGTCAAACAGGTCACTCCCTGCAGTCCTGAAAAAGCTGACCGTATTACCGGCTACCAGACCGGGGGTATTTCACCCTTTGGTACGCGCCAGGAGCTACCGGTCTATATGGAAGCTTCGATTGAACAACTCGAAAAAATCTGGATCAATGGTGGCAAACGCGGTCTGCTGGTCGAGATTTCTCCGGCGGACCTGGTCCGCACCCTGCAACCAGTCAAGGTATCTGTAGCGATCTGACCAAGGAGCATAGTAATGACAGTAACGGGACGGTTTTCAGAAGCTGCGCAACATATCCGTAACGCCGCCGCACTGGTGATTACCACGGGTGCGGGCATGGGGGTTGATTCCGGCCTCCCTGATTTTCGCGGCAACCAGGGCTTCTGGAATGCTTACCCCATGTATGAACGTTTAGGTTTGAGTTTTGTTCAGGCGGCAAACCCTGAGCACTTTGAGCAGGATCCGCATTTTGGTTGGGGATTTTATGGACACCGTACCAATCTTTACCGCAATACCGTTCCCCACGCCGGATTTCACCTTTTAAAGGCCTGGGGCGAGCAATTCAACCTGCCAACCTTCATCGCCACATCAAACGTTGACGGTCAGTTCCAGAAAGCCGGTTTTGCTGAAGATCAGATTCTTGAAGTTCATGGCTCAATCCATCATCTGCAATGCACAACCCCCTGCAGTCGCGATATCTGGTTGAATCAGGAAACCTTTGAGATTGACGAAACGACCATGCGCTGTCACACAACCCCCATATGTCCTAAATGCCGGCGGGTAGCCAGGCCCAACATCCTCATGTTCGGAGACTACGCCTGGTTGCATCAGCGCTCTGCCCTGCAGGAAGAGCGCTTCGATCACTTTCTGAGTCAGCTCCAGGATAAAGCCCAGGTCGTGATTGAAATCGGCGCCGGCACTGCGGTTCCCACCATTCGCAACCTCAGTGAACGCCTGGGGCGACGAGCTGATACCAGAATATTACGTATCAACCCACGGGAACCACAGATTCGCGGCGACCATTTCTCTTTCGCCGGCGGTGCTATTGAAACCCTCACTACCCTGAACGAAACCCTAAGCCAGCCCTAGCCACCGCCATCATAAATCTATTCACATAGTTCTCTAAATGTAACATGCAATTTTCTCTGCTTTTAGAAAAATAAAGGGTTGCAAGTATATAGCAGTAGCGCCATAATCAATCTGACCTGAGAATACGCTATCTTTACTATTCATGATTGGGCAAACACCAGAGCCGCCCCTCGAGGAACCCATGTCACGAAAAAAGTTTGGTGAGATATTGCTGGAGAATCAGCTGATCAACAAGGAGCAGTTGGATGATGCTCTGACACGCCAGAAAACGTCAAAAAAACCCCTGGGAAAAATCCTTGAAGAGATGGATATCGTCCTTGAGGAAGATATCGCCAGAGCGCTATCTACCCAGTTCGGTTTTCCTTTTGCAAAACAGCTCGTCCGGCATAAATTTTCCCCGACGGTCCTGGGCACAATCACCGTTGAAACCGCCATGGCTCATCTGGTTTTTCCACTGAAACTGGACGGAAAAACCCTCTACCTGGCCATGGCAAATCCACTCAATATGACGCTGCAGAGCGATTTGGGATTCCAATTGGGTTTACGCATTGCCCCTTGCGTTGCGACACCAGCAGATATCAAAATGGCGATTCAAAAGCACTACCAAAGTGGCGCACCCAACGTCAAAGAGGACAGCATCTGGGACATCCTGCTGATAGATAACCAGGAACTGGCCTTGAACGCTGCCGAAGCAGCATTATCCAGGGAGGGCTTCACCATTTACAAAGCCCGCAACGGTGTCGAAGGATTGAAACTGGCAGCACAACACCGTCCGAACCTGATTATTACTGACATCGTGCTGCCCCGCATGGACGGGATTGAACTGTTCAAATCGTTGCAGCAGAATTCCGACCTGAGTGATATTCCCGTGATTGCCTATACCGGCAGATCAACGGCTGAAGATGAATACAAGTTACTGGAAATGGGGTTTTACGATTTTATCGCTAAGCCGATCAATCCTGTACGTCTGCAGGCCAGAGTCAAACGGGCGATCCGCTGGCGCAGCCCGTCGCACCATTGATTGACCACTACCTCATTCGTTACGGCAACGGCAACTGCCATAAATTTTCACTGGAGTAAGTCAACCGCTTGACACCCTCTTCGGCAACCCGCCAGGTGTTTTCTACTCCCACCGCACCTAGCCCCGGAAACACCGCCTTGGGTTCAAAGGCAAAGGTCATTCCCGGCACGAGCACCTGATCATCAAACCCCTCGGCAATAAACGGGTACTCATCGACCTCAACACCAATACCATGACCGATAAAACGTACCCGGGAGGTTCCCGCCCCCATAAAATGTTCTTCGTACCCCAGCTTGCAGGCGCGCTGATAACACTGGCGATATAAATCGGACCAACTAATCCCTGGGCGCGCCAGCTCAACCATGAATTTCTGGATCTCGAGCATATCAGCGTAAGCCTGCTGTAATTTATCCGCCAGCGGCCCGATCGACAGGGTCCGGGTCTGATCAACCAGATAGCCATCGTAAGCTATAATAAAATCCACAATGATCGGCTCATGAGCGGCAATTTTTTTATGCCCGGCACCTTGACCAACGGCGGGAGTTGTTCCCAGCCCACCCAGGGGAGCATCAAGATGAGCTGGAACCGCGCCATCTACGCCCGAAAAAATATGACCGAAGAACATCTCAGCATTGAACCGGCGCATACGAATCAGCCCCTGATGCCCTTGTTTGAGGGCAAAACCGAAGAGTTCAGCCATCACCTCATGATCAGTCTTACCAACCGCCAGAAGGTTTTTCGCCTCTTCATAAACCCGATCGGCAAGCAGAGCACAGTCCTTCATGATCTCAAGCTCATAACTCGTTTTAACAGCCCGCACAGTGCGCACCAGCGGTGTAATATCAACAAACTCAGTAGCGGGCAGAAGCTTCTGGTAACGCCGCGCTTCAATGACCGGTACCACATCGAACTCCATCCCGACCCGTTGCGGTAACGGTATCCCCAGGCGCGCAAGTTCGCCGGACAGACTGCCCAGCCGATCCAGGGGGATAACATGATAGAGTCCGGACTCCATACGCGCACGCCCGTGATCACGAAAAACAAAGTAGATCGGCTCCCCTTTAGCCGGCAGATAATATAGTCCGCGTTGAATCGAACCGGTGAAATAAAAAAGATCGCTGTTTTGCACCAGGATCGCCGCGTCAATCTGTTGCTCACGCATGAGTTTCTGAAGATTCTGTGACCGCTCTGTCAGTTCTGTCAACGGGGTAATACGCATGGTAGATATTCCTTCCTGACCATCAAAATCGAGCGCAATCTTTGCGAAACTGCATGAGTTGCAGGAGACTATGGCGCTACTGCACAATCAGCAGAATCCCCTTTGAGTTTCGCCAGGGCATGAGGCAATACCGGCAACAATACGGAAAAATTTTCTCCTGCCCCCTTAGGGCTGCCGGGCAGGTTGATAATCAGACTTCGCTTTCGCACTCCGACCACTGCCCGCGACAACATGGCATGAGGAGTCCTGGCAAGACTGGCGGCACGCATCGCCTCAGCCATACCAGGAATCTGGTAATCAAGAACCAAAGCGGTCGTCTGGGGGGTCTGGTCGCGGGGACTCAGCCCGGTTCCACCAGTGGTGAGAATGAGGTCAAGACCCAGGTCATCAACCCAGCGGGTCAGCATCAGGGTCAAGGTATGCGCTTCGTCGGGGATGACCTGATAACGTACGACATCGCCCAGTTCCGCTACCATCTGAGACAACAGCGGGCCACTTTCATCAATCCGCTCACCACGGGCACCTTTGTCAGACAGGGTAAGAATACCAATCTTGTATTTCTCTGAACTCATAAAGTTGCTCCCTGCCATGGACACTATTTCTTTTTAGTGGATAACATTCGCCGGGCATTATTGATGATGGGCTGAGTCACATTACGACTTGTAGCAAGTTCTTTGATATCCCGATCGGACAAAAAAGACATCAGACGCATGGCCTGCTGTACAGGGGTTCGGGGGTGATGCACCAGCGCCTTTTTCATATCATAAAGCTTCACCCAGTCGCGGTTCAGCAGAATAATCCTGATCAGTTCTTCAGGGCTGCTGCGATTCTGGGCTACGCCTATGGCCTCGGCTTCAGTGATTCGCGGGTTGCGCAGTACGGCGGTATTGATCTGCTTGTTGGCCTCGCGGATCAGCAGCGTACGCCACTCTTTGTCGCCGGTGAGGGCCATTTTAATTTTTTCATTGACCGTCATTTCCTGCAGTTGCTGGTACTTGGACAAGGATTCGTCATCAAGAGTGTCTTCGTCTTCGTCACACACGCCGGCCTGAGCCTGGTCGCTATCCTCCTCCTCCGCTTCGTCCCCTTCCACTTCAGCCGGTTCAGGTTTTTTCTGCGGCTCAACCCAACCCAGGCGCAAACGCGTTACTTTATCGCTGTTGGGATTATTGATGATTGCCTTACGAATTATGTCGGACTTGCGCAGAATCTCGTCGTTGTCGGCCAACATGTCGAGTACCTGGCCGGAACTGTTCTCAGCGACAAACAACAGACTTCTGATTCCGGTCATCGGGTGTGCCAAAACCGCCTGCATGACAACCTCATCTTCATAGCGCAGATGAATGATCAGGTCGATGATCGCAGGGTGGAGCTCCGGCTGGGAAAGAGCGGCCAGAATTATCTTAGCCGGCAGTGTCTGCAGGGTACTTAAGGCCTCTTCTTTGAGTTCCGGATTATCCCCGTTATAAAAAACAAAAAGAACCATGACCAGGTTCGATCCTGACATGGGCAGAGCTCCACGGGCAGCAGCCAGACGCACACTATGTCCGCCCCATTTGCTCATAATCTTTGCAACTTCAGCGGGAAGTTTGATCTGAACTTTTTCGCTATGATGCTCGCTGTTCACACAGAATACCTATCAGCGCTCGACCTCGATACGAGCGCGCAGTCCACTGGCATTGATCTCGGCGGCAACCTCTTCAGCGGCCTTAAGTCCACTGCTGACGACAACCAGCAAGGGGCCCTCTATGGTCAATTGTGAATCCACTTGTGCCACCTGGATCTGGCGTTCAGCAAGTTCACGCTGCTGACGTCGGGCACGTTCACGATCGGAAAAAGAGCCGATGTAGAGTGCCCAGCGATCACCATCCGGGAGCAGAAACGCTGAAGGGAACTCTTTGCGCAACTCTTCCAGACGTAACCGAGCCTGCGCCAGGGGATAAATTCCCTCCAGCAACCGGATCATATCTATCGTACCCGAGCCAAGCTGTTGTTGCGGCTGCAGTCCGCGTTCACCCAACAGTGCGGCCGCCCGCTCCAGATCTCTCTGGCTGATGAAGGGGCCGACCAGCACACGATGGGCCGGTTCTGCTACCACCGCAACGGGGGTTTCCACTGCAACCGGCTGCGCGTCGCTGACGACCTCTTCTGCCGCGCTTTCCTCAGTATCGACAGCGTCACCAACAATAGCACCTGATGCGATGGTGGGGGTGACAATTGCGTCCGTTACAATCTCTTGTTCAACCATTTCTGTGGCGTCGGCAGCGGGAACATCAGCAATTACCTGCCCTGGTGTCTCGGCAGCATTCTGCCCCCCGGTCACTGCCTCCGTGATTGCATCAGCGCTTGACAGCCTGGCGCTCTCAAGGGGTTGCGGGCGCTCGGGAGCGGCCATCCGTTTTTCTACGCGAACCTGCTGGTGTGTACCTGATTGTCCGGTTAACAGGTCACCATACTGATACCAGCCGACGACAACGCCAACAACAGCGACAATCAGCAGCGCCAGGATCACCAGGGGCCAACGTAATGAGTCACCGACACTTTTGCCGCTTTTGACTTCCTGATCGGCAAGTTCTCTGAACGTCGTTTTCGGCGCATCATCATCTATCAGCAATTCTTCCAGTCTTTTTTTGGGGGCTGAGGTCTGGGTTTCTGATGCGCTACGGGATGTGTCCGGGGATCCACTGTTATGATGGTTATCTTCTGTCATTATCTGAGTCCGGAAAAATTGACGGCGGGGCAAAGCTGGCAATTGCCCCGCCGTACTGGTTAAGATTCTTTGGTCTGTTCTTCAAGAATCTTGGCGGTCTGATGGGAAGGCACTTCCTCGTACTTGCTGAATTCCATGGTAAACATACCACGGTCAGACGTCATTGAACGCAACTCCGGAGCATAACGCAATACTTCAGCCATCGGCACCTCAGCCCGGATGATCTGGCTATTAGCCTGCGGCTCGACCCCGACAACCTTGCCGCGCCGCGAGTTCAGATCGCCAATCACATCCCCCATACAATCATCAGGAACAGTGATTTCCATCGCCATGATCGGTTCGAGCAGTACCGGCTTACACTGTTCCATGGCTTTTTTAAAAGCCATGGAACCGGCCACTTTAAAAGCCATTTCCGATGAGTCGACGGAGTGGTGGGAACCATCATAGAGACTGACCTGAACGTCAACCACCTGGTTTTTGGTCAACGGACCGGTTTTCATCGCCTCAATAATCCCCTTATCGACGGCCGGAATGTAATTACGCGGCACAACACCACCGACGACTTTGTCAACAAATTCGTAGCCGCTGCCGCGCGGGAGGGGTTTGACTTCGATCCAGACATCCCCGTATTGACCGCGTCCACCTGACTGCTTCTTGTATTTCCCCTGAACCTGAGTCGAGGTGCGAATGGTCTCGCGATACGGCACCTTAGGTTCTTTCAAAATAACATCCGCCCCGTACTTGCGCTTGAGGCGCTCGACAGCAACCTCCAGATGAATCTGCCCCATGCCTGAAAGAACCATCTCCTTGGTCTCATCATCACGGGTTACGGTCAAGGTCGGATCTTCTTCCATCAAGCGCTGCAAACCTGTATAGATTTTGTCTTCGTCCCCTTTGTTCCGACCTTCCAGGGCAAAGGAGATAACCGGTTTGAGGGGCACCAGTGGTTCAAACATGATCGGATCTTTAAGATCACAGAGGGTGTCTCCAGTGGCCGTCACCTTGAGCTTGGGTACCGCGATAATATCACCGGCGGCGGCAACCTCAAGGGGAGTCTGCTTTTTCCCTTCCATCTTGTAAATATGACTGATCCGTTCTTTTTCATCCTTATTCGGATTCAACACAACCGTATCAGCCGTCAAGGTGCCCGAATACAGGCGCATCAGGGTCAATTTTCCGGCGTAGGGGTCATTAATAGTCTTAAACACCATGGCAGAGAACGGATCGTCAGGGCTCGGGTTGCGCTCCACCGGTTCTTCAGTGTCGGGTTTGAATCCTACCTGAATCCCCTTGTCGATGGGTGACGGCAGGCAGGCAACAACATAATCGAGCAGATGTCGCACGCCGATATTAGCGGTCGCACTGCCGCAGAATACCGGGGTAAAAACACCGGTCAAGGTGCCCTCACGCAAACCTCGCAGGATGTCCTCCTGCGACAGGGTTTCCCCTTCAAGGTATTTTTCCATCAGTTCATCGTCGGCCTCGGCAACCGCCTCGAGCAGCTGCTCGCGCAAACGCGTAGCTTCCTTCAAATATTCCTCGGGAATGTCTATTTCATCATACGTACCGGTTTCGTCAAAGGTATAGACACGCGCCTTCATCCGCACCAGATCAATAATCCCCTTGAAGGTTTCTTCGGCTCCAATCGGCTGGGTTACGACTACCGCCCTGGCTCCAAGGGATTTTTCCATATCATCAACGGCCTTGAGAAAATCTGCCCGCTCTTTATCCATTTTGTTGACAAAGGCGATGCGCGGCACTTCAAAAGCGTCGCACCATTCCCAGATCCTCTTGGTCTGGGCCTTGGTCCCGGAGATCGCTGACACAATGACCACCGCTCCGCCAAGAATCCGCAGGCAGCGGCGGGTGTCGTGCAGGAAGTTGCTGACCCCGGGGGTATCAACGATATTCAGGTTGAAATCATTCCAGCGACAATGATTCAGGCTCGCACTCAAGGTCGACTTGCGTTTAATTTCTTCTTCTTCAAAATCCATGGACGAGGTGCCCAGATCAACCTTCCCCAGCTTATCGGTCATCCCGGTATTGAAGATAATGGCTTCCACCAGCGAAGTTTTGCCGGCACCATTATGCGCCACAATGCCAAGATTTCTCACCTTTGTCGTGTCGTACTTGCCCATGAATCGCTCCTTTGGATGAAAAGTCACTCCCCGCAAACAGCCGGAACCCACACGGATAGGGCAGTTTAAACGGAGCACAGAAAGACAGGTGGCCAGCTACTTTTTATTGCGCTCGTACAATAAACGTAGCCCCTCAAGGGTCAGAAAAGGCTCTACCCGGTCAATGATCGAGGTTGCCGCGGCAATGGGGGGCGCCAGACCTCCAGTGGCGACGACTACTGGCGATTGCGGCATCTCGTTTTTCATGCGACTGACAATCCCCTCCACCAGTCCGAGATAGCCGAAAAAAATCCCCGCCTGAATGCTGTTTACCGTATTCTTGGCGATAATCTGCCCGGGCTGCATAAAATCAACACGGGGCAACTTGCTCGCACGCTCAAACAGCGCATCAGCAGAAATACCGATACCCGGTGCGATGGCTCCACCCTGATAGCAGCCATCGGCTGACACCACATCAAAGGTGGTGGCCGTACCAAAATCAACCACAATCAGCGCACAGCGGGACTGTTCATAGGCCGCAACCGCATTAACAATCCGATCAGCGCCAACCTCCCGGGGGTTATCGTAATGGATCGGCATGCCGGTTTTCATCCCCGGGCCAACCACGTAAGGAACCAATTGAAAATATTTTTTACACAGCCCCTCGACGGTGTTCTGCATGGAAGGAACAACGGTTGAAACAATCACGTCGCTAAGATCAGAAAAACTGATGCCGGCAAGCTGAAATAACTGTCGCAGGAGCATGGCATATTCATCCACCGTGCGATATTTATCGGTAGCAACCCGCCAGTCGTAGATCAACTTCTGATCCTGATAAACCCCCAACACGGTATTGCTGTTACCTACATCGATCACCAGCAGCATGGTGGCAATTTTCCTTTTATCGTTCATCATTTGACCAGGTGCACATCGCCGACAACAATTCGCTCGATCGTACCTGTATCGAACTGCAGCCGCAGGGCCCCGTCCGCTTCCAGCCCCACCACCGTCGCAACCGGACCGGAATCAACCCTGACCTGGCGATTGATGATCGGGCATAGCTGTTCCCAGCGTTGGCGAATCGGGGCGAACCCCTGGCGGAGGAATTCAGCATAATAGAAATCGAGTCGTTCAAGCAACGCACGTAAAAAAATCTGCCGGACAACCGGCTGACCGGTTTCAAGCAAAACAGATGTGGCCGGGTAGTTAAGTTCCGAGGGGAACTGATCGGCAGTCATGTTGAGATTAACCCCAAGTCCAAGCACAACGTAATTAACCTGCTCAGTTTCAGCGCTCATTTCATTGAGCAGCCCGGCAATTTTAGCCCCGCCGACCAGAATATCATTGGGCCACTTCACCTCCGCCTTGATTTGGCCAACCTCCTCGAGGACATCGACAACGGCAACAGCGGAAAGAAACGTCAACTGCGGGGCCTGTTGAACCGGAATCGGTGGCCGCAACAAAACCGAGCAGTAAAGATTCACTCCGGCCGGTGATGCCCACTGGCGCCCCAGGCGCCCCTTGCCGGCCAGTTGTTGATCAGCAACCAGCACGGCACCTTCTTCCGTCCCCGCTTCAGCCTGGGCTTTCAGCTGCAGGTTGGTTGAATCAACTGCCCGAAGAATTTTCAGGGAGCTGCCGACAATCTGACAATCAAGTCCGCTGACAATGTCACTATCAAACAGCAGGTCGGGGGGCTCAAGCAACCGGTAGCCTTTGGCGTGCCGCGCTTCAATTGCCACTCCCAGGGACCGTAACGAGCCAATCTGTTTCCAGACGGCCGCCCGCGACAGTTGCAACTCTGAGCTGATCTTTTCACCTGACAACCACCGGTCAGGGTGGTTACGCAATAATGACAGAATACGATCACGAGAAGACAAGGCAGACGGAATCACTTGAACAACATTGAGATGTCAGCCGCAACAACCGAGTGGGTCAGTGCACCGACTGAAATGATATTGACACCGGTTTCGGCAATTTCACGAACCCGTTCCAGATTGACACCACCAGAAGCCTCCGTCAGTGCGCGGCCGGCGATCAACGCTACCGCAGTCGCCATGTCGGCATTCGACATATTGTCGAGCATGATCACGTCAGCACCCGCATCAAGCGCTTGCTGAACTTCATCAAGGTCGCGGGTTTCGACCTCTATCTTGAGGGTATGAGGCACTTTTTTCCGGGTGGCTGCAATCGCTTCAGCAATCCCCCCGGCAGCGGCAATGTGGTTTTCCTTGATCAGCACGCCATCAAACAACCCGATGCGGTGATTTCGCCCGCCGCCGACACGGACTGCATATTTATCGAGAGAACGCAAACCGGGGACCGTTTTGCGTGTATCTACAATAGATACACCGGTACCCTCAACAGCATCGACAAAACGCGCGGTCAGGGTGGCTATCCCGGACATACGCTGCAGCAGGTTCAAGGCTACCCGCTCTCCCTGCAGCAGCATCAGAGCAGACCCTTTCAACCAGGCAAGAACATCCCCCCTTTTTACCTTCTGGCCGTCGATAAAAATCTTCTCGAAGCGAAGCTCCGGGTCGAGTTGATGAAAAACGGCTGCGGCGACATCAAGGCCGGCAACGACAAAATCCTCCTTGGCCACTAACTCGGCTCGCGCCGTTGCTTCACACGCAACAACAGCCAGGGAAGTAACATCACCTAAACCGATATCTTCCTGTAATGCCGTGCGGACAATTCTCTCAATCTCAAAGTGCATTCCCTGTGTCTCCGCCAATGGATAGCAACAGCCCTGAAACCAATCAGCTTATTTCAGAAATGAGGTACATCTATAGCATATTGACAACCCCCATCGCAACTTAAAACACGGTCACCAGTGAGGCAAATCTCCTTTACATTTCCGTTACTTGTGGTAAAAGTAAGGGACTTTTAGAGATCCTGCTGACCCACTTCTTGCGAGGAGTAACAAATGAAACCGTTCACATTTCTCTTCCTGACCAGCCTGCTGGTATTAACTGTCGGCTGTGTCAGCAAGAACAGCTATCAACAAAAGGTTAACGAAACCGAACTGCTCTCTGCTGATGTCGCATCGCTGACCGCAACGAACGCCGAGTTGCGCCAGGAAAAACAGATTTTGCAAGCCGACCTGGCAACCCTCAACTCGCGCCTGGTGGACGTTCTGCAAGAGAATTCGCGACTTCAACGCGACCTGCTGGTTGCCACTGCGACAAAAGAACGTCAAGATGGAAATCTTTCCCTTCATCAGCAACGGATCGATGCTCTGCAGATCAAAAACCAGGAGTTGCAGGCAACAGTGGAGGCGCTGAATATTGCCCTGGACAAGGAACGAATTGCGCGCGAAGCTCGACTGGCTCAGATTAAACACACCTATGAGGAACTGGTTGGTGCCCTTGAAGAAGAAATCACGCGCGGCGAACTTACCATTTCCAACCTGGAAGGCAAGCTGACCGTCAATCTGCTGAATCAGATTCTCTTTGACTCGGGCGCCACCCAGCTGCGCGAGGAGGGGAAGAAAGTACTGAAAAATCTGGGAGAAGTCCTTAACCGCTTTCCTGATCGTGCCTTGCAGATTGCCGGGCACACTGACAATGTTCCGATCAGCCCACGCCTGTTGGAGCGCTTTCCAACGAACTGGGAACTTTCCACCGCCCGCGCCACCAGTGTTATCCACTTTCTCCAACAAGAGGCTGAGATTCCCGGGAACCGCCTGATCGCCGCCGGTTTCAGCGAGTATCAACCTGTTGCCGACAATAGCACTCTGGAGGGGCGTGCCCAGAACCGGCGGATTGAAATCCTGCTGGTGCCTTTTGAGTCGGAACTCAACAAATAAATCAGGCTTCTGCCTTGTTGACAAAACAAGCCGGGTCTCGCTGAACCAGGGGGGCCTGGCCACAACCGTAGGTGACAGCAGGGCAACCGCCACAAACCGGGCGCAGATGGCAGCCGGCACATTCAGATGGCCCCTTGCGATAGGCTCTGGCCGCATCTGAATGGTAAATTTCTTCAAGGCTGTTATGGTGAATATTGCCGATCGGTGATGGGTACTTTCGGCAGGCATGAACCTCGCCGTTAGGAAGGATAGCGACAAAATTAAAGGCGGCACCGCAGCCGAAACCGGTGCAACCACCAAACGGTTCAAGCCCCTGGTTATAACGCTCGATATTGATCAGGTTATCTTTCTGGGCGATTATCGGATTGCTGCTTTTGGCAGCAATATAACTGCGGATAAAGGCCTGATAGCCCCCACCCAAAGCTGACTGCAAGGACGCCCCCTCACCGACCATGGAAAGTCGGTTATAGGTAAACAGATCAGCCTTGTCACGTAGAAATTCGGCCAGGGGGAGAACTTCCGTCAGGTTCTTTTCCGTAAGGGTCAACATCACCCGCGAGGGAATCTGTTGGTTGCGCAACCTATCCAGGAACGTGACAACAGCATCAAAATTGCCCGCTCCACGAATCTCATCATTGTGATCTTTCAGCCCTTCCAGGCTGACCTGATAGAATGACGGAGGAGCAATAGCGATCAGCTCGCGAAGAGGCTCCTCGGCAATCGGATTACCCAGAATACCAACCATGAGATTGCGTTCAATGGCCCCACGATATAGGGTAAAAAAGTCCGGATGCAAAAACGGATTGCCACCACTGAAGGAAATCTGCCCGAAAACATAATTTTTAAGGCAGAAATCACGCATCTGATCGAGCAATTGCAGCCCCTGTTCCAGAGCCATGTCAGCCTGGTCACTACGATCGTAGCAGTGACGACAGTGAAGATCACACTTCTGGGTAATGTGCCATTGCAGGGTAAAGGCCGGTGTCCTCATGTATCTCTGTGCCACCGGGCCACCAACCGGAAACTCCTGCTCGTGGCGCACCAGCTGCGAGGGTGGTGATAACACCAGACCCTTGAGGATAGCCCGTTCCAGGACCCGATCAATCACACCAACCGGCCTGGAGGTTGAAACCGCCACATGGCGCGGGTCAAGCTCTTCAACGATCATTTTCAATGCCAGCAGATCTGCCGATGAAGCTACTTCCTTGCGAAAGACTCCGCTGCGTGGATGACGCCAGAACAGCAACATCTCGGTTTCTGGCTGCGGTTCCACCCTCTTGCCTTCAACAACCTGCAACAACCCGCGCCATGCTACTTCAATCACCTCAAGACCGGGGTTAAGCATCAGACCCTGTGAAGGTTCGGTCCGGCTTGGTGGACGCTGTTGCAACTGAAGACGCCATGAGGCCTGCTCAACAGCAGCCAGATCCGGCAACCAGGAATGTTCAGGAACTAACGGACGCAAACACTCACGGGCGTCAGCAACGTCAGCAGTAGCATCCGACTGCCACTGTAACTGTGCCGTCGCCGGCAGCAGACACCAGGTCACCGGACATTGATATTGAAAGACCATTAACCTCTCTCCTGCAATGAAAAAAAGGGTCGAAAGAACATCCACGCTCCATCGACCCTTTTTGGTGCAGCTATTTCGCTATCAAATGCAATAAGCTGCTCAAATCATTTTGGTATCAACGATACCAATCGGCAACTTATCAGCCACTGTCTCCTGGTTCTTTTGCTTCGTCGGTGCTCACGGCACCGTCAGTCTGGCCGCCTCAGCCACTGCCTGCAGGCTGCTTGGGTTTTTTTTCATCGTCGGTGCTCACGGCACCGTCAGTTTGGCCGCCTCAGCCACTACCTGCAGGTTTCTGCTCCTTGTCAGTGCTGACCGCACTGTCATCCTTGGAGCCTCAACCACTTGCAGCATTAGCTGGTGGCGGCAGGGAAACACCCGCTGCTGATACCAGGGTGGCAATCCCCAGACCCGCCAGCAATTTTTTCAGCTTCTCTTCGCCCATATAAAACCTCCTTAGATCGGCCCCATACCTCATATCGAGATTTTCGATAACAAGGACAAGAGCTATCGGTTCATACAGGGCATCATACCCGAATATGCTGAAAAGTCAATCAAAGCACCCTGCGTCAAGGCATATCGCTGGTCAGAACTGAACCGACTTGGTCTGCAGAAACGCTTCAAGACCATAACGCCCCAGTTCGCGGGAATTACCGGACTGCTTGTAGCCACCGAAAGGAGCCAGAGGATTGAATCGACCGCCGTTGATATCGACCTGGCCGGCTTGCAGTTTTCTGGCCATGCGCTCAGCACGATCGGTATTCGTCGACCAGACGCCCCCTGCCAGACCATAAACCGTGTCATTGGCAATCTCAATAGCCTCGTCTTCGTCACGATAAGTCATGATTGACAGCACCGGACCAAAAATCTCTTCACGAGCGATCCTCATCTCTTTTGTTACCCGGCCAAAAACCGTCGGACGGACATAATAACCCAGAGGCAGTCCTGCCGGTGGCTCGATACCTCCAAGCAGGAGCTCTGCACCTTCTTCAATACCACTGCGAATATAGTCAAGAACCCGATCACGCTGGCCGGCAGAAACCAATGGGCCGATACGGGCCTGGGTGTTGAGGGGATTTTCCGGAATATAAAGGGCAACATGTTGGCGGACAAGTTCAACCACCACCTCATATTGATCCTCGGGAATCAGCATGCGGGTGTTAGCGTTGCAGGTCTGTCCGGAATTAAGAAAGCAGCTACTTAGCGTGGCCTTGACAGCGGTTTCAAGATCGGCATCATCCAGCAGGATGGCTGCAGACTTCCCCCCCAGTTCCAGTGCCACGCGCTTCACTGTTTGTGCACCCAGGGTCATGATGTGCTTGCCAACGGCAGTCGACCCGGTAAATGAAACCATATCGACATCCGGATGGGATGCCAAAGATTCTCCCGCGACACTCCCCTTACCTGATACCAGGTTAAAAACCCCTGGTGGCAGCCCACTGGAATCAACAATCTCTGCCAGGACAAAAGCATTAAGAGGGGTCAGTTCGCTCGGCTTGGCAACAAGGGTACAGCCGGCAGCCAGGGCCGCTGCGACCTTAATCATCAGCTGATGGAGGGGATAATTCCAGGGGGTGATGGCAGCAACAACTCCAATCGGCTCCTTAAACACCAGCGAGTTGCCGATGCGTTCGGAGAAAGCAAACTCATTCAACAGCTTGATGTAGCTTTCCAGCACAACCGTCGGTAGTCCCGCCTGAATCCGCTGACTGAGCTTGATCGGCATTCCCAGCTCGCTGGTAATAACCTCAGCCAGCTCCGGCCCACGCGCCACCAGCGCCTCGTAAATCGTGGTCATGTAACCGGCCCTGATACCGGGCTTGGTGGCCGACCACCCGGGCAGCGCATTGCGCGCTGCGGATACAGCCGCCGAGATATCGCCGGCGGTGCCGGCCGGAACCGTTGCAATGACCGCCTCCGTTGCCGGGTTAACCACCTCAATCAGATCAGTGGCGAGCGGAACACACCAGTCACCATCAATATATAGCTTGCTGTACGTTTTCATTTACTCCTCCCAATAACGATGAAACAATGATTTACACCAGTATCATATGAACGTTTTACCAGTTCCGCGAAAAAATGTGAAAATTTTGGGGGAAAATATCTGAAAATAATTCATCTCTGCCAATAAAGCTGCCGGGAGGCTAACTTAATATTGAAAAAGACTGGCTGGATCTCTGCGGGGCGCTTGCCGGTGAAAAAAGCGAGACAAAAACCCGGGGCCGCAGGATGAAAAGAGCCCGCTGGTTGCGGAACTACCGTTATGTGTCTTTACGCAGACAAGACACTCCGGGCGCGAGCAGAAAACGACCCGCGATTTATGTCGATAAACGCACGGGAAAATCGAAGGACATTGTCATCGCCATCAGTGAAGCTTTCAACCTGATTCCTTCGGAGCAAGAACCTGGTCAATGACGAACAAACCACAAAAAAAAGGCAGCCTCTCTGCCTGCCTAATCACTTGTTTTCTTTTCTCTGACATTACATCGACAGTCGCCGTCACGACCGTTCACTTGATTTTCACCTCGACACTCTTGGGCTTGACTGCCTCGACTTTAGGAATCACCAGATTTAACAGTCCATCTTTAAAGCTGGCATCAATTCTTTCAATGTCAACATTCTCCGGCAACGTAAAACTGCGGCTGAAACTGCCATAAAAACGTTCGACTCGATGCATTTTCTCACTTTTATCTTCTTTTTCCTGATGGCTTTCGCCGCGGATACTCAGCACCCGGTCTTCAATACTGATTTTCACATCTTCACGCTTGACTCCGGGGACATCAGCCTTGATGGTGAACCCCTTGTCCGTCTCGCTGATATCGACCCGCGGTGCCCAGTCGGCCCCCTCACCAGGGGTCAATGCCCCGCCCCGAAACGGCCAGTCCTGACGCCCCACCATGCCTTCCATTTCTCTGAACGGATCCCATCTTGTCAATTTCATAGCTTCCTCCTTGGGTAAACGCGGGAAGGTTTTATTCCGCAGGCGACCCGCTACAGCCTGCCTCAGTTATAAAAATGAAGACAGGAACAATCTCAAAAAAAACCCATGATTCAGCAACCAGCTTGATAAAAATAATAGCGCATTTTCAGCGGAATTCAAGTGACCACAGAAGCCATTAAGCACTCCATGACTAAACCATAATCGCCCGATAAAAAAAGGGGGAAAACGCTAGCGAGATCTGACCAGGGATTCGGCAATGGCAACAACCAGGACGATTGAACCACCGATGAGAACCGCCACCGATGGCACCTCGCGCAAAATGAGCCAGGCCAGCAGAATGGAAACCACAGGTTGCATGCAGCCAATCAATGAAACCGTTTTAGCTGCCAGCAGTTTCAAACTGACGGTGTACAGGGTATGGGCTGCAGCGGTTCCCAAAAACCCCAACAGCACCAGCAGCAGCCAGTCATAGGGATTAAGCAGCCGGGTAGTCGACAGATCGACAACAGGAATGAACAACAGGGTAATCGCCACTAATTGATGAAACATCAGGGCGCTGCTGGGAGTCGCTGCGAAGTAATATTTTTGACATAAATTTCTTAAGGAAAACAACAACGCGGAAAGCACCCCCCAGCAGGCGCCCTGGAGGATGTTGCCGGAGAATCCTCCACCAATATCCTGCCAGACCATAATCAAGAGTCCGAGCAGCACAAGGATACCGGAAAAGACATCGCGGGCCGACAGGCGGGATCGAGTAAACAGGGGCTCGAGCAGTATAGTGATCATCGGATAACTGAACAGGGCAAGAATACCAACGGCGACGGTTGATATCTGCATGGAATGGAAGAACGTGCCCCAGTGCACCCCCATAACCACACCAAGCCCATAGATCCCCAGTAACTGCCTGACACTCTGCACCCGCAACGGCATTTTAAAAAGTCGGCAGAACAGATAGAAACCCCCGATCGCAACAAGACTGCGTAATTGCGTTATGGAAAAAGCATCAAGGGGAATCAACTTGGCAAACAAGCCGTTGAGACTCAAGAGGGTCAACCCGACATAAAGAAGCAAAATACCGCGGACGGAGTCTGGAGGTGTTGGAGAAACAGCCATAGAAGTAAAGAACCGTCAGGCAAAGCCAGGTGGGGGTTAATGAAAACGCCTGGTGAAGTACATATCAGTGGACACGTTGTTCCAACTGAATCAGAAGGCTCTTAAGTTGCTCAATAGTTTCAAGGAGTTGAAGATTCTTGTTCTCCAGGTCAACAATAAGCTGGCGACTGGATTCCAGTTTTACCCCCAACTCACGCTGTTCAGCGCGACACTGCTGCAGCTCCAGGACGAGGCGCCTCATCGCGGCATGTTGCTTGCTGCCGGGAGTGTCGGCAAGGTACTGGTCGAGGGTATCCAGATCCCCACCAGCAAGAAAATCATCTAGGCAACGTTCAGCTTGTAGTTGCTGAATCCGCGCTGATTCCGGTGGAACAGGGGGCAGCTCTTTTTCTTCTGGAAAAAACAAAGCGCACCCTGACACCAGCACAGAGATTAACAACACGAAAAGCCACCTGCTCATTTCCTTTGTTCCTCCACCATATAGGTGCTGCCATCCTGCAACTTCAGATATTCCTTGAGACGAGCACAATCCTGACTGATCGCCAGGCGCGATGGATATTTGTAACGGGTCGAGTGAATAACGGCAATGGAAATCGACATCAGGGGAAATTTACGCACCACACCATAGCGGTCTTTACCGACAAAAGATTGCGCCTGACGATCCTCGAAGGAGTAGAGGGTCGGCACCATCTGATCAAAGCGGGAAATAATGGCCTGAGCCAGCTCTTCGCCCTTATCGGGTGAGGTTAAAACTACATAATCATCACCCCCGATATGACCAACCAGATCATCTGGATTACCTAATTCATTGACAACGGCTTGAACCAGATCACCAACCTGACTGATCACATCGCTACCGGCTTTATAGCCGTAACGGTCACCATAACTTTTAAAGTTATCGAGATCGATATAGAGATGAGAAAAATCAATATTCTGATTGATCCGGGTATCAATAGCGCGATCAATCGCGCGATTGCCCGGCAAAAGGGTCAAGGGGTTGGCATCGAGGTGCAACTGCTCAAGTTCTCGAAGTTTTTCTCCCATCTGATAAAAATCATGAGCCAGTTCAGAGAATTCATCGTCCCCAGCGAGTTCCAGATGATGATCAAAACGACCAGCAGAAATCGATTGGGTTGCGCTCTTAAGCGCCCTCACCGAGCGATGGATACTGAGGATAACGGTGATCGTCACCGGCGCCGAAAGACAGATCCCGAACAGGGTCAGGAGGGCGGTAGCACGAAAAGCCGCGCTGGTTTTTTGCGACAGGCGAGTCAAGTCAGCATTGATCTGCTGCTGTTGGTTTTCCCGGTAAGCCACCAGCAATTCAACAATCTGGGCTCGTAACGGCACCATCGTCCGGTCAGAAAGGGTCGTTGCCAGTTCCCAGTCTTCGATCTGCAGAGCTTCGGCCAGGTGTTTATCAGCCTGACGGTATGCATCCAGAACTTTCAGCAGGGTCTGGCTCGGTTCATTAACAGGCAGCCCCTGCAGGGTCAGAACATGACGGACCAGGTCTTCATTGCGATTCCGGCGCAGCCCGACCAGCTCAATATCACGCAGGATCAGTATCTGTTTTTCAATATTCTCCAGGGCTAACAGGTTCTGCTGCAGATCACGCAGTAACTCAAAGGTTGAAAATTCAATCTGGACCAGATGTTCAGTATGGCGGGTTTGCTGGTGAAGCTGAAAAAGTGCGTAACCGACAGCACATACAGTGAAAAGCACAATCACCAGATAGCCGATGACGACCTTTTTAGTCACTGTTGAAAACAGCTTAAGCATGTTGTGTCCACACCCTGGCGTATGACTCGACAAGGGTCGGGTTAGATTCCAAGATAGGCCTTACGCACGTCCACATTGGATAGCAGGTTCGCTGCTGAATCAACCAGGGTAATTCTGCCATTTTCCATTACATAGCCACGATCAGCGAGCTTTAGAGCCTGATTGGCGTTCTGTTCGACCAGAAAAATAGTTGTGTTGCTTTCCTTATTAATCTGTCGGATTATCTCAAAAATCTGTTTAATGATCAACGGCGCCAGGCCCAGGGACGGCTCATCCAGCAACAGGACCCGCGGACGCGCCATCAAGGCGCGGGAAATTGCCAGCATCTGCTGCTCGCCGCCGGACAGGGTGCCGCCCAGCTGGGATTGACGCTTTTCCAGTATAGGAAACAGGGTCATAACATAATTCAGATCCTGTTGGATCTGGCGCTTGTTGGTGCGCAAAAAAGCACCCATTTCCAGGTTTTCCAGCACCGTCATGTCAGGAAAAATCCGTCGTCCTTCGGGCACCTGGACAATCCCCTTTTTGACAATATTTTCCGGGCTGAAACCATGAATCGGATCACCATCCAGAAAAACTTCTCCGGAACGGGGGGGCGTGATCCCGCAGATCGACATCAGGGTTGTTGTTTTGCCTGCCCCATTGGCACCAATCAGAGCAACAATTTCCCCTTCTGCCACCTCAATGGTCACATCTTTCAACGCTTGAATATTCCCGTAATAGGTTTGAATATTCTGCACCTTAAGCATCGACTTCTTCTCCCAGATAAGCTTCGATCACCTTCGGGTTATCTCTGATTTCCAGGGGCGATCCCTGGGCAATTTTCTTGCCATATTCCATGACATAGATCGGATTGGAAATTTTCATGACCAGCTTCATATCGTGTTCAATCAGTAAAATAGCGATCCGCTCCTCCTCGCTGATCCGGCAAATCAGTTGATCAAGTTCAGAGGTTTCATAAGGGTTCATCCCTGCCGCAGGTTCGTCAAGCAGCAACAAAAAGGGATCGGTCGCCAGGGCGCGGGCAATTTCGAGACGCCGTTGGGCCCCGTAAGGCAGGTTGCGCGCGAACTCGTTGACAAATTTTTCCAGACCGACCTTTTCCAGCAATCGATAGCTGGTCTCGACAATCTCCTGTTCCTCTTCACGGACGCTGCGATTGCGAAGGATGGAGCGGAAAATCCCTGAATAAGTACGGCAATGGCGTCCGATCATGACATTTTCAAGAACCGTCATCCCGGAAAAAAGACGAATATTCTGAAAGGTTCGCGCCAATCCCATTTCGGTCACTTTATTGGGTTTAAGCCCGTTAAGCCGACGGCTCGCGAGCCCCTTGGGATGGAGCAGGATATCACCACTGGTAGGCGTATAAATCCCGGTGACACAGTTAAAAAAAGTCGTTTTCCCGGCGCCGTTAGGGCCGATCAGGGCTGCGATTTCCCCTTCATGAACCGCAAGGGAAACACTGTCAACCGCACGCAGGCCGCCAAAATCCATGGTCAGACCTTTCACCTCGAGCAACTTGTGTTTTTTATCCGTCATGAGCTGCCTTATCCTTAGAACCTTTATATTGATAGATTTGCCGCAGATTACTGATCAGTCCCTGAGGTCTGAAGATCATCATCATGGTCATGGCGGCGCCGAACACGAGCATCCGGTATTCAGAAAATGCGCGCAGATATTCCGGCAGCAGCACCAGAATAAAAGCACCCAGAATCACCCCGAGAATTGATCCCATGCCCCCAAGCACCACAATCGACAAGATGATGGCTGACTGCATGAAAGTAAATCCGGCAGGATTGATAAAGGTCGTTTTGGCCGCGAACAGCACGCCGACCATTCCCGCCCAGAAGGCGCCGAGGGCATAAGCCGACAGCTTGGTGCGAGCCATGTCGATGCCCATGGCGACACAGGCAATTTCATCTTCACGCAAGGCGATCCAGGCTCGTCCAACCCGACTGTTTTTCAGGCGATTGGTGACGATGATCGTCAGCACCACCAGGGCAATCATGATGTAATAGATATATACCGTCGACTGGGCCAGAGTCATTTCCAGACCGAACAATCCGGGACGATCAATATTGGCGATACCACTCGGACCCTGAGACAGGGTTTCCCAGTTTTCCATGACAACCTTGAAGATCATCCCAAATCCCAGGGTCACTATGGCCAGGTAATCGCCACGCAAACGCAGGATAGGAAAACCCAGGACAACTCCGAACAGACAGCCCAACATTCCGCCGATGGGCAGCACGATCCAGAATCCCAGATCAAAATTGGCATTGAGAATGGCATAGGTGTAAGCGCCAACTCCGAAAAAGGCGACATAGCCCAGATCAAGCAGACCGGCGAGTCCGACCCCGATATTCAAACCGAGACCGAGCACGACAAAAATCAGCGCCGTCACCATAATGTTCGTCTGATAGGTATCAAACACCAGCGGGAAAGCAACCGCCAGCGCCAACAACACGGTCATCGCGCGGTTGCGCAGCTGGACATTGTCGAGAGCCGCCTGGAGCGGGCCACGGGTATCAATACCCTCTTCCGCTCTTTTGCTCTGACGCTGACGCCGCGCCAGCAAATAACGCCAGCAGTAGGACAGAAAAAAAGCTCCGATAGCTACCCACAGAATATTTTCCCAGCGCCAGATCACGACATTTTCAATCGTGTTAACCCGCACCACCATTAATGGAAAGGTCAGAAACACAAACCACAATGCGATCAGAAGCGACTGTTTGAATTCACGCACCATAACGTAAGACCTAGACTTTCTGTTTACGAACCTTACCGAGGATCCCGGCCGGCCGGACGATAAGGATGACAACCAACAGAACAAAAGTAAGGATATCCTCGTAGTCACTTGAAAAATAACCGGCGGCAAAGCTTTCTGACCAGCCGATGATCAACCCGCCCAACACGGCTCCAGGGATTGAACCGATACCGCCGAGAACCGCTGCGGTAAAGGCCTTTACTCCGGCAAGAAAGCCGATATAAAAGTTGACCTGGCCGATATAGGATGCGACCAGAACCCCGCCGATTGCTGCCAGAATGGATCCAATGACAAAGGTCAGGGAAATCACCCGGTCGACATTAACTCCCACCAGGCGTGCCATGCTCAGATCCTGCTGGGTCGCCCGCATCGCCTTGCCGACCCGGGTCTTTTTAATCAACAGGGTCAACAGCACCATGGTTACGAGGGTAGTAGTGAGAATAACAAGCTCTGCCGATCCGATAATGTGCGCTACCGGATCCATGAAGGCAAAGCTGGGAATCAGACGAGGAAAGGGCAAATAATCAGGGGTCTGGGCAAGCAGAACATAATTCTGGAGAAATATCGACATGCCGATGGCACTGATCAATGGCGACAGACGAGGCGAGCCGCGCAAGGGGCGGTAAGCGATTTTCTCCAGGGTGTAGCCGTAAGCTGCGGCGTAAATGATGGCAATAGCGGCCGCCAGAATCAGAATCGCAAAGCCGCTCAACCCATAGATGGTACAAACCCCGGCCACAACCAGGGCGACAAAAGCGCCGATCATATAGATCTCACCATGGGCAAAATTGATCAGCTGAATAATGCCGTACACCATGGTATACCCGAGGGCAATCAGGGCATAGATGCTCCCCCGGGTCAGACCACTGAAGAACAGCTCTAAAAAGTATTCCATATCCATATAGGTAACCACCCGTGGTTTCGGGGCTGTCTGCTGGAGACAGTTCGGGGGACTGCGATCACACACAGTCCCCCGACTGATATTAAAGAGGGGATATCACAGTTAGGGTAATATCCCTGCTACATCAGTGCAGTACAATCTACTGCATCTCAACAAAGTTGCCGTCTTTAACAGTAAAAACGGAGAAACCGACACCTTCGGCGTCACCCTTGTCATCAAACTTTATCTTGCCAACCGGCGTATCCACATACTCGGTTTTCAAGGCCTTGACCACGGCATCATAATCGGTGCTGCCGGCTTTTTCGATAGCATTAAGCAACGCCAGGGTAGCGGCATAACCTTCCTGGAAAAACGCGCCCGGCTCGGCGCCGTAGGCCTCACGATAAGCATTTGCGGCGGCCTGATTCAGGGGCAGGGCGGACAGATCTCTTGGTCCGGTCATATATGCGCCTTCGGCTGCAGTGCCGGCTACGTTAAGGAAACTATCATCCTTGACGCCATCGTCGGAGATAAAAACAGCATCTACACGCCGCCGCTCAAGCTGAGTTACCAGCTTCGACGCCTCGGGATGATAGCCGCCAAAAATCAGGGAATCAGCATTCTCGCGACGAACCCGTTGTACAACAGAGGAATAATCCATGGCACCAGGGGTAATTCCCTCGAACATCACCACTTCGATCCCCTTTTCGTCCAGTCTCTGTTTGGCAAACTCAGCGAATCCACGGCCGTAATCACCACGGTCATGCAGGACCGCGACTTTTTTTACACCAAGTTTGTCAACGGCGTAATCAACCGCCAGTTTCGCCTGCATGTCATCCGAAGCAATGGTCCGGAAGAAGTTCGGATACTCGCCACTCTGGGTCAATGGCGGATTGGTCGCTGACGGAGACATGACCGGAATTTTTGCTTCGCGATAAATGCCAAGTGCGGCCCGGGTTGCGCCGGAGCAGATATGCCCCAGGACCACATGGGCACCGTCAGTCACCAGACGGGTCGCGACATTGGTAGCGATGTTGGGATCACACTGCTCATCCTGAATCAGCAACTCAACCTGTTTACCGAGAATTCCGCCTTTAGCATTAACATCTTTGACCACCAGTTGGGCCGCCCGCATGGTGGGGATGCCATAAGGCGCAAGGTCGCCCGAATGGGGACCGGCAACGCCAAGCTTAATGGTCTCGGCAGAAACGCCGGAGACAAAAAAGCACAACACTAGAGACACACACAATGCTGCTATTCTTTTCATGTTTAACCTCCTGATTTGTTAAGAAATAAAAAAAGCTGACTGAATCATCATGTATAAACTAACCGACCTAACTGGTCAACTATGAACCGGGGGGCGGGCAAAATTGATAACCACTGAACCCCTTGCGGCGACAGCACGAAACCTATTTCCGGGAAAGAATAAGATTTTCCTCATTCTGGCGACGTTCCTCGAGCAATTCTTTGCGCGCCTTCTGCCAGATCGGCGCGAGATCAGCTGACCCCATCAGGTCCGCCAGGACAATCTGGTCGGGATTCAGAATCTCCACCAGATCAAGGCAGGCCCCGGGCAATGCAGCTACAGAATTTGGCAAATCAACAGCTTGCTGCAGATCGGTTGTCCCTTCGAGAAAGAATCCCAGGGGATAGCCACTGTCGTAAAAAATCAGCGTTGTTCGATCGGCGGCATATACCCTCACGCAGGCGCTTAGTCCTTCAGAACTGACTCGCTCAAGCATGGCCGCCACATCAAAGTGGCTCAAGTCTTCCCCCCGATAAAGATAACGCCCCTGCAGCAGCGCATGGATTGCAAGGATCAGATCTGCCGACAACTGGTAGATATTTAGACGAGCATCTCCCATGATCGATATTTCAAAGATCCTGGCAATCGCATCATAAGCAATCTGTCGGGAGCTTTTTTCGCTGGAGACAAAAACCGCGCTGATTAACTTGCCCCCTTGAAAAAGCACAATCCCGGTGCCCTGGTGCGCATCAAACCGCAGATAGCCGGTAAACTTTCCAGCCCGCAATTTGGCCATGGCCTCCGGCAGATTGATCCGTGCCGGGTTGACCTGCTGGCGCACTGCTTTTCCTTTGGGTAGATACACCATCTACTTCTCCCAGGCTGTCAACCGGACTTTCCTCGAAATCGATGAACCGCGACATCCTAACAAAAAAACACGGATTCCGGTACACTTAAAGCGCTACTGTCACTATTCAGGCTTCCTGCAGCTGTTCCCAGGAAAGATACATATCATCTAATTGTCGGCGCAGCTGCTCGTGGGTCTGGCTGATCTGCCGCCATTTTTCCTGATCCTGATAGAGATCAGGCTGGGCCATGGTTTTTTCAAGCTCGGCCAGCTTTCCTTCAGCCTGCGCTATCTTCTCTTCCAGACCATGCAGCGCACGCTCGCGCCGTTGCTGCTGACGTTGATCTTCTTTACGTTGTGCATGCGCCTTGAGGCGGTCGGTCTTGTCTTCATGCGGCTGAGCGTGAAGCTGTTGATCAAGCTGCTGTTCAACCCGCTTGCTGCTGTGAGTGAGATCTCCCAGCCTCTGGCGCGCCGCCAGAAAATCTTCGTAATTACCCGGATAAGAGTCAATTCTCCCGCCCCCAACCGCAACCACCCGGGATGCCAGAGCATCCACAAAATAGCGATCATGAGAAACAAAAACAATGGTTCCCTGGTATTTTTTTAGCGCTTCAAGCAGCACTTCTTTTGACTGCAGATCAAGGTGATTGGTCGGCTCGTCGAGCAACAGCAGATTGGCCGGGCGCAATAACAGCTTCGCCAGTGCCAGACGATTACGCTCACCCCCGGAAAGAACCCTGACCGGTTTGTCGATATCGTCTCCTGAGAACAGGAATGATCCGAGGATATTGCGCAAGCGCGGTACCATCGCCACCGGTGCATCGGCCATCAGCTCGTCATAGACGCTGCGCGTCGGGTTGAGGGTTACCGCCTGATCCTGGGCAAAATAGGCCGACACCAGGTTGTGTCCTTCTTCGCGCTTCCCGCAAACCGGCGCTTCCACTCCGGCCAGCAGGCGCATCAGGGTCGACTTGCCGGCACCATTCGGACCAATCAGCGCAACCCGTTCACCCTGCAGGATGTCGAGATCAATTTTTTCCAATACCTTCAAGTCACCATAGTGTTGCGAGGCGCTTTTAAGTCCCAGGGCGATCCGGCCACCTTTCGGCGGCGGCGGAAAGCTGAAAGCAATTTTTTTACGTTGCGGTGGCAGATTGATCCGCTCAATCTTTTCCAGCTGTTTGACCCGGCTCTGGACCTGGGCCGCCTTATTGGCCTGATAACGAAAGCGATTGATGAACGCCTCGGTCCTGGCAATTTCCTCATCCTGCTGGTTTTTTGCGGCCTTGAGGGCTGCGATTCGTTCATCGCGGGTCTGAATGTAGCGACTGTAGTTGCCTGGATACTCTGTCAGGGAACCATTCCAGACCTCGACAATCCGGGTAACGACCTGATCAAGAAAAAAACGATCGTGGGAGACCAGAACCACGGCATAAGGATACCCCTGGAGGTAGCCCTCCAGCCAGTCACGGGCCGGCAGATCAAGGTGATTGGTCGGTTCGTCAAGCAGCAGCAGATTCGGGCGCTGCAGCAGCAGCTTGGCCAGGGCAATCCGCATCTGCCAGCCCCCGGAAAAATGCTCGCAGTGCTTGTCGAAATCCTCCGTAGAGAATCCGAGGCCGAGGAGTACCTTGCCGACCTCTGCTTCCATCTGATAGCCGCCGCGCTGCTCAAAATCCTGCTGTAATTGCGCGTAATGCTCCATCTCAGCCGGGGTTGTCTGCTCTCCCAGGGAGTTTTCAAGCTGACGGATCTCTTTCTCCATCTGCTGCAGCTGTGCCAATGCGCTGCGCGTCTCGACCACCAGAGAGCGACCCTGATGCACCAGCCCTTCTTGCGGCAAATAACCAAAGGTCGTCCCTTTAGCAACCTGCATCTTCCCGCCATCCGGTTCTACCAGACCGGCAAGAAGCTTGAGCAGGGTCGACTTACCGGCCCCGTTGGCACCACACAAACCGATCCGGTCAGTCGGTCGGATATGCCAGTCAATTGCGGCAAACAAGCGCCGATCGGCAAAATATTTATCAATATTTTTCAGCTGCAGCATAAGAACTCGATTGCTATGTTCGGATAAAAAAAATAACAGGCGCTACCTTATACAATAAGATGACAACCCAGGAATAAAAAAAATGGAGGGCCACAATCGGCGACCTCCATTTTTTCATGATGTTCAGCAAGCGATCCTGCCATTAGTCACGTCATTGTTGATCAGCAGCCGTTGACGGTCAGATTACAGGCGCTGGAGATAGTCATCTACCAGTTGTGCAAGCCTCTCGGTAGGCATCCGCGCCTCGTTCATGATCAAATGATAGGCGGCCGGTTTCTCTGTATCTTGGTTGACAAAGCGCCGGACAAACGCCTCGCGCTGGCCTTGCAATCTCTCGATATGATCGCGAGCTTCAGCCGGGCTCATGCCATACTTGCTGGAGATGTTGTTGATTTTAAAATCCATGGGCGCTACCAGGCGCAAATGGACGCAGTTAGGCAGATCCTGGGTAACATAAGGAGCACCACGGCCGACAATGATGCAGTTCCCACGCTTGGCAAAGCCACGCATCACGCGGCGCATATGGGCAAAAACTTCGGTTTCCTCAGCGCTGCTACGATCCAGAAACATGGAAAAGATTGACTTCAGTGACGCTGGGGTGTTCTCCGAGTTGTCAATCTGCTCGGCCGTAAAACCCGACAGTTTGGCCACCTCATCAATGACCTGACGCCCGACGATAACCCACGGTTCCCCCTTGGTGCGGGCATTGAGACGCTTTTGCAGCGCCTCGGACAGGGCGTAGGCCTGGCAACCAAACTCACGGGTCAGGGTGACGCAGACAGCCGGTCTGCTCTCATCGGCCAGCCGCTGTTGTTTATACCAGGCCTGCAGCTTGGCTTCCATTTGCGCGGTCCAGACATTACTCTTGATCATGGAGTTCTCCTTTCCAAACTCTTCCAGCCAGTCTCTCAATCGGCTTGTTAGTTATAAGGTGCCATAATGATAACCTATTTTAAATCCCATTGGAAAAAAAACGGACGATTATCAACAGCCATCAGCCTAATTAATCATCACTGCAACAGCCTGTTGCATAAAAATTTAAAGCGCTGATAATTCACGTATTCATTGTATAGCTTTCTCTGCTAGAATAAGCGGTCAGGCTTTTCTGATATGTAACGAGCTTCCGTGACTGCTGTCGCGTCGAGGCCGATGAAACATTTCACCCCGCCGGCTACTCACTCCCGTGAGGATCTGGTGATCTTATATTTTTTTAGTGACAAGGCGCAGTTCTGCTGACCCCGCATTGCGGTGAGGTCCGGAGTAGTGACTTGCCACCAGGGACCGTATAAATTACGGACAGAAAGGTTTACAGATGAGCAAAAAGATGTTGATTAACGCCTCCCACCCGGAGGAAAACCGGGTGGCGATCGTGGTGGATGGTGTTCTTAGCGAGCTTGACATCGAACTTGCCGGCCAGGAACAAAGCAGAGGAAATATCTATAAAGCGGCTGTCGTTCGGGTTGAAACCGGGCTGCAGGCCGCTTTTGTTGATTATGGCGCTGACAAACTCGGCTTCCTGCAAATCAGCGAGATTCACCCCGAAATCTACCCTGCCAGAAACCAGAGCAATGGCCGACCACGGATCGCGGACATTCTCCATCGGGGCCAGGAAATTCTCGTTCAAATTGTTAAAGAAGAGCGCGGCAACAAGGGCGCGGCCTTAACCACCTTCCTGTCCCTGCCCGGCCGCTACATGGTCTTGATGCCGGACAGCACCACCAAGGGCGTGTCACGCAAAATCACCGAGGAAGCGCAACGCAAAGTTCTTAAAAAAACCATGGCCGAGTTAAACCTTCCCGACCAGATGGGGTATATCGTTCGCACCGCCGGTATCGGCAAGGAGAAAGAAGAACTCAAGCGTGATTTTGATTACCTGGTGCGCCTTTATGAAGGAATTATCCAGCGCAAGGAGCAGGTCAAGGCGCCGGCGCAACTCTACCAGGAGTCGAACCTGGCGATTCGCTCCATTCGTGACTATTTCAACACCGAAATGGATGAGGTACTGGTTGATGATGAGAAGGTGTTCAATGACACCAAAGACTTTTTTGCCCTGGTCATGCCCGAACATGGCCATCTGGTCAAGCGCCATCGCGAACGCCGTCCGATCTTTTCACGCTATCAGATCGAGGAACAGATCGACGCCCTGTCGCGCAATCAGGTCACCATGCCCTCCGGCGGTTCTATCGTTATCGACCCGACCGAAGCCCTGGTAGCCATTGATGTCAATTCCGGCAAGATGTCGAGTGAAAGCGGCATCGAAGCAACGGCGCTCAAAACCAACCTGGAAGCTGCTGCGGAAATCGGTCGTCAGTTGCGCCTGCGCGATCTGGGTGGATTGATCGTTATCGACTTTATTGATATGCGCGATCGTAAACATATCCGCGAGATTGAACAGGAACTGCGAAAGGCCCTGAAAAACGACAAGGCGCGGGTGTCTGTCGGCAGAATCAGCCAATTTGGCCTGCTTGAAATGAGTCGCCAGCGCATCAAACCGGTACTGAGCGTCGGCGCCTATCAGGAGTGTCCCCACTGCCATGGTCTTGGCCGCATCAAGAGCATCGAAGCCCAGGCGGTGTCCTTTTTGCGTCAGGCACACACCGCTGCCGCCAAAGGGCAGATTGGTCATATCGAAGCACGAGTCCCCTACGAGGTGGCCAACTATCTGTTAAACCAGAAACGCAACACCATAACCCAGCTGGAGATCCTCCTGGGTCTCAAGGTCACGATCCTTGGTCAGTCAGACTTGCTCCCCGGCGAGCTCCACCTTGAAAGCTTCAAAAGGGAAAAAGACACCAGTGACGACACCAAGAGCGTGCCGGTGTCCCATGCCAACCAGATTGAAATGGCCCTGGCTGAAGCACAACTTGAAAGTCAACAAGTCGACGCCGACGCCGTCACCGCTGCCGACCCGGTTTCATCAACTGATGAACAAGAAAACACAGCAGAAGCGGATAACAGGGCCGATCCCGCGCCATCCCCGGAAGAGGCTGAAACGCCATCTCCAGCAAAAAAACGGCGCCGCAGACGGCGGAAAAAACCAGCAGCGCAACCGACCCCGGCAAGTGAAGAAACTGCGGCAGCCAGCCCTGCCGCCCTGCAGGAAACCACAGCGACGGTCGAGCCGCAACCAACCGAAACCCCTGAACAAACGGCGGCTGTCGGCGAACCTGCCACGCCAGTGGCTGCTGGCCCGGAAACCCCCGAAACACCAACAACTGATGCAGGAGCAACCAAACGCCGTTCACGGCGGCCCCGCAAAACGGCCGCTAAACACACCCAGAAGGATGAGACAAACGCTCAATCCAGGGAATCCGACGTTCCAGCAGCCGATATGGCAGGGGCAGCACCACCGGCGGCGGCAGACACCACAGCAGCTTCTGTACCCGCGGCACAGAATGCGGCTGACAAAGATCACAGGCCAGCGCGCCCGGCACGCAAAAGACCGGCAAAAAAGACCCGGACGGCGGCTCCTGCGAAGACAGAAATATCAGCAGAGGTTGCCACAACGGTTCAGAATCCGGAGGTTGATGGTGCCCCTGTCCCTGCTGAGAAGCCCATCGAGGATTCGAAACCGGCGAAAAAACCAGTACGCAAACCCCGTCAACGTACCACCCAGGGCTCGAGCCCTGTTGAGCTGGAAACCCCGGCGCAAAAGACCCCGGACGCTCAGGTTGACAAACCAGCTCCGCAACGCCCGCGCCGTAGCCGCAAAACCACCGCGAAAACAGCTGTAGATGACAAGGCAAGCGTTGCGAACAAGTCAAACCAAAAAGAAGGTATCGCGGAAATCGCGGAGGAAAAAGCAATCGCGACAAAAGACGTGGCTGACCAGGGGCAGACCCAACCGACAGAGGTAACAGCTACCAGGTCACCGCGGCGGCGGCGGACCAAGCCGACCCGAGCGCCGGCAGCGACACCGGAAACGAGCGGAGCAACAACACCGGAGCCCTGAAGGCAGGGATGATTCAGTTTAACTCTTCCGACGCCAGACATTCTTGCGACAGGGTCTGCAACTCGGCAATAGTTCGCTCCAGCAGAGCGATCTGATCTTCAATCTGCTGGTGGCGGTTGGATTTTTTCTGCAGGGCAATGTCCATTGCTGCCCGGGTTGCCGCAATCACCTTGTTAAGTTGCGCATCGAGCTCAAAACCATACCCTCGAAAACTTTCATCCAGCCCGCGCCTTAGAGCCCAGTTCATCTGCTCGGCATTTTCGTTAAGGAGCTTTTGCGTTTGCTCGCGCAGACGCTGTACCGTTCGCCGATGACGGAAACGCTTGGTCATCAGCTTGCGGGAAATTTTCTGGCCGAGGGGATCCATATCCGAAATAAACAGGTCCTGACTCCAGCCCGGCGGATCAAAATGAACGTAGACCCTTTCCACCAGTGGCGCATGGTAGGGAACATTAAAAAGTTCTGCTGCTGCTTTCCTGACCCGCTCGATCAATTGCTCACAGCGTTTCTGATGCAGGGAAAGGGTTTCTGTCGCCTGGCGCTTGATGGCATCATCAACCTGCCGCAATGCCGGAGCAAAAAATGACGGCAACTGGGTTGCAACAATGGAACGCACCTGCCGCTCCAACTCTTCAGTATCGACAACCTCCTGAATTACCCCTTCAATCTTCGGCATAACCCGCTGTTTAGCCGCTGCGCGCAGCGCCTCAATCTGTTGGGTCAGGACCATGACAATCCGTTTCAGATCACCGGCCAGAACATCAGCAGAAGCCTGTTTCTCACGTTCAATAGCGGGCAGAATTTCCTGAAACTGGGCAATCCGGTTCTTCAGATCGATCTCCGGCAACCGCAGCGCCTCAAGGGACAACTGCAAGTGCATCATCTGGGTATTGAGCTGATCCTTGACGCGGCGCCGCAACGATACCTCGAGGGTCTGCTGCTTCTCGCGCGCGAAAAAATCAATCAGATTCTGTTCTACCTGATGCATGCCGCTACTTTTCCACAGGCCCTTATCCTGCTTCAACCTGGCGGTCAGACCGTTTCTGGCGGAAACAGGCAACACCTGCGGGGCACCGTCAAAAAGGGGATTGAGCTGTTCTGCAAGGAAGGTTAAGGAAACGACTTTTTCATTTTCATTGAGAAAATCAACCTTGTTCAAAAGAAAAAAGGTCCGCGGCAGCAGCTCCCGAACTTCCCGCAGGTAGGTGATTTCGGCTTCGGTAATCGGTGGATCCGGTGACACCAGAAACAGCGCAGCATCGCAGTGTGGCAGAATCTGATAGGCTACTTCGGTATTGTGCTTAAAGGTTGACCCAATCCCCGGGGTATCAACCAGCACCACCCCCTGCTTAAGAATCGCCGCCGGATGACCAATCTCAACCCGCTCTACTTGACGATGGTTATCGGGATTTCCTGCTTCGGTCACGTAAGTCTTTAAAAATTCACCAAAGCTCCCTCCCTGGTCTTCTTCAAAGGTCACCGGGTCGGCCTGGTTGACAAAGAGCACCTTGGCCGTTAAGGAATCGGCAGCGCGGATAAAGGTCGGGATGGCGGTGACAGGCAGAATATCTGTGGGCAGCAGATCTGCTCCAAGCAGAGCATTTAAAAACGTGCTTTTACCGCGCTTGAATTGTCCAAGCACTGCCAACCGGAAGACCCCTTCCTCCTGACGCGCCCGTAACGCCAGAAGAGGAGCATCTCCAGCCTGCTGCTGTGGGTCAATGGGAGCAAGAGCGGCGAGGGTGCGATCAATGATGGTGTCGAGAGGAATATTCGCATCGGATGTCATAAACAGGGACTCTTCACAACAAAAGGTTTAATGGCCATAAGGGGAAAACCACATGGAACTATTCAGCTATGGCCTAGCGCAGGGTCGGGGGTCGTGTGGCAAGAGTGTTTGTCGCCATGAATGGCGACAGCAAACGGTCAGGGATGACCCAACGGAAAACAATCGCGTCCCTTGACATATAGGATGCCCGATCCGGTGCTGAACAGATCCATTTTTTTCTTAATGAATTTATCACAGAAAGGCGGGGATCGAAAGTTGAATGGCTGCAACAGTAGCCTGTCACCCCTGCCGGCGGCGCAGAAACACGACAATAGCGCCATCGCCGCCGTAGCGGCGCGGAGCGCGTCCCCACTCAACAACCTGATCATTGCCACTGCGCTGTAAAAAATCTTCAACGGCCGACCGCAGAACCCCTTCTCCTTCCGGCGAATGCAACCCTTTTCCGGTAATCACCAACAGCACCAGCCACCCGTGGTGGCGTGCATTGGTAATAAAGGAGATCATTTTTGTCTCAACATCCTGACGCGCAGCACCATGCAAATCGAGGGTGGCCTCGGGAACCAGGGTGCCGCGACGCAGCTGCTTCATTCGCTGTGGCGTGCCTGGTGACAGCGGCTCGTCGTCGTTAAGGTGATCGGCAAAAGGCACATTCAGACCCTTCATCGCTGACAAAAAAAGTTCCTGATCGCACTCCTGCGGGCCGGGCTCAACATCCTGGGACGGCCCGGCGCCGTCATGATCACCTGTCAGCTCATCAGAATTCAGCCGTTGCACCCCAAAACTTAACATCTGCGCATCGAAGTCAATTTCTTCGGCAGCAACTGACAAGGGTTTGTCAGCAGTACTTTTAGCCGGCCCCGAAGCAGGCGGTTGCTCTGCGGAAACAGCTAACCCCTTCAGCGAGCCAAAGGGGTTATTAAGATGTTTGCTGCTAACTGATTTTGGTTTCCTGACCTTGGCCATTTTCCGCTACCTGAGCACCTGTTTGCGGCGTCCGGTGAGGGCTTTAGTCTGTTTTTTGATGATCGCACCCTGCTTTTCCAGATGAAACTGATACCAGGCGTCACCGAACCCCTTCATCTTCATTTTTTTACCCGTCTCAAGCAGCGCGACATTCTCACTCAAGCGTTCGTCACCACCGGTTTTCTTGATGCCCTTCTGCAAGACCTCGATTGCCTTGTTGCGCTCCCCGATCTGATCAAGGCAATAGGCATAAAGAGCGTAGATCATGGGCTCTTTTCTATTTCCGGTCATGGCTTTGTCGAAGGTTGCGTGCATTTTATTGCGCTTGTTTTTCTTCATGTAACTGATCCCCAGCATCGCCATGCTGACCCAGTTACGGACGAACCCCTTTTCCAGATAGGGAAGAGCTTCATTGAACTCGCGCTTGAGGTAGTGGATGCTGCCGATCTGGGAATGGATCTGCGGCTTGACGTAAAACTGCCAGGCACCGAATTTCATGCCCTCCTGCAGCGATTTGATCGCGCGGTCACCGCGATTGGCGAGCACGTCTTTTTGTGCCGATTGCATCAGCACTCCAACTTTTTTCATCACAATGCGGGTAATCAGAATAAAAATCGCAAGAAAAACCAGTGTCGATACGGCCATGGCAATCCAGGTACTATCGGTCACAAAACGCAGCATCAACGCGGTCGTAAAAATTGATGCGGTAATCGAAATCAGCAAATTCAACATGGCCTTAAGGAATCCTTCTGGGAAAAAAGCGGGGATAAAATACGGCGACAAAACAGCGGAAAAAGCCGCGAAATCCTTATAGCAATCCAGATGCTAAAAGTCAAAAAAAAGGTAACTAACCTGCTCTAAATTTGACACCGGGTCGGAGGCCCGGTGTCAAGGATAGCTGTCGCCATGGACGGCGACAGTCGAGCGGCCATGGCTGGCCCTATGGTAACAATCGCGCCCCTTGACATAGGATCCACGACCCGGTGGTGCAAAAGGATGCCTTGCTCAGAACGGAAGGAACTAGTTCATCAACCTTGGCGACCAGCGGGAACCAGCAGCGTAAGTTTCTGGCCGGGGCGCAGAATATGCTCACGGGTCAGATCATTCCACTGGCGGATCTGGTCGGTATTGACAGCGAAGCGGCGGCCAATCCCCCACAAGGTATCACCGGGCTCAACCTGATAGATCACCTCGGCTGTCGGTTGTGGCGCTGCGCCGGTCTCTCGGGCTACGCGGCCTGATGGTTGAGAAACCAGCAGCACCTGCCCAGGTCGCAGCATATTACTCCAACCCAGGGTGTTCCAAACGCGCAGCTGTTTTTCAGTGACCTCGAAACGTCTCGCAATTGACCAGAGGCTGTCGCCCGACTGCACAGTATAGCTGCGGCGGCGACTGCGGACATAGCTGTCAGTCAGAGACTCCACCGGGCGCTGGGTGAACCCTTCCCGTAATGGTAGAATCAGATCATGACCAAGCTGCAGGGCACGCGGATTACTGATATTGTTCAGCGCAATAATATCGTCGACCTGAATCTGATAACGCTTGGCCAGCAGCAGCAGGGTGTCACCGGACTTGATCTGATGACGATGGTAGCGGACGCGCTGATCGGCCGGCAGGTCGGCATACAACTGTTTAAACCGCTCTGCCGTTCCCACCGGCACCCGCACCTGATAATTCTTTACCCCCGGAGGCGTCGACCAGCGTTTCAGCGCCGGGTTGAGCTCCTTGACCTTCTGATAACTGACACCGCTTAATTCCGCAACGATTTCCAGATCGGTCTGGGTCTCGACAACCACTACTTCGTAATCGATCGGCTCTGCCAACTCGAGATCGGCAAATCCATAGGCCTGCGGATCGCTGGCCAGATGCAGAGCGGCTAACAGCTTGGGGACGTATTCGACGGTTTCGGTTCGCAGTACCCCGCCATCGGCCAGATCCCAGAAATCGCGACTGTCGCTGGCACGAATCGCCTGGGAAACGCGCCCCGGACCGGCGTTATAGGCCGCAACAGCCAGGTACCAGTCACCATCAAAACGTTTGTGCAGATCCTTTAAAAATCTCGCGGCGGCACGGGTTGAGTGTTCAAGGTCAAGGCGATCATCCTGCCACCAGTCATTTTTCAGCCCGTACATTCGTCCGGTACTTTCAATAAACTGCCAGGGCCCGGCAGCATGGGCCCAACTGTAGGCCCGCACATTGAATCCCGACTCAATCATCGCCAGGTAGGCCAGATCGAGGGGCACCCCCTCACTCGCGAAGACCAGCTGCATCTTGGGAAGATAGCGACCTGAACGCTGCAACCAGGCAGTTAACGTCTGTTTCTGCCGCCCCTGATAACGATCCAGAAACTCCATCACCCGCGGATGATCGCTCATCGGAAAATCACCCACATAGGGGAGCAACGGCTGGAACTGGAGAAAATTGTCCAGCGACTCTGATAAACCGCTGGAGAATTCATGGCCTGCAAGGATCGAATGGACCAGTTGCGGATCAGCGACAGGGGGCTCAACCGTTGCTTCTGCAATTTCGACTTCAGCAGTATCAGTTTCGGTCCTGCCGTGCTGGACCTCAACATCAACAACCGGTCCGGGCACCACTGAACCCAGCTGGCAGCTGAACAACACAGGAACAAGAAAAAATAACAGATAAAGATATCGGTACATCAACACATCACATCCTTAATTCAGCCATTATTGCATCAGGGGCTGGTTCTTCGTTGGATCAGAGCTGTTTTGTTCATCTACATCATCATCGTCAGCAATCATCAGTTCTTCCGGCCAGAAGCGACGCTGCATTTCATCCAGCAAGGGGCCAAAACTGCTGCGATCGATTGCGCACACCGGAATGGCATTAAAACGGCGACAGATGTGCGGGAGCTCTTCTTTAGATACCTGATCAGTTTTGTTGAATACCAGCAACAACTTGCTGGTGCCCAGATTCAGATCATCGAGAATCTTTTCTACCGCACGGATCTGCTGCTGGTAACCAGGGTTGGAAAGATCGACCAGATGCAACAGCAGATCGGCATCTTCAAGCTCCTCAAGGGTCGCCTTGAAAGCACCGATCAGGCTCTCCGGCAGATCGCGGATAAAACCAACCGTGTCGGTAATAATCACTTCCCGGTCCAGGGGGAAACGCAACCGCCTGGTGGCCGTGTCGAGAGTTGCAAATAATAGATTTTCTGTAAAAACGTCACTTTGTGTCAATGCATTTAATAAAGTCGATTTGCCGGCGTTGGTGTAACCGACGATCGAGACAATCGGCAAACCGGCGCGAATCCTTTTTTGCCGGCGCTGAACACGTCCCCGCCCGAGCTCATCCAGCTGCTTTTCCAGGCGCCTGATTTTATCGCGAATCCGCCGGCGATCAATTTCAATCTTGGTTTCGCCCGGCCCACGGCCGCCGATTCCCCCCATCAGACGAGACATGGCTGTCCCCTTGCCGGTCAGGCGCGGCAGAATATACCTGAGCTGGGCCAGTTCGACCTGCACCTTACCGTCGCGCGACTGCGCACGGCGGGCAAAGATGTCGAGAATCAATTGGGTTCGATCGATAACCTTCATCTCGGTAATTTCTGAAATAGATCGGATCTGGTTCGGGCTTAAATCCTGATCAAAAACCAGGAGGGTGGCACGCTGCTGTAATGCCCGGATGATGATTTCACGCAACTTTCCCGACCCCACCAGGTAGCGCGGGTTGAGCTGACGCGGACGCTGGATGACCCGGTCGATCACCACCAGGTTGGCAGTGCGGGCTAACTCTTCGAGCTCTGCCATGGAAGCGTCCACCGCTTCGCGCCCGGTCTGGGCAACGGAGATCAACAGTGCCCGTTCGCGGCCATCACTTAAATCGATGGTTTCGGCTACCAGGCCTTCCATCTCCTGATCAAGGGCCTGGATAAAAGCGGAAAAGTCGAGCTTGAGACGGTGAAAATCGCTTAAGTGAATCGTTTCGATCTGGGCTTTTGCGTCGGTCGGGAGCAGATGGGCGTATATCAATGCACCCGGCAGGCCATCATCACGCACACCGATTGCCGCCATCAGGTCGAGGCGCAACAGCTCAAGGTCAGTGATGTCGTCCTGATTAAGGGGTTCCTGCTTGAGGTGGGTATGGACACAACGCAGGCCGCGCAGACCGCTACGCCCAAGACCAAAACGTGACAGATCGGGGATAACAATTTCGCGATCATCGCCGACAATAACGTGATGGATAACTCCGGCACGATCGATAATCAACCCGATCTGACGCTCAATGTCGCGGGAGAGTTCGGTGAGATAGCGCGCCAGATCGGCACTGATCAGCTCGCCGACCGGAACCTTGCGCCGGTAGATGCGTTCCAGCGCTTTGATCTGACCGGCCTTCAGCCCACTGGTTTTACCCTCAATCATCGGCGGCCGCCATAACGACCAAAGGCCCCGATCGGGGCCTTTACCGCAGAATCAGGGCAGCCGCAGGGACTAACCGGCATTGAAGTTGAATCCGGCGTCAACGTAATGAATTTCTCCCGTCACCCCCGAGGCAAGGTCAGAGAGCAGGTAGAGGGTTGCCTTGCCGACATCCTCCTGGGTAACCAGTCTTTTCAGTGGTGAACGTTCTTCTGCTACCCGCAGTTTTTCCTTGAAATTGGCAATACCTGATGCCGCCAGGGTTTTAATCGGACCGGCAGAAACGGCGTTGACGCGAATCCCTTTCCCACCCAATTCAGCCGCCAGATAACGCACTGACGACTCGAGGGCCGCCTTGGCAACACCCATGACATTGTATTCCGGGACGGAACGCACGGAACCGAGGTAGGTCATGGTAACAATGCTCCCCCCCGCTGTCATCACCGGCAGGGCGCAACGGGTCATGGAAATCAGCGAATAGGCACTGACATCGAGAGCTAACCGGAAGCCATCACGGCTGGTCTGGCTGAAGGGGTTTTTCAAATCCTCGCGATTGGCATAAGCGACCGCATGAACAACAAAATCGACGGTACCCCAGGCTTGTTTCAGATGATTAAAGACTGCGACCATCTCTTCTTCATTCTGCACATCACAAGGAAGAATAATGGTGGAATCCAAACTTTCGGCCAACGGTCGTACACGCTTTTCCAACGCCTCATTCAAATAGGTAAAGGCCAGTTCAGCACCCGCAGCCCGAAGCTGCTGGGCAATCCCCCAGGCAATACTTTTATCATTGGCAACCCCAAAAACTATTCCACGCTTTCCAGACATCAATCCCATATTCAAATCTCCCAGAGGGTAATTAATTTGATCAACACAACCGTTACTTTTAACAAAAGAACCATCATAAGGCAAGTTATGATAAGAACAGCATATCAGTTATCAGTTGTTTTTTTATCACGCCCCTACCCTTACGGATACGGATTCGGATACACTAACAACCACGTAAATTTCCAACACATCCTCAAGGAGACAATCCATGGCGAAAACCCTGTACGATAAACTCTGGGACGCCCACCTCGTCAGTCACGATAAAAACGGCACCAGCCTGCTGTACATTGACCGCCAATTGCTTCACGAAGTCACCTCACCGCAAGCCTTCGAGGGTTTGCGCCTGGCCGGACGCACTCCCTGGCGTACTGATGCCAACCTGGCGGTGCCCGATCATAACGTACCGACCAGAGATCGCGCGGCCGGCATCAGTGACCCGATTTCGCGGCTGCAGATCGAAACCCTCGAAAAAAACTGCCGCGATTTCGGCATTACCCTCTTTGCCATGGATGATCCCCGCCAGGGAATCGTTCACGTCATCGGCCCCGAGCAGGGCGCAACCCTGCCCGGCATGACCATCGTCTGTGGTGATTCCCACACCGCTACCCACGGGGCTTTTGGCGCGCTGGCTTTTGGTATCGGCACCTCCGAGGTCGAGCACGTGCTGGCAACCCAGTGCCTGATCCAGAAAAAATCCAAATCGATGTTGATTGAGGTCGATGGTGAACTGCCGTCAGCCCTGACGGCCAAGGATATCGTCCTGGCGATTATCGGCCGTATCGGTACCGCCGGTGGCACCGGCTACACCATCGAGTATGGCGGCTCAACCATCCGCAGTCTGTCGATGGAAGGGCGCATGACCATCTGCAACATGAGCATTGAGGCGGGTGCACGGGCCGGCCTGATCGCCGTAGATCAGACCACCATCGACTATATCAAGGGGCGCCCTTTTGCCCCGACCGGCCCCCTGTGGGAGCAGGCGACCGGAGCCTGGAAGGAGCTGCGCAGTGATCCCGACGCCGAATTTGATCGCGTCGTCCGCATCGATGCCCGCGATCTGCAACCCCAGATCAGCTGGGGGACCTCGCCGGAAATGGTGGTCACCATCGACGCCTGCGTGCCCGACCCACAAAACGAGCGCGACCCGGTAAAGCGTGAAGGCATGATCAACGCCTTGACTTACATGGGGCTGACCCCCGGCACCCCGATGACAACAATCCGTCCCGATATCATCTTTATCGGGTCCTGCACCAATGGTCGCATTGAGGATCTGCGCGCCGTTGCCAGCGTGGTCAAAGGGCGCAAGGTCGCCGACTCCATCAAGCAGGCGCTGATCGTCCCCGGTTCCGGTCTGGTCAAGCAGCAGGCGGAAGCTGAAGGCCTCGACAAGATTCTGATTGACGCCGGTTTTGAATGGCGTGAACCCGGCTGTTCCATGTGTCTGGCCATGAATAACGACCGCCTCAAACCAGGCGAACGGTGCGCATCGACCTCGAATCGCAACTTTGAGGGTCGCCAGGGACAAGGGGGCCGCACCCACCTGGTCAGCCCCGCCATGGCTGCCGCCGCAGCGGTGACCGGTCACTTTATCGATGTTCGTCAACTGGAGGTGCTGGCATGAAACCTTTTCAAACCCTAACCGGCATGGTTGCCCCCCTTGATCGCTCCAATATCGACACCGATGCGATCATACCCAAGCAGTTTCTCAAATCAATCAAGCGTACCGGCTTCGGCCCCTTCCTGTTCGATGAATGGCGCTATCTCGATCATGGTGAACCCGATATGGATTGCAGCAAACGCCCGGTCAATCCGGATTTTGTCCTCAACCAGCCCCGCTACACTGCCGCCAGGATTCTTTTAACCCGTGCCAACTTCGGCTGTGGATCATCGCGTGAACACGCCCCCTGGGCCCTGCTTGACTACGGCTTCCAGGTCATCATCGCCCCCAGCTATGCCGATATTTTTTACAACAACTGCTTCAAAAACGGCATCCTCCCGATCGTATTGCCGAGCGAAACCGTGGACCTGCTGTTCCACGAAGTGGAAACTACCCCCGGCTATCAACTGACGATCGACCTGGAACAGCAGAAAATAACCACCCCGTCGGCAACCACGTACAACTTTGACATTGACCCGTTCCGTAAGCACTGTCTGCTGGGTGGACTGGATGACATTGCCCTGACCCTGGAAAAAGTATCGGCGATTAATGCTTTTGAAGAGCAGCATCGGCAACAGTCGCCGTGGTTGTTCAGGCAGTGATATAAGAAGCGGTCATGGACGACGAAAGACAACCCTTGCCATAGGAACTCGGACCCGGTGCTGAACGGATACGCACCACGCAGGAAACATAGTATGCTGCCCATATTCCTGCAACCGGCTGGCTATTAACAATTCCCGATTAAAATTATAGACATATTTGAAATATATGGCAAAATAAGAGATGTAAAGATTATAAACAGCGTTTTAGGATACCGGACAGAAAGATCTCTGTTGACTGATCCACCAGGGGGTTCTTTGAGTCGTTACCGCAAGACAGATTGCAACCTGTGCACCGTCAAGGACAATCCGCTGATCATTGTCAGTTCTCGCCGCTTCAGCGTAGAAGTTCTGGCCAGTTTTATCAGTGACAAAACGCCGATCAAATGGACCATCGTCGAAAAACTGGACACCGTTCCATTACCTGGCGGCCGCGACGACCATGAATGGCGGTTGATTTTTGTCGACGCTGTCGGCATGAGCAACGACGATATTTTGCAGATGCTGCACCGGCTCGCCCTCCCCTATCTTAAACAGGATATCGTCGCCCTGTTCAACCTGACCCACGCCCAGATGGATCTGTCTGAAATGATCGACCTGGGCGTGCGCGGTTTCTTTTTTGAAAATGATCAGGCTGAGTTCATGCTAAGAGGTATTTGCGCGCTGAAGAACGGGGAAATGTGGGTTTCCAGGGGAGAATTGATGGAATACGTCTGCCGACGCACTCGTAGTGCCCCTGCAGAAAAGCATGCTGCGAATCTGCTGACAAAAAGGGAAAAGCAGGTCGTGTTGCTGCTTGCCTCCGGCGCCACCAATACAGAAATTTCTTCCGCCCTTTTTATCAGTCCGCACACGGTTAAAACGCACATCTACCACATCCTTAAGAAACTCGGTGTTCAAAACCGCCTGCAGGCCGCCCTCTGGGCTTCCAAAAATTTGAGTTAAAACGTCCTTTTCATCCCCCTTTTCGCCGTCATACTTCAACGAATCCCGTTTTCATACCGGCACATATCAAGGCCAAACTCCTCGCAAATCTAACGTTCGACACAGAGTCAAACACCCTGATAGCAGTGATTAATGCCGCTATCAGTATCGCTGCGCTGCGCAAATTCATACGAAACAGGTATGAGAAAATGGCTCAGATGAATTTATTTATCATACTTTCAGAGTATTTTTCCTTTTTTAAAAAACTAGAAAAAATGGTCATCCGGCGGGATAGCCTTACCTTTTGCGCCTGCTATCATTATCGACAATTGGTATTCCAGGTCTGATATTTCTGCCAATTGGAGAAGGTTCCCAATGCCTAAATATGCCAAGCAGAGAGCTTTTGAACGCTTTGACTTGATGGCTCCGGCGACGATCAGTCAAGGCGCCAATGCAAATGGCAAACATCATCATCTGCTGTTGACAAAAGACATCTCATGCAAGGGGGCTTATTTCAGCACCATGGAACCCGCCTCCTACGAAAGACATGTCCAGGTCGAATTGCTGTTGCAAGTAACTGACAGCGATCATCACATAAAATACCTGTACTTAACGACCACGGGTGAAATTGTCCGCCACGACGAACGGGGCCTGGCTATCCAATTTGATGAAGACGCGATGCTGAAACCCTTTCACATAGGTTAAATGCCACCACCGAAGAATCCGAAAAGCCAACCCCTTCGCGAGAAGGGCGCGGAAAGCCGAGGGTCTTCCAGGTTTTCCTCTGAAGACAGCCGGGCTGCCGAAGATCTCTTTTGCAGAATAAAAAAGACGCTTGGCAGTACTGGTTTGTTACCGATTTCCCGATGGGTCTGCCACCCATCGGGAAGCACACTATCAGAGGAGGACGCCATGAAGCTCACTCGACGAATTGCCACGTGCCTCGCTGCATTTACTGTAGCCATCCTGCTATACCTGTCCCCGGCCTTCGCCGCTTACCAGGGGCCCGGCCTGATCAAGGCCCCGCTTATCACCCAGACTCATGAGGTAGTCGGCATCGCCAATGTCTGGAACACCAAGGATGAGTTCCGGGTACGGCTTATTCCCAGCGACTCCTGGGAACTGAGGAGCGTCAAGGTCTATGTCGGACATAAACCTGTCCCGGCCACGCGAAAAGGAAAGCTGATTCCCGGTCGATTCACCTATAAGGACTCATACGCCAATATCAATGATGAGTATTGGTTGAGGTTGAACCTGGCAGACGATCTCGGTTTTTCCTGGGGGGAACCTTATGCCGACATGCGCCTGCAAAACGTTGCCGTACACCTGAGTGCGGTCAAGCTCGACGCTGAAGGTAATCCGGGTGAAACACATGCCGCCTGGGCCTATACCGGCGAAGGGGTTGCCACCCGAACCGGGGAAATCGATGAAGCAAGCCTGACGGATTTTGAAGGCGTCGGTGCCGGCTGGTGGTTCCAGTATCAGCTTGCCCACCCCAAAACCGGCCATTTTATCGATTCTCCCGTGCAAGGATTAAATGTCTCTTCGCCGACCTTTGACGGCATCACCTACGAAGGTGGAGCATTTAACTACTTCCCCGGCGAAACGGTGACCTTCTCGGTTGGGGATTACGTGCTCGGCAGTACCCTGGCCACCCACAAAGTCTCGCCCCTCGACCTGTTTGAAATGGCCGACACGGACAATGTCGAGGTCATCAACATGGCTCGCCTGCTGCAGAGTCTCGACGTAGAAGGGGATCCCAAAGACGGCATCCTGGTCACCGATGATGTGGTTGCCTCCCTGGATACGGCGATGAAAGGGCTCGAACTGGACCAGTTCGATTTCAGCGATAGCGACCAGATCGACCAGGTCATTCTCGACACCGCTTACCAGGGTGATATGCAAGGGTTGAGCCTGACGGTGGTCTCGGCAGAAGACGCCAAGAAAAATCTGGATGATACGTTGAACGCGGCCATGTTCCGCAAGAACGTTTCTAAGTCACCCTCACTGGCGAGTTCGAAATCAAAGCTGAATGTGATGGGCGTCTGGTTCCCGGCCTTAAGGGCCAACGCCTCGTTGATTTATGGCGAGTCCTATCCTGAGAACCCGGAAGATTACACCGAACCGACCACTGAAATCATTGAATACTTTGATGAAGAAGGCAATTTCATTCGTTCTACTGACCAGGCAAAACCGCTGATTATTGTTTATACGGACGAAATCGAGGGGAGCAACGGCGCGCATGATGTCTGGGCCGCCATCTCTCGTGACGACGGCAACACCTGGAAACGCAAGAACATATCGCGGATGGCCGACCGGTCATCGTTCACCCTGGCCAATGGTGAAGAGTTTTTCGGTGAATGCAAAAAACCCGTTTTCCAGGTCAAGGGCAACAAGATCATGATTGCCTGGACCAGCAAATTTGCCAGAGGCGGCAAACCCCGCTACGCGATCCAGGTCTGCCCGGAAGATGAACCAGACTGTACTGTTTGTAACGGTTCAGGGGATAACGAGACCTGTGGTCCTGACTATCCCTATGACGACCCCTATTATGTTGATGACATCTGGGGTGTCAGTGGCCCGCAACGCTCCGTGGACTACACCGACGAGGGCTATCCGGAAGTCGGCGAAGTGCCCTACAGCGCCGTCTGGGTGGCCCGTGGAATTATTGCTACCCAGGCCGATGTCAATGCCGGACGAGGACGCTTTATCGGTGATATCGTCTGGTTTAAACCGGAACGCTTGACCTCGGCCCGCCGCGACGCCAACCAGGTCTTTATGGGTGGTGCTGACGGTGCCGGGTTCGCTATCTCCTGGCAGGAAGATCCGGGCGGACTGCGTCCCGGTGAAGCCAAAGGTCCCGGCCCCGGTTGGGGCGGCGCTACGACCAATCACAAAACCGACATCTGGTACAGTTATGTCACCATGTGGGATTTTGCCAAAGTTGACACCAACTTTATTGCCGGCGGCGACCCCGAGCATGATGATATTGATTTTGCCGGACGTCCCAAGGCTTTGGTGCCGATGTCGTTACCGGTCCGGATTTCCGACAACGACGTAGTCAACACTGACAACATGTGGATTGAGCTGACCAGCGACGGCCTGCCGGTCCTCGACGCCGAAGGCAATGTCATTCCCGTCCTCAACCCCGACACCAGTTCAGATGACAGCGACGGCTCCCATCGCTACGGCTATATGCTACCGGGTCTCTGGAATTGGGACGGCAATATTTACTACGAAGATGGCGATACCAGTGGCTGGAGTGCAGGGCAGGGAACCCTCTATCAGTTCACCAACCAGCAAGGGGACTTGAAAACGGTTGTTGTGACTGCAGATGGCCGAGCCCTGGACGGTAATACCGGAGCAGCCCGCCCCAACCTGTTTCTGCAGACCTACACTAAACCCGACGGCAGCAAAAGCGCCTGGGCCATCATGGCTTATGAGGAAACCAAAGGGGTTGGCCTGGGCCCGGATGAAGATGCCGGTAGCAGCGATGGTGAAGGGATGCAGGATGGTAGCGGCTATGATCCCTTTGAGGAATTCCCGGATTCAGGGAAAAACGCCATCTACCACAGTTTTGATTTCCAGAATCCTGACGTGGTCAGTGCTGGAACCATCCTCAATCTGCCGGAAACTGATGAGTACGGTAATCCTTTATACGTCGTGGAGCCGGAATACCTGGGATCAACTCAAAACCCGGATGGCACTTATACTCCGATTCCGAACCCGGATGCCGGCACGCAGCTCACGGACTGGAAGGGTGATCCGATCCTCGCCTACGAAAATGCCAGACGTCCGCGTTTCATTCTGCAATCAAAAGCGGCTGCATTCGGAGGTTTCATGGCCGACGGGGTCACTTTCAAGGAACCAGACAACTCCGGGACCGTGTTGATCGTTCTTTACAAGGAAGGTGAAGAGGGTGCCGGGCGGCCGTCCGATATCATGGCCCGTCGCTGCGTGGTCAAGGACCCGGAAGGTGTTATTCGCAAAGGCAACCCGTGGGATCCGAAGAACTTTATTCCACACAGCGACACGGACAGCAGACTGGCCATCCAGAATCTCAGCACCGTAACCCCAACCGAGACCTGGATTAATCCTGACCGAGACGAGAATGCCAAGGGTGAAGGGACCAAGGTCTGTCGCTGGACACAATCGGAAGAAAACCTGCTCCTCAAATCAGGAGTAAACCCGTATGAAGATGCCCGCGCTCACCGTGGTGCCATCCGTGGCGACTTCGTGGTCATGGGCTATTCCTATACCCCCAACTGGGCCGCATCACGCAACGCCCACGACAAGTATGACTTCTATATCCGACGCTCCTTTGACGGTGGTGAAACCTGGACCACTGACCCTGATACCCAGGTCGCTGTTAACCACACCGACATCTTCATCGACCCTGAGGGCATCTCAGGTGCCGAACTGACCGAATCCGGGGATGATGCGAGCGAAGCGACCAAACACTATGAAGTGGTCACAAGCTATGCACCGGGAGTCTACGAACCGGCCCGCAACGTGTCGCTGATCAAGAACAACAAGATCAGCGTGATCGAGCCGCGGATCGTCGCAGTGCCTGGAACAATCAAGGTTGATGGCGTCTGGACCGGGATTGGTGAAGACAAGCAGAACCCTGATGTCTTCTACCTGGCCTACGGCACCTCGACCAACCTCCCGGATGTCGAAAAGGCCCCGGAAGACCTGTTCTACACTGTATCGATGGACAGGGGCACGACCTTGACCGAGGACACCTGGGAGGTCAATCCGGACAGCACGGGCAATTATGCCGGAGAAGAAGTGACCCGCTGGGCTTATTTGGCTAAGGGTGACCCTGAGCAGGGCGAGGTACAACTGCGCATGACCCCTGACGGTTCACGCTTCTATAGTTGCTGGCTGCAGGAGATTCCCCCGGTCGATCCTGAGAACCCGGGGCACTTCGAGGGCAGCGACATCTGGTTTAGGCGTATCATGCCGATTGAATTTCCATCAAATGATGCAAGACCTGTAGTGCCATAATTCGATGGAAAGCTGTTGATCATGAAGGCACCGCCGCTCTATTGCGGCGGTGCCGATATCTATCCGGGAGAATAATGATGAAATCAATATCTACTTTTTGTGTCTCATGTGCCTGTCTCTTACTTTTTGCTAGCGTGACCTTTGCCGCTACCATCCCTATCAATCTAAACGATTTTTTTGCAGATCCGGATTTTGCCGTCACGGTGGCTGACGATGGTTCTTCCGCCCAATTAAATGAAAATTTTTACTATTCTGGTTATTTATCCAACGATCCCCTTTTAGGGGATGATGGACTAATCGTTCCTGATAACGTTCTATCCCTCGACTTTTGTCTTAATTTTTCGCTTGCAGAAGGCAATGAAGACCTCTTCTACGCCATACTTTTTGATGGCGAAACGGGAGATCCGATCCCTTCGGACAGCAGCTTCTATAATCTTGACTACGGCTCCATAGACGTTACAGAGACATTTAACGGGGTGCTGTCATGGGATTTAAGCGACCTTGACCCTGGGATTACCCTGCTGGGATTGGAGTTTGTTCTGGAAACATATGATGACCTGTTTGCATCGACTGCAAGCATCAGCAACCCGGTTTTCGTGACCGCAGGTTCGGCCCCGGTGCCGGAGCCCGGCACGTTCCTGCTACTCAGTGCCGGCCTCGCCGGGTTAGTGGTTTATCGACGTAAGGGATAAAGCTTTTTAAATTTTAGGTAAAAGGAGTATACGTCATGCGCTATCTGATTCTGATATTGTCACTACTCCTCGCCACGCCGGCTATAGCAGATGACGGCGCCATGTTCCGCAAAAACGTCTCAGCCACGCCGGATCTGGAGACAGAGTTTGCAGCGATCCGCATGCTACCCCTCTATGTACCGGCCCAGAACACCTCCGGCGAACTGGTGCCCATCAGCTACCCACTCGCCGACGGTACTGACAACACCGAAGCTGACCGCACCTTTGCCCGGCCGTTGATCGGACACTACACCGACGGCCACGTCGAAGGCATCGACGAAGAAGGATACGGCGGTTTCCCCGGCCATGGCGAGCGTGATGCCTATGGCGCAGTCAGCCTGGATGACGGCAACACCTGGAAACGCTCCAACCTTTCCAAGTCAGCTGATCTGTCGTCTTTCAAGATCAAAAACGGCCGAAAGAAGGTCGCCTACCCGGGTGACGTCGGCCGAACCTTCGCCGCCTCGGACGGCAACAAGGTGCTGATCGCCTGGGTCAGTCGCTATTGTGGTGGCGGCAATCCAACCTATGCCATCACCGATACGGAACTGTCGGCACTTGAAGCACATTTCACGGCTGACGAACGCATCGACCCCGTTCTTTACCTTGATCGCGACCTGTTCGGCGTGCCCGGCTCGCAGCGCTCTTCCGACCTGGCCGACGAAGGCTATCCGCTGATCGGCGAACTCCCCTTTGCCTGCGTCTGGACGGCACGGGGCGTCATCCACCCACCGGTCGAAGAGAACGGCACCAGTACCTTTACCTGGTTCAAGGCCGAGAGGCTGACTTCCGGGGTGCGCGATGCTAATCGGCCTGAAGCGGTCTGCGTCAAGGGTGCCGGTTGCGTGGTCACCTGGCAGGAAGACCCGGATGGTATCCGCCCCGGCGAAGGCGAAGGCCCCGGCGAAGGTTGGAGCGGCGCTATCGCCCACCACCAGACCGACACCTGGTATTCCTACATCTCCTGGAATGACTTCAACCTGGTAGCGGACGGGTCTTACGGGACGGTCAACTCGGAATACGACTGGACTGCCGACGGCACACCGATGGCCGCTATCCCCTTCGCCATGCCGGTACGGCTCAGCGACAACGCCATGTGCGTGATGCCGGATGCGGACGGCAGCTCTGACGATGCCTACTGTTACCACGACTTTGACGCAAGCGGCGCAGCTGACTTCTGTGCTTCCTCGGTCCAGGTCACCATCGACACCCCTGAGGGACCGACCCAGGATGTCAACATGTGTATCACTGAAGACGGTCGCCTGCTACGCGGCAATACCGCTGCCACACGGGCCAGGATCAGCCTCCACGGCTACTCAGCTGAGTGCGCTTTCGACAAGCTCAATCCGGACAGCTGCCCGATTACCAGTGCCTGGTTCTCCATGGCCTACGAAGAAAACAAGGGCCTGGGTGAGGACGGCGAGGAAGAAGTGGTCTCCGAAGACCTGATCGAAAAGGTCGACATGGGTAAGAACGTCTGGTACCACACCTTCGACATGTTCAACCCCGAAGTGGTTTCACAGGGGCTGATGCTTAACCAGCCAGCGATCTACCCGGACGATTTTACCAACCCCGAGGGTTTTCTGACGCAATATACCGAGCTCGGTTACAATTTTTACCAGATTGACCCCGACCCGGTATACGAAGTTCAGGCCGGGCTCGAGACAACACTTCTTCAATCCGAGATCGCCCGACGCCCCAGCCCGATCACCCAGGACTGGTACGATGCCGGCGCTAGCGGCACGGTGGCCTTCCAGCTCTGGAAACAGGGGATCATTCGCCGTGGTGGTCCGGCCGACATCATGGGACGGCGTTTCGTCATGCCGTTGCTCGACGAAACCTGCACGACCGAAACGGTGTGCGACGAGATTTGTACGACCGAACCGGTCTGCACGATCGAAACGGTGTGTACGATCAACTCAGTGTGCACCGACAATCTCCCCAATCCCGATTACAATTACCACCCGGGTCAATGTCGCAGGGATCCCACCCAGCTGCGATGTTACCCTTACCTGGATCCTGACGGTAATCCCACCGATGCCGACCAGATCTGCGAAGAAGATGAGATCTGCGAGGATGTGGAAACCTGTGAAGATGTTGAGACCTGCGAGGTCGACGAGTCGACCTGCAGAGATGAAGAAATCTGCACAGGTGGCGTAGATTACACGGCCAACCCCTACGACTACGCCAACATGGTCTGCGAAAATGCCGACGGCACTTCGGCCTGGGCCTTTACCGATGGCTCCAACCCCCGCTACGTCAAGGGCCTGTGCGCGGCACCGGCAATCAACCTGTCCGGCAACACCATCCTTGAGGGCGAATGCGGCGACGCCGCAACCTGCCTGGATGTCTTCCCGATCAACGAGTACTTCGACGATTTTGCCGGCGGCACCCAGGTGCCGAAAATCTGGACCTGGCAGCAATACGGTCCGGGCTATGGCGAGGAACCGCCGGACGACAGCAACCTTAACGACGTCTCCTGGGACAACCCCTACGATGTCGCCAAGGGGCACCGCGGCTTCATGGCCGGCGACATGATCCTTGCCATGTACGCCTGGTCGCCCAACTGGATGGCCAACAGCGTCGGCCACGACAACTTCAACCTCTATGCGCGGCGCTCCTTCGACGGAGGCAAAACCTGGAGCACCCTGCCGGCAAGCTTCACCCATAGTGACGGCATCACCTATTCCGGCGACGGCACCACCACCTGCGAGTGGATGGGCCCGGCCGGCTCGGCAACCGAGTACCCGGTGTGCGTTGTCTATAGCGCCGGCGCTTTCGAACAGGCGCGTAACCTCTCGCAGCTGGTCGGCACCCAGACCACCATCCTCGACCCGCGCTACTCACCGACCACCCGCAGCATCACGCTGGAATGGGTCAGTACCTTGTCACTACCGCCTGGATTCACTGCCCCAGATTATGCTGACGATAACCGCAACCCGTCACGGTTCTTCATGGTCTACGAGACCGGTGACAACACCACCGTCGCTTCCGGCGAGGCCGAGCCTCTCGACCTGTTCTACAGCCGTGCGGTTAACTGGGGCGACAACTACCTGGTATGGGCGGATGAAACCGACCTTTCCAGCTGTCTGCCCGCAGCGGACACCACTGAGCTGGCAGGCTTCTGCAACGAGTTCGATGCCCTCGAAGGCAGTATTCTGGCCGAATCAGGCGAGGCCTCGATTACCAGCAGCCCCGGCGGCCAGTTTTTCTATTCAATCTGGAACCAGTGGGATTTTGACCGGCAGGATGGCGAAGAAATTGGTGCCGATGCCTGGTTCCGCCGTGTGCTTTTCGTTGATGAGGAAACTGCCCCATGAAGCGTAACAGCCGTCGCGCAAGAAGCTTGTACCGGCAACAAAGAACCATCATCATCTGATCCACTTGACAACTGTAATGTGATCCAGGCCGCCGAATGACTCTCGTTCGGCGGCTTTTTTATCCCTATCCTCCCTCTGTGTCTTATAAACAACTGTCATGACATCCTTCTGGCGTTTTTCATGGCTCCAAAAACGTATACGAAATAGGTATGAGATATGCCCACCAATGCACATCCATTTATCATGCTTTCAGCGTATTTTTTCTTCCGAATAAAACTAGAAAAAATGGTCATCTGGCGGGATAGTTTAACGCTTTGCGCCTGCTATCATTATTCATATCTGGTCTTCCACAATCCCATGTTTTTTCCGGCAGGAGAATTTTCTTAATCTTTCCATTCTCCCGGTCACGAGCTTGACTATCAGTATCTTTGTTGTTTTCGGAGGGTACAGGTTAAGACGATGCCAAGCTATCAATGTAAAATTGGAACAGCAGACGGCAGGATTGTCGATAAGGTCTTCACAGCGACGACCAGGGATCAGTTACGCGAAACTCTCCAGGAGCAGGGTTTTCACGTGTTCCAGGTTCGACGTCAGGCGCTGGCCCTTTTTCAGGGAGGCCAGCATAAATCAGCTCGAATGACGGGCCGCAGATTCCTTTCCTTCAATCAGGAGCTGCTGGTTTTACTTCGCTCCGGGTTACCGGTCCTGCAGATTTTTGATACCCAGATCGAGCAGATGGAAGCCGGGACCTTTCGCGACATCATCAGTGAAATCCGTGAGGAGATCCGCGGCGGAAGTTCTCTGTCTGAAGCGTTCTCCAAGTTCCCACGTTTCTTCCCACCCTTGTATGTCGCTGCCATTAAAGCCGGCGAAACAACCGGTGACCTGCCTGAGACCATATCGCGTTTTCTTGAATATCAGAAACGGGTAGAAGCCCTTCGCGCCAAGGTCCGCAGCGCCTCTTTTTATCCGCTGCTGCTGACCTCGGCGGCAGTTATTGTTGTGGTTTTTCTCATGTTTTTTGTGGTTCCGCGGTTTACCCAGATTTATGCCGACGCCAATGTTGAGTTGCCACTGATGACCAGGGCGCTGATTGGCGTTTCCGAACTTATCGGTAGCTACTGGTACCTTATTGTCCTTGCTCTGGTTGCTGCTGTGGTGCTGGTCAGATCATTAATTCATAGCTTCCGCGGGCGCCTGCGGATTGATCGTTTTCTGTTACACATCCCTTTTCTTGGTGGGCTGAAGACCGAGTATGCCCTGTCTGGTTTCAACCGAACCCTGGGCACAACCCTGGCCAGCGGAACCCCTCTGGTTCCAGCGATGCAGATGTCGCGGGGGACACTTAACAACCTGAGTCTGGAACAGGAGATGGTTCAGGCCATCCAACGGGTTCAGGAAGGCTCATCTCTATCCGATTCGTTAAAGCGCACCGGATTTTTTCCGCCCCTGGCTTTACGCATGATCAGCGTAGGTGAAACTTCCGGGTCCTTAACCACAATGCTCAGCGATATAGCGGATTATTATGAAACTGAAGTGGAAGAGCGCTTGACCCGATTGACCACAATGATTGAACCCATCCTGATGATGGTCATGGGCTTGATGATCGCATTTATTATTGTCGCCATGTATGTGCCGATTTTCCAACTAGCTGGAACCGTTGGATAACTTTATGGGTAAAGAAATGATCTATCAACGACAACAGATCGGACGGATTCTTGCCAACATGGGTGCCATTGCCCCTGCAGAAATTGATCTGATTCTGGAAAAGCAGCAGCTCAGTGAAAAAAAATTCGGCGTCGTCGGTGTTGAGGCCGGGATGATCAATGAAGCGGAACTGGCCCAGGCCCTGGCATGCCAGTTTGAATATAAATACATTGATCTGAACGACATAACCCTTGATTCCGAACTGATTTCCGCCCTGCCAAGTGGTGTGCCGATCAAATACAATCTTGTTCCCTTGAATCGCCGGGGGGAGACCCTGGTCGTTGCCATCTCCGACCCGACCGACATAACCGCCCTTGACCAACTGGAACTACAACTCGGTTTAGCCCTGGAATTGAAGATTGCCGCAAAAGGTCAAATCGAACGTCTGATTGAGCGCGGTGCCGGTTCCCAGCGGGTGTTAAGGGAAGCCTCCGAAGACTTCAAGCTGCAATTGATTAAAGTTACCGACAACGGCGACGAAGTTCTATCCATCGACAAGTTGACCGCCGATACCAGCCCGGTGATCCGCCTGATCGATTCCACATTATTTGATGCGTTAAAAAAACGCGTCAGCGATATCCATATTGAGTCAACCATTGAAGGTGTGGTGATCAAGTATCGGGTCGACGGGGTTCTCTATCAGGCCACCGAAACCATTGATAGCCGGTTTCAAAGTCCGATTATTTCCCGGATCAAGATCATGAGCGAACTGGACATCTCTGAACGGCGGATCCCGCAGGATGGTCGTTTCAAGGTTCGGATGGGCGACAGGTCGATCGATTTCCGGGTGTCAATTATGCCGACCATTTTTGGCGAAGATGCGGTCATCCGGATTCTGGATAAGGGATCGATTGCTGCCGACATGAATGGACTGACCTTCGAGTCGCTGGGGTTTTCTCCGCGCGAAATGAAGCGGATGCGCACCCGGATCCGTGAACCCTATGGCATGATTCTGGTCACCGGACCGACGGGTAGCGGCAAAACCACCACATTGTACGCAGCGCTATCCGAAATCAACTCGGTCGAAGACAAAATTGTCACCATCGAAGACCCCGTTGAATACCAGGTCAATGGGGTTGTCCAGGTTCCGGTTAATGAGAAGAAAGGCCTCACCTTTGCCCGGGGGTTGCGCTCAATATTACGTCATGACCCTGACAAGATCATGGTTGGTGAGATTCGTGACCCGGAAACAGCACAGATCGCCGTGCAGTCGGCGTTGACCGGACACCTGGTTTTCACCACCGTTCATGCCAACAACGTCTTCGATGTGCTGGGACGTTTTCTGCACATGGGAATCGAACCCTACAATTTTGTTTCCTGCCTCAATTGTGTTCTGGCACAACGACTGATCCGGACATTGTGCCGGCAATGCAAGGAACCAATAAGCCACGATCCTGATTTATTAGAATCCTACGGTCTGACCCCGGACCAATGCAACGGTGCCGATTTTCACGCTGCTCCCGGCTGTAAAGAGTGTAATGGTCTGGGTTATTCCGGCCGCAGTGCCATTGTTGAATTGTTGGAAATGAATGATGTCATGCGCGAGCTGATTGCCGCAAAAGCGCCGGTTTCAGAGTTAAGAAAACAAGCACACGCTGACGGAACCATCTTTTTAAGACAGGCGGCGCTGGAGAAAGTTCTCAGCGGGGAAACCACTTTTCGCGAGATTGATCGCGTCACCTTTGCCGAAGGGTAGAAGCATGCTGCGTCGAACCTATCTGGGATTGGAAATCAGGCAGCACGAACTCAGGGCTATCGCGGTTCAGCGGGGCGGAAAAAATATTACGTTGGCTGGCGGACAGACCCTTGCTTTATCTGATGCGGTTATTCAACCAGCCTTTAAGGTCGCGAATGTTTTAGCGCCGGAGCAGTTCGTCTTGGCATTGAAACAATTATTGGACCCTTTGGCAAAGCGGGAAAGGCGAATTGCGGTGTCCCTTCCCGACCGCAGCGGGCAACTTTTTCTGCTGGAGTTGGAGACCCCCTTTAACCATCGAACCGAAGGAATTGAACTGCTGCGTTGGCACTTGAAGGATAAATTGCCGGCACAACCCAAACGGGTGGCGTTGGATTTCCAGGTCCTGGAAGAAAATGAAGCGGGCCACAAACGCCTTCTTGCGGCAGTCATCGACCAGGATGTCCTGTCGCAGTACGAGAGCCTGCTTGAACAAGCCGGTTATGTCGCCACAATGATCGATTTTCATTCTCTGGCGCTGTATAGCGCCTATCGCACGACAGTTGACCTGGGAGAGGATTTTATCCTCGTCGGCGTTGATGATTGTCAGCTGAGTATCATGGCGTTTGTCAACCGGATTCTGGAATTTCACCGGGCAAAAGAAACCAGCCGGGAACCACAGAAAGTTTTTCAGGAAATCAGTCGATCACTGGTGAACTATCGTAATAAACAACCGACCTTCAACCATATGGACGTCTTTCTGCATTCGGACTGGCAGGATCAGGACAACCTGTTTACAGCTGTGAGTTCTGCTTTTGATCAGGAGGTCCAACAACTGCCATCTCCCGTGAGTAAACTGATAAACGGTCATCAATCAGCATTTACGGATGCTGAAGCGCGTGGTATGGCCGCAGCGCTGGGCGTGGCCGAGCGGATGATTGAGCGGAGGGCATGATGAAAATATCGATCAATCTTGCCAGTCAACGATATCTACTCAATCAGCCGACCCTGAAGTTGATCCTCTCGGGGGTTATTCTGTTACTGCTTGTGCTGCTGGCGCTGCAGGGAAACGCGTATCTGAAATACCGGCAGTTGACCACGCAACATCTGGCCAACCTGGAAACATTGCAGGAACAACTGCGTGGCAAGTTGCCTGAACGACTGACAGTTGAACAACTGGCCGCACAACAACAGGCCTATCAGCGTGCCGAGACCTTGCTGCAGCGCGATGCCTTTCGCTGGACGGCACTGTTCGACCGGATGGAAAACCTGCTTCCGGATGGTGTGAGTTTGCGCAGTTTTGACCCTGAGTATGGCAAGAACAGCCTGTCGATACTTGGCATTGCAAGGACATTAACCGAGCTGCAAGCTCTGCACGACAATTTACAGACGGCCCAGGTCGAGCAGGTGTACCTGGAGAACCTGGGGGAGGTTGAGGTTGATAATGGTCGCGGCGGCAAGCGAAAAGCCTTGAGCTTCTCTATCCGCCTGGAAGGGGTCTTCTGATGAACCGGAATTTTCCTCTGATAGCGGCTGCATGGGAACACAATCGCACCAGAATGATGGTGATTATCGGGTTGCTGGTTTGTGTTTCGGGCGCGTTCGTGGCACAGCACTGGGTTGCCGAACCGCGTTTATTGGCATTACGAACAGAGCAGGCCCGGCTGCAGCAACATGTTCGACAGCGTCAGATGGAATTTAACAACAGCGGGATACCTGTCTCTGTTGCTGAACGGCTCGAAAAAAATCTGCAAGAATTTAATCGCTTGATCCCTGAACCATCAGACTTTTCGATTTTTTTAGGAGATCTGTTTGACTGGTCGCAGCAGGCCGGGCTGGAAATTCGTCAGATCAATTTCCAACCCGAAGTGGAAAAAGAGTCAGGTTTCTTGCGCTATGGGTTGAGCTTTTCGGTTGAGGGCAACTATGCCCAGGTGAAACATTTTATTCATCTGCTGGAGAACGCCCGGCGGATTCTGCTGGTCGAACAGATTGCTCTGTCGGGCTCTGCAACCACGGGTAATGGCAACCATAATGTCGCTTTAAGAATTAAACTGGCGACCTATTTTCAGGAGGGTCCATCATGATCAGTCGCTCCCGGATCATCCTCCTGCTGTTGGTTATCCTTGGGATGGCGGTTGCCTATGGCTGGATCGCCATGCCAAAGCAACGCCGGGTTGCGCCGCACCAGTTATCCTCGCGTCAAGGGCCGTCTCAACTGCTGGACGGTACAATTTCATCCTTTGCGGCCATGGCTGATCTTGATTTTTCCGGGGGCGGGGATCATCCCTATCAGACCCCGCAAAAAAATTTATTTGGCCCTCTCTATCTGCCGCCGAAACCGGTCAAGTCGCGGCCTGCCCCCCCGTCACCGAAAAAGCCAAAACCAGCGGTAATCCCACAACAGATTATTCCTGTAGCTCAGCCACCTGGTCCGCCGCCGATCCCCCCGTTGGAAGTTCTGGGACACCTGGAAAAGGCGAGCGGTACTACGGTCTTTCTTTCATCGAAACAAGGTGAGATCTATCTGGTTAAAGCCGGGGACATGTTTGCTGCTGATCTGGTTGTCCGCAATGTCAGCGACCGGGGAATAACTATCGCCCGCAGGCAGACAGGTCAGCAGGTGGTGTTGCAGCTGGGAGAGAAAAAATCACAGCGGTTACCAAATATGAAGTTTGAGTCAGAACGCCCAAAATATGAACTGCCGCCGGAAGAATCCGATGACCTTCCGCCAGGGGAGAACACCGACCAACCAACTCCGGATGCCACGACTGGAGCTGACAGCGAAAAGGTTGAATTATGATGCTTTTCAATACGGGGGAAACTATGCCCATACCAAAGAGGATCGACAATCACCTGCTGCGTTTTACCCTTCCTTTATTACTGTTATTGCTGTTGCCCGGATGTATCGCCGGCCAGGCATCCTTCACCAAAGGGAATCAGGCCCTCGAAGCACAGGATTATGATCAGGCTGTTATTGAATATCTGGATGCGGTTGAGAGTAACCCGGCAAAGCATGAGTACCGCCTAAAACTTGACCAGGCCAGGAATAAAGCCGCAATTCAACATAAAATTAAAGGGGATGCCCTGCTCGCTCAAGGACAGCTAGTGAATGCCCTTCAGGAATATCAATTGGCAACGGATCTGGATGGGTCACTCTACGCGGCATTTGATGGTCTTGAACGGGCACGTGACTATCTGCAGGTGGAAAAGTTGCTGCAGGAAGCCAGAGAGATGGTGCAGACAGACCGCAAAGTGCAAGCACAGGAGGCTGTCAACGCCGCTCTCTCACTGCGTCCCGATTACCAGCCCGCACTGCAATTGATAGAAGAAATCAAACAAAGTCAATATGCCCTGGTTGATGGGGTTGAGCTCGAGGTGATTTCATCCGAGCCGATCAACCTGAACTTTCGTGACACAAAAATCCCCGATGTTTTTGATATTCTCACCAAACTTTCCGGGATCAACTTTATCCTCGATGAGGAGGTTCGCACTGACAAGACCACCCTTTTCCTGGAACAGGCGACCTTCGCCCAGGCGCTGGAGCTGCTGCTGCGGATGAACAAGCTGGACAAAAAAATCTTGAATAAAAAGACGATCATTCTGTTTCCTAAAACCCGTAGCAAACAGAAACAGTTTGAAGACCAGATTATTCAGACCTTTTATCTGTCGCATATCGATGCAAAAAAAGCCGTCAGCATGTTGCGGACCATGTTGGAGGTGCGGAAGATTTATGTGCAGGAAGATCTCAACGCGATCGTGATTCGCGACCAGCCGGATGTCATCCGACTTGCACAGAAGATCATCGAAGCGACTGACCGCGGAAATTCCGAGGTTGTCTTTGACCTTGAGCTCATTGAAGTCAACCATAGCGATACGCGTGAATTAGGTCTGAAGCTGAGTAATTATTCTATATCTGCCGGATTGAGTGCCCAAGGCAGCGGTACCATTGTAGGCTCCGGACTCTCCGCCGGTGATTCCACCAGTGGGCTGATTGAGAGTTTCAGCGGGCTTGATCCTTTCTATACCCTCCCGACCGCCTCTTTCAGATTCATGAAGACGCTGGTAAATGCTGAAATTCTGGCCAACCCCAAAATCCGCGTCAAGAATAATGAAAAGGCCAGGGTCCATGTCGGGAGCCGCGAACCCATCATCACGGTAACCACCACCGATTTTCAAACATCAGAGAACATTCAATATATTGATGTCGGGGTAAAATTGAATGTCGAGCCAAGAATTGAGTTGAACGGCACAATTATCACCAAATTGGGACTTGAAGTGAGTAATGTTTCAGGACGAGAGAGAACTCAGAGTGGAACAGTGGCTATCACCATTTCTTCAACCAATGCCGACACCACTCTCACCCTGAAAGATGGCGAACAGACGGTCATCGGCGGATTAATTCGTGATGACGAATCAGTGACAAAAAACAAATTACCTATTTTGGGAGATATCCCGATTTTTGGAGAGATATTTAATGGAACCGGAACAACCAAGACGAAACGGGAAATCCTTCTATCGATTACGCCGCACATCGTCAAATCGGTACATGTGCCGCAGGGGGACACTGCCAGCATCTGGTCAGGCGGCGAAGATGATTTGAAATTCGGTCGCAATTTCGGCACCTTTGCTGATGAATACCAGGCCGACCAGCAGGGTATGAAGCCACAAGCCAAGTTGCCGGCGCAACAGGGCACATCACCAGAGAATAATAAAAATCTTGAATCTGAGGTAATAACGGAGCCTGGGGTGATCTCCGATACAATCATTGAGGAGCGGCTTTCTGAAAAGGCATTATTCGAGCAGCCATATTCTTCCATGCTCCGGGTAGAAGGTATAGATCGGATCAATCAGGGACAGGAATTTAGCCTGAATTTTAAGATTGAACAGATTACGGATCTGTTCAGTGCCGCTCTGCATATTCAATATGATCCAGCGGTTGTTGAATTCGTCAGTGCAACAGAGGGTTCCTTTCTCACCCAGGGCGGCGTTTCAACCCTCTTTACCCACTCCACTAACAATCAGGACGGGAAAATTATTGTTGGCTTGAAACAGGAGGCAGATGGACAGGGTGTTTCCAGAGCAGGAGAATTATTCAGTCTGCAGTTCAGGGCTGCCGCTCCCGGGACAACTGAGATTAAACCAATCCTAACCAATCTCAGAAATGTCCAGGGAGAAAAGATCGATGTGGATTCATTCGGGCTGATGGTTGAAGTTGCCCCATAGAGTTGGCCGATGAGAAAACTGTATACCAAACAGGCTGCCGGGATGACACTTATAGAACTGGTTATTGCTATGGCCATTCTGGCCATCCTGGCGGCAATGGTCCTTCCTTTGGCTGAAACTACCGTCACAAGGACCAAAGAGCTTGAACTGCGCCGTGCGTTACGGGTTATCCGCACGGCAATCGATGGGTATAAGGACGACTATGACAAGGCGGTTACTGAAAAAAAAATCTTTGCCATTGTTGGCGAATCAGGCTACCCGGAGGAGTTGAACATATTATTGGAAGGGAATGATTGGGGCGGACTCTATCCTTTTAAAAAGAAGTATCTACGCAGACTCCCCAAGGATCCTTTTGATCGAGATAACTATGGCTGGGGGCTACGTGCTTATTTAGACGAGCCCGACTCAACTTTTTGGGGCGGTGAGGATGTTTATGATGTGTACAGCCAGAGTGAAGCTATTGCCCTGGATGGAACCTCTTATCGGGATTGGTAGATGAAAAACTCGACGCAATACATCAAGTCACCCAAAGGGTTTACTCTGTTTGAACTGCTGGCAGTGATGATGATTCTGGCCGTGCTGGCCAGCATTGCTGTGCCCAGTTACAAACGCAGTCAGATTAAAGCCCGGGAAACCGTACTGGCTGAAGATCTATACCAGATGCGCAGGTCAATTGATGCTTACTTTGCTGATCATGGCAGCTATCCGGACAACCTCGAGCAGTTGACCAGAAATAAGTATTTACGGGCTATCCCGCGGGATCCATTTACCCTGAAAGATGACAGCTGGATCTGCCTCCCTCCCGAGCCCGCCGAAAATGGGCAGTTGGCTCAAGGTGGCTGTTTTGATGTCCGCACTGGCAGCGATCTGATCGGGTTGAATGACATCCCCTATCGGGACTGGTAATAGCGTTGCAAAAAGGAGATGATTCCAGGTGAAAACGTTGGGACAATTAAAAAATCAGCGAGGTGCGGTATTGCTGATGGTGCTGGTAAGCATCTCCTTACTGGGATTAATGGCCGGAATCGCCGGATCGAGCTGGCAAACCATTGTTCAACGATCAAAAGAGGAAGATCTATTGTGGAAGGGGAACCAGATTCGGCGGGCAATCGAAAGTTATTACACGGTCCCCCAAGTTCAGGGTACGGCACCCAAGGTCTTTCCGTCACAATTGGAACATCTCCTTCTAGACCCCCGATTTCTGGAAGAAACGCGTCATTTAAGACAACTTTATCCCGACCCAATGACCGGAAAGGAGTGGGACGTTATTAAAGGACCAGGCGGGCAGATCATCGGAGTAAAGTCCAGTTCGAACAAAATTCCTTTTCAGCAGGATGGTTTTTCAGAGGACAATCAAAGTTTCAGGGGCCAGCGAAGCTATACAGATTGGCAATTTATTTACCAGCCACCAAAGAACTCCCAACCCCCCCGAGTCCGGTTACTCAGTTGAAGGGTTTCAGCATCGGACGCCCGGATTAAGCACGAGAGATCTGGCAAGCCTTGACAAGCCGAAGGCAAGTGATACCTTGTCTGTACTATCTTCAAAGTCAGTATTTCAGCAACAACCTTTTTACTTTTTTGCTTACTTTTCGGGATGGTCATTATTAAATAATGAGTTCTGATGAAAGCACATACGGGGCTGTTTCCTCTGTTGTCGGTGGGGTCGTGGAAGCGCGTTTCCCAGGTCGGTTGCCACCCATCAACAATCTTCTGGTGGCGGGCAAAGACGACTCGATCCTGGTAGAGGTCGCTCTCCACCTGGATGCCAATACGGTGCGTGGCAACGCCCTGACATCGACCCAGGGGCTGGCACTGGGCTCCACGATCCGCGACCAGGGGCACACCCTGGAGGCCCCGGTCGGCCCCGACATTCTCGGCCGGGTTTTCAATGTCTTCGGCGATACCATCGACCGCAAGGGCCCCATAAAGACCGGGGAACGCCGCTCGATTCACCAGGAATCTCCCGGATTGAGCGACCGGGGCACGACATCGGAGATCTTCACCACCGGCATCAAGGCAATCGACGTCCTGTCTCCCCTCGAGCGCGGCGGCAAGGCCGGACTTTTCGGCGGTGCCGGGGTCGGCAAGACGGTGCTGATCACCGAATTGATCCACAACATGGTCGGAGAGCATGAAGGGGTGTCAATTTTCTGCGGGATTGGTGAGCGCTGCCGCGAAGGGGAAGAGCTCTATCGCGAAATGCAGCAGGCAGGGGTGCTCGACAACACGGTGATGGTCTTCGGGCAGATGAACGAACCGCCCGGCTGTCGTTTTCGGGTCGGACTGACCGCCCTGACCATGGCGGAATATTTTCGCGACGATCGCCGCCAGGACGTATTGCTGCTGGTCGACAACATCTTCCGCTTCATCCAGGCCGGCATGGAGCTCTCCGGACTGTTGGGCCTGATGCCGTCGCGGCTGGGATACCAACCGACCATGGCATCGGAACTCTCGGAGTTGCAGGAGCGCATTACCAACACCGAGCACGCCGCAATCACCTCCATCCAGGCGGTCTATGTACCGGCCGATGACCTCACCGACCCGGCAGCGGTACATACCTTCTCGCACCTCTCGGCTTCCATTGTTCTATCCCGCAAAAGGGCCAGCGAAGGTCTCTATCCGGCGATCGACCCCCTCGAGTCGAACTCGAAGATGCTGACCCCCCAGGTGGTGGGCGAACGTCACTACCGCATCGCCCAGGAAATACGTCGCACCCTGGCTTCCTATGAGGACCTCAAGGACATTATCGCCATGCTCGGCATGGAGGAGTTGTCGCGCGACGATCGCAAAACCGTTTTCCGGGCCCGGCGCCTGGAGAGGTTTCTCACCCAGCCCTTCTTTACCACGGAACAGTTCACTGGAACGCCCGGCCGCTCGGTTTCTCTCGAGCAGGCCCTTAAGGGATGTGAACGCATCCTTAATGACGAGTTCAGCGATTTCTCAGAAAAAGCCCTGTATATGATCGGCTCCATTGATGAGGTCAGGGACAAAGCACAGGCACAAGACAAACAACAAGAAGACAACGGCGATCAGGACGAAGAAGACGAGGCGAAGGCATCCACAGACGCTTCCAGCAAGGGGGAAGCTGCATGAAACTGAGTATCTACATCCCGACCCGGATTCTCCTCGAAACGGACGTCACCAGCATCACCGCCACCGGTTTGAACGGCTCTTTCGGGTTGCGGCCCCATCACATTGATTTCGTCTCGGCGCTGGTGCCCGGCCTGCTCGCTTATCGGCGGACACAAGCGGGTGAAAGCGGCGCGGAGGAATATGTCGCCGTCGACCGGGGCATCCTTGTCAAACAAGGAGACCAGGTGCGGGTATCGGTGCGCAACGCTGTGGCCGATGCACCGTTGGAGGAACTCTCTGATGTCGTCGAACACCGCTTCGCCGATCTTGGTGAACATGAACGCAAGGTTCAGACTGCAATCGCCCGGTTGGAAGCTGATTTTCTGCGGCGCTTTATCGATATGTAGGGTTTCACAAGGCAACACTCTTTTATGGCTATGTAGTTTATTTGCGTTGTGCTGTTCAGACGGCGAGGATCCCTGCAGGCCAAGCAGATAAACAGAAAACATTAATAGAATAATGAGGTTTTTGTGACGGATAAATCGATAAAAAAAGATCCCCATGGAGACTTCAGGCACAAGGTCAAGGAAACCCAGAAGCGCAAAATGCGGGCCCAGCGTCAGGGCGACCAGGGGATGTGGTTCGGTTTCGGGATGTTCGGGCTGGTCGGCTGGTCGGTAGCGCTACCGACGCTGGTTGCAATCGCTGTCGGCATCTGGATCGATGCCCGTTTTGCCGGCCAGTATTCCTGGACCCTGATGATGCTGGTAGTCGGCATCGCAGTCGGCTGCCTCAACGCCTGGTTCTGGGTCAGCCGCGAACGCACCAACATCGAGGAAGAATTTCACCGCCATCAGCAAAACGATGTGCATAAGGGGGAGGGAAATGACCCTTGAAGCATGGCAGCTCGCGGCTTTTTTTATTGCCGGAGGACTGATCGGAACTTTCTATTTCGGGGGCTTATGGCTGACGGTGAAACGTATTCCGACCAGCGACAATCCCCAGCTGCTGCTGGTCTGCAGCTTCTTCCTGCGTATGGCGGCAGCGTTGGCAGCCTTCTACGTCCTGCTCCCGTGGGGATGGCAGGCACTGATTGCAGCCCTGCTCGGCCTGGTGATAAGCCGTCAGTTATTAACCCGGATAAAAGGCCGAAAGCCCGGCAACCGACAACCGACAACCGATGACAATAAACAGGTGAGTTAACGCTTTTATGGAAATCACCCCCGATACCTTCATTTACTGGCAACAGGGTTTTGTCAAACTGAATTCCACGATCGTCATGACCTGGCTGAACATGCTGCTGCTGGTCGGGGTCTCGATATTCGTGACCATGCGTCTGACGTCCAGTGAAAACCTGGGTCGAGGGCAGAACCTGATGGAAGTGGTTGTGAGCAATATCCGCACCCAGATCGCAGACATGGGGCTAAAACCGGTCGATGAATTTCTCCCCTTTATCGGCACCCTCTTTCTTTTTATCCTGGTACCCAACATTCTCGCTGTCGTGCCGGGCTACCGGGCGCCGACCGGTTCCCTTTCGACCGCCGCAGCACTGGCCATCTGCGTCTTCGTCGCCGTGCCCGCCTGGGGTATCCGCCGCCGGGGCCTCCTCGGCTACCTGAAGCAATACATCCAGCCGACCCCCTTCATGCTCCCTTTCAACATCATGGGAGAAATATCACGCACTCTGGCCCTGGCGGTCCGGCTGTTTGGAAATATCATGAGCGGGGCGATGATTGCGGGGATACTGCTGTCTATCGCACCCCTTTTTTTTCCGGTGCTGATGAATATCCTCGGCCTGATCACCGGCGTCATCCAGGCCTACATATTTGCCATCCTTGCAGCGGTTTACCTGGCCGCAGCCGCCCGCCTCCAGCAGGAGAAGGAAGGCAGTATCGAGCAATCAGAAAAACAACCCCATGACAAAGGAGGAACAACTCATGGATAGTCTAGGTTGGGTCGCCGTCGCCTCTATCATCAGTAGCGGTCTGTGCATCGGCATCGGTGCTATCGGGCCCGCCCTCGGTGAAGGTCGCGCTCTGGCCCAGGCCCTTTCGGCCATGGCACAGCAACCTGACGAAACCAACACCATCACGCGGACCCTCTTCGTCGGTCTTGCCATGGTCGAATCGACGGCCATCTACGCCTTTGTCGTCTCGATGATTCTGCTCTTCGCAAACCCTTTCTGGAACTATTTTCTGAGCCAGGCGACTGGAGGCTGAGATGCTGATCGACTGGTTTACGGTCGCTGCACAGATCGTCAACTTTCTTATCCTCGTTTTTCTTCTGCACCGCTTTCTCTATCGCCCGATCGTCAGCCATATGACCGAAAGGGAAGAGAAAATCAGACAGCGGCTTGAAAAAGCCTCGGAAAAACAAAGAGAGGCGCAAAAGCAGATCGAAGAGTTCCGGCGCAAATGCGCTGATCTCGACCACGAGGCTGATAAAAAGCTTGAGCAAGCCCAGGCGGAAGCTGAAAAACGCAAAGACGAACTTCTCGGCGAAGCCCAGCAACAGGTTGAAGACCAGCGCACAACATGGTTGCTGGCGCTGGACAAGGAAAAGGAAGCCTTTGCCCGCAAGTTCAAAAAACGCGGCAGCCAGGAGATCATCAAATATGTTCGGCGCACCATGAATGACCTGGCCGATGAACCCTTGAATAACCGCTTAGCCCGGGTCCTTGCCGCCAAGATCAGGAATCTTGATCAACAGGACAGGAAAAAACTGCAGCACGCCGCCGGTGCCGGAAAGATCATCATTCGATCAACGTTTGAGCTTGATGCTCCGGAAAAACGCAAATTAACGACCCTCCTGCACGACATCTGTGGAAAAGATGCGGATGTCGCCTACCAGGTTGACGCAGATTGCCCCTTAGGCATCGAAGCCCGGGCAGGGAATATCCGCCTTTCCTGGGGAATCGATAACTATCTTGAAGAATTGCAGTCGCGGGTGATGTCACTGGTTGAAGAAAAAATCCATGAACAGAAAAACAGCCATGACAATGGCCCCACAGATAAAACCGGAGAAACGCAAGAAGAGAATGAAGATGAAGAACAGCCGTAAAAACTCCCGAAACAGATTCCTGCCCTTTGATGGGAAGAGGCAATGACCGATAACACTCCACAAACGACCCAGTTGCTTGAGGACACGTTCGCGTCTCTTGATCAGAGTCTGGAAGACTACGCCCCTGTTCTTCATCCTCAGGTGTTCGGTCGGGTTGATTATATCGGCAAGGGCATTGCCCGGGTACACGGCCTTGACGAGGTTCAGGCCGAGGAATTGCTGGCCTTTCCCGGGGGAACCCTTGGTCTGGCGTTTAACGTCAATTCCCGTGAAGTCGGGGTCATCATGCTCGGCGAATATGAGCATCTAGGTTCCGGCGACGAAGTGCGCCGTACCGGGCGGGTGCTTGATGTGCCGGTGGGAGACGAACTCATCGGTCGCGTCGTTGATCCGACCGGAAGGGTCCGTGACAGCAAGGGCGGCCTGCGCTTTCGCGAGCGGCGCCCGATCGAGCGCCCGGCTCCCGAGATTATGGACCGGGCGCCGGTGACCGTTCCGCTGATGACCGGGCTCAAGGCAATCGATGCCCTGATCCCCATCGGCCGCGGACAACGCGAATTGATTCTCGGTGACCGTCAGACCGGTAAAACCGCCATCACCATCGACACCATCATCAACCAGAAAGGCAAAGGGGTGCTCTGCTTTTACTGCGCCATCGGTCAACGCGCCTCAAGCGTCGCCCGGGTGGTCGCCGATCTCAAAAAGCACGGTGCCTTGGACTATACGACGGTGGTGACTGTCCAGGGGGACGATGCTCCCGGCCTGAAATATATTGCGCCCTACGCCGCCACCACCATGGCTGAATATTTCATGGAGCAGGGCAAAGACGTCCTCGTGGTTTACGACGATCTCACCCACCACGCCCGCGCCTACCGCGAACTCTCCCTGCTGCTGCGACGTCCACCGGGACGCGAAGCCTTTCCCGGGGATATCTTTTACATTCATTCGCGCCTGCTGGAACGCTCGACCCATCTGTCCGAGGAACTCGGAGGGGGGTCTTTGACCGCCCTGCCGATCATCGAGACGGAGGCTCAGAATATCTCCGCCTATATTCCGACCAACCTGATCTCCATTACCGACGGCCAGATTTATCTTTCTCCCGACCTTTTTCGCAAAGGCAACCTCCCCCCCATCGATATCGGCAAATCGGTTTCCCGGGTCGGCGGCAAAACCCAGTTTCCGGCTTATCGCACCGTCGCCGGCGACCTGCGCCTGACCTACTCGCAGTTTGAAGAGCTTGAAGCCTTTTCCCGTTTTGGAACCCGCCTGGACGACGAAACCCGCAAAACCCTCGAACGGGGACGCCGGGTTCGTTCGATCCTGAAACAGCCTCAGTACTCGCCGCTGCCGGCCTACCAGCAGATTATCGTACTGCTCGCAGTCAACGAAGGGATTTTCGATCAGATCCCCGAAGAAAAGCTGATGGCGGCTGAAACCCTTGTGCGTGAAGCACTGCAGCAGGACGACGAGGTGGCGCAAAAAATTGAAGCGGGCGAAAAACTCACGGACGAAGATCAGGCGAAACTGCGGGATCTGGCGCAAAAAGCCGTTATCACGTTGACTGAAGGAGAAAAAATCGTGACCAGGGATGACGAATCAACCCAGAAGCACAAAGAAAAAGATCGATAAACCCTATGCAGACACTCCAGGGTATGGAGCGCAAGCTCAAGAGCGCAGATGACCTGCACACAGTGGTACGGACGATGAAGTCCCTGGCCGCAGTCAGCATTCGTCAGTACGAAGAAGCTGCCCGTTCACTTGAGGAATATTTCCATTGTGTCGAAATGGGGCTGCGGGCTGCCTTGCGGACCCATCCCCACGCCGGCCGCCAGAGAGAACCCCGGACGACCCTGATCATCGTTTTCGGCTCGGATCAGGGCATGGCGGGACGCTTCAATGAAGCCCTGGTGGAATGCGTTCAGGAACACCTCGACCCCCAAAAAGAGCGGATTCTGATCTGGGTCAGCGGGATCAAGATGCATGGGCTGGTCGAAGATGCCTTCGGCGGGATCGAACATCTGTTCCCCCTGCCCTCCTCGGCCGAGGGGATTTCCACCAGGGTTCAGGAAATCCTGCTGCATTTGACCCAAATCCGTGAAAAGGAAGGAGAGCTGCGACTGATCCTCTTTCACAATCGCCCGGCAGGAGGATCAACCTACCGGCAGAACCGCGTCAACCTGCTTCCGCCCGACCAGCGTTGGCTCGAAGACCTCGGCGGTGGAAAATGGCCGGGGCGGCAGATTCCCCTGTACACGATCCCCTGGGAAGATCTTTTCAGCGCATTGATTGGCGAATATCTCTTTGTCGCCCTTTTTCGCGCTTTTGCAGCGTCCATGGCAGCGGAGAATGCGGCGCGTCTGGCGTCGATGCAGAGGGCCGAAAAGAATATCGAGGAAACCAGGGAAGAGTTGAAACTCCGCTATCACACCATGAGGCAGAATGCCATCTCAGAAGAACTGTTCGATGTCATCTCGGGATTTGAAGCCCTGACCCGAAGCGAAGCCGACCAGGCCTGACCCGGCTATCGCCTCAGCCCATCCCCTTATCCCGTAACTCTTGCAGGGCGTCGACAGTTTTTGTCAGTTCCAGGCCCATGCCCTTTAACACCTCAGGGGTCTTGCTGAACTGGATATCGGCGTAGACCACAACCTGGATATAGTTCCCCCAAGGATCAAGAAAATTCAGGCCCCGCCCGGGGAGAATCTCTACATCGAATTCCTCCAGACGTGCCTGCAGGCGGCTGCGATCATCGACCACCAGCCCGAAATGCCGATGCTGGTCGGGATGGCGATCGCTGTTTTGGGAAAGGGCCAGGAACTGATCGCCCATGTCAATAAACGCCATCTTCTCGCTGCGGCCACGCAGCTCAAACTGAAAAAACTGACCGTAAAACGCAAGGGCTTCGTCGATATCGCCAACTTCCAGGGCCACATGATTGATGCCTACAAGATGAGGGCGGGGATGGTTATGCTCGGACATAAGGCTTCTCCCTTCACGGTTCATTGGTTGATGTTTGTGCGGTTCGGGCCGAATACTCACCCTTCCGGTTCATGACACATTAGCCGAAGAAACAACCATACTCGTCCGCATCAACCCATCAAAAGGCGCAGTTATGTGCCGGTTTCATTTCTCAGGCACCTTCTACGATGAACAAAGTGCATTCGGCATTATCTGTTCGTATCGGCTTGACCGGCGCATATTCCTCTGAATCCACGAAAGCTTGAGCACTTTTCACATCGGGAAATTCAACAATGACAATCCGTGTAGGAGCCCATAAATCTGTTTCTCGTACATCCATTGCACCGCCTCGGACCCGATAAACACCCCCGTATTTTTCTGCAATTGGTTTCGCCTGTTTTTTGTACTCTTCGTAGACTTCCGGATCTTTTATCTTTGTATCTACTACAATGAATGCGCTCATAAGCTAAACCTCAGTTCGTACGTTTTTTGAGAAAGAGCGAGTTGACTATCCGCCTAAAGACATTGGTTTGTTAGCTTTGCTCTTGAAGGAAGATCTCGATCCTCTCTTTACCCTTGCCGATGTTTTTTCTTTTAAGCCTGATGCCGCCAACTTCACCGGCTTTTTTAAGGTGCGTACCTCCGCATGGGACTTTACCAAAGCCTTCTATGGCCCAATACCTTTTTCCATTTTGCTCATCGCTAAAATTACTAATTATCTTTTGATTTCTTTTGATAATAGATTCTGCTTCAGCTGCAATTTCAGGAAGTAAAGTGGAAATGCTCATAGGCGATTTAAAGTCGATACGAGCCTTATTTTCCGCAATGTGGGCACCAATTTTTTCTGACCCTTTTAGTTTTTTGTATGTTATTTCCAAAATAAGTTCTGCTGCAAAATGCAGGCGCATAAGATTGTACCTGCGCTCCCAATTTATTTGGATTTTGACCTTATCGGCTTTTTTTATTTTATGATTTTCTGGTAGGACATACTCTATTTCTTGGCCAACCTTTCTAGCTTCTATTACCTGGTAGCCACCAATAGTACCAGTGTCACTTTCTTGCCCTCCAGAAAAAGCAAAGAAAATTGTTTCTTCCATCGTAATGTTTTGCCCATTTACCGAGGTGATGCGTGTTTCAATTTCGGTTTGATATGGGGCAGTCCAAAATGTTTTTTTAGTCATTTTTGATTTCGAAAGCTAACGGGGTGGCCTTTGAGCCGTGCCCGAAGGGCATCGGTCTCCAAAGGCTGGTTCGTCCGCCTGCGGACGGACTAGCCGAACGGCTCAAAGGCCACCCCGTTCATTCCGACCGCAGGTCGGGA